>CAVYYM010000001.1:0-97343 GCA_963772715.1 uncultured Bacteroidota bacterium
TAACTTGCTATATTCTCCATCCCGGTAATGTGAAACCTGGCACCTGTCTTCTCGATAAACCTGAAAATATAATATGAGGAATCGGCCCATTCCTTATCGCCATAATGCTCCTTTTCTTGCCTGCTTTCTTGTCCTAGAACAATTACTGCATACTTATATGTGAAGTACAGACGACTATTAAACCTAAGTCTTTCAATAAGATTTAACTTCTCCTTTGACCGGAGTATCATAGGAATATGAATCAAAATAACCTTTCTGCATAAGAAATACTTATCCGTGTAAACCTTCGTAAATTTAATTTTCATTTGTTAAATGGCAATATTTTTAATACAGGATATACGGATTAAAAATATTGGCATTAAATTTAGGCAATCAAGCTGACAAATCAACATTGCTAATGAAGCTTCCCCTGCTGGATCTTATTGTCTTTTTTTCCCTGACGGCCGTCAACATTATAATAGGAGCCAGTTTTTATTTCAAGAATAAAACCGCTGATCAGTTCACTGCCGGAGGAGAAAAATGCCTTCCTGGGTCGTCGGCATGTCGATATTCGCAACTTTTGTCAGCAGCATCAGCTTTCTGGCTCTACCCGGGAAAGCATACATGACAAACTGGAACGCATTCGTATTCAGTCTTTCCATTCCGTTTGCCGCAATAATGACCGTAAAATTCTTCATCCCTCATTATCGCGCCATAGGAAATATTTCGGCTTACTATTATCTTGAACAAAGATTCGGACCATGGGCAAGAATTTATGCATCGTCTGCTACATACTGACACAACTGATGCGTACAGGCGCAATCCTTATGCTTCTTGCTCTTCCGCTGAATGCACTTTTCGGGTGGAATGTAAGGACCGTAATTATCATAACCGGCCTGATGGTAATGCTGTATTCAATGCTCGGAGGCATAAAGGCAGTGATCTGGACCGATGCCATACAGGGGATTATTCTTATTGCCGGGGCTCTCGTTTGTGCCATTATACTTACCTTTTCGATGCCTGAAGGGCCCGGACAGCTTTTTGAAATAGCAAGGATCAATCATAAATTCAGCCTCGGCAGTTTCGGCACGAGCCTTACCGGATTCGACATTCTGGGTGGTGCTGGTTTATGGTCTCTTCATCAACCTTCAGAATTACGGCATCGATCAGAATTATGTCCAGCGATATATGACGACCGGAAACAGACAGGCAGGCAAAATCGTCTGCCCTTTTCGGCTCATTGCTGTATATACCTGTATCGCTGATGTTCTTTTATATAGGTACCGCTCTTTTTTCATATTATACGGCACAACCTGATCTTTTGCCTGAAGAGCTGAAAGTGGCAGGAGAAGGGGATAAGGTTTTTCCTTATTTTATCGCCACGGGATTGCCGCCAGGAATAACAGGGCTTCTGATTGCAGCGATTTTTGCCGCAGGCATGAGCACGGTGTCAACAAGCCTTAACAGTACGGCAACAATAGTTCTTACAGATTACTACAAAAGGTATTTCAATAAAGAGGCAGGAGAAAAAACCTCCATGAAAGTACTTTATATATCATCATTTCTGATGGGCATAGCAGGTATTGCCATTGCCCTGTCCCTTGTCGGAGTGGAAAGCGCTCCTCGACGCATGGTGGTCACTGGCTTCGATCTTCAGCGGAGGAATGCTGGGTCTATTCCTGCTCGGATTCATCTCAAAGCAGTCCAGAAAGCCGGATGCCGTCATCGGAGTCATTGCAGGCGTGATCATTATTATATGGATGAGCCTTGCCATCTCAAAAGCCCCTTCCATACTAATCTGACAATTGTTTTTGGAACAGTGGCTATATTCCTGGTTGGATTTTTGATAACATATGTTTAATAGAAAAGATACCCCCGGCTCCAAACAGAAATGACCCCCCTGCCCTCCTAAGGGAGGTTTAACTATTCGTGAGAAATGATGACCTTCATGTCTTGGATAGGCAAAAAATGATAATGAATAAAATATATATTCAAAACGAAATGAATATAAATTACTGAAAATAAAATCTTTCTGATTTTGTTTCTGCATATTTAGTGTTTTCTGCCCAATTTAAGGGAGAACAATGCATTATAAAATCTGAATTTATTTATCAGCCGCAGGATGTTCATTTCCCATCATGCCATGCCTCAACGATAATCCAGAACGGCAAGGGATTGCTTGCAGCATGGTTCGGAGGGACACGGGAAAAAAACCCGGATGTCGGAATATGGGTCAGTCGTACAGGAAAGGAAGCTGGACAAAACCCGTCGAAGTTGCAAACGGCATTCAGTATAAAGGGAAAAGATATCCATGCTGGAATCCGGTTCTTTTATAACTCCGGCAAAGAGATACTTCTGTTTTACAAAGTCGGACCCAGCCCTTCGAATGGTGGGGTGAGTTGATAGACTATCGACGAAGCGGAAAGACGTGGTCCAGTAGCCTACCGGCTGCCGGAAGATATCATCGGCCCTGTCAAGAACAAACCGGTTTTGCTCAGCAACGGAGTATTACTATGTCCGTCAAGCACTGAAAATGAAGGATGGAGGGTCCATATGGAATTTACCGCCGATAAAGGCATTACATGGGAAAGGACGAGCGCCCTCAATGAAAGAAAAACCGGAGCCATTCAGCCTACAATACTTAGTTCATCAGGAGGGAAGACTTCAGCTCCTTTGCCGCAGCACGGATTCGAAGATCCTTACTTCGTGGTCGGAAGATAACGGCCGAGACATGGAGCGAGCTCGCCCGGCACATTGCCGAATCCCAATTCCGGAATAGATGCCGTCACCCTAAAGGATGACAGGCACCTGGTTGATATACAATCATCTTAAAAACGGGTCGGAATATGCCTTAATGTAGCAATTTCCGATGATGGCATAAACTGGGAAGCAGCCGTCATCCTGGAAAATGACCAGAAAGGAACTGAATACTCATATCCTGCTGTAATACAGACAAATGACGGGATGGTTCATATAACCTACACATGGAACAGGAAGCAGATAAAGCATGTTGTACTAGATCCTGCCATGATCCTTGCAAAGCCTCTTCCCGGTGGGGAATGGCCATCACAATAAAAAATCATTTGCTTAATAAGGGAAGGATCAATAATGCCGCAGAAAGAGCTATCAGGATTACAACGGCACTCCAGCCGATGATATTTGTTGTCCGGCTATTCACATAAATACCCATAATTTTCTTCTTGTTGATAAGAATCATCATGCTGATCAGAACCACAGGAAGAAGTATCCCGTTAATAACCTGCGACCATAGTGTGATAGGAATAAGCGGGGCATTGGGGATAAGTATAATAAGGGCTGAAATAACGAGTATCCCCGTATAAAGGATATAAAATTCCTTCGCTTCATCCCATTTCTTATCCATTCCTGCTTCAAACCCAAAAGCTTCACAAACAAAGAATGCTGTTGCAAGGGGAAGTATTGTTGCTGAAAATATTGATGCAATGAAGAGTCCGAAGGCAAATACCTGTGATGCAAGATTCCCTGCCAGCGGCTTCAGTGCCAGGGCAGCATCCTTTGCGGCATTGATCTCCACGCCATTCGGATGAAGCGTTGACGCACATGCGACCATGATAAAGAATGCCACAACGACAGTAATCACACAACCGACTACAACATCAGTCACGGTATATTTGTAGTTCTTCATCTTAAGGCCTTTCTCGATGACAGACGATTGCATATAAAATTGCATCCATGGAGCGATAGTGGTACCCACAAGACCGATGACCATTGCAATGCTTCGTGTATCCATCCCGACACGGGGATTTATTACAGCCGATCCTATTTCCTTCCAGTCAGGCTTACCCATAAGTGCAGAAACAACATATGTGAGCAGAGACACGCTGAAGATCAGGAATATGCGTTCAGCGATCTTATATGTCCCCTTTACCACAAGAAGCCATACAAGCACTGCAACAACGGGTACCGAAATATATTTGGTGATGCCGAAAACTTCCATGCTTCCCGCCACACCGGCAAATTCTGTTGTGGTGTTCCCTATTCCCGAGAGAAGCAATCCTATGAAAATAAAGAATGTGATCTTTATCCCTGCATTTTCCCTGATAAGGTCGGCAAGTCCCTTCCCTGTCACTATTCCCATCCTGGCATTCATCTCCTGGATCACCACAAGCACAATAAATGAAGGTATAAGAGTCCATATCAGGCCATAGCCATACTCAGCCCCTGCCAGGGAATAGGTCGTGATCCCTCCTGCATCATTATCGACACTGCCTGTAATAATCCCGGGTCCGAGGATCATAAGGAAGATCCCCAGTTTCCTGAAAAAATTATTCCGTGACAGTTTTGCGAATGCCATGATTAGGGTTTATTTTCTCCTCCTGGTTCTTCTTTCGCTTATCAGGTCTTCGACGACATCATCCACAACCACCATTCCCTGCAGTTGTTCATCCTGATCGATCACAGGCACGGCAAGAAGGTTATATTTTGAAACGATTTCTGCAATATCCTTGGTTTTCTGGTCGTCAAACAACGAGACCGGGTCAGATTTCATAATCTGGCCCAGCTTCGTATCAGGCTCTGCCACTACAAGATCGTGCAGACTGAATGTACCTATCAGCTTATCATTCTCTTCCGTTACGAAAAGGTTATAAAGCTCTGACGGTTCAGGTTTTCTGAGACGCAGTTCCCTGAGCACCTCTTCGACCGTTTTCGACTCGCTGAACGACAGGAAATCAGTCGTCATTATACTTCCCACCAGGTCATCATCATATTCGAGCAGTTCCCTGACCTCCTGTGAAGATTCGGCTTCCATTTCCTTCAGTAGAAGCTCAGCCTTGTCATCTTCAAGTTCATCAAGGATGTCTGCGACCTCATCAGCAGGCATCTTCTCGAGTACATCCGCAACTTTATTCACGGGAAGACTCTCCACGATATGAATCTGCGCACTTGTTTCGAGTTCTTCAAGCACATCCGCAGCCTTTTCCTCATCGAGTGCAGAAAATACAGAGGTGCTCGATTTTTTACCCAGGTCCTCAAGGATATCGGCAAGGTCGGAAGGGTGTAAAGTGTGCAGCTTTTCATAGCTTTTCGAAAGCTTAATATTCAGATTTGAAAAATCAATTGCCTGAACATCATCCCAGAGGATGAATTTGGCCGGGATGCTTACCCTGAAAAGTGAAAGAAGCTTCTTGATGGGATAAGATATTCCTATCCTTCTGAGCAGTCCTTCAATGCCTATATCGACTGCCACTGCAAAAGTTCCTGCGGGAAGTGTTGCAAGCCTTACATCATTTACCCGTACAAGCTTTCTTCCTTCAAGGTCGACTATCTGCTTATCGAGAATGTTCTCGACGAGAAGAAGCCCGTTATTTACAATGTCGCTGTTGAGCTCAATGAGATCGCTGCAGGTTACATTAATTGCTTCCCTTGCCTTAACTACCCTGAAAGTTGTGAAGGAATAGAATTTTGTCTGCCTTCCTATCTTCAGCTTCACGCCAATGACCAGCTGTTGAGCCGGATCATTCTGCCCCGAGGGCACGGCATTGATCAGCAGGTCCCTGATAATACCAATGGCATCACCGTCGGATCCAAATGCTTCCTTGCCAATTATTCCGCTTAAATAAAAAGTTGTGAGTGAAGTCATAGTCACCTCCTTACTGCTTCTGGCACAGCAGGAAGTGACCGGATAAACCGGCTATCCTTTTGTACCAGTGATTAAAATATATTCGCCGGATAGTCGTCCATTTGTTTGACAAAAAATTTTTCGGGGATAAAAATAGATTTCATGTTTATACTTTCCAAATAAAAAGGGAAGAAAGTGTCTGAAGTGCCTAAAGTACTTAAAGTGCCTAAAGTACTTAAAGTTGGAAGGATCTTATAACTTTAGGCACTCTAGGCACTTTAAGTACTCTAGGCACTTAAATAATAAAAGGAATAATCGCCTTCCTCTTTTTTGGGTATTCGGTAAAGTGTTCCCTGTACCACTTATGTGAGGATATTGCCCTGGGGAAAAGGTTGGCAAAGGTGAAGACAAAGAATGCAAGTCCCGGGAGCGACCAGGTCATCAAAGCCCATCCTCCCCATTCGAGGAGTTCCCCGAAATAATGAGGGCAGGAGATATATTCAAACAGCCATCCCCTCGGGATGACGTAATCCTGCCTGTTCTGAGACCTCAGCATTGCCAGTTTTTCATCCGAAGTCTTATTAATAACATAGCCCGAGATGAATATTATTATTCCGGCAATGAACTGCCATGAAAGCAGCCATCTTACCGGATAATTATCCAGGTAGAAAACGCCGTACCCATTGACAAAACCATTTAGAAAATTAAAAAGAATTGCCATTAAGACGAGCACTAACGGATAAGGCTTGTTTCTGCCTGATTGCCTGAATGGATAGTAAAATGTCCTGTGAATATAATGCAGCAACCAGACTGACAGAAAGATGATAAGGACAACATTTTTTTTATCTGACAGGATAAAAAACAGAATTATGAGCGCCGGTGAAGTAAATTCCATTGTCAGCCATGCCCATTTCGACTTTATGTCAGGTCCCCAGCCTTTTCTTTGAAATTTACCGTAAGGTGCCGAGATAAAAAACAGCATTACAAAAATAAAAATTGCACAGCCGAAAATGATATATAGGGAATCTCTGTATAAAATATCAATCATAATGCCAGGTTAAAAATAAGTCTGTTATTCAAATCATTATAAAAATTTCAAACCAAAAGTAAACATATCCGCCAATTAAGGTCCATTAATTTCAATAATACTTTTTAAACATTATTTTGTTAACAATATTCCATTTTTACCTATTTTGGTGCCCGATTAAACCTAACAGCCGTGAGAATATTACAGGAAAGGCTCTCCAAGTACGATGCTCCGCAACAGGTGATGAAAGCCGGCATCTATCCCTATTTCAGGGAAATAGAATCAGATCAGGATACAGTTGTCAAAATAGATGGGAAAGATGTCCTGATGTTCGGATCCAACAGTTACCTGGGTCTTACAAATCATCCGAAGATAAAGGAAGCTGCAAAAAAAGCTGTCGACAAATATGGTACAGGCTGCGCCGGTTCCCGCTTTCTGAACGGCACACTCGACATTCATATTAAACTGGAAGAACGGCTAGCCGATCTTGTCGGAAAAGACGGAGCACTCTGTTACAGTACCGGATTCCAGGTTAATCTTGGAGTGGTTTCCGTTCTGACCGGACGAAAAGATCATCTGTTGCTGGATGAGCTCGATCATGCAAGCATTATTGAGGGAAGCAGACTCTCTTTTTCGAAAGTGCTGAAGTATTCACACAACAATATGAATGCACTGGAAACAAAACTGAAGCGTTGTACCGCGGATACCTTAAAGCTTATTGTGACTGACGGAATCTTTTCCATGGAAGGTGATATAGTCAAGCTTCCGGAGCTGGTCAGGGTTGCGGAAAAATACAATGCAACTGTAATGGTCGATGATGCACATTCAATCGGTGTACTGGGCAAGAACGGATCCGGAACAGCTTCCCACTTCGGGCTTACCGACAAGGTTGACCTCATCATGGGCACCTTTTCCAAATCGCTCGCATCACTTGGCGGCTTCATCGCTGCCGACAAGGATACCATAAACTATATTAAGCACAATTCACGTTCCCTGATCTTCAGCGCCAGCATGACCCCCGCATCAGCCGCATCAGTTCTGGCTGCAATAGACATTATGGTCAGCGAACCTGAAAGGATCAGACATCTCTGGGATATCACACATTATGCACTGAAAGCATTTAAGGAGATGGGATTCGACACCGGGAAATCTGAAACTCCGATCATACCGCTGTTCATCCGCGATGACATTAAAGCTTTGATTATGACAAAGGTTCTTCTTGCAGACGGGATCTTTGTTAATCCTGTTGTTTCTCCGGCGGTGCCCAAAGAGGATTGTCTCATAAGATATTCACTGATGGCCACACATACGAAGGAGCAGGTGGATATCTCAGTGGAGAAGATTACAAAGGCCGCAAAAGCGCTGAAAATATTAGGCTAATCTTTGACTGAATGAAAAAGATTATTCTGATAACCGGAGTCTCGTCAGGATTCGGGAAAGAATCCGCCAGGCTTCTGGCTGAAGCTGGTCATACGGTATATGGAACTGTCCGGAGAGATTGTGAAACAGACAAGTCCATAAATATCCTCAGAATGGATCTTACTGATGCTGTTTCAATTCATGAAGCTGTTGAAGCCGTGATCAGCAAGGAGGGAAGGATTGATGTTCTGATTAACAATGCCGGAATGCACAGTGCCGGACCGGTAGAGACCATCCCTGGCAGATTTATCAGGCTTCAGATGGATACAAATTTCCTGGGGCTGGTCCATCTGACAAAGGAAGTGTTGCCATACATGAGGAAGCAGGGTGGCGGAATGATAATAAATTTCAGCTCCATTGGAGGATTGATGGGATTCCTTTCCATTCATTCTATTCGCCTGCAAATTTGCAATAGAGGGATTCACCGAATCTCTCAGAATGGAGGTCGATCAGTTCAACATCAAAGTTGTCCTGATCAATCCGGGCGATTTCAGTACAAACAATACCAATGCATCGCAGGAAATTCCTCACCCCAACAAGTCCGGAAGATCCATACAATAAACAGTTCATGACAGCTCTTGCGATTATGGAAAGAAATGAGCTTGCCGGTAAAAAACCTGCATTTCTTGCCAGAAAGATAGTCAGGATAGTCGAGTGCAAAAATCCGAAAGCAGAGATATATAATAGGTGCTTTGTACGAGAAGATTGCTGTTCGCTTGAAATATATTCTTCCAGGGAAATTTTTCAGATGGATACTGGAAAAGAATTTTAAAATGAAATAATATCTGTTAAGACTACAAAAGAAAACTACATACATAATAAAGAAATTAAAATTGCTACAAGATTATTCTGAATAATTATTTCTAATATATTTGCAGCATAATTTTTCGAAATAACAAAATGAAGTTATTGCCGTTAAAGTATTTAACTGTAATTATTATACTTCTCCTCTCCCTTGAAATTAGCAAGGGTCAATTAAGCCGTTGCATTAAAGAATCAAGTGAAATTATTCTTAGCCAAGTGTTCTGAAAATGAATCAACGGAAAAGAATTGTCTGAATTTAGAACTGAAGGAAAGTAAATCCAGACCGATAAATCAAGGCGAAAAAGTTGAGACAATAGTTATCAATTGCTCAGTATCAAAATATTCAGAACTCAGACTTCTTAACCTTTTAACACTCCAGAAGATTAGTTCTTTTCAAAAAAGAACTATTCCTTAATTTCACATTATTATCTTTTAATCTCAAAAACACTTCATATAAGTCCTTTAGTCAATATCCTCCGGATCTGATCTAAATTAGAAATAAATTCTGTACAGAACCAGTTTTGAGGGTATATTAAGATATCCCAATGGTTAAGTTATATCAATAGTAGTACTTTCCTAAATCTTCCCTGATTAACAGGTTTTTCGATGACTATTAAGCGTTATCATTTAAAAAGCAAATTTATTCCTGTTCACTTCTTTTTGGAACTACAGAAGGGGGATTTTCAGGTAACCTTTCAAAGGTTAGAATTTGCAAAATAAACCCGATTGAATAAAACAATCGGGGATGATAGTTTTAGAGTATAATAAATTAAATAAATCAATATGACACCAATCTTCATGCTAATTACACAGACCACTGACACGCTGAATAAAGCTGTTGCGAATGCCCCAGCACTTCCCACATTACCTGGGCCTGAAACGTACTGACATTGTTGGATATAATTATGAAAGGTGGTATTATAATGATACCAATTGCTGTACTTTCCTTCGTGGCTGCTTATGTGTTTCTTGAACGATATTTTAGTATCAGGCGCTATCATCAGCACAGATGTAGACATTTATGAATAACATCCGTGACTTTATGGTTAAGCGGGAATATCCGATTCAGCACTTACACTATGCCGTAATACGGATAAACCTATAGCCAGGATGATAGAGAAAGGAATTTCGCGGGTAGGCAAGCCTATTAAAGAAATTGAAGAATCAATCGAGATAGCCGGTAAATTTGAAGTTTATAATATGGAAAAAAACATACAGATACTTGCTGTTATTGCAGGTATAGCACCTATGTTCGGTTTTCTCGGAACAATAATTGGGGTAATAAAGATATTTTATAATATCTCAATGACGAGTGATGTCAGCATAGGCAGTGTTTCTGCCGGGCTCTATACCAAAATGGTTAGCAGTGCATCCGGGCTTATTGTTGGAATCGTTGCTTATATAGGCTACCACTGGCTCAATATGATTATAAATAAAGCTATCCAACAGCTTGAATGGAATGCGATGAATTTCATTGACCTTTTAAAAAGTCCCTCAAAATGATAGACTTCGTAAGAAAAAAGGACTATACAGTTGAAGTATTCACTTCATCCATGAACGACATCATGTTTTTTCTTATGTTGTTCTTCATAATTATCTCTACGCTGCTCAATCCAAGCATGATAAGGGTTTCTTTGCCAAATTCGCGAAACAGCCAGACGATTCAGAAGAAAGAGATCAATCTGACAATGACTAAAGAAAAGGTATATTTCGTGAACAATACCCAGGTTCCTTTTGAGGGGCTTGAAAATCGAATTGAAAAAAGAACTGACAAAGGATCCTGATGCTTTCATAATGTTGCGCTTGTGATAATGACACTCACTATCCAGGATTTAGTGAACGTACTTCTCTATCGGAAACAAACTGAATTCAAAAATGATTATTCGCCACGGCAAAGGCAAAGTAAATATCTCAGGATGAATAAAAAGATATGGCAAGCTACGCTTTGAAGGTATCAAATACAAATATATTAATAAGACATCTTAAATACTGTCAATTCTATGAAAAACAGTCTTCTTACAATCAGTTTACTAATATTTCAAAAAAGGCATCTTTCTTTTAATAATCTTTTAATTATGATACCGCTTATGGCTTCTGCATCTGCAGGTAAGGTGCCATCAGTTGGTCCTGTCAGGGTTGAATTTATAATTTTCGGATTGATACTTTTAGGAGTTGCACTTCTTCATAAACAGACTTTCTGGGTTGCTGTAATTGGTTTGACTGTACTTCTTGATTTTCAAATTCGTTTTTGATCCGGGATTTAATTTTATGGAGCATATATTTGGACAGAAACTACAATGACTGAACAACTAATGGACAAGAATCTCCGACAGGGAGAATGGGGTATAATTCTGAATCTTCTGGGATTATTGCTTGGATTTGCGATTCTGGCAAAGATATTTGAAGAATCAGGTATTCCTGAAGCTCTTCCTAAATTTCTTCCAAATGACTGGAAAGGGCCGTTTATTCTTCTTGTATTTGTTTGTGTAATCTCTTCATTCCTCGATAATATTGCTGCAGCACTGATTGGTGGTGCAATTGCAATTGTGGTTTTTAAAAACAAAGTTCATATTGGTTTCATTGCAGCCATTGTAGCTGCCAGTAATGCAGGTGGAAGCGGCAGTGTGGTTGGTGATACAACAACAACAATGATGTGGATTGATGGCGTTAGTCCTTTGAATGTTCTTCATGGATTCATTGCTGCACTGACAGCACTTCTTTTCTTTGCCTGGTTTGCTTCACACCAGCAGGATAAATACCAGAGAATTCAAAAAGATCCTAACATGAGCAGTTAAAATTGACTGGATGAAATTGCTGATTGTTTTATGATGCTGGTTGGTGCAATTATTTCAAATTTCCTTTATGATATGCCTGCTCTTGGAGTATGGATAGCTATCCTGATTGGAGCTGTTCTTAAGACCTATCCCATGGAAAGAAGTGCCAGGAGCAATTAAAGGAACTGTTTTTCTTCTATGCCTTGTTTTTTGTGCATCCCTTATGCCGGTTGAAGATCTGCCTGATGCTTCATGGGTAACAGCATTTATGCTTGGGTTTTGTTTCAGCAGTGTTTGATAATATCCCGTTAACAAAATTATGTCTCGATCAGGGACATTATGACTGGGGAATGCTTGCCTATACAGTTGGTTTTGGCGGATCAATGATTTGGTTCGGTTCATCAGCAGGAGTAGCAATTACAAATAAATTTCCTGAAGCGCGTCATGTAGGCCGATGGGTAAAGAATGGCTGGCATGTTGCAGTGGCATATGTAATTGGTTTTACTGTCTTATTTCTTACAATGGGATGGGAACCTGCCGATAACAGGGAACATAAGATTATTAATTGTCCTGTTCCAGGGTGTCCGATGGCAAATAAACCTGATGCTACAAAAAGTGAATGATTGATTATTTTATAAACTAATAAAACTGACATACAATGGGTAACATTAATTTTGGAATATTATTTATGATTTTGGGAATTATATTCTTGTTGACTCTTTTTCTATCTTCTTTAGAACGTCTCAAAAAAATATTCAATATTCTTTCATGGATAACAGGTATCGCTTTAGTACTATTGGCAGTATTTTATTTCATTGTGCGTTAAAGTAGTCAATACGATTTATATTCTGAATTCATAACATTCAGCGTTTTCGGAATCCACACCAGATAGCGCGAATCTTCTCCCCATGTATTTCCTGCAGATGCAAAGTCACAGAAGCTCACCTGTTTAGGATTGCGGAACTCACCCTCAAGATCAGTTCCGACAACAAGCGGCGCAGTGAAGCTCATCCATATGTTTTCAGGCTTCGATGATGAAGGATTAAGCTCTACAAAACCATCCTGATCACTCACCACAGCCGATTCATAGATGAATCCGTCCTTGAATCTTGCATCGCGTGCCAGAACCACAGGTCCCCTGAGTATTGCCTGGCAGCCATTTTTGGATATGAGCCTGCCCCTAAGGTCTAATCTCAGTTTTATTTTATCGCCGCTCTTCCACAAACGGGTTATCTTATTATATGTACCCGGAGCCACATCGGCAACAGGAACGTCATTAACGGTGATTGAGGTTTTTATGCTCCATGAAGGTATACGCAAGGCAACGGTAAAATTCCCCGGTTTTGAAGGATCGATATTGATCTGTATTTCATCTGAAACAGGGTAATCGGTCATCATATTGATATTGATACTGTTTTTTGAATCCAGTGGGATAACCAACCTGCTTTGGCTATATATATTAAGGTATATTTCATTCTGACCTTTCATTGCGGCAAGCCCGGGAAGCATCATGAATGCCCTCGGGCCATTGGCATTACAGCAGTTTATATGCATTCCGCATTGCTCCTCTCCAGCATGTCGGATACCACCCAATGGGCTGTATTTTGCAATTTCCGATCCGTCATATTTCATGGAAGCCAGAAGGGCATTATAGGCTGATTTCTCAATCTCATCGGCATAGGCCGGATCCCCGGTTATCCTTAAAAGGTTATGGCACAGCTTCATCCAGGTCATAGTTACACAAGTCTCCATTGTATGATAGGTCGGTTCGGTCTGATATTCAGAGCCATGGTACCAGCATTCAAAAGCGCTGCCCGAACCAGCGATATTTATTTCATTTTCAATAATATCCTTTACTGATTTCCCGACAGCCTCCAGATAGTTTCGTTCGCCTGTGATCCTGTAAAGCTCAAGAAGTCCATCGTAGCACGACATCATTTCGTACGCTTTCTGGCCGTTTTCATATGACCACCATGTTGACGGATGAGGGAAACGCTCCGATACCGGCACGCCTCCAATTGCAGAGCTGATAAGCTTCGGGCCTGCAGGAGTTTCCCACTGTGCGACAATATACTTTGCAAAATCGAGGTATCTGCCTTCTCCGGTCCGCAGGTACAGATATACCATAGGCTCCAGGATCGAACTGCTTGGCATACCCCTGTAGTTGCCTGTCTTAACAATATCGGCTTTACCCGGTCCTACCTGTGTGAGGAGGTGATCGGCCACCTTTTTTGCTGAAGCAAGGGATGCTTTGTCACCTGTGAGATCATAATATGCCAGCAGACCAAGGAGAGTGTATTTTCTTCCCCAGATATCCCACTGCTGAAGAGCCGCCGCATCCGAATAGTTTCCTATATATCCGTTTGGCATCTGGGTTGATATAAGTCCGCTTACGGCATTTCTGATTATGGCAAGCAGCTCAGGATCACGATTATAGTCATAAGCCGCAATTGCCGATTGTATCCATTTGCCCCAGAACTCGCTCTGCCAGAGCCGGGTTTCCTCCTTGTGCCTGAAGGGTTCGATCAGATGATCTACATCCTGGACTTTGATCCGCTTTTCGATGCAAAGATTGATCTTGTCTCCCAGAAACCCTTCAATTCTGACTGAAGAAGGCGACAAGGAAGTCAGCTTATCAGTGATCAATATAGAAGCTGCCGGCTTTTTATTTAGTATCTGGCTATTAACAGATATTGTAATTAGCAGACAAGTGATAATCAGGAATTTCTTTTTCATTTATATTATTCTTTACCCATAATCCATTCTTCAACAGGCTTTTCCAGTGGAAGAACCGGAGAAAGGATGTTTTTTACAGTATATTTTGCAGCTTCCTCTTTTGTGAGCTGATGGCTCCAGGCTACTCTTTGTGACACATCTGCACCCGGACCCGTATTTCCATATTCGGCATAATATGCTGTTTTGTCGCGGGTGGTTCCGGACCAGTTCGACCATCCTGCAGGAACGATTTGCGAGCCAAGGTTACAATTAATGAAGACAGTCCTGGCATAATCGCGCCACGGACGTCCCAGGTAGACCTTTTTTGCTTCAGGTGCGGCAGTAATTTTGCAGTTCATGAACACATATCCGAAAGGTTTCCCTTCGGGAGTGCTTGCTGCAGTAATATATGAATCCCTTTTACTGTGGATAGTGCAATTATTGAATAATGCAGTTGCAGGACCGAAGATAAAATCGGTCGTGCCTTCGATATAGCATCCGTCGAAGTACTGGCGGCTGTTGAGACCATCGGTGTAAAGAGTATCCTGGTTTCCCAGTATCCTGCAGTTGCGGAATACGCACCTGTCGCCTTTAACATACAGGGCAAGGGCCTGTCCGACAGGTCCGGCGCTATTCTCTATTGTCAGGTTTTCGGCATAAAAGTCGTCGGCGATGACAAGCAATGTATATGTATAGAAAGTACTGTTGCGTCCTCTTTTCATTTTGCCGAAGTAGTCATCCCAGGTTATGATTGTTTTCTCAGGATCTTCGCCGATTATTGAAAGACGGGTATTAATTGCCGGGACAACGATTTTCTCCCTGTATGTGCCATTTTTGACAAATATTGTAATCCGCTGATCGGGGAATGATCTGGAGGCATCGATTGCAGCCTGGATTGTGGTATAATCGCCGCTGCTATCCTGTGCAACAGTCATTTTATAGACATCCTGGGAAAGAACCAGTACCTGAATTTTTGAATAGAAATTAAACTGCTGATTAATAAGAACTTACAGCATATGTTTCATCGTTGTGATATTTATTCTATTATTAGCAATCAATTAAACAGAGATGCAATTTAGATACAAATATTTTTATTTGGTCGCGAAGTTAAGATATTTGCGGCTCAAATAATTTCGCTGAACAAATATATGGTAAAAGAGAAAAACGGATTCAACCTCAGGAGTTTTACGAGCTTCTCACTGGTAATTTCTACGATTATCATGTCATGGTCAGGTTTTATACTTTATATAGCCCCTCCCGGCAGAATTGCAAACTGGGGAACATGGAAGCTTATGCTTTTCACAAAGACTGAATGGCAGGCGCTTCACACGATATTCTCATATCTCTTCTTCATATTTTTCATCATTCATCTTTTCTTCGTTAACTGGAAGACATTCCTCATATATTTCAAAAGTAAGATCAGGGCCGGCCTCAACAAAAAATGGGAACTTGCCGTTGCTGTCGTTCTTTCGGGAGTTATTTTCGTCGGAACGCTGCGCTCATGGACTCCCTTCGGACCGGTGATGTCGTTTGGCGGGAAAATGAAGGAGAGCTGGGGCAGCAAAATTGAAACTCCTCCGGCAATCCACATGGAAGCGTATACATTGAGCCAGTTATCGGTGCTGTTTGACAGTGTGGTGGTTTCTGATATTCAGGAAACACTCACCAATAACGGAATTAAGCTTGGGGATACCGACTCCACACTTCAGCAGATAGCTGAAAGGAATAAAACAAAGCCTGTTTCAATTTATAATATCCTTGCATCAAAATATAAGAAAGCGGAAGATCATGCACAGGGAGGAGGTGGCTCAGGGCAAGGTTTCGGTAAAACAACGGTCGAGTCAATAGCCAGGAATAACGGAACCGACATGAAGATAATTATCGGGAGGCTCAGCGAGATGGGTATTGAAGCAGACGGACAGACCACGCTGAGGAGTATTGCTGAAAAAATGGGAAAAACCCCGAAAGAAGCATACGATATCCTTATCTCAAAGTAAATTCTCAATCAGAAATCCATACAGGATTTCAGGTCTCTATGATCTTTATTTCCGAAGTCATTTTTACAGATTTGTTATAAACGGCGCTGACTCCGCAATATTTATGTTCCGACATTTCGACGATCTTTTGGAGTTTGTCTGCCGGCAGGTTTTTTCCGGATATTTCATAGACAACGTGCATGGAGTGATAGCGTTTAGGGTAATCTTCGGTGACTTCTCCGGAAACGGTGATATTAAGGTTTTCAATTTCGATCCTCATTTTTCCGGCGATTAATACCACGTCCATGCCTGTACATCCTGCGAGTGCGAGGAGCATGAGGGGTTTTGGGCGTGCGCCCCTGTTTTCCCCGCCGCTCTGGGGCAATGCGTCAATTGTTATTTTATGTCCGTCGACATCTCCTTCGAAGGCCATTTTCCCGAGCCATCTGGCTGTTGCTTTATCGGTGGTCATTTTGATGAAATTAGGTTAGTGATACAGTATGGAAAATCATTTATAAAATTAAATATTTAGAATAAAAGGCAATTATTTCGCGATTTTTGTATTTTTGCGCGTTGTTTTACGGCCCGTAGCTCAGCTGGCAGAGCACGTGACTCTTAATCATGGGGTCGAGGGTTCGATTCCCTCCGGGCCGACATATTTTTTATACAATCAGCATTATTTCAAGTGATAATGTTATAATTTATAAGGTCATTTCCCCACATATGTACCACAATGATTAAAACTCATCAAGTATTATTACAAAGATTCTAGTATAGTATTGCTCTCTATCCTTTATTCTTTTCTTCTCTCTCTATTTTCAATGTTGGTTTATTTCCTATATACTCAATAAATTCCTCTGTCATAATGGTTAGCAGAATATATTGATTATTGATCATTCTAAAAGATCCCACTTAGGATGAACCTGATATTTAATATCAAAAAAAAGCCCACGGAGTTTATACCGAGGGCTGGAAACAATGACGAGCTTATTAATTATAGACCGTCCGTGTTAGCAACTGTTTAATAAGATTTTATAACTTCCGAATACATCGCACATAATAGTCTTTATTATTCTTATTATAATAAAACTGAATACTTTTATGAGGCCGAAAATGAATGCAACATACATCCTTTCTACCATACTCTGTTGAACTACAATAGTCTCCAATTCTAAAGTTTCCTATGATCGTTTGATTATTATACATCTTTTGCAATTCATCAATAGAAGGAAGATACCAATCTGAATATCCTTCAGATATTAAACTGTCACAACCACATGCAGCATATTTTGTTGGATTTGCAATGTTCTGCATTGCATAATTGACGATTAATTCGAGTATTTTCTTGTCCATTTGTCATTGATGTTGCATTTGTTTTCCCATTGGTTCCCCACATCACTTTTTCCAATGTCAGATCTCTTTTTAGTGCAATTAATCCGTGTTGCCCCGAGTTGTCAACATAGAATACAATCCCCCCTTCATATTCATCTCCAACAAAATGATGTGTAGAAATCGTATCCTGGGAATACACAAAATAATTAATCGTAAAGAAAATGGAACACACCCAAAAATTCTTTCATCATTACTTTGAATTTTAAACCAGAATGGTTTCGATTTTAGGTTGATAAATTTACAAATATAAAAATATTCATCAATGCCAAAAATTGTTGCTAACGTCCCGGCGGTAGGGTTCAGTAAGCGTTACCCGACGACAGCACCGGGAACCCCCAGTACTGGGGGTTGGTGTACTTTAGCTCCGCCAACCGGCGGAGAGCAGCGGGGGTGCAAGCCTTGCCTGCCCTGCTGCCGGCAGGCGGCAGGCAGGAAAGCAAAAAGTGTGACAAGCCTATTAATTTTACCGTCCGTTGTTAGCGGAGCGTTGTTATTAATTTTGTTCTTTCCCTGATTAAAATTGTTTAACTTTTTCTTTAATAGTCCTGGCGGTTAAGACAATTTCCTTTATTTCTGATGGTAATTGTTCATTTTGCCATTTTCTTTCAGCCTCTATCGATTTTCCAACACTTTCAATTGCCTTCAAGGCATAAATTGCTGCTCCTAAAGAATGATCAGCCATATGAGCAGTAGCAACAGCTTGTCCAACCGCTCGTGCAACTGCAATTGAAGTCGGATTAGTTAATTCTCTCGCTACAGCATGTGCTCCAACAGATGCTTTCATTGCCTCACCTACCGTTGTGTTTCCATTTGCCCACCCTCTTGCAATCAATAAGGCATTTTTCATTCGCTCATCTAAAGTTCCACCGAGGAGAGGCAACACATGCTCAGTGCAAACACAAGCCCATATCATCAATTGTCGATGATGTTTTTTCGTCAGTAATCCACCTCTGTGTTCAGCTATAAATCTATTGTCTCGCATTAAAATTTATTTTGAGTAGCATCTCTTTGTTCGGTAATGTAATTCTTTAGGAGTTAACGGGCGTTGTCTTTGGTAAACAAGAATCTGTCCAGATAATGGAACTGTCAAGGTTAAGAAGTCAATAGAAGTACAAAATTATCAATCAGTTGATGGTGTTAGATGTTGTCGACATTGCCCGCTAACGGACGGCAATAAAGTAAGTAAGTGTTACCTGACGAAGCATCCGGGCAGGGTCCATATACTCCGTGCCAGCGAGGCCAGAAAACTGTCACGTCGCACCCCGCGCGATCGAAGTGAGCAGCGGGGGTGCAAGGAGGGTATGCCGTGCCCCGAACCGAAGGTCGGGGGCGTGCCTTTTGCAATCATGGTACAAAACTGTGTAAAATATACGTGTATCGCGGTACAGGTTTGATAAGAGCCGCGTAACTATCACCGGGTACAAAGCTTTAGGCGAGCAGTGGAGCGGTCGCGGTACCTTCATTACAAATCTGTCATGGAGGCAGGAACGAATTGCAAAAACCGTGACAAACAAATGACCTTTATTGTCCGTGTTATAAGCAGGCCATTTTTATAGGCCTCATTATCAACCTTGTTGTTTTTAATTTGGAATAGAAAAAGTGTAAAAATCCAGTTTGTGATTTATCAAATGAGAAGTCATAAATCAGTTAATATGTATTTATTTACTGAATTATCATTGATAAGGCAATCCCTATTTTTTCTAATAATTGCTTTGTTCGTGGGTCTTTTTCAAATTCCGGAAAATACCGCATATTAGCTTTAATATATATCAATTATTCCTTCATGCATTTTCTATTGCCTTTTCAAAATATTGAAATGCATTATCAAATTCTCCCACTGCCATATAAACAACGCCAATATCATAATTGCTTACCGATTGAGTGCTTTTCAGCTTTTCCATTTTTTCAAGCACTTCTCGTGCCTTTAACTTTTTCTCCCATAAGTCCATATACAGTTGTCCCAGACAACGTAATGTAAATGAGCCATAATTTTGGTGAACCGCCATTTCAATTTCAGAAACAGCTTCTTCATATCTCTTTAATAGCTGTCAAACCACCTGCCAACATGAATATGACCCCCATAGAAATTTGGTTCCAATTCAACTAACCTCCTTCCATATTCAAGTTCTTTTTCACCATCTCCCGTCATCCAATATACAACTGCTACATGAAATATAATTAATAAAGAATAAGGATCGAGGTTATATGCGATTGATGCATGTTTTATCGCTTCTTCATAATTGCCCAATAAACACCATGCAAGTGGCATATTGCTCATGTGCCTCAGCGAAGTTGGGGTTCAGTTCGATAGCTTTTTTGAATTCAATAGTTGCCGCTGCGAAATCCCATTCATAATACATTTTAATACTGCCCATTGCTAAATGGCTTTCAGCAATTGCATCGTCTAACTGTAAGGAATGTTGTATAGCCTGCTTCATTTGTGGCAGGCACTTTTCTGGTGGGAGATAATTAAAAACCCATAAAACTAAATAGCTGTATGCAATGCCGGCATAGGCTAATGCATAGTCAGGCTCTATTTTGATTGCAGCCTTGAAATATTCAATCGCCTTATTTAAGCCATCCGCCCCCGCAAACTTATTGTATATAAAATCTCCCCTGAAGATATAGCTGATACGCTTCGGGGTTATCGGTATACTTTTTAAGTACTGCTTCCTTCGCTGCTCCGAATAATTTTATTTTAATGGCATTCAGGATGGCTAAGGATATCTCATCCTGTATATCAAAGATGTCTTCCAGTTCCCTGTCATATTTTTCAGACCACAGATGATAACCATCGGCAACTTTAATAAGCTGTGCTGTGATGCGTATTTTATTTCCTGATTTCCTTACACTGCCTTCCAGAATATAATTCACATTCAGTTGCTCACCTATGATTCTCAGGTCTTGATTCTTCCCTTTGAAACTAAATGCAGAAGTACGTCCGGCAACTTTTAATCCTGGTACCTGGGCCAGCATGTTAATAATCTCCTCACTGATGCCATCACTGAAAAATTCCTGTTCAGGATCGCTGCTCATATTGGCAAAAGCCAAAACTGCAATGGATTCAAATGGTTCTGAGTTGCTTTTAGAAATATTGGAGGAATCTTTCCTGGTAGGTATACCAATTGACGATGAAGGGTTCTTCAAACCGCCAATGATTTCCTTTATGGCATTGGCAATTTTATTAACCTGATTTCTATAATCGGTTTTATTCAGATTGTCGGTTTTATTATCAGTCGGTTTGAGAGGTCGGTTAACACCAGATCTCCTTATAAATAAATTCAATACTGCGAAGAACACCACCCAATTCATTTTCAAGAAGAGTTTTATCTTCCTGATCAAGATCATGAATCTTAACAGGCAATATTCTGCTTGCGACATTTCCACTGGTAAGTCTTATATCTCTTCCAAAATGATCTTCCTTAGCTAATTTATTAAAAGCACAAAACTCATGCTGCCAGGCAAAACTTTTTGAATCACAATAGGTTTGAGAGATGATAGGGATAAAAATCAGGCACTTTAGTTTCTCCTTAAGCGAAGCATCTACATCGTGTGTCTCTAATAGTCCATCATGTGGGTTAATATCAAAATAAACACTGATTTCTTCTTTAAAAGTTGATTCGAGTTCCCCTTCAGATTATCAACAAACTCAGTAACCCAGCCATCATGTTTGTTGTCTTTCTGGCGGTAGCTGATGAAGATGTCGTAATTATAACCTTCTATAATACTTGCCATCCCAATATGAGTATTACAAATTAAATATGTATAATTCTATATCTTAATCAAAATTATGCAATTATGGATGACAAGTCAAGCTTTGGGACTTTTTTATATTTGAATCATTTTCTTGTTGAAGCTTCGGCTTGCTTATAACACCGGAATACCGGGAGGTTCCCCGATTTTATCGGGACAAGTTGTGTCTACGCCGATGTATCCGGCCGACCACTTGTCCTGGTTCCGACCAGAAGGTCTAATTGGTCGGAAAAGGAGGGTTATGGCTACGCACTTTTCGCCGTTGGCTACAAATTTTAATGAGCATTACGTGTGTCGCGGTACAAAGTTGATAAGTGATAAGGATCTGTTCAAGATAGTAACAAATGTTACAAAATGAGCACTGGCGCAGTGTCGCGGTACAAGCTATCCTCGAAGCCAGTAAGCTGTCACGGTACAGGATTTGAATTGCGTGCAGATGCGCGTGTCCGGATGCAAGAACTATTACAAATTTATCTAGGGAGTAGGAGCAAAAGCAAAAAGTGTGACAAATAACTTACCCATATTGTCCGTGTTACATTTTGTGCAAAGTTTCAAAATGGTCAATTATTAGAAAGCTAATGTGTCCTCACACAGTCATTCCTCGGCAACAATGTTTTCATCTCTTTCTGAGTTTCTGTCACTCTATAATTTGATTCTGACCCAGTCTTTGAGTGTTGAAAAATCTTTTTTGTATTCACAGCACCTTTACAAAATGTACTTGGATTTGACAGTTTAATGCTATGTTCCTTAAGCAATTTTGTTAGATCTCACTCTAAAACTCTTTTTGTTTGATATGTTATCTGTGTAAAGTATCCTGCTAGAACTGCTTTATCTGTATCGCTAGTTTCTCTAGGAATTTTGTTGAGCCATTCTCCGAAAGTATCAGGTAAGGAACCAGATGAAACCTTTTGTGTAGACTCAGGAGAATCTTGATGATTATTAGCTATAACTGGTTTTGCTGCAGGAATTTTAGTTGATAACTCTAGAAGTGATTTTAGATGAGCTTCAACTTTGTCATATTGAGTCGAAACAAAATCGGTAGGTCCTTCAATTGAAATCTCTATTTGTCCGACTTTTAGGTTAATTTTAGATAAGTTTTCAGTCATGATATCAAGTATTTAGTTTCCATTTATCGTAATTATCTTCTACATATTTAATTCCAGGGGGTAATAGATAGATCTTTTTATCAACGGTCATTTCAATATATTTTTCATAATCGAAGTCACTAAGAATTTTTCTTTCAAGATAGGACTTGTTTTTGTACTTAAGGTAGTTACACAATGATTCAATAGTCAAAAATTCAGATGATTCTGCATATAGTAAAACAAGTAGTTTGTCTTTTATGCTAGTCTTGAATTACATACTTCTTTATACTATTTATCTCGAATATGAGTTCTAATTTTCTAGTAACCAATTTATTTACAAGTTCTTGTGCCTGAGGCAACGGTATTTGATAATTTAATCGATAAATTTCTGATAACACCCATTCTGCAATTGTAATTATTAGTAAAGAATCACTCCTGTTTGGATTAATATCACCACTTAGATGACCAACCCCTCTTCTATTTCGAATATTATAAATTGCTCCAATGCATCTAGGGATATGTAATCTATAGGAATCATGAATGGTTATTGGTGATTGTTCAATTTCTTCGCAATTCAAATAACAATGTTCCGAATTGATGTTCCAATTGGTGTGAAGGCTCCAGGAAAACATGTAAACTGTAGAATCCTAATTGTAGCTTCAAGAAAGTTCCTCCGTTCAACTCAGAAGGTTCCCATTTATCCAGTATATAATTTGTTTTGATCTCGACATAACTGTCAAGTAAAGCATGAACAAGATTGCTAGGGAAAACACTTTCTAAGTCTCGTTTAAATTGATTAATCATCCTTTTTTGATTTATAATACGAAAGTAGTCAGAAAATTAGAATGTTAGTTTAGGTTACCTGAAACACTTTTCGATCAATTTTTAATCTATATAAAGTGAGTCCTTGCCTTTTCTGTTAGCATTTGTGCGATTTGTCATGGTAACGTAATTGTCATGATATAAGTAATTTGTCACCCTGAAATGGCACAGCCGCATAAATGCTAACTCCTTTATATGTCCCCTTGTGTGCAACCGGATATTCTATACTGGGAGTTATTGTACAACTGGCGTAGTTTTTATTTTCTGATCCTAATTTATTCATTTCTTATAAATCATCAAAGGGACTCCTGATATTCTGTATGCTTTTCGTTGTGACATGAGTATATATCTGTGTTGTCTTGCTGCTCTTGTGCCCAAGAAGCTCCTGAATAAACCTCAGATCGGTTCCTGATTCCAGAAGATGGGTCGCATAGCTGTGCCTTAGGCTGTGAAGGGTTATCTTCTTTTTTATACCAGCCATTTCACATGCATGTATAAAAACTCTTTCAAGACTTGTTGCACTGTACATCTCTTTGGGCCACTGACCCTCAAAAAGATATTTCTGCGGTTTGTAACGACTGAGATAACAATCGATCAGTTCTATAGTTTTATCAGAAACCGGCACAAGTCTGTCTTTGAATCCTTTTGCTTCTCTTATGTGCAGGAGCTTCCTTCCCCTTTCAACATCTTCTAATTTCAGCTGAAGAAGCTCGCTTCGCCGAAGTCCGCACGCATAAATAATACTCAGCATCAGCCTGTGCTTTTCATTTGTAAGGGAATTCAGCAGTTTTTTAACCTCCTCCTTGCTCATAACATTTGGCAGCCTGTACCTTGGTACCGGTCTGGTAACTTTGCCCGGATCAATAGCAATCAGGCAGATATGGCTGTAAAACTTCTTGACGGCACTTATCATCTGGTTCTGAAACGACTGGCTGTACCCGCCCGGCAGAATGTATTCGTTAATTATCTTTATAAGGTCATCAGATGTACAGTCATCAGCTTCCTTCGGTAATGAAAACTTAAGGAACTTTTCCATCATGGAAGAGTAAGTGTTCACTGTTGATTCAGGATACCTGTTTGCCTCCATCCAACTTCGGAACTTATCAATATACTCTGTACCTTTGGGACTTAACTGTGAAAGTTTAATCTCAGGCTTATTTTGTAATCCTAAAGATGTTTTATGATCAGCTTCCCGCTTTGCTCTTATCTTATCGGCAAAAGTTGGTCGCAATGCTGTATAATCGACATATGCCTTTCCATGGAAGGCTTTAAGCAGCAAAGTGATTATATCGGAACAGTCAGCTACATGCCAGCATTTCAATCGGCTGCTCCATTGTGCATCTGTTAGTTCCTTTGCAGCAGCTATTAGAGTATTGTCATACGGAAATCTGAGGACGACACGGTTCATACCGTTATAAATAATCCTTTCAGCAGTTACATTTTTCATTATTAGCAGCGAGATGAGTGACGAAATCAAAGATACAATAATTCCCTCACACAGCACTGCCCCGTCAGTCACATAAGAATTTATCATTAAGTCATTTTTGATGCAGGATGAATTATTGCTGACTGACTGCCTTTCATAATTCAAATTAAAGTTAAATAAAACTATGGGATTAGCATTTGAAATCTACTTTGTAGTCAATCATTGTTATTTTATGTACTCCTTAGCCTTTACATAATATCAACATGTTTGGTTATAAGAAAAGGGAAAGTATAAATGTTCGAAGCGACTAATGATATTATTGCAGGAACCATTGATAAACAAAATAATTTTCAGCGAGCTCGTTTACGGAAAAATAATCGAAGGATCAAAAAGCTTTTTCCCCGATGTTATCAGCGATCTTAAATCACAGGGATACGATGCAGTTGTTCTTGGCTGTAACGGTATCCCACTGATGGTACTCACTGATGAGTCTCCATTACCGTTTCTGGATTCCACCAGGATTTTGGCAAGGGCAGCATTATTCATTTCATCGGGGAGTGATTCGGATATATTTAAAATCAACAGAGATTTTATTGCTTAACTTGCGGCCTTTGTGAATTGAAGAAAATATATTGAAAAATGCCGAAGAAAAATCTTAGTCGTAAGGAATTTCTGGTTACAGCCGCAGCAGGACTGACAGGTATAAAGTTGATGCCGCTGATTCATAAAGATCAGCAAAATGAACTATTTAAGAAAAGGAACATAGGCAGAACGGGGATCATGGTCAGTCCGCTTGGTTTCGGAGCATCCAGGACAAATGAAGAATCATTAATAAAATATGCAATCAGCAAGGGAATAAATTTCATTGATACCGGTCGCTCATACAATAATGGTAAAAATGAAGAGATTGTTGGCAAAGCTGTTTCCGCAATCAGAAAGGATATTGTAATACAATCAAAGATAAGGCTTGATCCGAATGAGGTGACTTCAGGAGGAAAAGGCAAAAAGGGAGCTGAAGAGATAAGAAGTATCCTGAATTCAAAGACTGAAGCAAGCCTTAAAGCTCTTGGCACTGACTATATTGATATTCTTCTTTATCATGGTGCTTCGGAAGAAAACCTCCTGTTTCATGATGCAGTGATGAAGTTTTTTGAAGAAATGAAAAGTTCCCGGGTGATTAAGGCGCATGGATTCTCAACACATAATGATCTTCTGAACCTGCCTGAAAGGAATAACAAGGAGCTCTTCTATGATATCATTATGGTCCCGTTCAACTATAAGGGATCATTCGTTCATTCGGTTAACGGCAGGTATTCGGAATGGGATCAGAACAGGCTGGTTTCAGCTCTCACTGAAGCCGGAAATAAAGGGATAGGTGTTATTGCCATGAAAACATGTTCAGGTGGAAAATATTCTCCTTCACCTGATGTTGAACCATGTTTCAGGGAAGCTGTCGGTTGGGTCATCAGTCACCCTTACGTCAGTTCAGCTGCTATCGCAATGGCAAGCTTTGAACAGGTGGATGAGTATTTTTAGCTCCGCGCCATTTCCGGATTAACCTCGCGCATTACTTTAAATCACTTCTGAACTGCCTTATATACCCTGTAATAATAAGATATTGAGCGAGCAGGTAAGTTGACATTATCACTACTGATGATTTCGCAAAAGGATGACCAAACTTATTGATTGCCAAAGCTGAATCAGAAATCAGGAACAGAATGGCTCCGGTCAGTACAAGCCAATAGCTTACAGCATTGACTTTCTTAAGTCTGTTGATGGCCCCTGTCACCATGGTAAGAATTACAACAGTATAGATGGTAACAGGTATCATCATATCCCCCAGATCGTTATAAAGGCAGAATATTATTCCTGCACCAAATAGACTTACCGGTATAAGTAATCCCAGGCCTCTTTTATTAATAAAGTTCTCCCCTCTGGTCAGAAAGAATGCCAGGAGACGAAAGAGACAAAGAGGCGTGAGTGTTGAGCGATGTCCTTCCGGTCACCCAGAGCCAAGTATCGCAGGTTTCTCTCCTGATACTAATTCTCCCTTGATATTTTTTATCATTTGATATTTATTCTCATTTGATACTCATTCTTATTTGATACTCATTTCATTTGATATTCATTCTCATTTGATATTCATTCTTATTTGATACTCATTCTCATTTGATATTTATTCTCATTTGATACTTATTCTCATTTGATACTCATTCTCATTTGATACTCATTCTCATTTGATATTCATTCTCATTTGATACTCATTCTCATTTGATACTCATTCTTATTTGATACTGATTCTTATTTGATATTTATTCTTATTTGAGATTTATTATCTTTGGAGAATGATTCTCATCTGATAATGTTCCGTCCCCTTAAAAAAAATGAAAATGGCAGATAAAGAAGTTATTAAAATCCTGGCAGAAAACAACCTTAAAGTAACTCCACAGAGAATTGCAGTCCTCGAAGTTATTCTAGGCCTCGAAAACCATCCGTCTGCCGATGATATTGTCGATTATATAAGATTGAACTTCCCCCATGTACCTATCGGAACTGTATATAAAATCCTGGACGCTTTCGTGCAAAAGGGAATAATCCAGAGAGTGAAAACTGATAATGATATCATGAGATATGATGCGGTACTCCAGAAGCATCACCATCTTTATAGCGCCGAATCCGAACGAATCGAAGATTTTTACGATGATGAGCTTAACAAAATAATTGCGGAATATTTTAAAAAGAAGAAAATTCCGGACTTTACAATCAAAGATATCAAGCTTCAGATCATAGGAAAGTTCAAAGACCAGGACAAAACAATAATAAATAATTTATTTTACTATGGAAAATAACTCAGAAAAAGTCAGCAAATGCCCGGTTACCGGAGCAACTCAGAAACACAGTGTTGGTGCCAGCGGTACAAAAAACCGCGACTGGTGGCCTAATCAGTTAAAATTGAACATACTGCGACAACACTCTTCTTTATCTAACCCAATGGGTGAAGATTTTAACTATGCTGAAGAATTCAAGAGCCTGGATCTGGAGGCTATAAAAAAAGACCTTCACAAGCTAATGACCGACTCTCAGGACTGGTGGCCTGCCGATTTCGGCCATTACGGACCATTATTCATCCGTATGGCATGGCACAGTGCAGGCACATACCGCACAGGTGACGGTCGCGGAGGTGCAGGAGGCGGACAGCAACGCTTTGCCCCTCTCAACAGCTGGCCCGATAATGTCAACCTCGACAAGGCACGAAGGCTGCTTTGGCCGATCAAGCAAAAGTATGGCCGGAAAATATCCTGGGCAGACCTTATGATCCTTACCGGTAATGTAGCCCTGGAATCAATGGGATTCAAAACTTTTGGATTTGCCGGTGGCCGTGAAGATGTATGGGAACCGGAAGAGGATGTTTTCTGGGGTTCCGAAACCAAGTGGCTGGAAAGTGACAAACGCTACTCCGGAGAACGCGACCTTGACAATCCTCTTGCAGCCGTGCAAATGGGATTAATCTATGTGAATCCGGAAGGACCAGACGGGAATCCTGATCCGGTTGCAGCAGCTAAAGATATTCGTGAAACATTTGCCCGTATGGCCATGAATGATGAAGAAACCGTGGCACTTATTGCCGGTGGGCATACTTTTGGCAAAACCCACGGAGCCGGAGATGCGGCACATGTCGGACCTGAACCCGAAGCTGCCGGCATTGAAGAGCAGGGACTGGGCTGGAAAAGCAGGTTTGGCTCAGGAAAAGGAGGCGACACAATCTCCAGCGGATTGGAAGTCACATGGACACAGACTCCCGCCAAGTGGAGTTATTACTTCTTCGAAAACCTGTTCAAATACGAATGGGAACTGACAAAAAGCCCGGCCGGTGCACATCAATGGGTAGCAAAAAATGCCGATAAGGTCATGCCTGATGCCCACGACACATCTAAAAAGCATGCACCAACGATGCTTACTACAGACCTTTCTTTGCGTTTCGATCCGGCTTATGAGAAAATTTCAAGACGTTTCTATGAACATCCTCTTGAATTTGCTGATGCCTTTGCCCGTGCATGGTTTAAGCTGACTCACCGGGATATGGGACCACGTGCACGCTACTTAGGTCCTGAAGTGCCTAAAGAAGAACTGATCTGGCAGGATCCGATACCTGCCGTTGAATCATCCGTTGATTGATGAGAAAGATATTGCAGCATTAAAAGCTAAAGTATTAAATTCCGGACTATCCGTATCTCAGCTGGTATCTACCGCATGGGCTTCTGCCTCTACTTTCCGTGGATCTGACAAACGTGGTGGTGCCAACGGTGCCCGCATTCGTCTTGCTCCGCAAAAGGACTGGGCTGTTAACAATCCTGCTCAGCTGACGAAAGTATTGGAAACACTGGAAGGTATCCAAAAAGAATTCAACAGTGCTCAATCCGACGGTAAAAAGGTTTCTCTTGCAGACCTTATTGTACTGGCAGGTTGTGCAGGTGTTGAAAAAGCTGCAAAAGATGCAGGTTCTGTTGTAACTGTTCCTTTCACTCCGGGTCGTATGGATGCATCGCAGGAGCAAACCGATGTGGAATCATTCGCAGTGCTGGAGCCGGCAGCAGATGGTTTCCGCAACTATTTAAAAACGAAATACACCATATCAACCGAAGAATTGTTGGTTGATAAAGCCCAATTGCTGACACTTACTGCTCCTGAAATGACAGTTCTTGTAGGCGGTATGCGTGTATTAAACACAAACTTTGACAACTCTAAACATGGTGTTTTCACGAAACGTCCTGAAGTTCTTACCAACGATTTCTTTGTAAACCTGCTCGACATGAGTACGGTCTGGATGCCAGCATCTGAGACCAAAGAGACATTTGAAGGACGTGATCGCAAAACCGGCGACACTAAAATGGACAGGAACCCGGGTAGATCTTATCTTTGGTTCAAACTCAGAGCTTAGAGCCCTTGCTGAAGTTTATGGAAGCGCAGATGCTCAGGAAAAATTTGTTAAGGATTTTGTTGCGGCATGGAACAAAGTAATGAACCTTGATCGCTTTGATCTGGCTTGATTTTTCAGTAGCACTAAAACTATCCTGAAGAAGTAAATAATTAAAATGAACGAATTTGATATTAAAAGCTGCCGGCTGGGACCAGAATCCAATGCACTGGGACCGGTCGGTCGCTATTGTTAAAGAACTGCTCAAACAGGTGCCTGTCAGGAAGGAAATGACAGCAATGGAATTTGGTGCAGGCACTGGGCATTACAAGCTTCCTGCTGAAAGACCATATCAAAGAGATCACGATGCTGGACAGTTCGGCTGAGATGGTTAAGATAATGCAGGAGAAAGTCAAGGCAGCAAATGCCATTAACCTGAAACCGTTGCTGTTTGATCTTGAAAATGAAGAATGGACAGGTGATAAATTCGACCTGCTTATAACACAAATGGTGCTGCACCATGTTGTTGATCTGGATAATATCTTCAGTAAATTCTATAAGATCATAAATCCTGGCGGATATCTCGCAATTGCAGATCTTTACCCTGAGGATGGTTCATTTCACGGTGAAGGATTTGCCGGGCATAAAGGATTTGATATTGACACTCTTGCAGACAGAGTTAAGAGAATCATGGATTCGGAAATATTTCAGGCAGGAAGTGTTTTGTGATCAATAAAAAAATATCCGAAACTGAATCACGTCAATTTGATGTATTTTTGCTTATTGCTTTCCGCGTACCAGAAATATAAAAGGAAACACAGATGCTTATAAAAAGATTACTTATAAATCATTAACTGCAATGGAAATTACTTTTGACGGCGGTAAGGTTATTACTGCTCATACACATGGCCATATCATAAGGACCGACCAACCGCTGGATAACGGAGGTGGAAACACGGCACCTGCTCCATTCGATCTGTTCCTGGCATCAATAGGAACATGTGCTGGAATTTATGTAAAGGGATTTTGTGATAACCGTAATATACCGACCGATGGTATTAAAATTATCCAGAGCTATGAGTGGAACCAGGAGACCGGTCTGCCGGTAAATCATCAAGCTTGATATAAAATTACCAGCAGGTTTCCCTGAGAAATACAAAGCTTCACTCATACATGTTGCAGACCTTTGCAAGGTGAAAAAGAGTATGGCAAATCCGCCAAAATTTGAAATTATTACTTCCCAAATTTAAAAAACAGCTTTAATCAAGTTCCTTTGCAATTGCCATGGCCGCAATCGTGCCATCGGCAACTGCAGTGGTTATCTGCCTGTACTTTTTACTGATAACATCACCAACGGCATAAACTCCCGGTATGCTGGTCTGCATATCCTCATTGGTTTTTATGTAACCCCACTGATCCAGTTCAAGCTTGTCCTTTATCATTCCCAGGTTGGGTTTGAAGCCGATGAAGATAAATACTCCGTCACTCTCAAGCTTTGTGCGGTTCCGGGTTTTAACGTTTTCTATTTCTGTGACTATCTTGTCTCCTGCCCTTGCGAACGATCTGGGCTCGGTATCAAAAAGAATCTTGATTTTTGGATTTTTAAAAGCCTTTTCCTGAGCCTGCTTGTTTGCAGTAAGCTTGTCAAACTGATGAACCATAGTAAGGGTACGTGCAAACCTTGTGATATATTCTGATTCTTCAACTGCTGAGTTTCCTCCGCCTATAACCACAACATCCTTGTCGTTATAATATTTTGCATCACATGTCGCACAGTAGGAAATACCTTTACCCTTCAGTTCCTTTTCACCGGGAGCTCCTGTAGGATTAGGGGAGGTACCTGTCGCAATGATGATCTTTTTGGCTTTAACAGTTTCGAATTCATCTATAACCACCTCTTTCTTAACAAGATCCACACTGGTAATATCCACTGCAACCTTATAAACGGTGCCGCACAATTTTGTCTGCTCACTCATATTGTGGGAAAGCAGATACCCCGGCTGCGGATCAATGAACCCCGGATAATTGGATACTTCATGTGTGGTGGATACGTGTCCGCCGGGCAGTGAAATATCAATCAGCACGGTATTAATTTTCGCCTGGCAAAGATAAAGGCCGGCTGTAAGTCCTCCCGGACCGGCTCCCAGGATTATCACATCATATTCTGATACGGAAGGTTTTATCTGAGACCTGATCTCTTGTATACGGTCGGCAGTCAGCATGCTGTTGAGACGCACAATAATTTCGCTTTTCTTAATCCCGCCGCTCAGCTTTTCCGCCACCTCTTTGCCATTATCATAAAAGAGAAGCGTGGGAGAAGATTTGACACCAAGCTTTTCTGCAAGTTCCCTGTTCCCCTGGCGATAGATTTTCAGGAATTTTATATCGTTTCCATAAAGTCTGGCAAGATCTTCAAATTTCGAAGCAAGAGCTTCACAGGGAGGACATTCGGTTGAATAAAAATCCAGAATGACTTTTCCTCCTTCCAATACTTCTTTTTCAAATTCAGACGAATTAATTTCTTTCATTTTAATAGTTATAATGTAAATTTTGTTTATAGTTTATTACCCTTTTATGTCCTACCGACTGTGTATTGTTCTTATCCCTTCCCGGATTCATTCTCTATATATGCTGAAAAACCCAACTCAAGGAGCTCTCTCACAGGTCTGCAATCGGAAGAACACACATTCCCTGTTCTGTTTTTCGCCACTGAACCGCATCCTCCTCCGCAGGCAAGCTGCAATGAACAATTTTTGCATTCCGTGATGGAGGTTACATCTCTTTCCTGCCAGCTTTCAATAATATCATCCTTCCGTGATACAGAGGGATAGAAAGTCCCAAGCGACTCATCAGACTTTCCAACCGTTGCAGTGCATGAATAAATTTGTCCGGTATAATCAAATGCCCATTCTGTTTTGCATGCAGGACATGAATCAAAAAGGGGATCAGGCAGTTCTCCATTTTCTGACAGAAATTTCGCAACTGAATATGAAGGCTTATAGAATTCCTTAATATGAGGATGGACCTTTACCAGTTCATATATTTTCTCATAAAGAGATACCCGGTCGAAAAGAAGATCCGGATCAGACTGACAATGATGAAGTTCGTAATTACGGCCAATCTGTGTCTTAAAGTGAGGGCTGTTAGTCCATCCCCTGTCGATCGCAAATTTTGCCAGTCCCGGAAGATCTTCAATATTTTGTCTGTCGACAACAATCCTCAGGTTAATATCAATATCATTCTCCAGGCAGGCATCTATTCCGTTTACAATCTGTTCAAATGTGCCTCCTCCTCCCTTCAGGAAACGCCGTTTGTCATGAACCTTCTCCGTACCGTCAAGAGTTACCTGGACCTCACGGATCCTTCCCTGTTTAAGTAATGGAATATATTGAGTCAGTGTATATCCGTTGGTGACGAAACAAAGGTCAAGACCTGCTTTATTGGCTTTTTCAATAATATAGGCGATCATCTCCTTCTGTCTGTCACCTGGCAGAAGCGGTTCTCCGCCGAAGACTGTTATGTATTTTTTCCTGCCTGCGAATTCCCGGCCGATATATGTAAAAAACGAATCAATTACTTCATTAGTGAGTCCGCCTGCCGTATTTGTGTACTGGTCCTGATAGCAATATGAACAGGCAAAATTGCAGGAATAGTTTGTTACAAAGAAAAGCTGTATTTCATCTTTTTCACGGGAATCAATAAAGTCAAGATAACGTGAACGGTAAAGACCTGATTCATCATTCTCGCTGATGACGTAACCCTTTTCAGAAAGCAGCCCGTAAAGATCCTTTTCAGGTAAATCTTCTCCGTTTTTCAGTTTTTCAATCTTCCCGGCTTCGGAAGCTGAAAGTATATCCGCATTCCCGGTAAGAAGATTCAAGATGAAATAATTCTCAGAATCCCTGATCCTGGATAAAATATTATACTTTGAATATCTCACTTAATTAATCGTGGCAGCCGGCAACAGTTTTGGAAGTCTTTGCGCAGCACTGTGCCACTTTCGTATTTGTAACAGTGTTTTTCTTTTTAATAACGCTTCTCATAATCTTTTTTTATTAAAGTTAATCATTTAGTTTCATATACAATTAGCCTTTGAACCTGTAATTGTCCAGCTGGCCACCATTATCCTGCCCTTCTCATATGGAGCAGATTCTTCAATTATCCGGATTGATTCAAATCCTGCATTTTTCAAGTTGTTCCAGGTATTCCCCCCGTGTCACCGATCCGGCCCAGCATTCCGATACCGCGACTGGATCATTATGATACTCTTCAGGAACAGGTGTAAGTGAATAGATATCACTTACAACAAATCTGCCGTTATTTTTAAGTATACGGTATACCTCATTCCAGACTGATTGTTTGTCAGAAGAGTGATTAATGGTACAGTTTGAAATTACAATATCGGCAACCTGATCATTCAATTCCAGCTTTTCAAGAGTGCTGTGAAGAAACTCTGCATTTTTAACGCCCAATCTTTCTGCACTGCTTCTTGCTTTTCTGATCATGCCTTCTGAAATATCAATCCCATAAACAAAGCCTTCACTTCCGACAGTCTCAGCAAGCCTCATGGCGTCTGTGCCTCTTCCGCTTCCAAGGTCGACACAAGTTTCTCCTTTCACTGCTCCTGCAAAGTTGATAGCACCACCACATGAGAGGCAGCATGCTGTATCAGCAAGCTCGCCGTATCTGTTGTTTATTTCCCTGTAATCCATTCCATTTTTTAATGACGCAAAATTATTGCAATAATGACATCAAAATGAAATATATGCTAAATACAATGGATTCTCCTATAGTAAACAAAAGAGAATCCATTCAGAAAATCCTGCAATAGCTGATATCAGCCTTTTACAACTTTTACAATTTCAAAGGTCTCATCAGAAGCTGCTTTCATGACATCAGCGATTTTGGCAGGTTGACCCGCAGCCATTTCAGCACCATTTAAAAGTGAAGTGTATGTTTTTCCGTCTTCCTTGATATAAACTGAAATCCTGCAGGGCATCATAACTGACATTATCCGTTCATCGTTAAGCTCCAGCATTTGTCCGGAATACGCAGGTTTGCATATCTCAATGACCTTCACCGGTCTTACCGTTTTTCCCGATTTAGCCAGTGATTGCTGAAGGTCATGAACGGCAGGAACCTTCCAATCCCGCCGTTCAGCTTCCGCCACTATCATTTCCACAGTTTTGTCAAAATCAAACCTGCTTATTGCTTCAATTACCATTTGATCTTTCTTCATAACGGTTAAATTACAGGTACATATTTATCAACTGCTCAAACATTTCCTGCTTGCCGCTGATAACTCCGGGCTCTCCGCTCTTCGATGCAATTTCCCTAAGCTTTACAAGTGTGAGCTTGCCGGTTTCAAAATCCTTGCCGGGACCCTTGTCGAATGATGCATATCTTTTCTTCCTCATCTTGAGGTAATCGCTTTCCTTCAGCACTTTATCGGCAATCAGCAATGCTCTGGCAAAAGTATCCATGCCGCTGACATGTGCTATGAATATATCCTCATTGTCAGTCGAATTGCGCCTTACCTTGGCATCAAAGTTTATACCTCCCGTTTTGAATCCTCCAGCCCTCAGGATAACCATCATAGCTTCCGTGATCTCAAAAACACTGGTCGGGAACTCATCTGTATCCCATCCATTCTGGTAATCGCCCTTGTTGGCATCGATGCTTCCCAGCAGACCTGCATCGGCTGCAACCTGAAGGTCATGAGCGAACGAGTGGCCTGCAAGAGTTGCATGATTTACTTCAACATTCAGCTTGAAGTCCTTATCGAGTCCGTAATGACGGAGGAATCCGACCACAGTTGCTGCATCGTAATCATACTGATGCTTTGAAGGTTCCATAGGTTTGGGCTCAATAAGGAAAGTACCCTTGAAACCTTTTTTTCTTCCATAATCGCGGGCAAGCGAAAGCATCATTGCCATATGATCAAGCTCCCTCTTCATATCTGTATTGTGCAGGCTCATATATCCTTCTCTCCCGCCCCAGAAAACATAATTCTCGCCGCCAAGTTCAATTGTGGCATCAATGGCATTCTTAAGCTGTGTCCCTGCACTGGCAACAACTGAAAAATCCGGATTGGTTGCTGCTCCGTTCATATAGCGGGGATTCGAGAAGAGGTTTGCTGTTCCCCAGAGAAGCTTGACTCCAGTCTGCTGCTGCATCTTCTTCATAATGGGCACAAACTTTTCAAGACGTTTTTCGATGTCAAAAACAGATCCGTCGCTGCCTACTACATCAACATCATGAAAACAATAATATGGAGCTCCAATCTTTGTGATGAACTCAAAAGCAGCATCCAGCCTCTGACTAATCTTTTCTTCAATCTTGAGGCCTTTCCAGGGATAATGCATGAGTTGCATTCACCGAACGGATCGGAACCATCGCCGCAGAATGAATGCCAGAAAGCAATGGCAAAGCGCAGGTGATCCTTCATCTTCTTGCCGGCTACGACCTGGTCGGCATTATACCATCTGAATGCCAGAGGGTTTTTTGATTTCGGGCCCTCATACTTAATTTTCCCTATTCCGGGATAAAACTCTTTTTTGCCTTTGTAAATCATATTTTTAAGTTTTAAGGTTGGACGTTTAAGCTTTCTAAGATAAGAAACTTTGTGATCCTTTGTGATATCCTTTGTGATCTTTGTGGTAAAAAGAATTTAACCACGAAGTACACAAAGTATAACACAAAGGTACGCGAAGAAATAACATATTATTGAATTGATCCAAGGTTCATAAGCCATCTTGAGTATGCTTCTTCATAATCAGATGTTTTTGACTTATCAGGGTGGGTTACTCCGACTGTCTTGAGGCCGGCAAATGCCTCTTTTGCAGACTTGTAATAACCGCATCCGATACCGGCACCTCTTGCTGCTCCGATAGAACCATCGGTATTGTAGAGGTCAATCTCGGTACCCGTGATGCACGACAATGCCTCCCTGAAAATATTGCTCTGGAACATATTAGCGGCGCCTGCCCTTATCACAGACGGGACTATTCCGGTTCCCTTCATGATATCGAGTCCGTACCTGATCGAAAATACTATTCCTTCCTGGGCAGCTCTGAAAAGATGGGCATTCGAGTGAGTGTTGAAATTCAATCCGAGTATCCTCGCGCCTGTATCCTTATTTCCAAGCATCCTCTCAGCTCCGTTGCCAAAAGGAAGAATTGAGAGGCCTTCAGAACCTGGCTTGATTTTTCCGGCCATCTCATTCATCTCATTATACGACAAATTATTACCAACATTACGTCTCAGCCATGAATTGAGAATTCCTGTCCCGCTGATGCACAGCAATACTCCCGAGCGTGGTGAGGAGACTGAATGATTGACATGCAGGAACGTGTTTACTCTCGATTGTGGTTCGTGCTTCTTCTGATCTGTCACTCCATATATTACACCTGATGTGCCTGCTGTCGCTGCAACTTCGCCTGGTTCAAGCACATTCAGCGATAGTGCATTATTCGGCTGGTCGCCAGCCCTGTAAGATATGGGTATCCCTTCCGGCAGCCCCAGCTCCTCTGAAACTGATTTAAGAAGATTTCCCTGAGGAGAGAATGAAGGAACAGGATCTGCCAGCAAGTGCAGGATTAAACCCAAAGAAATCCAACAGCTCCTTTGACACATTATTATTCTGAAAATCCCAGAAGATGCCTTCAGAAAGACCTGAATATGTTGTCATCGGCACTCCCGTCATCCGCAGTGCAAAGTAGTCGCCCGGAAGCATGATCTTATAAATCTTCTGATAAATATCAGGTTCATTTTCCTTGACCCAGGCAAGCTTTGTGGCTGTGAAATTCCCGGGTGAATTGAGAAGATGCGACAGGCAGAAATCTTTGCCTATCCCGCTAAATGCTTTTTCGCCATATTCGACTGCTCTTCCGTCGCACCAGATAATCGATGGCCGCAGCACTTTGAGGTTCTTATCGACAGTCACCAGACCGTGCATCTGGTAAGAGATCCCGATAGCGCCTATCTTATTCTTCTTTTCACCGAGCTGCTGATTACAGTCCGCAATGGCAGCCTTAAGATTCAGCCACCATGTTTCCGGTTCCTGTTCAGCCCAGCCGGGCTTCTTTGCAATGAACTTCATCTCATCCTTCGGATAAAATGCTGTTGCCAGGCAGTTTCCTGATTCTCCGTCAATTACCGATGCTTTGACGGAAGAGCTTCCTAAATCGATTCCAAGTAGTAGCATAATTAAATGTTTGAAGTGCCTGTGACCTGAGTGCATTCTAAGAAGTACTTGAAAGTTAATTGATTCTAATTTAACTTTAAGATCACTCCAAGTACTCTAGCACTTCAGGCATTTAGGCACTTCTTTTTACCAATAAAACATAGTTCCGTCTGTTTTTCTGTTCACCGGAAGTGAAGCCTTTTCGTACGGAAATTTTGCGGCTTTCTTCTCGTCAATGTCCACCCCGATACCCGGGGAACCATCGATGAACATATAACCATCGTCAAAGCTATAATTTATTTTAAACACCTCATTCACAATCTCCTGGTGAGGCATATATTCCTGTATCCCGAAATTGTTTATTGCAGTATTGAAATGCAGTGCCGCTGCAAGGTTCACCGGAGAAAGATCCGTTGCTCCATGGAACCCGGTATTGATATGATAGACGGAAGCCATAGCTGCAACTTTCAGCAGATGTGATATCCCTCCTCCATGAACAAGCGGCATCCTGATATAGTCGATCAGCTGCTCTGTTATCAGTGTCGTATAATCATATATCGTGTTGAATACCTCTCCTATCGCAATCGGAGTTACAGAATGTTTTCTTATCAACCGCAGACCTTCCTGCAGCTCACCTGTCACAGGGTCCTCGAGCCAGAAAAGGTGGAACGGCTCAAGTTCCTTCGCCAGCCGTGCAGCTTCTACAGGCGTGCATCTGTGATGGGCATCATGCAGAAGATGAATATTCTCCCCGTAAACATTCCTGATCTTGCCAAATAAGGAGGGGAGGAAGTTGAGGTACTTTGATGTGTCCCAGTATTCCTCATGTGCAAGTCCTTTGGTAGCCGGCTCATAAGGCTTGTTATCCTTAGTCACGCCGTAAGTATGTTCTATTCCCGGAATCCCTGACTGGACTCTCACGGCCTTGAATCCCTTTTCTATTTTTTCGCCGACCCTGTCGATTGTATCCTCAGTGTTTTTTCCGTTTGCATGGCAATAAACCAGTATCCTGTCCCTGCTTTTTCCTCCCAGAAGGTTATAGAGGGGAGTGTTCAGAGCTTTCCCCTTTATATCCCATAGCGCCATGTCGATGGCTGAGACTGCAGTCATGCTGACAGAGCCTCTTTTCCAGTAAGCGCCCCTGTAGAAGTAGTGCCATATATCTTCAGTATTGCGCGGATCTTTGCCTATCAGTGCGGGAACACAGTAATTTTCAAGGTAAGAGGCAACAGCTTTTTCCATGCCATTGAGCGTGGCATCTCCAAGACCATAAATACCCTCATCGGTAAATATCTTAAGCGTCACAAAGTTCCTGCCGGGGGAACAAACTATCACTTTTGCATCAGTAATTTTCACAGTAACTATATATTTAATTTTCTTTTAAAATCCTATCGAATTCCCCCCATCCACCGGCAATACAACACCGGTGATGAAAGAAGCTTCATCTGAAGTCAGAAAATATGCTGCATTTGCAACCTCTTCCGGTTTGCCAAGCCGGCCCATAGGTGTTCTTGAAAGGACTTTCTTTTTCCGTTCAGGATCCTTGTCGAGCGCTACCGACGACATGTTTGTTTTAATGAATCCGGGTGCAATGCAATTCACCCTTATTCCAACAGGTGAAAGCTCGACAGCCATTGCACGTGTCATACCCTCAATTGCCGACTTGGAAGCGGTGTATGCAACTACATTGGGTATCCCGTATATTGAAGCCATAGAGCTGATATTCAATACACAACCATATCCCTGTTCAGTCATGAACCTGGCAACAGAGCGGGTAAGGCTGAATGCTGAGGTCTGGTTTACCAGGATCACTTTCTGGTACTCTTCATCTGTAACCATTGTCATTGCCTTTTTAAGATGAATCCCTGCATTGTTAACCAGTATGTCAATCCTGCCATATTTGTCGACTATTGCCTGTACCAGTACGGGTATCTCATCAAGGTTTGAAAGGTCACATACAAAAAAATCAGAATTGTCACCAAGTCCTGAACAGGCTTCTTTCAATTTTGCCTTATCACGACCTACAAGGATTGCCTGCAGACCATTTGAGGCAAACTTACGTGCAATAGCCAGTCCAATTCCTGATGCACCACCTGTTACTATTGCAATCTTTTTCATTATTCTTATAATTCTTTCCTGGGTCTTTGGTCTTTTATCTTTGATCTTTTCTCACCTGCTTATCCCCGGTATGTCAGTATATCTGTAATTCCTGTAATAATCGAGAGTATTCTCTGGCAATTCAACTCCATCAGGAATTGGCCGTTTTGAAAATGTCTGAAAATAGAGAATGCAACCATCCCTCCATATCTTAGCATCCCGCTCCTGTTTTATCAGCAGGGCTCTTACCTCTTCAAATCTTTCATTATCAACAAATTCCTTTGATTTATCCCATTCATTCTGAAGCCATCTCACCGACTTAACACCGCCATCATACCGCAGGCAGATCTCATCCCACAGGGTTCTGCCTGATTTGAGCCTGTAATCCCATGGAACATGATGGAACCACAGCAACAGATTTTCGGGACATGTTTCTATGCTTTCGAAAAGATCCCTTACCGGCTGGAAGTACTGGGCGACAGCATCAGAACCTTTGGAAGTCCTGTCAAAACCTATACCGGCAGAGTCGGCTCTGTGGTAATACACCGATGTCCAGTCTTTCCTTCCCCTGTCGACCCATGGACCGGGGCCATAATGATGACCTGAATACATGATATGATGAAGTCCCAGCGGCGTCATATAGTTCACGGCTATTTCGCGTGAATCGAGCATCATTTTCCTGATCCTTTCAACAGCTTCATTGTTATTTGAAAAAGTCATCCTTATCCATTCATCCGCGATATCGGACGAATTCATATAAGGATCCCATGCAAGCCTTCCGAATGCATACCAGTTTGCCTGTGCGAAAGGATGACCTGTCCAGTTCTTCACATTTCCTATATTTGAAACTCCGGCCATTGCAGTAAGCTCATGATTATCAAGTGTTCCGTCAATCACTCTGGCAACAGGCGTTCCCTTGCCCCTTGCATAAGTATCCGATTTCAGGCACTCTTCAAACAGAGGAGCCAGAAATACAAGATGTACTGGAAGAACCAAGGTATTCCTGAGTGATCTGCAGTTCAGGCATCAGGGGTGTTTTGGGCATTGCTCCGAAAAGAGGATGAAACGGTTCGCGCGGCTGGAAATCCACAGGTCCGTTCTTTACCTGTATAAGCACATTCTTTCTGAATTTTCCATCAAGAGGAACAAACTCATTATATGCCTGCTTTGCCCTGTCGTCGGGCACGTTATTATCATAAACGAATGCCCTCCACATCACTATTCCGCCATGCGGAGCCACTGCATCGGCGAGCATGTTGGCACCATCGGCATGCGACCGGTTGTAGTTTTGCGGCCCTGGTTGTCCCTCGGAGTTCGCCTTGACAAGAAATCCACCGAAATCCGGAATGAGTTCATATATCTCTCCCGCTTTCTTTTTCCACCAGTCGATAACTTCAGGATCAAGAGGATCAGCTGTTTTTAGTTTTCCGATCTCAATGGGGGCGCTGAAACGGGCAGTCAGGTATACTTTTATATTATATGGTCTGAAAATATTTGCGATTACGGCGATTTTTTCCAGATATTCCTTCGTAAGAATAAGTGCATTTGCATTTACGTTTGTCAATACAGAGCCATTAATCCCGATGGAGGCATTTGCCCTGGCATAATCGGTATATCTCGGATCTGCAGAATCGGGAAGGGCTTTCCAGTCCCACAGCGAAAGGCCTGCATAGCCCCGCTCCACGCTCCTGTTAAGATTATCCCAGTGATTCAGAAGCCTGATTTTTGTTTTTGGAGCATTTTGAACTGATAGCGCAGATATATTCTGATGCGTCTGGATCAGCCTCAGAAAATGAAATACGCCATATAAAACTCCTGCCTCACTGTTTGCTGCAATTACGATAATCCTTTTATGCCTGTACTTTGCATTTGTAATTATATAGCCTTCATTCCCAACTCCTTCGAGCTTATCCTTCAGTTTCAGCGAGGCTATAATCCCCGAGCTTTCCGGAGTCCCGGCAATTATTGTTCCATGCTTCCTGACTGCAGAAACCACGGGTATTCCGGTTCCGAGCATCTGGCTTAATCCTCTTTTCAATTCATCACCGGCAGCGAGGAGAGTTGGTGATGACCCCCCGATCATGAATCCGCTGATATACTTATTATAATGAACAAGAAGCTGCGGGTCAGACACCGGATCATACCTCAGCCATAATTTGTATCCATCCTCAGCCTTCAGGGAATTGAAAAAGAAAATTGCAATTAACAGGATTGAAAATCTGTGAATCATCGTTTACAATGTGTTTACTTTAAATGATTATTGCCTTGCTTCAGGGAAGAGGCACGGATTATAAGGTTATGTTTCAGGACAATTGAGCTTAAATCGGCCTTCAATGAGTCCTTCAGCTTGTTTATAAGGGATGATGCTGCCATCTCTCCTATCTCCCTTGCAGGATAATCAACGGTTGTCAGGTTAGGCCGGATGACTCTGCTCAAAGGTTCATTATTGAAACCGGTAACAGCTATCTCTTCAGGTATTCTGACACCGGCCATTTCAAGTTCAACCATAGCTGACACGGCGGTAGTATCATTTGAAGTGAACAATCCGTCGGGGCGGGGTTTCATTTTCAGGATCTTCCGGGCGGTTTCAATACCTGCCTGAACGGACATGTCACTTACAAACCAGAGGGACGGATCAAAGTCGATTTTATTATCTGCAAGAGCCTGCCTGTAACCCCTGAACCGCTCAGAATAAACATTTCGCAGTATATTCCCGCCAAGGTGGGCAATCCTCCTGCAACCCTGTTCTATCATGTGTGCGGTAGCCTCATAGCCTGCTTTATAATTATCAATAATAATACTCATACAGCCATTGCAATCAGCAACCCTGTCAAAAAATACAACAGGAATATCCTTATTAAGCAGGATATTGAAATGGTTCATGTTCTTTGTGTCGAATGCCAGGGAAACCAGTAACCCGTCGACCCTGCTGTTGAACAGAGTGTTCACGCATGAGATTTCCTTCCTCCAGGACTCCTGTGACTGGCTGATTATCAGGCCATAGTCGTTTTCTGCAGTTATTTTTTCAATCCCGGCAAGAGCAGTTGCCATGAAATAGCTGTCTAACCGGGGAACAACCACACCAATCGTATTTGTATGCTTCTGACGCAGGTTGCTGGCAAATTTATTCTGCCGGTATCCCATTTCATTTGCTGCCGCATGTATTTTTTTTCTTGTCTCCTTGTGGATATGAGGGTGGTTCTTTAATCCCCTGCTGACTGTTGAGGGAGAAAGATTCAAAGCCTTTGCAACATCATAGATTGTTACCTCTTTATTGCCTTTCATGAAGGTTCTGATAATCACACAAATTTATAATAATCCCTGACTTGCTGAAATAAATTCACCATAAATCTGCAATCGGTTGCAAATATTTGTTAAAAAAGCTGAAAGATGTTGTAGTTGTGAAATGGTTTGGATACTTTTATAATTGTATTCTCTGTGTAACTCTGTGATGTCTGAGCGAAGCGAAGACCTCTGTGTAACTCCGTGTAAGTTCATATTTTTTTGTCACACAGAGAGCCACAGAGAATCCACAGAGAGGCACAGAGGCAATACAGGCAATTGGACCGCCTGAAAGCTTCAATAAGAAACAATGATGAAAAATAATTAACCAACTAAATCTGAAAGCGATGCAAAATCCGAAGAAACAAACAATTACAAGAAGGAAATTTCTTGACACATCCGCCAAGGCAACCTTGTTCTCTGGAGTGGCCATGGCTGGCTTTCCAACCATCATCCCGGCAAGGGTCATCGGCAAAAATCCTCCGAGCGATAAGATAACTATCGGGTGGATAGGTACCGGAAGGCAGGGAACAGGTGATGTCAGGGGTACACTAAGATTTGATACAGTGCAGTTTGTTGCTGCGGCTGATGTGGATTCAAACAGGGTGGCTCTGGGCAAGAAAATGATTGAAGATTTCTATTCCAGGCAGACCGGCAGCACTTTCACCGGTGTTAAAACTTATGGAGATTATAAGGAAATGCTCCTTGATAAATCCATAGATGCAGTAATGATAACTACTCCTGACCACTGGCATTCACAGCCTGCGATCGAAGCTGCTCTTGCAGGCAAGGATATTTATCTTGAAAAACCGACATCCCTGACGATAACTGAAGGAAGATTGCTCAGCGATGTTGTAAAGCGTAAAAAAGTCATTCTTCAGGTTGGAACACAGCAGCGCTCAAGTGCTCAGTTCAGGGTTGCTGCAGAGCTTGTAAGAAACGGCAGGATAGGAAAACTGGAGACAGTAAAAATAGGACTTCCCGGAGATCCTTCAGGACCTGAAGCAGCTGAAATGCCAATTCCAAAGAACCTGAACTATGATATGTGGCTTGGATCAACACCGATGGTTTATTATACTGAAATACGCGTGCATCCGCAAAACAGCATTAATGACCGTCCGGGATGGCTCAGATGCGAACAGTTCGGTGCCGGGATGATAACAGGCTGGGGGCAGCACCATTTCGATTCGGCAGCATGGGGAATGGATACGGAATTAACCGGACCAGTCTCTATTGAAGCAGTTGCACAATTCCCGAAATCAGGACTTTGGGATGTTCACGGCGACTTCATGTCGAAGGCAGAATATGCAAATGGAATAACAATGCTGACCAGCGGAGGTTATCCCAATGGTGTCCGCTACGAGGGAACCGACGGATGGATATTCGTCACCAGGGGAAACTACAGGGCAACGGAAAGCGATCCGATACCTCAGGGTCAGGCCAATGCTCCACTATACAGCTTCCGATCCCAAGGTACTGACATCCTTTAAGCGAGAGTGAAAAACATCTGTATGTGAGCACTTCCCAGCAAGGCAACTGGATCGATTGCATCAAATCCCGCCAGGAACCTATCTCTCCGGTTGAGATCGGTCACCGTGCATGCACAGTATGCCTGGTGACACACATAGCCATGAAGCTTGGCAGAAAGCTTACCTGGGATCCTGCCAAGGAGAAATTTGTGAAGGACGATGAAGCCAACTCATGGCTTTCACGTCCCCAGAGAGCTCCATATGGCACCAATTACATAAAGATGTAATCATGTTTAATATGAAGAAGCTATTAATAAGTACTTTGCTGTTAATCGCAGGGGTGATTATCATATCGCCCCTGCATGCAGCTAAGATCACTGCTGTAAAAGTCGGCTCCAAGATCAACGTCACGATAAACGGAAAGTATTTCACCAGCTATATTTTTTCGGATGATGAGAAGTATCCGTTTTTCTATCCTGTGAACGGTCCGCTTTCAGGCGGATCTGTAACCTCGATGAGAAACGCCGAGTATCCTCATCACAGTTCACTATTCTTCGGATGCGACCTCGTCAATGGAGGAAATTACTGGCAGGAAGGTCTTGAGCGCGGCAGGATAATCTCAGTCAACGCCCAGATAATAAAGGAAGGCGGTGATACCGTTATTATTACCGATGAATGCATCTGGAGCAGGCCCGGAGCACTATCCCCTGTGAAGGACACGCGCAAATTTACGATCACCGCTCCATCTGCCACTATGACTCAGATCGATGCTGAGATCACAATGGAGATGCTTATCGATGTAGTCATTAAAAAAACAAATCATTCCTTGTTCAGTGCAAGAATGGCTGCCGACTTATCCGTAAAGAATGGCGGAACAATGATCAATGCAGAAGGACTGCTTGGTGAGCCCGGCACATTTGGAAAAGGTTCTCCCTGGATAGATTTTTATGGCAAGCGCGGAAATGCAATCGAAGGACTGGCAATTATCCAGCATCCGGCAAATCCCTGGTATCCTTCACCATGGTTCACAAGGGATTATGGATTTATGTCCCCAACACCCATGTACTGGCCTCAGAATGGCACGGATACGCAGATGAAGAAAGGACAAACATTATTGCTCCGTTATCGTGTTCTCGTGCATGGAGGCACTACAACCGATGCTGATATTGCAGGGCAGTTTGAGAAGTACAAGACTGTCAAATAAACTTCATGTACTCACCCCCTTGTATTCCCCCTCTCTCGCTAAAGAAAGAGGGGGAATTTATTTATTTACAATTAGTTACACCCCCTTCTTTCCGCCAGCCGGCGGAGAAAGGGGGCTGGGGGGATGAGTACATTAAAAAGTTTATTTCAGATATTTCTCAGCCCACTGGATAAACCAGGGCCAGTTGGGACCGGTTGTGTGTCCTCCCGGATGTTGCCTGAAGGCAACGTCTCCGGTCATTATACCAACATCTATGACAGGCATCTCATAGGTTCCCATTCCTTTCCTGCCGAGGAGTTCGTAAACCGGACTTGCATATGCACCGCCGAGGAACATGCCTTTCCCGTCAACCCAGCCTCCTTCAACAGTGGGTGAACCGGCGCTGATAAATACCGGTCTCGGGGCACACAGTGCGACAAGCTCATGCGCGTCAACGGGCAGGTCGTTCTGTGTAAGAGGATCGGCTGCATATTTAATGAAATTACCTGCGAACCAGTGATATTCGCCTGATCCTGCCAGGTTTTCAACCTGCTCGCCGAAAATACGGCGGTAAAGCTTGGTGCCTCCTGCACCGGAGGAACCTATGAATCCGATCGCAAATCTCTGGTCATAAGCCATTGTAACAATGGCCGCTTTACCATATCGTGAAAGTCCTTCTATACCGATCTTTGTCGCATCAACTGCCTTGTCAGTTTCAAAATAATCAAGAGCCCTGCTTGCGCCCCATGCCCATGCCCTCAGAGCGCCCCAGTCGTCTGGTTTGCGGAACTCTCCTTTATTTGAAAGTCCTATAATTCCGCTTCTTAATCCTGCACCATTATCCGCCTGGATGCTTCCGGGAACAATAATTGCAAAACCCCATCCTGCTTCAAGTACCTGCTGCTGCCATGATTGTCCTGCCGGTCCCTGCGGCCTTGGTGCAGTGGCTTGTTGACGTACAGGAGTAGTCTGGGCTTGCGGTGCCGGATTTGTACGGGGTCTGAAAATAAAGCCAAACTCCATTATCACGGGAACCGGTCCGGATGCGTTTGCCGGGGTTACCAGTGTAAGATCAATATCGACCTTTATGGAAGGGTATGAGGAATTATCGACATGGCCGACCAGGGTTTTTGTTATTACCGGGATCTTTGCCACAGAGTCATTTGTTACGCTTACAACTTCCCATTTAACTCCGGGAACATTTTCAGGAACACGTCCGTAGATTTCCCTGTCCCATAACTCAACCAGCTCAGGCCTCCGTTTATTCCACCACACTTTTGCCGATTTGACTTTTTTACCGTTGTTAAGTATGAGAGGATCGGGAAGTGATGTATACTGAGTCGCTTTCGACTCATCGGTGTTTGCAGAATTGGGCTGACCAGGCGTTCCTGAAGGCCCGGGTCTGGTTGCGGAGATGCCGGTCTGCTCCAGCATGTTTTTATAATCAGCCTGTGTAATCTGCCTTATGCTATCCTGTGCCTGCCTTGAGAACTGCGCAATGGTAAGTGATGATATCAACAAGGCAAACGAAACGGATATAATTCTTTTCATAATAATGTATATCGATGCAGTGCTTAAATTATTGCAATGATTTTCTTAAGTATACCGGATTCGGCTTCAGTATTCTTCTTTGAAGGTTGCCTGCCTCCGATCTGTATCATGAAATCTCCAGGCCTGATAACTCGCTTGAAGCTTTCATCAATCACGGAAAAAGCGTCAGGAGCAACCTCAAATGTCACTACTTTCGATTCACCCGGATTGAGATGAATCCTCTTAAATCCTTTTAGTGCCCTGACAGGAACCGGAACAGTTGCTTTAAGATCTGACACATAAAGCTGGACAACTTCATCGCCTGCCATTTTGCCTGTGTTCTGCACCGTTACCTTAACAGTCAGCGGATCTCCTGAATTGACTTTTTTTGCAACCTTAAGCTTGCTGTATTTAAAAGTCGTATAGCTCAGCCCATAGCCAAACGGATACAAAGGCTCGCCTTTGAAGTACCGGTATGTTCTGTTATCCATCTTATAATCGCTGAAGTCGGGAAGGTCGCTAACCGATTTATATACTGTCACAGGCAGGCGGCCGCCCGGATTATAATCTCCGAATATCACATCAGCCAGAGCTTGTCCTGCGGCTTGTCCTCCATACCATGTCTCTATTATTGCGGGGATATTTTCATTTTCCCAGTTTACTGCAACTGCGCTTCCGTTCAGGAGAACAAGTATCACCGGCTTGCCAAGAGCATGGATCTCCTTAATAAGCTCCTGCTGAACATCAGGCAGATCAATGCGGGTCCTGTCTCCTCCCCGGAAACCATCTATCATGACTCTCATTTCTTCACCTTCCAGCCTTGGAGTGATCCCCATGCACATGATGACGATATTCGCCTTTTTTGCAGCCTCGACTGCCTCAGCCTTCAGCTCTTCTGCCGGCCGCTCCTGCTGTAATCCGGCTGCCCAGTTGCATCCCTGTGCATATATCACTTCGGACTTGCCCGCGAGCTTTTCTTTAATTCCCCTCAGCGGTGTGACCGGATCGGAAGGTGTGCCGTTGTAATTTCCCAGAAGAACGAATGACTGATCGGAATTGGGTCCGATAACTGCAACAGTGCCTATATCTTTCTTTAAAGGAAGAAGATTATTCGCATTTTTGAGAAGAACTATTGATTTCAGGGCTGTCTCCTTTGCCAGAGCCTTATTCGCTTCTGAATCGTTTACACTATAGGGAATACTTGCATACTTAACCATTTCCGGAGGATCAAACATGCCAAGCCGGAAACGGGCGACAAATAATCTCTTAAGTGCTATATCGATATCTTTTTCAGTAAGCATATTCTTCTCAAGCGACTCCTTAAGATTCCTGTATGATGATCCGCATTCCAGATCGGTCCCGGAAAGTACTCCCAGGGCAGATGCTTCGGCAGCAGTGGCAACGGTTTTATGTCCACGGTAGATATCGTCAATGGCCCCGCAGTCAGAGACGATATATCCGTCGAAGCCGAATTCGGTACGCAGGATTCCATTCAGAAGGTCATCGCTTCCGCAGCAGGTTTCTCCGTTATACCTGTTATAGGCGCACATCACTGAATAAGCTTTGCCCTCTTTGATACCCATCTCGAACTGGGGCAGGTATGTCTCCCTGAAATCCCTTTCATCGGTGACAGCATCGAAGGAATGTCTTTCAGGTTCAGGGCCGCTATGAACAACATAATGCTTTAAGGTGGCAATTGTCTTGAAGTATTTGGGATCATCACCCTGCAATCCTTTAACGAACTGGACTCCCAGCTTTCCGGTAAGGAATGGATCCTCCCCATATGTTTCCTGTCCGCGGCCCCACCGCGGATCCCTGAAAATATTTATGTTGGGTGTCCAGAAAGTGAGTCCCTGGTATCTCCTGCGCGATCCGTTTCTGACGAACTCATGATGCTTTGCACGTGCTTCATCAGAGATAGCCGTTGATACCCTGAATATAAGATCCTCATCCCAGGTGGCGCCAAGCCCGATTGCCTGAGGAAAAACTGTTGCCACGCCTGCCCTTCCCACTCCGTGAAGACATTCGTTCCACCAGTCATAGGCAGGGACACCCAGTCTGTCGATTGCAGGTGCTGTATTCATCATCTGTCTTATCTTCTCCTCTATGGTCATCCGGCTGACCAGGTCACTCACCCGTTCATCGAAAGTGAGAGCAGGATTCTGGTAAGGGAATTCATAAGTCTGCTGCCCTGTAATAAGCTGATTGACAAACATTAATATAAACAGGGAGAATGAGGCTCTGAGAATTTTAAATCTGGATCTGGTTTTCATAATATCTATTTTGATTTACGATAAATACAATCTTTTAGATCACATAAACTGCATGTATATGGAAGCTTCTTCACATTTTCACCTATTCCGATAATACCGCTGACTGATTTGACAGGATCCATGAGTGCAGATTCTGTCAGCCTGATTCCGCAAAAATTGTCTGGCATCAGGCTAAACAGTTTATGCTGTTCAGCTACATTCCAGCCGCAATATCCGGGACTGAACCGGTTTGTAATCCCTTTACCCGTTAATGCCAGATCAGCTTCCATGCCAATCTGCATCAGGTCTGTTGCAGCCTCTACTGCTTCGCTTCCAATGACATCATATATATATCCTTCAAGGAGATCGCCTTCCTTCATGGCATTCCGGCTTCTGATACCTATCTCCGGGCCCGCAGTGCATATAAACAATGCGGCAGATCCTGACCTTTTTATCTGGCTGTAAATTATCCTGCCAATATCGAAGCTCACGTTGCTTACCTCAACACTTCTGGCAGATTCATTGAATGAAATGTTTTCAAAGATCCTGTATTCAGCCTTTAAATTACAGACAGACTCTGATTCCTTCAGCAATTGGGAAACGATCTCATAAATAGTCTCATGCGATTCACTTTCCTTATATCCAAGGATCCTTTCAATCTGATCGACTCTAAGTTTCAGATCCCTGAAATCAAATTGAAAGGTTTTGCCTGTCATACTAATCCTGCATCAGTGACTATTCTCTCAACAATCTCTTCCCAGCCCAGTGTCATCAGATGTATCCCGTTTATTCCTTTCTTGCTTTTTACTGATTCGATAATCTCCAATGCGATCTGGATTCCTTCTTCATGTGCACTATCTCCGGCTTTTTCCATTCTGGCTAATACTTTTTCCGGAAGAAAAACACCAGGCACCTTTGTATGCAGATAGCTGGCAACCTTGAAGCTTTTGAGGGGAGCCACACCGGCAAGAATATAAACCTTATCAAGAACATTCCTTTTGTCCATCTGCTCAAGCCAGGGATCAAGCTTTTCAGGTTCGAAAATCAGGTTAGTCTGAAAGAATTGCGCCCCTGCATTTACTTTCTTCTGGTCCCTGATTGCCTGTAATACAGGATCAGCTGCAAAAGGTGTTGTAGCTGCTCCAATAAATAGTTTAGGCGGATTCTTTATTTTCCTTCCGTCCAGGTAAATTCCTTCATCTCTCATCCTTCTGATAATCCATAACATCTGGACGGAGTCAACATCTACAAAATTCATATCGGCAGACGGTGATGGGCCAACGATCGAATTATCACCTGTGATACAAAGTATATTTCTTATACCCAGGCTGTTAGCGCCAATGACGGTCGATTGAAGTCCTGTCCTTGTTGTATCCCTTGCAGCAATCTGCAGCACCGGTTCGGCATTCAGATCCCTCGCTACCTTGCAGCAGGAAAGGCTTGACATTTTCGGAATTGCAGACGATGAATCGGTAAAGTTGATTGCGGTGACAAAAGGTTTTACCTGCTCTATTTCCCTGACAAGCTTTAAGGAATTTGCACTCAGCGGTGGTGCCACTTCGGTTGCAACCACAAACTCGTTATTTTTCAAGCGGATTTCCAGGTCTGAGACAGATTCATGGTTCAGTGCAGGATGATAATCGGAATCACCGTTCCACCAGTCAGGCTGGCGGATTGTTTTGAAGACGCTGTCCCAGGCTTTATCATGCTTTTCCTTATCCCTCGACAGGATTCCACTGATAAAAGTACCGGTACCAACTTTCCTTACCTGGCGGACAACCTCTCCCCATGTTTCTGTACCAACCTTGCTCCAGTCGAGAGGGGGGAGAATCTCAAGCAGCTTCTCTTCCCTCCCAGTCTTAAGTGCCCTCATATAAATAGCATACCAGACGCATTTCCTGGTTTCATCGACATAACAGTTCTTTTCCGGAGTGACACCTCCGCACGGCCCGTTCCGCATTCCCTTGGGACATTCCATGGGGCATATGAATGCAGTCTCCTGCAGGAGGCAGTTACCGCACATGCGGCATCCGAAAACAGGACCTTTGAATGCGAGTTCAGTTCTTGCCAGCAGGCGGCGCGAAAATTTTTCCTTTTTAAAAGGATAGAATGCAGGCTGCCATCTGCGGGCAGGTTTTATTGAGGACATACTTCTAATTTATTGCTGCTGTCTGCTCTGGAAATAATCCACGAATCTCACTGCAAAATCATCTCTCCCCAGCACCAGGTCGGCAGCCCGTACAGCTGCTGTTATTTTTTCCGGATTGGCAATAGGGCATGTCAGGCCGGCATGTATCGAAAGTGTCATGAATGCCGCGTTAAGAGATTCCCTGTCCGGCAGTCCGAAAGAAATATTGCTGGCCCCCTGGGTTATGTTATGCCCCAGTTTCTGATGTATAAGCCTTATTGTCTCAAGTGTCACAAGGCAGGCGTTGGGATCTGCGCTGACTGCCATTGCAAGCGGATCGATGACAACATCCTCGGCCTTAATGCCTGCGCTCACGGCTCTGTCGATGATCTTTTTTGCAATGGAGAGCCTTTTTTCCGGATCATGGGTTATACCGTCATCATCCATGCATAAACCGATTATTGCGGCGCCATATTCTTTTGCTATAGGGAGAAGTGCATTCAGCGATTTTTCCTCACCATTCACCGAATTTATCAGGCATTTGCCGGCAGCCACCTTAAGTGCAGACTCGATAGCGAGTGGATTTGGTGAATCAAGGCACAGGGGAACGTCAAAATGATCCTGCAGCACCTTAACAGTTGCCGGAAGAAGCTTAACATCATCCACTCCGGGGAAGCCCACATTTACATCTAGCACATCTGCTCCTGCTTTTATCTGGCTCTCTGCAAGTTCAAGAACTAAATCGAAATTGTTTTCCTGCAGTGTTGAAACAAGCTTTTTTCGTCTGGTGGGATTTATGCTCTCCCCGATAATGATAACCGGACCTGAAGTATCGATAATTACTTCTCTGGTCTTGCCCTTAAGTATTGTTCTCATCAAGCTACAATTTGATTCAAGAATTTGACTGCGCCCTGCGGATCGGGTGAATAGTAGTCGGCATTTATCTTCTGACAATAGTCCATAGTGACAGGAGCGCCTCCCACCAGGATAGTTGACCCCGCATAGTTGCCTCTTATTACTTCAACGGTTTTTTTCATGTTCTCCATTGTCGTTGTAAGGAGAGCTGAAAGGCCGATCACTGCACCGGGATTGTCATTCAATGCCTTCAGGAATTTTTCGGAGTTCACATCAACACCAAGATCGATGATCTCCCAGCCTGCTCCTTCGATCATCATCGCCACCAGGTTTTTTCCGATGTCATGAAGATCGCCTGAAACTGTACCGATGATAAATTTCCCCTTTCGTTTTGTTTCGCCCGACTGGAAGAAGGGCTTCAGGTGTTTCATGGCGCTGCTCATGGCTTTGGCAGCCATAAGCATCTGGGGAACATATATCACTTTCCTGCTGAACTTATCGCCTACTATAGCCATTGCCGGGATAAGTGCGTTTTCGAGTATGTCGCCCGGTTTTATACCCTCTTCGAGGGCTCTTTTAGCTATTTCATCGGCGCCATCCTGCCCTTTAAGGTCAGGTGGATATGGAGATACCTTGTCGATCTTGCCGAATTCCACACAATGCGAAAGCTGTGATAATAGGTCATTCATGGATCTTAGTATTTATTGTCAAAGGTTATTTTCCTTAGGTTATTGAATCATTTGTAAATTTAACCTGATATATAATATTTAAAACTTAAAAATGATTAATTTTTTTTAAATACTGCAACCGATTGCAATATTATTTATCACAAGAAATTAAATTACAATTGATTAACTTTATAATAAAAGTTGATTTTCAATTCACTTTACACGGCTGTCAAGATGAAATATCCATTTTTAATGTCGATCCTTTTTGTTGCAGGCATGAGTTCCGCAACAGCACAACTTTCGGATATCTTCAAATTCAAAAAAGATATTGGAAATCCAAAGAATCTGGGCTCATATGTTTATAACCCGATTGATCAATCATATCTTCTCCGTGGTTCCGGATACAATATCTGGTTCGAAAGGGATGAGTTCCATTACATGTACAACAGGATCAAGGGAGATTTTATGATCACTGCAAATTTCAAACTATGAAGGAAAGGGAGCCAATGCCCACAGGAAAACCGGTCTGATGCTCAGAGCCACGGAAGATGGCGACTCTCCGCACATTTCGGCAGTGGTACATGGCGACGGACTGACGGTGATGCAATGGAGGGACTTCAAGGGAGCTTCGATGAAAGATCCTGAGGACGAAGTATTTGCAGCCAATTCTAACTATGAAGTCATCCAGATCGAACGTTCGGGAAAAATCATATATATGAGAGCTGCCCGTAACGGAGAGCCGATGGAAGATATCGGATCCTATGAGATGGCTAACCTGCCTGATGAAATACTGGCAGGACCATTCATCTGTTCGCACGATCCGGATATTATTGAAGAGGCAACGATATGGAATATCAGGATTGACAGACCGGTTCCGGATAATTATGATCCGGGAAGGGAAGGTTATCTTGGCAGCAGGCTCGAAACAATGGATGTTTCTAATGGTAAAAGACTGGTGATTCATGAAAAACAGGGCAGGTTCGAAGCTCCAAACTGGATGCCGGATGGCAAAAAGCTCTTGTTTAATATGGACGGCTCACTGTTCAGGATACCTGCAACCGGTGGAGAAACAGAAAAGCTCAACACGGATTTTGCCAACAGGAACAATAATGACCATGGCATCTCCTTCAACGGCAAGCTCCTGGCAATAAGTCATCAGCGTGAAGGTATGCCCGGAGGCGGCTCAACGGTTTATGTCCTGCCTCTTAAGGGAGGCAAGCCCAAAATGGTGACGGAAAACACTCCTTCCTACTGGCACGGGTGGTCTCCGGACAATAAGGAGGTCCTGTATGTCGCCCAGCGAAACAATATTCCTGTTTATAATATATACCGGAATTCGGTAAACGGTGGAAAAGAGGTTGCACTAACTGATATTAAGGAGGGAGAACATGTTGACGGATGCGAATATTCACCGGACGGGAAATATATCTGGTACAACGGAAACCATAATGGCAAAATGCACCTATGGCGCATGAAACCGGACGGAACAGGAAGAGAGGAAATGACCAGTGATGTGTACAATGACTGGTTCCCGCATATATCGCCCGATGGCAAGTGGGTAGTCTTTATCTCTTTCCTGCCCGAAGTGGAGCCGAACTCTCATCCCTCCTACAAAAGGGTGATGCTAAGGCTGATGCCTGCAGAAGGCGGTGAGCCAAAAACTATTGCATACCTGTACGGAGGTCAGGGCACCATTAATGTCCCATCCTGGGCACCTGACAGCAGGCATATCGCTTTTGTCAGCAATTCAGGCAAATAAAGACTTATGTATTGCATAAATCATTAAAAACGGATATATTCATAAAATAGATTTACTTTGCCTGGCGAAAATCAATACTGAAGATGCCCTCTGGATTTAAAAAGATTCTCACTGTACCAATATTTGGGATCCTCTATATTTACACAGCTGTTGGTGTACTTCTGGTTATCCCGCTGTCATGGATGAAAGCCAGGAAGCCTGTCCAGGTGATGGTGAAGTATTGGGCAAAATCGGTTTTCCTGGTAATGTTCACAAGAATCCGTATCCGGGGAAAGGAAAACCTTAACAAAAAGAATAAATATATTCTGATTGCCAATCATTCCAGTCTTTTTGACATAATTGCAATTGCATCTTTGTATCCGGAAGTTTCATGGTTCGGACATGAGCGTCTTCTTAAGATCCCTGTGTTCAGGAGTTACCTGAAACTTATTGATTACATTCCATTTAAAGAACCGACAGTTAAAAACACACGTCACATGCTTGAACAGCTGGTGGAAAAAACCCGGGACAGGTCGATAGCAATTTTCCCGGAAGGCACACGAACGCTCAACGGAAGGATCAGTCCTTTTTACAGAGGTTTTATCTATCTTTTCCGGACACGGGAGATTGGCATACTGCCTATTACTTTAAATGGTTTTTATGATCTCAAACCTAAAAACAGGTTTTATATAAATTTTGGATCCAGACTTGAATTGATAATTCATAAGCCAATCCCCAGGGAAGAGCTTATACACAAGAGCGATGAAGAAATAATCGATACTGTCAAAACTGTAATTGAGTCAGGATATAATTAAAACAGAACTATGTCAAACTGATTCCTTTGTGAACCTTCGTGTAATCCTTAGTGATACTTTGTGGTAGAATAATTTAACCGCAAAGGCACACAAAGGTTATCACAAAGTTGCACAAAGGCTAAAAACAACCTGAAATGGCTGAGGCTAAACCAGAAAAGTGGATTTTCATTGTCAATCCGATTGCAGGGAACGGTTTTGCAAAGACTCTCGTTCCTGAGATAGAGAAAATGATAGCCAGCCATGGCATCGATGGCGAAATAACCTATACGGAAAGGATCGGACATGCCACAGAACTTTCAAAATCATATTACGAAAAAGGTTACAGATACTTCATAAGTGTGAGCGGCGATGGTACGCTTAATGAAATGGCAAGGCCATTTATTAATAAAAAGGATGTTGTCATAGGAATCATTCCTGCCGGCACCGGCAATGATTTCATTCAAATCCTGGGATTCCCGGGAAGGTTCGGCGAAAAGGAATGGGATATGTTTTTCAGGAAAAATATTATTTCAATGGATGCCGGGCTTGTGAATGATAAAATCTTCCTTAACGGCATGGGGCTGGGATTTGATGCCCAGGTTGCCGCTGAAAACTATACCGAGACCGGTGAAGTTAAGAAAGGAGGCCCTTTTAAATATATCCTCCAGATTCTCAAGGTTCTCCTTTTCTTCAGGGAAAAGAGAATGAAGGTTCTCAGTGAAGGTGATCATCACGAGACCGATTGCTTTATAAATACAATTTCGATCGGCAGAAGATTCGCCGGAAGCTTTTTCCTCACCCCGAAAGCCATTGCCAATGACGGGCTCCTGGACGTATGCTCGATAAAGAAACTGAACCTGATCCAGAGATTCCGGTTATTATTGAAAGTCCCTAAAGGAGAACATATTACAGACAAGAGGGTTAATTATTTTCAGACACCTGCCCTGGATATCGAATTCACCGAAAAGGTGCCTTTCCATGTTGACGGGGAATTGAATTTCGCCAAAAACTTCAGCATTAAGGTCATCCCCGGAGCCCTCAATATTATTTACAATCCTGATGGAAACCACTTCTTCAAAAGAGGGTAATAAAAGCAAAAACTATTTTGCATTTTTTGATCTCGACCATACAATCACCAGCGCAGTAAGCGGAAGAGAGCTTGCATTTGGAGCCTATAGGAGAGGACTGATGAGGCGATCAGATCTTTTGAGTGCAGTTTCTTTATCTGTGGCATATAAAATGGGGCTCATCGATCCGGCAAAGGCGATCGACAAGATGGGCGGATGGGTAAAAGGCATCCGGATTGAGACCCTGGAAGACCTGAGTGCTGAAGTAACTGAGAAAATACTTATTCCTTCAGTATACAGGCAGGCCAGGGATGAAATAAAACTTCACCGGGATAATAATGCAGGACTTGTTATCCTCTCCTCCACTCTCGTCCCGGTAGGCAGGCGAATGTCAGAATATCTGGGAATGGATGATATTCTTTGTTCAGAACTGGAAGCAGTTGATGGAATATTAACCGGCCGTCCTGATGGATTTTTTTGTTTTGGAGAACAAAAGGTTGTAAGGCTGAAGCAGTATTGTGAAAAAAATAACAGTAAATTGCAGGATGCATGGTATTATGGTGATTCACTCTCGGACATTCCCGCTTTGAGTATAGTGGGACACCCGGTTTGTATCAATCCTGAAAAAAAGCTGAAAAGGATTGCTGCGAAAAAAGGCTGGAAAATATTTTATTGGAAATAATAAAAACATTAACCACGGTGTCACACGGAGTTTTCACTGAGTTTCACTGCAATAAACTCCGTGTTTTTACTCTGTGCAAAACTCCGTGAAATCCGTGGTAAAAAACAGAAATCATGAATACTAAATTCACTAACTTACTGAATTTTGATCTTTATTGACAGTTATATCTTCGGAGGTTTACGGAATCTCAGATGCCTTCCGGAAAGGAAAAGCTTAAACAATCAAAAGAAAAGTCTCTTAATATTTTAACCCTGGGCGACTCGAACGGAGCTCTGCCATTCGGATGGGTTTATCAGCTGAAGCAAATAAGAACTAATGACACGATATTCAACATTTCCATTTCAGGGAACACAATTGGCTTCGACAACAACGGCAGAAGTTCACTCAATACCCTTTCGAATATCGGAAGCCACATGGAAAAAGCCTATGCGAAACTCGGGAAGATAGACAGGATAATTATAATGCTCGGCACCAATGACTGCAAGTCTGTTTACAGGGATTCATTGCCTGTTGTCCCTGGAAATATGAGAAGCATGATCATTGAAATAAAAAAGATCGCAAAGCTCCATAAAAACAAACCTGTCATATATATAGTCTCTCCTCCACCCTTTGGTCCCGATGAAATTGTAGGGGAGAAATATGCAGGAGGAATGGATCGTGTTTCGTTTCTTAATGAACAGCTTAAGGTTATCGCAAAAGAGGAGTCTGCGATTTTCATAAATACATGCCAGATCCTGGCTCCTGTTTTTCAACAGCTTACTCCCGACGGCGTTCATCTTAATGCCGACGGGCAAAGGATAATAGCCCTGATCATCCAGGAAAATCTTAAATATTAGTATCTGATTTTTTCTTAATTTTAGTCAAATTAAAATCCTAAACTTTACAATAATGAAAAAAATCATCTTTCTGCTTGCGTTTGCTGTTCTTGTGGTTTCATGCACCACGAGTCAGCAGGAAAAAATAACTTACCCTGTGACCAAAACAGGGAATGTTGTGGATACAATATTCGGCACTCCGGTCCCTGATCCATACCGCTGGCTCGAGGATGACATGTCGGAAGAGACTGCAGCCTGGGTTAAGGAACAAAACGCAGTCACTTTCGGATACCTTGAAAAGATACCTTACAGGGAACAGATTAAGGAAAGGCTTACACAGATATGGAATTATGAGAAGTTCGGAATGCCATCCAGGGAAGGCGAATATATCTATTTCGCAAAGAATGACGGGCTCCAGAACCAATTTGTATATTACCGTCAGAAAGAGGGAGGTGAACCTGAACTCTTCCTGGATCCCAATACTTTTTCAGCCGACGGAACAACTTCGCTTGGCGAAATGGGATTCTCAAAGGACGGCAGCATGATGGCTTATTCAATATCCGAAGGCGGTTCAGACTGGAGAAAAGTGATAACCCTGAATGCGATCACAAAAGAGATCGTTGGAGACACTCTCAACAACCTTAAATTCACAGGGATAGCATGGCAGGGGAATGAAGGTTTTTATTACTCCACCTACGACAAGCCAAAGGGCAGCGAGCTTTCACAGATGACCGACCACCATAAACTCTATTTCCATAAGCTTGGCACAAAACAATCGGAGGATAAAGTGGTCTTCGGAGGAAATATAAAAAGAAGATATGTGAGCGGCTATCTGACCGAGGACTTGAGATACCTGGTTGTATCTGCATCTGTTTCAACTACCGGAAATGAACTGTATATTAAGGATCTGTCAAAAAAAGGAGCTGATTTCAAAACTGTTATCGGAAACTTCGACAGCGACAGCTATGTGATTGACAATGATGGAACCAGGCTGTACATAGTTACAAATCTAAATGCTCCGAACTGGAAAGTCGTAACTGCTGATGCAGAAAAACCCGGCGTAGAAAACTGGGTCGATTTCATCCCGGAAACTGAAAATGTGCTACAGCCTTCAACAGGTGCAGGATATTTCTTTGCAAACTACCTGGTCGATGCTATTTCAAAAGTAAAGCAATATGACAATACAGGGAAACTGGTCCGCGATATAGTCCTTCCGGGCATAGGCAGTGCAGGAGGCTTCGGCGGAAAGAAGGAGGACAAGGAGATATATTATTCCTTCACCAACTATGTCACACCTTTCTCTATATATAAATTCGATCCTGCCACCGGGAAGGATGAAATCTACAAGAAACCTGAGGTTGATTTTAACAATGAGCTATATAAATCAGAGCAGATCTTTTACACTTCAAAAGACGGCACAAAAGTCCCCATGATCATAACATACGGCAAAGATATTGTTCTGAATGGCAAAAATCCGACTATGCTTTATGGCTATGGAGGCTTCAGCTCATCAGTGACTCCGGGTTTCAGCATTACAGCTGCCTGGTGGCTGGAGAACGGTGGAATATATGCCGTGCCAAACATAAGGGGCGGAGGTGAATATGGAGAAAAATGGCACCTTGCAGGCACGAGGATGAACAAGCAGAATGTGTTCGACGATTTCATTGCTGCTGCTGAATACCTTATCGATAACAAGTATACTTCCTCCGATCATCTTGTAATAAGGGGAGGCTCGAATGGAGGACTTCTTGTTGGAGCTGTAATGACACAAAGACCTGATCTGATCAAAGTTGCTCTTCCTGCCGTTGGTGTTATGGATATGCTGCGCTATCATAAATTCACTGCCGGCGCAGGCTGGGCATACGATTACGGAACTGCTGACGAGAGCGCTGAAATGTTCAATTATATCCTGAAATACTCACCTGTTCAGAATGTCAGGGAAGGTGTGAAATATCCGGCCACCCTTGTAACTACCGGCGATCATGATGACAGGGTTGTCCCTGCTCACTCATTCAAGTTCGCGGCCCAGCTCCAGGCAAAACAGGCAGGGAACAATCCCGTACTGATCAGGATCGAAACAAAAGCTGGTCACGGCGCGGGTACACCTGTCAGCAAATCGATTGAACTGTATGCAGATATGTACAGCTTTACACTCTGGAATTTAGGTGTCAAAAAGCTGAATTAATCAATATCTCAAATGACAGACAGAGTCATTCGTACAGGGATAGCAGGATCAGGCTATGCGGCTAAGTTCCATTTTGAAGCTTTGCTTCGTCTTCATTCCGTGAGACCGGAGATCACGGGAGCTTATTCTCCGACTCCTGAAAAACTGAAACACTTCACTGATTTCCGCAAACTTAAGGCATTCACAAGCATTGATGAAATGATCGATAATGCAGATGTAGTTCATGTCTGCACACCTCCCTCATCGCATGAGCCTATCGTAATCGCTGCCCTCGAGAAGGACAGGCATGTAATTGTCGAAAAGCCATTCACGGGCTATTTCGGCGATGGAACCGACAGCTTCAATGGCGATACATTTTCCCGTGAAAAGGGACTTGCTATGACTCTTGCAAGCATAAAAAGAATAACCGATGCCGAGAAGAAGAGCAAGGGCAAAATCATGTATGCAGAGAACTGGATCTATGCCCCTTCAGTGATTAAGGAAAGGGAGATGCTTGAAAAAACAAAAGCCCAGGTTTTATGGATCCATGGAGAAGAATCACATTCAGGCTCACATTCTCTGACATATGGCCAGTGGAAATTCTCAGGAGGCGGCTCTATGATCGGCAAAGGATGCCATCCGCTTTCGGCAGCACTCTATTTCAAGCAGTCTGAGGGGAAGATCAGGGATGGAAAGCCGATAAGACCTGCAACTATTTCTGCCCGGACTCATGCTGTAACACGAATGCCGGATTATCGCAATGAAGGTCATCTGAGGACTACATATAAGGATATAGAAGATTTTGCCCAGATGCATGTTATCTTCGAAGACGGCACATTTGCCGATATATTTGCAAGCGAGCTGGTTCTCGGAGGTGTCCACAACTGGATTGAAGTAAACACAAACAACCACCGCACAATCTGCAACATCAGCCCCAATAATGCAATGCAGACCTACACCCCTGATGAAAAACATTTCAGCGATGTCTATATTGTCGAGAAGACTGAAACAAAGCAGGGCTGGTCGTCTGTCTCGCCTGATGAAGGATGGTTCACCGGCTACCAGCATGAAATGGAAGCTTTCTACAGAACTGCAGCATTCGGTGATCCTCTTGAAAGCGACAGCAGGCTTGCTGCTGACGTGATAGCGACAATTTATGCCGGTTATCTCTCAGCTGAAAGAAAAGGTTCAGAAGTTACGGTTACTCTGATTTAAAGATCCTTATTAGTTCCCGTCAGGTCGAGAATCACCTGCAACTCATCTCCGCGGTATGGAGTTCCGTCTTTCCTGAAAATATCATGGAACCAGAGCTCCGGTTCTGAGCCATCAGGCATTGGTGTATCCCAGGCATAGATAGTATTTGTTTTCCCTGACACCAATCCCCAGTTGATCGCACCGATGTTTTGCTCCTTCAGCATCGGCATTATATTGGTGAAGAGGCTGTTGTGCTTCCTTGCCATATACTCCGTGCAAACCAGCGGCCGGTTGTATTTTTTAAGTGAATCGATCATTGCCTGGTGATTTGCAGGATCGGAATAGTTGTGGTAAGTAATTATATCCGAATGGCTCAACTGGAACTTGTTCAGATCGGCAAGGTCATACCTCCACACTCCTGCCGAGAGAGGCTGTGAAGGATTCACCTCCCTGCCCCACTGAAAAGCCTTTTCAAGCAGCGGCATCGATTTGTTCCCGTAATCCGAGTTTCCGGGCTCATTGTACATATCCCAGATGGCTATCCTTTTGTCATGTTTGAATGTTGTGAGAATATCCTTTACATATTCCTCGAGTACAGTAATGACCCCGGGATTTGTATAGAGAAGGTCACCCGGATCCCTTACCCATCCTGAATTATGTATTCCCGGTTTAGGATCAGGCTGTTTACCGGCTTTGTATGTCGGATTCCAGCAGTCATCGAAAAAAACAAAGATCGTCTTAATCCCATTCTTGTCTGCTATTTCCAGATATTCATTCATTCTTTTCTTGAATCCTTCTTTATCTATTTCCCATGCCAGGTGATGAAGATAGACTCTCATGCAGTTCATCCCTATTTCATCAGCCCATCTGAGTTCCCTGTTGATGGTTTCAGGGTCGAATGTCTCAGCCTGCCACATCTCCAGCTGGTTTATGGCTGTCGAAGGAATAAAATCACATCCTCTGAGCCAATTCTGCATACGTCCCCAATCCTGTGCTTTTTCGACACTCCACATTTCTGCTGGTTTTGATTCTGATTGTTTTTTTGGAGTACTGTTACAGGATAATACAATGAAAAAAATTAGGGAGATTGCCGCTAATGACATATATACTTCTCATTTTTATGTTTTGAATTAAATATGGGTGCAATTTATGAAAAAAATTATTCCTGCTGATTCGGATTTAAAATCAGAGCCTTTGCAGGAGATTCCTCATCCCGATCCCGAGTTCTCGGGACGGGATTCGGAATGAGTCCGCCATTCGGCGGAGAAGCGAAGAATCTCCTTAAATATATGCATGGTTCCCGATGTAACTTCTTCTATTTATCGTACAACAAATTTTTTCACTGTTATATCCCCATAGGCTACATCCAGAGAAGGTTTACCGCTTTTCAGTGTTATGTTCCCGAAACCTGTTGCCGTGGAGATGAACGATGTGAAATCACCGATACGTGAATCGATGTACATCACCTGGTCAATGGCATCATATCTTACTCCGGTGAGTCCCTGCAGCATTCCGTAGCTCGACATTGCCCTTGCATACCAGTGACCACATTCATATTCATTGAACGGATTCCTTACCCTGCCATCGTACCTGTCGCGTGCTGTCCTGACTATCTCAAGTCCCTTTTTGACCTCACCCATCATCATCAGGTGCGAAGCAACCTGGTATTCAAAACCTGTCCACACCTCATCACAATAGACGAAAGGTAAAGAAAGCCTCCCTCCTTTCGGCCAGGTGCACAGCAATAACCCGCCTTCGTGTCCAAGCGCATAGGAGGGCCTCTGCGGATTAGGGTGATCCGAAAGGTCTTTCCTGAAGTTATATTTATAAACAGACTTGAGATGACTTGCAACCTTTGCTGAATCGACTGTGTTCTTCAATCCGCAAACCTCTCCTATCCATGAACCAAGAATTCCGTCCGAGAGACATCCCTTCCCATACTGGTATTTCGGACCTTCCGTTTTAAGCAAAGCCAGGGCTTCTTCGGACCCGTATTCAGACGACCATGATCCTTGTGAAGCTGCAACAGGATCCGCTGCGTTCAAGCCCTGCCATTTAATATTCTGGATAAAATACTCTCCATCAAATAGTTCCGTTTCAATAATTTTCTTCCCTTTCACATAAAGCTCTTCATACTTCGATACATCCTGTCCAAGAGCTTTCCCCATTTCGCTGTATGCCCTCAGGGCTCCGAGGTAGAAACTGGTACACATTCCATCGGGGCCCCAGAATTCGATGTCGTATGTATTATGATGCGGTTCCTCGAGTGTTCCTGTCATCCTTGGATCCCATGTTTTAATGCAATAATCCATGCTTTCAGTCACCATCGGAAACATCTTTTTCAGCCATTCCGTGTCACCGCTTATATGCCAGTCGCGGTACATTTTCATTATTCCTCCGAGCTGTCCGTCTGATGCCGCATAAAATGTTGTTGCAACAGGCCTTATTGGCAATGCCGACCTGAAAGTCTGATGTCCTTCACTATCCTGGCTGGGGAAAAATTCCGTCTCCCGCAGGGTACGCTCCAGAGATGGAAAAAGGTGGGGGATTGCCTGCGCATAATTCCATACATGTGTGCATGAACCGGCACAACAGCCGGAATTGTCGCCGCATCCTTCCCAGCTCCAAAGTTTCCCGTCGCGCTGACGCAATACCGTCGGAGATTTAAGAATAGTAAGATTGGCAGCTATGGCTTCGACCACTTCAGAAGGAAGCGATGTGTTGTAAAAAGCGTCGCTGAACAATTCTGATTTACCAAGCAGGTCGTTGTAATTGGTCTTCCAGTAATTTGCCACCTCGACAATACCAGTGAATTTTCCTGCATACCATGGTTTATAGGATGGATCTTTGCAGGTGCAATCCGGATCGGTGCACTCTTCATCATCAGGCTCTTTGGAATCCTGTCCGTATTTCATATTTGTATTCGGAACATACCAGACTAACATCAGTTTTATGACCTTCGTCTCGCCGGGACCCAGGGTGAAGGGCACGTATAATGATGCTCCCGGGGCATCAGCATCCACAGGGGCACTGTTTCTTGTTTCGCCCTTGTTAATTGTATTCCAGGTCATTGTGAGCGGGTCCCACCATCCTCCCCTGAACCAGCAATGATCCACGACAGTCTCAGGTTCATTGGTGAAGATGGCAAAGTCGCCCTGTTTCTCGGGATTTTCTGCAGTTCCCGTTTCGGATAAAATAAATCCTCCGGCAATAGCCTTAACAGTAGCTTTTCCTCCGGACTGCCTCATGAAATTCTTCGTATTATATGAGAAAACCGCGTCAACCTTCGAGCTGCCGTTGTTCTTAAAGGAGTATTCAATTGCACCGACTGGCAGGCTTGAGTTATCGGCATCAGTTGGGATGAACGGGCTCCACCCCTTAATCTGAACCTCAAGAGGAATATCGTCATCGCTCAGTTCAATACCGGCAAAGGGGAATCTTGCATGGAATTCTGCATTTTCAAAGCGGGGAAGTCCATATGTCGCTCCCGACGAACCGTTCCCTGAACCCGGCTGTCCGAAGTGTTTCCATGCAGGTACCTGACCTTCGAGAACCTTTGTTCCGTTTTCCAGGCCTTTCACGGAAATGGCAGCGAACATGCATGGCTCGTTGAAAACCTCCGGACGGTTCCTCACCGACATATGAGATATGGCTCCTGTTCCTTCGAGGCAGAACATCCCGGCTCCTATACCGCCGATCGGGAATGCTATCCTGTTAAGATATTCACCTGAATATGAACCATTGAATTCATGAATCTGATCTGAAGGAGATTTCCTGCTTTCAGTACAGGAATTCAGGACCAGTCCGATAAACAAAACTAGAATCTGATAAAATAAAATGAGTCTTTTCATTACTGTAAAACATTAATTGTTAAGTGCCTGATTCATTCTGTCACATAGGTCTTTCAGTCCTTCCGGTGTATCCCCTCCTGCCATTTCTATTGTTGCCCAGTCTTTATACCCGATATCATCCAGTGCTTTCATCACCTCTGGCCAGATGACATCACCTTCAAGGAGTTTGACATTAAATCCTGCTGATTTGCCCTGGGTATCGGCAATCTTGCGGCTGTATTCCTTGATATGTATTTTCATGATCCTCTTACCCAGGATTTTTATCCACTGTTCTGGCCAGCCGTATGTAAGAATATTTCCACAGTCAAAGTAAAATCCAATTATCGGACTTTTAAACTGATCAATATAATTTGATGCCTCAAGAGGGCTCAGCAGAAAATTATTCCAGACATTTTCAATTGCGATTTTAACACTAAGCTTTTCTGCAATTGGTATTATTTTCTTAATTTCTTCGATTGAACGGTTCCAGCATTCATCATAGCCTACCGAATTGCTAACACGGCCAGGAACGAGAAGGACTGTATCTGCTCCGTAAGCTTTAGCATCCTCAAGAGTCACTTTAAGAGCAGCCAATCCCTCTTCCCTAATCTTAGGATCAGGATGAGATAAAGGAAATTTTCCGTGAAGTGAGCCGCAAACACTTGATATTGTCAGACCCGTAGCATCGCGGGCTTTCAGAACTTCATTCCGGTCGAGGTGGCTGTGTGGTTCCACTCCTTCAAAACCTGCCGCTTTTACAGCCTGGAACTTTTCAGGAATTGATTTGCCATAACCAATGCTTCCCCAGAAAATACCTTTTTTAATCTGCCTTTGAGAAACAGAAATGATCTCTGAAAATCCCGGAATTGATCTTGCTGCGATCATAGCAGAAACGAGTCCGGTCTGTACGGTGAATTGACGCCTGTTCATCTATATGATTTATTAAATTGCTTATTTTCTGATATATAGCAATGTCACCTTGGTTCATTACCAATCACCGGAATTGTCTCGGGGATATCCGGAACCGGTCCGAATGCATAGTTCCTGGGGCCCAGATAAAGGTCTGAGTTAAGCACCTCTTCCCAGGTTACATCCCTGCCGGTATAGGCTGACATCCTTCCCATAATTGTAATTAAGGTGGAATTTACCTGTGCCTCTGCATCATTGACAATATTCCCTGTGCGAATTCCCGTTACCAGGTTTATATGTTCCTGGACATAGGGATCCGTCACTTTCCATGTTTCATCTGTGGATCCTTCCTCAGGCCTGGGATACTTCCATATCTCTTCACCTTTAAGGTTGTAAAGGAATCCTTTTGCATCGGCAAATCCTTCTGTCCCGACTATAAACTGTTTTGTCAGATTACTGCATCCTGATATCTGCCGTGCCGCACAGTGCGTATGCATTCCGTTGTCGTAAACATATTCGATGCTGAAGAAGTCGTACTGGTCGCCTGTTATCCTTCTCTGACGACCGCCCCACCCCATGGCTTTGACAGGATTTTTCCCCAGGTACCAGTTCATTACATCGATTTCATGGATGAACTGTTCCACGATATGGTCGCCTGAAAGCCAGCAGAAGTTTGCCCAGTTGCGAAGCATGTATTCCATATCGGACCATCCGGATTCTCTTTTTATGACCCACAACGAACCTCCATTCCTTATTATATGGGCGCTCACGATCTCTCCTATTTCGCCGTTCATCACCCTGCGGCGTGTCTCCATAAAATCTTTCTGGACTCTCCTTATTGTCCCGCTCACTATGCTCAGTCCTTTTTCTTTCGCCCTTTGTGCTGAAACCATCACTGAACGTGCTCCTGTCGGATCCACGGCGCATGGCTTCTCCATGAAAACATGCCTGCCGGCAGCTATTGCCGCTTCTACATGGGCAGGTCTGAAGTGAGGTGGGGTGCAAAGGAGAACGATGTCTACTCCTGAATCTATCACCTTCTGGTAACTGTCAAAGCCAATAAAGCAATTTTCATCAGCTATCTCAATGTTCTTAAGTTCCCTGATCTTTTGACGGCACTGATCCAGCTTATCCTTGAAAACATCCCCCAGGGCTGTGACCTGAAGGTTTGGGCCGGCATCAATAAAGTTTATGACCGCCCCCGTACCTCTGCCCCCGCAGCCGATAAGACCTGCTTTAAGGACTCGGCCTTCAGGGGCCTGTTTAAGCAATAACGGGAGCTTCTCTTCCGGTCTCCTCCTGCATGAAGAGATAATACCTGCTGCACCAATAGTTCCAATTGTTGCCAGGGTTGTTTCCGCAATAAATTTGCGGCGCTTAATATTTTTCATCATGTCAGAATACTTCAAGTCCTCTCCAGGCAGGAATTGCCGGAAATTTGGCATGAGGTTCTGCCTGGTACCAGAAGCAAACCGAAGCAATATCCGACTTCTGGGGCAGATACCTTCCAGCCTGATGCCAGCCCAGATCCTGGATTGTCACTTTCAGGTCCTTGTCGAAGCGTACCGGATCCATTATGTGCCAGCGGTAAAGTCCGAACCTTTGCATCACCTGGTAATGCCCGTCACCGCGAACTACCTGAGGCATACCGGCATATGGAGTGCAGAACTCTGTATAATTCACCTCTTCGACACCTGCGGCATTCTTCTTTCTCGTGTCGAAGTCGTAGGATCCGCAGAAATAATCTTCAGTGCCCGTTCCGCATATGGTCGGGAATTTCGTATCGCCGTCGATAAAGAATTTTATTTCACCTTCTCCCCACCAGCCGTTATTATGAACTTCCCATGCCATGTATACTCCAACATAGTGGCCTTTGCCTTTGACACCGTCGATGATGGTATAATCTGAAGTCACATTAGGATCCTGCCTGCGCCATTGTGCATGGAAGTAGCCTGCATCGGCAGGAACATCAGTGAGAGTGTAGTCTATCTGGTAATAGAGAGTCATCTGGTCAGCATCGCCTGTGTTCTCCATGGTCATCCTGCAGCTTTTTCTGAAAGGCATTGTCCAGTAACAGTTGAAAGCGCTGCCCGGATTTACGCATATGGCAAGAGATGAAAGGGGTGCATATGCTCCCCATCCCATGGCGAAGAAGTCTCCGACCGGACATTCCACCGATGGTTCTGTCTCACCATCCCAGTAGACGCGCAGGATATTATATCGCCAGTTCCCCGAAGGGGTCATCCAGATATGCTGGATGGCACCGGGACCCTCGATATTTGCCAGTGTAAATGTCTCTCCCGGCTTAATCCTGATATAAGGATTTACCTTCCATCCCTGTCCGAGGTCGCGTGCGGCATTTGTGGCATTAGCCACATTGGGCTTATCCTTGTCGGCCGGATCAGCCATTCCGGCTTTGCCTTTTTCACCCGTGAAGTTCTCAGGGCTTATCGATCTGGATTTTCCGTCTGACAGCCTGTAGAGGTTGCCCATATTCATGTCGAGTCCGTTGAATTTGTTCTGTGAGAATGCCGCAAATGGCAGAATCACGATCATTAAAACAGCAAGAAAATGTTTTTTCATCTTAATTGATTTTATGAATCTGGTTAATGGGATTTATTATATGATCCTGAAGTTTTCGTAAAAAGTGTTTATCCCCAGGTATTTCCTGAGAAAAAGTTTCCCCTTATATTTTAAAGGCAGCTTGTTGAATGAAATATCATGCTCGAAATTCCAGTTCTTGCGCTTGATATGATCAGCCATAACTGCAGGATGTGTTCCGTCGAATAGTTTCAGGGCGTCTATTGATGAGTAATCGAACGACTGCCTGCCCTTGCCCACCTCCTGTATCCATTTAATATCTTCGTAATAAGTCGAGGCATTTTTTATCTTGTCCAGCATAACTTCCGGCTTCTTTACCCAGCCGTAATGATAAACGAAGGCATCGACCGGCTTCACATCCAGCTTTTTATTGTCGTCCTTTCTGAAACCCTGGGCATCCCTGTATGAATAGATCGATTTGTTATTCCTTATCACTCTTATCTCGTTTCTGTACCATCGCTGTGAGATGCCCACATAATCGTAAGATCCGTAGAAGTGCAGATATTTGAAAAGCAGGCCGTCAACCCTTTGGTCACCCTTCCATTTTTCCATCGAAGCATGAATGGCATCGAGATACTTTTCATGAATGACCTCGTCACCCTGGATATAGAAAGCCCAGTCGGTATCATCAGGGACAGCTTTGAAAGCCTTGTTGGTTTCCGAGGCAAATACCTTTCCCCCTTTTTTCATTTCAGGAGAATCATCCCAGGATGTTTTGACAATCCTGATCTTTTGTTTATCAACAGACTGTATCAGTGCTTCAGTATCGTCATCCGAATTGCCGACTGCCACAACAAAATCGTTGCATAATGGCAGTATCGACCTGATAGCCTCTGTTACAGGATAATCAAATTTCACTGCGTTGCGGATAAATGTGAAACCAGTTACTTTCATGAGGCAAGCTTTAAAATTATTGTGCCAGGCTACACAAATTTATGCAAAAAGATACGACATTTGATTGAAATTACCTTCCTCATTAATCATTGTTTGGCTGCGATGAAAACAACAACCAGAATATTAACCATCATTTATATACTTGCCGGACTCGCCTACATTCTCCTGGGAGATGATACGGCGATAATGGCCAGACATATCATCAAGGGATGTCTTATCCCGGTATTAATTGTCATATTCATCATTCATTTCAGGCATAACCTCAAGGGGATCAATATTTTTATGCTTGCGGGCCTTCTCTTTTCATGGGCAGGGGATGTCGCTATCGATTTCTCCTTTGTGCCCGGCCTTGCCTGCTTCCTGATTGCACAGGTGATGTATCTTTCAGCCTTTTTTCTTACTCCCGGGGAGAATGTCATTATCCGGAGAAAGCCCTGGCTGGTCATTCCGGTGTTACTGGCCGGTATAGCCTTGATTTACATTCTGTACGATGACCTTGGAGAAATGAAGGTGCCGGTGATCATATATGCAGTGGTCATCCTGACTATGCTTGCATCTGCCATTAACAGGCTTGAAAAAGTCAACAGGCACAGTTATTATCTCGTGCTTGCCGGTGCCATTCTCTTCGTCCTTTCAGATTCAGCTATCGCCATAAACAAATTCACATGGGATTTCGATTATTCGGGGCCTGTGATCATGTCGACCTACCTTGCCGGTCAATACCTGATAATGACCGGATACATCAAAGGAGCAACTGATAACTGATCAACCTTCAGGAGAAGGTCATTTCATTTCGAGCCCGGCTTATGGAAAGAGAGGGTCAGTAGTTCTTTCTTTTTTTTACCTTTGAACGAAAGAAGCATTTAAGATTCCGGCCATTCAATGAAGCTTTCATTCCACAATATTTTATTTTTATTCTTCATGCTTACGGCCTTGTCGGCCAGTGTTAATTCTTTCACACAAGTTCCCGGAAAAACCATATTAAGAGGAACCGTAACAGATGCTCTTACAGGTGAGCCTCTCCCTTACGTTTCCGTTTATCTGAAGGGAACTGCTGTCGGCACATTGACGGATCTGAAGGGGAAATATATAATCGAAACAACTGTTAAGGCGACGACTCTTCTTTTTTCCTTTGTCGGATATCAAACCGAATCCAGGGATATATATACAGGCAGAGATCAGACAATTAACATGAAACTGACCCTTTCCTCTGTGGCTCTGGAAGAAATCATTGTGAGGCCTGCTAAAAAGGATTATAAAAACAAGAATAATCCTGCAGTGGAACTCATCAACAAGGTCATAGCCAAAAAAAATGAAAACAGACCTGAATCATTTGATTATCTTGAATATAAGAAATATGAAAAAGTACAGTTTGCGCTTAGCAACGTAAATGAGAAATTTATTTCAAGCCGTTCGACGGGTAAATTAGGAATCCTGTTCGACAATATTGATACAACCCAACGGGTTGGAAATCGCATTCTTCCTGCATTTATTAAAGAGTCACTTTCTGAGCATTACTACAGAAAAGATCCTCAGGCCGTAAAAGATATCGTAATTGCTGAAAAAGCTATCAATCTTGAGGAATTTATCGATATGAAGGGACTTACCGCGTACCTTAATTATCTTTACCAGGATGTAAATATTTACGATAATGAGATCCTGTTCTTAACCAGTAAATTCTTATGTCCTATTGCTGAAACCGCGCCGCTGTTCTACAGATATTACATCATAGATACATTGCCTGTCAGCGATCTGAAATGCATCAGGATTTTTTTCGAACCACGCAATAATACGGATTTCCTTTTCCATGGCAATATTTACGTGACACTCGACAGTGCTTATGCCGTCAAGCGCATCGACATGGGGATAAATAAGAATATTAACATTGACTGGATACAGGATATTATTATAATGCAGGATTTTGACCGTTCTGATCGCAAGGGCTGGCTCCTTGCTAAGGAAGAGATCTCCATAGATGTCGGAGTTGCAAAAAATTCAATGGGGCTTTATGGTCAGCGGACATCCTATTTCAAAGATTATAAGATGAATGAACCAATAAGTGACCTGATGTTCAAGGGACCTGAAAAAATCGATTTGCCTGATCCTGCTGCCGCAACTCCACAGTACTGGGAATCGAACAGGTTTGTTCCCCTTACGCAGACGGAGAAACAAATCTATGTTGTAATCGACTCTTTGAAACAGCTTCCGGCATTCAGGCGCAGGATGAATTTCGTACTTTTCCTGACATCCGGATACCTTGACCTGGGGAAAATAGAATTAGGACCTTCGAGCAGTTTCTACAGCTACAACTATGTGGAAGGACAAAGGTTCAGGGTCGGAGGCAGAACATCTCCCGACCTCAGCAAGAAAATTATGATAGAAGGCTATGTGGCTTACGGATTGAACGATCAGGAATTCAAATATTCCGGAGCCGCCACCTGGTCCTTTACACCGCGTTCAATATACCAGTTTCCTGTGAAATCGCTCAAGGTGAGCTACATGAAGGATATCAGGATCCCGGGACAGGAACTCCAGCTGATACAGCCCGACAATCTTTTCTTCTCACTGAAGCGAGGTGTAAGCGATAAGTACGTTATGAACAATACATTCAGGATAGAGCATCTTAATGAATTTAAAAATCATTTCTCCTACCTGGTCGGATACAGCTTTACCAGGCAGCTGCCCGTCGGTAATCTCTGGTATAATACCATGGTTTACGGACCGGGAGAAGGCCAGGTTGATTTCCTCGATATATCTGAACTATATTTAAATCTGCGATATGCGCCAAATGAAACGTTCTATGAAGGCAAGGTATGGAGAACCATTTATCCCAGCCTGAAGCCTGTTTATAATCTGAAGATCTCCGGCGGGAATGAGTTTATTTCCAACGACTTTGAATACCTGAGGTTGCAGCTGAATATCAGCAGAAGATATTATGTTTCCATCCTCGGATATACCGATATCACATTTGAAGCCGGAAAAGTATTTGGAAGGGTGCCATTCCCCCTGGTGTTCATACACAGGGCAAACCAGACTTACGGATACCAGAGACAATCATACAACCTGATGAATTTCATGGAGTTTGTAAGCGACAGGTATATGGCATTGAATTTTGATTATTGTTTTAATGGGTTCATATTCAATAAAATACCTCTTCTGAGGGAACTTAAGCTGCGGGAGTGGGTAACATTCAAGGTTTTATACGGCGGGCTCCTCGATAATAATGATCCTGACTATCATGATGAGTTGTTCAAGTTCCCTGTCGACAGTGAAGGAACACCCCTGATGTACACCCTCGAGAAGAAACCTTATATCGAAGCCAGCGTAGGCATCGCAAATATCCTTAACCTGTTAAGGGTCGATCTGATAAAAAGGTTCACCTACCTTGATAATCCCAATGTCAATGAACTGGGAGTGCGGATAATTATTAAAATTGACATATAAAATAATATTTTCCTATGAAAAAGATCTTGTTCACAGTCCTGATCATCACCGCAATGGTCTCCTGCAAATCAGGAAATAAAAAAGCAGCTGACCAGACAGGCAAATACGTCTCAAAACAATTTGAGATTGTTGAAGCATGGAGGACAGACACCCTTCTTCAAACCCCTGAATCGGTAATACTGGATAAAAACCGCGATATCCTGTATGTTTCAAACCTGAATTTCGAGCCGCGTAAAAAAGACGGTAACGGTTTCATCTCAAAAATGGATAAAACCGGAAAGATCACCGAACTCCGGTGGATAGAAGGCCTGAGCTCGCCAAAGGGGATGGCCATCATTGGCGACACTCTCTTTGCAGCAGACGTCGACGAAATAGTGGTGATGGATATCAACAAGGGGGAGATCATCCGCAAGATTCCGGTGGCAGGAGCAGGAATGCTTAACGATATAACCTCCGATAATGAGGGGAATATATATTTTACTGATACGGATGCAAACAAAATACATAAATATTCCGGCGGCATCCTGACCGACTGGCTCACGGAAGGCTTAAACGGACCAAATGGCATTCTTTATGATAGTATCCGGCTGCTGGTTGCATCGCAGGGGGGCAAGGACTTTGCCTCTGTCGATATCAGCACAAAAACCAGGACCCTGCTGACTGAAGGTGTCGGAAGGGGCGACGGAATTGCATTCACCGGAATTCCCGGTTACTATATCGTTACTGACTGGGAAGGAGAGATATTCATGATAAATCCTGACAACAGCAAGGTGTCACTGCTCCGTACAAAAGAGGCAGGAAGCAACACTGCAGATATAGCATACATTCCGGAAATGAACCTTCTTCTGGTTCCAACATTTTTCAGGAACTGCATTGTTGCCTATAGACTGACTGAAAAATCCGTCAACTGAATACAGCGATGAAAACAAAAACATTCTGGATAATTATTCTTTGTGCAGCTGCGACAATTAAAGCATTCCCGCAAAACACTGATATTGATGAAGCGATAGCAATTAACCGGAAAGGTAAGCTCACAGTGATTGCAATGCCAGGAGCAGAGGTCAAAATAGAGCAGCTCCGTCATGAGTTTTGGTTTGGCTGCGCGATATCAAACAGCATTGCCAGCGATCGAATGCCTGAAAACGACAGGAAAATGTACAAGGAGAAGTTCCTTGAAAACTTTAACTCTGCCGTAACCGAAAATGCCGTTAAATGGCCTGATATGGAGCCCAGGAGAGGAGAAGTGAATTACAATACCGTTGATTATATTTTGAAATGGACCGAAGAGAACAAGATTCCTCTCAGGGCGCACAATCTGTTCTGGGGGATTGAAAAATTCATACAACCATGGGTTAAGGAGCTTAATGACGAAGAGCTCAGGAAAACTCTGCAGAACAGGGCTGAAACCGTAACCAGACACTATAAGGGCAGGTTTGCCGAATATGATCTGAATAACGAGATGATACATGGAAATTATTATGAAGAGCGCCTCGGTCCGGAAATCACAAAGCAAATGGCTCAATGGGCACATAACGGCGATCCTGAGGCAAAACTTTTCCTGAATGATTATGATATACTGACAGGCAACAGGCTGGCCGATTATATGGCTCAGATAAGAAAGCTTCTGAAACAGGGTGTTCCCATTGCAGGCATTGGCGTGCAGGGACACCTGCATGGTGAGACTTTTGACCGTCTTCAACTTAAAAAAGCACTTGATTCACTTGCCATTTTTAATCTTCCTGTACGTGTTACTGAGTTCAATATCCCGGGGCAGCGGTCAAAATATTATGAAAAGAGAAGCCTGAAGATGACACCTGAGGAAGAAGAACAGAACGCCAGGGAGATTACCGACTATTATAAAATATGCTTCGCTCATCCTGCCGTTGAGGGAATACTTATGTGGGGCTTCTGGGAAGGTGCAAACTGGATCCCGCAATCGTCGATGTACCGCCGGGATTGGTCGCTCACTCCCACCGGCAAAGCTTATAAGGAACTCATCTTCAATGAGTGGTGGACAAAAGCAACAGGGACCACTGATAAAAAAGGCACATTCACTGTCCCTGCATTTTATGGTAAATTCAGGGTGACAGTAAACGGTGTAACAAAAGAGATCACCCTTGCAAAGAAAGCAGGAACAGCAACAGCAGATTTCAGAAAGTAATATTACTGCTTAACCTGCACCCCGTTTATGGTTGTGTTCGTAAATGTCAGTCCCTCGACAAGGCCAACGACCCGGTTATTGTCACTGACGTTAGTCCATTCGCAATTCAGGAGGTTTATATTCAGAATGTTTTTCAAATCCTCATATCCTGTCAGAAAGATCCCATATCCGACTCTGCTTGCACTTGACATTATCGAGATAAACATTCTTTACAAAAGGAGGAAAATCCCTCGTGCAGTTTTCCCGGGGTTCGTAAGTAAGATCAATCAACAATACGGCTTCGCGGCACTGGCCGACATTGACATTGCGGACATATACATTCTCGATAACACCGCCGCGGCAGTTATTGGTCTTTATCCTGATAACCCTGTCCAGCGAAGGGCTGTTCATCTCACAATCCTCCACGAAAAGATTCCTGTAACCTCCCGAAATCTCGCTCCCTATAACCACACCTCCATGGCCGTTCTCCATATGGCAGTTACGCACGATTATGTTTTCACTGGGGATGTTCCATTTACGGCCGTCATTGTTGCGGCCCGACTTGATCGCTATACAATCGTCGCCGGTATCGAAGAAACAACCTTCGATAAGAACGTTTTTGCATGATTCCGGATCGCATCCGTCTCCGTTGGGTGCTCCTTCCGTTTTCATCGTAACACCCCTGACTGTAAGGTTTTCGCACATCAGCGGGTGTATCGTCCAGAATGCCGGACGAATCAGAGTTACGTCCTGAATGAGTATTCCTTTACATTTATACAGATTGATCAGCTGAGGCCTGCAGGTTATCCCCGGGGCCCATGATCCTCTGCTCCACAGGTGTGCCTTTTTCATTCCAGTCCATCAGCAGAGGTCTGCCTCTCATCTCCTTGCCGGGAACAGCGGCCAGCCTCATCATCCCCCACCAGTTCTCCCTCGATGCGCCCCCGTCGATAGTCCCCTTTCCTGTTATTGCGATGTTTTCCTGACCGTAGGAATAAATCATCGGCGAAGTGTTATAGCAGTCCATACCTTCCCACCTGGTCAGGACCGTAGGATATTTAGTAATATCAGGAGTGAACAGCAAAGTTGCTCCCTCTTCAATTTGAAGATTAACCTTGCTTTTCAGCACTACAGGGCCTGTGTGCCATACGCCTTTGGGAATAAGGACAGTTCCGCCGCCATTGTTGCTGCACAGGTCTATTGTCGAATTGATAATCTTGTCATTCAGGAAATCCGGATTATCGGCAACAGCTCCATAATCAGCAATGCTGTAAGTCTTGTTCTTAAAAACCGGCTCTTTGATCTGCTTTTGGATTTTTGGATAAACTTTTTTCCAGGCTGTATTTGCGTCATATGTTTCAGCAACAAAACCGGATATAAGGATTGCTATCAGTACAAACACAAGGATTTTAAGATTTTTCATTTCAATTATTTTTATATGAGAACTATGTTTATCAATACTCTGAATTATTGTTTTACGAAATCCTCTTCAGCAAAGATAATGATCGCTTATCACAAGGCGAACTCCGGATAAAAATGTTTTCACATTTTACAATCAGAATAATTTCTGAATTGCAATCATTATTTTTTAAATTCTTTTCTATAGAATTTTTTAAATAGTTTTATTTTACCTAATTTTATAGTTAATTAACAGTTCGACGGAAAAACCTCTTTCGATGAAGGTTGTCATATTTGTTTCCTTGTTTTTCGCATTTCTCCTTATATCCTGTACCGGTAATAAAGACAGCAGCGTAATTACTTACCAGCTAAGTAAATCGGATTATGTGGAAAAAATAACTGTCCCGGGAACAGTCCAGGCTGTTGTCAACACTCCTGTAATGCCTCCCAGAATATGGTCAGATGACAGTCGTACGATTGCACAGGATGGAGCTTATGTAAAAAAGGGAGATACGATATGTGTCCTTTCTGCACCAGAGATTGCATCAAATTATAGAGCAAATGCTGACATCCATTGAAAAGCTCGAGGCAGAACTTGAAAGAAGCAGAGGCTGACAATCAGCTTAATATAGCTCTGCTTGAAGCTCAGCTTTTGACCAGTGAAGCCCAGCTTAAAATATCCTATCTCGATTCTCTGCAAATGAAGTTCGCAACTGAATTGAGGCAAAAGCTTCTTGCTCTTGAAATGGAAAAAGCTACGATTGAGAAACAGAAAACAGAAAGGAAGCTGGCTGCTGCCAGAAAGATCGCCGAATCTGATATCAGGCAGAAGAAGCTGAGAATAATGCAGCAGAAATCGGAGGCTCAGACATTTCCGACCAGATTAATTCATTGACCCTTATAGCCGAGAGAGATGGAATTGTCCAGCGGGAGGATGCTCCCACAATAATGTTGATGAGTTCGAGGGGAAGCGGAACATTTGGCGGACCAATAAAGGAAGGAAGCGTTCTGATGTTTCCCTCTCCGGTACTGCAGTTCCCTGATCTCAGCCGGATGCAGATCTCAGCTGATGTTGCGGAAGCAGCTTTTAAAAAGATTGAAAAGGGACAGAGAGTGATAATTACCGTTGATGCTGCAGAGAAACTTGAAACTACAGGCCGGATCAACAGAAAAAGTCTGGCAAGCAGCAACGCACAGAGATATTCAGATTCAAAAGTAAAATCTTATGAGGTAATAGTTGATGTTGACAGCTGCCATTCGAAGATGAAACCAGGCCTCAGCGCCAGCTGTGAGATCTTTCTGACAGAAGAAAAAGATACTCTCTTTGTTCCCTCGCTTTCAATTTTTGAAAGAGACAGCTTGAAAAGTAGTCTACGTTAAGGACAAGAAAGGGTTCATTCCTGTTGAGGTTGAGACAGGAACATCAGGAAGCTCATATACGATAATAACAACCGGACTCAAAGGCGATGAAATTATTGCGCTTGACAGAACCTCCACCCAGCCTCATTGCTGATGAAACAATAAGAACGGATACGGCAAGAAATCATAATCATAAATAATATCTATCTTCCTATGTTAAAAAGAGTAATTATTCCTATTATTGATCATCCTGGCATCATGCAAGGGGAAAGAAGTTTCCGATGTCCAGGTGACAGCAGTCAAAAAAGGCACCTTCATTGAGGAGCTTACAGAACAGGGTACCATTGAAGCGGTCAATTCAATTTCTATCTCAGCGCCGGTAATTTCTTATCGCTATGGTTCCCTGAAAATAGCAAAGATAGTGGATGACGGAAAGGAGGTTCAGAAAGGTGATACAATAATGGTATTTGATCCATCTGAGATCAAAAGAGCTATTATCCAGGCTGAACAGCAGCTTCAAATTGCACAGGCAGAATATGACAAGATGAAATCGACTCAGCAATCGGAAATAGAAGATCTTGAAGCCGACCTGGAGCTGGCCCGTATTTCACAGGAAATATCAAGGATTAAATTTCGAAACAGCCACCTATGAACCTGAAGCTACAAAAAAGGAAATAAAACTGAAGCTTGAATCGGCAAAGATCGCACTGAACAGGGCACAGGAACAGATTGAAAACAAGAAAGTGATCCACAAGGAGGATCTTCTTCAGAAATCGCTGGCTATAAGACAGCTGACAACCACACTGGCTGATGCAAATAAATCAATGAACAATCTCTTTGTTGTCAGCCCGGCAAACGGAATTGCAATAAAGGAAGAGAACTGGAGCACTGACCAGAAATGGGCAGCAGGCGACTCTCCCTATTCAGGTTCCAGGCTGATCGAACTTCCTGATCTTTCAGAGATGAGAGCTGAGGTTAAAATCAATGAAGTGGATATTTCAAAGGTTCTCCCGGGTCAGAGAGTGGAAATACGTCCCGATGCATACTCCGATTCAGTATATGCCGGCAAAATAGAATCGGTCGCCAACCTTGCACAGAATAAGGATTACAAATCGAAAATAAAGATCTTCCCGGTCCAGATCAGGATAGAGGGACAGAGCAAGACACTTTTGCCCGGACTGACAGTCAGCTGCAAGATAATTGTAAGCGAGATTCCGGATGTGCTTTACATACCTCTTGAATCACTTTTTAATGAGCAGAGTATAAGATTATGTCTACCTGAAATCAGGTTCAGGCTTTAAGCGTCATGATATTAAAACAGGAGCTGTTAATACTGATTATGCAATAGTTACTGAGGGCCTTGAAGAAAATGATATGATCGCTCTTTCCAATCCTTTCCTGAAAAAGGAAGAGGTGAAGGAAAAGAAGAACGGCGAAAGCAATAAAACAACAGGATCATAGCGATTCACACACATAAGGAATTACCAGACATGAAAATAAAATCTTCATATAATATAATCCTGAAGGAAAAATTTATTCCATTTCTTTTCCTGACGCTATTCTCATTCTACAGGTATCATGTAAAAAGCAGAAAAGTGAATACACGATATTAAAAGGTCCGTTCAGGCAATCGGTTATTGAAACCGGAGAGCTGCAGTCTGTAAATGCAGTTACCGTGACTATGCCGAATATTGATTATAAATATGGTTACAGGTTGAAGATCAGTCGATCTTGCTGAACATGGCAAAAATGTTCATAAAGGAGATCCGGTTGTTAAAGTAGATCCGTCATCTGTTCAGAAATTTATAATTGAAAGGAGAGAATCACTTGAAAATGAAATAGCTTCGGCCAACAAGCTAGGGCCAGATTGATAAACAACATGCAGGATCTAAAAGCCCAGCTCAGAAATGAACAGGCTTCATTTGATATAAAAAAGCTTCAGCTGGAAACCTCAGCATTTGAATCTGAGGCTATAAGGAAAGTGAGAGAGATTGAGTTCCGCCAGTCTGAAATAAGACTTAATAAATTAAAAGAAATCTTGAGCTGAGACCCAGGCTCGACAGCCTCGATTACCGTATCCAGCAAATAAAGGTATCCCAGAGAGAGAATGAACTTAAAGCAGCAGAAGAGACACTTGAAAAGTTGACTGTACGTAGTCCGCTTGACGGGATCTTTGTGCTTCAGGCAGAAACTAGAATACAGGACAGACAATTAAAGTCGGTGATGAAGTTTACCTTGGTGATCCTGTTGCAAAGATCCCCGATATCAATACAATGAAGGTAAATGGAATTGTTCTGGAAAACGATATCAGCAAAATCAAGCTCGGATCAGAATGTTATTGTCAGGCTGGATGCCTTGCCCTCTGTTCCCTTTCATGGCAAGATAAGCAAGATCGGGAAGGTATGCATTCCACAGGATGAGAAGAAAGTATTTCTGACAGAAGTGCTGATATCGGAAACCGATCTGAGGCTTAAACCCGGAATGACAGTCAGCTGCGAATATATAACCTATGAAGGCGAGAATGAAATTTATGTTCCCAACAACTGTATCCTTGAGGAAAATAAACACTTCTATCTTTTTATCCAGGAAAAGGGGAAAAATAAGAAAGACAGAAGTAAAAACAGGCCCTTCAAATAATATGTTTACTGTTGTTTCAGGGGATCTGAAATCAGGACAGGCCCTTGAACTTCCTGAAAATATCTTAACCGAATAAAAAGCTCAAATCATGCAGATTGAAGAAAGTTTCAGAATCGCCATCAATGGACTTCGCGACCATAAATTCAGATCATTTCTGACGATGCTCGGTATAATTTTCGGAACAGCTTCGGTCATTGCAATGGTATCGATAGGTGAAGGTGCAAAAAAACAGGCAATGGCAAAGTACCAGGACCTTGGAGTAAGCAATATTATTATCCGTGACAAGGATCTTACTGATACAGAGCTTGAAGTGGTGCGGACAAAGTTTTCCCAGGGTTTATCGCTCGAGGATACCAGGGCGATAAGTGAAATTGTTCCGGGTGTTGCGGGAGTGGCTCCCCAGTCAGAGGCAAAGCTCGATGCCATGTATGGTGATAAATCCTCCAAGGCTACAGTTATCGGGGTGACTCCCGAAGTGAATAATATACTGAATTACAGGATTGAAAAGGGGATTTTTATAAACAATGATCACTACAACAGGCAGCTTAAAGTATGTGTGCTTGGTGCCAATATTGCACGTGAGCTTTTCAGCTATGAAGATCCTCTGGGCAAAAATATTAAACTTGGTGATCAGTGGTTCGAAGTTGCCGGAGTACTCAAGACAAAGGCTCTCTTTACCGAAACTGTCGGGGAATTGGCCGCCCGCGACCTGAATAATGATGCATATATCCCCTTATCCACTTTCAATAAAAGAATACCAAAGGAAAGACCGCTTTTAAGCGAATTGAAGCAGGTGACAGTCAAGCTGGGAAACTCCGAAAGGTTACTGGAGTCTGCTGATGTAATAAAGAGCATCCTCACACGGCGCCACTTCAACAATGATGATTTCAGCATAATAATTCCCTATGAGCTGATGGAACAGGAGAAACGCGAAAGCCGCATTTACAACCTTTTGCTTGCATCGATAGCAGCTATCTCTCTCATAGTTGGGGGTATAGGTATTATGAATATCATGCTTGCATCGGTGCTGGAGCGGACACAGGAAATAGGGATCCGACGTGCTGTTGGCGGAAGGCGGTCAGACATAATGGGTCAGTTTGTTTCCGAGGCAATGGCAATGAGCATTACAGGAGGCTTGATCGGTGTTTTTCTTGGAATTACCCTTTCCCTGGTAATTGGTCTGGTGACCGAAGTAAAAACCAGCCTTACACTCTATTCTATCTTCATTGCATTTGGCTTTTCCGTACTAGTGGGGATCACCTTTGGTTACCTTCCTGCAAAAAGAGCTGCTGATCTCAGGCCGATAGAATCGATCAGGCATGAATAGATCTCTGATATAACCAGCAATTTAGAGATATTTTAATCACCAAACCTGTAGCCGATTCCGGATTCAGTTATTAAAAGTTCGGGTTTTGAGGGATTATCTTCTATTTTTTTCCTAAGTTGAGCAATAAAGACTCTGAGATATTGTGTTTGTTCGAGATAACTGTGACCCCATATTTCTTTCAACAGAAATTGATGAGTCATGACACGTCCATGATTTTTGGCAAGAAGAGACAATAATGAAAACTCTGTTGCGGTAAGTCTGATAATTTCATTGTTTTTCCTTACAACATGGTTAATCAAATCAATATAAGTAAACCAAACTCGAAGTAACGGACTGTCATTCTTTTCACTCATTGATTCTTATTGCAGCCCGAATTCTTGCAAGCAATTCTCCGCTTCTGAATGGTTTTGTCAGATAATCATTTGCTCCTTTATCAAGAGCATTAATTATATCATCCTCCGAATTTCTGACCGTTAGTATTATAATTGGTTTGTATACCATTCCCTGAGTTTTACAAGAAGTTCAATACCATCAATATCAGGCAATCCAAGATCCAGGATAACTAATGAAGGATGATAAGTTGCAGCTGCTGTAAGTCCTTCCTTTCCATTAGAAGCAAACATGTTTCTTATCCATTGGAAGTAAGGGAAATTTCAAGGAGGCGACGGATTTGCACTTCATCATCAATTATAAGTATATAATTAGTTTCATTCATTATTCAAGTTTTATGCTCTTCATGTCAGGTATTTCAGAAGGTATTGAAATTGTAAATTTTGCACCGCCTGTTTGTAGTTCTCGACATTAACCGTTCCTTTATGGGCTTCCACCAGGCCTTTAACAATAGACAACCCCAGACCAATCCTCCAGCCTTTGAATTATCCACTCTAAAGAATTTATTAAAAACCCGATTTAACAATTCCGCTGGGAAGCCAGGACCATTGTCTTTAACAATACTTTCTATATGACCCTCATTGTAATTGGCTTCAAAATAGACATTTGATCCTTCTGGCGAATACTGGCATGAGTTCAGGATCAGGTTATATATGACCTGTTCCATCAGCCCAAAATCCAGTCTTATTAATGGCATTTCAGCCGGGATTGTTGCTATAAAATGAAATTGTTCCATCTGCTGTTCAAGAACCTGGGTAACTTTATTTAATAGATCATTTATATCACACCAATCAAGACGAACAGAAATCTTGCCACTTTCAAGACGGGACATATTTAACAGATTTTCAATCAGATGATTCAGTCTTGCAGAGGCTTTAAAGATTTCACTAAAGAGTGCCGTTTTATCCTGATCAGTGGTTTGCGACATTAATAGCGTATCAGAAGCACCCATGATTGCAGCAATAGGAATCCTGAATTCATGGGAGATCAGTGTAAACAATGTATTGTATAATTTATCCGACTCATCAAGAAGCCGGGCTTTAAGAGCTAATTCGCCAAGATATTCACGTTCCAGTGCATTAGAAATCTGAGTTAAATAGGCAATCCAAAATTTTCTTTTTCATTTGAAAGAGGTTTCTTAAAGTCAAGTCCGATAACTTCCCGGGTCAAATGCTTCCCGCTATGGGATAATAAGTTAATTCAGCGTTATTATATACTTCCGTGAATTTTCCGGCTTTTGCTGAGTTTTTAAATACCCATGCTGCTAAATTCAAATCAACTTTTAATAGATTGTCTTCATATTCCGATCTGTTCAGAATTTCAATTCCGTCAGCATTTTCCTTAAAAACAAAAATAGAATCAGCTTCAAAGTATTTTCTTATAGCCTTATATGCTACCTCTAAAATTTCTTTGATGCCATTTGTATTTGAAAGATCTTTTGTCAATTCGAACATCGCATTGGTTCGTTCTTCTCCTTCTCTGGCCAGCTTCTCCTGCCTGCGTATGCGATTTGTCAAAACTCCATTAAGAAGAGCAACTAAAAAGAATGAACCAAACATGAATTTATCCTCGGTTTTGGCAATGTGAAAGGTGAAGTGCGGAGGGAGGAAAAAATAATTCCATACAAGCGCACTTATTGTAGATGCAAGCAGAATTGGACCTATTCCCAAAAAAGCTGCCATAACTGTAACAACAAAAAGCAAGATAAATGAAACTATATGATAGCTCTGCTGATTTGCAAGAGGCCTGCATATCAAAACTACAAATCCAATAGCTATCAGAATAATTGCGTACTGACTTATTTTTGAGGTACCCAGGGGAAGTTTTATGTATTTATCTGACTTCAATTAATTCACTTGATTTCAATTAAATGTAAATTTAAGCTATTAAAACTTAAATAAACATTACTTCAAATGAATGTGAAAGATTTTTTCCAGCAGATCTGCCAGAAGATATCCTGCATAAAAGATCCCTGCTACTGAAATCAGGAATAGTACAATTGTTATTAAAATTCTCAAGGTCATTTCTCAAAATATAATATGTGATAAAAGTATTCTGAAAACCATTAAGACATTATAAAGAATTAATAGACAGATATAAATAAAATATAAAATTACCATGACCCGTGTTACCGAAAAAATGAATGATCAGATGATCCTTGGGCTTGTTCCCCTGAAAATTGCCCGGATCAGGACAAATACCGGAATAATTTCAAGACGGCCGGCCCACATCTGGAAAATGTAAATAAGTTCAAGTACTGGAGACATTGAAGGATCGGTTATTCCGGAGGAAAGCCCTACTGTGCCCTGCGCTGAACCTGATTCAAACAGAGCTGCTGCGAATGTGTAATTTTCATGAGTGAAATAATAAGTGATGAATGATGAACCAATGATCAGCAAAAAGAAGATAATCGCCATTGAAGCTGCTTTTGTGAATTCTTCATACATTTCTCCCGGGAGCAATGTCCTGCCGTTAAACTTGACAACCTTAATTGTATTATCCGAAAAGAATGCTTTATTGACCTGCCATCGCAGCCCTTTCTTAATTAAAAGGAACCTGATCATTTTAATGCCGCCGACAGTGGCGCCTGAAGCTCCACCAATAAACATTGCAGTAGAGACAATAAACACTACTGAATACCAGTTCCAGTTATTTACATTGGAGGTCTGCCAGCCTGTTGTCGACATTGCACTTACAAACTGGAAAATGCCTTCCCGCACCGGATTTGGTAATAAGTCATCTTTAAAAAGCAATATTGCCTGAATGGCACTTCCTGCAATAAAAGCAAAAATCAATGACCGGGTCTGAATATCTTTCCATATCTCCTTGAATTTTCTTTCAAAAATGACCTTATAGAAAAAGGGAAGGGAAAATGAACCAAGGATCATGGGCAGGAGGTAAAGAATATCCATTTTTGCCGACTTGTAAGTCGCAATGCTGTCGTCGAGAGTACTGAATCCTCCCGTTGACTGGCCAGCCATTGCATGATTAATGGAGTCAAACAGTTTTCAGCTATCGGATAATCCGGAAGAATAAGCAATGTTCCGATAGAAAGATAAACTGCTGAAAATAAAGTTATTAATACATATACTTTCCAGATTGCCTTGGTTGTACTCATTACCTGGGGCAGAAGTTTTATTCCCGTTGATTCAGAGCCATAAAGCAATATTGCGCTTTTTCCCGAGGTATTCTTAAATATGGCCAGCGAGGTCACAACAAATCCTGCACCCCCCACCCATTGCGCAAAGCAACGGTAGAAAAGAAGACCCTTCCCTATCGAAGGTTCATGAACAGCCATTGAAAGGCCTGTCGTTGTATAAGCGCTCATGCTTTCAAAAAAACAATGCAGGGGATTCTTAAAGTACAGAATGCTTGATGTGTTGTATCCTGCATCCGCCGGAATAAATTGATTCATAACTTCCAGTGGTGTCAGGTGGGCGATTATGAAAAATGGCAACCCGCCAAAAATGGTAACGATCAGCCATCCGGATGCAACTATGATCAGAACATGGTTGTATTGTGGATCTTCAGCCTTTTTGAATCTGTCAGACATTTCAGAGCCAAGCATGAAAATGACAAAGGCTGACAGAATAAATCCTGCAAGTGAATACCATTCAGAATATATTAACACATACAATCGCCGGAATTAAAGTAACAATGCTTAGAAGTATAAGCAGGCTCCCTGTATGCTTCAGAATTGTTTTATATGAATCAGTCTTAAGCACTTTTCGGATTATTTACAATCCATCATATTCAGAATCAGCATGTAAAGAGATCTATAATTCTGGCTGCATGAATAATTCTTTGTAATTGAGCCTTATTGAAAGGTTCTTCAAATAGCGCACAAAATTGCAAGTGATTTTATTAAGACTTTATAAAGACTTCCTGTTAATGCGTAAAGAATTTATAAAATCAGTCGCCAGCCTCTTTATCCGTCAGAAAATAAAATCCCGCAAAATGTTGATCTTGCGGGATTTTTTCAGTGAGTGTATCTGGTCTCAGATTAACATTACTGGATTAAATGATAGTCCTGCCTGGTTTCACAAACATTCAGAATGTTTTGCTTAACCAGGTATTTGCTATCAATGACTGTATAGAATTCTTTTATATATCTAAGAGTCTCCTTTTTGTCGTACCTGGAAATAAGATCCTGATTATTTACAATTGTTTCCAGTACAGGCCTTAATTCCTTATAAAATTCAAAGACTTCCCTGAACTCATCATCTGTGAAACATATGCCCTTGTATCGCCTTCTGTCGGTAATCGGATAATCAGGATCTCTGAGGGGTTTTGAATAATCAGCGTTGACCAGGCCTGAGAAGTCAAAATCATAGGGAACCGCATAAAGCCCCGAAGCTGAATTCCCGGAATGCATAATGACAATATTTTTTCTTGATGATACCCACCAGTCTTTATTCCCGATCATGTATTGAAAAAGAGACAATTTGATGTAGTTGTCCCTGTTGATATCAAAAGGTGTCACAAAATTGCTTTCTGGAGTAAGATTATTCCGTTCGGCAACATGGTCCTTATCCTCGATAAAAAAACTGTACTTCTCAAAAACCGCTTTTCCGAGACCTGTATCAAAGTAAAGGATTCTTGCAAGTCTTACTTTAAAACTTAAATCAGTAACCTGATTGTACATTTTATAGACAGTGTATTCATCAATCAAATCCTCTTCAGACTGACACGGAGTAACCAGCTTTAGTTTATTCTGGTTCTCAAATATTGTATTTTCAACCTCATTCTTTTTGAAATTCAATAAAAGCGGCGGCAAACTGCAATTTGTCGGTTTCAGACGAAAATTGCCCCTGGTCATCACCTTGACATTTAATGTTACAGGTTCACCTGTCTGAGTAGTATAGATCAAAACACCATCATGATACTCAGGGCTTTCGTCCCTGTCTTTCTGAATTGCCGAAAAATCAGATCTCAGTTCCATTTCAATTATATCTTCAGACCGGAAGAGGCTGTCGATCACGCCAGCCTTTGCTGAATTTGTTAAAAAAACAAGTGAGAATGTGCAGGCTGAGAGTCTCAATAAATTCAATTTTGTATTATTGACCAATTTCATCATATTTAAATTCAATATTTGTCGTTAATTCAAATGAGAAAAAAAATTATCATTTCATTATAACCATTAAACAAACAGGTTGATTAATTGTTCATTGAATGAATAATATAAAAGAGACTTTAAACTGATTCATAATTGGATCAGGAATTGCAGGAAGGGAAACAGAGAGAATTTTTAATGCTGTCTCAAACAAATTAGAAAATCAATTGTTATTCAATTAAATACAATTGACAAATTAAGCAGTAACCGGGAATTTCTATTAATTCAAAGGATGAGGAAACACCTTCTATACCTGATAATTGGGATTATCCATTAACCTGAATGGCTATGCCGTTTACCATCGGGAGGCTGCCGACAGTTTAAAAAATGACGGACCCTATATTTTTATAGTCAGATAATAAACTTACTGTAAAGTGGATTGAGAACTGCGAATTACTGGAAGAGGATATTTCCGCTGACAACTTCGATAAAATCAGAAAGAAATTTAATCTGTCGGTTAATTATGATGATCTGAGGCAAACCTATTCGATTAAACCTGATTATGAACAAAGTTACACCAGTGTGGATAGTATCGGCGTCATAACAGATATTCATGGAGAATACAATATTTACATTGATCTTTTAAAGGCAGCTGGCATTATTGACAGGAACCTGAATTGGAAATTCGGCAAAGGACATTTAGTTGTGCTCGGTGACATTTTTGACAGGGGAAGCATGGTCAATGAGGTTCTCTGGCACCTTTTTGGTTTGGAGAAACAGGCTGAAAAAGCCGGAGGGATGGTTCATGTGTTGCTTGGCAACCATGAATTTTTGGTGTTGCGCAAAGACCTGAGTTTTATTAATGAAAAGTATAAAGAGGATGAAGCGATATCCGGAATCAGATACTTATGACCTGTATTCAGAAAACTCTGTACTGGGTAAATGGTTGCGGTCCAAGCCGGTTATGATCACAATTGACAATATCATATTTGTTCATGCAGGAGTATCAACAGAAATAATACGGAGAAATCTGAGTATCGGGGAAATCAACCGCAAATTTTCAAATGATATCCTGGGTAAAAACCTTAAGCAGGTTAATTCTGATGAAGAGCTGTTTGTTCTGAATGATAGCAATGGTCCTCTTTGGTACAGAGGGTATTTCATGGATACGACTTTTTGTGAAAGCAGAATAGATTCCGTTCTTGAATTCTATTGTAAGGATCATATTGTTGTTGGACATACCATAAATAATGGAATCAATTCTCTTTTCAATAACAAGATACTGGGAGTTGATATCGGAATCACGAACCAGCAATCACAGGAAATTCTCCTGTTTAAAAATGGATCATTCTATAAAAGCCTGATTACAGGAGAAAGAATTAAACTGTAATCAAAGAGCTTTCGAAATTCTGTCAGAAAAACAAACTGGCGATTATTGCTTTACCAGTTCCACCCGGCGGTTGAGAGCCTTGCCTTCCTCAGTATCATTTGTAGCTACAGGGGCTGTGGGTCCGTCACCGCAGGCTTTGAGGCCGGCAGCATTTACGGAGTGCTGGGATACCAGGGCATTTACGACTGCCGCAGCCCTGTCCATCGAAAGCTTCATATTGGCATCGAATGCTCCTGTATTATCAGTATGGCCGACTACATAAAGTTTAAGAGCCGGATTAGTTTTCATCAGTTTGGCGATTTCCAGTAAAGTTGGCTGTGATTCGGGCTTCAATGTCGATTTCCCGGTGTCAAAATAGATACCATATACAGCCACTTTTCCTGTTTTATCAATGCTGCTTGCCATGCTGCTTGCATCAGCGACAACGTCCTGATCCATCGCCTCCTTCTCAATTATATTAATATTATATGTATTGCCCGCTGCATATACATAAGACCATGTCTCCTTACCGTCTTTAACCAGTTTCAATACCACATTCTGGCTCCCTCCGTCTTCGTATTCATAAATTAACTGCCCGCCGATTTTCTTCATTGCGTTGGTATAATTCCTGACAATCTGCAATGCACTGGGCTGCTGAACATTATCCTTAAGCCAGTAAACGATGAAAATAGAATGTCCTTCGACAGCCTGTGTTTTCTCCGGGCCTGTCGGGAATTCATATTTGTCGAACTGAAGATCATCGTAACGGTAAATGTAGAAACCGGGCATTCTTGTGAATAAAACCGGATCCTTGCTGCCTTCTGTATCATCCTGGGCAATCAGAGGTGCAAATCCTGTAAGTGTCAAGAGAAGCAAACCAATAATTTTTTTCATAGTTATAGTTTTTATCGGATTATTCGTATCCCATCCTGAATAAATCAAAGTTACACCTTGTTTAAGTAAAAGTCAATAGAAAAAATACGGAGATCATTGATTTTACCGGATTTGTAATAGATAACGTGAAGTGCTTGCGTGTGAGCGAGCCTATCAGAGGAAAGCATCAAGTACTTGTGGAGCAGGCTGACTATTAAGTACCTTATTGATTATAAGGCATAATCAGCAAAGTTTCCTTCAGGAACAGTCAGAAACATCCCGCTTGCTTTCTTTATACTCTTCCAGCAAAGACTGGAAGATTTCTTTTACTGATGATATTTTAGTTGCCCGGAATGCATTGCTTCCGGCAAAAGCAAAGCCATTGTCAAAATTTCCCTTAAGGGCATTTACAAGTGCAATGATAATACAATAAGGGCTTTTGTCAATATCACAAGTCTTGATACATTTAAACGAACATTTCTGGGGCTGTTTTTTCCCATCTTTCACTTTCTGGATAAAATTCGAAAAAATAGCTCTTCCCGGCATGCCAACGGGACTTTTAATGATTTCAATATCTTTCTCATCAGCATCAATATAGGCTTGTTTAAAGCCTTGCGAGGCATCACATTCATTAGTGGTTACGAACCTGGTCCCCATCTGGACACCTGATGCGCCAAGCTTCATTACATTATTGATATCCTGCACCGGTATATATACCCCCGGCTGCAAAAAGCGGTATGGATTTATTGTATTTTTCTTCAAAAGGCTTCAGCTCATTAACTATTTCCGGGACAAGTTTTTCAAGCGAATAATCATTATCCCCGATTTGTTCCTCCTTAAAGCCCAGGTGACCACCCGCCTTCGGTCCTTCAACAATAACAGCATCGGGCAGATAATCATAGTTTGCCTTCCACTTTTCACAAATTATCCTGGCCGCTCTGGCCGATGAAACAATAGGTATCAGCTTTGTAATGCTGTCTTTCTTCAGGAAGGAAGGCAAATCAAGCGGAAGTCCCGCTCCTGCTATAATAATATCTGCCTTTTCAGAGATGGAAGTCTTAATCATGTCCACAAAATTTGTCATGGCAACCATAACGTTGACACCTATGACTCCAATCGTTTTTTCTTTTGCTTTGCGTATTTCTTCCTTAAGTCCATGAATGCTGGCTTCAAATAAGTTTTTTGAGAAATCCTTATATAAAAGTCCCAGCCCGGCACTTGAAATAACACCCACTCCGCCTTCATTTGCCACTGCTGCTGCAAGTCCCGACAGTGAAATACCCACACCCATGCCTCCCTGTATAATCGGAACAGCAATTGCAAGATCACCAATTCTTAATCCCTTCATCCGGTTGTCTTATCTTTTAATAAAGATGTCAAAGGTATTCCTTTACTCAGGATAATAGCCGGAATTGAGGTAATTAACCTTAATTAACTTAATTTACAGAAAATTACAATTAAAAAAAGTAGTAAAATGCCAGAAGCAGCCTCAGGTTTGATTCAGTATTCAAGCCTGAATTAACAAGACCTCTGGTATCTGAAGATCCATATTGTGCCGAGGTATATTCCAATTCCGTGGCTATTCTCACCTTCTCAAGGTTAATTATGACCCGGGGTGCAATGCGATAGACATAATTGATATTGGCTCCGCGGCTGTAGTATAATCCCAAATTATCATCTTCCGTGCCAAGGTTTTTACTAAAGCCAGCGAAAATACCTGCCTGGGTTTTACCATTTGACGAGATTTCCGTCCATATTGAAAAATTTTTAACAGGAGCATAATCATAAGTCCATTGAGCGCTTTCATTTACAGATTTAACAGCATATCCGCCAAGCATTACAAGGTCAAATAAATTACTCCCGTATATCGCATACATTTTTACGGTAACCGGCTTTAGCTTGAGTTTGGAGTAGAGCGCAAAAGCAAAAGACTTAACATTGTCATCACCGGAGTAATAGATGCTGTCTTTCCCGTCTTTCAGGTTCTTATCCGCCTGAGAATATAATCTTGGAACCAATTGTTTGTATTCTCCCCCAGCCCCGATCAGAAATTCGTTCTTTTCATTCCAGATATGCGAATACTGCAAATGGATATTCATATCAGGAAGAACGGCATTGCTTAAATATTTGGAATTGGCACCGTCAGGTCCATTGCTTGAGAAATCCCTTTGTTCTGCTGCAGAAATTATCAATTTGACATTATCCATCTTCTGTGTCAACCTGATCTGAGGATTTCGTGAAAATGGTTGAAAAGGAGCTCCGGTGTTAAACGAAACCACATCAGGGAAACATTCGGGAATAAATAACGGATGCCAGTACTGTCCGACAAGCAATTCTGTTGTATTCCAGTTGAGTTTTATAATGGCATGCCGGAGCCTTAATCCGTTGACATCCGCGAAATTAAGATTTTCATTTCCGAAAAAATCAGCTTCTACCAGTGCCGATGTTTTTGCTTTTAAAAGATCCGGACCTGTAATTTTCCCTGTCAGTCTTGTTTGAATTGAAAGGATCCCAAAATGATCTTTTTCGTTGATATCTTTTCCGGTTAAATCCAGCTTCTGATTTTCAGGATACAACAAAAAGTGTCCTTCACGGATGGTGATTACCTGCCGTGAGTCATAAAACAAATCTGTTTTTACAAATCCCGACAGGTTAATTCCAAATTTTGGCTCTTCCTTCTTCTCCTGCCCCGGTGACGGCACAGTTAGAACGACGAGTAAAAAAATTGCAAAAGATTTAGCTTTCATCAGTTTTCTATCTTAATTAAAGTTCTTTTTGTCGGGAGGGAACAATTGATTTATAATTGACCGGTCCCGGGGAGGCTTTCCCATTAGTACATTAAAATTATTCCGGGCAGTGAAGTTGTCCTTCCATAATTTAATTGCCTTAATATAGTTATCAACTGCCTCATTTTGTTTGTATTGATGCCTGAGTACAATTCCAAGATTGGTATAGCAAACGGATAAACGTCTGGGAGTTTCTTTCTGTGCCAGAATAAGATCGTCAACTCTTTTTTGCAGGATCTTTTTATAACTTCTGCCCTTGAATGCCTTATCATTCTCAGGGAAGAATGGTCTTACATAATTAAATAATTCTTCTTCCGGCAGAGCGCCATATTTCTCCAGCCAGGTATTATAAATTACTATGGATGAATCAAGGTTCTTTTTAGCCATATCAAGAAGTCTGACTATTTCAGACTGTCTTTGCTTTCATAAAGTGCCATGCTTAAATAAGCTGATCCTGCATTATTAAAGACAATACCGGGTTCGTAGGATTCCTTATATCCCGGGACACTATTCAGGATAGATAGTATTGTTTCGGTAAGAGGGAGCGCAGAGGAAAATTCATTTACCTTCATCAGTTCGTCAAATTGCCTTAACAGATATTTCGTCTGGATAATCCGGGGATCTTCAGCATTGTTTTTATCATTATAATATATGTAAGCTGCAAGAAAACTGATGCTGACAATAATAAAAATACCAATGAGTATTTTTTTTGTCGGTGGCGATATCGTAAATATGTTCTTCAATGGCTTATTACAAAATTAAAAGACAATCCCGGATTTATCAGGATTGTCTTTTACTAAATGATATTTCTTTCTAACTATGTACCTTCTCAATTAAAAATTTCTTGATTTCAACCGGTGTCGGGGTTGTTAATTTAGATACAACAATATTGGTAATAATTGCCAGTGGTGCTCCGATCCATGCAAAATACCAGACATTAAACCAGTATTCAACAAATTCCTGACCGGGTAGATGAGCTCCCGCTTTTGCGGCAATGAAATAAGTAAGTGAAAAGAAGGAAATTGTAACACCGACTATCATGCCTGCAGTGCCGCCTGCCCTGTTTGCACCGCTCCACCATATACCCAAAAGGAAGAGAGGGAAGATGGTACAGGCTGCCATTGAGAATGCCACTGCCACAAGCTGGGCAATCATTCCCAGTTTAAGCATGGCAACAATTCCAACAACCACACCCATTAAAACGGTTCCAAAGCGAGCCATATTTAACTGATTCTTGGGAGAAGCTTTCGGATTAATGATCTTTGTGTAAATATCGTGAGAAAATGCTGAGGCCCCCGCGACAAGAAGTCCTGAAATTGTTGAAAATGCCGCGGCAATAGCGCCGGAAGCCAGAAGCCCGACAATCAGCGGATGAATGCCTCCTAATTGGGCAGTATATACAACAATGGCATCTGAAGCCAGTCCGCCCACTTCAGGGTTAGAAGATAAAACTTTCCCGAATACTGAATATATCGGAGCGCTCCAGTACAACACACAGATGAAAAACAAGTCCCCAGACACAGGATAATCTTGCATCTTTGATGGTAGGGGTAATATAAAAACGCTGCAATACATGCGGGAGACCGGCGGTTCCCACCATGAGCGAGAAACAAATAGCCATCCACTGGAATGCAGTGCTGCCTGTTGATGGATCCCATGGCATGGCAAATTCGGGGCTCGGTACCATGGAAACATTATGTCCGTAAGCATTAAGCAGTGCCACGCCATCAGAAATATTGGGAGCAGGAATACCCTGTACAATATCAGAAACAATTGCGCCATAGCCAAATTGAGGCAATAGCCAGAAGTAATCAAATTTATAAGTCAAAAGGAAAGTCGGGATCAGGAATGCGATGATCAGTATAATATACTGAATAACCATATTCTTTGTTGCCCCGATCATACCTGAAAGCATTGTATATCCTATAACTACCGATGCCCCGATGATAACTGCCCATGAATAGTCGATTCCAAGTATCCATTTGAACATTAATCCGACTCCTCCAAACTGTCCGACACAATATGCAAAAGATATCAGAATGGTAAAAACAGCACTTATCACCCCTTAAGAGCTGGGAATAATACCTGTCGCCAATAAAATCAGGCGCAGTAAATTTTCCGTATTTCCTTATTTGTCCGGCCATCAAAACCAGCAAAAGAACATATCCGCCCGTCCAGCCTACAACATAAGCCAGTCCATTGTATCCGGTGGCGTACATCATTCCGGCCATTCCAAGAAAAGAAGCAGCACTCATCCAGTTTGATCCAATGGCCATACCTGAACTTATATTTGAAATTTTTCGTCCGGCAGCATAATAATCAGTAGTATCTTTTGCCCTGGAAAAAAATCCTACCAGTACAAAAGTGGCCAGCATGGCAATTAGAATAATTGCCGGCCCTACTTTAAAACTGCCTTCCAGCTGTGTCAGATTTCCGGCAAAAACCAACGCTCGGCAATAACTAATATACTTATTGTAATAAATATTTTTTTCATACTCTTGTCGAATTTTATGAATACAATTACTCTTCCTTTATTAAAAATTTCTTTTGAAGCTGTGTAACCTGATACTGTAAAACAGGCACATACAAACAAAAAGTATCAGGAGAAATTCTGCTGTATAGAAATAATGAAAGGGAAATCCGAGAATTTTTGAATCGGTTAGAAACGACTGGTTGTGAGTAAGATACAATTTCATTATCTTAGGAAGAGCTTCATGTCGGCTGCAGAAAGTTCTTTATTTTCAGCATTCAGATTATAGGGAAGTATGGCTGCTTTATTATTTGTTGGGTCAATTCCGGTCTTTTCATTTGCAATGGCATTGATATTTGTCTTTAATTCTTAATCAGATCTGATTGCATCAGGGCATATTCGGCATCTTTAGCTTCAGGAAGCTTTTCTTTGATGGTTCTGAGTTCCTTGATCAGTTGTGATAATATCACTTTCTCTGAGTCACTGACCATACTAAAGACAGACCAGGTCAAAGCATTATCCAGAACAATTCTGTCGCAGGTTTAACCGATGATTTACCGGCAACAGCAACCAGAGAATTTACGAAATCCTTTTTTTCCTGAACGGTAGCTTTCCCGGTTTTTACATTCTCCCATACCGACTCAAATGTAAGCAGTGTTTTTTCAGGAGTGGGTTTTTGAACGAGCAGGAGAAGCAATTGAAATCCAAAAACTGCCACAAACCAGATTATTAACAATGTGATTATAAGATTCCTGTTTTTTCTGCCATAAGGACTAACAGGTTGAAACAGATTAAAATTGTATTCATTGATTGATGTTTTCAATTTAACCTCCTTTGTTAAGATTTAAATTAATAGTACAGATTTCCAAAAATAACTTATTAATGCAATAATAAATTATTTGATAAGTTGAAAAATAACATTGTTTTATAACAACTTATTTTATATTTTTGAAGTAAACACTCGTACTATGAAGTTTACTAAAAATGGCAATTGTATTGATTGCAGATTGAAATGTGATATTTACCCGGTATTTGCAAAGACCGGGAACGATAAAACAGAAATAAATCCTTTGCATGGCATATTTAAAGAAGCATGATATTATTTGTAAACAGGGGACAGAAGTAACGCATGCCTTATTTTTAGTCAAAGGTTCGGCTAAGCTTTATATAGAAGGACTTAATAACAGAAATATAATCTTATATTTACTAAAACCCCCCTCTTATATCGGGTTATTGTCATTTTTCGAAAGTCCGTTTTATTTTTATTCTGTCAGTGCCCTGGAAGAATCGGAGGTATGTTTTATAGAGCTTGAATTGGTTAAGAAGCTTTATTTTGAGAACCATGAATTGTTATTAAGTTTAAACAGAGCTTTCGGGAAATCGGTTTCAGCTATTATGAAAAAGATTATTTCACTTAATCAGAAACAGATAAGGGGAAGGATTGCGGAAAACCTTATTTATTTATCGAAGTATATAATAATCACATATTTCATTTAAGCGTATCCAGGAAAGAGATGGGGGAGATGGTTGCTATTTCAGAAGAGAACACAGTAAGGCTTCTTTCAGAGTTTTCACGAGAGAATATCATTTCAGTAAGAGGCAAAGAAATTGAAATATTGGATATGCCTTTGCTGAAAAAGATCTGCGAAGTTTCTTAGCAGGATGAGTAATTAATATAAAGATCAGTGAAAGTTCAGTATTGTTCTGATTTACATCTTGAATTTGAGCAGAATAGCAAGTATCTCATAACAAACCCAATAGGTGTTTGCGGAGATATTTTGATCCTAGCAGGAGATATTGTACCCTTACATGATGAATTCTTAAATAACCCTTTTTTCAGTCTCATTTCAGAAAAGTACAGGCAGGTTTTCTGGGTTCCGGGAAACCATGAATATTACTACAAAAATATTTCTGATTATGACAGTTCATTTAATATTAAGGTACACAAAAATATTAACATTGTAAATAATATTGTTTTGCAATATGAAGGTATCCGTTTTATATTCAGTACCATGTGGTCCAGAATAAGTAAGGCAAACGAGAAGATCATAGAGCAGGGTGTATCAGATTTTGA
>CAVYYM010000002.1:0-123318 GCA_963772715.1 uncultured Bacteroidota bacterium
CATCATATTCAATTGGGTCAGAATGGGACTTATTTTGATTATGTAAAAGATGGAGGGCAGGATGTGCTCTTCCCTGTGACCCGATTTTCCCTTGAGATGGATGTGAACAAACGGAACACTTTTATTTTACTATATCAGCCCTTACGAATAGAGTCTCAGGCGTTTCTCAGAACGGATGTTATTTTTAATGATATTACATTCCCTGCATCAACCGGAATAAACTGTCTTTATAACTTCCCGTTTTACCGGTTCAGCTATCTGAGGGAACTAATGCCCAATAATTACAAATACAAGTTTGCCATAGGGGGTAGTCTGCAGATACGCAATGCAACAATATCATTTGAATCAACAGATGGATCGCTCTTTACGACCAATGGAGGAATCGGACCTGTTCCGGCATTAAAAATCCGTGGCAAGGCTCAATTAAATAAATGTTTCTATGCTGAACTTGAGGCAGACGGAATATATGCACGGTTAGTTATCTGAACGGAAGCGATAATGAAATTGTTGGCGCCATACTTGATGCCAGCATGCGAATGGGGGCACAAATAAATGAGTCAGGCAGATTATTTCTTAACTTAAGATATCTTGGCGGTGGTGCTACAGGAACAGATACCGGAGATGTATGGCCCGGAGATGGCTATGTGAAAAACTGGCTCAATTTTTTAACAGTTTCGACTGGATTTGTCTACCAGTTTTAAAATCAAGCAATGAAATAATTATACCGTATCATATTACCTATAATAAAGCCCATAAACTCAGCTAATTATATCTGCCTGATAATGGGAAGGTTTAAATTGATATAAGCGTTGTTCTTTAATCTTTGAAAATAAGGTTTTTAAACTCTGAAAGTAAAGAATCTTCAGTCTGATTGTTCATTATCCCTTTAATAAGCAGATCAATCAATCCGTCGATATGCTTATCCTTAAAACCGGCCGCAATTGCATATCTCTTAACTGCACGTTTTTCACTATCAGCAATTTCCTCATCTGAAAGAATCATCTCTGCAATATTATAAAGTTGATCAAACTTATGATTAAGGCTGTAAGGTGGATCATAATGGTGCTGAAACTCTGATTTAATAAGGATGTCAATCTCCGGATCAGTCAGCCCGAATTTTTTGCCTTGTTTATAGAGTAAATCCATTTCCGGTTGACTAACCTTACCATCAATTAGAGAAACCTGGATAAGGTGTAGAAAGTGCTCCTTCAATACCCGTTTACCATGGTCTGTTATAAAGTCAGAAAAATTCATATCTTTTTAAGTTATTAATGTGAATTAAGGGTTGAAAGCGGCATAGCTATTAACATATAAATATCTGATTGCCAATAAAATGTCATTAGTATTTAATTAAAGCCTTAATTATCATATCTTAATAGAAAAAGCGCTAACTAATATCTTAAGTAAAATTCCAAGGTAAAAGAATTTAATAGTTTATTTATTATATATCTGTAATATAAATGATTCGTATCTTAAGCATTTATGTCAGCGGATCAGCAATAATGATGAGCCTGAATTACTTATCAAGAGGTTATGACCATTAGCTTTATTTATGCAAGCAGAACAACGGTTAAAGATAAAACAAATACAACGTTTTGCCAACAGTTATCTTCGCTCATTGTTCCCCAGTCTTATTCTTACGAAACAAAAATTGAGAAAACTGAACGAAGAATAAGATAATTCAGATAATTGAATATACCCATTGCCAATATTTGCCTAACTTCGATTTATACAATATCTGGTTTAATAAGTAATTTAAACCAACGAATATGGGCAGACAGGGAATTAAAGTTGCATCTATGTATGTTGATAAATTACTGGGATTTTACAAATGGCAAAGACCACTCTAAACACCAGATGGCGACAATTCTAAATTAAGAGGTAGAACACGATAATGATATCGAGAGTTTATAACTGACATAAAAAGAATGAAAGAAGAGTTTAAAAATCTTCAATTAATACCTTATCGCATTTAATTAGTAACTGTAAAATTACTATGGGTAAACAAGGTATTAAATGCAGATTGGGGGATATCAACGTTAAAAATATGAGATATGGCATTTTACCAGTTTTATAAAAAACAATTAGTTTCCGGTTCCTTGGAGGCTGTATGGGATTTTATCTCATCACCGGATAACTTAAAAGTAATTACACCTGAATACATGGATTTTGAAATTACATCCGGGAATATTTCAGAAAAAATGTACCCGGGGATGATAATAAGCTATACAGTAAAGCCTCTGCTGGGGCTAAAAATGCTTTGGGTAACAGAAATTACCCATGTTGAAGAGATGAGGTATTTCGTCGATGAGCAGCGAATAGGACCTTATTCGATGTGGCATCATCAGCACTTTATTGAACCCGCCGGCCAGGGTGTTCTAATGACAGACATTGTGTCCTATTCACCACCCGTTGGGTTTTTTGGGAGCTTTAGCCAACACCATCTTCATCAGTAAGCAGTTGGATAATATTTTCAATTACCGTGAAAATAAACTTGAGAAACTATTCCCGGGGGTCTGATGTTTAAAAAAAAAGCTCGCCGAATTAATCAGTGAGCTTTAATTTGATAACCTCAAAATAATCAAAATCATGAAAATAGTAGTATTTGGAGCAAGCGGTAAAACAGGCTCATTGTTAGTGGATGAAGCATTAACATCAGGTCATAATGTAATAGCTTATGTTCGCAAACCTGAATCTGTTAAATCAGATCATCCCAATTTAAAAGTTGTTGCAGGATATCTGAATGAAAAGGACAAACTTAAATCAGTCATTTCCGGTTCGGATGCATGTATTTCAACTCTCGGTGGAATATCTCTTACAAAACACAGTCGCGAAATTATTGAGGGAATAGATAATATCGTCACCATTATGGAAGAAGAAAAAGTAATGCGCTTTATTTATTTATCGAGTTTCGGTGCCGGAGATAGTCGCAAATATATGCCTCAGCCTATTCGGTTTCTTATTGCTGATGTAATGCTTCATGTACCTTTGGCTGACCACAATACCAACGAAAGTCGTATTACTAAAAGTCAACTTAATTGGACAATAGTCCGCCCGGGAGGATTAACCAATGGTGCTAAAACTGACAATCTGAAACATGGTTGTGAAATGATAAAAATAAAAGGCAGTTTAAGTATCTCACGGTCAAATGTGGCAGCTTTTCTTCTTAATCAGGTTACCAACAAAGACTATGCGAATAAGAGTGTCTGGTTATATGAATAATATTGACTATCAGCACAGCATACCTGAAAGTTTTCAATCCAGACTTATACAAATGGCTATGGGTTTGTTTGGAATGAAACATAAAACGGAAAGAAAAATGATAACAAACGGTTTTGCAAAAGAACCTGCAAAGATCCCTGATTCATTATTGAAGCACTTTAATATTCAGGAAGCTGAACAAGACGCACGTAAGATATGGACAATTTCTCCTGTTGATAGTAAATCTGACCTGATTATTTTATATTTCCATGGCGGTGCATATATGAGTAATCTCCGCAAAGAACACTGGAGCTTGATTGAGAAATTAATCATTAAGACTGGTGCTACAATAGTTGTTCCTGACTATCCATTGACACCGGAAGCCGGCTGCAAAGAAGCATATGATTTTATTGAAGACTTATTTACAGGATTGATAACTGATTATCCTGCCAAACGTATTATTTTCATGGGGGATTCTGCAGGTGGTGGATTAGCATTAGGATTTACACAACAATTAAGAGATGAAAATAAAAAGCAGCCTGATCAGATAATTATTTTTTCTCCCTGGTTAGATGTCACTATGTGTAATCCCATATTAGAGAGATTAGACAAAGAGGATAATTTATTAAGTATTGCCGGCCTTAAAAACGCCGGACAGAAATATGCCGGAAACTTAGATTTGAAAGATTTTCGGGTAAGCCCGATTTATGGCGACTTAACCGGTCTGTGCAGGATATCAGTTTTCACAGGTACAAGAGACATATTAAATGCAGATGCTCAAAAATTAAAACAGTTGATGAAAGACCAAAACATCAACTTTAATTATTTTGAGTATCCGGATATGTTCCATGATTGGGTGATAATTACGAGTTTAAAGGAATCACATGGATGTAATTAATAAAGTTGATAAACTTGTAAATGATTATGAATAGAAGAGACCGGCCACGCAACGAACTGAATCAGCTATTACTAATCTAATTATCCGGCAACTTATTATGTTTGAATGGATCCGGCATTGGCGATTTGGAAATCAATATGGATACGCGACATTATTCAGCGGGCAGGATAGGCATCCGGTTGGTAAAGCAGGTATTATCCTCTCCGATCTAGGTATGCCGGAGGCATATAAGCCTGATTTCTATACCAATTTCATGGACCATGTATTTGTTTATTCCTTGCCTGCTCTTTCTTCATCGCTTCGTTTTAGCTGACAGGGGCATCGCTTTGATAGATCCTGCCAACCCGCTGGCCCGAGAATCTTTTGTACCACAAAGGCTGATCGACATGAATGGTTCATTCGACAATAGGGAGGGGCGCCCATATGTCGAATGCAAAGTGACCTGGCGTCCGCCGGGAATGAAGAAAAATCCTGCTGATCACGGATATTTTCTATACACCGGAGACGGAAAGGGAGGAGCCCCAGATGTATGTCAGAAAACCGGGGCCAAAGTTGTTGGCTGGTATTACGGCCATCTGCTCCCTGAGAAAAAAGTTGCCTGGGAGTACCAGTGTAAAAGGATTTATGAAGAAACAGTCGCTGCCCTTAAGCATGAATTCCCTCAATCCGAATTTTGCCATGCTAAATACACTTACGAACAATCATTGAAAGAGGCTGTTGAATACCTTCTGGATAAAGGTTGCGAAACAATTATTTACCAGTGTTTTTGTAATCCGGTTTACTCCGACTTTGAGGACTATGCCTATGCCCTGCCAAAGGATCTACAGTTTTGTAAACAAGCGGGCTAAGATCATCTGTGCTGATCAATTGGGTAACCAGCCGGCAATGCGTGATGCTTATGTTCAGATAATCCGCGACCAGCTTGCTCTGGTGCCTGCTAAAGCCAGTGTCCTTCTTATCCTGTCAAAGCACGGCCACCCATTTAAAAAAGAGACTCAGGACAAACGCGGGCCTGAATATCGTGTGCCACTGGAAAAAGAGATGCGTAATCTGATGGAAAAATGGGGAGGCCCTTGGGAGCTGGTTTGGAGTGATGATGAGTATGCAGATGAATACTGGGACCCGGGGAACAATAAACTTTCAACCTGCTCAGCCTATCGCAAAGCCATTAATGAAGGATTCGACTATGCACTCGAGGTTCCTACAGAATTTATTGCCGAAAATACGGACCTTATGTTCCTTCATGCTATAAAAAAGTTCAAAGCTTTCAGCAGCTACGATCCAAATGAGCCGGTTCCTTATCCTGATTGGGAAAAGCCGCTGGTACGTTCTTTTCGTGAAGGAAAAACAACAGGCATCTATGCCGGATGCCCTGTTGGTCCGTACCGTAAATATATTGTCGAATCAGCAGTGACCTCAATAACAGATATCCTGAAGCATGTTTAAAAAATAATCAGTATTTTAATAGCCCGATATTCCTCCTCCAGAACATAATGAAACACACTGCATTGATAAAGCGATTAAGAGCGGGCCTGAAATCAGATGAGACCGGTAATAAGGCCAATTCCCTTATCTTTCTTCACAGGTATGGTTTCAACATCCCTGTAACATACCTTGTAACAACCCATGCATATGAGAGGTTTCTAAAAGAGGGCTCTGTATTACTTGATGAACTCAGGAAGGAGGTTCTGAACCTCCCGGATCTTACCTATGCAGTTCGCTCATCAACAACTGCAGAAGATTCGAAGGAGTACAGCTTTGCCGGTCAGTTTCAAACCCTGATGAACGTCCGTGGAACGGAGAATATTCTGAAAGCAGTACAGGAGGTATGGAATTCATCATCATTATTACGTGATAATGATTATCTGAGAAAAACTAAGATTTCTGCATTTAAATGCGGCGTCATTATTCAGGAAATGATTTCGTCAAAGCTGGCCGGCGTCAGTTTCAGCCGTAATCCTGTTACCAATCAGCAGGAAATTGTCATTGAGGCTGTTGAAGGATTCGGAGAAGACCTTGTTCAGAAGGGAATTACACCTTTACGCTGGAGAATGAGAAAAAATATGGTTCTTGATGGAAATAAGAATCATCACTATTTTTCTGTTATCAGGCAGGTATCAGCAGATACGGCAAAGCTGAAAAGGTATTACGGATCGCATATTGATATAGAGTGGGCTTATGACGGCACGAAAATTTACTATCTTCAATTAAGACAGATAACAGGACGAAAAGATATTCAGATATATTCCAATAAAATGGCCAAAGAAATGCTTCCCGGCCAGATTAAACCTCTTGTATGGTCCGTTAATATTCCGATGGTTAACGGGACATGGATAGATCTGCTATCAGAGATTACCGGCCCCCTGGATGTGAAACCCGAAGATCTCGCAAAATCTTTTTATTATCAGACATATTTTAACATCATTGCATTAGGAAAAATATTCAGCAAGTTCGGAATGTCAGCTGACAGCCTGGAGTACCTGATGATGAGAAATGACAATTCAAGACCTTCTTTTAAACCAGGTCTCAGAAGTATCAGGCACACTTTCAGGATAATAAAGTTTATTTACACCAAACTCCGGTTTGAAAAGACTTTCCTGAGAGATTACAGCGAACTCAGATCAAAATATATAAAGATAGAAGAGTCATTGAAGGAAGAATTATTGATCGAGTCTTATCCTGATATCTATTCAACTCTTTTTAAGTGAGGGGAAAAGACTGGCATACCTTAATATTGTAACCCCGATGCTGATGTCGATGTATCACAAGAGGCTTAAAAATAAGCTGGCAAAAGTAAATCTTGAATTACGACAAACCTTGATTTCAGGCAGGACTTCCCTCAACTGATTTCTTACACCCCTCTCCCTTCAATTCAAAAGATAAAAAAGCAGATCGATAATTTACCTGAAAACCTGAAAGAGAAGTGTGTCTCTCTGGAAAAACTCAGAACGATCAAAGAAGCTGATGAAATTGTAAAAGAGTTTGATAGGTTTTTGAAAGATTTCGGACATCTGAGCGAAAGCGGTACCGATTTCTCAGTCCCCAAGTGGGAGGAAAATCCTGAGCTGGTTTATAATATGGTTATGAGCTCCTCCCCGGATGAAAACAGATCGGGGATGTATACCCTTAATGAGATGCAACAGAAAGGTTTCAGAATAAGCCGCTCTATCCATAAAACCTATAAAAAAGCGGGTAAATTTAAAGTATATCGTGAACAGATAAGTTCCTTATATATATTTGGTTATGGTCTTTTTCGCAGGCTGTTTATAATGCTCGGAAAAGATCTGGCAGGAAGGGGTATAATAGACTCCGAATATGATATTTTCTATCTCAGAAAAGAGGAGATCGATCGCATTCTGGAAAATAATCCGGCATCACAGGTTAACCAATATACCAGGATGTGATCCAGAAGCGGAAAGATGAAATGGCCGAGACTAAGGATATTGTTCTTCCTCAGGTTATTTATGGAGAAGAAGCTCCGATTCTCGAAAAAGGGAGAGAGAGGAATCATTCTGGCATCAGTACATCATCCGGAATTTATTCAGGAAAAACAAGAGTTGTACAGCGAACAGAGGACTTTGCTGAAGTCCGGAATGGTGATGTAATCTTAATCCCATTTTCTGATGTCAGCTGGACATCCATAATCGTAAAGGCGGGGGCTATTGTATCTGAAACAGGTGGTATGCTTTCACATTGCTCAATTATTGCGCGTGAAATGGGAATTCCCGCACTGGTCTCCGTAGAAAATGCGTGTGCACTGGGCAGCGGATTAACAGTGACAGTAGATGGTTCAAACGGAGTATTAACTATCCATGATTATGAGTGAAGCTATAGTGTTCCTTAATCAAAATCCATGGCTGCTGGCAATAATCTGCAGTCTTACAGGATATCTTATTGGTTCAGTGTCGTTTGCCCGCATAGTCTATTTCATTGTCACTAAAAACAGAAAAATTGAATCTTTTTCAGAACCGGTTCCTCATTCTGAAGAAACCTTCGAATCAGATCTGATAAGCGCCACACTAGTGACAAAAAAGATCGGCGCCAGGTATGGCTGCATTACTTCAATTGCTGATATGCTTAAAGTTGCGGTTCCGACCCTTATGGTTATGCTTCTATTCACTTCAGAGCCTTACCATCTGCTTACTGCACTTTTTGGAGTTATTGGTCATAATCTTCCCGTTTACTACCGATTTAAAGGTGGCAGGGGAGAATCTCCCATACTGGGTATTCTTCTTGTAATAAACTGGTTTGGATTGCTTTTGGTGAACCTTGCTGCTACTATTCTGGGATTTGTCACGGGAAGTGTTCTTGTGGTAAGATGGGGCGGCTATGTGTTAATGATATTCTGGCTTTGGTATTACTTTAATGACTGGCGATATGCTCTGTTCATGATACTTATTAACTTCTTTTTCTGGTTTTCAATGCGCAAGGACCTGGCGCGTTTCATCGAATTAAAAAAGAAAAAAGGTATTGAATTCACGGAGGAGGATGTCTCTCAGTTCATCCTTATGGGGAAAAGCCTGGGGCGGGCTCTTGATAAATACAGCCTCTTTGCTGTTTATAAGAATTTAAAGAACAGATCCCGAAAATAATACGCCGGTGACCAAAAGATTCATCTATATACTTTTTATAATAATTATCCCTGGTTTGCAGTCTGTTACAGGTCAGAAGACAGGCCTTGACTTCCAGAACCAAATAAGCGGCTGGGCCGGTTGTAATTTTTCGGATCCGGTAAGATATCAGACCGGGGCAAGGTATATTCCAACCCTCAGCCCCTGGTGGAAGTTCGGTAAAAACAGCAAACTCGATGCAGAGATCTCGGTTAATACTTACGGGAACCTGCTCTTCACGGGATCAGGCTTTGATACTGCATACTACGATTTAAAGCCATACAGACTATGGCTCAGGTATTCTACTTCAAATTTTGAGCTAAGGGCAGGTCTTCAGAAGATAAACTTCGGTTCAGCAAACATTCTCCGGCCTCTGATGTGGTTTGACAAAATGGACTATCGTGACCCTTTGCAGCTGACAGAAGGTGTTTACGGGCTTCTCGGACGTTATTACTTCAGCAACAATATAAATATATGGCTCTGGACTTTATATGGGAATGATAAAGTTAAGGGTTGGGAGTCAGTTCCTTCTGTAATTAATATTCCTGAGTATGGAGGACGTTTCCAGCTTCCTGTTCCCAGGGGTGAGATAGCAATGAGTTATCATCATCGCATAGCTGACTATTCAGAATTATATGCCGGATTGCCTCTTGTAACAGAAACCCATTTCAAAGAGGACAGGATGGCTTTGGATGGCAAATGGGATCTTGGCATTGGGTTATGGTTTGAATATTCCAAAAACCTCAACGACAAGAATAATACACTGATGAGCAGATGGGAAACCTATTACAATATAGGATTAGACTACACATTCTCCCTTGGTAACGGGCTGAATCTCATCTCAGAATTCTTTCATTATGGTAATAATCCTGATCAGGGGCAGGAAAAAATCAACAGCAATTATTCAATCATGGCATTAAGCTACCCGCTTTCGCAGTCTCATAACATTTCAGGACTTGTTTATTACAACTGGGAGATGAAGGAATGGTACAGTTACCTTAACCTTCAGCTTAAATATGATTATATTAGTCTTTATTTTATGGCTTTCTGGAATCCTGATGTCTTAATTCTTTACGGTGGCCCGGATGATAATAATCTTTTTGCAGGAAAGGGTGTTCAGATAATGCTTGTTCTTGATATATAACGCTTTAATGCTATAACATAATATGAATGATGAAGTAATAATAAAAATAGAAGGACTTAAGAAGCACTTTCCCATGGGGAGTGGCAGATTTACCGCATTAAACGGCATTGATCTTTCATTCGGGAGAGGCGAGTTTGCCGGGTTGATTGGTCCCAGCGGTTCAGGAAAGACCACACTTCTTAACATTATCGGAACGCTTGATGTACCCTCGGAAGGGAAAGCAATTATTCTGGGAGAATCAGTCGGGAACCTCTCTGCAGGGGCATCAGCTTCAATGCGAAAGTCCCAGCTGGGGTTTATTTTTCAGAGCTACAATCTCTTTCAGGTATACACTGTTTTTGAAAATGTGGAGTTTCCTCTTCTGCTGCAGAACATTGATGCATCAAAGAGGAAGAAAATGGTTCTTGATGCTCTTGAATGGGTTGGACTGACCGATAAGATAAAGTCAAAACCTGCTCAGCTGTCGGGTGGCGAGAGCCAGCGTGTTGCAATAGCACGTTCAATGGTCAAAAGACCTGCAATTGTACTTGCCGATGAACCAACAGCGAACCTCGATGCCGCCAACTCTCATAATATACTGCAGACAATGGAGAAACTTAACCGCGAGCTGCACACTACATTCATTTTCGCAACGCATGATGAAAAGGTGATCGGTTACGTCAGGAGGAAGATCTTCCTGTTTGACGGTAAGGTGGCAAAGGATGAGAAAATAGAACAAAACTAATGGAGAGTTAATCAGATGCTGGCATTTAAACTTGCATTAAGAAACCTTCTGGGAGCAGGTTTGCGAACCTGGCTGAATGTTATTGTCCTCTCCTTCTCATTTATAATAATTATCTGGCTAAAAGGTCTTCTTGAAGGATGGGACAGGCAGGCAAAAAACGATATGATCAAATGGGAGATCGGCGCAGGTCAGTTCTGGCATGCATCTTATGATCCCTTCGATCCTTTTACCCTTTCAGAAAGTCATGGATCCATTCCGGATGTTCTGACTGATTCCGTAAACAGCGGGTCCCTTGTTCCTGTGCTTATTTCTCAGGGAACTATTTATCCCAATGGCAGGATGCAATCAGTACTTATTAAAGGGATCACCCCGGAACAGGAGGTTCTGGCTCTTCCTTCGTTAAAACTGAAATCAGATGGCGTTGATATACCTGCCATTATCGGAAGATCCATGGCCGAAAATACACAGCTTAAAGAGGGAGATTATGTTACTGTCCGATGGAGAGATAAGAACGGAACCTTCGATGCGACAGAGATAAGGATAGCCGCCATCTTTGAAACAAACGTTCCAACGGTTGATGTTGGACAGGTATGGCTTTCGATCGATAAGGTCCGTGAAATGATGCTCCTTCCCGGAGAGGCAACCCTTCTGATAACTGGCAGGGAAGGGTGGAAAAGCGCAGATACAGATGAGTGGATCTTTAAAGATCAGGAAACACTACTCTCCGATATTGAGAATATAATAAAAGCCAAAAGTTTTGTAGGTATTCTAATATGGGCTATTCTCCTCATGATGGCTATGCTGGCGGTGTTTGATACCCAGGTGCTGTCAATTTTCAGAAGACAGAAAGAGATAGGTACTTATGTTGCACTGGGTATGACTCGCGGACAGGTGGTTAAATTATTTACTATTGAGGGAGCCATGCATTCGGTACTGGCAGCTCTTGTTGCAGCGGTATATGGCATACCCCTGCTGGCATTGCAGGCCATAAGAGGTATTTCTATTCCTGTTGAAGCAAGGATTTCGGCATTGCCATGGCAGCAAAACTATATCCGGTATATAGCCTTGCCCTGATCTCAGGTACTGTTATCATAGTTCTGCTTGTGACAACTATTGTGAGCTACTGGCCTTCACGAAAAATAGCGCGGTTAAATCCCACTGAGGCTTTAAGAGGGAGGATACAATGATCAGATTTCTGTTCAAAGGACTTATTGCGCGACAGGCACCGCAGTCTGCTGCCATTTATTGTCACAGCAACAGGGGTTATGCTCACTGTTGTGTTTCACAGCTGGATAACAGGAGTGATAGGCAACAGTATTGAGTTTAATGCCCGTTTTGCTGCCGGGCATGTTAAGATAATGACCAGGGCCTATTCAGAAAATGCTGCTCAGACTCCCAATGATCTGGCAATACTGGGAACTGACAGTCTGAAAAGAATTATCTCTGCACAATTCCCGGAAATGGATTTCGTTGAACGGATTTATTTTGCAGGCCTGATTGACGTTCCTGATCATACCGGGGAAACGAGAGCCCAGGGACCCTCAATGGGCATGGGTATTGATTTGCTTTCCGGAAACCAGGAAGAGATAGAACGACTGAATATTCCGTCATCACTAAAGAGCGGTTCCCTCCCCGGGAAAAGCAGGGAAGTATTGATCAGCAATACATTTGCTGAAAAACTGGGTCTGCAATTAGGAGATACTTTGACTCTTGTCAGTTCAACCATGTTTGGGGAACTTGCCCTTTATAATTTCACACTCTGCGGTACAATTGAGTTTGGAACCACTGCACTTGACCGTGGTACTGTTATTGCTGATATTAAGGATGTAAGGGAAGCCCTGAATATGAATGATGCTACCGGTGAGATTCTTGGTTTTTCACGGACAGGATATTACGATAATGAAGAAGCAAGCCTTATCGCAAACCGATTTAATGATATGTTACACCTCAGAGCAGGATGAGTTTTCATTAATAATGAAAAGCCTTGCTGAGCAGAATAATATGGGATTCCTTGTTGAATACTCAGGAAAACTGCAGGGTATTCTTGTATTTGTTTTCATTATGGCGATGTCTTTAATCCTTTGGAATGCCGGACTGCTTGGAGGATTGCGCAGATATGGCGAGTTTGGTATGCGCCTGGCTATAGGAGAAGAAAAAAGCCATGTATACAAAACAATGCTTCTGGAGTCATTGATTATTGGTTTTCTGGGCTCCATGGCAGGCATAATTGCAGGTATGGGTATCTCTTTTTACCTTCAGAGATACGGTATTGATCTGGGATCGATGATGAAAAATGCCTCAATAATGATGCCCCAGGTCTTCAGGGCCCGTATTACTGCTGCCACATGGTATATAGGATTTATTCCGGGAGTCTTTTCAGCTCTCTTTGGTACAATGCTTGCAGGAATAGGAATATATAAACGTCAGACGGCACAATTATTTAAAGAACTTGAAGCATGAAAAAGATAATGACTCTCTTCCTGATAGGCTTCGGCACTCTTCAAGCCCAGTTACCCGACGGGAAGCAGATACTTGACAGGATAGATCAGAACTTGTCATCTGAGAACCGCGTATTTTCATCATCGATGATAATCCACGGACGAAGAACAACAAGTACTGTCAGGCTAAAAACATGGACTGCCGGCCAGAATAAGTCGTTCACAGAATACCTGTTCCCGGTCCGCGAGCAGGGGACAAAGATGCTTAAGCTGGAAGACCAGTTGTGGATATACTCACCCTCTACTGACCGCATAATTCAGATTGCAGGACATATGCTGCGTCAGTCGGTTATGGGTTCTGATCTCTCGTACGAAGATCTGATGGAGGATAATAAGCTTACGGACCAGTATAATGCAAAAGTAACCGGCTCGGAAATTGTCGATGGCCATAATTGCTGGGTTATAGAACTTACCGCTTTCGTTCCTGAAATAGCCTACCAGGAGCAAAAACTGTGGGTCGATCAGGAACGCAATATTCCCCTCCGTGAGGAGATGTATGCGAAAAGCGGGACCCTTCTTAAAAAAACTGAGTTATCAGATATTCAGCGTATCAATGGACGATGGTACCCGAAAAAAATAGTATTTAAGGATATGCTCAAAGAAGGCACCGGCACAGAATTTATCATTGAGGAGATTGAATTCAATATACCAATTCCGATTATATATTTTCAAAAGCAAGCCTTAAAAAATAATTACTTATTTTTTCTCTCAAATTCTATAGAATGGTCTGATTCTAACAAGGCATCAAATTGTTCTGCTGATGCCAAATCACCTTTCAAATGGAAATTCAGCCAGGGTAAAAGGTATTTTAAAACTATTGCCTGTTGGGCCTTATCAGTAATTTCAGGACCGGGCTTACAGGTGGACTCGGCAAGCCTGCATTTAGTACTTCTGTCTGCCATCTGGCAGTGACTGGCTCCTTTGATTGTGATAATTATTTTGGAATGACTTTTTAAGTTCGAATATATTGGTACCTGGTGAATCTCCGGCCGCGTTACACAATCATTTTTCCCTGCAATGATCATAGAGGGTATCTCAAGCTCTGATGCTGCATCGATTGAAGAGGGTCGTGTATCCAATGGTGCAAGTACGGCAAGTGGAGCGAACAGAAGAACTGAATCGTGCAGCCAGGATTGCTGATCCGCCTCCCATGCTGTGACCCATTGCGCAATTCATAGAATCAACCCGGTTGTAAAATATTGATGATGGATTTTTAGCAGATTCAAGCAATTCATCCAGTATAAAAGCAATGTCAATTGCAAAATCCATATGCGATGGGAATAATTCCCTCTCAGTCTTTGGAAAGGCAATTATGAATCCATAGGGTACGAGAGAATCACGAATGTACTTATAGGAATTCCATGACATCTGGTAACCATGGCCGAAGCAAAGAACAGGGAATTTGCCTGGAAAAGTCTCAGAGATAGCAGCATTCTTTCCTGCGGTGTCAGAAGGGTAATATACCTCTGTTCTTATTTTCCGGTTACCTCTTGATGAATCAACAAATGAAATACTTGTGTGCCCGATCTGAAAAGACTGGGATGAAAGACTGTAGGAAATCATAAGTAATACAGTGATAAAAAACAATCTTAAATAAAACTTCATTCTCAGGGAATGTTTACTTTTAGTATTTGTTCCGAAAATCATTTTTATGTCTTAAAGATATATTTATTATTGAATTAGCTGAAATCACAGGATACAATCATGCCCTATTAATGGATCAGTTTTATCTGTTTGCAATTCCGCTGAAAATATCACTCAAAGATTGATCTCTTTTTATTCAGGTAAATATCATTGTGAAAATAATCAAGTTTTTTAAGCAGGTATGATAGGGTGTTGATCTCTTCAGCATTTAGATTTCCTACAACAATTTTAGTGACCTTACTCATAAGCGGAAGTATTTTTAGTATCTCCTCTCTTCCATTTCTGGTTATAGAAACCCTTATGCTTCTCTTATCATTCTCATCTGCAGATTCAGCTATCAATCCTTTTTTAATAAGCCGACGTATAACTTCTGATCCGGAAGTCTTTTCCATTACCTGCTTTGTGATCAGTTCACTCTTGCTTAAACTGTCGTAAGTCATAAGTGTGATTAGAAATGAAAACTCATCGGGTGTATGTAAATGGCTATCTACTAGTACCTTTTTAATATACCATTTTGCATAATGATTCATTAAAACGATCAAAATTGAAATATCACTCGCAGTATTGCGGTATTCATCCTTAAACCATCCTTTATTCTCTCCGGATATTTCTCTCATCCCCAACTCCTGACTGCCCGATTTTGAATTCAGGTAACCAATAAACTCATCAATTGAATACTCTTCCTGATTGCCCATTTCAGCATCAAAGGAAAAAAAATTGGTTATCAGGGTTGTAAGTATTTCACTCTTTTTCATAACTGTTATCCTTTCTATTCAAAAACAAAATTAAGCTTTTATAGTTCATTTACGTATTATTTATTACTTTTTCGAACAATATTGTACTTATATTGTTTAAATACCAAAACAAGTGCAATAAATATGGAAATAGCAGCCAGTATAAAGGGAGCAAGTAAAGAGTACAAAACAGGCGACTCTGTGATAACTGCCCTTCAGCCAACAACTTTCGATTTCATGAAGAAGGAGCTTACACTTATCATAGGTCCATCAGGTTCAGGTAAAACAACTCTTCTTTCCCTTCTGGGATGTGTTATTTTTCCAACTACAGGCGAAGTTTATATAGATAACCTTCTGGTGAATAATTTAAATGATAAGGAACTGGCCAGGGTCAGACTGAAAAATATTGGTTTTGTCTTTCAGAATTTCAACCTCCTTGCACCACTCAATGTAATGGAGAATGTTATGCATCCTCTCAGGCTTTCGGGAATCAGCAAAAAAGAGGCAAAGCTCAAGGCTGAGGAAGCACTTCAAAAGGTAAACATGGAAAGCAGGGTGAAGAGCCTGCCGAAAAACCTTAGCGGTGGAGAGCAACAAAGAGTTGCAATTGCAAGAGCACTTGTTACCGAACCATCGATAATGCTTTGCGATGAACCCACTGCATCACTTGATATTAAAAGTGTTGGCATAGTAATGGAAGAACTTAAAATGCTCTCAGATTCGGGAAAATCGGTTATTGTGGTGACTCACGACCTCAGGCTTAAACCATTTGCCGACAGGATCATTTATGTGAACAACGGGATCGCCTCCGACAAACCCTCAGAGGATGAGATATTTCATAATTAAAAATCAGAAAATCAATAAAACAGAATATTAATATTAAAACAATGAATAAAAAAATTTACCTGGTTATAATACCATTGATTATTACAGCCTGTAGCGGCAGTAAGGAAAATAAAGAAAAATCAGGCACTGCATCGCATTCAGTTAACAGTGCAATAGTTGATGTTTCCGAAGTTGTCGGGGTTGGCAAGGTTGAACCTGAAAAAGAGATAATCAGTCTTGCCGCTGCAACTGCTGGTGTTGTTAAGGATATCTACAGGAACGACGGCGATAGTATCAGAAAAGATGAGCCTCTGGTTAGACTTGATGATGAGCTTGAACTGATAAGGGTATCGCAGTTAAGAAGCCAATACAACTCTCAGAAATCGCAGGAAGATATAGATAGAGTTTAACCTGAGGGAGTCGGAGGCAAGGCTTGCCAATAAGAAAAAGCTTCTGGAATCTGTAAGAGTTCTTGCATTAAAAGGAGCAGAGACAAAGCAGACTCTTGATGATCTTGAGACAGAGGTCACTACCCTTTCTCTTACTGTTGAAAAGGACAGCGCCTCAGTTAAATCTTTCTGCCAGCAGGCTGAGGGAGCTGGCTGAACAGGTCAGATATGCCGAAGCCGAAGCTTCGAAAAAGATATTGCGTTCACCTTATGATGGGCTTATGCTCGAAATGCATATTGAAAAAGGAAGTGCAGTAAACCAGTTTGAAAAATATGCAGAGGTTGCCCCTACCGGACCAATGACAGTGAGAACTGAAGTTGATGAGCTTTTTGCCGGCAGGCTCAGCATGGGTCTTGATGCTGATATCAGGTTTATCGGTAGCGACTCGGTAGTAGCAAGAGGAAAAGTCATATTCCTTTCCCCCTACCTGAAAAAGAAGTCGCTATTCTCCCAAAAAGCAAATGACCAGGAAGACCGGCTTGTAAGAGAGGTAAGGATAAAGCTTGAAGGAGATAACGGGCTTATCCTGAACTCAAAGGTTGAATCTGTAATTAAAATTAAAAACAGCCAGTTATGATCGCAACTGCGTACAGGTTCATGAGGTATGACAAGGTAAAGAGCATTGGGGTAATTATCGGTATCGTTGTCAGCATCTTCCTGATTGGTCAGCAGATAGGGGTGCTAAGTTTTTTGACCGGTTTAATGGGAGGACTCGTTAGTAACTCGAGGCAGGAGATTGGTCAGATCTGGGTTGTCGATAATATTACAAGGAATGCCAATGAGCTTCCCAAGCTTAATGAGAGCCTTGTAAGGGAACTTAGGAGCATAGAGGGGGTCATGAACACCTACCCGATAGTAGTCTCAGGGGCATCGGTCAAGTTTGAGAACGGCAAGCTTGCACCTGTGCTAATCATTGGAAGCGAATCACCGCTGTTTATTGCCGGCCCGAAACCAGAATCAATAAACGAGGGTGACCTTCTTTCGCTCAGTGATGATGAAGCTGTGTCAGCTGAGTTTTACGACCAGGCCGTGTTCGACTATCCTGTAAAACTGGGTACAAGAGTTGAGATTAACGGCAAAAGTGCCACTATAAAGCTGCAGACTAAAAATGCAAGGGGCTTTGCAGGCTCATTTTTCTATACAACATTATCGAAGGCACGTTATTATACCTCATTCCCCGAATCGAAAGTAAGCACAATAGCAATCCAGGTAAAGCCCGGCTTTGCTGTTGATGATGTTGTCAATAACATAAACAGGTCGGTATATGGTATTAAAGCATGGAATGCTGAGAAGCTAAGGAAAACAACAGTCAGCTATATCACCATATCTTCAAATATTGGAACCAGCATCGGTTCGCTGGTCATTTTTGCTGTTATCAGCGGATTCTTTATCATAGGCCTTACGCTATATTCGTCAGCTGTTGACAGGATAAGGGATTACGGAACACTTAAGGCGATTGGTGCAACTAACGGGTATATTACAAGGCTTATTCTCACACAGAGCTTCCTGTTCGCAGTTACAGGCTTTATAATAGCTATCATACTGCTTGAAGGATTCAGGGCAGGAGTTTCAAATGCCGGCCTTGTAATCAGCTATTCAATCAGTGAATACATTGCCCTCTTCCTTGTAACAGTTTTTATATCGGTTGGGAGTTCCCTTTTCTTTTCCATACGAACAATCAACAATGTTGAACCGGCTGCAGTATTTCGCGCCTGAAAAATTAAAAGAATAATAAAATGAAATCTATAACACTATTATTAATATTTATTCTTCTCATAAGCTTTTCATATGGGCTATCAGGGCAGGAGATTAAGCTTATAACCTTTAATTGATTCAGCTCTTGCAAATAAGGGAAACATAAGGGCTGTCAGAACGGATATAACGATAGCCAGGCTTCAGACTTCATCGGCTTATCAGAAGTATCTGCCTGACCTCTCACTGAGCTATAACTACAGATATAATCCGGTAATTCCGACACAGATAATTCCTTTGGGACAGTTCAACCAGATACCTACAGATGAAAAAAGGCCGATAAAATTCGGAACCAGCTGGCAGCAGAATTCAGGATTAAATCTTTACCAGCCTATTATCGACTTTTCAATAAAGAGCAGGGTTGAAGAAAGCAGAATTAATGAAAAACTTAAGAATACCGATGCTGCTGCCGCTGAGAGAGATCTGAAAATGGAAGTCATCAAGAGCTTTGCAAATATATGGCTAAACGAAGAACAGCTTCGTTCTGCAGAGCTCGATACGATTCGGACTTCAAGGATAAAAGAGCTTTTCATGACAAAGTCTAAAGAGGGTAAGGTGCTGAAAACAGAAGTTAACAGGACCATACTGAACCATAATAATGCTCTCTCCAATTATGTTGCGGCTTCGTCATCACTCACGAGGGAAAAGATTTATATGGCCTTCCTCACGGGAATTTCTCTTGAGACTTTACTGGATGGCAATTTTGACTTTTCACCAATTTCCGAAGATGGACTGAAAATATTATATAATGACCCTCTTTTGGACTCTATCCCTTCCGTGAAAAGTCTCAGGCTCAGGGCTGATCTTCTTGAACAGCAGCAGAAGTCAGAAAGAATGAAACATACACCCGCCATTGGTTTTGAGGGATTTCTTGGAGCCAACCAGTATACAGATACTTTTAATCCGTTTCTTTCAGGAAGCTGGTATGGAAGCAGCTACCTGGGATTAAGTCTGAGGTTCCAGATTATTTCCGGTAGCAGCACAAAGAACATGGTCAACCAGTTGAAATTGGAAGCGAAAGCTTTGAAATCAACGCTTGAAGATGAGACGAACAATGTCAGCAACAAAAGTCTTATGCTGGCCGAAGAGATAAAGCAGATTGAATATCAGGCCGGATTATTAAAACAGAACATAGCGCTTTATGAGGAAAACCTTTCATTGAATCAGGATAGACTTGATAAAGGGCAGATCAATGCTTATGATTTGTTAACGGATGAGATCGATTTTCAGAAAGAGATGTCTAAATTCAATGAAAAACGAGCCGAACTGGTTTATAAACAGATTGAACTGATCAATAATTCAGGCGCTCTTTCGTCATTCATAGAGAATTTACGATAAATATTAATATTAAATCAAGTAAATATGAAATTAGTTATCATAATTTTAGCTGTAATTATTGTATTAATTGTTTTACTTCAATCTTACACAATTATGCCGATAAATAAAACTGAAGAACAGAAATATTCACTCGTCCGTAAGTACAAGGATTTTGAAATCAGATTTTATCCCTCTGCCACTATTGCAACAATTAATTCGAATGCAAAAACTTACAAGGATCTTTCCGGTCCCGGATTTCAGAAACTTGCAGGCTATATCTTTGGAGGCAATGAGGCTAATACAAAAATTTCAATGACCACTCCTGTCCAAATGGATATAAATGATTCTGTTTCTACAATGAGCTTCGTAATGCCTTCTGCATATTCAAAAGAAAACCTGCCAAAACCAAATGACCCCAATGTCCGGATAATAAAATACGGCAGATGAATATGTTGCAGTAATAAGATTTGGCGGATATGCCTCTGATAAAGATCTGAAATTCTATTCGGAAAAACTTCAGAATCTTCTGAAAGAAAATGGAATCACCTCTTTCGGGAATTATAGATTTCTGGGGTATAACCCTCCATTCCAATTTATTGGCAGAAGAAATGAAATTATTGTGGCAGTAGACTGGAAAGAAAAATAGCATACTTTGTTGTTTTAATATATATTACTATTGTAAAATAAATATCAGATCATGAAGAATAAATTATTGCTTTCGGTGAATGTTTTGTGTTTATCCTGTCATTTAATGTTTTATCCCTGAATGGTCAGGCTTCTTTCGACCTTGAGACGGGTGCTGTAGGAACAGGTTACAATAATGTCCGTATTCCCGGGGACCAGGGAACTCTCTTTTCATTGAAAGATGATTTAATTTCAAAAACGGAGATTTTCTTCCGGCTAAGAGCCAGTTACACGATAAAATCCCGTCATACTTTATCATTATTATATGCTCCGCTCGAAACTGTCTCCAAAGGGAATGTGCCATATGACATTTTTTTCGAAGGGGTAACTTTCCCTGCAAATACTGACCTGACAGGCACCTATAAATTTAATTCATACAGGTTAACATATCGCTACGAAATTGTACTTAAACCGAAGTTTGAATTCGGGCTCGGTTTTACTGCAAAAATCAGAGATGCGAAGATATCAATGGCTTCTGCAGGATTAGAAAGTGAGAAGACAAATGTGGGCTTTGTACCAATTATAAATTTCAGAATGTTATGGAAGCCGGATGAGAAATTCGGCATCCTTTTAGAGGGCGATGCCCTTGCCGCACCGCAGGGAAGAGCAGAAGATGTTCTGATTGCAGCAACTTACAGGGTTTCTGACCATTTTGGATTAAAGGCCGGATACCGTATACTTGAAGGTGGTGCTGATAACGACGAGGTTTACAATTTTGCCCTGTTCAATTATGCCTCCGTCGGACTTTTCATATATCTTTGATTTAATTATATTTATGAGTAATCCCCGATAAGATATTATGAGTAAAATTCAGATAGGAGATACGATTCCCGCTTTTACCCTTAAAGATCAGAATGGTAATGATTTTGATATTTCCTCCTTCCTGGGCAGGAAAAAATTGGTTATATTTTTCTATCCGCAGGATGGCAGCCTGAGCTGCACAAGGGAGGCCTGTTATTTTCGCGATCTTTCAGATGTGTTTGATGATGCAGATGCAATTGTAATAGGCATAAGCGGCCAGTCGGTTGAAAGTCATAGGGAATTTGCAGAAAAAAACAGACTTAAATACACCCTGTTAAGCGATACCGGAAATATTGTAAGGAAATTATTCGGAGTCCCGGGTAGTCTCTTCGGATTAATCCCGGGCCGGGTGACTTATGTAGCTGACCGTACAGGCAAAGTAGTATATATTTTCGATTCACAGACAGAAACTCAGCGTCATGCAGATGAAGCTTTAAAGATATGTCTTCTGTTGAAAAAAACCGATAATGTGAATAATTGACCTGACTGATTTAATTTCGTATTCATCTGATCGTCTTATTAAATATCCAATTAACACCTAACGCTGACACATTCATAGTCTCCATTGGATAACTCACTCCAATGATTATTGCTTTCCTGCCTGCCGGCAGGCAGGTGTCCATGCACTTGTGATCTGCCAGCATCGCCTTCGCATAGCATCTACGAAGGATCATGGATGGTGAGCTAAAGTACCTGGTCCCGATAGATATCGGGATAGCCCGGGACTACTTGTCCGGGGAAAAGTGTATTTTTCACATTTTTTAACTTTCTGAATCTCAGTATCCATAAAATTATTGCAAAATTTAGATATCTTCATGCCTGATTGTTTCCGGAAATTGACTGCGTTGCTCAATTAAACATTGAAATGTCAAATCCGGAGAGGTAACAGATCATGAAATTATTTTTTTGAATTCCCGGTAAAATAAACTTCAATTAAGTATTAATAAAACCAGAAAAAGAAACATGAAAAAGAAAAATCGTTTTTTGATCATTCTTGCACTGGCGCTCATACTGCCTGTCGCCATGATGATGGTGATTGCAATGTCAGGGGTCAGGATGCAATGCTGCTTCTGCCCAGACCGGAAGGTCCGTGTGATATCTATGCCGCTGCAGGCAATCCATGCGTGGCTGCCCACAGCAGCACACGTGCTTTGTACGCATCGTACAACGGTCCGCTTATACCAGGTAATGCGCCAGTCAGACGGTAAAACCCTCGACATAGGTGTTGTTAAACCAAACGGCAGGCGATCCCGGCGGATATGCCGATGCAGCCGCCCAGGACGCATTCTGTGCCAATACATACTGCTGGATCACCACTCTGTACGACCAGTCAGGTAAAGGCAACCATCTCGTTCAGGCACCGCGAGGCGGATTCAGTGGTCCGCGCAATGGGTGGATTTAACAACCTGCCGATAGCAGACATGGCACCGGTAACAATAATGGGACACAAGGTTTACGGTATCTTCATAGAGCCGGGAATGGGTCTTCGCTGGAATGATGCCAAAGGTACCGCAGTCGACGACCAGGCTGAGGGTCAGTACTGGGTCATTAACGGCCATCACTACAACTCCGGCTGCTGCTACGACTACGGCAATGCCGAGACCGACAGCCGCGACGACGGCGACGGTACAATGGAGACCACTTATTACGGCAATGCCACTGCCTGGTATCACGGACAAGCTCCCGGCCCATGGATAATGACCGATCAGGAGAACAACCTGGTGGGATGTGTCAACCCTTCTCCAAACGATAAGTACTGCCCCGACCTGCAAGAGCATCAGCTGGCGCTTCGTGACAGCAACAGCTGACGGTGAACCGCACCACTGGAGATCAATGGGCGGAGACGCTCAGAATGGCGATCTGGAAATAATGTTCGACGGACCCCGAATCATCAATGACAGAAGCAGCTATGATCCGATGCGCAAGCAGGGAGCTATCCTTTTAGGCAATGGCGGCGATAACAGTAGTCGGCTCACAGGGTACCTTCTACGAAGGTGCAATGACAGCACCGGGTACTTTCCCGACAAAGGAAACCAACCAGAAGATTCAGGCCAATATCGTAGCTGCCAGATACGATGTGCAGCGTCTGAGCCTTGCTCCGGCCAATGCAACCGATACGCCTCCCGGACTCCAGACATTCTCGCCGAAGTCTTCGCAGAACACAGCCGTAACATTCACAAATACCACAGGAGCGCCGGTAAGTGACCTTACATTGAGCATTTCTGTGCCCAAAGGATGGAATTCGGTTGTTATCAGACTCCAAAGAAACATCGAAAAAATTCGCAGAACCGATGGCACCGGGTGCCAGTGTAAGCGCAACCTTCACGGTTACCTCAGGGTCGGAGCCATTTAATGGAGATCTGGTTGGCAAAGCCTCCTGGACGAATCCGGCTAACTGGTCAGACACAATCTGAGATAGCGGTTGAAAAAGTACGCAACGTCAACCCTGTTAAGATTAACGAGTTCCGTATCAGCGATGGTTCTACTGACAACACAACAAATTCGTTCATAGAACTTATATAATGCTGGCGACAGTGAGATGGATATCTCAAACTGGACCCTTACCACCACCCAACCCAGATGCCAATCTTTTCATCAGTGAAGATCCCGTCCGGGACAAAGCTTGCTGCACATGGTTTCTACCTGTTAGGTCTGTCCAACTCAGGACTGGCGGTTCCCGCGAAAAAGGGTGAATCAACAATCTATGTCAGGAGTACAACCGGCATGTCAGTCGGCGATGTGATTGAAATCGGCGATGGCTCAACAATGGAAAAACGTACAGATTACAAGTATAGGCACACCTCGCCAGCCTGATACATCCAGCAGCCACCTGCAGGTGGTCGGGCGCCGTGGGCGGATCTGATGGTCTCAACAACATTGTGGCAGCCACTTCCTGACGGACCGGTTATCACAATCCCGGTCGGCTCAACAAACATACCTGTCGCAAGTGTGGCCGGCTTCAAGGTCGGCCAGAAGATGGCAATCGGTTATGGCGCCACATACCCCGCTGTTGCACAATCCATTGAAAAATACGAAGTGGTTACTGTCACCAAAGTAGGTAAGCAGGGCACACAGGCCTGGCTCTCAATGGATGCAAAAGCCGGAGATACAAACATCAAGGTGTCATCTGTCGAAAACATTTCAGTTGGTGACAAAATCAGACTGGATATTGACAGTAAAGGTCATGGGATCGAGACGGTCACAGTGACAAAGTGTTGGTACACAGTCGGTTCGTAATACTTTCAATGGCCCGTTAAAGGCTAATGAGGATCCGGGTACAGGACTCGAACTGACCGAACGCTGAAGTTCAACCATGCGTCCAATATGCCTTTCAGTGCCAGGGGAACAGGGATCAGCTTCGAACCGGCAACTGCTTTCGCTCACTCGAGCAACGAGCCTGTACTGCCGCTTGGCTCCGGTATCACACTCGACCAGCCTCTGTCCATCGACCATGAGATCAACGCTGTTGTACGTGATGAAAAGGTCACAACCGCAGGTTACCAGGGAACTGCGGCTCCCAACCAGTGGTTCGGTGGCCCTGCACTTTCTTCCAGAGCAGGTAATATGGTATTGCGTGATGCAGCCGGCAATGTTGTTGACGGTCTCAATTATGGTTGATTGTTGATCCATGGGCAGCCGAGGGTTACCAGGCTGCTTCAGGAGCAGGTGAAAGCGGATGCTATTGTACCTTCACCGGGTATGGGCGGTGGCGGCAGAAGGGAGCTTACTCCATCTGCCAGTCAGCCTAACAGGAGTGCGGGCCGCTACCCTGACGGAGCTGATACCGACTCCAATTGCCGCGATTTCCTGCTGCAGAGCACTGTCACACTGTCAGTCGCATCACCAGCCGGTTCAAACAATATTAAAGTTGCCAGCGTGGCAGGTTTCAGCATTGGTCAGAAGGTTATTATAGATACAGGTGCAAACAGCGAAACTGCTGTTATTGCAGTAATCGGTACAGCAGGAGGCACCACAGTTGGAACAGCTACCACAGCTGGCGCGACAGTTATTCCGGTTGCCAGTGTTGAAGGCTTTACCGCCGGTCAGACGATTACAATAGATAATGGTGCAAACCTGGAGACAGCAGTTGTTGCTTCAGTCACCCCGGACGCCAGAATTTTGGTGGTGGTGGCGGTGGTAATCAAATAACACCCGACCAGCTCAATCACAGTCACTACGCCTCTTAAAAAAGCGCACGCTGCTGGCGCACAGGTATCCGGCAGCTGGTATTACCCTTGCCTCACCTTTAACAAAGGCTCATGACAATGGTGCACAGATAGCAAGTAATGTTCCCACACCGGGTGAACCAAATCAATATATCAGGAGACCTTAGTGAAAACATCAGAAAGGATTTTATTAAAATATTTAAATAACTCCGCGGCTCTACAGTAAACTGAGATGCCGCGGGGTTTTACTTTCAGAAGGAGGATTAAATTGGCTGATTATAAAGACAGAACCAGTCTTCACAAATCCTGGCCCTGGTGGCGATGGATCATGACGGGATTAAACATATTGGCTCTGGTTTTGAGCACTATCCTGAGCTGGCATTATCTGGAGGGCGGATCGATGGTAGGCTGTGGTGGAGGTAGCCCATGCGAACAGGTGCTCAACAGCCGGTGGTCGATGATAGCAGGGATAATTCCTGTCAGTGGTTTGGCGGTGGGGGTGTACCTCGCTTTGCTGGTGGCGAGTTTTTTTATTGGCCCGGATACGGAGGCATCTATACGGCGCCTGGCCTGGAGTATTATGTTGATACTGGCAGGTTCGGTTGCAGGAAGTGCCATATGGTTCACAATCTTACAGAAATGGATCATCGGGGACTTTTGTCCCTACTGCATGACTACTCATATCACCGGTCTATTATTGGCTGTTACTGGTCATCTGGCGGGCGATCGGCTTCAAAGATATCTGCCACGAGTCGAATCCAGATATACCTTTTATCCGCTCCGATGCATGCAATAGGGCTGGCTGTGATCGGCCTGGTTATGGCAGGCATTCTGGCGATAGTCAGGTGTCTTTACTCCATCAGCCTGTCTATCGTGACGGAGAGTCACAGGATAAGTCTGCCTTCCTCTCGATTACCACGTCAGTACCGATGGTCGGATCTCCTGATGCACCATACGTTGTCACTTTGCTCTTTGATTATCAATGTTCCCATTGTCAGAAATTACATTTTATGCTTGATGAGGCGATTCGGCGTTACGATGGCAAGCTGGCATTTATGCTTTGCCCGGCTCCATTGAATACCGAATGCAATCCTTACATCCGGGAGATGTCGATGAATATAAGAACTCATGCGAACTGGCCAGGATAAGCCTGGCTGTATGGATTGCAAACGCGAGGCGTTTCCTGATTTTGAAAACTGGATGTTCACATTTGAGTCGGGCGACAGGTGGCGCCCCCGAAGTCTCGAATCTGCAAGGGCAAAAGCAGTTGAATTAGTCGGTCAGGAGAAGTTCGATGCTGCCTTGTCAGATCCATGGATCGGACAGTATATGCAAACCTGTATTCAGATTTACGGTCAGACCATCCAGACCGGCAAGGGCGGAATCCCGAAACTGATTTTCGGTTCAGAGGTGGGTCATCCCCGAACCATATAATGCAGATGACCTTGTTATGATTCTGCAGAATAGCCTTGCGGTGCCCAGGCCTTGATCCAAATTTTAAAATATATCTTTGATTATTTGAGTAAATTCAAATGAAAAATGAAACCTTCGCATGATTTTAATCTGACTTAAAGGATGATAAACTGGAATATTTAATAAAGATTACTGTTTATGAGACGAAAACAATTTGAGATTACAGATCCGGCAATTATCGAAAATATTCTATTAAAATCTGAAGTTTGCAGGATAGCAATGATCGATAAGGACAGACCATATATCGTTCCTTTAAATTACGGATATAAGGACAATGCACTATATTTCCATTCTTCACCACTCGGAAAAAAAATTGAAATATTAAAAACAAACAGCAAAGTCAGTTTTGAGATGGAGATGGTCGCTCAGATTATAAAAAATGATGCTCCTTGTGAATGGAGCGCTAAATACCGTTCAGTGATCGGTTATGGAACTATCGAATTTATTACGAATCCTGTTCAAAAAAAAGAGGGTCTTGATATTATAATGGCTCATTACGGGAAAGCGGATAACAACATATTTCAAGACAAGCAGATAGACAAAGTGCTTATTCTAAAATTGAAAATTGAGGAGATTACCGGGAAACAGATGGGGAACTGGGACTAGGGAATCGCTTCGAATACAGCGGACCATAAAAACAGATGTAAAAATAAAGGAGAATTTATTAAATCCCGCATATCTGCGTAAAAATGAACCTTCTTGACCTTGGATTGACAAGTGAGATCAAAGCTTATCTGACTGACAACAAACTTTCAGACTTTTCTGTTGGCAGAGTGACTCAGGAACACCGGGAAAGATATGTCGTCTCGACTGGTGAAAAAGAGTATGAAGCCGAGATTACAGGGAACATGAGATTTTCTGCAAACTCACGGACTGATTTTCCTGCAGTAGGCGATGGGTAACTATGACGGTCTATGATTCAGATCAGGCAATTATTCATAGAATACTTCCGAGGAGATCATGTGTTGAAAGACAAGCCATCGGCAAATTTGGCGAAACACAAATCATCTCGGCAAATATTGATGTCGCTTTTATTGTTCAGGCGATAAACAATAATTTCAATGTCAACAGGCTTGAAAGATACCTTACAATCTGTTATTCATCTGATATTGAACCGGTTCTGGTAATCAGTAAGATTGATCTGGCTGACGAAAAAGAGATTCCTGGAGGCAGCCAAAATCCTTGAAAAAAGAGAAAAAAAAGTGAAGCATATCATGGTCAGCAACATGAACCTCAAAGGTCTCGATCAGATTATGGATTTTATCCAAAAAGGTAAAACATATTGTGTCATAGGATCTTCCGGTGTCGGTAAATCGACATTGATCAACAACCTTTTAAAAAAGAACATTTTAAAAACCGGCTTAATAAGCTCAAGCACAAATAAGGGGAGACATATCACTGATCACCGTGAATTATTTGTTCTTGAAAATGGCGGTATAATAATAGATACTCCAGGCATGCGGGAACTGGGGGTGACAGAAAATAGTGAGGGGATCAAAACAACATTTCAGGAGATATATGATATTTCATTAAAATGCAAATTCACTGACTGTAAACACATTAACGAGAAAGGATGTGCTGTAATTGAAGCACTTAAAAAGGGGAACATCGATAAAGATTCATTTGAAAACTTCCAGAAAATACAAAAAGAGCAGGAAAGGTTTCAGATAACTGTTGCCGAAAAACACAAAAAAGAGAAAGAATTCGGAAAGATGTTAAAGAACTATAAGAAAGACATGAAGAAAAACAATTCCTGAGAATAACCCGGGCAATAATCTAATAATATCATGAAACACTATTTTGTTGCACAGATAAAAATTCACGATCATGAAGAATATGAAAAATATCTGGAAAACTTCGATGATATATTTTCGAGATTTAAGGGAGAATATCTTGCCATAGATGAATCCCCTTCTCTTCTGGAAGGAAAATGGGATTATACTAAATCAGTACTGGTAAAATTCAACAGCAAGAAAGACTTTGAGGACTGGTATTACTCTGAAGATTACCAGAAAATCCTGAAGTACAGATTAAAAGCAGCAAAATGTGATACGATCCTGATTGAGGGAATAGATTAAGACATGCTGATTTATTTCCTTAACCGCAATAATAATCCCTCCAACATTAAAGGCTTTAAATGGAAAGTTCTGGAGGTTAATCCCTGGTTGAAATCAGATCAGCAAATTGATAACAGGGATTACAGGATCAAGGTATTAATTGAGAAGAACTAAAGGCAATGAAAAAAATATTTGGACTTGTTTGGATGCTCCTGATTTTTCAGTATTCATTAAACTCCCAGCAAAAGGACGATAATATAAGGACAGCTTTATTGATTGTGGATATCCAGAATTTCTATTTCCCCGGAGACGGACCCGGATTGGTAAATGCGGAAACGGCAAGCTTAAATGCTAAAAAAGTCCTTGAAATTTTTCGTGATAAAAAGCAACTGGTAATACATGTCCGCCATAAATCGAATAAGGGATTTGAAATACATAAAAATGTCTCGCCTGTTTCAAATGAAAAAGTAATTACAAAAGAGGAAGTTAATTGCTTTCAGGGCACTGATCTGCTGGATTACCTGAAAAACAACGATATCAGTCGTCTGGTAATAATCGGAATGCAGACGCAAATGTGTGTGGAAGCTGCCATCAGAGCCGGACATGACTTTGGCTTCGAATGTGTCGTTATCTCTGATGCATGCGCTACAAGAGATTTAAAATTCATGGATAGAACTGTAAAAGCTGAAGATGTCCAGATCAGTACTCTTGCTGCATTTACTGATGGCGGATATGCAAAAGTAATAGATCTGCATACGTTTATAGAATACACTGATAAATATCTGCTGAAAAAGCTGGAATAGCATTACATCAAAGGAGGTATATGATTAAGAAGAAGTACTCTATCACCATTTAATTTAATATAAGTTCTCGCGGTAACTATCTGTGTTCCGCCATTGAACGAGGAACTTACGAATATCATCAGTATCTTTGATAAACAATTCCTGAAAAACATGAAAAATTGTTTGATCCTTTTGACAGTCCTTATTCTAATTCTGTTTACTTGCTGTGATAAGAAGAATGAAGATCCTGAGACACTCCTCAGTGCCAATACTGATACATTGATCTTCACAGGTGCGGGGGGTGATCAATCCCTTACAATATATATGAGCGGTCAGAAGTGGATCGTTTCCTCAAATAAGTCCTGGTGTACTGTTTCAGTAACTTCTTCAACAGTACCTAATGCTCAGATCACAGTTACTGCAGAAGCCAATCCGACAAGTGAAGTGCGAACTGCAAGGCTGAGATTCATTATGGATTCCACAGATACTCTTTACGTAGGAGTCGGGCAAAGTGAATACTATCCGGACTACAGTGACCGGAAGAATCCGGATCCGACAGGAATGGGAAGCACTGCAAAAGCTATTGCTTCACAAATGTTTGCAGGGTGGAATCTGGGCAATTCACTTGAGGCTCCCGGAAGTGAAACTGCCTGGGGAAACCCGAAGGCAACGCAAAGACTGATCGATTCTGTAAAACTATCCGGGATCAATACGGTACGCATACCCTGTGCATGGGACAGCCATATTGAAAATGTCATCACATGCAAGATTAGTCCTGCATGGCTTGATCGTGTGAAAGAGGTGGTCGACTATTGCTTCAATAACGACATGTACGTTATTCTGAATATCCACTGGGACGGGGGATGGCTGGAAAATAATCCAACTTACGAAAAACAGATTTCAGTGAATGCCAAGCAAAAAGCATTCTGGGAGCAGATTGCCGTAAAATTCCGTGATTATGACGAGCATCTCCTCTTCGCAGGAACAAATGAAGTTCATACCAACGGACAACCCACCACCCAGAATTTTACCGTACAAATGTCATACAATCAGACCTTTGTAAACGCCGTCCGCTCCACAGGCGGCAAGAATACCTATCGCAATCTGGTTATCCAGGCATATAACACAAATATAGACCTCGCTGTCAATCAGCTGATTGTGCCAAATGACAGTGTGAACGACAAACTGATGGTTGAGGTTCATTATTATGATCCATGGGAATTCACCGGACTTGAAGCTGATGCAACCTGGGGTACGGTGAAAACATTATGGGGAGTTGAGTATGCCGTATATGGGACAATATCGAATTGGGGACAGGAGGATTACATGCGTTCTCAGTTCCAGAAAATGAAAACGAAATTCGTCGATGAGGGTTATCCTGTCATTCTTGGCGAATATGGTGCGATACGGCGTTCAGCCTTGACAGGAAGCGCACTTGAACACCATCTTGCTTCCCGGGCATACTATGTTCAGTATGCAGCTCAATACGCCAAGATTAACGGATTAGTGCCGATAATCTGGGATAATGGCTACACGGGGAATCTTGGATTCGGCATTTTCAACCGGAGCGATGGCTCAGTTTTCGATCGCCAGGCTCTGGAAGCATATATTGAAGGGGCAACCTCAGGAACCTATCCATTCTAGACAGGGGATATTATAGAGTATGATTTAAGCATAATTCACCATAAGGAGTCATTATTGGCAACAATCCTGCTCTTGGTGCAGGAAGCAACAATCATTACAACGGCTTTCTTGATGAACTGAGAATATATAACAGAGCACTTACAGAGGAAGAAATCAAGATACTGGCAGGAAATTAGTACGGCAACTTTACAGTAAAACACTTTAAAACAATATCTGAAATGAAAAATATTTTTATCGAACTGACTGATCCAGACGACCAGAAGATCCTTTTGAACGTGATGCATATAGCATGGATTGAGCCTGTCAAAGGAGGCTGCAGCATCAAGTCGAACCAGGTACACTATTCTTTCCCTAAAAAGGTAAAGGAGTCATACGAAGAGATCAAAGCCAAAATTGCTGCATTGGATTAATCTGAAACTGGTGCTTCCCGGTAATTCAATCTTAGTATTTATAGAATTTACAAATACTCAATACAACTCATATGGCATTCGAATATCCAAAAAATTTCGCGCGGTTTTACGATCTCATCTACCACAAGATAAGAGATTCTGCAGATGCTGAATTCTTCCGGAATGAAGCCTGCCGGGCAAACGGCAAGGTGCTTGAAATAGGTGTCGGCACAGGAAGGCACTTTTTAAATGCACTGAACTGCGGAGCAGATATTTACGGGATTGATGTCAGTGAATCAATGCTCAATCAGCTTTACGACAAGCTCAACCGCAATGAGCACTACAGGGTCAGCCTTCAGAATATGACCGACTTCAGCTTTGATTTCAGGTTCGGCCTGATTATGGCGCCATTCAGGGTTATAATGCATATTCCTGATAAAGCAGACCAGCTTAAGGCAATCAATAATGTTTATGATCATCTCGAAAAGGACGGAAGATTCATTTTCGACACTTTCATTCCCGACCTGAAACAGCTTATTAATGGTCTTAAGAATGTTACAGATTTTGAGGGAGAATATGAACCGGGGAAAAAAGTTCGAAGGATTGTATCGACAAATCCCGACCTTTTAAATCAGCTTATCCAGGTCACGTTCCGGATGGAATGGGAAGATAATGGCAAGATGGAGCATGATGAATGGACAACACCGATGAGGTACTTCTTCAGATATGAACTTGAGCATCTTGTCGAGAGATCAAAGTTCAAAAAGTATAAGATCATGGGTGATTATAGTGGCCATGAATTGAACCAGGATTCAAAAGAGTTCATTGTTATATGCCAGAAGTAGTAATTCTCGATCAAATTCATTTTTCCGGAACACTGGTTTTGTCTGAATATAATTGTAATTGCTTGCAACTTCCGGATTAATTACACGTCTTTATGTAAATCAAACCATTAAGATGTACATCATGAAAAAACAGAATCTTTTCGTAATCCTCGGACTAATCCTGACATTTACCGTCATGGCAGGTTTTGTCATCGCTCCGCAGGAGATAAAGAAGAATATTGATGCTGGCAAGGCAAAAACGGTCAAGACAGAAATTACATTCCCGGCAGGGAAGCTCTATATAAATCCGGACGGAAAATCATTTTGCGAAGGACTTTATAAATTCAAAAAAGAGTTCTGGGAACCAGAAATATCTTATTATGAAGAATCAGGCGCAGGTTACCTTAAAATTGATGTCGAGGATAACAGGCACGACAAGGATTATAATGATTCTGATGAGAATGAATGGACAATTGCATTCAACAAGGATGTCAGGAATGAGATGCATATTGAAATGATCGCCGGTGAGAGCGACATCAATCTGCAGGATTGTAATATCAATAAATTTGAATTCGAAATGATTGCCGGGGAGACAACCATAAACCTTAGAAATAGTTCAGTCCCGTTCTTCGAATTCAGGGCAATAGCCGGAGAAGCCGAAATTGACCTAAGCGGAAAATGGAAGAATGATCTCGATGCAGAAATCAGAGGCGGTGTTGGGGAGCTTACAATAAAATTACCTTCAGAAGTTGGTGTCAAGGTAAGTATATCCGGAGGCTTGGGCGAGGTAAGCGCACACGGCTTTGAAAAGAATAACAAAACTATACCAATAAACTGTACGGCAAGACAAAGGAAAGCCTCTACCTCGACGTGACCGGTGGTATCGGCAACGTGACACTGCGTCTGGAAGACTGAAGCCTGAATAAATGACAATTTTATTATCTTTGACCTTATCAATGCAAAGGTCATGAGATATAAAAGCTTGCTGCCTGTACTATTTATTCTGCTCTGGGGCTGTGGCGAGAAATTCATCGAGGTAACTTCCATAGATCAGGTTCCCGGGACCTGGAGATGGGAATCGACCTGCGGCGGAGATGTTGATTATACCTGTGTTACTGCTTCAGAATCAAATTATGCGACAATAGAATTCAGGTCCGATGGCATTTATGTGGAAAAACACATGGATACTGTATACCTCCAGACAAATTATTCCATTACAAAGTCCGATGATATGTTCGGAACACTGATCCTCGAAAACCCTGCAGAAAGCAGGCCTCTGACAATATTGAACAATGCGCTTATAATACAGAGAGGCCTGTATGAGGACAGCTATACAAAAATCAAGTAAATATTTTACCTGCAGGCCATAACTCCCTTGAAGTATCCAATTGATTCGGCAATACCTGCAAGCGGATCGTTCATATCCTTCTCAAACTCAAGGCTGCATTTTCCCTTATAATTGATTTTGCGAAGCGTCGAAACAACCTTCGGAATATCAATTATACCCCTTCCCATCTCTATAGTCTTCCCTTCTTTTGATGGCTTATCTACATCCTTGATATGCACATCGAAGATGCGCTCCATGTATCTCTCAATATCCACTGAAGGATCCTGTCCGTCGCGTGTGGTATGACCTATGTCGATGCAGATACCTAATCTCGGGTCCATTGCCTTGACATGTTCCCAGATATCGGTGGCATTCGGATAGAGAGGATTGTCCGGTCCATGGTTATGAATGGCAATGCGTATGCCCGGTCTCCTTAACTTTTTGTTCAACCTGAGACAGCAGCTCATAGTTCGGGGCACCCACTATCATGTTCACCCCGGCCATCTTCGCATATGAAAATGCCTGGTTTACCGATTCAGGCGTTTTCATGTAAATGACACCGAGCGTATAGACATTGATCCCTGCAGCCTTGAATTTGGCGAGCACCTCACTGATCTTTTCCTGTGTGCTGTTGAGAGGCAGATGAAAATCCTTGAGAGACAGGTTGGTAACCCCAATCCTCTTCATCATTTCAATGGTCTTGTCAACATCGAACCTGGCAAATGTGAAACCGGCCATGCCGATGCTGAATGCATGGGGTTCGAGGGGAACTTCAGCTTTCTTTTTCTTTTTTCCGCCGGAAAGAACCGGTGCACCGTAAACTGAAGATACGCCCGCGGCAAGTATGCCTGTTCCGGTTAGTTTAAGGAATTGACGACGTGTATTCATGGCTTGGCTATTAATAAATCTCAGATTCTGATTTTCACTTTAAAGTTGGCAAAAAAATTCATGCAGGCACCAGTTTTATCCCTATTTTTTGACAATCATGTTATTATCAATCAGCCTGCTGTTATATGACTGAACGATGGCTTTCATCTTCTCCTCCATCCCGGCTGCAATACCGGTCTCCCTCTCAAGGATGTTGTTTTCGAGGTATTTATCGGATTTAAAGTTATACAATCCCACAGGCTTGTTGTCGATCATTTCCAGAATATGATCTTTCATATAAAGGTGATAGGTGCTTCCATTTGTATTGAATGCGAAAGATTCATATGAATCGTCAAGGAGATTGTTGCCGAAAGCAATATATTCCTCGTCATAATTCAGGTAGCTAAGGACAGTCGGCATGATGTCGATCTGCTGGGCAATTCTTTTCTTCATTCCCCTGAGATCGCTTCCCGGCTTGTAGAAAATGACCGGGATGCTGTATGAGCCGAAGTTATTCTGGAACTCCTTGTGAATGGATTCATTGGTATGATCTGCAGTGATAACGAACAATGTGTTCGGGAACCAGGGAGCTGAGGATATCTCATCGAAGAATTCCCGCAACGCGAAATCAGTGTAACCAACCACCTCGACAATCGGAGCCGGTCCTTTTTTGAATTTATTCCTGTATTTTTCGGGAACTTCGAATGGATGATGGGATGATATCGAAAATATGGATGCCATGAATGGTTGGGGAAAAGTATTTAGCTTCCCGGCGAAAAAATGAAAGAATGGTTCATCCCAGACACCCCACATGCCGTCGAAATCGTTTTTATCAGGGTACTGGTCGAGGCCGAAATAATCATCAAATCCCGCCATCCTGGCAAATGAATCAAATCCCATGGAGCCATTCGGAGCTCCATGAAAAAATGATGTATAGTAGCCTTTCTTTTTCAGGAGTCCGGCCAGACCATTTACATCATTGTTGGCATAATGGGAAATAATATAGGGAGTCTCGAGTGAAGGCAGCGATGCCAGTATCGAGGGCATGGCATCGATCGATTTCTTTCCGTTGCCAAGAGAAACCTCGAATGTAAGACTCTCTTTTATCAGAGAATCGACGAACGGGGTATATCCCTTATAAGTGCCGTTTTCCAGCTCGCTGCTCAGTGCTCCGATATATTCGCGTGCAAAGCTCTCAAGGATAATTATCACAACGTTGTCCCTTACAAACGGACCTTTGGCTGAAGGTCTGTAATGAGGATTATAAAGTGAATCAAGCGTAACCTTGTCAAAGAATTCGTACCTGACCAGAGTCTTTTTACCGAACGTCCTGAAAATGCTGAACGGAGTATTAAGCACAATAGCCACATCTCTTGGATTTTTTACATAACGGGCTGCATTGCTTATGGTGATCGGCCGTGTGGAATGCTTATAGCCTCCTCTTGCTCCTCCGATAATAAGGGCGACTGCCACAGGAATGAAAAGAACATTGATGATAAAATATGATATCCTGTTCGGGGGTTCCGGTTTTTTCACAACCACTTTCCGGTAAAGAAGGACCATCAGGAACCAGAGGAATATGCAAATAAGTGCGGCAGGCCAGTAGTCGAGCAGGAATTTGAAGAACATTTTTCCAAGATGCTCCTCGTTCCCGAAAGTCCCGAAAACATCTGCGGTAGCTCTTTTAAAGACGAAGCGGTAATATATGTAATCTGCACTGTTCGCGGCCAGCGCCAGTCCATTTGTGACAAAGAAGAGCCACATGCTTATCTTCTGGTAGGTCTTGTTGTACCGGAAATCGAATGGTACTATCTGCATCAGGATGAAAAGCATATTGATGTAGACAGATGCAGAAATATCAAAGAGCAATCCTCCACGGAGTATAGAAAGAAATTCACCCGCTGTTATTCCCGGGAACATCTTAAGGTTGAAGAGATAGAAGCCTGTACGTGATAAGGAGAATAAAAGCAGGACAATAAATATCCTGTAAATAAGTACAATAAGAACATTCCTGGAGAATATCCAGTTTTTCATTCGAGATAGGTATATCCATATAAACCCGACCGGTAGTTCGACAGGAACTCCTTGCCTTCCTCAAGGGTTATTATACCGGCTTTCACCGAACTGGTGACCCATGTTTCGACTGTCCTGACCATTTTCTTAGGATTATACTGGACATATTCGAGGACTTCGGCAACTGTTTCACCGTCGATAACCTGGTCGATTTTGTATCCATTCTCATCCACAGAAACGTGAACTGCATTTGTGTCGCCGAAGAGGTTGTGAAGGTCTCCGAGGATCTCCTGATATGCGCCCACAAGAAATACTCCAAGGTAATATGGTTCCCGTCCTTTCAATGAATGGACGGGCAAATGATATGAAGCATTTTTTGTGGAGATGAAATTATCGATCTTGCCATCAGAGTCGCAGGTCATATCCTGAATTGTGGCAAAGACATTTGGTTCTTCATTTAATCTGTGGATCGGCATTATCGGGAATATCTGATCGATTGCCCATGCATCGGGAAGTGACTGGAATAGTGAGAAATTGCAGAAGTATTTATCCGAGAGTATCCTTGATACCTGCTTCAACTCGACAGGCACATGCTTGCTTACATTTGCCGTCTGGTATACCTTGCGGGCTATTGACCAGAAAAGGCATTCGATCTGGGCTCGTGTCTTGAGGTCGACAAGTCCGAGGCTGAAACGGTCGAGAGCCTCTTCGCGTATTTGCTGGGCATCGTGCCATGACTCAAGGATCCTCGGTTGACTGAAATTATCCCAAAGGCTGTAAAGCTCCTTTACCAGTTCATGGTCACTCTCATTTATAGCATCTTCCGGATCCCATACAGGAAGCGTCGCAGTTTCAAGAACCTCGAATACCAGTACCGAATGATGAGCCGTCAGAGAGCGTCCCGACTCGGTGATCACATTCGGATGGGGAATATTGTTCTTGTTGCTTGCATCAACAAATGTGCTTATAGAGTCGTTCACATATTCCTGCAGCGTGTAATTCATGCTGCTCTCGCTGTTCGAAGATGCTGTTCCGTCGTAATCTACGCCAAGACCTCCTCCGATATCGACAAATTCAACGTTGAAGCCAAGTTTCCGCATCTGTACATAGAACTGTGATGCCTCGCGAAGGGCAGTCTTAATACGGCGGATCTTGGTAACCTGGCTGCCGATATGAAAGTGGATGAGCTTTATGCAGTTCTTCATCTTGTTCTTTTCAAGGAAGTCGATGGCTTCAAGCAACTCGCTTGATGTAAGACCGAATTTGCTGATATCACCTCCCGAATCCTCCCATTTACCGGCTCCGACACTTGCCAGCTTGATCCTTATCCCAAGATTGGGTTTCACCTTAAGGCGTTTCGAGATTGTAGTGATGAGCTTCAGCTCGTTGAGCTTCTCCACTACCAGGAAGATCCTCTTACCCATCTTCTGGGCCAGGAGGGCAAGCTCGATATAATCTTCATCTTTATATCCATTGCAGATTATAAGAGATTCAGGATCAGTATTTATGGCGATCACAGCATGCAGCTCAGGCTTTGATCCTGCCTCCAGTCCGATATTGAATTTTTTTCCATGACTAACGATCTCCTCGACCACAGGTCTCATCTGGTTCACCTTGATCGGATAAATGATAAAATTCTGGGCTTTATAATTGTACTCCTCCGATGCTTTCCTGAAGCATTTGGAAATATTTATGATCCTGTCGTCCAGAATATCCGGAAATCTTATGAGAACCGGAGTCGAAACGTCAGTAAGCATCAGTTCGTCAAGAAGCTCCTTCAGGTCAACTTTAACTCCTTCCTTCAGGGGCTTGACGGTTATGTTTCCCTTTTCATTAATAGAAAAGTAGTCGACACCCCAGCCATTTATATTGTAGAGTTCTGCAGAATCATCAACTCGCCATTTTCTCATGATACGATGTTTTGTTCCGTAAAAGGTTACTAAAGATCTGAATAATAATTTTTTTGCAATGTTATTAAAATAAGATGAATATGACGAAGGTTTGGGTAATATTTATCATGCGATCATGCAATCGTGCAATCATGCAATCGTATTATGAAAATGGTTAAATTTGTTACACTATAATATGTAAGTCATGAAAAGAAATTTTCTTAAAAATAGCCGGAGCTGCATGCTTCTTATTTTAATTATTTCCTTTGTTTTTCCTTCATACAGGACAAATGCACAGGAGTATGCCATAGGGGCCGATCTCTCGTTCCTGAAGAGTGCCGAGGACCGGGGATTCGGTTTCAGGGAAAATGATTCGATAAAACCGGGCCTTCAGATCTTTAAGGACCATGGGTATAACTGGATACGGCTCAGAGTATTCCATACGCCAACCGAGCTGCCCAACAACCTTGATTACACCATAGCACTTGCAAAAAAAGCCAGGGAAATGGGATACAAATTTTTACTGGATTTTCATTATTCAGATACATGGGCAGATCCCGGCAAGCAGTATACTCCGAAAGCATGGGAAAAAATGTCGCACCAGGACCTTGTAAAGGCAGTTTTTGATTACAGCAAGGCAACGATGAAAACCATGAGGGAAGCACACGTACTTCCCGAAATGGTGCAGATTGGGAATGAAGTGATAAACGGCATGCTGTGGCCTGACGGCAAGCTCCCGGAGAAATGGGATAATTTTGCCGACCTGATAATAGCAGGCATTAACGGAGTATATGAAGGCTGCGAGCCGCTGTATGTGCCAAAGATCATGATCCACATCGATCAGGGGGGCAATATGGTAAATACAAAGTATTTCTTTGACAAACTTCTCTCGTACGGGATTAAATTTGATTATATAGGTCAGTCGTATTATCCATGGTGGCACGGAACCCTCCTCGACCTGAGGAACAATATGAACTTCATGGCGAAGCAGTACAAGAAACCAATAATCCTCGTCGAAGTTGCTTATTGTGCCTCACCGACCGAATACATCAAGAAGCCGGCTCCATTCCCTGAAACTCCGGAAGGACAAAGGCAGTTCCTGGATGAAGTGAACAACATCGTGCTCAGCACACCCGACAATCTTGGACAAGGTATTTTCTGGTGGGAGCCTGCAACCATGAGAGGACGGTCGACACGCGATTTCTTCGATGAACAGGGAAACGTATTGCCTGTTATTACAGTGTTCGACAAGTGGACGCGGAAATAATTAATTTACTAATGTCGTCTTTAATTCCAACGGGCTGATAATCTTGTATACCGGATACGGATTATACCCCCCGCCCCACTGTGGAACCAGGTATCTGTCGAAGTAATTCCACGTCATAAGGCCATCATTGGACTGTGGTTCAAGAAGATATGCGATCAGGCTTCCAAGTGGCTGGGCAGTCCTGACCACAACGGTCCCTGCAGGAAATTCCTTCGCCTCCTTCACATATCTGCCTTTGATCGTATTTGTATAGTGCCCCTGGTTTAACCTCGATGATCCCCTGAGCTCCGAGACCTCAAATTTCTCCGATTCCGTTTTTACAGCTTCTGCAAGCTTCTCAACCTTGATTCCCTGGAGCTTAAGAAGTGCAAGAATTTCCGGATCGGCGTTATTGATGAGGTACGCAAACGGGAACCTGACACTCTTTGAAGGATAGTAGTCGATATAGTAAGGTATGGTGACATCCCTTCTCCGGTCGGTTCTTTTATATGGAGGATATACATTCGGTTCATTTGTCCGTTCGACTTCGTATGTCTTGATCGTAACCTTCTCATCAATTGGTCTTACCTTATATTCTATTGCAAAAGAATCCGTCACCGCGGGATTCAATCCCCTGCTTATGGTCTTAACATCTGCCTCTTTCAATCATGGTTTTGATTTCGGTTTTGTTTGCTGAAGCAAATTCCGTAAGCGATTTAATAAGGAAATAACATCCCATAACCCGCGATTTGTAATCCGCATAAACATAATTCTCGTTCAGAATGCCAAGCCTGTTCCTCAGTCCGAAATAATTGACAAGGTATCTTGGTTCGGCGGCATCATAAAACCAACCGCTTTCAGGATTCATCATATTGCTGAATTCGCCGTAATAGCAATTCTCGACTTTATATTTATTGAGAAGGGTTGCTGACATCGCAGGGATCATTTTCGTCCTCATATATCCGATGAGCGAATTATTGCCGTTGGGATTTACCATCCAGGTAAACGTTACAGGTTCGATATGATATGATCCGTTGGTTGTATGGCAGTCCATGAACACGGCAGGATCCCATGCTTTAAAAACCTTCCCCACCAATCCCTTTACCTCCGGAGATTCGGCTTTCATACCGTCACGGTTAAGGTCAAGCATCTGTCCGTTATGCCTCACACCCACTCCGTTTACCGGTCCGGCCTGATATGTCCGGTTCTGCGGGCTGATCTTCTCATTTCCGTCCGGATTGAAGTTCGGACAGATCAGAAGGATTACATCATCGAGAATCTCAGGATCTTTTTCAGCCAGCAGATCCCTTGCAAACATCAGGGCAGCTTCCTTTCCCTCGACCTCGCCTGCATGTATGTTAGCCTGTATGTAAATCACAATCCTTTCATCGTTCACAAGCTTCACCTTTGATTTTGGCAGTGGCTTTCCGATTATAAGCAACGGAATATTACGGCCTTCCACAGACTGTGCTATCGTCTCGACCCTTATATATTTTGAAGATCGCTCAAGCTTTTCAATAAATGACATTACATCATTGTAATTGGAAGTCGATTTGAAATCCGAGCTTTCTGCAACTGTCAGAAAAGCAGGCTGTCCTGTCATGTTTACAAAATGGAACAGAACAACAAAACTGATAATGAGAGATCTTTTTGTCATTTACTTATGTTTTATATTCGGATGATAAAAATAGATTTTTTTGCGATTTATTTAGAAATATAAATAATTATATGTATTTTTACGGCCTAAATTTTTAAAACAGAATACAATGAACAAAGGAACAGTAAAATTTTTTAATGTATCAAAAGGATTCGGATTCATTAAAGACGCAGATTCAGAAAATGAATATTTTGTACACGTTTCTGGACTGATCGACAAGATCAAGGAAAACGACGAAGTAACATTTGAGCTAGCTGAAGGTAAAAAAGGAATTAATGCAGTAAACGTAAAACTGGCTTAATTTACCATACTAGAGAAATAAAAGGCTGTCAGTTTCTGGCAGCCTTTTTCTTTTATAAAAAAACTTGCAGGACACATGGACCTGCAAGTTTGTTGTTAAAGCCGTTTATATTGAAAAAACTAATCCTGCTATTTCTTAGCGGCTTTCTTCGTTTTCTTGACAACGCGCTTTTCTTTCAGAGTTTTCTTGGGCGCTTTCTTGGTTTTTGGTTGTGCTTTTGCTTTTTCCTTTGCCATGACTTATAGATTTTAATTAAACTCAATCAAATTTAGAAATTACATATGAAAGAATTTTTTTGAGTTTTTAACAGTGCATTTTTCGGAAGATAAACTTGCCCGATCCATAATCGGCAAAACAAGATATTATTTTCATTCAATAATTTTAAATGCACAGATGGAAACATTCTCAAAACCCCACTACTCCTGTTTATTTCATTTACATCATCCGCATTGTTGTTTCAGTTGACAGGAAAAAAAACTGATTGCGGATTGTTAATAACTTTTGCAACTCCAGACGCCAGAGCTTATAACTCACAATACATTCCGTCTTCAGAAAGATTCTTGCACGGATATCTCCATGTCAGACCGCAGCCTTCTATCAGATAGTTGGATGCAGTCGGACCCCATGTACCGGCAGGGTAACCATATATTTTTATGTTCGGATTGTTCGTCCATGCTTTCTGGATCGGCTCGACAAACTTCCATGCCGTTTCAACTATATCGTCACGCGAGAAAAGAGTCGAATCTCCGATCATCACATCATACAACAGTCTCTCATATGCTGAAGGAACTCTTATGTCGGCAAGATCCTTGTAATGAAAATCCATATTCACATTTTTTACATTGAATCCCGAGCCTGGTTCTTTCATGTCGAACTTGAGAAGAATTCCTTCATCTGGCTGAATCCTGATAATCAGCTGGTTCGAAGTGAGGCTTCCTGTCTCGCGCTGGAAAAGATGATGAGGTGTCCTCTTGAAATAAATCACTATTTCAGTGACTCTTGTCGGAAGCCGTTTTCCTGTCCTGATGTAAAATGGGACTCCGCCCCATCTCCAGTTATTGATAAAGAATTTGATCGCAACATAAGTTTCAGATCTGGAGTCCTTCGCGACACCTTTCTCGAACCTGTAACCTGGCACGCATACTCCCCTGATGGTCGATCCTGTATATTGTCCGCGGACTACCTGATCAGGAACTTCAGCCTCATTGATTTGCTGCAGTGACTGCAGAACCTTGAGTACCTCATTCCTGATGGAGTTTGATTCAAGCGAAGAGGGAGGCTCCATTGCTGTCAGTCCCACCATCTGCAACAGATGGTTCTGTACCATGTCTCTCAGGGCACCTGAAGAATCATAATAGCCACCCCTCTCCTCCACACCTATGCTCTCAGCTGAGGTTATTTCGACACGATGAATATAATTTCTGTTCCAGAGCGGCTCAAAGATCCCGTTTGCAAACCTTGTCACAAGAACATTCTGAACAGTCTCCTTGCCGAGATAATGATCTATCCTGTATATCTGGTCCTCTGTGATCAGCCCGTGAAGCTTAAGATTCAGTCCTTTTCCTGATTCAAGATCATACCCGAATGGCTTCTCGACAATAAACCTCCTGAAACCGGATTCCTGATCAGCGAGACCTGCTCGGTGAAGGTTCTCGGCAATTACCGAATACATGCTTGGAGGGGTGGCCATGTAAAAAATGAAATTGGCTCCGGCATCTAACTCATTTGCCTTTGAATGAAGAGCTGCCTTCAGCTTATCATAATCCGAAGCCTTTGAATTATCGATTGAAAGATATGACAGTCTGTGCATGAACTCGTCAATGAGTCCGATATCGGGATTCTTTTCCTCTGAAAATGAAATGATGCTCTCCTTCATCCTTTTCCTGAAATCCTCATCTGAAAATTGCGTCCTTCCGCATCCGATCACTTCGAATTTTGGCGGCAGAAGTTTCTGAACATTAAGGGAAAAAAGTGCCGGTACGAGCTTCCTGCATGTCAGATCGCCGGAGGCACCAAAAATAACGAGGACAAGATTCCTGGGAATTTCCATACTCTTATAATTATTTATCCTGCGAAAATAATAAGATTTTACCTCTTCCCATGCAGCAATTGTTGATTAACAGGTTTATAACTTTCCTGAAATAATATTATAATTATTAATTATTTTATGAACATTTGCAACAAAATGAAAGATAAACAATATATTTGCATGGGAATATTAAAAATGATAATGCAAGTATCCATAATATCATCACTATTTCTTAAAAGGCATACCTGAAGAGAGTGAGAATGGTATATGGTATAGGATTAGGGATAACCGTTCTCTTGAAAAACAGGGAACGGTTTTTTTATAATTAACTGTTTCAAACAGAAAAAAAATGAAAACCGAAAGGCCGTTGAACCAGGGATTATACAGACAGGAGTTCGAGCATGAGAATTGCGGTATCGGCTTTGTCGCTCATCTCAAGGGGAAGAAATCACATTGTATAATCAATCAGGGTCTCAGTATTCTCAGGAATATGACTCATCGTGGTGCTGAGGGTGCTGACAAAAAAACAGGAGACGGCGCCGGTGTCCTTATACAGGTGCCCCGCGATTTTTATCTAATACAGGGATATTCTCTTCCTCCGGCAGGACAGTTCGGAACTGGTCTCATCTTCCTTCCCAAGGATGAGGCAGAAGCAGAAAAATGCACCGGAATCTTTCTGGATATAATAAAGGAGGAAGGTGTGGAATTCATAGGCTTCAGGGAGGTTCCACGCAATAGTTCAGTGCTGGGTGAGATTTCTTTGTCTGCTGAACCATGCATCAGACAGATACTTCTCGGATCAGATCTCGACCAGGATGAACTGGAAAGAAAATTATATTTAATAAGGAAACGCACGGAAAGAATAATTCGCGACTCGGGACTAAAGCATAAAAACGTTTTTTATATTCCAAGTCTTTCCACAAAAGTACTGGTCTACAAAGGTATGCTGACTTCGATGCAGCTTGGAGAGTACTTTCTTGATCTGCAGGATGAAAGGCTGCAGAGTGCTATAGCTCTGGTCCATTCGAGGTTCAGCACAAATACATTCCCGAGCTGGGATCTTGCACAGCCCTTCAGGGTTCTGGGACATAACGGTGAGATCAATACCATAAAGGGCAACAGGCTCTGGATGGAGGCAAGGGAATCGATCCTGAAATCAGACAAGCTTGGCGACCTTTCGAGGATATATCCGATAATCGAACCAGACAAAAGCGATTCAGCATCGCTTGACAATGTTCTTGAATTCCTGCTGATGAGCGGGAAATCTCTCCCTTATGCAATGTCAATTCTGATCCCGGAATCCATAAATGCAAAAAATCCAATATCGACTGAACTGAGGGCTTTCTATCACTACCATTCAACCTTCATGGAGCCCTGGGACGGACCAGCGTCACTTATTTTTTCCGACGGTCGCTACATCGGCGGGATGCTTGACAGAAACGGTCTCCGTCCATCGAGGTACGTGATAACAACCAACGACCTGATTGTAATGGGTTCTGAAGCCGGAGTACAGAGATTTGCTCCAAATGAGATTAAAGAAAAAGGCAGGCTCAAGCCTGGAAAGATGCTGCTTGTTGATACAGAAGAAGGCAGGATATTTTATGATGATGAGCTTAAGTCAACCCTGGCGAACGAGTATCCCTACGGAGAATGGATCAGGCAAAACATGGTAAACCTGGAGGAGATTGAAACAGGACATGTTGTGACACCTGATCTTGGACCAGATTACCATAAATACGCGACTTCATTCAATTACTCGATGGAAGATACCGAAAGGATCATCAAGGAGATGGCTGCCACAGGCAGGGAGCCCATCGGGTCTATGGGAAATGATGTGCCGCTGGCCGTGCTTTCAAGAAAGCCATATCGTCTTTTCAATTATTTCAAGCAGCTCTTCGCCCAGGTTACCAACCCTCCCATCGACCCTATCAGGGAAGAGCTTGTGATGACACTATCCGGCTATCTCGGATCGCTCCAGCAGAATCTTCTCGAAACTTCACCCGATCATGTAAAAATGGTCCGGTTCAGAAATCCCGTCATCTCGAACACTTACTTCCAGGTAGTCAAAAACCTCAGATGGAAAGGCTTTTCAGCTGCTAATCTTAAAATGCTTTTCGATGCGACCAAAGGGGCTGAAGGACTTCAGCAGGCAGTCGGTCAGCTGTGCCTCGATGCTGAGAAAGCTGTCGATGAAGGCAAGAATTATATTATCCTGTCAGACCGCGGCATAAGTCAGGACATAGCTCCTGTTCCATCCCTGATGGCTGTATCTGCTGTTCATCATCACCTGATAGCCCGGCGCAAGCGCATGCAGATCGATATAGTCGTAGAGAGCGCAGAGCCAAGGGAGGTAATGCATTTTGCTCTTCTGTTCGGATATGGCGCAAGCATCATCAATCCCTATATGAGCTTCGCCGTCATCGACAAGCTCGTTAAGGACAAAGCCATACAGCTCGATTATCAAACTGCCGAGGCTAATTATATCAATTCGATAAACAAGGGCATACTTAAGATAATGTCGAAGATGGGTATAAGTACCCTGCGCAGCTATAGATCATCACAGATATTCGAAGCTCTGGGGATCCATCCTGACGTTGTGAATAAATATTTTGCAGGAACAATTTCCCGGATCGGCGGCATAGGGATGAGTGAGATAGCTGAGGAAGTTCTTATTCCTCACAGAAAAGCATTTACCGAAAAGCTTAATTCTGAAATACTTACAGAAGGTGTCTACTCCTACAGAAAGTATGGTGAGCATCATGCCTGGAATCCTGAAACAATTTCGTTGCTTCAATGGAGCACCAGAACGGGAGACCGTGAAAAATTCCGGGAGTATTGCAGTCTGGTAAACAGGAATACCCAACATCCCGGATTCATACGAGGATTGCTCAGGACGAAGAAAAATCCCATTCCGCTGGAGGAGGTTGAGCCTGCTGGAAAAATAATGAAGAGGTTCGTCACAGGTGCTATGTCGTATGGTTCCATCAGCCTTGAAGCACATGAGACGATGGCAATTGCCATGAACCGTATAGGAGGTCGAAGCAACACAGGCGAAGGAGGCGAGGATCCTGAAAGATTCAAACCAAGGGAGGATGGAACCAGCACAAGGAGCGCCATCAAACAGGTTGCCAGCGGAAGGTTCGGGGTGACAGCCGAATATCTTGTAAATGCCGATGAGATTCAGATAAAAATAGCGCAGGGAGCAAAACCGGGTGAAGGAGGACAGCTTCCTGGACACAAGGTTGACAAGATCATTGCAAAGACACGATATTCAATTCCCGGCATCACGCTGATATCTCCTCCGCCGCACCATGATATTTATTCGATAGAGGATCTCTCACAGCTCATTTTCGATCTCAAGAACGTAAATCCGGAAGCAAGGATAAGCGTCAAACTGGTCTCCGAGAGCGGAGTCGGGACCATTGCCGCCGGGGTAACCAAAGCCGGGGCCGATCTGATAACCATCAGCGGATATGAGGGTGGAACCGGGGCAAGTCCTTCCTCGTCAATAAAGCATGCTGGCCTTCCTCTTGAGCTGGGTCTTGCCGAAACACAGCAGACACTTGTAATGAACAACCTGCGCAGGAAGGTGATGCTGCAGGCTGACGGTCAGCTCAAAACCGGAAGGGATATCATCATGATGGCGCTCATGGGTGCCGAGGAATATGGCTTCTCGACTTCGTCACTTATCGTTCTCGGATGTGTGATGATGCGCAAATGCCACCTGAATACATGCCCTGCAGGTGTGGCGACACAGAATCCGGAACTCAGAAAGCGTTTCATGGGGAAAGCCGACTACCTCGTGAATTTCTTCAGCTTCCTTGCAGAGGATGTCCGTGAACATCTTGCAGAGCTCGGTTACAGAAGCCTTGATGAGGTAATAGGGAGGTTCGACCTTCTGGAAAGAAATCCTGAGGTAGATCACTGGAAAATAAAGAATATTGACCTTTCAGGACTGCTCACTATGCCGGCTGGATCAGAATTGGTTCCTATGCATTGCGTTGAAAAACAAGAGAGCAAGCTCAATAATATCCTTGATATTGAACTTATTGCCGACTCAGAAAAAGCATTGAAAGAGGGGCAGCAGATCGTGATAGAAAAGTCAATCCGGAATACAGACAGAACAACCGGTGCAATGCTTTCCGGCAGGATCGCATCGATCTACGGCTCGGCAGGGCTTCCTGACGGAACAATAAAGTGCCGTTTCACCGGTTCTGCAGGCCAGAGCTTCGGAGCATTCCTGGCTCCGGGAGTCGAACTTTACCTTGAAGGCGATTCAAACGATTACCTGGGTAAAGGCCTTTCAGGCGGAAGGATCATTGTCGTTCCTCCAGCAGGTTCGTCTTTCGAATCCGACAAAAACATCATCATAGGGAATACGGTGCTCTATGGTGCAACAAGCGGTGAAATATATATCTCGGGTGTCGCGGGAGAAAGGTTCGGGGTTCGCAACAGCGGGGCGAATGCCGTGGTGGAAGGCGTCGGAAACCATTGCTGTGAGTATATGACCGGAGGACGGATAGTTGTCCTTGGCAGGACAGGGAGCAATTTTGCTGCAGGGATGAGCGGCGGGATCGCATATGTATTCAACGAGCACGGCGATTTCGATTATTACTGCAACATGGGAATGGTCGAGCTTTCGCTCGTCGAGGATGTAAATGATATGATGGAGCTGACAAGCTTTATCACTCTTCATCATCACTTCACCGGAAGCAGGAAGGCGAAGATGATAATTGACGATCCGGATAAATACTTTCCGATGTTCATCAAGGTTATACCATATGATTATAAGAAAGTTCTTCAGGAGCAGAAGCTGGAAGAGCTCAGGAAGAAAATTGCAGGTGTGGAAATGGATGTTGAATTCGGAACCTGAAACCATATGGACTACGGAATAAACTATTAATCAAAGCATTATGGGAGACATAACAGGATTCCTGAAAATAAAAAGGAAGGAAGCAGGAAACAGGCCGATAAATGAAAGGATCTGCGACTTCAGCGAAGTGGAGCAGGTGCTGAACAGCGAGGACAGGATGCTTCAGGCTTCGAGATGCATGGATTGCGGAATTCCATTCTGCCACTGGAGCTGCCCGGTCGATAACCTGATCCCGGAATGGAACGACATGCTTTACAAGGGCGACTGGAGAGCTGCATATGAGAGACTTAATGCCACAAATAATTTTCCTGAATTCACCGGCAGAATCTGTCCTGCAAGCTGTGAGCATGCCTGTGTTCTCAGCATCAATCAGGAACCTGTGACCATACGCGAAAATGAAGTCGCAATAACCGAAAAAGCTTTTACTGAAGGATATATAAAACCCCAGCCTCCAAAAAAACGTACAGGCAAAACGGTGGCGGTTATCGGAAGCGGACCGGCAGGAATGGCGGCAGCAGACCTGCTCAATAAGGCAGGCCATACTGTGACTATTTTTGAAAAGGATGAGAAGGCCGGAGGACTTCTGAGATTCGGCATCCCCGATTTCAAGCTGAGCAAGGCTGTTGTCGAAAGAAGACTGAGTCTGATGGAAATGGAAGGAGTCCTGATCAGGACCGGAATTAATATCGGGAAAGATATTCCCGTTAACGATATAGAAAACAGTTTTGATGCGATATGCATCGCCATCGGTTCCGGCCATCCGCGCCGCCTGAATATCGAGGGAAGTGAATTCGACGGGATACATCTTGCCATGGATTTCCTTTCAGCACAGAACAGGGTCAGTTCCAGCCTGATACATATAAACGAGAACAAGATTGTCGCCGGGGGTAAAAGAGTCCTTGTCATCGGAGGAGGCGATACCGGATCAGACTGTGTCGGAACTGCAATACGTCAAAGGGCAAAAAGTGTAACACAGATAGAGATACTCCCGAAGCCGCCGCTTGCAAGAGTTCCGGAAAATCCATGGCCATATTTCGGAAAGACTCTGAAGACATCAACCTCACATGAGGAAGGCTGTGAAAGATTATGGTGCATTTCCACATTAAGGTTCGTTGGAGACGGAAGAATAACGCGTGGAGCAGAGGTCGAAGATGTGGAATGGGAGATCGTGAACGGAAAGTATTCAATGAGACCGGTACCTGGCACCCGGAGGGTGATTGAGGCCGACATGGTACTTCTTGCACTTGGATTTGAACACCCTGTGCTTGATGGTCTGATAACGGAACTGGGTCTCGAGCTTGATGGCAGAAAGAATGTTAAAGTCGATGCTTCTCTGGCAACAAGCTCTCCAAAAGTTTTTGCAGCCGGGGACACCGTCAGCGGAGCCAGCCTGGTGGTAAATGCGATCGCCTCCGGCAGAAGTGCTGCGAAGGCGATCGATAAGTTCCTGAATACTTAGCTACTTTACATCATTATCAGCCAATCCCCGCATATCTTTAACTGTACTGATCAGCCTTATCATTTCTGATCTGTACCCATCCTCATCCTCTCCTCTTGCTGATTTTGCAAGCTTTGCGGCTCCTTCCAGAGTCGATGTTCCCTTGTATTCCGATTCCCTGAGTATCATTCCGAATTCCACCACTGCAGCTGCAAATCTCAGGTTGTCAGATACATCATCGATAGAGGCAGGATTGCTTCTGACCGGTTTTTCAAGCAGCTTGCTCGTGCTTCCGTCAGGTTGCTTGTAACGTACTTTGATGGTAAGAAGCTCACCGGAATAATCTTCCTCCTGTAACTTACTTGATGCCTGGTACTTAAGCGGATCTACAGATGGAATTCTTTCACCGGAGCCTGCCGGCACTATTTCGTATAGAGCAGTTACCATGTGTCCTGACCCCATCTCTCCTGCATCTTTGGTATCATCATTGAAGTCCTCATCGTTGAGAAGCCTGTTTTCATAACCGATCAGTCTGTAGGAATCGACTTTTGCAGGATTGAACTCCAGCTGGAATTTAACATCCTTTGCAATCGTGAAAAGTGTGCCGCCGAATTCCCGGACCAGAACCCTTCGGGCTTCCTGCAGATTATCAATATATGAATAGTTGCCATTACCCTTGTCAGCTATTATTTCCATCTTATCATCTTTATAGTTTCCCATTCCGAAACCCAGCACGGTTATAAAAACTCCAAGCTCCCTCTTTTCCTCAACAAGTCTTTCCATGCCGCCGTTACTCGATTCACCTACATTAAAATCACCGTCGGTGGCAAGGATGATCCTGTTGTTCCCGCTCTTCAGGAAGTTCTTCTCAGCTTCCTTGTAGGCGAGCTTGAGGCCTGCCCCGCCAGCCGTCGATCCTCCGGCTTCAAGATTATCTATAGCGCTCATTATCACTTCTTTCCTGTTACCAGGAGTCGATTCAAGAACCAGTCCTGCAGCTCCAGCATACACTACTATTGCAACATGATCCTGTGGCCTGAGCTCATTTACCAGCAGTCCGAAGGCTGACTTCAGAAGCGGAAGCTTATTGGGACTGTTCATCGATCCTGACACATCGATCAGGAATACCAGGTTCGAGGGAGGAAGCGAGTTTTTATCTATGCTCCTGCCGCGCAATCCCACCTGAAGGAGCTGGTGCCTGGTATTCCAGGGGCAAATTGCCAGTTCGGTATATACGGAGAAGGGATGCTCTCCTCTTGGTTCGGGATAATCGTACTTGAAATAATTGATCATCTCCTCTATTCTTACAGCATCTGCCGGTGGCAAGCTGCCGGAATTGATGAACCTCCTGATGTTGGAGTAAGATGCATTGTCGACATCGATCGAGAAAGTGGATAACGGATTATTCTTTACATTTTTGTAACCGTTCTCATTTACTGAAGCGTACCCTTCTGTATTAAAATTGTTGTTGTAACGCTGGAAATAAGCCCTGGATTCATAAGCGATTCCGGCAACTGCCGGAGCAGCTTTCGAAGCATAATCCTTTTTGCCGGGAATTTCCATGGATATCTGATCTTCCACGACGATAATCTCCGGCTTCATCGTGACATTTATCATGCTCCTGTCGCCGGCCTTCTGTTCGACAGTAATATATCCTGAAAGAGAGAAGACAATTACCTTATCCTCCTGATTAACTGTTATTTGATAATTACCTTTAAGATCAGTGATGGTCCCTGTCGGAGATCCTTTCACCTTTACCATAACACCAGCGAGCGGAGTTCCCCGCTCATCTGATACTTTTCCTGTAATGGTCCTCGTTTCTGTGAATGAAACCACGATTGCTGCAAGGATCATTATTACGAATGTTTTGAAAATGTTTTTCATGTCTGTGAGATTTTGGTTTAACTTTTCTCATAGGATGCAGAAATTTTTCGTATTCCATAAAAGAAGTCACTGTTTTTTATTTTAACTTATCTTTAAGGGCAATAATTGAATCGATGATCTTTAAGTTTTCCGGAAATAAATCAAGTAAAAGATCAGATGAGGAGCTGATTAATGAGTTCAGTGCCACCGGAGATCTTAAGGATTCTCGGTGAGCTTTATGAGGGCTATATGCATCTGGTATATGGTGTTTGCCTTAAATATCTCAAAGACAGGGAGGAATCGATGGATGCAGTTATGCAGATCTTCGAAAAACTCATCAGTGTGATCCCTGAACAAAAGATTGAAAATTTCCGGAGCTGGCTTCATGTGGTAACGAAGAATTATTGCCTGATGCAGCTAAGATCAAAGCAGACAGATAACCGGAAGTTCAACGAATGGACAATTGATCCAGGTAATTTTATGGAAAATGGCTCCTCGCTGCATCCTATTGACAGTGAAGATCATGAAATTGATAAAGTGCTTGAAGATTGTATCGAAGAACTGAAGGACGAGCAGAAGGAATGCATCCGGCAGTTCTATTATGAAGACAGGTGCTACAGCGAGATCGCTAAGAATCTGGGTATTGATGAAAAAAAGGTGAAGAGTAATCTTCAGAATGGGAAAAGAAATCTGAAACTTTGTATGGAAGAGAAAAATGAAAGAGGAAAAGAATAAAACCAACAGGCCGCTCTCTGAGTTTCAACGTTATGTTCGCGGTGAGATGACAAAGAGACAGGAGAATGCTTTCCAAAGGAAGCTTCAGAGAGATCCTTTTGCCTCAGAAGCTGCTGATGGTTATTCTGAAATCTCAGCCGAAGAGGCAGACGGGGATCTTGAACAACTTGGAAAGCGTCTTAATAAAAGAGTCAGTGGCAGAAGAAGAATTATTTATTACCGGATTGCTGCTTCTATAGCAGCTCTTATGATCATTTCGTCGGTATATTTATTTCTGGACAGAAACAAACCAGCCGGTGAGATCAGCAAAGATGCCGTTGCACCATCCAAAATGGAAGCTGCTGACACCAGGAAATCTGCTGAGCCTGACAGGCAGGTGACAGGAATCCTGGCAGAATCGCAGGAAGTAACAATTGAGAAGGAAAAAAATTATCAAGTGGGCATTCCCATTGCCGCTGAACCTGTTCCGCAGGAGACGCTCGCTTTCGTGGAGAAACAGGACACTTCAATAATCGTTGCAGCCGGGCAGGTTGCAATGGCTGAAAAAGATGATTCTATCGTAATAATCACTGCAGATCAGGTTGCCGAGCCTGCTGCACCGGTGAGCGATGCAATCCTTGCCGAATACAGGGCAGAGACAAAAAATGCCAGGGCAGCGGGAGCTGAAGTAATCCATACTCCTCCTCAACCGGCAACAGGCAAAGAGAGTTTCGATCGGTATATCATTGAGAACGTAAGAAGACCGGCTAGTCTGGCTGCCGGAGACAGCGCAGTTGTGGTTGTCAGTTTTACCGTAAATATCATGGGGGCAATAGATGGTTTTAAAGTGCTCTCGAGTCCCGGAGATGAATTTTCGAACGAGGCAAGGAGGATTGTAATGGAGGGTCCGGCTTGGAATCCTGCAGTAACCAACGGTGAAAAGACTGATGAAGAGGTCAGATTGACAATAACTATAAAATAGTGTATGATAAGAAAATTGAAAATACTCCAGATTATTCTATTATTCTTATTGGTACCGGAATACAAACTCTCATCCCAGACTACAGATTCATCAACTTTTAAAATAAATCCCAGGTTAAGCTTTTATTCTTTTGAGACTGGCGGAGAGATACTACTTTTTGTTCCGGAAAACCAGTATTACAATAGAATGTCAGTCAGCCTCGAGATTAACGGTGAAGCTGCAGGTTCATGGACCGGGATCCCGGGTAAGAAAATAACAAGAATTCCTATCACCCTAAACCTCCAACCTTCTGAATATATATTAAATGCAACCATTGCTGTCTCAGGCAGGAATTTGAAATATGCAGCAAATACGCACCTTGTTGTTCTCAAATATAAGCCAAATGAAGTAAAGACCGATCGTCTCACCGGAGGACTGATAGTCAACAAAAAACAATTTTTTCCTTTCGGATTTTACACCTATTCACCTGTACATCCAACGCTTCCGGAGGAGGAGGTTGTCAAAGGCTTCAACATGATATCTCCGTATCAGAGGATTCTTCCCGAAACTTTAGCCTCCAGGAAAGCATACATGGACCGGTGCGCCCAGCTTGGCATGAAAGTCCATTACAATCTGCTTTCAGTATCGGGAGGCGGTGGTGTGGGCTCACTTATTGATGGACTAGATAATCAATCTAAGAAGGAAAGGCTCATTAATGAAATTAAAACATTCCGGGATCATCCTGCCCTGCTTGCATGGTATATTGCTGATGAACCTACCGGCAATAAAATCAGCCCCGATTCGCTGACCGGAATTTATAATCTGGTAAAGGAACTCGATCCATGGCATCCTGTATCAATCGTCTTCATGGCTCCGTTCATGTCGTCGCGGAAATATGCAGATGCCCTCGATATAGTGATGGCCGATCCTTATCCTGTACCAGGCAGTCCGATCTCAATGGTCGGAGATGCTGCAGACCAGCTTGTTACGGAATTCACAGGCAGGAAGCCGGTCTGGATCGTTCCACAGGCATTCGGAGGAGGCGAATGGTGGGAACGTGAGCCGTCATTGCAGGAACTCAGGTCGATGACATACCAGTCGATAATTAAAGGTGCAAGGGGAATACAATATTTTGTCAGGCAGGGACTTAACCTGTTCCCGAAATCTACAGCCGCATGGGCGGAATGCGGAAGGATGGCTGCAGAAATTGCAGAGCTTACACCATGGCTGATGTCAGATGAAGAGACCATTCCTGTCCGGTCCGGATCACAAAATATTATCGCTGCATCCGCTCTCCATGAAGGGCAACTTGTAATAATGGCGGTCAATAAAACCAACTCTCCGCAGAGAGCGGATTTTTCATTAGCAAGATCATTTTCAGGAAAAGCGAGGGTGCTGTTTGAAAACCGTTCGATCAGTGTCAACGGAGGCTACTTCTCTGATCATCTGTCTGCATTCGGTTCGCAGGTCTACTTGATCAGCATGAAAAAGGAGAACGGCACGCTGAAGCCATGGACGAAAAACCTCATCAAGGATCCCGGATTCGAGGATGTATCCAGCCCCGGTGTACCGGCATCATGCTATGCCCGCAGCGGAGGAGACAGGGGTGCAACGTATTTCCTCGATCCCAGGGAACATTATGAAGGCAATCATTCAATAAGGATAATTACACCGGCAGAAAACAAGAGCGTTAAGCTGAGGTTTTTTCCTTTTAACGGAAGAAATGGCGGATCATATTATATTTCCATATGGGCAAAAACTGATCCGGAACAGGGACTGCAAAGCGGAGAAGAAAACAGGAAGCACTATTTCGAGATCGCGCTTGGTGATTACGCATATACGCGTTTTGAGCTGACCAGCGAGTGGAAGGAATATGTAACAAATGTTACAATTCCCTATTACAATGATCAGCCTCCGAAAACAAATATTATCTTGCAGATGCCTTCAGCAGGTGCTGCATGGTTCGATATGCTGCAGGTTGCAGAGAGTGTTGATATAAACAGAAGCATAAATCCCGAAATATTATTTTAATCATGAAGAATATTTGTGCATCACTCATTCCAGTAATTCTGATCCTTGCTTGCGGATGTACAGGAAGGAAAGAAAACAAGAACTACAAAAGCAATCCTGAACCATTGATGCAGAATGCCTATATCAGATTGCCACTGGGCTCAATAAAACCTGAAGGATGGCTTAAAGCCCAGCTCGAAGCACAGGCTGCAGGACTTACAGGCAATGTGGACGATTTCTGGCCAGATCTGAAGAACTCAGCATGGCGGGGTGGCACAGGCGATGCCTGGGAAAGAGGCCCTTATTTTCTCGACGGACTTGTTCCGCTTGCATACCTGCTGGACGACGAACGATTGAAAGAGAAAGTAAAATCATGGATCGAACCTATTCTGGCAAGCAGCAGGGATTCAGGCTGGTACGGTCCTCTTAAAAATACCGATCGCTGGCCGCTCGCAGTTTCCAATAAGGCTCTAATGCAGTACTACGAGGCGACCTCCGATGCACGTGCCCTGGATGTATTGAAAAAATATTTCAGGTACATTCATGATTCCCGCCCCGACTGGCCCGACAATCAATGGAGGGGTGTACGGGCAATGGAGAATGCCGTTACCGGCTACTGGCTTTACCGGCAGACCAGGGAGCCATGGATTCTTGAAGCCATCGAATCAATACAAAAAAACTCTTTCGACTGGACAACCCAATATGAAAAATTCCCCTGGGATTCGGCTGCGTTGGCAGAGAAGAGAATACCGACCGCAACCTGGAAGGGACTGACAGCACATGGCGTTAATAATGGAATGGCTGTCAAATACCCTGGATTATGGTATCAGCAGTCAGGTGATATACGATATAAAAATGCGGTACTGGCAGCTTTGGAAAAGTACGATCTTTATCATGGACAGGCAACAGGGCGTTTTTCCTGCGATGAACATCTTTCCGGTAAAAGTCCCGACAGAGGAACTGAACTCTGTACCGTGGTTGAAGAGATGTTCTCTCTCGAAGAGCTCTACGCCATTTTCGGTGATAACACATTTGCCGACAGGCTCGAACTACTGACATTCAATGCGTTGCCTGGAACTGAAACACCAGATATGTGGGCACATCAGTATGACCAGCAGTCAAACCAGGTCCTCGTCACAAACCAGAAAAGGAACTGGGCCAGCAATGGAGACCAGTCAAATATTTATGGACTTATGCCGAATTTTGCCTGCTGCCTCGCAAACATGCACCAGGGATGGCCCAAATTTGCGGGAAGCCTGTGGATGGCAACGAATGATAACGGACTTGCTGCCGTAGCTTACAGTCCCTGTACAGTAAAGGCAAAAGTCGGCAATGGTGTGGATGTAACTATCAGCGAAGAGACCGAATATCCATTCAAAGGGTTTGTAAAAATGAAAATCTCCACAACAGAATCAGTGAAATTTCCACTTTACTTCAGGGTTCCGGGATGGGCTGATTCCGTATCTTTTAATTACAAAGGCAAAACTATCAGCGGTGCGGCCGGGGAAACAGTAAGGCTGACAGAAAAATGGGAAGACGGAGACATAATAACATTCAGAATACCAATGAATATAAGGTTCGAGAGACGGTATAATAATTCGGTCTCACTGCTCCGCGGCCCGTTATATTTCTCATTAAGGATCGACAAAGAGTACAAAAGCATCAGGCTCAATTATGATAATTTCAGCTACAAGGGAAGCGTCGACTGGGAGATACTACCAGCGAGTCCGTGGAATTACGGATTAATGATCGATCCTGTAAGAAAGGAAAGAGGCATCGAGGTTATCGAGAACATCGTGACGGAATATCCGTTTGCAGACAAAGGCGATATGATATGGTCGGAGCAATCAGGAAGTTATGTTCCATGGCAGAAGGATGCGGCCATTATCATCACAGCCCGCGGGATGAAGATCCCCGGATGGGTGATGAAGGACAATTCAGCAGATATGCCACCAAAGAGCCCGGTTAAGCCGGAAAGCAGTACTGAAATTGTTCAGCTTGTTCCGTATGGAAGCGCAAAATTAAGGATAACGGAATTCCCGGTTATCGATGTCACTTTGATAGAGGATGTGATCAGATAAAGTTCTTCCTTTGTGTTCCTTCGTGCGTCCTTCGTGAAACTTTGTGGTAAAAGGAATATTTAACCACAAAGGGACACAAAGGATATCACAAAGGTGCACAAAGGGTTTAAACTAGATTGATTCGGTTTTTTCCCTTAGCCAAATCTTTTCATCGTTGGTCAGATGGGGGCTTAACTTTTCAAATACTTCGGAATGATAGGAATTGATCCAGCCAATCTCTTCTTTGCTTAGCAATGATTTATCAATCAGAGATTTATCTATGTAACAGAGTGAGACCGTATCAAATCTCAGGAAGTGTCCGAATTCAGTCTCCTCATCCTCATAGCAGATGACAAGGTTTTCCGTCCTGATGCCATACTCCCCTTCCCTGTAAATCCCCGGTTCGTTAGAAAGAAGCATACCGGCTTCCAGTATCGTCTTGTTATCTGCAGGACTTATTGACTGAGGTCCTTCGTGCACGTTGAGGCAATAACCAACTCCATGTCCGGTTCCGTGTCCATAATCATAACCGTTATCCCAGAGCGCTTTCCGGGCCAGCATATCAATCTGGCTGCCCCTGTGTCCCAAGAGGAAATTTAGCCTTAGCCAATGCTATGTGACCCTTCAGGACAAGAGTAAAATCCTTCTTCTGCCCGGCTGAAGGACTACCCAGCGAAATTGTCCGGGTGATGTCAGTCGTACCTCCCATAAACTGGCCTCCGGAATCGACAAGAAGAATGCCCCTCTCACCAAGAATTGTATCGCTCTCCTGGGTTGCAGAATAATGAGGCAGAGGCAGCATGCTCATTATATGCCACGATCGTCGGGAATGAAGGTCCAAGATATTCTTCCTGCCAGGCCCTGATCTCCTGCAGCCTGACTGCGAGTGAAAGTTCAGTCATCGGAATAAGTCCGATGTTGTTCTCGATCCAATGGAAGAATTTTGCAAGCGCCACCCCATCCTTTATCATAGTTCTCACGATATTCCCGATTTCTGTTTTATTCTTTCTGGCCTTCAACCGGGAAGGGATGCTGGTATCTTCAATTATTCTTAGCCTCGAAGGAATTGAATTATAAAGCGATACCGAAGTTGTCGAAGGAGTTATAAGTATGGAAGCGCCTTCAGTAAGAGATGAGATCATTCCTGCAGTGTCTTCATAAGGCAGGATTTCAATTCCCAGATTGGCAAATTCAGGTGCAATGTGTGAAGGAATCTTTTTCTCATCAACAAAAAGGATTATCCGGGTTTGTCCGACAAGCGCAAAGGAAATGCATAAAGGAGTATATGGGAGGTCATTGCCCCTGATATTAAGAAGCCACATAACATCATCTGCAGAGGTCAGAAGGTGCAGGTCAGCACCTTTTCGCCTCATATCCTCCCTTACAGCGGCTATCTTCGATGATCGTTCCTTTCCTGAAAACCTTACCGGATGTTCCCATGCTTCCGACGAAGGCATCGAAGGCCTGTCTTCCCAGATATCACTTGCAAGGTCGCAGGTATTTATAAAGATTATATTCTTATCCCTGAGCCTTTTTTCCAGCTTTCTGAAAACTGTAACCGGGAATACTCTCCCATCGAATCCTATCCTGCTGCCGGAAGGGATATTATTTTCAAGCCAGTCGATATAGTCAGTTGGTGCAAATGATTCCGGCTTAACAAGGGAGAATCCCGATCCGGCAAGCTGTATCCCGGCTTGGATAAAGTATCTGGAGTCAGTCCATAATCCTGCAAATGAATCGGTTATAACGACTGTTGCAGCCGATCCTGTAAATCCTGTAAGCCAGGGTATTATTTTCCAGTGATCGGGAATGTTCTCTCCCAGATGCGGATCAGATAAAGGGATAATATATGCATCTATGTTCTTCTGTTTTAAAGCAGCCCGGATAAGAGCAAGCTTTTCAACAGAAGACTTCATAGACTCTTGACCTCATTTACAAGATTCTGCAAAGTGCTCTTGGCATCACCGAAAAGCATGCGGGTCTTATCGTTAAAGAAGAGCATGTTTTCTATTGCAGCATAGCCCTTTCCCATTCCGCGTTTCATAACGATAATGTTCTTCGCCTCGCGGGCTTTAATAATAGGCATTCCGTAAATGGGGCTCGAAGGATCATCTTCTGCTGCCGGGTTGACAACATCATTTGCGCCTATCACTACAAGCACATCGGTATTTGGCAGATCGGGATTTATTTCATCGCTTTCAATCAGCTGTTCATAAGGAACATCTGCTTCCGCCAGAAGCACATTCATATGTCCCGGCATTCTTCCTGCAACGGGATGGATTGCATATTTCACCTCAACTCCTTTCTCTTCCAGAAGCTTGTCAAGTTCATGGCAGATATGCTGTGCCTGGGCAACTGCCAGTCCGTAACCCGGAACAATGACAACTTTCTTCGAGTAGCTGAGAAGCACGGCTGCATCTGAAAGTGTTATCTCCTTAATAGATCCTGCAACCGAAGCAGCTGACTGCCCGCCTCCTCCGAAGACACCGACTATAACGTTAAGAAGCGACCTGTTCATGGCCTTGCACATCAGGATCGTCAGAATGGTACCTGCAGATCCGACGAGAATACCACCAGTCAGCATGGCCTGGTTATTGTAAAGGAATCCGCCCATGGCCGCTGCCACGCCGGTAAAAGAGTTCAGAAGCGATATCACTACAGGCATATCAGCACCGCCTATTGGCATTACGAACAGCACTCCATAGATTACCGCCACGGCAAACATTATATATATAAAGGGTAGTAAGTTCAGTTGCGTGGTGACATTGCGTGTCATGATAAAAACTATGAATCCTATAAGCACAGCCAGGATGGTGAGGTTGACATATTTCAGCCATTTTATCCGAAGATCTCCGATCCAGCCGTCGAGCTTTCCAAAGGCTATCATACTTCCTGCCCAGGAAACGGTTCCGATCATAAGTCCGAGAAGTATTGCAAGAACATGGCCGTTCGACATTCCTTTTTCGGCAATAAGCTCAGGGCTGACATGCGGAAATTCCATCATCGAGATCAGAGCTGCTGCGGCGCCTCCCATTCCGTTGAAGAATGAAACAAGCTGTGGCATGGCAGTCATTTTCACCCTTTTGGCTATCACCCATCCAATAATGGTACCAATCACAATGGCTGCCAATTATCCAGGGGATATTGCCTATAGGTTCACCGTCTTTTCTGTGAAAAAGAATGGTTGCAATTATGGCAAAGACCATGCCGAATGCTGCAAGGATATTTCCTCTGCGTGCAGTCAGCGGGATGACTTAACATTTTCAGACCCAAAATAAAAAGTACTGAAGCAACAACATAAGTAATCTCAAGAATCGAGATCTGATATGTGATATGGGATAGTTGATCCACTATATTTAACTTTAGCATATTACACTATTATTAGCTATTTCTTCTTTTTGAACATCTCGAGCATCCTGTCGGTAACTACAAATCCTCCGACAACATTCAGAGTACCAAGCACCACTGCAAGGAATCCGAGTATCATCGATCCTGTAGTATCTGCATGTCCCATCACAATTATCGCTCCGATGATCACCACTCCGTGAATGGCATTTGCTCCAGACATAAGCGGTGTATGAAGAATTGCGGGAACGTGGCTTATGACTTCAATCCCAAGAAAAATTGAGAGGATGACTATAAAGATAGCCTCCCGGTGAATCAAGAAAAAATTCAGTATATTATCCATAGTGCGATCCTATTTGATATTAAGCATTTGTTTTACTCTCTGACTGACATACTCTTTAGCATGTACCGCAGTGGTTCCATTGATGATGTCATCCTGCATATTGAGTGCCAGGTTCCCCTGCTTGTCGATCATGATCTTCAGCAGGTTAACGATATTGCTGCCGAACATCTTGCTGGCATCTGTCGGCATGTCGGATGGGTAATCTGACTTTCCGACGATGGTGACACCATTGACTACCTCGGTTTTCCCGTTTTTAGTCAGCTCACAGTTGCCTCCTGTCGATGCCGCCAGATCGATAATAACGGATCCGGGCTTCATTTTGGCAACTGTTTCCTTCAGGATAAGGACAGGTGCTTTTTTCCCTGGGATCTGAGCTGTTGCAATAACCACGTTTGCTGCGATAGCTCTTTGCTGGATAAGCTCCTGCTGCTTCTTTTTGAATTCCTCAGTCTGCTCAACCGCATAGCCTCCTGCAGCTGCATCTTCCTTTGCTCCTTCCACCTCAATGAATTTTCCTCCGAGGCTCTTCACTTCTTCCTTAACAGCCGATCTGACGTCGAACACTTCCACCACTGCTCCAAGTTTTCTTGCAATCGCAATAGCCTGCAATCCGGCAACACCGGCGCCGAGTATCAGCACTCTCGATGGCTTTATTGTTCCGGCTGCCGACATGAACATGGGGAAAAACCGGGGCAGCATCGATGCTGCATCCAGCACTGCCTTGTACCCTGCAACCGTTGCCATCGAAGAAAGTATATCCATTGCCTGTGCTCTGGTAGTCCTGGGGACTAAATCAAGAGCGAGAACCGTAAGCCCATTCAAACGGGCTTTTTCGAGCCATCCGCTGTTTTCGACCGGATTCAGGACCGAGCAGAGCACCTGCCCTTCGCTGCACGATCTGAGATCTTCTTCGGGCAATGGATTTACAGACAGAAGGAGGGTCGATTTTGCCAGAACTTCCTTCCGGGAGGAAGGAGTTACACCAGCTGCCTTGTACTCTTCATCAAAAGAAAAGGCATTCCTTCCTGCGTCATTCTCAATAATAATATCAACTCCCAGTTTCTTTAGACCGGCTGCTTCTCCCGGCAGCATTGCCACCCTCTTCTCAGCTCCGGATTCTCTGAGTATACCGATTATCATAAAAGTTTAATTTATTTATAGCTCCAAGATAATAAACAAAACAGACTGATTTGAACATATAAATCATAATCTTCCGGCAAATTGAATTATATGCCAGGTGTCAATACTACAGTATTAATTCCTTTCAGTCCGGGATTAATATATTCCAGCCTGATCCTGGTAACGCCATTGGGCCAGTATCTCTTCAATGACCTGTCCCTGACCTCGATAAATTCGACTTTTGGCGAAACGACCCTGGGATTATAAGACATATTGATAGTAAATCCTTCTCCTTCAAGCTTTAGGAGTCCTGTCTTTACCTCGGTGACTTTACAATAGGTAATCAGGTTTGAACTGGTAATCCCGTTCGTTTTAGAGGCCAGCTCATATTTGTCTCCGATTATGAAATTCTTTCCCCTGTTCAGGGTATAGTACCTGATCCAGCTCTTTACCTGTGCTTCTTCAGGATAAGCACCTGCAATGTCTGTGGAGAATGTTGCGGATTTTGGTGTCGATTTAAAAGTCGAATTCTTTGCCTTGTATTTTGCACCCTGCATCTGCTCTACACCGTTGATAACCGGGAGGTTATGGTAGCCGGATTGCATTGTCCATATCTCGTAACGGCGCGAGCTGAATGTTTTGGCAACATATTCCTCCCGTCCGAGGTCGATAAGGCATGGTTTTCCGTCGTAATACATAATACAGGTGCCGACATCATTATGATTATGACTTTCGGCATTGAAACCTCCCTTGGCACCAAAGAAGAATCCTGAAAAGCTTCCCTCTGTGTCCCTGGCTCCTGCTATCTCAGTATCGGGGAACCAGAAATCGGCCACCAGGGCTTCCCTGGCATCAGCGCTCCTGATTTCGCCAATAAGGCCCAGATCCCTGATCTGCTCACCTATTTTCCCTCCTATCGCCCGTTCTCCCCAGTTGCTGATTTTTGCCAGGTAGGCTCCGAATTGCTGCATCTTTTCATCCCCGATCGCTTTCCCATACCTGTAGACTGCAGATGCATCGCCTCCAGTGCGGGCATCCGCATCAGCAAAATTAATGAAGTAGGGAGCATGGATATTGACCTGATAAAAGTACTTTCCAATATTCTGAATCAGGGGGTCATCAAAAACATCGAATTTGCCGCTGGTGGCATCCTTCATAACTTCAAGGCATTCATATAGTAAAGCTCCCGCTGCACCCCAGTAAGACGGGCCTTCGTCACAACCGCCGTCGTCAGAATAGCCGTTGAGGAATTTATCGAGTGAATTCAGAACCTTCTCCACTTCTGCAACCTTCCTGGCCGGATCAGTTTCAATCAGAAGGTAGCTAGTAAGCATATTGTAATTGATCCATGGGTTCCAGTTGTTGGGGCGGCCTCCCTTGAATCCCATATAACCCCAGTCGTCCCTGGCAAAATATGGATCAAGAGCTTTGTTTTTTATCTCCTGCTGAAGGCGCTTCGAAATAAGCGGATGTATTTTGTCAAACTCCTCCTTAAATAAATAATATGTCCAGGAAAGGTTGCTTGTGACCTCTCCCACTCCAAGATCGACATAAGGCTCATTTACATCCGGAAGGCCTGAACCTGCTTTCTGTGGACCAAGGTGTGCCGACCATCCCCACCATGTCTGTTCACTGTAATACCATACTGCATTGACTATCTGGTCGGTAAAGCGGCCCTTGCCTTCTACGAGCTCTCCCATTACCAGGGAAATGAGGGCATTGCTGCAAGCTGAATAAGCGCTCTGGCGGCGATCGCCTGAACGGATGAATTCAAGATAATCGGTAGCTTTTACCACTGGCCAGTTATAAGTCAGATACTCCTCTGCAGATTTAATGTATTCCTGCCTTATTCCTGCCGGCAGGCTTTCCCAAAACTGCCTGTCCTTGTATACAGGCATTTTATTCCATGAATTATCAGTTATAAGAACCTTCTGGAGCCCGATTGCCTTAGCCTCTTTTGCCAGGATATTCCTTTCCTTGTTTGTCAGTTCAGGAGTTGCCGATAAAACTGACGGGACAAATGCAGTCAGCAGGCAAATTGTCCGGAAAGTGGCCGGAAAATTGAAATATATCTTCATATGCTTAAATATTAATCAATTGCTTACTTTCCAAAGAAACTCTCGAGCCAGAACTGGTTTGCCTCGTTTCTTGAGTGCATTAGCCTTGGCTCCGCCCCAACCATGCCTTCCGCCCGGGTACATCATGAACCTGAATGATTTGCCTGCATCCTCCAGCTTCGAGATAAGGTAGATCGAGTTCTGCATATGAACATTGTCATCCATGTCTCCATGAGTCATGTAAAGCTTCCCTTTATAACTGTCAGCATATGTGAGAGCCGAACCCTCCTTGTATCCCTGGGGATTGTCCTGGGGTGTGTCCATATACCGTTCGGTATAAACATTATCATAAAGTCTCCAGTCAGTCACTGATGATCCGGCGAAGCCGTGGGTCCAGTAATCAGCACCTTTCGTAAGGGCCAGACAAGTCATATACCCGCCATATGAGCTTCCGGTGATGCCTATTTTTGAAGCGTCCACAAACGGTTTGGCTGTCAGCCACTTAACTGCGTCGGCATAATCCAGTATCTCCCATTTGCCTAGCGAGCGATGAAGGTAGTCGAGTCCTTTCTTTCCAAACTGTCCGGAACCCCGATGGTCGACCATGAATGTAATAATCCCGTTCTGCGCATACCAGGAAGCATTGGAACCCTGCCACCTGTTTGAGACATTTTTTGAATCGGGGCCGCCATAAATCGTAAAGACGACCGGATATTTTTTCGATGGATCGAAATTGATTGGATAAGTTATGATTGCAGGCATGCTGAATAATCCGTCGGATGTCAGGATCTTCACAAATTCGGCTCTTGAATTTTCAGCAGGATTAAAGGCAGGCTGTTCGAATTTATGTATCTCTTTCAGCATTTTACCTTTATTGTCATATGCGATAATTGAGCCGGTGCTTGTAATGCTGTTCCAGGTATCAATATAGTAACTTCCTTTAGGTGAGATATTTACATTATGTGAACCATTCCCTTTTGTAAGCTGAAGGAGTTTCTTCCCATCCAGGCTTACGCTGAAGTCATGACTATCTGTCGATTCGGTCCCGGTTGCTGAGAAGTAAACCATTTTCAGGTCCTCGTCTACCCTGTCGATAGACGTAATCCTGAAATCAAGGTTAGTCAGTTGTGCTATCTGGCGGCCATCCCACCCGATATAGTAAAGATTTTCCCATCCGTTCTTACAGCTTCTCAGAAGGAATCCTGCACCGTTTTTCATCACATGGATATCTTCATGGAACTCGATCCATGTCTTCCACGATTCTTCATATATCTGCTGATAATTGCCTGTGAGAGGGTCGGCAAGGATTATTTTAAGATTGTTCTGGTCGCGGTTAAGGACCTGAACAGCAAGCTTTCGGCTGTCGGGAGTCCAGAATGGCCAGGCGATGTACTGATCGGTTGAATAATCGGTCTTAACCCAGGTTGTGCTCCCTGATGCTATTTCAGCGATGCCCATTTTCACCTTTGGATTCGGGTCCCCCGGCTTCGGATAGTGAACCACTTCCAGTGTTCCATGAAGGCCGTCAGGTTCGTCGAGACGGTTAAGCGTGAAAACGGGGACTTCTGTTTCATCGAACCGGAGATATGCGATCCTGCTTCCGTCAGGCGCCCACCAGAAGGCTGCATAACGGCTTGGCCTGCCCAGTATTTCTTCATAGTAGACCCATGCCGCATAACCGTTGTATACATTTTCCGATGCATCACTGGTAAGCCTTATCTCTTTGCTGCTGGCTATGTCGTAAACATAGAGATCGCGGTTTTTGGTATATGCAACTTTTCTGCCATCAGGAGAGAATCTTGAGTTCACCTCCTCAGCAGCATCGCTTGTGAGTCTCTTGAGCTCTTTTTCACCTTTTATATACAACCACAGATCTTTATCCTTGACAATAACAGCGCTTTTCATGTCGGGGCTTATAATGTCGTTCATGCCAATGACGACATCCGGCGGAAGTGATTCAATAAAAAGCTCCCGGTCAGTTTTTACAGGGGTGAAGATTTTGCTTTTCCCTGTTTTAATGTCGACGCTCATTGTAACGGGTTTTTTGTCGGCATCAGGTTTACGTATAATATAATGTGTGTCATCAGTCCATCCCAGTATGGTTACCTGATCCAAGCTACGCATGGGCCGCTGAGCAGCAAGCGGGTTATTGGCTGACAGAAGTATAATAAACAGGATAAAGAGGCTTGAGGGCAAGAGGATCTTTTTCATAGATATCGGGTTATTTTTAAATAAAACATCCAGGTTGGGTAAGCAAAAATAAGGTTTTTAAGATTAAAACTTAAGCAGAGATGAAATAAGAGTTCAGCCAAAGCAGGGGATCCCTCGCCGGATTATCGGGACAAAGTGAGGAATCTTTTCCGTTCTTCGAAATTCTTTTTTACTTATAAATCCTTCATTGTTATACACAATAAATGATTTTGTAAATTGTAAAGCATTAAAAATGTGTATTGTTTTACAGTTAACACAACATCATCCTGAAGGCATAATATTTTTGTTATTTAGAATTATTTTAAAATACTGTTATTTTATTAACATTGTTATTTATTTCACAATTAAATTGCTAATTTTGTAGCATAATACAAGGAAATATTCGAAAATATCAGTTATAAATCTGTAAATCAAGTGATTATGAAAATTATTAAATCACATGAAGAACTAAAGAAATTAAAAGCCGAAGCCCGGGAACGGATCTACGGCAAAGAGAAAATCCGTGTAAGGGTCCATATGGGAACAAGCGGACTGGCATCCGGAGCTAAAGAGATCTACAATTTCATAAAGACTGAATTTGAAAAAAGGAACATTGATGCCGATGTCATCGGAACAGGCGATATGGGTTACAGCTTCGCCGAACCGACAATCGAAGTAAAGAGTCCCGGAGAAGACCCTGTCGTATTTGGCAATGTCGACAAGATGAAAGCTGATGAGATCATTGAGAAATATGTCAAGAACGGAGAGTATGTCGACGGCATATTGCCAAAAAATTACAAATCAATCAATTAATAAATCCCGGGAGGAAAGAACATGCCAAGAAAAAAAATGCAAATAATGGTATGCGGGGGAACAAGCTGTTCCGGAGGTCAGGGCGATGCCATCATCGACAGTCTCAGACTGGAGCTTGAAGCCAATGCCCTCGAGAATGATATCCATGTTGTAAGAACAGGATGTTTCGGACTTTGCAGCCTGGGTCCTATTGTCAAAATCATGCCGGATGACACAATATACACCGGGGTGACAGCCGATGATGCCAGGGAGATAGTGAGCGGACATATTATGAAAGGCCGAAAGGCAGAAAGACTCCTCTTCAGTGATCCGGTTTCAAAGAAATCGGTGACAACCGAAACTGAAATCTCTTCAAATAAGAAGCAAATCAGGATCGTCCTGAGGAATTGCGGCATAATCGATCCTGAAAATATTGAAGATGCCATTGCTCACGATGGTTATGAAGCTCTTGCAAGGGTCCTGACCACAATGAAACCCCTGGATGTGATCAAGATAATAAAAGATTCCGGCCTGCGAGGCAGAGGGGGTGGCGGATTCCCGACAGGGCTGAAATGGGAGATCGCATATAAGAACAAGTCAGATGAAAAATATGTTGTATGCAATGCCGATGAAGGTGATCCCGGAGCATTCATGGACAGGTCGGTTCTCGAGGGCGACCCGCATGCTGTACTTGAAGCTATGGCAATCTGCGGATACAGCATCGAAGCCATAAAGGACTTATTTATATCCGTGCCGAATATCCGCTGGCTGTGGCACGTCTGAAAACTGCGATACAGCAGGCAAAGGAATATGGACTGCTGGGCAGGAATATACTGGGATCAGGATTTGACTTCGACATTGAAATACGATACGGTGCAGGTGCATTTGTCTGCGGTGAGGAGACAGCTCTGATACATTCGATGGAAGGCCTGAGGGGCGAACCGACAGTCAAGCCTCCATTCCCTGCTGAAGCAGGATTCAGGGGTAAACCCACCAACGTGAATAACGTGGAGACATTTGCCTGCATTTCACCTATAATATTAAAAGGTGCAGAATGGTTTGCCGGCATAGGAACGGAGAAATCGAAGGGAACAAAAGTGTTTGCACTTGCCGGCAAGATTAATAATGTCGGGCTGATTGAGGTGCCTATGGGAATCACTCTCCGCGAGGTGATCTTTGAGATAGGCGGAGGTATAAGAAAAGGCAAGAAATTCAAAGCTGCCCAGACGGGAGGACCCTTCAGGCGGATGTCTTACTGAAAAACATCTCGATATGCCGATCGATTTCGACAACCTTACGGCTGCCGGCTCGATGATGGGTTCAGGCGGTTTGATTGTAATGGATGAAGATGACTGCATGGTATCAGTTGCCAAATTCTTTCTCGAATTCACAGTGGAGGAGTCATGCGGTAAATGCGCACCATGCCGCATCGGAAACAAACGTCTTCACGAGCTTCTCGAGCATATCACCAAAGGTAAAGGCACACTTGCCGACCTTGACCGTCTTAAGAATATGAGCCTGGTTATCAAGGATACATCTCTTTGCGGACTCGGTCAGAGCTCGCCAAATCCTGTTCTATCGACACTCAATAACTTCAGGGAAGAGTACGAGGCCCATGTGACTGCAAAGAAATGTCCTGCAGGAAAGTGCAAGGATCTGATGGAATACTTCATCATTTCGGCCAACTGCGTGGGTTGTACAGCATGTGCAAGAGTATGTCCTGTGGGAGCTATCACCGGTGAACGGAAGGAGCCTCACCTGATAAATCCATCGATATGCATTAAATGCGGAGCATGCATGGAGAAATGCAAGTTTGACGCGATCATCATTCAGTAATCTTAAGAAGTGTTGGAAATGGAAACTATCAAGCTTACAATAGATAACAAGAGTGTCGAAGTACCAAAAGGCACAACAATAAATAAAGCTGCCAGACAGCTCGGTATCGAAATACCAACTCTTTGCTATATGGAACTGCATGATCTGTAGCATCGAGAACAATCCGGCAGGATGCCGTATTTGTGTTGTTGAGGTTCAGGGAAGACGGAATCTTGCTCCCTCATGCGCGACAAAATGCGAAGAGGAATGGTTGTAAAAACTCATACCACAAGGGTTCTTAATGCCCGCCGTACGGTTATGGAATTTATTCTGTCAGATCACCCAAAGATTGTCTTATATGTGCCAAATCAGGTAACTGCGAGCTTCAGTCAATGGCTCATCAGCTGGGGATCAGGGAGATACCCGGACAGGAATTCGCTGCAATGTCGACATACAGGAAAGATACATCACCCTCAATCATCAGGGATCTCGATAAATGTATCATGTGCCGCCGCTGCGAAATGATGTGCAACACCGTTCAGACTGTCGGTGCATTATCGGCAGTTAACAGAGGCTTTATGGCTACTGTTGCTCCGGCATTTGAGCAGAACCTGGAACACTCTACATGCACATATTGCGGTCAGTGCGTCGCAGTCTGTCCGACAGGTGCCTTAACTGAAGTCGATCATACTCCCGATGTGCTTAGAGCACTTGCTGATCCGACAAAAACTGTTATTGTACAGACTGCTCCTGCTGTTCGTGCAGCCATTGGCGAGAATGTTCGGAATGGAACCAGGAACACTTGTAACCGGCAAGATGGTGACAGCTCTGAGAGCTCTCGGATTCGATTACGTCTTTGATACTGATTTTGCAGCCGACCTTACAATTATGGAGGAAGGAACTGAACTTCTCGACAGGCTTACCAGGCATCTCAATGGAGATAAGACAGCAAGGCTTCCGATACTTACGTCATGCTGCCCGGGCTGGGTTAACTTTTTTGAAGAATACTTCCCGGATCTGAAGGATGTTCCATCAACTTCAAAATCGCCACAGCAGATGTTCGGTGCAATAGCAAAAACATATTTTGCCGACAAAATCAAGGTTGACAGGAAAGAACTTGTTGTTGTTTCAATAATGCCATGTCTTGCAAAGAAATATGAATGCCAGAGGGAAGAGTTCTCTGTCGACGGCAACAGGGATGTCGACTTCTCAATATCAACCAGGGAACTGGCTGCATTCATCAAACAGGCAAATATAGATCTGAATAATCTCGAGGAAAGTGAGTTTGATGCACCGCTCGGAGAATCAACAGGTGCAGGTGTGATCTTCGGCGCCACCGGAGGAGTAATTGAAGCTGCAGTCAGGACAGCCTATGAAGTGCATACCGGCAAGAAGCTTGAAAGGCTTGACTTTACGGAACTAAGGGGATTGGAAGGGGTCCGGTCTGCTACTATCGATTTTAACGGACTGCCCATAAATATAGGGATAGCCCACGGACTGGGGAATGCCAGGAAGCTTCTTGATGATGTAAGAGCAGGCAAATCGCTGTTCCATGCTATCGAGGTCATGGCATGCCCGGGCGGATGCATCGGAGGAGGAGGACAACCATTGCACCATGGCAATTCCGATATAATTAAGGCGAGGGCTGCTGCGATTTACAGGGAAGACAAGCAGAAGCCATTGAGAAAATCGCACGAGAATCCTTTCATAATAAAACTATATGAGGAGTTTCTCGGTAAGCCGAACAGCGAAAAAGCTCATCATCTGCTTCATACTCACTATTTCGACAAGAAAAAGAAAATCGTTGTTAAACAATAAGTTACCTTCTAGGTCCAATATAAAATTCAATAACATGTCAAGTATTAAAATAGAACTGAGACAGGAAGATGTAAACAAGATCAAGGAGATCTGTGCATCTTTCAACAATGATCCACAGGAGCTGATCAACGTTCTTCATAAATGCCAGGAACATTTCGGTTATCTTCCTGCCGAGGTGCAGGAGGTTGTCTCAAATGAGCTGGTTGTTCCCGTCGCAAAAGTTTACGGGGTTGTAACATTCTACTCATTTTTTACGATGACGCCCAAGGGTAAACATCCGGTCAGCATATGCATGGGAACAGCATGCTACGTGAGAGGCGCGGAAAAAGTGCTTGATGAATTCAAGAAAGTGCTGGGACTGCAGGTTGGACAAACCACTCCCGACGGCAAGTTCTCACTTTCGAGCCTGAGATGCGTAGGGGCTTGCGGGCTTGCGCCGGTAGTTATGATCGGTGACAAGACCTACGGCCGCGTTGCGCCTGACGATGTAAGGAATATCCTAAAGGAATATGAATAAGAAATTAAGGTAGTTTTTAGGTTTGTAAAAAAGCCGGAGTTGTTTTGCTCCGGCTTTTTTCAACCCTATTTTTTAATCCACACAACAGATGTCGGGGATCTGTCACCTTCAGGCCTGCTGACGGGCCTGTTCAACCTGACATAATTTGGTATTGCAAGAAGAGGTGATCCATCAGCCCAGCTTCCTTTTATTGTCATTATACCCCTGAGCATATCAGGTCTCCATTCTGCTGTCAATAAATTATTCCCCAACGATTTATCAATATCCGGCTGATCTGCCTTTTCTACATTGAAAATCATCGGACCATACTTGAGGGCAACCCTGCCCCTGTCGGCTTCTATTCTTTCATCAGCGGTAATCACCTGCACCTCCATTGGTATCTCCAGTTCTATCTTGTCACCTTTCTTCCATTCCCTCGTTATACCGATATATCCCTTGATGCATTCACAGGAACTGATTCTCCGTTAACGCTCAGCGATTTCAGTGAATTAACTTCAGGAACCGGAGTATAGAGGTCGCTGGTTTTCCTGTCGGGAACACGCACGTTTACAGTGAATTTAGCGTTGCTCGCAGGATTAACAATTATGATAACCTTACCGCTCCAAGGGTAGTCTGTCTTCTGAACCATTTCGAGGTCAGTACCGGCGACTTTGCCGACACCGATGGTACTGCCTACGTACATGTTTACATAGATCCCGTCATCGCTCTTTACATAAGTCCAGGTAGGGATCATAAGAAGTGTCCGGGGGATGTTGCCGACACAGCATGGGCACACATGCCAGTCATAGCGCATTTCTGATTCAGAGAGCTTGTTATCATAGAAAAAGTTCTTCCCTTCCAGATCAAGTGATCCCAGAAGCGCGTTATACATCGTCTCCTCGTAAAGGTCAGCATATTTTGCATCATGGTAGGCAATGTTCATCTTGTGCTGGAAGAAGATCAATCCGCAGCTTGAGCAGGCTTCGCAATAAGCGTTGTTCCCCAGGGAATAATTTCCGCCAAAGCCCTCCGAAGTCTCACCGCTGCCAATACCACCAGTGATATAGAGCTTCTTATTTACCAGATTATCCCAGAGAGATATCACGGCACTCTGGTAATCTATATCACCCGTTTCTGCGGCTACGTCCGACATTGCAGAATAATTGTAAGCAGCCCTGACTGCATGTCCCACAGCTTCATACTGCTGCTGCACCGGCACGTGGCTCTGATCGTACTCGCTTCCACCGTTGCGGTTATCGAGCAGGAATTTTGCCAGGGCGATATAACTGTCGCCCTTTCCGTTGCCTTCCATATCGTTGACAAAACGACCGAAGCGAACAAGAGCCTGCTCCATTTCCTGGTGGCCGTCGTACCATTCTTTTTTCCCGGGACCGATGTTTTTAACCCAGCAGTCGGCCAGCTTTTTTGCAGCATCGTATAACCTTGTGTCTTTTCCTTCGGTAAGGGTATAATGATTGATTGCTGATTCGATAAAATAACCGGCAACATATCCTTCATGATTTCCCCGTGTCTCAGGCGCCCATTTCGCCTTCCACCTTGTTGTATCACGGAGCGTGAATGCAGTCTGGAGATATCCGTCAGGCTCCTGGGCAGCCAGAATTATTGGTATCCATTTTTCGAGTGTCTTTTTCATCTTTTCCTGGGCTGCGATTATCTCTTTATCCCCCTTTGGATCGACCATCAGTGCAATGCATATCGATTCGATTGTCTGGTGCACCCATGCATTTGAGAAAACATACCCGAGATGTCGTCCGTGAGGTTCGCCGCGAAGGGCTTTTGCCGCCTCAATAAAGTTGTCGAGTCCGCCCTGACCCGTGGTAAGGTCTGTTCTTTCAATCTGACTTAATGCAATGAGGTATCCAATTAACAATAAGCACTTTGGCTCTATCGTTCCAAAGCGGATTATCTATGCTGTAACGTCTTGTATAGACAACATCGAGTCTTTTCTTTTCAGGAGGCTGGCATGCCTTGACATTTAGCGATGAGGAAGCGCTCATCCTGCCTGTTTGTGATGCAAGAGTGAGCACATAATCGCCGGGAACACTGAAGGTTGCTGTGGTCACCGGTGATTCAGGATTTTCAAACACAACCTCACCTGGCCCTGTTGCCGTCCATCCCGTGTTCTTAAGAGGTCCGACGGATTTTATGACTCCGGAGAGATATGTTTTCCCTCCCGTTATAACATCGCGGTCGCCACCGGCTTTGATTACAGGAGCAACTTCCGGCGAGCCTTTCGACTTGAAAACCATCCACTCGAGCATTGCCGGCATGAACCGCTGAACCGAGTCGATTTCGATCATCAGCTTCGTCGTACTCACCTCCTTGAATGATGTACTGTTGAACTGATCATTTACCAATTCTAATCCCGCAGCATTTTCCACGGGAACATATTCACTGCCGTTCCAGTATTCGAACCTGTAAGCCTGTGGCAGTTTTATCAGGCTGTCGTAATTATACCAGAAGACTGCTGTTTCATCAATGGTGACCGGATTCTCCCAAACGCATTCGTACCGTTGCACCCCAAGCCGCTGAGGCCGTCCCTGTCTTCCCGGATTCACCAGCCTCTGACGCATTTCTGCAGGAACGCTGTCGGGTATCTGACCATCGTTTAGGCTTGTGATCGCCGACTGACCGCCGCGTGAAGTGCTTGTTACCGTTGCCAGCACGGCAACATTAGACTTTTTAAACTTCCCTGTATTTCCGGTTCCTGTGCAGGAAGATATTACAATAACCAGGGAAAGGAGGATAAGTGAAACAAAAGCAGCAATTGTCTTTTCTCATATAGATCTTTTCTTTATTGTCCGTTAAATAAATTATTAAAATCTCTTCCTCAGAAGAATATAAATTCTCGTATAAATATCCTTGTTTTCAAAGGTTCCTTCATAATTCATCGAGAAGGACATCTTCCTGTAAAACTGCCATGATAGATTGAATTCAGCAACATTCTGGACAGTGCCTGGATGACTTTCTGTAAATGTATAATCTACATAACTGTATCCGGCACCGGTTTGAATTTTCCCCTTTAGAAAGTCACGATTCAGCCTGACACCCGCAACCACTCCATCCATGTAATTTGATTGAAGGTAAGTGCCATACAGTGTGGCAGAGATGTTCACTGCCGGTATACGGTTGTAAGTAAAATAGTTGTAGATATTCAGTGAAGGTTGTGGATCAGATTTCAAAAAACGGTACCCTCCCTGGACACCATATGTCATAGTCTTTGTAATGCGATAGTTAACCTGCAGTCTGAATCCCTGCCTGAGTTCATTTTCCATAATCCGGTCCACGAATGTCTTGTAGGTCTCATAATATATTACGTTCTTCCTGGCATCATATGAGCCATAGACAGTAAGTGACCTGGAGATCTTATATCTCAATGAAACATATAGCCCGGTCAGATCAAATGTACTTTCAGACTGTTCATTATTCAAAGAATCGATCTTCAGCCTGTACAAGTCAGCTTCAAAAGTAGTGAAGAGGTTAAGGTTGCTGAAAAAGGTATTGGAGTGCTGGAAATAAAGAAATCTCCTGTCAGTTTTGAAATCATTTGTCTGCTGCATGAATGCCAGCGAAGTCTCACTTTGTGATCCTGTGGCAACAGTTTTATATGAGATATAGGCGCCATACTGGAAAAGAGTGCTGTTGAAACCATAATCAATATAATCGGGCCGGAAACCGGCCAATATTCCAAATGAAAACCCATGAAGGCTTTTTTCAAACTGCAAACCATCGACAGCACCTATGCTTGATAATTTTGGATTGATCCTGCGCCCTATTATAAGCTGTGTTGTGGGATTGATATCATACCTGCCGGCAAGGGAGTATATTTTCAGTGCATTGAAAAGATTATTCTTGACTTCATCCCATTCACCTGACTTGTGCCTGAATGAGATATAGGTTTCAGCTGAAAATTTTGAATTTCCGATGTTGCTTGCATCAACCGAAAGGGTATACCGGAACCTCTGGGAATTGTCAGATATGGTGTTTGACACATCCGAATAGGAAACCAGTGAAAGAGAACCTCTTATCTGTTGCTTTAGTTTATTCTGGCCACTACTCATATTCAGGGAATCGACTTCTGATTCTTTTAATAATTGTACTGCTGATGGACTTTCCGCTGCAACCTTATCGCCTTTTGCTTCTATCGTCCTGATTTTTGCAGTTACAAGGTCAGCAACAGCAAGGATTTTTCCGGTAATGGGAGTGCAAACGCAAGAAGATGAGGAGAGATCATTAACAACAAGAGCCGGAACCAGCTTACCCTCAGATAATATGAACAATGTGTCGCCTTTTGATATCCCTGAAGTTGATGTGAATCTGACATAGATATTCTGACTGCTTGTAAATGAGACCTGGCCTGAAATACTATTCATTACTCTCCTGTCCATTCAGTAAAGCACTAAATGTCAGTAAAAACCCAAGCAGAATATGTTTATTCATATATATTTCTCAATCAGCCTCTCCGGTCGGGTGACAATTAAGGCAGGCAGAGCTATTATACTGATAACCGGATATTTCCTGATGTTGGCCGTCCATTTCAGTTTTGTTGTGCTCATGGCAGTTTAAACATGTGAAAACCGAGTAGTCCGAAGGATTTGAATGACACTCGGTACAAAGGCTCCACACACCGTTGTGCTTGCCTGAATATATCGGGAATGCCTGGCTATCGTGCTGGGCAAATGAAGCCGGCTTCCATCCGGGATTCAGGGTATGGCAGAGATTGCACTCTGGAGGGAAGCCTGCCTGACTGTGGTTTGGATTTGTAGTACTATTATAATCCTGCAGATGACAGGAATTACATTCAGGGCTAGCATCGGAATAACTTCCTGTCGTATGACAATCATCACACTGGGGTTCAGAATGACCCTGCTCCAGAGGAAAGAAACTATGTTCAAAGCCTGCTCCCGACCATTGAAATGAATTAACGGGATGACAGCGGGAACAATCTTCTGAGAATCCTGCCGCTGCATGATTAGGATCGGTCGTCGAGTTATAATCGCTACTGTGACAATCGATACAATTTACACCCAGGACATCAAAGCGTGCGTAGCTCTCCGACTTGTGACAATCAAAACAATCTGCAGTTTTGTGCGCTCCCAAAAGCGGAAAACGGCTCATCTGGTGGATTTCGCTGATATTACTGACCAGCCATGAAGCCGGAGTGTGACATCGCGAACAGTCTGATCCGACTGTTGCCTGATGTATATCCGTATGACAATCATTGCATTCAGTCCCTGCTTCTGTAAATACCAGGCTTTTATGACAGAGTCTGCAGTTGATCTCAGTATGCTGTCCTTCAAGAGGCAGCTTGGTGGTACTATGATCAAAAGAATAGATGTTCTTGTCAATCTGCCATCCTTTTGCGCTGTGACAGGTACTGCAACTGACTTTAAAAGCCGGACCATGCGGGGATTTGGTCTGCACCCTGAAAAACAGCAGCAATGGAAACAGGATCAGAAGTGACAGGATTCGCATTTGAATTCTTTTAGTTTATACTCAACATAGGTCTTGGTTTCCGACTGAATTGTCTTATGACATTTTGAACATTGAACATTTTCATGTTTGCCATCAAGCCTGAATTCAGTATTGTCATGATCAAACCTTGTGGCTTGCCAGCTGCCGGTGTCATGGCAGGAGGTGCAATCGGTTTTCCCGTTCTTTGCAAATTGATTAAAATGGTTATCACTGTGGCAGTCAGAGCATTCTTCTGAAAGTCCCATGAATCTCTGCCCGCTGATTCCATTTACACTTTCTCCAAAGTGGCAGGAGCGGCATTTTTGTTTTGCATGCGCGCCAGTAAGGTCAAAATTCGTCTGTGAATGATCGAATGCGACCTCATTCCATCGTGTCTCTGCATGACATGTTCTACAGCTTCCGCCAGGATAGTATTTCTCCTGAATAAATGACTGATGTATATCTGAATGACAGTCTTTGCAATTGATGCCAATATCCCTGAAACTCCATTTATCCTGTTTTTTGTGACACTCATAGCATGGAATGGCAATATGAGCACCCCTTAATGGGAAGGAACCCATGTTGTGCCTGTCAGGAGTGAACGTAAAACCAGCAAATCCCTTTACTGTATGGCATGAAGAGCAGTCGGGGGCCACACCGTTCTTTATAAACTGCCGGTTATGATAATCTGCGTGGCAGTCAGCACATCTGTCATGTTTAAGAGGATCGGTATAATTGTTTTTATGACATGATTTACAGGTAACAATCTGATGTTTTTCCTCCAGTCTGAAGCCTGTCTTATCATGGTCGAAATCCTTAATCCCCTTTACTATATGGAATGATTCCTCGCTATGGCATTGCCGGCAAGTTTGTCCGAACTGGTTTTGATGCGGATCCTTGTGACAACTTGTACAATTATTATATTGAATCCCGCGGAACTGCTGAAATTTCAAACCATCTGTAATCTGAATCTTATGGCATTTCTGACAATCGACACTCTTATGTTTGCCTGCCAGCCTGAACTTTGCCTTATCGTGAGAAAATCCGGTAGCGGGAACAAAAGAATCCTGGTTATGACAATTTTTACATTCAGATGAAAGAGTTCTGAGATGGTAATCGGCATGACATGTAAGACAATCAGTACGGATTCCCAGGAAAGTGTTTTTCTTGCTTTTCAGCTTTTGATCCGTGATATTCTTTGAGGCATGGCAAGTTCTGCAATCCTGTTTTCCATGCGGAACCGATAATGCATACCCGGTCAGATTATGATCGAACGTTGCCGGATCAAGCCGGACAAGCCGGAAGTTTTTGCCATTATGCTCGCTATGGCATTCAGAACACTGCTTTCCCTTAACATCTGACGAAGAATGATATCCCTTTTGATTGGTTATTCTGCTGCTTATCTCTGTATGACAAGCAAGACATTTCTCTCCGGAGACTTTGTTTCCCAGTACATGGCATTGCGTGCAGTTAGACAGGCCTGAAAGGTGTGAATGAGGCTCTGAAAGCTCTCCGGGAGAAATCTGCCCCACAGATTTTAACGGGATCAGCGCCATCGGGAGAACAAGCCCGAATACTATTCTTAAATAATTCAGAGTTCCCAACCTGCAAAAATCATTATATCATTAGCATACCTGCAGACAAAGTAATTAAACATTACCTGTCAGAATTCGTAAGTTACAGTAATTTTTAATAAATCATTATTCTGAATTCGTTAATGTTTCAAAACTGATTCACCGAATTTCTTTGTTATCTTAATGCCTGCTTTTTCAAGGAACTGAACAGGAAGCTCTCCACCGGCGAAAATATACACAAGGTCATTGCGGAGTTTTGTGGTCTCACCATTCTTCGCATCTGAAATAGTGACATAGTCTTTTTCTATCGATACGAGATTCGTGTTGAACCTGATCGTTAGCTTCCCCGAAGCAACTGCTTTTTCGAGCGATAAACTGTTGAGTGGCTTGATACGACTGAAGGCTTCGTTCCTGTAGGAAATTGTTACATGATTCTGATCTGACAGCATTAATGCCGATTCAACAGCTGAATCGCCTCCCCCGACCACAACGATATGCTTGTCTGCAATATCTTCAGGTTCGAGAAGCCGGTATGCGACTTTTTCCTGCATTTCCCCCTGCACATTAAGCTTGCGAGGGGTTCCCCTCCTTCCTATTGAAAGCAATATGCGGGCAGAAGAAAACTGTTCCCCTCTGTCGGTTGTAATCCTGAAAATATTTTTATCAGGCACAATTGAATCAACCTTGGAATTTTCATGGATTTCAATATTATTTTTCATGGTAACAGTCTTCCATAATTCCAGCAACTGTGATTTTGAGGTCTCGTACAATTTAACTTTCCCGTAAAGAGGAAGGTCCATAGGTGATGTCATAACAATTTTTCCCCTTGGGAATGTGTACACGGTACCACCAAGGGTATCCTGCTCCAGGATGAGAAATTTCAAGCCATGTTTTTTTGCTGTGAGACCCCCTGATATTCCTGCAGGCCCGGCGCCGACTATAATCAGATCCCATTCTGCATTATGTTGTTTATCAATTGATTTAGCTATATTTTCTACAGCCTGCCGCCCCTGTTCTACTGCATTTTTTATAAGTCCCATGCCACCCAGTTCGCCGGCAATAAAAATTCCCGGAATATTCGTTTCGAAATTCTGATTCACATGTGGAAGGTCGATTCCCCTTTTTTCTGTACCGATATGCAGACTTATAGCTTCAGTCGGACATGCATGGAAGCATGCTCCATGACCAATGCAGCGGGATGCATTTATCACTGTCGCTTTCCCGTTACGTATACCTATTATATCATGTTCCGGGCAGGCTGCGACACATGCACCTGTCTGGATGCACCTGTTTACATCGATAACCGGATGTAGGGAAACAGGTTCATGGAGACCCTCCTCCTTTGCCTGAATTATCTTTTGGTCGACAATCCTTGATTCCCTGTTTTTCTTCCTCAGGTAAATTACTACGACAGCTATGCAGAGTATGGCAGCAAGTGAATAAATCAGAATATTTTCCAATAGTATTCCCATAATCAGAAAATCCATCTGTAACCGAACAGGATAGTGACAGCTACATGTATAATCATTATTATCAGCATTACAAGCGCGAAAGGAAGATGTACCACATGCCAGTACCTGAACAAATTATGCATAGTTTCCAGCATTTCAATTTTTCTGCTTAGCCTTATATCATCTTTTATCAGTGCGACAATTTTTCTGGTTTCAGCTGCCGGCAGCTTTTTATTTTTCAGAACACTCCTGACAGAATGAATCGATTTACGGCCTTCAGCATATCTTGTTATATAACGGATAAAAGGATTCTTCCGGTATTTATAATCTGTATTTCTTATCGAATCATTCAGGAGTCTGAATGTTTCCTCATCGAGACTGTAATTTTCATTCAATACTCCGGCCACATCGGTTTTCATCTCCCTGACTTCATTCAGTGTCAATTCTCGACCCTCAATCGATCTCGGTATCTGAATATAAATGAATCTGCCTATAATCCCGCTTAAGAACACTGCCACCATGCTCCAGAAGCTGATGGCAACCAATCCACCGAACTTGAATGCCGTATGGAACAAGACAAGCATCGGTCCAAGGGTGCAAAGAAAAATATGGAACTCCAGCCAGTTCTTTACCAAACCAACCCTTGACATGAATTTGTATCTTTTTCTTACCATATACGACACTACTCCCACAATCATAAACAACGAACCGGTCACTCCAAATCCATGGCCAAGTAATCCGCTTGGCTTCAATAACTTGTGATCGGCATGATAAACCCTCTCCTCAAGTGTAAGATCATAATATGATATCCCCCTGTAAATAAGGAAAATCAGGGAGAAGAAAACTATGGCTGCCAATGTGCCAATAAATAATCTATGAACATTTTTCGACATCATCATCATTCTTTGATTTCACTTGCCTTTCCTGTATTGCTTATCCGGTTTATACCAGAAAAAGAATTCCTTCTGCCGCTTCTTATCTTCCGGTTTTCTTGCCACATAAACTTTCTTTCCGGTATAGGGATCAAAGCCCGTATAATATATAAGTGTGGATAGTGTCATTGGCGTTGGTGTGAAATCCTGAACCTGTTCGGGCCAGACACCAATACTCTTAACCTCGTTTGCAAGTTCCTTCATAGTCTTCATCCGTAGAGCCCGGATGCGAGGATATGAAGTAGGGAATGATCTCATACCTGAGGTCTTCTCTTTTCATGATATCATCGAATCTGCGCTTCAATTTGCGGAACAGGTCAAAAGGAGCCTTCCGCATCAGGTGCAAGACAGCCGGGGATGTATGCTCAGGCGCCACCTTGAGCCGCCCCGACACATGGTTCCTGACCAGCTCTATGAGATATTCATTCTCAGATCTTCCGGCGCTTCTATTCCATTCCGGGAAAAGAAGATCATACCTTACTCCGCTTCCTATAAAGGCTTTTTTAATCCCGGGCAGCCGGTTGATTTTTTTATAAAGCTCTGTAAGCTCACCATGGTTTGTATTCAGATTGTTACAAACTGCCGGCCAAATGCAGGACGGCCTTGAGCATTTTTGGCAAATCTCCATATTACTGCCTTTCATCCTGTACATGTTGGCGGAAGGGCCTCCAAGGTCAGACAGGTAGCCCTTGAAATCAGGCAGTTGCATGATCTTTTCTATCTCGTTTATAATTGATTTCTCCGATCTGCTTACAACCTGCTTACCCTGGTGAGCGGCGATGGCACAAAAGCTGCATCCTCCGAAACATCCCCTGTGTATATTGACAGAGAACTTGATCATATCATATGCAGGGATAGCGCCTTTCTTATCATATCTGGGATGAGGCCTGTACATGTAGGGAAGGTCGAACGACCGGTCGAATTCCTTCTCTCCCATCGGAGGGAAAGGCGGATTTATTATGACCACCTTGTTTCCTGATGCTTCCGAAAGCCTGGCCGCTTCCATCCTGTTTGACTCTTTTTCGAAAGCAACAAAGTTCTCCGCAAACAGCTTTTTGTCGTTCCGGCACTTTTCGTATGGATGAAGAGAAATGTCCTTCCACATTTTCTGATGAGGGAGAGGCTGTTCCCTGTCCTGTAAAAATGCAGTCTGGGCTATTGTCTTAAGCGAAGCAAATGGAACGCCCCTGGCGAGCAGTTTCACAATTTCCCTGACAGGCTGTTCTCCCATTCCATATATCAGCAGATCAGCACCGCTGCTGATAAGAATCGAAGGTTCCAGACTTTCCTTCCAGTAATCATAGTGCGAAAGCCTTCTCATCGATGCTTCAATGCCTCCGATCACAACCGGAACATCAGGGAACAGTTCCTTCAGTATTTTTGTATAGACAATTGTAGGATAATCAGGACGGAAGCCTGCCTTGCCTCCCGGTGTATAGGCATCGTCAGAACGGAGGCGCCGTGCAGCAGTGTAATGGTTCACCATCGAATCCATGTTACCTGCCGTGACACCGAAAAAGTACTTTGGCCTGCCGAGCTTTTTAAAATCCCTTAGGTCGTCTTTCCAGTTCGGCTGTGGAACGATCGCCACCCTGAATCCCTCATCCTCGATCACACGTCCAATCACTGCAGGTCCGAAGGAAGGGTGATCAACGTATGCATCTCCGCTGAAAAGAATGACGTCAGGCTCATCCCATCCCATTGCATCGACTTCTTTTCTTGACGCCGGCAGCCAACCGTTTTCAGGTCCCTTGTTAATTATCATTTCATAAAATTAAGGAAATTTGGTAACTTGGGTGTCAATCTGCAAAACACCTGCATGCAAAAATGCAACTGATAGAAGGTCATAGCCCCATAAGTTATATCCTGAAACATCTTAAAGTATCCGGAACAGGCCTTATCATTCTGGCTGCCATTCTCCTTGCAATTCCCGACATCCATGCACAGGAAACAGTTAAAAGACCTTCGGTAGGATTGGCACTCAGTGGCGGCGCATCACTGGGGATAGCACATCTTGGACTTCTCAAGGTGTTAGAGGAAACAGGGCTCAGGCCCGACTATATATCAGGAGTGAGCATGGGCAGCGTCATAGGAGGATTGTATGCAATCGGTTACAGCACCGACAGCATTCTGAGTATTTTAAGATCAGAGGACCTGAATGATGTCATTACAAACAAGATAGCTGAGGACCATATCATCTACCTCGAAAAAAACAATTTTCAGAATAACATCATTTCGATTCCCGTTTCAGGAAAAAAAGTAAACCTGCCTTCGGGAGTGACCAACGGTCAGGTGATTGAGAATTTTCTGAGTTTTTATGCATGGCCGGCGGCACGGATAAATGATTTCTCAAAGCTTCCAATACCGTATGTCTGTGTAGCTGCAGATATCCTGACGGCCAGCATTGTAGATCTGAAGAAAGGATATCTTCCGGATGCCATAAGGGCCAGTCTTGCAATTCCATCGGTGTTTACGCCAGTGAAGCTCGACTCCCTTCTTCTCCTCGACGGGGGGATTTACAGAAACTTCGCCCCTCAGGAAGTGATGGACCTGGGCGCTGATATCGTGATTGGATCATATACCGGCTTCCGCTGGAGAGATGAGAATGAACTTGAGAGTATTTCGGATATTCTGAAACAGGTAAGCTTTTCGCTTAGCTACAGCGATTATGAGCAGCAGAAAAAACTTGCCGATTACCTGATAGTGCCTGACCTGAAAGGTTTCTCCTCGATGGATTTCAGCAGGGTCGACTCGATTTACCACAGGGGATATCTTGCGGCTGTTCCGTTGAGGGAAAAGTTCATCAGACTGGCTGACTCTCTCGATAAATTCGGACCCCAGAAGCCGCTTGCGGATATCCTTGACAAGGATTATTACACTTTCGACCGCATTGATATCAAAGGCAATCAAAAATACACTGACAGGCAGATCAATGGTATACTTGACGTTTACAGTGGTGATTCCGTTAACCAATATATGATGCTGGAAAAGATAGAACCTGCTCTATGGCAAGAACTGGTTTGAAAAGGTCAAGTATCGCATCGTGCCAGGAAATGACTCACTCGATGCTTGAAATTGAATGCATCGAAAAACCAACTGCGATGCTATATGGTCCCTGCATTATGACAATGCAATAGACGCCGGAGTGTCTGCTGGCCTTTTCATCCAAGAACTTCATTTTCCCGGGAACAGTACTTAATATCAACACATTCCTGGGCAAATATCCCAGGGTGCAGAGCACTTTTCCTTCAGTACCTTGGATGGGAAGCAGGCATACAGCATGTCTGTCAATTTATACTTCGATAAGACACCTGTTCCGGTTCTCCACATTCATAATGAAACAGGAAACGTTGACCTGTGGAAATTTGAGTGCCGGTCTCAACTTTGCGAGGAGGATCGGTCTTAACCAGATGTTCAGTGTTTCAGGAATTTATGAATACCTGACCCTGACTCCCAGATATGTTTCGGAATCCGGTCTCGACAATATTTCTTACAATTATATTAAGCCATCGATCCATTATGGCATTAACACACTGGATACTAAGCACTTCCCAAACAAAGGAACAATCTTTGATCTCTCGGGAAGCACTTCCAGACTGATTTCAGCAAGCATCAGGACAGACACTGAAAAGTCAAATTATGACATCGGGAATACAGGGGATTTCAGCTTCGACAGGTATTTATTCATTGAAAGGTGGTTTCAGACAATATTTCTCCAGAGGCAAAAGAGTGACATTTTCAGTTCATGCCGATGCAGTTTATTTAAGCCGGTGTGATTCGGCAGTAACACAGAATAATTTCTACCTGCTTGGAGGATTACAGTCAATAAGCAACAGGTCGATCGCGATGACCGGTTTTCATACTTCGGAGCTGACGGTAAAAAGAGCAGCCGGAGCGGGAATTGAAATCGATGTCGAAGCATTCAATGATTTTCATCTCAACCTGAGGGACAGATATTTTCGCAGCACAGAGTATCTACATGAATGACGGATATCAACCTCCTTGCCGGATTCGGACTGGGAGCAGGATATATGACAATATTAGGACCCATAAAGGTCGGGATCATGTATGGCCATGATCCTTACAATGACTATTTCAGCAACCTCAAAGGTTACCTTAGCATAGGATTCAATTTCTGAATGACTGCAATTATCATCGGCCTGATTGTTGCAGTATACAAATTGAACATGATCAGGTGATAATTTGTCATCTGTGACAGACATACATGAAAATCAATGGATATTAAGAAAACGATACAGCAGCATAAACAGGTTTGCACTCTCGTAAAGGAACGGAAGATCAAGCAAAGTCTTGATATCCTGTCTGATATGATTACCACAGCAACAGCCGGGCAACTCCGGGATGAGTATAACGATATGGTAATGACCTACAGGAACATGGTCTCGTATACCATTGAAGGGATCAATGATCCTGAAAGGAATAAAGTCTATATCAAGCTCATCCAATCGATACTGGAGCTCTCCGACAAGGTCAGACAAGACATATTGTCACATAATTCAGGGTGGAACACCTACTGGGTGAAGCAGCAGGCAGAAAAGGAACAAAGACTGACTGGCAAAACCATTGTGGAGACTGTGGACGATCTTATGTTCAAGTCCGAGCTCGACGAGTGGCTCAGGCTCAGCAATGAAATAAATCCTGATCCCGAATCAGAGATGTCAAAGAAGCACAGGCAGCTTATAAAAAACATCTTTAATCACTTATGGCTCACCGACTATTATGGGGAAGCTGAAGGGAGCCTGGTTAACATCATCCTGAATTCAGGAAAATTCAGGTGGTATGAATCATGCATCTTCACGACCGCCATAATGCTTAGTTCTTTCAGGTGCTGGCAGACTGAGAAGCTTGTCCACCTGGTAGATATTTATAAATCCGGGCAGGACCAGGTTATGGAGAGAGCGCTTTCCGGACTTATTCTGAATCTCCATTATTATAATGGCAGGGTTCTGCTATACCCGGAAATCAGCTCCCGCATTGGTGAAATGGCCAGGAATTCAGTGTTCAGAGAGCATTGCCGGATAATTGTCCTGCAAATCATAAGGTCGCGTGAGACTGAGAAGCTGAGCAGGAAGTTGCATGATGAGATTCTGCCTCAGGTAGCAAAGCTGAGACCCAGAATTGAAGAGAAGCTCGATCTTGACAATATTCTTCCCAATGAAAAGAACGAAGGAAAGAATCCTGACTGGAGTGCCATGTTCAATGATTCGGAAGAGATCTTCAAGACAATGGAGGAGCTGACAAAGCTTCAGATGGAAGGTGCTGATGTCTATATGTCAGCTTTTGCCAACCTCAAGCATTTTGATTTTTTCAAGGATTTCCAGAACTGGTTCGTCCCATTTTATCCCGACCATGAAGTTGTCGATGAGATCTTCAGGGATGAGGTGCTCGGTCCGGGGACCAATGAGATGGCTGAGGCGATGTACAAAACGCCATTTATCTGCAATTCCGACAAATATTCGCTGATACTGAACCTGAAGTATCTTCCATCTGCACAGAAAAGCATGATGCTCAAGGTATTCCGGATGGAGCTTGAGGGTCTCGAGCAACTCAATGATGAAGAGTCGATGACCGATCCCAACAAGAAATTCAGGACAAACGTGACACAGTACCTGCAGGATATTTACAGATTCTTCAAGTTGTCGCCCTACAGGAAAGAATTTGAGGACATCTTCACAGGCAAGCTGGATATTTACAACTCCGAGTTCTTCAGGCTTTCCTGCAATGCAGCCGAAGCTGAGGCGGGACTTGCCGATTATTTTTTCAGCAAGGACTTTTATGATGATGCCCTGTCTCTCTATATGAAGCAGACATCAGTTAAGCCGGATGATGCCCAGTTGTACGAGAAGATGGGTTATTGCTGCCAGGAGACGGACAACTATGAGGAAGCCGTAAAGTATTACAGAAGGGCAGAGCTGATCGACAGGAAAGTATGGACCCTGAAAAAGACAGGACTATGTCTGAGGAGGCTTGGCAGGTATGATGAAGCCCTGAAGTACTATCTGGATGCCGCCGGCATGGAGCCTGATAATCTGCATACTGCAATAATGACAGCGCACTGTTACCTCGATCTGAAAGAATATGAAAAAGCCCTGAACTATTATTTCAGGGTCGAGTATAATGATCCGGGCAATCTTAAGATCCTGAGGCCGATAGCATACTGTTATTTTGCTCTTGGGAAATTCGATGAATCGGCAAAATACTATGAAAGACTATCTGCCGGAAAGCTGACATGCACACGATCTGATCAACATGGGGCATCTGGCGCTCTGTCAGGGAAGGAAAAAAGAGGCTATCGACCTTTACAAGCAAAGTATAATAATCGGTGAGATAAATAAAGAGCAGTTCATGTCGATCTTTTCCGATGACAGGAATTTGCTGGTCTCGCTGGGAGTAAATAATGATGATCTGTCGATCCTGCTCGACTATATTTTATTTGCGATCGGGTGACAAGGTTGAATCGGGAGGAGGAGGTGGTGGAGGCATATGTGCATCTCCCGGCCGCATACGCCTGTCATCAGGAAACCTTCGCCCGTTCCTGTCAAAGCGTCCGTCGTCATTGCTGCCTGAAGAATCACGGTCCCTTCTGCCCTGCCGGATCATTTCCTGGCGGCGTTCATCCATCTCCTTTAATCTTGCAAGCTGTTCTTTTGTGAGCCTGGAATCTATTTCTTTTCTGAACTCCTTCATATTTGAATCGAGCTGTTTTCTGAAATCTGACTGGAGTCCGCCGTTTATTTTAGCGTATTTCTCAAGTATCTTATCAATCTCTGCTTTTTGCTTCTCGTCAGGTTCGATGGTCTTATAGAATCCTTCCATAAAGCGTTCTCCGGAGTAATAGAACCTGACTGGCTTAAGTTTATGGTACCTTATCTGTGCAGATGTCAGCATACCGAGAACAAATCCTATGATCAGGGTTATGATTACAAGCAGTATTGGTTTTGTTTTCATGATATCTGAATTAGTTGCCGGTCAGCAAATAGACAATACCCTCATCATTGCTATTACCGATGCCAAGGAATGAATTAAATGACAGGGAACCTTCCGCCAGGAAGAGTGATACAAGGAGAAGGATTATTGCGGCCACTCCGGTAAGCGCTACGCGATTGAATACAAAGCGCATCGATCTGACAAATTCGATTTCGCGGACAACAGCTTCAGGTGCTGAGAAGATTCTGTCAATCACCCTGTTGTTGAATCCGTCACTGAAATCAAAGGAGATACCTTCCTCCTCCAGCTTCCTTGCGGCAGCCCGGGGATCAGTTTTTTCATCCAGTGATCCGATAATAAGACTTTTCAGTTCTGAAGGTTTCATATGTCTACAAATTTTTCAGTATATTCTTTAATTGTTCCTGAGCTCTTGACAGTCTTGAGAGGACAGTTCCCAGCGGCAGTTCCAGTATTTCTGCAGTTTCTTTTGTCGAATAGCCCTGCAGCATCCTCATTGCCACCACTATTCTGAACTTGGGTTCCAGTCCCATCAAAGCCTTGTTCACTAATTCGGCAGCATCTCTTTTTTCCTCACTGTCAAAATCCGCAATTTCAATTTCGTGCATTTCGCTGTTCCCTTTCTGGGAGAACATTGAAAAGAATCTTTTCCTTCTTTTTATTTCATTCAGTGTAAGGTTAATTGCTATTTTCTGAATATACGTCGACAATTTTGCCTCACCTCTGAACTCAGACAGGGAATTGTAAAGTTTAATGAATACCTCCTGTCCTATGTCCTCTGCATAAACTGAATCTCCAAGCATTCCTTTGACAGTTCGCGCAACCATTCTCCGGTAACGCTCCATGATCTCACCAAAAGCCAGCTTGTCTCCTGCTATTGAAGCACTTATCAGTTCGCTGTCTTCGGCCTGCCTGTACGATCCTTTCATTATGTACAACTTATAGACAATAGTTCGGGAGTATTTATTCCCGATTGTTAATTTTTATTAACAGAAGGAATTTTTATTGCAAATATTAAGTGATTGTCAAAATATTATTGTCCCTGAATAACGTCCGGCATAAGCAGTACCTCATAGTCTTTGTTGAATTTCAACGTGTACAGTTTCTGGTTCTCAAAACCGTCATTAATGGTTTTTCTTTGAAAATCGAATTGTGTCTGAAGAAGGTCAGGATAATGGATTTCCGGGTGAGATTTAAAATCATTCCCATGTATCGCCAGTCCGCTGATGAAGTAATATGTAAGGTCGAAACCCATCCAGGCATAGCTCATTTCAGAAGGTTCCGTCAGGAATTTCTGATGATAGTCTGCCGTGAACTTCTTCACATCTCTCTTTGAGTAATCGATCCAGTACGGAGAAAACATCATGATGTCGAGCTCGAAAAGGTACTTCAGGTCAAGGTTATCCAGCGTCCTCATTGCAGGATAGCCGAAAACCTTAACAGGGTAATTCTTCGAAAGGCTGTGAATTTCCTGAAGTGTTTCGCTGATCACCGGAGGCTCTTCAGAAGCGATTATAATAGTGTTGTTCAGGTCCCTGGAGAGGGCATGACTCAACCTGTTGATGGAGTCGTTGTTGAATGCCGACCTGTTATAGAAAACGAACTCCTTGAACAGGATCTCCTCATAGGGCAGCCTGTTGCTCAGCTCGGTCAAGATCTTTTGCCTGAAATTGATCACATCCTGATCTGCTCCTGTCGTATCGGAATGAAGGAATACGATGTTATTGTCGAAGTACTCTCCAGTTTTTTTTGCTATCAGGTTCTGTGCAACATCAAGGGTTGCATTTGCTATGAAGAGGTTGGGATTATTAATTATAGCCGAATTACTGAATAATGGAACGGGTGAAACAACAGGGATACCCAGAGGTTTTGCATAGGCTGTCATGATTGCCAGGTTATGAGAATAGACCGGTCCTATTATGAGGTCCATTTCTGCAAGAGTACCTCTATTGATAAGCTTTGTCAGCTCAAGAGTATCTGATTTAATATCATATACATGAAGGGTTATATCAAGCCCAAGTGAGCGGAGTGTGTCAGCGGCCAGCAACATTCCCTGGTACATTTCGAGAAATCCAAGTGTTCCGGGATAGATCCAGTCGTAGTTACGCTTGATCATTCTATGGGCTTTCCCCTTTACAATTTTCGAAGAGTCGATGTCTGTCCTGGCTGCATTTTCATGTATGTAGAAAGGCAGTAAAACGGCCACATCGAATGATCCGCTGAGGTTGTTAACCGGAGTGTATCCGGCCGGACGAGGCCAAAGCACCGGAACCTCTCCCTCAGCAGGTTTCAGAGTATCTGCCAACTGAGCGACAATAACCTGTTCGACTGGCTTCTTTGGGACCGGGATCCTTAGATAATCACCAACCTGAGGGAACCTGACATTCCTGTTTTCCTTCCGCAGCTCTTTTACAGTAAGGCCATATTGCTCGGCTATTGAAGCAAGTGATTCACCTTTTATTACCTGATGGAAGATATAATCTGAATCCTGCGCGGCAAACTCAACTCTTTCCGTCATGAACTCCCTCCTGGGCACTGCTATCTCTGCGTTTACCGGAAGCCTCGAGATTTCCCTGCCGGGATTGCTGGCTATAATCTCATTTTCGGAGACACCATATAGTTTCGAAAGATAGTAGATTGTTTCTCCAGGCTGAAGCCTATGATATATATACCTGGTCTCGTCGCGCCTGACAGGGGAAGGTTCAGTTACAGGCTGTATCATCCTGTACTATTTCCCTGACAGGTATTCTCAAAGCCTGTCCCTCCTTTATGCCATACACAGCCGGAGGATTCTCCTTATTAAGCTCCTCAACAGTAATCGCGTAAGCTTTTGAGATTGAATAAGCTGTCTCTCCTTTTTTAACTACATGCACATAATAGGGTGTACCCGAGATGATTACCTTGTCCCTGGATCTTTCCACAGGAACCTGCGACACAAGGGGATTCATGACAAAAAGGAGCAACAGCAATGCCACGGATCCCTTAAATATATTGTAAATATTCATTTATGTCTTGTTTATAAAGTTGCCAGAAAATTCAGGCAATTCCTTTCTATTCTTTCCTTTATATCAGTTATATTCAGCTTTTATGAATTTCTCACCGGTAATGTTTTCATACAGCTCAATATATCTTTCCGAAACCTCATTCACAAACTGATCTGTCATCTCAGGCACTTTCTGACCTTGCTGACCCTGGAATCCATTAGCCATGAGCCATTCGCGAACGAATTCCTTTGACAGCTGCTTCTGCGGAAGTCCCTTGTCGAATCGTTCCTGGTATCCATCAGCATAAAAATAACGCGAAGAATCAGGAGTGTTGATCTCGTCGATCAGGTATATCTTCCCGTCCATATTGCCAAACTCATATTTGGTATCAACAAGAATCAGGCCATGCTGTGCGGCAATCTCTGATCCGCGCATAAAGACATCCATTGTATATTTTTCGATCAGATTGTACTCATCTTCAGGGATCAGTCCCTGCCTGATTATCTCATCTCGTGAGATGTCGGCATCGTGCTTGCCTTGTTCAGCCTTTGTAGTCGGAGTAATTATAGGATGCGGGAAGCGCTGGTGTTCCTTCATTCCTTCGGGCAGAGGGATTCCGCAAATCTCCCTTGCTCCAGCCTTGTAGGTGCGCCATGAGCTGCCTGTCAGGTAGGCCCTTACAATCATCTCAAGAGGATATGGTTTGCATATGCGCCCAATTGTAACTGTCGGATCAGGCGTGGCGATCTTCCAGTTAGGCACGATATCGCTTGTCGCATCGAGGAACTTGGCGGCGATCTGGTTCAGCACCTGGCCTTTATATGGAATGCCTCTGGGCAAAACGACGTCGAATGCCGATATCCTGTCGGAAACGACCATAAGGAGATACTTGTCATCAATATTGTAAACATCCCTCACTTTTCCCTTGTAGATGCTTTTCTGACCAGGGAAACTGAAATCTGAATTCACGATTGTTTCTGCCATGGAAATTTTATTTCTCTGTATTTTTCAGTGTTTTTTCTTCATCCTCATAAGCCTTCACTATTTTCTTTACAAGCTTATGCCGCACTATATCCCTCTCATCGAATTTTATTATTGAAACCCCTTCGATCCCCGACAATATCCTCATTGCCTGCAGAAGTCCCGACTCGTTTCTTCTTGGAAGGTCGATCTGTGTGCTGTCCCCGGTCATGATGAACTTGGAATTGACACCCATTCTTGTAAGGAACATTTTCAGCTGACTGATAGTGGCATTCTGAGCTTCATCGAGGATGACGAAGGCATTCTCAAGAGTTCTGCCTCTCATGAAAGCAAGGGGAGCAATCTGTATTGTCCCATCCTCGACCCATGTCTCAAGTTTCTTGAATGGAAGCATGTCGTGAAGAGCATCATAAAGGGGCTGAAGGTACGGATCGAGCTTATCCTTCATGTCACCGGGAAGGAAGCCCAGTCTTTCCCCCGCTTCTACGGCAGGCCTTGTAAGTATTATCTTCTTTACTTCTCTTTCCTTTAATGCCCTGACTGCCAAAGCAATGGAAGTATATGTCTTGCCAGTTCCGGCAGGGCCTTCAGCAATAACAAGGTCGTTTGTCCTGTAATCATTCACCAGTGCAAGCTGGTTGACGGTGCGGGCTCTGACCGGCTTGCCGCTTGTACCGAATACCAGGACCTGTTCAAATTCACCATTCGAGACAGATTTCATATGGTCGGCATCGAACAGGTATTTCTCAAGGTCCTGTTCCTCGATGATGGTTGAATTTCCTGTAATACTCGACAAGGCTCGTTGAACTTTTCAGCAAAAATGGTGATTTCGGATTCTTCTCCCATGCATTTTAATTCATTACCCCGTGACAGGATCTTCAGCTTCGGAAAAAACCCTCGGATTTTGTCGAGCAGTGAATTATTTATGCCAAACAAGTCGACAGGATCAATATCCTCAAGAAAAATAACTATCTCTGTCATTGAAGTTCAACCTCTTTTACCCCGACTGCCCAGTACCATTATTAACTGCAAAGCCTCTGAAAGTTCATAAAATTAAGCTACGGAGAGTTACAAAGTAAGTTTATTTTTCTTTAGAAGATTATCTTTGCCGTAAGTTTTTTCCCTATGCCGGTAATAACACTTACAACAGAATGGAAGCCCGATGACATATACCATGGCATTATCAAGGGGAAGCTTTGCAGCCTGTGTCCCGAGGCAACCATAATTGACAATGCTGTCGGAATACCAGCATTCAACATATCACATGCATCATTCGTGATCAGAAACACCTATGGGAATTATCCGAAAGGTACAATTCATATCATCTGTGTTCATTCCGAAGCTGTCAGGGGACAGGAGTATCTTATCGTAAAAGCCAGGGAGCATTTCTTCATAGGCACCGATAATGGAATTTTCAATCTTATACTTAACGCCGACCCTGATGAGGTTGTGAAGATAGATCACAGTGAGAGTTCAGATGAACTGGATATATTTGCCAGGGCTGCATCGGACCTTTTCAGGGGCAGGAAGCTGTCGGAGCTTGGCAAGCCGCTGAAGAACATCAGCGAAATGATCCCGCTCAGGGCAACAATAGAAAAGGATGTTATTATCGGCAGCATTATTTTTATTGACTCATATGGCAATGCGATCTCGAATATAACAAGGGAAGTATTTCACAGGGTTTTCGAAGGGAAAGAGTACCGGATTCTCATTCAGAGCAACAAGAATTACACGGACCATATCCTTGAAAAGTACAGCGACGTACCTGTGGGTGAAATGCTGGCAAGATTCAACTCGCTCGATCTCCTTGAGATATCGATAAATGGAGCAAATGTTGCTGAATTGCTCGACCTGAATGTGGGATCGGTGCTGCGGATCGAAGTCAGGGTAAAGCCAGCCTCTCCCAACCGCCTTTTTTAAATACAATTAACGATGAACGACAAGAAAAGAAGCGCCGAGGAGTTTGTGAAGCTCCTGGATATAATGGATAAGCTAAGGGCGACATGTCCGTGGGATATGAAGCAAACCAACGAAAGCCTCCGCAAGCTTACCATCGAAGAGACCTATGAGCTTGCAGAGGCGGTTATCTCGAAAAACGACGAAGGAATCAGAAATGAGCTCGGTGACCTGATGCTTCATCTTGTCTTCTATGCGAAGATAGGCTCGGAAAAGAATCTGTTCGACATGGCCGATGTTCTGAAAGGTATCAATGAAAAGCTGGTTTACAGGCATCCCCATGTTTTTGGAGATGTAAAAGTATCCGGAGCTTCTGAAGTTGAAAAGAACTGGGAACACCTTAAGATAAAGGAGAATAATGGCTACAAGCCGGTGCTTTCAGGAGTTCCCTCCTCCATGCCAGCCATTGTAAAGGCAAACAGGATACAGGAAAAGGTCAGGGGTGTGGGATTTGACTGGGAAAAGCGTGAACAGATCTGGGACAAGGTTATCGAGGAGATAATAGAACTGAAGAAAGAAGTCGATGAAAACAACAGAGAAGAAATTGAATCAGAGCTCGGTGATGTCATGTTTTCGCTGATCAATGCTTCGAGGCTTTACGGCATCGATCCGGAGGCTGCACTTGAGAAGACTAACAGGAAATTCATCAAGAGGTTCAATTACCTTGAGAATGAGACCATGAAAAAGGGGAGGTCGCTTCACAGCATGAGTCTCGATGAAATGAATGTGATCTGGGAAGAGGCTAAGAAGAATGAATACACTCACCCAGCCCCCCCCTGCTGAAGCAAACAGGACTATTTATCAGTAATTAAGCATTGCCCCTCTTCCAAGAGGGATCGGTGTTTATCTGCAAATATATAGCTCAGCAGCTGGTAAATCACTTTCGCAGCAACGAAATCAGGATATTTATTTACCGGTGACGGGCATAGTTCGACAACATCGAATCCGACAATATTTTCTTTTCGCCGCCACATCCCTCAGAAAATGCATCAATTCGAAATAATCTGGTCCGCCTGGCTCAGGAGTTCCGGTCGATGGCATTAATGCGGGATCAAAAACATCAAGATCGATAGTCACATAAACATTTTCGGTCAGTTTTTCAATTGCCTTATTATATAGCTTCTTGTTATAATAAAGCTCATGCGAATAAAAGATCCTGTCCTTTTCGATATAAGGCAATTCTTCTACCGACACACTGCGGATGCCGACCTGCACAAAAGGAGCAAATTCCCTGCACCTGGCCATCGCGCATGCATGGTTAAGCCGTGACCCCTCATATTCCTGTCTCAGATCGGAATGAGCATCAAGCTGTAAAACTGAAAAATCACTGTATTTTTCCGAAAATGCTTTTATTGACTCCAATGCTTACTGTATGATTTCCTCCCACTGTGACAGGAAATTTCTTTTCGCCCAGGAGCTGTAATATCTTTTGATGGACTGCACTGACCAATGCATCGGGTGTGCTCTTTTCAACAACAGGAGCGATTGTATGAATGCCTTTTCTATGAACCTCGGTGGCGGTTTCCACATCATAGAACTCGAGATTCACCGATGCTTCCATGATTGCATCAGGTCCTTTGTCGGAACCCTTCATCCATGTGCTGGTGTCGTCATATGGCACAGGAACAATGATAATGCCTGATCCGGCATAATCATAAACGACTTCTGCACCGCCAAAATTCATAACAGTATCAGATCTCTTATTTTTCCTTGGGTTTTGCCGGCTTTTTTTTCGGAGCAGATTCACCCTTTTCCGGCTGCTTTTTCCTTCTTCGGTGCCGGTTCTTTTTTTGGCTTTTCTTCCTTTGTTGCTTCTGCTTTTTCAGCTTCGGGTTCTTCTGCAGGTTTTTCAGGTTCCTCCTTTACCAGCAGGTTAAGAGTATGAAGGATATTATACCAGTGGACTAACTTTCTTAATATCACTGACGTAGACTTTATCCTTATCATATTCGGGAAGACCTCAATGCATGTATGCTTTAAGCTTTTCAGGATCTGATTTATAATCGATTGCAGGACCTCCTTTTTCCTTATCAAAGATAAGGTCGAATACTTTCCCCAGAGGCATATCTTCCTTTTCGGTAAATACTGATATCTCCTCCAGAGAGCTTACCTTGGCTGAGCCAAAAGCGCTGCTTCTTTTCTTCGTTTCGAGATGTTCAACAATAATTGCATTTTTTCCCTGGGCAATGAATTTGAAAAGTCCCGGTTCACCTGAAATAGCCAATATATCTTTTAATACCATTGTATAAGTTTTGAATGCAAAGTTAGTTTTTGTATCGATTATTTATAAATTATAAGCTCATTTTTTTCTGAAATTCAGGGCATATTTCTCTCTTTCTTTATTTTTTCATAAGCTTCGTTGACCTTCTTGAATTTTTCATCAGCGGCTTTTTTAAATCTTCACCAAGATGGCTAACTTTATCAGGATGATATTTCATTGCCATTCTCCTGTAAGCTTTCTTGACTTCCTCATCTGTAGCCGATGCGTTCAATTTCAAGAATCTTGTAGGAAGAATCCGTTTCAGGAACGAACATATTTTTTATTGACATGAAATCGGTGGACGATATGCCCAGGTATCCGGAAATCTTCTCAATCAGGTTAATTTCAGACAGGATTTGGATGTCCGTCAGCCAAGGAGACATTGAAAAGGAGGTGCAGCAGCTGCAGCCTGGATGAATAATCCATGTTCCTGCTTATCTGCTGACAGACATCCCTGACCGGAATGTCCTTTTTAAGCAGATCTCTGAGCATCACTGTTGCCTCAGCAGCGGAATCATTTCCGAACTGCCTGATAAAGAACTGTTTTACATAATCAAGCTCTGATTTCACCACTTTGCCGTCGGCTTTCATTACAGCAGCAATCAGAACAAGCAGGCTTACCCCAAATGCTCCCGGTGTGGTTGTCCTGGTTACCTGAAGTATAGCTTGTGGAAGTAACTGTTGGTACTGTCGACCATAGATCCGACAAGGAATCCAAGAAGAGCTCCGATGGGACCTCCCATTACGAAACCCAAGACCTCCGCCCAGCCATTTTCCAAATCCTCCCATGATTCAATATCAGGAATTTAAGTGATTAAGCAAGTCCTCATGTATCTTAAGTATAACAGGGATGATCATTTCATTTTCGGAATTATTGATAACATAGTCCGACATTTTTATCCTTGTCTCATCATCCATCTGGTTTCTGATCCTGTCCATCACCTGTTCCCTGGAAAGCCTGTTCCTTTTCGTAACCCTTGCGATACGTTCTTCTACAGGGGCATAGACTGTTGCGACCCTGTCGACAAGATTTGATGCTCCGCTTTCAAAAAGAATAGCAGCTTCCATAATCACATAAGGAGTATTCTGTGTCACGGCCCAGCGGTTGAAATTCTCGAAAACAACAGGATGCACAAGTGAGTTGACTTTCATCAAGACTTCAGGATCATTGAATATAAGTGATGCGAGCTTCATGCGATCAAGCCTGCCATGCAGGGTAAAGGTTTTTGCCTGCTATATCATTTATCCCCCGGATGATACTTTCATCGTTGTTCATTATATACTGGGCTTCAGGATCAGCTGAGAAGACGGGTATTCCAAGGATATTGAACACCCTGCAGACGGAAGTTTTTCCGCTGCCAATGCCTCCCGTGATACCAAGCTTCATTAGCGGTTTGCCGACTTTGCCCATATTAATGAGACATTTCGTTTTATTTGCGTCAGTGAACCTTTACGCCACTGTGCCTTTTATTTCAGCGAAAAGAATATAGTGTCGGGTTTGATGGAAGTGATCTTGCACTCAGACATCAGCTGGACATTGAAACTTGTGATCAGGGGAGCTGTAATGATATAATAATCGCTTGTCTGATCGTGCTTGTAGTTTACTTCTGAAAAATCAATCACAACAGGATGCCGGTTACCTGAGAGCTTAAGGCGCAGGATCGAATAACCATGTCCTTTAAACATAAGGTTGAGCCTTGAGGGAAGTATTCCTTCCGGCGCATTTTCACCAGGAATATTGGCATATGAAACCGGGTACCTGAGAGTTGTATCGATTTCCTTCGAGAGGGAGTTGAGATACCAGAAGACAAAGGAGAGCAGGAGAAAAAACAGGAATATAAGGATATTCCTGTTTACACGGTTCAATCCCTTTCCCGAAGGATTCCCTGTCCGTATTACATCCTTCTTTTCCATCTGGTATCCGGAAATTATGATTTGGCTGGTTCGTCAGTAGTAGGATCCTTCATCAGGGCGCTCTTGTCTACCTTCAGCTTGACATCTCCACCAACATCCAGCATGACATAATTATCCTTTACCTCGATTATTCTGCCATATATCCCTCCATTGGAGATAACCTTATCACCTTTTTTGAGGGAGTTCCTGAAATTGGTCGCCTCCTTCTGCTTTTTCATCTGAGGTCTTATAAAAAAGAAGTAGAATACAACAAATACACCGAGAAGCATTACGAAACTCATGGTCATATTGCCACCCTGGGTCGCGCCGGACCGTGCCGGCTGTGTCTGCAACAATAAATAAGCGAAATGGGTCATAGTTATTAGTGATTAGTGATTAGTGATTTATTAATAATTATTTAGCCGCAGGCATGACTTCGGCTTTTATTTGAAGCAGCAGCACCGGAGTAACTGCATTTGACTGAACTGTAATCGTTTTCGTCTGCATCCCGTTCCTCCCTGCAGCATCAAAGACAACTTCTATCGATCCTGATGAGCCCGGGGCAATCGGTTTCCTGTCATATTTTGATACAGTGCATCCGCAGCTTGTTGTTGCATTGTTTATGAGAAGGTCCGCGGTACCTGTGTTTGTGAAAGAAAAGATACATCCCACCTTCTCACCCTCATTGATCTTTCCGAAATCATGTTCCAGCGCCGCGAAGCTCAGAATAGCTTTACCGGTATCTCCGGCTGCAAGTTTGATGATCCTTTTCCACCTCCATTCCTGCCTGTGCAGCCCGCAGCCAGAACCAGGATCAGAATCAGATTTATTGCCAGTCCTTTTCTCATATCAGAAAAATGAATCATTTTTTGTTGTTTTCGCCGCTCTCTCCCAGCAATCCTCTTCCGGACTTTTTGAAGAGACCTTTTTCACGGATCTCCTTTACAATGTTATCGAGGATACCGTTGACAAATGTACTGCTTTTTGATGTACAATAATACTTGGCTATTTCGATGTATTCGTTAAGAGTCACTTTAACAGGTATTTCAGGAAATTCGATCACCTCGGTCACAGCCAGCTGCATCACGAGAATATCCATCAGTGCTATGCGTTCAACTTCCCAGTTTGTGGTATTCCTGTCGATAAGCTCGGAGTTTTGTTCAGCATTAAGTACGGCTTTCCTGAAAAGTATTTTTACAAAATCCTCGTCTTCATCATTTTTAAACAACGGCATAAGCTGGACTTTTTCGCTTGAATCGGCTTTGAATTTTTTAATCGTTTTTTCAACCATCAGGAGTACATACTCCATATCATCGTTCCAGTAGATGCTCTGCTCCTCGAGGCAGTTGAGCAAGTCTTCCGAGTTTGCGAAAAAATCAGTTATCAGACTGATAATGAATTTCCTGTCAGTCTGGTAACCATTCTCATCCGATTTCATGTACTGGATATAGGGCTCCCATGTCAGCATATTGTTATAGAGAAGACGGGGAATATGCTGATAGTTTGCCCATGAAAGCTTCGAAGCGGAAATATACTTGTTAAACGGAATATTGTTCCGGAGCTGCGAAATGACGGCATTATCCAGGAACCTGCGGTTTGGATTCAGGTCTTCGTGCGAGGGTATCTTCTTGAGGAGGGCCTGCCCGATCTTGTCGGCAGCTGTATCAGCAATCTCAATAACAAGCAGCATCAGATAGTGATACAGATCATAGGTTTTTCCTATGCTGAACATCAGTTCCTTTTCGGCTTTCACCAGGTCATCATCTTCCCTGCGGTTAAAAGCATAGAGGATCATCAGTGCCTTAATGCGTAATAATCTTCTGCTTATCATCTGTAAAGAACCTCAAGTTTTTACCGGTGCAAAAATACTCTTTTTCCTTTACTGTCAAAGCTGCTTTTCAAAAATTCCGGCCGCACGGTGAGCCTATTTTGATTTGAAAAAAATATTATTACATTTGACAATACAAATTAAAACCCTAACATTAACTGACTTAGCGATGGAAGAAGAAACCGGAATAATTGATGTTGTAAACTCTGGTGAGGAGAAAAATCAGAAGGAGGAGATTTTCACCAGGGTTGTTCGGGCCGGGAAAAGAACCTATTTCTTCGATGTGAAGGCCACAAGAAAAGAAGATTATTATCTTACTATTACTGAAAGTAAGAAGCGCCTGGGAAAGGAAGGTAAGGTATTTTATGAAAAGCATAAGATCTTTTTGTATAAAGAAGATTTTGAAAAATTTACGGAAGGATTGAAAGAGACAGTTGCCTATATCGGAAATGGCAAGGGCGATATAAAGCCTTCCAATCCATCACCTGACGAAAAGAGCGTTGAAATCAGTGAGACTCCTTCGACAGGAGAATTTACAGACATTGATTTTGACGATCTTGGGAAAAAATAGCCGGCAATAGCCACACCTGGCTGAATAAAGATTCTGATGACAGATTATATACTCCTTATAATAGGGATTATACTGATGATTGTTGGTATAATCGGATGCCTGGCACCTGTATTACCCGGACCTCCCTTGAGCTTTCTTGGTCTTATCTGTCTTCATATCAGCAAGTTCGGAGATTTCTCAAACACTATCCTGATTGTCCTTGGAGCTGTCACCGTCGTCGTCACTATTCTGGATTATATTGTTCCTGTCTGGGGAACAAGAAAATTCGGCGGATCAAAATACGGAGCGAGGGGTGCTACTGTGGGACTTATTGTAGGATTTTTTCTTGGTCCTGCCGGTATAATAATAGGTCCTCTGATCGGAGCCGTTGTAGGTGAGCTTATCTTCAAGGATGATCTGAAATATGCTTTCAGGGCAGGATTCGGAAGCCTGCTTGGATTCCTTACCGGAGTGGGACTTAAGCTTGCTGCCTCCTTCATAATGACATTCTACTTCGTAAAGGAGTGGATAGCTTAACAGCTCGCAGCTTTAGTCGCCCAGCGTTGCCACCATCACAGCTTTTATAGTATGAAGCCTGTTTTCAGCTTCGTCGAAAACAATCGAATGCTTTGATTCGAAGACATCTTCAGTTACTTCAATACCATCGAGGCTGAACTTTCTGTAGATCTCCTCTCCCACTTTCGTCTCCCGGTTGTGAAATGCAGGAAGGCAATGCAGGAATTTTACATCGGGATTCCCTGTTTTCCTGATGACTGACATATTTACCTGGTAAGGACGCAGAAGCTCTATCCTTTCTTGCCATACTGCATCAGGCTCACCCATCGACACCCATACATCGGTATAAAGAAAATCAGCTCCCTTTACGGCTTCATCGACATTATCCGTAATGGTGATCTTTGCTCCCGTTTCGGCTGCCACCGCTTTGCATCTCTCAACAAGTTCGGCCGATGGCTGGCACTCTTTCGGCGCTGCAATCCTGAAGTCGATACCCATCTTCGCCGAGCCGACCATAAGCGAATTGCCCATGTTGTACCTTGCATCGCCGAGATAGCAGAAAACCATCTTATTCAGGGGCTTCTGCCGAATGTTCCTTCATCGTAAGAAAGTCGGCGAGAATCTGTGTGGGATGGAATTCATTTGTAAGACCGTTCCAGACAGGAACACCGGCAAATTCTGCAAGCTCCTCGACAATCTTCTGGCCATAACCACGGTATTCGATGCCATCATACATCCTTCCAAGTACGCGGGCAGTGTCCTTCATCGATTCCTTGTAACCTATCTGAGAACCGCTCGGTCCGAGGTAAGTGACATTCGCTCCCTGGTCATAGGCAGCTACTTCGAAGGAACATCTTGTGCGTGTTGATGATTTTTCAAATATAAGTGCTATATTCTTTCCTTTCAGGTATTGTTTTTCCTTTCCTGTTTTTTTCGCCTTTTTAAGTTCTGCAGCCAGATCGAGAAGATAGGTTATTTCTTCCGGAGAAAAGTCTAACAACTTAAGAAAGTGTCTGTTGTGAAGGTCTATTTTCATGATATATAAGTTTGGATTGCCTGAAGTACCCAGAGTACTTAAAGTCAATAATTAAAGATGCAAATATATAAAAAAGAGGCATCAGGCATCCGGCATCAGGCGTCGGGTTTTCTTCCTGATGCCTGAGGCCCGATGCCTATCGCCTTTCATCTTCGTACTCCATGGTGATCTTCGAGCCGTATTTCTTATCAGCAAGCTTGAATGCCTCAGTGATAACGCTTTTAGCACCTCCCTGTTTGATGAAGTTCAGGCATGCCTGGATCTTCGGAGCCATACTTCCTTTTGAAAACTGTCCTTCGTTAAGATACCTGAGGGCATCAGCATAATTGAGGAATTCCCTGATCTCCTGGTCGGGCTTTTTATAGTTGATGTAGATATACGGCACATCTGTAAGGATATAGAATTCATCCGCTCCAATGAGTGTGGCAAGGAGCGATGACGCCATATCCTTGTCTATTACAGCTTCAGCAGGCCTGACATCATTCTTTTCATCGAGATAAACCGGAACTCCTCCTCCTCCTGCCGCAATGACTATATTCCCCTGTCTCGTAAGATCCCTTATAATTGACTGATTCATAATATCAATTGGCATAGGTGAAGGAACAACTCTCCTGTAACCGCCGTCGGCTTTCACTTCCTCACTGAAGAGCCATCCCTTTTTCAGGGTAAGTTCATCGGCCTGCATCTTTGTATAGATCTTTCCTATTCTTTTCTGGGGATCCCTGAAGGCAGGATCGTTGATATCGACAAGCACCGAGGTTACAATACAGACCACATTCCTGTTAATATGGTGTTTATTCAGGACATTGCGGAACATCCTTTCGATCATATAACCGATACCTCCCTGTGAATCTGCCACACAAATATCGACTGGCATCTGGGCAATATTGTAAATCTGTTCCCCTGCATCATTTCGCATAAGTATATTACCTACCTGCGGACCGTTTCCGTGTGTTATTACCAGGTCATAGCCTTCCTCTATGAGAAAAATAAGATTCTCCAGAGTATCTGTTGTATTTTGCTCCTGTTCATCTATCGTGCCGATCTGGTCGCCCCTGAGCAGGGCATTTCCACCGAGGGCTACTACCGCCAATTTCTTTTTCATAATTCAGGTCAGATTGTCAAATTCAAAATTAGCCCAAATACCAATTGAAAGTGCAAAAATCGGACATGGTGGCTGAAATTAAAAAAAAATACTATTTTTACGGAATTCAAAAAAAGAGTTAAGTGAGATTCAGGGCCGGGTTGTTCGTTGCAGTGATTGTTATATTAACCGGGTACTCCTGCAGCAAAAAGGGCGGAAAAAATATCAGCGAGGGCGAAATCCATTATTCGATTCAATACTCTGGCAGTATGGGGTCGTTCAGGGATATTATGCCAAAAATTCTTGTAGTCTCCTTCAAAGATGACAAGATCCTGTTTGATATTTCAGCACCTATCGGTAATTCAGGAATTATGAACCTGTCAAATCCTGAACAAGGTATTTTCGATACTTATATCAGCCTCCTGACAATGAGATATTATTATCCTGCAAAAGCCGGCGAAACACAACCCGGTTTTGATGCCATGAGAGGCATGATTATCAGGAAGACATCGAAAACAACTCAGATATGCGGATTCAACTGTAAAAACGCGGAGGTCATTTTACCTCAGGATCCCGGGAATGTTCGTCAGATATGGTATACAAACGAAATTAAATTGAAGGAACCGAATCTCTCCAATCCGTTCGCAGAGATCGATGGCGTGTTGATGTCTTTCTTCTTTTTCATGGGCGACGCCGAAATGAGCTTCACCGCAGAGACAGTCTTCAGGAAGGATATCTCCGATAAGACGTTTGAAAGAAAGGAAAAGTACCAGAGGATATCAAGGCAAGAAATAAACGAGTTTATAAATAAGCTGATCAGTCATTAAAGTAAGGCGTCAGGCGCCAGGCAAAAGGTATGAGGCTTTTAATACGGATGCCTGATGCCTTTTATTATTTTTATTACCTTTGGGGTGCATTTTTTTAAGCATGTCATGTCGAAGGTGAAGGAAGAGAGTCCTAAGAAATCAGGGAAAAACGTAAAGAATTCTGCAAAACCGAAATCCTTTTTTACTGACGAAAGGGTAAAATTCCTTTTCGGCATACTCATCACGGGTTTTGCGGTATACCTGATCATTTCATGCATTTCCTATCTTTTCTCGTGGAAGGCAGATCTTAGCATGCCTCAGTCCGATGTTATTTCAGGTTCAGATATCGTAAAGAACAAAGGTGGCAGAAGCGGTCATTTCCTTGCATCTTTGATTATCAAAGACGGATTCGGATTCGGAGCATTCTTTATTCCGCTGATATTCGCGGCAATCAGGACTTCGCATGCTGAATTTCCCGAAGATCAGACCATGGATCCTGTCTGTCAAATTTGCCTTTGCGGCAATCATCATTTCACTATTACTCAGCTACATTTTCGGACCTGGCAACATGTACCTGGGAGGAGGTCCCGGCGGAGCCCATGGATCAACCATTATCAAATGGATGGATGGCTTTATGGGGAAGATTGGCACAGGAATATTGCTGGGAGTAATAACTATCGGCTATCTCATATTTGCCCTGAAAGTTCATCCTTCAAAGTTTGTGGTTAAACCGCCTGATTTCATTAAGAAAGTCCTGGTCCCGGGTGGAGGAGAATCAGCTATCCGGAATGATGAAAATGCAACAAATGCCGCTTCCACCATTCTTCATGGTGAAGGGGATGACGACAAGGATAAATCAGGGCAAAGCAAGGTGGAATTCATTGTCACAAACCGTACAATGCCTGCTGAACCAACGGATGACGATGAAGACGAACTGTCAAAAGAACCAGTTGCCAACCACGGAGGATCGCTCATTCACGATATCGATGGAGAAAAAACTGCAAAACCAAGAGAGGTGAATCCGGGAATCGATATTGTCAAGCCGGAACCTGCCGATATACTCTCTGATGAAGAGGTGAATCATATAATGGAGAACTACGATCCGCGCCTCGACCTTTCACATTACAAATTCCCCCCTGTCTCGATACTTAAAGAGCACAATAAAGGTGGTGCGTTTGATAACTCTGAAGTCCTTGAGAATAAGGAAAAGATAATTAAAACGCTGGGTGATTATAAGATACAAATCCAACAGATATCAGCTACTGTCGGTCCTACTGTGACATTATACGAACTCATTCCTGAGCGTGGCGTAAAACTGGCCAGAATAAAATCACTCGAAGATGATATTGCCTTAAACCTTTCAGCCATAGGAATAAGGATCATTGCTCCCATTCCAGGCCGCGGAACAGTCGGCATTGAAGTCCCGAATAAAAGGCCGGAGATAGTATCAATGAAATCCCTTATAGCTTCAAAGGCATTTCAGGAAACAAAGTTCGATATTGCACTTGCACTTGGTCGCACTATTACCAACGATCCATATATTGTCGACCTTACAAAAATGCCTCATCTGCTTGTGGCTGGAGCCACCGGACAGGGAAAATCAGTGGGACTTAACGCAATCATAACATCAATTCTATATAAAAAACATCCTGCTGAGCTGAAATTCGTTCTTATTGATCCAAAAAGAGTTGAATTGCCTCTTTATACCAAGATTGAACGACATTTTCTGGCAAAGCTTCCTGGTGAAGAAGATGCTATAATAACTGATACTCAAAAAGTTATCAATACGCTGCATTCACTTTGCATTGAAATGGACAATCGACTTGAACTGCTCAAGGGAGCGCAGACCACGCAATATCAAGGAGTATAATGAGAAATTCATTTCCCGCAAGCTTAATCCTGAAAAAGGACATAGGTTCCTGCCTTATATCGTTTTGGTTATTGACGAATTTGCAGACCTGATAATGGTCGCTGGAAGGGAAATAGAGGGACCGATAGGCAGGCTTGCACAGGTCGCCAGGGCAATAGGAATACACCTGATCATTTCCACTCAGAGACCTACAACAAACATCATAACGGGTTTTATCAAAGCCAATTTCCCCACACGAATAGCATTCCGGGTATTTTCATCAATCGATTCAAGGACAATCCTTGATACAACAGGAGCTGACAGACTCGTGGGTAACGGAGATATGCTGATATCTTCAGGAGCTGAACCGGTGAGAGTCCAGTGTGCCTTTATCGACACTCCCGAGATCCAGGAACTAACGGAATTCATAGGGTCGCAGAAGGGATATGTCGATGCCATGCATCTGCCCGAGTATATCGACGACAATGAGGCAGGAGCCATGGACGTAGACCTCAAAAAGAGAGACCCAATATTTGACGAAGCCGCCCGTCTTGTGGTTCAGCACCAGCAGGGATCGACATCACTTATTCAGAGAAAGCTCTCCATCGGATACAACAGGGCAGGCAGGATAATTGACCAGCTCGAGGCTGCAGGTATAGTCGGACCATTTGAAGGCAGCAAGGCAAGGGACGTTCTTTGTTCAGACCTGATAGCTTTGGAACAGATTTTGAAGAGTCTCGAATAAAAGCAGACCATGAGAAAGATTTATTCACTAATTATATTGTCCTTCCTGCCGGTAATTTTTGTCTTCGGACAAAATGATCCGAAGGCAGTCAGCATACTTGACAAGTTCTCCTTAAAAGCTTCATCCGCTCCGTCAGTATCGATGAAATTCCTTTTTATCAGAAACGACCAGGCCCAGAATTCCATTGACACGGTGGCAGGATCAGTAGTCCTGAGGAAGGATTCCTACAGGCTTGACCTTCCTGATAATACAATATGGTATGACGGATTGACATCCTGGAGCTATCTTCCTGCAGAGGAGGAAGTCACAGTATCAAAACCCGACAAAAAGGACAACTCCTTCCAGAGCCGTCCCTCCCTGATATTCACCATGTACAAGGATGGCTATAAATGCAGGCTTCTTGAAGAAAAGAGCGATTCATATCTTATCGACCTTTATCCGACCGACATAAAGAATGAAATTATCAGGGTCAGGCTTTCAATTGCCAGGCCTTCGCTTGATCTGAAGAGCTTTGAATACAAAATGAGAGATGGAGTGACAATCACCCTGGCCGTGATGGAATATTCTCTTTCCAAAACCCCTGCCGACGGATATTTCGAATTTGATCCGGGCAAACACAAGGGAGTCGAAATTATAGATATGCGCTAGTTCCTTTCCGGATATACTACCCTTGCATGGTAGATATTTAAAATGCGCCTCTTCAGGACATCCTTTATATCCGACATATCCTTGAAAGTAAGTGGGACTTCAGACAGCTGTCCGTCCTGTTCCTGGATATAGATAATCCTTTCCACCAGTTCGCTGATGTTTTCTTCAGTATATGAAGCCAGGGTTCTTGAAGCCGCTTCAACCGCATCAGCCATCATTACCACTGCAGTCTCTTTCGAAAATGGCTTCGGGCCGGGATATGTGAAAGCTTTTTCACTTCCTTCCCTGGATCCCTCTTCAGGATTCTGGTCGATATATTTCTTGTAGAAGAAATAGGCGACCGAAGTTCCATGATGCATCTTGATAAAATCGATGATCTGAACAGGTAACTTGTAGTTCCTGGCAAGATTGACTCCGTTTTTAACATGGCTGATTATCATCCTTGCGCTTTCCTTCGGATCAAGATTTTCGTGAGGACTGATCTCATCACTCTGGTTCTCAACAAAATACTTTGGATTTCCCAACTTGCCTATGTCATGATAGAGTGCTCCCGTCCTTACAAGCAGATAATTTGCTCCGATCACTCTTGCCGCCTCCTCTGCCAGATTTGAAACCTGAAGGGAATGCTGGAAAGAACCGGGAGCATCTGCAGCAAATTTTCTAAGCAACGGCTGGTTGGTGTCGGTAAGCTCTATCAGTGTGGCGTCTGACAGAAGCAGGAAATCCTGTTCAAAAAGAAATATAAGAGGGAAACTGATAAGCACCAGCAAGCCATTCCCTGCAAATAGAAGCAGTGTCCCCGGGAATTCTTCAGGAAGAGTGCCACCCGTCATAAGATTGATCCCCAGCCAGACGAAAGCATAGGTTATGATGACAACCAGAGACGTAAAGAACAATCTTGATTTCCTGTAGACTTTTTTAAGTGTAAAAATGGCGGATATCCCCGAGACAAAGGTAACAAAGACAAATTCAAACGGCCGGGGTACAATGAAACCGCCCAGTATTGAAGTGAAAAGAAGGATGAGGAGCGCGAGGCGCGCATCATAAAAAGTCCTTATAATAATAGGAATAATGGCAAAAGGTATAAGAAAGACAAGATCCTTCCCGGGAAGACCTCCAACTATTTTTGTTGCCGCAACGAATATGATTATTGCAATAAGCAGGAAGAATACCTTCCTGGTAACGTGAAGAACCTCCCGGTGGAATTGAAAAAGAAAAATATAAAGAACCATAAAACATGATACCACAACAATCATAATGCCGGTAAGGGCCAGGCGTCCCGGATTCTCACCCCAGGTAAGGATTGCAGTTACAATAACCATTCCTGCTATGAAAAGCAGAAAATTGACAACCGTTTTATTCAGTCGCTGAGAAAGTTTTGTTTCAGTATTCAATTGTGACATTGCACCTGCATGAAATTCAATGACAAAAATATTAGTAATTTTGAATAAATTGGAAAATTATGGAACGGTTTGTCTGTGAAAACGTATTTGTACCCTTGAGGGTGGGCCCTTCACATAAGTCTGAGATGCTCAGCCAGGTGTTGTTTGGAGAAAAATATGAAGTCCTGGACAGGGTCGGTCACTGGATGAAAATAGTTACACGGTTTGACAATTACGCCGGATGGATAGATACTAATCATGTTCAGCAAACTGCTGAAACTGAGAATTCCAAGGGATATGTACTCAACAGGTCGCTGCTGTGCTTCAAGGAAGACAAGACGAAACTGGTGCTGGAAGCAGGTTGCGAAATATATTATCCGGATTTTAAAAACAAGATTTTCAAAGTCGGTGAACATACCTATGCCGCCTGTAACGAATTCAATGAACATTATATTGCTGCCGACGAATCGGTTACAGATACAGCGCTCAGATTCATGAACAGTCCCTACATATGGGGCGGACGAATACCTTCAGGGATTGATTGTTCAGGATTAACCCAGCTTGTTTATAAAATAGCCGGTAAGCCTATTCCCCGCGACAGCTGGCAGCAGGCTGAAGCAGGCAACGAAGTCAGCTTTATTGATGAAGCAAATCCGGGGGACCTTGTCTTTTTCGATGATGAACAGGGCAAAATTTCACACGTGGGAATGATACTGTCACGCGGACTTGTGATACATGCTTCAGGCAGGGTGAGGATCGATTCAATAGATCACCAGGGGATATTCAAGGCCGAGATCAATGATTATTCTCATCATCTAAGGACGATAAGAAGAATAAAGGTGTAACGGTCCAAGGCGCAATGGCTCAATGGCTAAGGGGCTCAAAGGCTAAACGACTCAGGATTTTGTTTGCTTTAATATTGCTGTTTCAACAATTTTCAGAATTTCTTCTTCCTCAAAAATTGCTTTGGCTTCAAGTTCAGATCCTTTCTGAATTATTTCCTTCACGAAATCCTTATCTTCAAGCCCGGCGGCATTAATTTTTACATTAAGAAATGCTCCCTTTATACATGAACGAAGTGCCAGGGCTCCGACTGCGGCATCGGTAACAGAACTGGGATTTCCCTTTTCAACCATTTCCCTGATGAGAGGGAAAGCGCTATAGGCTGTCTCCATAACCCTGAATGGCACCATTATTGCATTCTTTGTAGCTCTCTGAACAGCTTCGGTCCTTGCTTCTTTCTCAGCATTGGTATTTTTGGGAAGGCGGAAAGCTTCCATGATCCCGTTGAATGCATCAGTATCCTCATCCACAAGATCGAGCAGATTGTTCTGAATGGCTTTACCCTTTTCTGCCCAGTCGGAAAACTCTTTCCATCTGTTTTCCCAGCCTTTCTTGTGGCTTGAGAGGTTTGCAACCATGGTGCCAAGTGCAGCGCCGAGAGCACCCATGTAAGCTGATACCGAACCACCTCCGGGTGCCGGTGACTCGGAGGCGGTCTCTTCCATGAAAGCTCTCAGGTCCATATCGATCAGTTTTCTTTTTTCTTTTTCAGCCATAACGAATTCGATTATTTTTTCTTCCGGATTAAACGGGTGAATATCATTTAAGCCCATTGATTTAACAGCTATTTTAATCAGTTCCCTGTCGGGAACTCCTGAGGACCGCTCCTGTTTGGCCAGAAAATACCTTCCTGCATCGAGTATCGCTTTCAGCGGAATAAGTCCCACAAGCTCTGATCCTGTAACCCTAATACCGCGGGCATCGGCCTTGCGGCACACTTCGTCGAAGGCAATATGTACAGGGGTAACCGAGATATTTGTAAGGTTCATGGATATCTGAGCAATTCCGTATTCCTCTATATACCAGCCGATTGCCTTAACACTTTTAAGTGTTCCGGGAATGGTTGACTTCTCGCCCTTCTCATTGATGACAGTTCTTCCTTTCTCCCTCACATCAAAGGCAATTGCATTTGCCCTGCGGGTTGAAGTGGTATTGAGGTTAACATTGAATGCAACAAGAAAATCCCGGGCTCCCACGGCTGTAGCTCCGGATCTTATATTCATTTTTGCAGGGCCGAAATCAGGTTTCCATGCAGGATCTGCCAGTTTCTTCTCCAGTCCTTCATATTCACCAGCCCTGCAATTTGCAAGATTTCTGCGCTTTTCCTCAAAAGCTGCATTTTCGTAGCAGTAAACCGGTATCTTCAAGCTCCTTTCCTATCCTTTCGGCGACCATGCGTGCATATCCTGCGGTCTCTTCCATTGTGATTCCCGCGACCGGAATGAATGGACAAACATCGGTGGCTCCCATCCGCGGATGAGCGCCATGATGCTTCGACATATCGATCACTTCGGAAGCTTTTTTTACTGCACGGAATGCTGCTTCAGCATACAGCTTCAGGTTCGCCAACAAATGTCACGACGGTTCTGTTTGTATCTTTTCCGGGGTCCACATCGAGCAACTTAACGCCTTCAACAGATTCAACAGCATCTGTTATCTGCTTTATAACCGACATATCCCTTCCCTCGCTGAAATTCGGGACACACTCTATGATTCTTTTCTCCATAAAATTTTTCATTTCTCTTTATTACCCCCAACCCCCCAAGGGGGGCTATAATCTGTACTATTATTCAAATAGTGAAAAGTTTTTGATCCCCCCTTGGGGGGTCAGGGGGTATACTCTTCCTTTAAGTATTATCGTTTCAATCAAATCACTTCCATATGCATACGGCATAAATTCGTATGATGGTATTTTTTTGGTTATAAACACATTAGCCACTTTACCCCTTGCTATTGAACCATGAGTTTCAGATATTCCCATGGCATAGGCAGAGTTGATCGTGACTGCATTGATTGCTTCTTCAGGAAGCATTTTCAGCCTGATGCACGCGAGAGACATAATCAGCTTCATGTTTCCTGAAGGAGACGATCCCGGGTTGTAATCTGAAGCCAGTGCAACCGGAAGTCCTGCATCGATCATCTTTCTTGCCGGAGGATCAGGAAGACCAAGAAAAAAAGCAGAACCCGGAAGAAGGGTAGGCATGGTTTCTGTTTCCAGCAGCGATTCAATTTCGGTTTCTCCTGATCGCTCAAGATGGTCAACCGAAAGTGCATTATATTTCACGCCGACCTGCACACCTCCTGAATTATCGAGCTCATTTGCATGGATCTTTGCCCGAAGTCCATATTTCATTCCTGCCATCAGGATCCTTTCAGTATCACTCAACAGTAGAAAAATCCTTTGTCGCAGAATACATCAATATAATCAGCCAGTTCTTCGGATGCCACCACAGGAATCATTTCATTTATAACATGATCGACATATTTTTCCCTGTTGCCCTTAAATTCAACTGGAACAGCATGGGCTCCCAGGAATGTCGATCTTACCTCGATGGGAAAGCTATCCTTGATTCTTCTGATGACCCGGAGCATTTTAATCTCATCAGCCAGATTAAGTCCATATCCGCTTTTAATTTCAACTGCACCTGTACCCTGACTTATAATCTCTCTGATCCTTGCTGCTGACTGATTGAATAATTCTTCTTCAGACGTGTCATGAAGCTTCTTTGCTGAGTTGAGTATTCCCCCTCCTCTCTTTGCAATCTCCTCATATGAAAGACCGCGTATTTTGTCGGTGAATTCAGCCTCACGGCTGCCTGCATAAACCAGGTGGGTATGTGAGTCACAGAATGAAGGGAAAACAAAACGGCCTGTTGCATCGATTTCCTCCAGCTGATTATGGGAAGATTCACGGTCCTGGTTTTTCAGGTCATCCATAGTCCCGAAATCAGAGATCAAACCGTTATTAATAAGAAGATATGAGTCTGATATTGTGTTAATTAATGACATATCTTTTCCGCTAACCTTCAGCTTTGGAATCTCTTCGGTCAGAACCAGTCCCTTTATGTTTTTGATCAGCAGGTCCATGTAAGTATTAAGTCGTAAAATTATCTGCCTAAGGTAACAAATATTGAAAAAAGAGGTTATGATTTGCACTTTTGTTTATCTTTAATCCTGTCAACCAAAACTATAACCTATGAAAAAGGCTTTATCGGTTCTTCTTATTTTAATGATGGCTTTCTCAGTCTACGGACAGGATGAAGCAAAAAAGGAAAAGAAGGAAAAGAAACCAAAGGTAAGAGAGGGCTGGAGATTTGGCGGGGCTCTGCCTGCAATTACTTATGACTCCAACCTTGGATTTCAGTATGGTGCCCTTGTTGAGTTTTACAATTATGGCAAGCCAAGTGTTTATCCTGACTATCTTGATCATACATATACTGAAGTATCGCGTTACACAAAAGGAAGCGGAATTTACAGGATGATGTACGAGACTAATCATCTTTTGGGTAAAACATACTTTTCGATTGATGTAAGCTATCTGCCGGATAAAGCCTATGACTTTTACGGATTCAACGGTTATGAATCAATTTTCAATAGCGATTGGACGGACAATGAATTGGAAAGCCCGCCCTATAAGACTGCAATGTATTACAGGCTTGAAAGAAATCAGTTCAGGGTCAAATCAGATCTGCAGGGAAAACTGGCTGGTGAACATATAAAGTGGAGTGCAGGTTTTGCTTTTAATAATTTCTCTATAAGTGAAGTCGACATTGACAAAATAAATGAAGGCAAGGATGATCCGCTTCCCTCAAACACCGAACAGCCTGGCCTCTATAAACTGTATCAGGATCTTATGCTTATCTCAGACAATGAAGCCGACGGCGGGTGGGTAAATACTGTAAAGGCTGGCGTGATGTGGGATAGTCGTGATAACCGGTCTAATCCCATGAAAGGATTATGGACTGAAATCGGAATTGAATTTGCTCCTGATTTCATGGGTAATGATTGGGCGTTTTCCAAATTATATTTCACACATCGTCAATACTTTACATTAATTCCGGAAGATCTTTCCTTTGCCTACAGGTTGGGATATCAGACTACGATAACAGGAGACGTACCATTCTTTTATCAGTCGCAGGTAATTACCTCAAGGCTGACAGGCGCCACAAATGAGGGACTAGGAGGATCAAGCTCATTAAGAGGTGTTTTGAGGAACAGGGTTGTTGGTGATGGCTTTGTCTATGGCAATTTTGAACTCCGGTGGAAACCCATCTATTTTAAATTCATGAAGGCGGACTGGTATATTGGCACTAACCTGTTCTATGATATCGGAAGAGTAACCAAGAAAATTGAAATTCCGGGAAACCTGGAGCTGATGTTCGAAGGACCTAAGTACAGCAGACCTTAACTATTCTGATTACTTTAATCCATCAACGGAAAAATTCCATCATTGTGCAGGCGTAAGCATAATGTTTGTTGCGAACCGTAATTTCGTGGTTGCCGTCGATATCGGCAAGGCATTCAACATCCAGGACAGCAACAAACTGGGATTCTCGATAGGATTGAATTACTTGTTTTAGAAGATCACATAATCCCGCAAGATTGAGCGAAGGCGACACCGAAATAGTTACCGAGTACATCCAGCCTATTATACCGCCTGCGAGCCCTGTAAGAATAACATCCTTGTTTTTCAGGGCGCTGGCGACCATTGGCACAAACGGAGGTGAATAATACAAATCCTGTTGTGGTGATAAGAAAATTATCTGCATCTATCCGGAATATCCTGGCAAGGAAGAGATGCAGGAACAGTGAGCCGAAATAAGCACCAGGTAATGAACAGAAGCAAGGTTTAGCATACTTCACCTGGAACATACGCCTCAGATCGGACATTGAAGCAATAGTGAGTGAAAATACCATGATAAAGTACATCCCAAGCTGAAAGGTCTTTTCGATATTCTTTATCTTCGGTATAAGGGATGCCAGCAATCCGAGGGTGGTAATTGTCAGGACTACTATGATCGGTATTTGACACATTGGGAAGCAATAACTGCATACCAAAGCCGATCACTAGCAATAAGTATTGAAAGTCCAAGAGCTTTAATCAAAGAGGCATTAAAGTATTCTTTTTAAACATCCCTGAAAAATCATCAAAATCTTCCGCCATTTCCTTATTACATGGTCTTCAAGTCGAAAGCAATTCCTGTCTTTCCTTCCTTAAATTTAGGAAGGAATACCCTGAAGATCGGCTGGTACCGGCTGAGACAAAGAACAGTACAAGAAAAGCACCTACAATCATATCATACGTGTTTAGCATAACAAAGCGGTCGGTATCAACATTGAGGCTCAGTGCAATAGATGCCAAATTAGGTGAACCTCCGGTATAGATCCCATCGAACATCCCTGCAATCTTCCAGGTTCCGGGAATGCCTGCCTCTGAAATAAGTAATCCTGCGGTAACCATCACAATACCTGCCACCAGGGCAAGTACCATCGAAAGAAAACCTTTGCCTGCAAATTTAAGCCATCTTTTAAATTAAGGGAGAAGAGCAAAAGTGGAAATGACAGAGGAAGCGACGCAATCATATATATTGTCCTGAATAGCGCCTACATCTGATTTACCCTCGAGATCGCCTCGGTAACAGCTTTGCCCTCCGAAATAAGATCTCTAGACAGCTTCCGTTTGGGAATATATGCACCTGTCCTCTCGCGATTGTTGCATCGCAGAATAGCCTTCGCTTCCCTTTGGAATAATCCAGCAGTTCGCAATAATAATCCGACGCCATAAGCGAGAACTATCGCCCCGAGCTTTTTTAGCGAAGCGGTCCACTTCATTGTAAGCAGATGAGAAACACGGGAAACAAAATAGAAAAAAACAAGAAGAATAATCAGGTTAACCATGGCTGTTGGTATTAGTCTAATCAAATTTAAACAAAGCGATCCATCTGATGGATAAATCGCCTGTAAAATAGGTATTTATACTTACTAGTCGTGCAATCGTGCAATCATGCAACTTCATTGCACCAGTCAGTGCAATCATGCAATCATGCAATCTTCTTCCTTTCTCCTTTAACCTTTAACCTTTATCCTTTTCATCGCAATCGCATTCCTCGAAGCTCTTCTTGTATTGCTCAATAGCCTTAAGACTCATCCCCATGCTCGAGAAGCCGCCGTCATGATAAAGGTTTTGCATGGTTACTTTTCTGGTAAGGTCAGAGAAGAGTGCAACACAATAATCGGCACACTCTTCTGCCGTGGCATTGCCAAGCGGGGACATTCTCTCCGAAAAATCGAGAAGTGATTCCATCCCGTGAACACCGCTTCCGGCTGTTGTAGGAGTCGGAGACTGCGAAATGGTATTGATTCTTACCTTCCTGTCGCGTCCGTAAATATAGCCAAAGCTCCGGGCAATAGACTCCAGGAGTGCTTTTGCATCACCCATATCGTTATATCCTGTCAGCGTACGCTGTGCTGCTACATAGGAAAGAGCTATTACAGAGCCCCATTCCCTTATAGCGTCCAGTTTGTAAGCTGTCTGCAATATCCGGTGAAAGCTCAGGGCAGAAATATCAAGTGTCTTCAGCATGTTCTCATAGCTTGTCTGCTCATAAGGTATGTCTTTTCTGACATTGGGCGACATTCCGATCGAGTGCAGGATGAAGTCGAACTGGCCTCCGAAGATCTTCATGCTTTCCGTAAGAAGATTATCGATATCCTCCATCTTCGTGGCATCGGCAGTGATCACCGCACTGCCTGTTTTTTCTGCAAGTTCGTTTATCGTTCCCATCCTGACGGCGACCGGTGAGTTTGTAAGCACAAGCTGAGCTCCCTGCTGCCATGATTTCAGTGCAACCTGCCATGCTATCGACTTCTCGTTCAGGGCTCCGAATATAATTCCCTTTTTACCTTTTAATAATGACCCTTCCATAAATCTGTGTTTAATTTTGAGCTGATTTTATCAGTTCCTCTGCATTCTTCATGGCAACCGGTGTTATCTCGCTTCCGCTTAACAGTCTTGCCACTTCGACAACCCTCTCCTTTGAAGATAACAACCTTATCCTTGTAATTGTTGAGTCGCCCGTATCATCCTTGTATACATGGTAATGCTTCATACCCCTGGCTGCAACCTGCGGCAGATGAGTAATATTGATGACCTGCATGTATTTTCCCATTCCTGCAAGGATCTGTCCGACCTTGTCGGCAACCTCCCCGGATACTCCGGAGTCGATTTCATCGAAGATAATCGTTGGCAGACTGATATTCCTGGCAAGAAGCGATTTCAGGCTGAGCATAACCCGCGACAGCTCGCCTCCGGACGCTGTCTTCGCCAGGTTTTCCGGTTCCACCTGTTTGTTGGCGGAGAAAAGGAAATCGGCATGATCGGTTCCTGTCGCCGTAAAATCCGGCAATTCAGAAATTTCTATCCTGAATTTTGCATTTGGCATCCCGAGCTGTCTGAGAAGGTCGGTGATCTTTTTTTCGACATTCTGAACCACTCCCTTTCTCTTTCCGGATATTTCCCCTGAAAGTCTAATCAGCTCTTCAGTATCCTTCCTGAGAAGCGATTCAAGTTCTGTCAGGCGTTCATCGCTTCCGACAATGGACCTTACGATTTTCTTTATCTCTTCTCTTTTGGTTATCAGGTCTTTAACACTGGTAACCCTGTGTTTCTGCATAAGGGAATAGATGGCATCGAGGCGTTCGTTGACCTGTGCCAGACGACGAGGATCAGCATCAATGGTTGCAGCAATCTTCCCGATTTCATTCGAAAGGTCATTAATCTCAATGTACGATGAATCGGCACGGCTGAGTATTTCCTCGCCCTGAGGCAGAAACTCCTTGATTTTTGCAAGATTCTGCCTGACTTCCCTGAGCAGAATGAGAATTGAGCCCGTATCTGAGGAAAAAAGCTCCGATGATGTGCTCAACGCACTTTTTATTTCTTCCGTATGGGTAAGAAGTTCCTGTTCCTTTTCAAGTCCCTCCTGCTCATCCTCGGCAAGTTTTGCTTCCTCAAGCTGGTTGAGCTGGAAACTGTAATATTCAAGATCGGACTGGTTTTTTTCAGCTTTTTCCCTGGCATCATCATATTCCTTTTTCAGGGAGCAGTACCTGCGGTACACTTTCCTGTATTCATCTGTCACCTTGCCTGTGCCGGCAAAAGAATCAAGAACATTAAGCTGGAAAGCATTATCATGCAGCATCAGGGTCTGATGCTGGGAATGTATATCAATCAGGCGGTCGCCAAGATCCTTCAGAAGACTAATGGTTACGGGAGTGTCGTTAATGAAGGCGCGCGATTTGCCAGCAGGATTGATCTCCCTGCGCATAATTGTAACAGGCTCATAATCCAGTTCGTTGGCTGAAAAAAAATCCCCGAGATCATATCCATCGATATTGAATGTGCCTTCAACCACGCATTTCTCTTCCTTCTCCAGGAGGACTGAAGAGTCTGCCCTGTTGCCAAGTATCAGCGAGAGGGCGCCCAGAAGGATAGTCTTGCCTGCACCTGTTTCTCCTGTGATGATGGTCAGTCCGTTCTCCAGTTCGACGTCCAGATCCTTTATAAGCGCATAGTTTTGAACGTAAAGTTTTGCGAGCATAAACGGATAATATATTCAGTTGGCAGCGGTAATCCTCTGGTACTTCGTTTTGTTGGAAGGGTCGATCTCGGCAAGAATCTGAACAATACGGCTCTTCTCTTCAGGAAACGACTCAGTGAAAACATTTATGAGCTCATCTGATTTTGCTTCAATTACAATCTGAAGCAGGTACATGAACGGATCAGGCTTCTTGCGGAAGACATCCCGCAGCAGATTCAGGCTCTCGGCCATGCTTGTTCTTGCTTCCGATATCCTGGATTCCATCCTGTCGAGGCCATAGATGTAATATTCATAATTGAACCTCCTGACTCCTTCATATTCCCTGTCGAGAACGTTCTTTACGAGCCAGTACCTGTTGCGGTTTCTTGAACCGTCGTACGGCTTCCATCCAGGCTCGGAGGCAGTCTGTGCATTTGTAACTATCTTTTCAGCCGCCTGGAAATATTCAGTCCCCCCGAGAGGGGAAAAGGAATCATAATCGAATCCAAGGATCATATAAGCATAATATGCAAGTACAGAAATAAGATTCGTCCTGAGTGTAGTCGGATCAAATTCAAGCGTCTGGAACTCAATGTATTTGAATCTGAAACTGTTATCCATGAAGTTAAGCATCGTGGAATTGTAGGTGGTATTGAAAACAGGTCTCTTGAGCTGGACCTGGATCGTCCCGACGAATTCATCGGAAGAAAGCTGGTCTGTCAGGTTAATTATGATACTGCATTCGATCCTTTCGGTATAGCTGAAAACATTGTTCGTCCACACAGTGTTATTCATGAATTCGAAAATATCGCGCTGCATATTCTCGAATACCACGCCGGTTCGATCCCTGTATCTGCTGAGCAGAAACCTGAACGTTGCAATTCAGCTCCTGTGAATGGATAAAAGCCGGGATTGAAACAAGGAGAGTCAGAATTAAATATTTCCGGAAACGGATTACAGCCATCCTGATGATTATTTGATCATTGAAACAATTTTGTCAAGAATATCCCTGGCAGTTTCTTCTTTTGTTTTCAACTCAAATTTATCAATATTATTGTACTTATCAATTATGGTAATCCGGTTTGTATCATGCCCGAAGCCAGCGCCTTTATCCCTGAGTGAGTTCAGCACTATCAGATCTAGCTTCTTGCGCTTCAGCTTTTCCCTTGCGTTTTTTAACCCGTTCCCGGTCTCGAGGGCGAAGCCTGCCAGTAATTGTGATCTCTTTTTTATCCTGCCAAGCTCCAGAGCAATGTCGGTTGTCGGCTTTAACCTGAGAGTCAGTTCTTTCCCCGTTTTTTTGATTTTTTCCTTTTCCACGGTTGCAGGGGTGTAATCAGCCACTGCTGCTGACAGAATTACAATGTCGCATCCCGGGAATCTGGAAAGGCACTCTTTTGTCATCGCCCCTGCTGTGGTGACATTGATAACTCTTACATTTTTGTTTGCCGGCAGAATATTTACCGGACCCAGGACAAGGTCAACATATGCGCCATATTCAGCTGCGGCATCAGCAAGTGCAATACCCATTTTGCCGGAAGAATGATTGCTGATGAAACGGACCGGATCGATTGGCTCCCTGGTGGGGCCTGCATTTATCAGAATCCGCTTGCCTTTCAGCGGTTCACTGCTTTTTTTTTTGTAAAGAAGCTCACTATTTCCTTTACAATATTTTCAGGTTCAGCCATTCTGCCTTTCCCTTCAAGCCCGCTTGCCAGTTCCCCGACAGCAGGTTCCAGGATGATATTGCCGAATGCCTTTAGAGTTTCAATATTAATGATCGTTGCCGGATGCTTAAGCATGTCTGAATCCATCGCGGGAGCGATGAACACAGGACAGCGCGCCGAAAGATATGTTGTAAGAAGCAGATTGTCGGCAACGCCACCGGCCATTTTTGCCATTGTGTTTGCGGTCGCCGGCGCAATCAGAAACAGGTCAGACCAGAGACCAAGGTCGACATGACTGTTCCAGTCGCCATTCTCCGGGTTGTAAAACTCGGTAAGAACCGGATTCTTTGATAATGTTGAAAGAGTAAGGGGTGTGATGAATTCCCTGGCATGGGCTGTCATAATAACCTTTACTTCAGCACCTTCCTTAACCAAAAGACGTATTATCCCTGCTGTCTTATATGCAGCGATACCCCCTGTTACGCCTACCAGTATTTTTTTGCCTTTCAGCATTATAAGGCGGATTTATTTTTGCTTTGATTGTTCAGCTGTATTCCTGTGGAATATTTTACCGTCCTCCAGCTCCTGTAATGCTATAAGAGTGGCTTTTGGAAGTCGTTCATAGAACTTGGAGATCTCAATCTGCTCACGGTTTTCAAATACCTCCTCCAGGTTGTCGCTGTACGAAGCGAATTCCTCAAGCTTTTTATTAAGTTCCTGCTTCATCTCAACAGCGATCTGGTTTGCCCTTCTCGATACGATGATCACGGTCTCATATACATTTCCTGTGCCCTGACTCATCAGGTCGAGATTGCGTGTAACTGTAGTTACTGGTGCATTTGATTTTCTGTAATCCATATTTTACAATTGTGTATTAGCTTCTGTTGTATTAATGTCTGTTTTCAGATATTTTGTCGTATCGTCGTAGATCTTCTGTACATCCTTTGCATAGCCGCTTTTCGGGAACTCTTCCATGAATGAATAATAATCATCCAGAGTTGCCTGGTATCTCTCCTTTTTCCTGAAGTCGTAGCTGTTCTCGGCAAACAGGAATAGTGATTTCAGTTTCAGGTACATCATTTCCTCCCTGTATTTTGTATCGGCATATTCCTTAAGGCTGTTCGACAGGGCAGTGACAGCCGCCTTATATTGCTCCATATCGTAATAGAGCTTGGCGCTGAAGTATGATTTTTCAACCAGTCGCTCCTGCAGCTCAATTAAAAGTTTCCTGCACTCATCAACCTTTGGGCTGGCCGGGAAACGGGCAATAAACACCTTAAATTCCTCAATTGCCTTCAGCGTGTTATCCTGGTCAAGTTCAGCCCGTGGAGAAATATTATAATCGCATATTGCCGTCATATAAGTCGCCTCTTCAATATGCTGACCGTAACCAAACTGTTCTACGTATGAGTTGAAATAGTTCTGTGCAAGCTCATACTGCTTCATTCCGTAGTAGCTCTGGGCTGCCATCCAGGTGAGCTCTTCACCTGATTCGGATGCCCTGAACCTGGGGAGCACCTGTTCAATCAACTCGGTGGCTTTCACATATTTACCTGCTTCATAATACTCTTTAGCTTTATCCCTTTTAAGATCAAAATCAGTACTCTTAAGCAGCTTTTCATATTCGCCGCAGGAAGTAGCCAGCACAAGTGTCAGCACAGGTATGATAATCCGGAACCTCATAAAAAAATGTTGCGCAAAATTACTATAAAATTTCATAATATCAGATAAAAACGCAATTTTTATGCCTTTATTCTGTCCGGCCGAAGTAAAGATCAAATTACGTATTTATAGGTATCATACTAAAAAGGCAATTCCTTATTTTTGTGCAAAATTTTTACAAACTGAAACAATCATGGATATTTTTGACAAAATCAAATCGACAACGGGTTCATTAGGACAGTATTCCGACGTTGCGGACGGCTATTTCATGTTCCCCAAGCTTGAAGGAGAAATAGCTCCCCGGATGAAGTTCAGAGGCAAGGAAGTCCTTTGCTGGAGCCTGAACAACTATCTCGGACTCGCTAACAATCCTGAGGTACGGAAAACAGACGCTGAAGCCACTGCAATCTCGCCCGGGCTGAACAGCGCATCGTCCATGACCTGCCTCCGGGGGGAACTGTACTACGGCAGGCGAGGCGGGAGGCGGGAGGCGAGAGGCGGGAGGCGGGGACTCGGGCGTCTACCTGTTCGCTCTCACTCCTGCGGCCACTTCGCACAGCACCGTCGTCGTGACCTGCTGCGCGACCTTCGTGCAGTACTCATCTCCGGCGATGCATTGGCCGTGCTCCCGATAGTGGCGGGCGAGCGTGGCGGCGTCGATGACGTCCGGGGCGCCGGCAATCTCGACGGCGTGCTGCAATTCGTGGGCAAGGGCGGCAATCAGGTGGGGCTCGGCCTCAGGCACGTTGATGGTGATGCGGAGGAACCTGACGCCAGGCTTGGCACAGGCGAAATCCAGCCGCCCGGGGACGTGCAGGAACCCGGTCGCCACGTACACGATGAGGTCGCTCTTGCCGACGGCCTCCAGCAGGCTGGCAACGGTCGGCGATTGAGCGGGGCCGTCCTCGATCAGCATCCGGGCGACGGGGCCGATTGGACGTACGCGATTGACTTCGGGTTGCGCGCCGGCCGGCGTCGCGAAGAAGGGCAGGAGCCACAGGACTGCGACGCATGCCGGCCTGGCCATGGCGGACTCCTTTCCGGCGCGGAAGGCTGCCGGGCCGGGGCCGCCTTCACCTGCTCAATCGAAAAGGAGCGGCGGGAACTACCACGCGCCTGAACGGGCCGGGATTCGGGACTCGGGACTCGGGACTCGGAAAGAACAAGACCGGGCGCACCGGGCTGGACGAGGGGTGCTAGAATCGGCCGCGTCACGTCGGGCCGTTCACCGAGCGAGGATGGCGGATGCCTCTACCGCCCGCGCCGGAGATCACTCAACTGCTGCAGGCCTGGCGGGCGGGCGATGACGGGGCTCTCGACCGTCTCACGCCCCTCGTCTACGACGAACTGCGCCAGCTCGCCCACGCCCGCATGCGGCACGCGCAGCCCGGGCACACCCTTCAAACCACGGACCTCGCGAACGAGGCCTACCTGCGCCTGGTGGGCGCCCGCCGTGTGGCCTGGCAGGATCGCGCGCACTTTTTCGCCATCTGCGCCCGGCTGATGCGGCACATCCTGGTCGACGCCGCGCGCAGCCGGCGGGCGCAGAAGCGTGGCGGCGGGGCACCGTTCGTGGACTTCGACGAGCAACTTGCGGTGTCGCCGGCACGCGACCCGGACCTGCTGGCGCTCGACGAGGCGCTCACGCAGTTGTCCGTGGAGGATCCGCGGCAGGGCCAGGTCGTCGAACTCCGCTACTTCGGCGGCCTGAGCGTCGAGGAGTCGGCGGAGGTGCTGGGCGTGTCGCCGCAGACCGTCATGCGCGACTGGAAGCTGGCGAAGCTGTGGCTCGTGAGGGCCCTGAGGCACGC
>CAVYYM010000003.1:0-22699 GCA_963772715.1 uncultured Bacteroidota bacterium
CTATTATCAGAACTGGGCATAAGCAAAACCAAGCTTAAGGATCTCAGAAGGTTCCATGGAATGCCATACTTGAAGCTAAGGCAAATTCCGGATTCAGCCCAGTTGTCAACGGAGTTGCCATACCTAAAAATCCATTTGATCCGGAAGCTCCCGAAATCTCCAGGGAGATTCCGATGATTGTGGGTTACACACGTGAGGACTCAGGTATAAGAGATCTCTCAGGTCCTGAACTCACAGTGGAAGGACTGAAAAAATGGGTGCAGGAAACCTATAAAGAAAATGCAACGATGATTTTCGATACATACAAGAAGGTATATCCAAACGCCACTCCGGTTCAGATACAATCACGCATGAGAACTGACACCAACACAAGGAAACGGGCGACTGCCATGGTTGAACGTAAGTCGGTTCAAAAGGGAGGCAATGCATATTTATATCTCATGGAGTGGCCATCGCCAGCCTATGAGGGAAGATTCGGCGCTGTCCATGGAGTGGACCTTGGATTGGTGTTGGGAAATCCAGGAACCTGATTGCCGGCAATACAACCGACGCCCGTAAAATGGCTGACATTGTCGGATCGGCAGTTATCGCATTCGGTAAGACAGGAAACCCGGACTGTGATAAGATCCCTCACTGGCCTCCTTACAACATTGAATCGAGATCTACAATGATATTCAATACAGAGTGCAGGGTTGAAAATGACCCAACTTCAGAATTGAGACAACTCTGGGAAAAAATCTGATACAGAACGACTATGCATATTCTTCTACATACCCTCCCAACGGGATAAGACTGGTACACCACAGGACAAACGGAATGGTGGCCCACTGCGGATTGATAATAAATACCGGATCGCGCAATGAGACAGATGCGGAACATGGTATGGCTCACTTTATCGAACATATGCTCTTCAAAGGTACCCAGAAGCATAAAGCCTATTATATCCTTACCCGCCTCGATGAGCTTGGCGGAGAACTGAATGCATATACAACAAAGGAGGAAACAGCAATACATGCATCGGTCCTGAAGAAGGATTACGAAAAAGCTGTCGATATGATAAGCGACCTGCGTTCAACTCGGTATTCCCCGACAATGAGATCGAAAAGGAGAAGGATGTGGTCATCGAGGAGATCAATTCCTATCTCGACAACCCGGCAGAACTGATTTCGACGATTTCGAGGAGATGGCTTTCCAGGGGCAGCCGCTGGGAAGAAACATCCTGGGCACTCCTGAAACTGTAAAATCATTCAGAAAGAAGGATATCGAGAGATTCATCCTGAATAATTATGATACTCAAAGGATGGTCTTCTGCTCCGTTGGCAATATCCCCGATGATAAAATACTAAGGCTTTTCAGCAAATATTTCGGATCCATGCCTGCCCGGACAAAGAAAAATGGAAATGGCAAGATCCCCAGGTATACTCCATCATCGTTGACAAAACACAAAAAGACATACCAGAATCACTGCATTATCGGGAATGTAGCATTCCCGGTTATGGATAAGCGGCGGATGGGAATGTTCCTGCTGAACAACATCCTTGGAGGCCAGGGGATGAATTCCAGACTGAACCTGTCACTGCGCGAGAAACGCGGATTAGCATATAATGTTGAATCGAGCTATAATGCCTACCGCGATACCGGCATCTTCCTCATATATTTCGGCACCGACAGCCAGAACCTCGAAAAGAGCATAAACCTGACTTACTCCGAACTGAACAAGCTCAGAAGCACAAAGCTTGGGACCATACAGCTCACTAAAGCAAAAAACCAGATAAAAGGATATCTGGCAAGAGGATTTGAGCACCATGAAAGCCTAATGCTCAGCATGGGAAAGAGCCTTCTGGTAATAAATAAGATAGATACCCTGGAGGAGATATGCATGAAGATCGAGACTATAACTTCATTGCAGCTGCTTGAGATTGCAAATGAAGTCTTTGAACCGTCAAGACTCTCAACCCTTATTTACAACTGACCATGAACAAATGGATCGAAAAATACCTGCACGATTATTCATCTCCCGAAGATCCGGTGCTTGAGGATCTTTACAGGCAGACACATATTAAGTTCGTTAATCCGAACATGTCGACAGGACATCTGCAGGGGAAGCTCCTTGAGTTTCTTTCTGTAATGATAAAACCTTCATCCATTCTTGAAATAGGCACTTACACCGGATATTCGGCTATCTGCCTGGCAAAAGGGCTCAAGCCAGGGGGAAAGCTGTATACAATCGAAATCAGCGATGAGCTGAGGGAATTCAGTAACTCATACTTCAAAAAGGCAGGATTTGAAAAGACTATCGTGCAGATAACAGGAAGAGCACAGGAAATAATTCCGGGATTGAGTCAGATGTTCGACCTTGTCTATATCGATGGCGACAAGCGGGAATATTCGGAATACTTTAATATCGTCATCGGGAAAGTCAACCGGGTGGATTTATTGTTGCCGATAATATTCTCTGGGGAGAAAAAGTCCTGGAAAAGAACTCAAAGGATCCACAGACAAGAGGTGTCATCGAATTCAATGATATGATAAGAGCACCGGAAAGACATTGAAAAGGTTATCGTTCCTGTCAGGGATGGATTAATGATGATAAGAAAACTATGATCAGAGTCTTGCACGATCCCGATTCACTTCGTTCTCGGGATTTCGTCGCTTCGTTCCTCAACTTGCACGACTTGCACGACTGTTTTAAATATATGGTACGCTTTTTGATCGTTTAAAAGAAAATCTTGTATATGAAAAAGCTGATAACTATGCTGGTTTCTCTATTTGTGCTTTGTACCGTAAACGCCCAGGCCGTAAAAGCTGATGTCCAGGAACTAAAGCTCACAGCCACAACCAAAGCTGCAACGAGGCTTTTCAGGGAAAAGAACGATCTTACCACAGTGATAATGATAGTACCAATGGGATCAGTAGTAGATGTCGTCGGCTCCGACAGTACATATTTTCATGTCATCTTCCAGGAAAACGATGGCTATATCTACAGGAGCCATGCGGTTCTGGCAGATCCTGTCGACATGTCCAAGCCTGTTGTTCAGAAGGCTGAGCCAGTACAGGAAGGAAAACCGGCAGCGCAGCAGGAACAACAGCAAAGCAGGTTATCATATCTTGAAGGCAAATATGGCTCCAGCATGGCTGCAAAACTGATCTCAGGAAAGATATGGAAGGGGATGAATACCGAGATGATTACTGACAGCTGGGGTAAGCCTCAGAAAGTCAACAGGGTTATCAGCGGGAATATTGTGAAGGAGGAATGGATCTTTAAAAACACATGGCTCTACCTCGAAAACGACATCCTTATCGAATGGGGCCCGACACAGAACCAGGACAAATAACGAGAATCAAAGTCTCTTTACCAGCCATCGGTTGAATAATCGATGGCTGGTATTTTTTTTATCGCACTATTAATTATCTTGCATGTTTTAGGAGTTGAATAGTTATTCTTTAAACACCTTTTATGAAAAGAATAGTCTTATTTCTCATGGTTTTATTTTTTGGCATAATCACTTATGCACAGAAAAAAGTCACCTCAGACACCACAAGCAAGAAAGCTCCGGATACTAAAATCACGGAGGGGGCTTCAGGAGTAAGAAGAAGCATAGGCTATAAATTCAGTACCGTTGTCACTGACTCTGATCCGGGGAACGGATTATTCAGATATAATAATCCCGTCATCTCCAGGGTCACATGGATCTTCGTGGATAACAACGATATATCCGGTGAGGATCAGACAAATTGGTATTCCACCTGGGATAAAACAACAGGTGCCACAGCAAGAGGATCTATTAATATTGTCGAGCATGAGGGTAAAAATGTGAATCTCTTCAACGTCACCGGAGTTCTTATCAAAGGTGCAGGGTACTGGAAGATCCCTGTTGAATTTATATCGGGCAATCTGCCTGTCAATGGGACTGCATATTATTATGTCTTCAACCGTATAGCTCACCAGAAACCAAAACCTGCTGAGGAACCAAAACCAGTGGCTGTACCACCTGTAGTTCAGGAACCAGCACCAGTGGCTGTACCACCTGTGGTTCAGGAACCAGCACCAGTAGTTGTACCACCAGTAGTTCAGGAACCAGCGCCAGTAGCAGTACCACCTGTAGTTAATGAGCCAGCACCAGTTGCTGCGCCACCTGTAGTTCAGGAACCAGCGCCAGTAGCAGTACCACCTGTAGTTAATGAGCCAGCACCAGTTGCTGCGCCACCTGTAGTTCAGGAACCAGCGCCAGTCGTAGTACAACCTGCAGCTCAGGGAAATCCTCCGGCTCAACAACCGCAGCCTGCGCAGACAGCACCTGCCAGACAGACAACCCAGGCAGCCGAAGCAAGACGGCAAGCACCGCCAACCCAGACTGCGCAAGGCACAGTGGCAGCACAAACGACACAGACCAAACCGGCTGCACAAACGACTCAGCCGGCACAACAGACACCTCCTAATCAACCATCACAGACGACTCAGAGTGCCCAGGCACCTCAGAATTACCAGCCGGCTGCATACAATCAGCCCAGCCAGGTCAGCAAGCCTGTTGATGTCGCGAATCCCTACGCAAATGCAAGCATGACAAGCACCCCTAGAAGAAAATGTTACCGGGGAATTATCGAGATTGGCTATGCCTGGGGTGTCGGAGAATATGGTATCAACAACTTCCGGTTTAACTTCATAAATGGAATAATGATCGGCAGGTTTTCATCAATTGGGCTGGGCTTAGGATACCGCCGTTATTTTACAGGAAGCGAGAATTACACAGACCGGTCACTTTATTCACCGGTGTCTCAGTTCCCGGTTTTCCTCGACCTGAGGACATCATTTACCACTAAAAGGATTACACCTTACCTGGCCGTGGGTATAGGTGGCTCTGCAGGATATATTGAAGAAGGATCGGATTCAAACACATCCAGACAGGAAGGATTGCTTTTTAGTCCTTCAGGAGGAATATGGTTCAATGTTTCAGAAAGATTTGCTGTTTTTGCCGGAGTTGCATATGAAATGCAGAAGCTGGAATATGTTCTTATTTCTGACAATAGCCACTACAAGAAGAATACCAATTCAATCAGTCTCAATATTGGGATTGCATTTTAGGTCGTCCGCCCTTGTTTGTTTTCCAAAATGTTTGCAGGTTGTAGTCTGTTAAAAGAGTTAAAGATATTATTAGTAGTATCTTTTGAAAAACCCGTAAGCATTATCAAAGAATAACTTATTCATTACCTCCCTGGGCAATAGCTTGTTTGCCGGCACATTGAATATTTTATGACGCAGGTATAAAACCGATTGTTTTCTCAGGTTTTTGTACAGAAAAGGAATATCTGCGGATGTCAGGTACCCTTCCATGGGAGATACTATCCCGTCGAAATCTGTTCCCAGACAGATAATATCCCAGGCAGGAAGATTCCTTTCGTCAAGCACATCGGCAATATGCTCTACCTGCTTCCATACCAGCCTCGTCCATCTTCTTATCCTCCTTTTCCTGCAAGGAGGGCACCATCGGATCAGGATTTTATTACGTTTTCTTGCGATGTGACGTTTATCCAGCTGCAAACCAAAAATACCCTCTGATTCTGCAATCTTCACAATTTCCTCATCATAGAAATTAATGTCCCTGTCATCGAAAGATTTATTTCTTTTTCCTGCAGACCCGTCGCCATCATTTAGGGAAAGACGGCCATTCAAAGCGCCATGACTGACAATAATTGGTATTTTTTCTTTACCATATTCGTTGTAAAGAATCTCGTAATACCTGATCCTTGACTTCCGGCTCATATGCTTAATGTCGATATAGATCCTGCGGCCATCGTTTTCATCCAGCAGACGACGGATAACTGCTTCGCCGCAACTATTGATACCTGTATCGATACCAGGAGTCTGGTCCACTAATTTTCTTATGATACAAGGAAAGCTATGGGCATGCCCTGCCATGTAATTGTCGAAATGATGGCATAATGAAACAAAAAAAGGAGGGTGCGGCCATCTTTTTACCTTGTCAATATTCGATAGTAGTAAATTTTGGTCTGGCGGTCGTGAGATGTCATTGCTGAACGAACCGGCGCCTTCTATGCTAAGTACAACTGATATAACATCTTCCGGGCTGGCAAGGTTGCTCTCCAGATCTTAAAATTTGAGGTCAGCCTGTATCGGACATCCTTCCCGTATATTTTAATCGGTATGTCGTCCAGCTGCCGGTAGTAATCGTATTCACAGTTCAATTCACTGAAATCATCATCGTTTTCCTGTATAAAATCAACTTTCTTCCTTCCTATCCCTGCCGGGAAATTATATATGATATCTGCAAAATCACGGGTACCGATTCTGCCGGAAAAAAATCCTTTTTCAATAGGATAAAGCGCTACAACCACAATTTTAAATTTCCCGAGATGCAAATCAGTGAAGCTGGATTGCGAGAATCTTGTTACTTTTAAAGACCTGTTCAGTATCTTATCCCAGGCGGTGGGTGGATCATTATGCCAGATACTGTCTGGCAAAGAAGCATCAGTATTATTGGTATTGCCGGGACACGCCTTTCCAAATGGCTTTAAGGAAGGATGGCAATGAATATCGATGAATCTATCCATAATTTTATGCTTTGCGTACATTATCTATACAAAAACATTCTGGTAATAAATCAGATAGTATTCTTATTCCACAAAAGTTATGATATTAGAAAGAACAAGTCAATGAAATCTTCAAATAGTTCGTGCTATACTGATAATTATTTATTATTAAGATACTGCCTGTATTTGTGATAGTAATAATAAATCCTCCGGTACTGCCGGGGTGTCAAAATACATTTGCACTCGTCAGGTGAATCAGACATGATATTTGCAACTGATGGAACGTAGTATCTCCCATTACCATCCCTCATGGTGCCAATATACCTGCAGCTGTCAACAACTTCGTTGAAGAGATCAGGATCTGCATAAGTGTCACATATATAATCACCGCTTGATGAACAGTTATTTTCACTCGCCAGTTCCCTGCCACCTGCGGTTTCATGTGTTGAAAGCAGTCCCATAAAGTGACCTAGCATTGTTGTAAGATAATTTCCCCGTACATAACTTTTATTCAGATAGATAAAATTGCTGTCAGCTACATCCGGAAAGTAGGTAAATCCATAGCTGAAATCATCTCCCAAGCCTAATCGAATCAGCAAGAAAAAGATTTATCATGTCGCTGACTGCATATTTTGTCAGAAGCTCTTTTTTAAGATCGTTGTATGTAACAAAGGAGTAATTGTAATCATTTATATATTCTATGGTATCAATAAAAAATTGAATCCCGGCATTCTTAAAATAGCCGTTTGCCACATCCACACTGTATTTAATATCCTGTTGATCAACTCCTGCTGATCCATCTTTATTTATTATTATGTTAACCTTTACAGGAAGATTTACTATAGGACTAATAGAGTAGAGATCGAAAGAAAAAGAGTTCTCATCCGCATAATTTACTCTGATAGTATCCAGGAAAGATTGCGTCGCCATGACTCTGTCTGGCAGCTGGGCAGAAGCAGGAAATGGATCAGAAGAAAGGATACTATCAGAAATGCCTTTTTTGCCTTATTCATATTCTTGCATAATTATCAATATTCATCTTTATAGAATTTCGATACCTCTCCTACGATCCTGAATTCAGTCCTTCTGTTAAGCTGCCTTCCTTCAGGATTATCAGTTCCATCCCGGTTGGTATTGGGGGCAATGGGATTTCGCATGCCATAACCCTTTGCAACAAGCCGTTCAGGTGAAATTCCCTTTGAAATAAGGTAGCTGACAACACTTTCAGAACGCTTCTGCGACAAGTCGATGTTGTATTCATCAGACCCCTTGTTGTCGGTATGAGAACCTATCTCCACGATCCCGGTCGGGAAGATATCAAACAATGGCAGCACCATCGAATCAATGACCTGCCTTGCGCTGTCGCTCAGCCTGTACTTGTCAAAAGCATAATAGATGTTAAGCTGAATGGTTATCTTTGGCAGGTATGCGATATATGTTGTTCCGAAATCAACAGTGTCAGAGCAAAAAATATTAATGGTGCTTGCCGACACTCTTTTCTCCATATATCCGTAGTTCTTAACAAGGGCTTTGTAATATTTGTCCGTCTCAAGGCCAAAACTGTATATGCCGTTCCTGTCAGTGGTCGTCCTGCCTATCAGCATTTCATCATTCCCCTTCTCATCGGTAAGATAGAGTTCAACGGGCACATCGGGTATTGTGGAATTGGCTTCGGGATATTCAAGCCCCAGATGATACTTCTCATTGAGATTATCATAAAAATCATAATTCGGGGCGTTCCTGACTGTACCCCATGAGTATATCTTGACACATTCATTTATGAAGAACGAGTAGATATCATCACAGCAGGTGCCATTGTTTAAAGTTAATGAGCCCGGTCTGTTTGATGAAAAGAATCCTTCCCTGTTGCTTTTCATTATTGAGAAATAGTAATCATCGAATGAAGAGTTCACAGGTTTGGGCATAGGAGCTGCATCAGTCCATTTGCCGGCGGAGCCTGTTGACTTATAGATATCATATCCTCCCAGCCCAAATTTCCTCCCTGCTGAGCTGAAATAGAGCGTCTGCGTGGAAATATCATAAAAAGGAGTGCACTCATCTTCCATTGAGTTGACTTTGTTTGAAAGGGCAACAGGATTTGTATAGGTATCTGTCTTCTTATCATACTGGGAATACCAGATATCCATTCCACCCCTTCCTCCCGGCCTGTCAGAAACAAAATAGAGAATGTCTCTGCCTGTCCGGAGATTCCTGCCGAGAGCCGGCTGTGTAGCTGTATAATCCTCACGGTTAACAGGATATGGAAGCTTTTGTGGTGTCTGCCATTGATCATCTACAAGATGGCTTACAAAAATTTCGCTTATGAATTCGTTTTGCCAGTTTTTACGCGATCTGGTAAAGAAAATGTTCCTGCCGTCATCCGAAATGACGGCATTGCCGGTATTGTAATAAGGATTGTTAATCTTTCCTTCAAGAAGTCCGGCGGTCTGCCATTTGCCATCGGTCTTTTCTGCTTTGTATAATTGCCTGATCTGATTTGGCTGAGCGTTGTTATCGCTTCCGGCTGAACCATAAATGATCGTATTATCATCAACCGGCGATGGCGAAAAATCTATATCAGCATTATTCAGTCCCCTAATCTGATGTGTAACAATAATGTTCCCGTTCGTGTCAGCGCCGGCTTTTGCCCATTCGCAATTTGAAGAGTAGATTACTGCCAGTTTTTTGTAATCGAACCGGTCCTTCTTTCCGTAGTATTTCCTGAACTTTGCAAATGATTCTTTTGCAGCATCGTACTCCTGAAGGTTCATGCAGACAATTCCCTTCCTGTAAAATGCCACCGGAAATTTTGAGGGACTGATATTTATAACCGAATCATAGTAAGCTTCCGCCTTTAAATAGTTACGGGATTCATAATAATCATTTGCCAGCCTGTAAAGCGATTTGATATCTGCATCCCTGCCTTTGACTTTTGCGGTTTCTGCCGGTTTCAATGCACATATATCAGCTGAATGGAGAAATAAGAGGAACATCAGAATGATATTCATCCTGAAAAACTGATTTATTCCGTTTATTGTATTTCTATCCATTGATAAGCTGAACATTAATCCAGAATATAACATGGCCGGCTTATATTGTTCCTGGTGTTGCCTCTGCCGGAATAGACAAGTGAAACTTCAAATGCACCGTTAAAATTCGTCACTTTGGAAAGTGGTGAAATATTCAGGTCGTAAATAAGTCCCAGGTTAAAATTAAAAAACTCCGCTCCTCCTCCCACGATAATTGCATCTATATCGCGCATCGGATTAACACGGAACATTGCTGCTGCATATATTTTTTGAACACGGGTATTTGACCTGGCCAGCGAATAGTCGCCAGTGCTCCCGAGCACAAATTCATTTGTACCGGGCGTATAGCTGTAAATAAGGCAGGGATTCAAGGCAATTCTTTCACTGACCGGGATCATTACTCCTCCGTTCGCATTCAACCTCATGGAAAGTCTGGTGCCTGTTGAAGCAGTCGAGAATTTCTGCAGGGGCATATTCAGGTGACTCACGGAGATCCCTGCCACCGGCATAATATTACGGATCATTGTACGCCAGAAAATGCCTGCATTCAGGTCAAAGTAATTCAGCCTGTCACTCAATCCGTCTTCAAACGCAGGCAAAGTTGCATCAAAGAACTCGCTTGCATAGTTGAACTGGGAACCGAAAGTTATACCTTCAAGGTTAAAGGATTTGAGTACATATCCCGGCTGCAATCCGACCGTAATCTGCTGGTTCCTTATAATCCCTGAGTAGCTCACTGATATCATGAATATATTTGCAGACAAGTTAAATGAAGATGACTGATCGTGAAGCACAAATCCTCCGATACCGATTGATTGCCCTGCAATGTTAAGCTTCTTATCGACTGAGGTGCTGAAAGTAACATACGGGATGCCGATCTTCGCCCACTGGTTCCTGTAAATGTTTGCAACTCTCAATCCTTCACCTGACATGCCCGTGCTTGCCGGATTTGTTATAAGTGGGGCTGCGTAAAATTGTGAAAAGTGTATATCCTGCGATTGAAGCTTCAGTTGCTGAAAAAAGACAAGACCAAAAGCCAGGATCATTAAGCATAAACGCTTAAGGTCCGGGTTGTTTTCTTTATATTTTCTACAGTGCAGCATCAGTGCGTCATCTTATCAGGAGGAATTCCCCTTGCCTGGTAAATTCATAGCCATGGATGGACTTGGCTTTCACAGTATATTTATATGTATCAATGTTTTGTGGATGTCCGCTGACATTCCCGTCCCATCCCTGGCTGACATCTCCCGTCGAGAAAATAATCTCACCCCAGCGGTTAAATATTTTCAGTTCGAATTCCAGGATATTCTTCGTCTCGAATTTGAATATATCATTGTTCATGTCGCCATTTGGAGTGAATGCCGATGGAGCCTCCAGGTAGAAATCACTGACAACTTCAATATTAAAATCCTCAGTGATATTGAAACAGCCATTATCCACTGTCACACTATAGGTTGTTGACTCTAAAGGAGAAACCCAGGGATTACTGCAATTTGTGCAGGAGATATTATAGTCTGGTGACCATTCATAATTTACATCGCTTTCGGTTATATTTATTGTCAGCTGGATTTCCTGGCCAATAAAAATTGTTGTGTCACTCTGGGGTGACCGGATTAAACCAAACGGCTGGTTTACAAGAATTGTTTTTTCCGCAGATCCTGAACAACCTGAGGCGCTGGTAACTTTTACCGTGTATATGGTAGTAACCACAGGACTTGCATTCACTGTAAAAGAAGTCGGATCATTCAGTCCTGTGGATGGCGTCCATATGATCTTATCTCCCTGGTTTCTGGCAACACTCAGGGTCAGCGAGTTTTGCCCCGAACAGAGTACCGAATCACCTGTAATCGTAACGACAGGATTTGGATTTATTGTGAATTTCCTGGTCAGCGTATCAGCACATCCTCCTGCTTCCTTTGCAATCAGTGTAATGTAATGCTCTCCGGGTTTATTGAATATCACATTGCTCAGGTTGTATCCGTTCGAAACCGGTACATCATCAATAAGCCAGCTCCATAAATTTGCATATTTTGAAAAGTTCAAAAGATTAACTTTTGTTCCGTCGCAATAAGCGTAAAGGCTGTCACTGCTCTTGAATTTAGCCTCCACTTTTGAAACATATAATGTATCAAGAACCCTGGTAGCAGTACAGGTCGGATTTATTAGCTGAACCGATGGCACTATCTTTCCTCTTGATGTATACCTGTGCGTAACAGGATTTGCCGTCGAGGTGGATCCGTCTCCGAAGAACCATTTCCATGATACAACATCCTTCATTGAATCGAGCCTGAAAGTAACCGTTTCATTGTAGCATATCTCATCCTGAGTAAAACCAATAGCCGCATCGGGGCCGGAGATGGATATGTTTTTCGAGCTGTTTGCTTCACATCCGTTTAACGTTCTGGTCGCAAGCTGCGCAAGAATATTTCCCGGACGGGTAAAAGTGTAACTGACATTGCCAGCGCTTCTGTCCGTCATGTTGTTGGAGTCGAAAGTCCAGAGATATTCGACTGCAGGACTTTCAATGGAATTATTATGGATAAAGTTTATAGTCGCCGGGTAACATTTTAGAATAGTGTCGCTGGCGGTAAAGCTGGCATCTGCTTTTTCCACAGAGATATAGTTGTGTTTTGCGACAGTATCCTGACAGCCTTCTTTGGTTGCTGCCAGAGAAACACTGAATCGTCCCGTTTCTGTATAAGTATGAATACCGGCACCTGATGAAGTGACACCGTCTCCAAAATCCCAGTTAAGAGATGTCAGTCCGGTGTCTGCAGGGGTAAATGTAATATTCTCTCCCAGACAGATTGCGTTGTCATCTGCCTGGAATTCACTGCTTATCCCGATAAGGTTTATTGGCAGTGCATAGCTGCTGCTGCATGACCAGGCATCATAAACATATAATGCTGAATAGAATGCCCGCGGGACATCGGCCGTAAAAAGATGTGTTACACTTATACTGTTGGTGTTATCGGTAGTGTTATCACCAAAATCCCAGATCCAGCTGACAATTGTCGTATCTGTTGATGTGTTCCTGAAATTAACGCTCACTTCCGGAAGGCAGCCTGAAGTCTTATCCAATGTGAAGCTGCCTGAAGGCCTTGAAACAAAAATTACCTGTCGTGAAGTATCTATACAGCCGTTATCGCCTGTGACCAGCAATGATATTGTATCATATCCCCTTGCAGAATAAATATGATAGTATTCAGTCAGGAATGTTCTCCTTGGCGGGGAATCATCTCCGAAATACCAGAGGAATCCTTCATTATAGCATGTATTTATATAGTCCTCTGAAACAGAACCATCCATAATTACAGAATCACCTGCACAGAAAATCGTGTCGTTCAGAGTGAATGCAGATTTGACCTGGCGCACCGGAAAGATCTTTGTTCTTTCAAGCATGCAGCCTGACGGCAGATCAAATGCAGTCAGTTTAACGGTGTAATTGCCACTTCCGGGAAATAGGTAGTCCACGGAATCAGCATAATTTATGACACTCGTATCAATGTTCCACACGAATGAGGTGGAAGGAGTGACTGCCTGCCTGAAGCGATACTTCAGCGAACTGTCACAGCTGAAGGATCCGGAAAAGCTTCCGGCCGGTCCCTTGATTTTCAGTATATTCTTTTTGGTGATCTCAGAAATACAGCCGTTAAAGTCCACCTGCAGGCTTACATCCTTAAAGCCGGTTATATCGGAATAAACGGATATGGTGGTATCAGGTCTGGATCTGAAACTTAAGTCAAAGAGATCTGCAGACATGAAACGCCACATATTTACAGCTGAATTTTTGTCCGTGTTTCCCGAAAGAGTAATATTGCCCCCGTTGCATACCTCTGAAGGCATGACAGTAAAATCAGGGACCAGCTTTTGCCCGGCTGTAATTCTTACAATATGGGATGTATCATAACAGTTGACGCTTTTTATTATTTCGGTCACATCATATACTCCTGGTTGTGTAATAGTATAACTTACAGGTGTTTCATTCAAGGAGGTGACCTGATCATTTCCGATCCTGTAAGTGTATGAATCTATTTTGAACACTGATTTACTGCTGTCGGAAAAGCTTATCTGAAGGGGGACACATCCTGAAACTTTATCGGGCATAAATCTTGCAAGAGGTTTTGCGATGCTGATATTCTTCGTAACAGAGTCGTAGCAAACTCCTCCGTTTGAAGCGACCAGCTTTATCGGGAGACTGATTACATTGATTTCATGGCTGTAAAGCTGCTCATATGTTTCTTCCGGAAGATCATTTTCTGTTATTGAATAAGAGGTAATTTTTTCACTTGAAATAAACTTGTCAGACAGGTACCATTTCACCCGGTCCGCATTCTGTGATGCATTGGTCAGGTCCACCGACCGTGGCACTGCGCAGAATAGCGTGTCCTTCAGGGTGAAATCTGCCTTGATGTAGCTTTTGGCATACGAAAGCTTTATGCTGTCAGTACAGAAGTGACTTCTGCCAAAAACAAGGCTGACAGTTACATTACCTGAACCTGTAACCTTATAGGTAATATAATGCTTACCCGGGAAAGTTGTTGTTGTATTGTTGTCGGTAATGCTCCAGGTATAGCTGGGAAGATTGGGATCAGAATATTCAAACCTGTAGAGTCCGTCACAGAGAAAATTCCTGGTGAATACATTGTCTTTCGCATCATAGACAGTCAATGTCCCTTTCTTATAGCCGATAATGATGTATGATTTTTTAATCAGGGAATCCGAACATCCAAACTGATCAGTTGCCTTCAGACTGACATCGTAACTTCCAATTGAATCATAAACAGACGAATTGCTGAAATCCGTTGAAGTCTTTCCATTTCCAAAATCCCATTCATAGGACATTGCAGATGATCCTTCCGATAAATTAATGAATGATACATTAAGGGGTGGCGAACAGCCAAAAGTATCTGAAGCTGCAAAATTTACCCTGGGCTTATCCGCAACAGTGATTATTTTTTCAGATTCAATCTGGCTGGAGCAGCCCCTGCTGTCTGTGACTTTCATTAGCACATTATATTGCCCTGTGCTGTTGTACTGGTATGCTACATTGGTTCCCTCTGCATAATCACCGTTCCTGAAGTCCCAGGAAGTTTTTACTATATTGGAATCTCCGGGAACAGAGATGCTTGTAAAGTTGACCAGCAAAGGCGGGCAGCCATTTGCAGGATCAGCAAGGAATTTAGCAACCGGTCCTTTTGAAATCGTAATAACAGTGCTCGTGCTGTCAGAATTTATCCCGTCAGATACTTTCAGTTTTATGGTATAGCGCCCTGCTTCGGTATAAAGCTGTTCTTTTGCTCTGTAGTCTGTAGCTGATACAATTGCACCAAGACCAAAATCCCATGTATAGGTTATTCCCGATCCACGGGTGGAATTGTTGGTAAATATCACTACCGTGGGGGCGCAGCTGCTGACCTTTGTCCAGGTGAATTTTGCTGTAATTCCCGAGGCCTGAAAAAAAATGACCTGTGAAATAATTAACAGCAGAAGATACCGTGATTTAATCATCTTTATCTGAGTCAGCACATTAAAATTAATGGTACCAGTATTCCTTGTCGCCGCATCTGACTGTCGGTGAAGCGGATCTTGCCGGTATCCTGTATTCAAGCATGATCTCATGTGTCTGGTTCCTCGAATATGATGAAAACACACTCTGATCGTATGCATACCCGATCCTTAAATAGTTTGTAATCATCATTCCTGCATTGAACGTGATCTGACGCGAACTGCGGAAGGTCAGGCCAAAATCCAGGATTTCCTGGGCTCCCCTGAGGAGCGTCCCTTCGACAAGCCGCGGCTTATGCTTGATACGTACGGAAGCATTTCCTTCCACAATGGTGGAATTGTATTTGTTTATTACCTGCAATCCCACACTGTATGTAAACAGCCTGGGATTCAGGTTCTTGTAGATTGCATAGGCATAACGATGATTTGTGTTCAGGATCAGGCTGTCTGATTTCCCCATCGAGAATAGATGTGTTGATGAAATACCGAAAATGAAATGATTATTCTGAAATTCAACACCGGCATTTACATCAGGTTTTAAGCTATTCACATTGTAATAATAAAGCAAAGGATCCTGCAAATTGTCCGGCTCAAACAATGAACCATTGACAGAGCGCGAGAATATTCCACCCGATAGTCCCATGGATAATGTCCATCTGTCTTTTTTCGCAATCCGGTACGCATATGTCAGCATTGGATTATATGTCTGGGTCACTCCGACCTTGTCAATTACAAGAGATATTCCCAATGCAGAACGCATGCTCTGAAAATACTGCGATGCCTGAATATTCAGGACTTCAGGAGCACCCTCGACACCCATCCACTGTTTGCGAACATTCGTATAAAGATACAGGTAGTCTGTTCGTGTTATGAATGCCGGATTATAGTAAGCCCTGTTATTCCAGTGAGTGGCCATGCTGATATCAGCCTGTGCCATCAATCTCAAACCCGGCATAATAATGAGCGAAGCAAGAATATATACAGATAGTTTTCTCATCTGGCTTTTATCATCTTACTAGTGTAAGGTAGCCCTTCATGGTCAGGGTTTTCTCCTTGCTGTTTTTGTAATTTATCAGATAAAAGTAAGTATCAGGGTTGGCTTCTTTCCCGTTTCTCCTTCCATCCCAGCCTTCTTTGCCTTTATATATTCTCATTCCGTTACGATCCACTATTTCCAGGTCAAAATCCGGCATAAACAAATCGTTTATTCCATCACCGTCGGGTGTGAATACGTTCGGGATAAAAGGAATAACATCAATATATTTTGAGGATGTATCAGTACAATTGTGAATGTCTTTTGCGATGAGCATGATCAGGTAGAAAAGCGAATCGTGAGAAATATTATAGTCATGCGTTACATTCTCTGCCGGTCCATAAGACGAACCGTCGCCCATTGTCCAAAGATAGCTCACATCAGTCTGACCGGGAATTGTGCAGATGACAGTATAATTCTTTTTGTCGATTACATCAGGGTTTACAGAAAAATCAGTTGCCGGAAGTGAATATGCATTTACATTAAAGATCAAAGATTTCAGGCAGCCGCGTGGATTTGCTGCCGTAACAGCATATTTTCCGGCTGCCGACACAACGATCGAGTCATTTGTGCTTCCGGTATCCCAGGAATAGCTCACAGCACCTGAAGTGGCAAGAATTGTATTTTCTGTTCCGCAGATTACAGTATCACCCAGCCTTGGTAAAAGCCAGTCTGGGTCTTCAGAAATTACTTTATAGATTGTATCCGAGACACATCCTGTGCTTGAACGTCCCAATAGCCAGAATGTTCCTCCCGGATCCCTTATTTCAATTGAGTCTGTCCTGGAGCCGTTGTTCCATGTATAATCAACCGCGCCATAAGCTTTGATCCATGTACTAAGTCCGGGACAGTAAGTGGAATCTCCTGTTATTCCCACCAGGGGAGGTGAGAAGGATTCCACAACTTTTGTCAGTGTATCATAGCATGCTGACGGCGGATTGCTAAGGATCAATGTTACGGTATGCAATCCTGATGTATTAAAGGTGTATGCAGGCTCTCTGAGGACAGAAACATTTTCATCTCCAAAATACCAGTTGTACCGTAAAGATCCATGATTGGTGGTGGAATTGTTCAACAGCTGAACAGTGTTTGAATTGCAATCCAGCATGATGGAGCCGAAGTCAGCATGTGGAACATATTTCAATACCGAACTCTGTAGTGAAACAACACACCCCGTTGCAGATGTCAGGGTGCAATTATATGATATACTCTGGTCAGGGACAGCTATCCTGATGGTCTGGGTTGTATCAAGTGACACACCGTTACTGTTAACCCATCTGTACCTTTCGAAACCTTCCGGTGCTATCAGCTTTGCCTCTGTATCGGACTCACAGTATTTAACCTTTATATATAAAGGCTGGCATTGGGCTATGAAATATGTATATCCGTAATGATATGTCTCGGCACAATCAGCCGACATAAACTCAACTGTAATAGTCTGCCCAAGGAATTTCATAAGATTTACCCCCACTGTTGTCCAGTCCCTCCACATAACCGGAATTGTGGAACCGGGAGGAGTGTATAATTTGAATCCCTTCACATATTGACTTGTAGCAAACACATCGTAATTAGAGCAATCAGGTATGATATTGCCCTGGCTGTCATAAAGAGTAAGACGAAAACGGGGTTCGTCCACCAGCCTGTGAGAAGCGATATATTGCAGGACCATTGCAAACCGAAGGATCAGTAATGTATTTGACGAATCTATTTTCATTGTATATCTGAGGCTTTGCTCCCAGCATCTGCTGTCCCAGGGATCGGAACTTATTATCTCGTCTCCCAGGCGTGCAGAATACCTGAAACCCTTTGGGATCTTCCTCAGTGCGTATCCGGTATTCTTGTCATATTCACTGGTATCAGTCATTATTGTTTGCCTTCTGGATATTATTCCTGCAACTGGATTGGTAGTCCACGAGGGGTGTTCAGTGCTGAACCTCCAGGTATAACCGACCCAGTTGGTGAAATTGCCAAGGCTGAAGTCCAGGTTATTACCGGTGTTCTGGCTTTGTAACGGGATATAGTTCCAAAAGCAGACAAGAAAGAAAAAAAGTATAGATTTACTTATCTTCATCTTCTATTTTTAAAAACCAGGATTCGTATAAAATATCTGAAGAGTGCAAAAGCTTTGCTTAAAGATAGACTCTTTTTACGAAGCATTTATTCTGCCCTGTCAATATAATTTCATCATTACTGATGCATTCCGGGACCAATTTACCCTAAATGAGAAATGGATCATATGTTTATTTATTTCTTAATTTGGAAACAATATTTACATCCTGAAACCTGGCAATGGCTGATCAAAGGAAACTTGTGAGGATGCTTGGCATGAGCTATGTGATCATTTTTGTGGTCGCAAACATCATCGGCTCAGGAGTATATAAGAAAATTGCTCCGATGGCGGCCGAGCTGCAGTCGCCGGTATGGATAATGATGGCATGGGCATTTGGAGGATTAATCACCCTTCTTGGCGCCTTAAGCAATGCCGAGATAGCAGGGTTGCTTGCAGATACCGGAGGCGATTTTGTCTATCTTAAGAAGATCTATAACCGTTTCTTTGCATTTCTTTACGGATGGTCCTTGTTTACGGTAATTCAGACTGCCACTATCTCCTCCCTGGCCTATGTGTTTGCACAATCATTAAACAGCATTATTCAAATACCTGAATTTTTCCCCTCGCTGACCAGTTTCTCTATTGGCGGCGTATTCTATCCTTTTCAGGATTCCGGCATTAAAATGATTGCTATTATCCTGATCCTGTTATTAACTTCTTTGAACATCGCAGGCCTTAAAAGCGGCGCAGGTGTGAGCAAAGCTTTGTTTTTGCTGGTCTGCGCAGGACTTCTGATGATAATAATATTCGGATTGGGCAGCACTTCGGCAACACCACTGAATCAGATTAATTCCGTAACAGTGCCTGTGCGGACTGTAACTGTGTCGTCGTTTTTTACGGCAATGCTTGCTGCATTCTTCGCATACCAGGGATGGATCTCTGTCGGATTCATAGGAGGAGAGATCAAAAATCCCTATAAGAACATTCCAAGAGGCATCATTATAGGAACATTCATTGTCATCGCTGTTTATCTTCTTGTAAATATTACCTATCTGTCGCTCCTGTCAATCCCGCAATTGATCGCGATAAATGATTCAGGGAACCAGATAGCTGCGGTTGAGGCAGTAAGGAGTTTCTGGGGTGCCGGCGGAGTCATGTTCATATCGATCCTCATACTGATTACAACTCTCGGCTGTACAAATGCAAGCATCCTTACCGGAGCCCGCCCATACTACGCAATGGCCAGGGAAAAACTTTTTTTCGCAGGAATTGGTAAGCTGAACCGGAACAATGTACCTTCCAGTTCTCTTTTATGGCAGGGCATATGGGCTTCTGTTCTGGTCTTATCCGGAACATTCGATCAGCTGACCGACATGGTCGTATTCGCTGTATTTATATTCTATGGAGCAACATCACTCGGTGTTATAATACTGAGACGCAGAATGCCTGATGCGTACAGGCCTTATAAGGTCTGGGGGTATCCCGTGGTGCCCGTAATATATATCATTTTTTGCATAGGCCTCGTTTTCAACACTATAATAACACGGCCACGTGAAGCGGCAATTGGAATGATACTGATATTGTCGGGTATCCCGGTCTATCTGTTCCTGCAAAGGAAATATTCAAGGGATAAAAAATTTTGAAAGCAGGGGTTTTCTACTTCAGGATTATCCGTCCGGGCATATCTTACATATTGCAATCATGTGTAGTAGTTTTGCCAAAGATCTCAGATTTCCTGGGTGTCCTGATAGATAAGATCGATGTACATGTTCCTTCCCAACCTGAAAACACCCGGGAAAGTGAAGCAAAAACAAACCCGGAGGAGAAGCAGGTTAATTAGCTTTTATATTGTAAGACATCAAAGCATTTGTGTGCCTTAAATAAAGAATTCCGTTGTGGATCACAGGGTGGGCCCAGAATGGTCCTGCGTCGCCCTGTGTAACCTGAAAACTGCTGACAAGATCGAATTTTTCAGGATTAGCTTTTAATAGTCCTACATTTCCCTTTCTTTCATCATATATATATAGCATACCATCAGCCGATATGACAGATCCCTTACAGTTCCAGGCTTCCTCCCACATCTTCTTACCGGTTTTCCAGTCGATGCAGCACCAGTTCCCATTGCTGTTATTCAGCCAGTTAGAGCCGTAGATATATCCATTTACCAGCACTACTCCCCCATGGTGATTATCCAGAACAGGATCAGTCCATGCAACAGCAGCACTCTTTCCATCGGCACCTATTTTTATCATCACTCCACCTGTGTCGTAACCTCCTGTTGCATACACCATACCATCTTTATATAATGGTGTTGTGCATTTAATAAGATCCCATTGCCTGAGGTTCGGGTCACTTGACTGCTCATTTACCACTTTCCAGAGGATTTCTCCATTGGAGGCATCAACGGCAAAAACATGGCCCATGGAAACATTTACAATCATTTTCCTGCCAGCATAATTTATGAGGATTGGTGATACATAACCCGGCTTGTCATTCAGACTCGCAGATTTCCAGATAACATTCCCGGTTGATTTGTTTAGGGCGATCGTCATCGTTTCAGGTCCGCCAGGCGAATAATAAACTTTATCACCATCTATTAAAAGTGATTCTGCAATTCCCCACATTCCATATGTTCCTTTGTTTGATTCGCTGGCTTTATTGGTCCATATAATTTTTCCGGTGGCCGCATCAATACATGCAAGATCGCCAAATCCACTGCAGGTGTATACTTTATTGCCATCAATTGTAGGAGTGGCCCTGCTTTCAGGATTGGATTGTGTCCAGGCACGGCCTATCACAGTTTGCCACAGGATCTTGCCATTCATGTCCAAAGCAAACAGTATGTCGTCAGATCCTTTGTTTCCTGTTATATAAATAGTATTGTTCCCGAATGAGGGTGAGGAGTAGCCTTTTGCGAGTTCCAGACTGGTCCAGAGCAGTGCAGGTCCGGCCGCGGGCCACGACTTCATCAGTCCTGTTTCAGCAGATACTCCTGTGCGGTTTTCAGGCCGCCATTCATTGATTTTTTGAGCTTCGATATAACCTGAAAAAAACAGTAAAATAATGATTGACAGAGTTTTAGTTTTCATATTCGATCCTTTTCATGTTTAAATATAGTCATGCTTTAATAAAATCTTTTGGAACTTCTTTAAGACGGGCTATATCCATGATTTTATTCTTTACGTCAAACCCGGCCAGACAATTAACATTGCATGTTTCACATTTTTCGCAGGGATTGCCTGAAAGATCCGCATCTGCAAGAGTATGCCAGGCCTGTTCAGTATTCCTGTAGCCGTAGGCATACATGTAGCCACGCATAATAGAAGGAATATCAAGGTTATATGGGCACTGAGGAATACATTTTTTGCATTGCTGACAATATAGGCCGTAGCCCGATTCAAGTCCGGCCAGATTAAGGTCCTTCATTTCCTGCTCGGAAAGCTTCAGGTTCTTTATCATCCCAATGTTTTTCTGAAGCTGTTCCAATGATGACATCCCCGAAACAATAGATGTAATATTTTCATTCTGCAATGCCCATTTCAGGATTGCATCAGAATTAAGCTGAGGACCTGATTTATCCCGATAAACACCTGCCGTAGTCTTCATGGCAACAATTCCGATACCTGCTTTTGCAGCTTTGGCAATAGCAGAATTTAATGCATCAATATTCTTTATTTTGTAATTATATGAAATCATGGCTACATCATATACTCCTGAATCGGAAGCTGCATTTAATGCCTCTTCCGTATCACTGTGCGATGCAATGCCCACAAAACGTGTCTTGCCCTGTTTTTTGAGCTGATCCAATGCCTTCAACACACCTTCGTTAAGGACGGTTTCCCTTTTCCCTGCATAGGGGAAAAGAAAGAAGTCTACATGATCCAGACCAAAACGGTTCAGGCTTCCTTCAGCTTTTTTAATATAGGAATCCGTGTTGAAACCATTGGGAAAGGTTCCTGTACGGTTATCCATGCCATCCGGCGGAACTGCTGTTCCAACTATGAAAGAATCACGGGGAAGTCCTTTCAATCCTTCTCCGACAATTATTTCATTTTTCCCTTCGCCATAATAGGTGGCGGAAAAGAACATTTTAATGCCGGTTTCATAGGCTGATCTGATAAAACCGGTATCCAGGGCTCCGGATGTTCCAAAACTTATAAGCGGAGTTTTAATACCTGTTTTACCCAGGGTGCGGGAAGGCAAATCCGGTATAGTAGTCTTTAAAGGAGAAACCGAAGCATAACTATTAACTGTTCCGGGAATCAGAGCGGCTCCTGTTAATCCAATAATGCTTTTCTTAAGAAACTGACGACGGTTATTATTTTCCATGGGTTGATTTTTGGTTTGTTGGTATAATCATAGTTTATGTCGCTAAAATAATCAAAATGATCTGAAACATTATCAGTGCAATAACGAGATTGAGAAAACAAATATGATGGCTTATCAATCCTCTGTGTATGAAATGTTTTTTACTCCGGTGATTCTCCCTGATGAAACCGCTGAAGTGAAAAGATCCCCTTAGTTCCTTAG
>CAVYYM010000004.1:7500-91023 GCA_963772715.1 uncultured Bacteroidota bacterium
TTATTCCGAGCTGAAGCCTCATACTGTTTACACGGTTTACGGAGGCATCGATATTGGTTCAACAAGCACCAAGAGTATCCTGATTGATGAAAACAAAAGGCCGGTTGCCGGCTTCTATACCTACACGGCAGGCAAGCCGCTGTCAGCTGTCAAATCGATTCTGGAAGCGATTGAAGATGTTTCCGGCAGGAAGAAAATTGAATTTAAAATAGCTGGATTAGGCACGACAGGTTCGGGAAGAAAATTCATAGGGAAGATCCTGAATGCAGACTTGATCATTGATGAGATTACCTCGCATGCAAGAGCAGCTTATGAACTTAATCCCAAAACAGATACAATAATCGAGATAGGAGGGCAGGATGCGAAATTCACACTTATGCAGAATGGCAGTGTCACATTTTCGCAGATGAACAGTGTTTGCGCGGCGGGCACCGGGAGCTTTCTTCAGGAACAGGCAAAAAAGCTGGGCTGTTCATTATCTGATTATTCCATTAAGGCTGAAAATGTAAGTTCGCCACTGGCGAGCGACCGTTGTGCGGTCTTCATGGAACGTGATATAAACCAGCTTCTCAATACAGGTTACTCGGTTAACGAGATTCTCGCAACAGCGCTCCATTCGGTTACAGAGAACTATCTGAAGAAAGTTGCCACCGAAGCTTCAATCGGCCAGACCATTTGTTTTCAGGGCGCCACGGCTAAAAACAGATCACTGGTTGCAGCTTTTGAGCAACGATTGAACAAGCCAATTTATGTATCACGATACTGTCACCTGACAGGAGCATTGGGAACTGCGCTGATGCTTCAGGAGAATCATACAGGCAAAACATCCTTCAGAGGGATTGGAATTTGCCATGAAGAGATCGATGTAGAAACCGAAAACTGTGCGCTGTGCACGAATAATTGCTGTATCAGCATTGCAACCGTATCAGGGGAAAAGGTTGCCTTTGGTTTCATGTGCGGACGCGATTACGAGACTCATCGTCATATTTCAAAAAACAGAACGGGCTTTGACCTGTTAAAGAGCAGGGAAAAAATATTTTCGGTCGAAAAAGGCATTAACCTGAGACAGGATATTACCATTGGAATACCAGCCGCTCTTCATTTATTCGATGATCTTCCTTTCTGGAAAAGGTTTTTTAATAACCTGTCTGTCAAAACCGTGACAAGCGAAGAGTATCGTGATTCGCTAAAAACCGGCAAATGTCTGGCAGGCGCTGAGTTTTGTTCTCCGATCAACTCGATCTTCGGACATGTTGTTTATCTTTCTGATAAGGCAGATTATATCTTTTTGCCTGTCCTGCTTCAGACACGTGACGAATCGAAGGAAGATAAAGGACAGTATTGCTATTATACTCAATTCAGCGCGCCTCTGGTCCATACCCTGAAAATCAATGATATCCCTGACAAATGCCTCTCCCCTCTGTTAAGCTTTCCTAAAGGCAAATATCATGTGGCGCAGAAGCTTCACCAATGCCTGAAGCCTCTGTTGAAAAACGGGATAAGCTACTTTGCCGTATTAAATGCCTTTAACGAGGCAATGTCTTACTATTCAGATAAAAAGAATCAGCTGGGCAATGTTTTTAAGGAACAATTCCAGCCGGAAAAAGAAATCTCCGTGGCATTGCTTGGAAGGCCGTATATAGTACTGTCCGGGACTTTGAATAAAGGGATCCCTGATATTTTTAACAGTCTGGGGATCAAATCATTCTATCAGGACATGGTCTCCTCGGATGATATCGATGCAGAAGATATTTCAATTCTTCTGAGGAGGGTGCCCTGGTATTTTGTCACCAGGATACTTGAAGCTGCTGAAATAATAGCGAATACGAGGAATCTGTATCCCGTGCTGATCACTGCATTCAAATGTGCTCCCGATTCGTTCATTATCGAATACTTCAAGAGGATATTCAATAGCTGCAGGAAACCATATCTCATTCTTCAGATTGATGAGCATGATTCGAATTTAGGTTATGAAACCAGGATTGAAGCCGCCGTCCGCTCATTTAAAAATCATGCCTCAATCTGCAATGACAAGCCGAAATTCGAAGCCAGCCATATTTTACCGCAAATAGCCAGGAACATTGCTGACAAGACATTGCTGTTGCCGCAATGGGACCCGATAGTATCCCCTCTGCTTGTCGCGAATCTGAGAAGGGCTGGCATTGATGCCCGCCTGATGAAATCCAGTGAGCTGATCATAAAAAAAAGCATGGTTCATAACACGGGCCAATGCCTGCCGATAAATATTATAGCCCAGGAATTTATAGAATATGTCGAGGAGCAGAACCTTAAACCCGAAAATACAATGTTCTGGGCAATTGAAACAAAGCTGTCATGTAATATAAGGTTATATCCCGAGTACATTAAAAGTATTTTCGAAAATTACGGGCACGGTTTCGAGAAAGCGCATGTTTACAGTGGTCTTTTGACGCATCTTGAAATTTCATTAAGCGTATGCTATTATGCCTATTTCGCTTATCTGCTGGGAGGATTGATAAGGATGACAGGCAACAAAATAAGACCTTACGAGATAAATAAAGGCGACACTGACCAGGTACTAAGGGAAACGGCCGGAATTCTCGAAGTGGCGTTTCTGGGTAAAAAACCGATAGAGTCAGCTGTTTCTGAAGTAATCTCATTGTTCGACAGCATCGTCAAGAAGGAAGGGAACAAGCCAAAAGTAGGCCTTTTCGGTGATTTTTATGTATGTGACAATGACATAATGAATCAGGAATTGTACCGCACCATCGAAGAGGCAGGAGGGGAAATAATATCGACTCCCTATACGGATTTGATTAAAATGACTCTCGAAAATGTGATACGCCGTTCTGTTTACAGAAGGGAATATGTAACTGCGGCGCAGCAAAGAATGATAAGCTCATGCTTAAAACTCTTCGAAGAAAAATATTATCTGTATTTCGAAAAATATTTAGGGCCCCGGAAAAATATCAATCCCAGAAAACTGGAAAAGAATCTTGCCAGGTTCAACATTAATCCATACCATTCAGGTGAATCATATGAGAACATTTTAAAAATCTTCCATATGCTGGAGAACTACCCTGACATATCGCTTTTTGTCCAGGCAAATCCTGCATTCTGCTGCCCCTCACTGGTCACGGAGGCTATGACCAGCGAAATCAGGAATATAACAGGAGTTCCTGTTGTTACCATCACTTACGATGGAACGAATGACTATAAAAATGATGTAATAATTCCTTATTTGCAGCGCAAAGTATATAGAATTTACTCAGGATATCTGCAAGCTCTGTTTTTAAGCCTGCCGGTCCGGGTTGTGTATCCCTCAACATTTCCAGAACCATTCTTGTAACGCTCCGGAAATCGATCTTTCCCGTACTCATCATCGGGAAGCTCCCTGATAACAATAAATTCCCTTGGAAGGGCTATAATCGGCAGCTCATTAAGCATCATCCTGAGAATATGTGTCTTGTTTACCTCTCTCGGAGACAGTTGCCACAATATGTGAACCCCTTTTTTCATCCGGGACCTCAACAACACAACAGGAGACTCCTTCAGGAAGCATTTTCTCAAGTATATTCTCCACCTTCACCAGGGAGACCATCTCACCGCCAACCTTCGCAAATCTCTTAAAACGACCTGCATGCCAGAGAAATCCATCTTCATCGAAGAATCCCATGTCGCCGGTATTGTACCATCCGTCATTCAGGACTTCAGCAGTAAGTTCAGGATCATCGTAATAACCCTTCATTACAGAATCTCCCTTTACCATTATCTTTCCAACTTCCCGCGTTGCACACTCTTCGCCAGTCTCAAAATTCTCAATTCTGACCAGAACGTTTGGAATAACTTTACCTGTACTGCCGGGTCTGTTAAACTCATGTGAGTTAACAGATATAACCGGGGATGTTTCAGTAGCACCATAACCCTCAAGAAGCGTGACCCCATGCTTTTTCATAATACCCTTCCCTCAGGGCATCCGGACATTTATCAGCGCCGGCAACCATTAACCTTAGCGATTTAAAATCGCCGGGTTCCGATTTATTAAGATAACCCCAGAAGAAACTGGGAGTGCCAACCATTATTGTCGGCTTCTCATCACGTGCAATCTTGCTGATAGTCTGGAAATCGAGAGGATTGGCATAGGACACCATTGTCATGCCATAATAGAATGTAACCCAGAGATTTACTGTCAAACCAAATACATGGAAGAATACCAGATTGGCCAGAAGTATATCTGATTCACTTATATGAACATACTCTCCGAAATTTTCAATATTCGAAACAATATTCCGGTGAGACAAGCTGGACAGCTTTCGGATCTTTTTCACTTCCGCTGGTAAACAGGATAACGGCAGTATCGTCTTCAATCCCTTTATGAATCTGGCTTAAGGATCATATTTACAGGAAGCTTTGTTTTCAAGGCAGCCTTTAGCTTTTCGCCGGTTGTAACACCTGCCATGATATCCTCAATCATCACCATACCGTCTATTAAGGGACAGTTGATCTTTTCCAGCAATGCTTTGGAAGTAATTATCGTTCTGAATTTGCATTTTTTCTGAGCATACTTTGCATTCTCCTCGGCGCCTGTCGAATAGTTTATCATCACAGGTATCCTGCCGCTCATCAGCGCTGCGACTGCAGAGAGCGCACAACCTGCTGAAGTCGGGATCATTATACCGATAAATCCCTTATCATACTTCTGAAATTTCGCACTCAGGATCAGAGCCCCTATCAATGCCCTGGAATAGGTGACATTTTTCCCGGTTGACTTGTCAATGACTGCTGTCTTCCCGGCATGCTTCTTTGCCATCCGGACAAATTGCTGGTGTAGTAACATAATGGAAAGGAATAAGTATGGTATAAGTAAAAAATATCCGGGCCTAATATAATTAATTATGTTGTAATACAAATAGAGATTAAAAAATATTCGAAAAATTCAGAGGATGGTAAAATTTTATAACACACAGAAAAAGAGGAATATATAGATGAAATGCAAAGAATCATAGAAAAGCAGATGTCATCCGGTCGAAAAATGTCATTAAGAAATTCCCGTACCTGTGAAGAAAGGGATAGTGAAATTATCACTTGTTATGAAATGGAACAGGATAATCTTTATATTTACCGCCTTTAAAATGAAAGAATGTTAGTATTAACCTGGAAATCTGAATTAAAATGAGTATTGGATTTATGAGAAAAGCTATAGGAATCCTTGTTGTCTTTGCCTTGATTGGCACAAACCTAAACGCACAGGACAGGAATGATGTGGTAAAAGCATATAATGAAGGCGTTAAAACGATGCAGACTGATGTTCCGGCTGCCATCAAGTCCTTCGAGGAAGTAATTACCCTCTCCGATAAGGTTGGAGAGAGTGCTGCAGACCTCAGGCAAAAAGCCGTGCAGGTTTTACCCGGATTGTATATCAAGAGCGCCGTCGCCGCAGTGAACGAAAAAAAGCCGGTACCTGAAATTATGAAGACTGCAAAATCTGCCGTGGCAGTGGCTGAGAAATATGGAACGGCAACACATAAGGAAAATGCAGCCAAATTAATCGTTCAGGCTTATAACATACAGGCTACAAATTATTTCACTCAGAATGATCTCCCGAATGCCCTGGTGACTTTCGACAGCCTATTAGCGATAAATCCGAATTACTCCAATGCGATATATAACAAGGCTTTGATTTATATAAAGCAGAATAATTCAGCAGCTTATGAGCAAACCATCGACCTGTACCTGGAGAAGCTAAAAGCCGCTAATGATGAACAGAAGATAAAACAGGCATCTGCCCAGGCGCTTGAATATTTCCGCGGTGCCGGCTCAAAGGCAAACCAGGCTGAAAAGCTCGATGAAGCCCTCGCAATGCTTAATAAGGCTGCAAAATACGGCGATGACAAGGACCTATTCTATTACTTTGCCGATGTGTATAACAAACAGAAGAAATTTGACAACGGTTTGGAGTACGCGAAGCGCGGACTGGACCTTGAAACAGGTGAATGCAGAAGCCAAAGCGAAATACTGGTTTCAGCTTGGCATTGCACAGTCCGGCAAAGGACAAACAGCAGAAGCCTGCGCTTCATTTAAGAATGCAGCATTCGGAGCCTTTGCTGAGGCGGCAAAAGCTGAGAGGAAAAATCTGAAATGCGAATAATTCAATCGTGCAAACATACAATTAGTTGCACGATCAGGCGGTCCCCGGAGACGGATACCACTGCATTAGAAATATCAAGCTCCGGTTTTTTGAATTGTTCAAAAAACTATCTTTGAAAACTGTATTTTCAATGATTCAATAACCCCGGGATGGATATTGTCATACTGAAAGATATTGTTATCATCTTCGCCCTGTCGACACTGGTGAACCTGATATTCAATAAATTCAGGATACCCACAATTGCAGGATATCTTCTTACCGGAATAATTGCAGGTCCCCATCTTCTTTCACTTGTTAATGCACGGCATGAAATAGAGCTTTTGGCCGAGATAGGTGTTGTCTTCCTGCTTTTTACTATCGGAATGGAGTTCTCGCTGAAGCACCTTCTGAAAATCAGGAGAATAGTATTCGTCGGAGGATTCATTCAGGTTACAGTCACTGCAGGGGTGTTTTTCATTTCATCCCATTTTTTCGGGATGAACTGGAAAGGAGCGCTTCTTTTCGGTTTCCTTATGGCTTTAAGCAGCTCGGCACTGGTATTGAAAATCCTCCAGGAAAGGTCTGAGCTTACTTCAAACTACGGGCGCACTATACTGGGAATACTTATATTCCAGGATCTTCTGCTGGCCCCTCTTCTTCTCTTTGCAGGCCTGCTGGCAGAGAATTCCGTCCACATCACAAGGGAAATCCTGATACTCTCTGCAAAGGTGGTCGGAATTATCGGACTGGTCTATGTTGGAAACAAATGGCTGCTGCCGAAGTTGCTGCATATAATAGCCATGACCAAGAACCAGGAGCTGTTTATGATCAGCATCTTCCTGATCTGTTTCGCTATAGCCCTTCTGACTTTCAAGCTTGGAATGTCCCTGGCTTTTGGTGCCTTTCTTGCCGGACTGATGATCTCGGAATCAGAATACAGTCATAATGTATTTGGTAATATACTGACAATCAAGGATGTTTTTGCCAGCTTCTTCTTTGTTTCCATCGGAATGCTGTTCGACATCTCCTTCGTTGCGGAGCACTATCAGATCGTAATAATAAGTGTAGTGCTGGTCCTGGTAGTAAAAACCATCATTGCAGGAGGGACGGGATTCCTGCTCGGGCATACTCTGCATGGGACAATATTGATCGGTCTTGCACTGAGCCAGGTGGGAGAGTTCTCCTTTATCCTTGCCAGAATAGGATTCAATAATTCCTTGCTCACCGAATATTATTATCATCTGTTCCTGGCAGTTGCCGTCCTGACCATGGCGATGACTCCATTCCTGTTTTATGTTTCCTCACCACTGGCAAAGGCCCTTGAGAAACTGCCTCTTCCCCGGGTTCTTAAAAATGGCCTGTTTCCCCTGAAGGAAATGGAGATACCTGATTTTAAGAACCACCTGGTGATCATAGGCAAGGATGCCAGCGCGCTGAAGCTTTCCCTGATGGCTAAATACAATGACATGCGCCACATTTCGATAATCTTCGAGCCTTCCCTCGCGCATGATAAAATGAACAGCGGCGATGTGGTGGTTTACGGTGATGCGGTCAATGAGCCGATCCTGAAGAAAGCCCATGTCGATACTGCCGACATCGTTGTGATTTCCGTTGCCAGTATCGTGCCATGCCTTGCCATAATAGAAAAAGTAAGGCAGATGAACAAGAACGTTTATATACTTGTGAGATCATCCCTCGTAATGAATGTGGAGCAGCTGTATAAAGCCGGGGCTGATGAGGTTCTGCCAGAGAAACTTGAAATAGCCATAGATATGCTGAACAGGATCCTGGTTGAGAGACATATGCCGCAGAAGGAGATCAGCCGGATAATCACAGGGAATCAGGCATAAGAGCCTGGGCGCTTTCACGCATAAGGATCTCGTTCATAAGCCATCAATATTCGACGAGTTTCAAAACATAAATATCTCGCTTCTGAATATAGAATCCGGTTCGGGAGCAGACGGGAAGTCGCTTATTGAAGTCGACCTGCGCAGAAAGACAGGAGTCACTCTTCTGGCGATCAAAAGAGGCTCTGAGATCATCGAGCATCCCTTTCCGAAAACAATTCTTAAGGCCGGAGATATTGCTTATGTAATTGGAGATCCTGAACAGGTTAACCATGCTGCCGGGCTACTTGAGGGGAAGAATATATAAGAAGACCGAAGACCGAAGAATGGTACACGATTGCACGATTGCACGATTGCACGATTGCATGATTGCACGATTGCACGATTTTTTATTTGCCATAATTATGCTATTTTGGCCGGCAAATGATCGACACCATGAAAGCCAGATACTCACTCTCTTTGTTCTTCTTTATAATTGCTTTCCTGATTGGTACTGAACGGATCAGTGCACAGGACAGGAACTGGACTCACTTCAGGGGAAGCGCCCTGAATGCCACAGCGGAGACTGAAAAAATCCCTCTTGTATGGGATGAGTCTGCTGTAAAATGGAAAACTGAGATCCACGACAGGGGACATTCCTCTCCTGTTGTCTACAACGATCAGATATGGATCACTACCGCCACTGCTGACGGAAAGGAGCTTTATGCCGTCTGTGCCGATTTTCAGACAGGCAAAATAATTCATGACATAAAAGTCTTTACTCCTGAAAAAGCGGAAGGCAAGCATTCTTTAAACACATATGCCACTCCTACACCCTGCATCGAAAAGGGATTCGTCTATGTTCATTACGGAAGCATGGGAACAGCTTGCATAAACACTTCAGACGGTTCCATAGTGTGGCAACGGACAGATCTCAGATGCAAGCACGTTCAGGGTCCGGCTTCATCGCCCGTTATTTATAAAAATCTCCTCATACTTCATTTCGAAGGCACTGATGTCAGGTTTATCGTCGCTCTCGACAAATCCAACGGCAAAACTGTCTGGAGAACCGACAGGCCGGCAGAGCCTTATGAACCACTGACGGTTATCGGAAGGAAAGCCTATGTAACTCCTTTGCTGATAAATGTAAAAGGTCGCGATATGCTGATATCCAACGGTTCAGCAGTCTGCATGGCATACGATCCCCTTACGGGAAAAGAAATATGGAGAGTGGTCGGCGGAGCCGAATCGACAATTCCGATGCCCTTCACCGAAAAAGGCATTTTATACTGGTATGCCGGACCTGTGCTTAGCGACGACGGCCTCAATTATACTGATCTGCTGGCGGTAAATCCTGATGGCGAGGTGATATAACAGGCACAAACATAATCTGGAAAACAAAGGGCAGGCAATCACAAAACCAGATGCTGACACCTGTTATCAGGGACGGTTTGATCTATACCGCAGACACGAGGAATATGTTAACATGCATCGACGCAGCGACAGGTGCGGAGGTCTGGACAGAACATGTCAGATCGAGTTACAATGCCTCGCCTCTGTACATTAATGGCAACATCTGGTTTTTTTCGGTACGTGGCGAGATCCTTGTCCTGAAGACAGGCAGAAAATACGAGCTTATTGCACAGAATCAGCTGGACTCGGGGATATGGGCGACACCTGCTGTCCTGAGAAACTCAATGATAATCAGGACGGAGAAGTATCTGTACAGAATCGGGGGATAAAGACGAAGACCGAAGACCGAAAACAAAAAGACCGAAGACGGAAGACGGAAGACAGAAGACGGAAGACGGAAGACAGAAGACAGGAGAGACGGAAGACCGAAGTACGATTGCACGATTGCAAGATTGCACGACCTGCAAGATTGACTCCCGGAACCATCAGCCACTGCGGTGATCTCCGGTTTTCTTTCTTTTGAATTTATTATTGCGTCTGTTTTTGAATCCGTCTTTTTCAGATTTCTTATGCGGCGGACGGAGAGCGGCACTTTTATCCGCTATACCGGCGATGAACGATGGCAGCGGTGTATTGTAAACCTTATATCCTATCAATTTTTCGATGCGCTGCATTTTCTGCATATCCGTCCTGTTGACAAGCGTTATTGCTGCACCTGTGTTCTCTGCACGTGCCGTGCGGCCTACCCTGTGCACATAATCCTCGGCATCTGAAGGGACATCAAAGTTTAATACAAGATCTATATCCTTAATATCGATTCCGCGGCTCAGCACATCGGTTGCAACAAGCACACGGGTGTTGCGCGCCTTGAACCTCGAGAGCATATCCTCCCGCTCTTTCTGTTCGAGGTCCGATGAGATGCCTTCAACCAGGAACTCTTTTGAGCGCAGTCCGCGAACAATCTCATAGACTTTTTTCTTTGTCGAGCTGAAAATCAGAATGCTATGGTAATCAGGATTGTCGGCTATAAGACTTTTAATCAGCGGCAATTTCTGATTATCACCCAGCCTGTATACAGCCTGTATGACACCATCAGCAGGCTTCGACATTTCAAGTGCGATCTCAGCCGGATTTTTCATGATATGCTTCGACAATGATCTTATCTTGGGAGGCATCGTGGCGCTTAACATGAGAGTCTGACGTTTTTTGGGCAGATAGGAGATGATATGCATGATATCTTCATAAAATCCGATATCGAGCATCCTGTCAGCTTCATCAAGAACCAGCACCTCTATCTGGTTGAATTTCACATATCCCTGATTAAGATGTGAGATAAGCCTGCCCGGAGTAGCCACGATAAACTCAGCTCCTTTCGATAGTGCAGCTTTCTCCTGATCCCATCCGCTGCCATCTCCCCCGCCATATACTGCTAATGATGTAATGTTCAGGGTGTAAGCCAGTCCCTGTATCTGCTGGTCGATCTGAATCGCCAGTTCACGGGTCGGTACCAGAACGAGTGTATGGGTGTGACCTGCGGGATTGTTCAGGATTTGATTCATGATGGGAAGCAGGTAAGCAGCCGTTTTTCCGGTCCCGGTCTGCGCACATGCGATCAGGTCGCTGCCTGCCATGATCACCGGAATGGCCTTTTCCTGTATCGGGGTTGTCTCCCTGAAACCCATGTATACGATCGATTCCAGCAATTCCGGATTCAGATCCAATTCGTCGAATAACACTTATTTGTTGTGAATTTATTTATGTAAAAGAAAGTGCAAAGATAGCAAAAAATGGCACAATTCCGCGAATGTGCAATGGCGCAAAGTCAGGCAGTCAATCAAACACTCTTGTTCCGAAAATATACTTCTCATTCCAGTAAGGATCACTTAACGAAGTGATGGTTACGCCAACAGTGGAAGAAGTATGGATGAATTTTTTGTCGCCTATGCAGATACCCGAGTGGGTAATGAAATTATCCGTTTTATATGACCTGATAAAAAATACAAGGTCTCCTTTTTTAAGATCATTCATATCTTTTATTATTTTTCCATACCTGGACTGCTCTTCCGAGTTATGTGGCAGCTTGATGCCGTATTTGCCGAAGACCACTACCAGCAATCCGGAACAATCCAGGCATTTCATAGTCGTTCCTCCCATGCAATGAGGAACACCAAGATATAACCGGGCTGTGCTGATTATTTCATCAGGACTTGCATTGCGGACATTAATCGTTTTCTCAATGCCGCCATCCAAAAATTCCTTCAGATCTTTCTTTTCAGCCTTGCCTTCCATGCCTGGAAAAGACGAATCAGGAAATGCCTGTTTAGAGCAGTAAGTTATAAGCAGCTGGGATACAGCGACTAATAAAATCAAAAATTTTCCGTTAGACTCTGAAAATATTTTCATCATCAGGTATTCTGTTGCATAACGCTATAAATATGCGAATTATTCTGTTAGATTAGCGGTTTGAAATGAAGAGGATCAAAAACAAATGGAATATTTTATTTGCTGCTTATCTGTCAACTGTTTTGTTTTCAGGTCTGATCGAAGTATCTGCATATTGCGGACCATCCCTGCATCTTCAGGACAGGAAGGAACTGCTTAGCTATAAGAATGCTACGGCTTCGAAAGTATTGTCTTCCGAGGGTAAGCTTATTGGAAAGTTCTACCTTGAAAACCGCACAAATGTCTCTTACACCCAGATCCCAAAACCCCTGATCGATGCCCTGATCGCTACCGAGGATGTCCGGTTCTTTGAACATAAGGGTGTCGACGCCAGAAGTCTTCTCAGGGTTCTGTTCAAGACAATCCTGGCCGGCAACAGGAGGTCCGGAGGAGGCAGCACAATAACACAGCAGCTGGCAAAGAATATGTACGGAAGACAAAAAACCGGTTTTCTGTCCATTTTCAGGAACAAGATCAGGGAAATAATCCTGGCTCACCGAATTGAGAAAACATATACCAAGGAGGAAATACTTACGCTTTATCTGAATACGGTCCCTTTCGGAGAGGATATTTTTGGCATCGAGGCTGCGGCATCGCGATATTACAATAAAAAAGTCGAACAGCTAAAGACCGAAGAATCCGCAGTTCTGATTGGTATGCTCAAGGCGACAACTTTTTATAATCCCGCCCTGCATCCTGAAAATGCTATAAAAAGGAGGAGTGTCGTTCTCAGCCAGATGGTAAAATACAATTACCTGAAATCTTACGAAGCAGATTCGCTCCGCAGGCTTCCGTTGAAACTGGATTATAAGAACCCTGAGTCAGAAGGCATAGCTGATTATTTTCTGGTCAGGGTGAAAAAGGAAGCAGCAGAGATCCTGGAAAATGTTTATTCGGCTACGGGTAAAAAATGGAATCCCGAGGTAGACGGGCTGGTCATCAGCACAACATTGAACCTTCCTCTTCAGACCTTTGCAGTCAGATCTTTTCGCGAACACATGCCTGTAATGCAGAAAAGACTATCGGAGCAATATCAGACTGCTTCAGGCAGAGAACTGGTCGGGGAGATCACGGAAAATCTGCTGAAGGGGCAAAAGCTCACTAAACGAGCCAGTGAAAAGAGTCTGCAGACAATTTTCGACTGGAATGGCTCACGTGCAGATACGATTTCTGTCAGAGACAGCATAAAAAATGCTCTTACGCTCCTGCATGCCGGATTGCTTGCCATGGATCCACGGACAGGCGCCATCCTTGCATGGGTTGGAGGTATCGACTTCTCTACACAGCAATATGATCAGATACTGGCCCGCAGGCAGACCGGTTCGGTTTTCAAGCCGGTACTGTATGCAGCGGCACTCGAAAAGGGAATAGAACCCTGCCATTATCTTGACAATGATTCGATAGCATTATCAGAATTCCAGGACTGGAGTCCGGAAAATTTTGACCATTCCTATGGCGGTAAATATTCTCTTGCCGGCGCCCTGGCTCATTCGATGAATGTCCCGACCTTCAACCTTTTAATGGAGACTGGTTTCGGCAGTGTCGATTCACTATGGAATGCAATGGGATTCTCCTTCCCGCTTAAAAACACGCCTGCACTTGCCCTGGGCACCGGTGAAGCAAACCTCCTGGAAATAGCAATTGCATATTCATCCTTCGCAAACGGAGGATATATGATCGCTCCTCAGTCAATATTGTCAATTAAATCTCCTGATGGGGAAGTCATATATCAGAATGGTCTCAGCAGCGTCAGATACAGGGTGCTGACAGAAAGGTCGGCCTCTCTGATGACCGCGATGCTCAGGAAAGCAGTCGTGGAAGGTACCGGATCGCCGCTGGGAACCGTTTATAATGTTAACGCTCCTTTTGCCGGGAAGACAGGCACCACGCAGAATTATGGCGATGCATGGTTTGCCGCCTTCAATCCCAGGATGACCATTGTCACCAGGGTCGGCGCATCATCGCCTCTTATACATTTTGACAGCGGATCGAATGGCACCGGAAGCTCTCTTGCACTGCCTCTTGTGGCACTTACGATCAGGAAGATCGAATCGGATCCGGAGGCGGGAAGACAGCTTATCGACTCATTGCCTGATTTATCTCCTGAACTTGCACAAGCTCTCGATTGTCCTGATTTTAAAGATGATAACATCATCGATAAGTTCGTCGACCTCTTTAAAAAGGAGAAGTATATCTTTGAGACAGAGGATTCGACGGGTGGCGGCAAGTTAAGATCGCTTATCAGGAGTATTTTCAGAAAGTGATTCTTACTTTCATTTCATCATCTCTGCGGAGAATGAATGTCTTAATTTGAACCAGCCGGCTACAGAATAGAAGGAAATCAGAAGCAGTTTTCTGATCGTTATCCCATCAGTATTATCCGTAAAATACTTCTCCCTGTTCAATGAAAGCAATCTGCTGATTCTGTGCTTTATAATCCGGAGGAGTGAGAAGCTTTTAATATACAAGTTCGTCAGTTGCCTGTAGAAATCCCTGGTCTCGAGCTTTGTCGGAAGGATAGAATGAGCGAAATCGAAATAATCGAAATTTGTAATCTTAAAAGAATCATGGGTCTCCTGGTACAGTTCCGTCCCGGGAAGTGGCGTCAGTACAGGAAAGGCGGGCCTGAAGAGGTTATTTTCATACACATAGCTTAATAACTGCCTGAAGTCCTCTTTTGAATATTCAGGCCTGACTATGAAATGTGCGATCATGTATATATTAAGCTTTTTCAGAAAATGAATAGCCTGGGTATTGATTTCAATGGAGGTCTTCTTCTTATAGAATTCCAGATCCGAATCGCGGAACGATTCGAAACCGATTGTAATAAACTGCAGGCCGGCTCCGGCAAGGTCCTCGAACAGAGCCTGGTTTTTGACGATTGTATCAGTCCTGGCATACATCTGCAGCTTTTTCCTGATGTTATTCTTCCTGATCAGGGCTGATAACCGCCACATCCTGTCTATGTCATGGAAAGTATTATCATCGGAGAAATAAACAGCATCGATCTCTTCAGGCAGACTTTTCAGCTCGTCAATTATTGATTCAGGTGTTCTAGCGGCATATTTTCCGTCCATCAGCTTCCAGCATGCACAAAAATTGCAGCGGAACGGACAGCCTCTGCTGGTCAGTAAAAGTGACAGCCTGTTTCTGGCAGGATCATGATATTTTCCACGGTACTTAACAATCAGGCTGCGATCAGGCAATGGCAGATTGTTAAGATCGGGAGCCGGGAAGACCCTTTTTGTAAAGAAAGCCCTGCTGTTTTCTATAATTCCGATATTGGGTATCTCCCTTATTTTTTCCGGATTTCCCAAAGCGCTTATATACTGAGGGAAGGTATGATCAGCATATCCCAGGAATATGGCATCGACACATGGGAGGATGAAATCATCAGGCATAAAGGTGGCATGATTCCCTCCGATGACGGTTTTTATCGATTTATCGAAAATCCGGATCTCTTTCATGATCCGTACAGCTGTATTGTAATCGCATGTATATGCAGTTATGCCGGCCAGGTCAGGCTTGAAGTCCAGCAATTCCCTGTGCAGGTTTCTGTCGATTCTCATATCCAGGATACGGACGGTAGCATCCTTTACTGAAGCAGCGAGATATTCCAGCTCCAGAGGTTCGTACAAAGCACTTGTAGCCATATTGGGATTCTGAGGCGGCTTTACAAGCAATATTTTCATAATCCCGGTCCGTCTGGTTTTTTAACATCAATGCTGCAATAAACCTCGAAGCTTTCCCAGATCTGCCTGACTCTCTTCATAAGTTCAATAAAGCGTTCATCTTTACGGATATTCTCCAGGAATGGATCGGCCTCGTTTATAAACGGATAATTGATGAATCCGCCTCCGACTGCAATCTCAAGCCATTTGAGAGCTTCTTCCTTTTCCCCGAGGTGTGAATATAAGGCCGATATAAGATATGAGTTCTGAGGGTCTGACTGTTGAATTTTGATAAAATCGGGACTCATCAGCAAAAGCAATTTATCCTTTTCCCCTTTTATTACATATTTAAGGAATATCGATAATTGAGTCCATGAATCCCTTGCTGGTTCCCTGACACACTTACTAATGAAATTATATGCCTCATCGTCACGTTTGCAATAAAAGAGAATAAGGGATCTCCAGAATTTATTCATCTCGCTGTCGGGATTCATGTTAAAGGCTGCAAACAACGGATCGATGGCAAGATCGAATCTGCCATTATAAAAATGATTCCGGCCTATCAATGAATCGATCATCGGATTGAACGGGTCGATTTTAGCGCAGCTGTTTATAATCGACCTGGCAGTATCGCTTCTGCCAATGAAAGTATATGCAAGAGCCAGCCAGATCATTATTTCGGAATCCTCAGGCTTATAAGAATGAGCCCTGATAATGCTGTCCATCGCCCTGTCAGGCTTGCCGCTTAACGAGTTAATGCATCCCATTACAAAATGCGCCTCCGCCAGGTCTTTATTGAGATTAAAGGCTTTCTGGACAAACACTTCGGCTTTTTTGATATTTTCTTCACGGTTTATGCCTGCATTGACAAACTGGAAATAAGCAAATGCCATTCCGGTGTAGATCAGGGCATTTTCACCCCCGATATCAATTCCCTTTTGCAGCAGGTTCAGTCCATGTTTTATGTTATCCACATTATAGGACATTATTCTCGGATAAGCCATTCTGTAACAATCATATGCAAAAACATTATCAATCGGCCTTTCCTGGATTTTTTTGATATCCGTAGAGCTCAGCTTGATTTTAAGGGCATTGACTATGGATTCCGATACTTTTTCCTGGATGTCAAATACATCTTCGAGTTTGCCGGAGTATTTTTCAGTCCAGATATGGGAATCGTTTGCCGAGTCGATCAGCTGGGCGATGATGCGCAGGTTGTCCGTCGCTTTTCTTACGCTTCCTTCAAGGACATATCGCACATTAACCTTCTCGGCTATCTCCTTTATTGTATTCCTGCTGCCCTTGAACGACATTGCAGAGCTTCGGGAAATGACAAGCAGGTTGGGGATTTGTGAAAGGTCGGAGATAACCTCATCTGTAAGGCCGTCGCTGAAGTATTCCTGGTCGGGATCAGGGCTTAAATTCTCGAAAGGCAGCACTATAATAGATTTTTCCTGTGGCAATTGTCTTTCTGCAGCTGGAAAAGCTACCGGTGACAAAGTTCTGTATTCATCCGGTTCGGCTTTCATTCCTGAAATAATCTCTTTTACGGCGTTGGCCACCCTGTTTATCTGGTTCCGGTATCTTGTGCCGCTTAAGTTCTTTTCTTCATTATCCACCCTTCTCATTGGTCTGTTGACTCCGGGTTCCTTGTAGATAAAATCCACACCCCTGAGCCCCCCGCCAAGAAACGCTTCGCATAATCTCACATCTTCGGGATCGAGATCATGAATACGCACCGGGAGCACCCTGTTTGAAATATTGCCGTCATGCAGTCTGATCTTCAGTCCGAACTTATCATGTGACGCCTGTTCGACGAATGCCTTGAACTCATGTTCCCAGGCAAAGGATTTCGGATCGCAGTAAGTACGTGAAACTACAGGAATGAATATGAGGCATTTAAGCTTTTCCCTGAGAGTGGCATCCACATCATGCGTCTCCAGGAGTCCGTCATGCGGGTTGACATCAAAATAAACGCTGACTTCCTCCTTGAAAGTTTTATCAAGTTCAGTTTTCAGAGCTTCAACAAACTCACTTACCCACTTGTCACCCTTGTTGTCCTTCTGGCGATAACTGATGAAGATATCATACTCAAATCCTGGAATGATACTTGCCATATCAGCCGTTTGTGACGATAAAGTTATGAAAGACTTGAACGTAAGTCAAATAAATGTTTAAGCTGCACTCAAACCCGGAGCTGCCTGTTCAGTACATTCTGTCCATTACATCGAGGACGAGCTCATGGACGTTCTTGCGATTTTCGATCTTTTCGGTGATACCATACATGGCAGCACCCATTTCATGACGTTCATCATCCTGTTTCTCCTTCAGCAACATTGCCGATAGCCTTCTGAACCACTTGTCAGGAAGCAGGCTTGACATTCTTTTCACAAAAGAGACAAGCAAACTGATAGTTCTGCTTTTGCCCCTCTCTTCGGATACCTGAGTCAAAGACTCTTTAACCGCGGCCAGGAATTCATCAACCAGTTTGACGTTATGATATGAAACAGTCATATGAAGCGATCCCGGGAATTGTATTCTGTCGAGAGTCCACCCTCTGGACGAAAGCCTGTCGCCTATCTCGAAAATATTGTACTTGTCAGAAGTAAAAGCAAAAACACTCATATCAGGATTGCCTACGACATGAAGACCGGGAATTGCATTTATTCCTTCCTGCAGCTTCCTGGAAGCCTCCATCACTTCGCGGGCCATCATCAGGTACCCTTCAATTCCATTGTACATCAGCGCGGCCCATGCTCCGGCAATGGGTCCTCCGCATCTGGTGCCCATCATCGTCGGAGACCCGTACAGACCTCCGGACCAGTCTGTGTAAGCGAAAAACTGATGCCTGCGAAAATCACGGTTTATATATATGACCACGGAGGCTCCCTTGGGCGAATAGCCATATTTATGAATGTCGGCAGAAATGGATGTCACTCCCGGTATCCTGAAATCAAATGGCGGTATGGGGTATCCCAGCTTCTCTGCAAACGGAAGTATCAGTCCGCCCATGCATGCATCGACATGAAACGGTATCTTATGTTCCAGGGCCAGGGCTCCTATTTCAGTCAGGGGATCGATCACTCCATGCGGAAAGCAGGGTGCCGAGCCGACAAGCAGGATCGTGTTCCTGGTTATTGCCTGTCGCATTGCGTCGACATCAGCTCGCTTATCTTCCCTTACGGGTGTATGTATGATCTTAATGTCAAGGTAATGAGATGCTTTGTCAAATGCCGGATGAGCCGATTCGGGCACCACCAACTCAGGAAATTTGATTTCCGGATGGTCGGCACGGGCTTTATCCCTGGCTGTTTTCACAGCCAGAAGGATGCTTTCGGTTCCGCCTGTGGTGAAGCTGCCGGCAGCTTCGGGGCCGGCATTTAGCAGGTCGGCCATCATCTGAACAGCTTCACTTTCAAATTTTTTCAGAGAAATGAACAGCGAGGGATTCAGCGCATTCTCCGAGCTGAACAACTGATAAGCTTCTTCAACAACATGTGCAGTTTTATCGCCCGGATAATAAATATATCCGAACAGCTTTCCTTTTCTCCAGGGAACATCTTTCGTTTTAATGGTTTTCATTTCCGAGATCAGGCTGAAACTGTCAATGCCTTTTTCCGGAAATGGTCTTCGTGCGGATTTCATGGTATGATTATTTGTATTGTATATGTATGTAACAGAGAATTTAAATAAAATGGAAACCTCTGATTATCAAAGTTACGACAGTCATTAGCCAAAGTCAAGTTTATTATTTATCATTAAAAAATTCCTATTTTTAGAGCATAATCTTTTCAGACCATGAAAACCAGAATATATATTCTGCTGATCGTCCTGGCATCAGTGCTGTTAATAAATTCACAATCAAACGCTCAGGAGAAATCTGACCCGGCATCAGCAACGCAGGCTGGAAAAACAATCGTTCCGGTGGTTGTCAACGGCGAAGCACAAAAGATCCCTGCATTCGAGGATGCAAATAAATGGATCAAGCATGATCTCTGGGTCGAGACGGAATTCGATACCGACGGCGACGGAAGGAAAGACAGAATGCATGTCGACGTAACACGTCCTGAGCAGACCGAGACAGAAGGCCTTAAGCTTCCGGTGATATACGAATCAAGTCCATATTTCGCGGGCACGGCCGGCAACAACAGGGATTATTTCTGGGATGTAAAACAGGAACTGGATGCAGAGCCAGTATACCATAAGACTCCGCCTCCTATCAATCGAACGGGAAAACGGCCTGTTATCTCCACCTCGCAGGTAAGAACCTGGCTGCCCTATGGTTTTATAGTGGTGCACTCATCAGCGCCGGGAACAGGACTCTCACAGGGTTGTCCCGACGATCGGTACAAGGATTGAAGCTCTGGCACCGAAAGCTGTCATCGACTGGCTTAACGGAAGGGCAAAAGGGTATACAACACCCGATGGCTATGAAGAGGTAAAAGCTTACTGGACTACCGGGAAAGTTGGCATGACAGGCACTTCGTACAATGGTACTATCCCCTTTGCAGCTGCAACCACCGGTGTCGAAGGACTGGAGGCAATAATCCCCGTCTCACCCAATAACTCATATTATCATTACTATCGCTCGAACGGACTGGTCCGCAGTCCTGGCGGATATCTGGGCGAGGATGTCGACGTACTCTACGACTTCGTCCATTCCAATCCCGACAACTGTGCATACTGCGACAGTGCAATCAGGAACAGGATCATGCTTGAGAACATCGACCGAAATACAGGAGATTATTCTGATTTCTGGAAAGAGCGCGACCTGATGAATTACATCGGGGATTTCAGGGCTGCAGTACTGATGGCCCATGGATTCAACGACTGGAATGTTATGATCAGCCACAGCGCACGCTTCATCGATGTTCTGAGGGAAAAAGATGTTCCTGTCCAGGTATATTTCCATCAGGGCGGCCATGGTGGCCGCCTCCTTTCAGTATGATGAACAAATGGTTTACCAGATATCTCTTTGGAATACAGAATAATGTCGAGAATGACCCGAAAGCCTGGATCGTCCGGGAAAACGACGACAGGACAAAACCCACTCCCTATGTGGATTATCCCAATCCCGGTGCAGTTCCAGTCCGGTTTTTCCTGGAATCCGGTGCTCCGAAAGCAGGATCGCTTGTGCTGACAAAACCACCGAAACAGGGCGAGGAGACACTTATCGATGATGTTTCATTCAGCGGCAGTGCCCTGGCTCAGGCTGAATCTTCAGTAAACAGGTTGCTCTTCCTGACAGAACCTCTGAAGGATTCCGTTGCATATATCGGGAACTCCTGCAATAACCATCAGGGCATCAAGCGATAAAAAGGCTGTAAATCTTTCGGTATGGCTGGTGGTTCTGCCATGGACAACGGGCAATAACGTGAAGATAAACGAGAACTTAATCAACAGAGGCTGGGCCGACCTCAGGAATTATAAGTCGCTCACAGACAGCAAGCCGCTGAAACCCGGAAAGTTCTACGAGATGACTTTCAGCCTCGAGCCTGACGATCAGATAATCCCTGCAGGAAAGCGGATAGGACTCATGATCTTTTCGAGCGACAGGGAATTCACACTGTGGCCGCAAGCAGGCACAAAGCTTACATTGGACCTGGATGCCACATCAATAACAATTCCAATTGTCGGAGGGGTAATCAAATAAACAAGACTGCAAGACTGCAAGACCATTAATCCAGCACAGCCTTACGGTTTGAGACTGACACACTTCCACCCTTGCCATTGATAATACTCTTTACGATGCTCTCCTTATTGCCGTTGAGCCAGAAGATTATCATATGATGCATCTTTTCTTCAAGTGCAGCCGGAGTCTCGATCGCATTGTCAACGATCACGGGCGCGTTGTAGAAGACATTATAGATCCCGATTCCCCAGGCTTCATGACTGGTCACATGATCAGCGACCTTGTATGAAGCATACCCGTTGATCCCGTCGTGTTTCCAGGAATCTGCCGTGGGAGGATCGTAAGGCATCTCGCTCTGGTAAAAATAAACCCTTCCGTTATTGCCATTCCACAGAGTTTGATATTCCTGAAAATGCTCATTGAAGAGTCCGTAGATTGTCACATTGTTGCCGTTCACCACCAGACCGTTGGCACCCTTGTTCTTATCCCATCCCACTCCATTTCCGTGGTCGGCCCTCCATAGCCAGACATGATCGATGCAGACATCGTTGCTGTTGATCATAAGACAGCACTTTGCTGATCCTTCCGCCGGTCCGCCCACCCTGAAGAAGATATCGTAAAGAAATACCGGATTCTCTGAATGAAGCTTAGCTGAACCGGGTTCTCCGACCCTGAACAGAACTTCAGAAAATTCTTCACCGGCATCAATCGTTAGTCCGCATACAATAACTCCATCGATATCAGATATTTCCAAAGCTGAATTGCCATTTTCCGGTATCAGGGTTGCAAGTCCTGTTCCCATCAGAACGCTATTGGCTCTCGTCACTTTCAGGCTCTCTTCCAGAAAATATCTCCCTGGCGTGAACAGAATATTCTTCCCTTTCTTCAATGCGGCATTGATCGACGCGGCATCATCGACATTTTCCCTTGCTATATAAAATTTTTTCATCGGAATAGTTCTCTCCGGTATTGTCTTTGCGATCCAGCTTGGGCCTTTGGAGTCATATTTAATCGCCGGGACAATAATGCTGAATCCTTTCTTTTCGATTGTGAGCCAGGGCTTTTCGCGTAAAATTGGTGTTACTGCTATTTTGGTGAAAGGCTTCTCAGGCCAGTTTTCCTCAGGCATGCCGTTCACACCTATGAACATCATGTTCCAGTTGCTTCCTTCCCATTTTCCCATATCAGTGTTCCTTGTCAGCCATTGCTGCTGCGGCCCGGATGTTATTGTTCCATCTATTTTCGAGTCGGCCAGGAATCCGCCGCTGGCATATCCTTTGTCGAACAGCTGGAGGTTACCTTTAATATATACCCTCCTGAGCGGCGCAGCCTGGGATACACCCCAGACCATAGTTGAATTTACCGTGGGTATTACTGTCAGATTCTCCACAGATCTCCAGAAATTTGTCAGCACACTGTTGCCATGAGTTGTATTTGACCTTACAGCTCCTTTAATGACAACATCTTCAGGCGACTCACCCAATCCAAGAACCTGCATGTAATAATCTACCCTGACATCGAGGTCATACGTTCCGGGCTTGAAGAGAAGCGCAAAACGGTTTTTGCTGAATTCACTCCTGCGCGCCGATTGTCTGGCAAAGATGGTATCGATCAGATTCTGCACCTCCTTCATATCCATCGAAGGATCAAATACAAACACGTTTTCTCCCAGAACCGACTTATTGTATTTTTCAGCAAACGCAGGAAGCTCAGGATTCTGTGAAAAGACAGAAGTCACTGCCAATAAGATAATAACGGATATGATAAGTAGTTTCCTCATTTTACCACGATTGCACGATTGCACGATTGCACGATTGCACGATTGCTTGATTGCACGATTGCATGCGATTGCACGATCGCACGATTATTTAATTTGCTTTCAGTCTTTCTACCCTGATCCCGATAGACGCCTTATGTTCCTCTTCAGTAGAGTTGGGGTCCTTCATGTTGTGGAAGAGCTGGCAGGGCAGCTCACTGCATCCGCCGCAATTTTGAAATCCTTTTTTGTTAACGGCACAATCGTACATCGGACAAACCTTTGTCAGGCATCATCTCTTTGGCCCAGAAAGTCGAGCCTTTAACATTTATGCACCCGGTGCAGGTTTTGTTAAAGAATTCACATTCGTCGCAAATTAAACCGCAGGAAGATAGTATCATACAATTATATTTTAATAAACATTTTATTTTTATAGAGCCAGTAACACATATACCACATTGCCCCCCATACAAGAAGGCTTGTGATCATCTCCACGGTCATCTCGCCTCCCCATGAGAATAGGAGATTGCTGAACGGTTTTGCGATCCTGGTCAGGAAATCGGCTCCCCTCAGCTCGAAAAAGAGATAGATGAAGATGCTGTTCATACCGACGATAATGAAAAATTTCGAGCCTTTCGTGAAGAGCTTCATCACATCTATAAGCCAGTATGAGAATGCCAGTGCCAGGATTGTCCAGCCGCCGCTTGCAAATACGAATGAGGATGTGGCTATCTTCTTGATGATGGGAGTGATGTTCAGAAGGTCCAGGGAATATCCGAGGATCAGTGCAGATACTCCTGCAATTACCAGGGTAAGGATCTTTTTCTTCGCAGGTTTGTCGCTCATGAGCAGTTTCCCGCAAAGCACACCCCAGACAGTATGTGCCGTTGTAGAGACAAAATTAAGTGTTGCCCAGGGTGTTCTGTGGTTGACTCCCTCAATCTTCAGGTTTACCCAGGCTCCCAGGTTCTCATAATTGACCCATGGATGGTTAAAGCCTTCCACAGGGAAGAACCTGTAGGCCAGGTCAATAAGCAGGAGAATTATGAGGGTGAAGATAATCTGGAACTTTGTACTCTTATTCATTATAAGGAATGCAACAAGGTAAGTTACAGACAGCTGTGCAAGTACATTCTGAAACCTGAAAACCAGTTTTCCGGCAGCGACAAAATAGAGCATCCATCCGAGGAACAGGAGTAATCCTGATCGTGTAAAGGCATGAAGGGTTATCTTTTTCATGCTTTCTCCCTTCTTCAGCCTGTTGGCAACGGCAAAGGGTATCGCGACTCCGACGATGAACATGAAGAAAGGCTGTATCAGATCCCAGAAATGAAGTCCGTTCCACTCATGATGACTCAGCTGGGTACCCAGGAACTGAAGGAAGCCGCTGTCAGCCTCAAGAAAGTGATCATACAGCATGCTGGCTTCTCCGGCCAGCAGGAACATTGTAAACCCGCGGAAGAAATCGACTGACGTCACCCTCCCCGGCGCCTGCAATTCAAGGTTTCCGTTTGATGATTATTCATAGTATTAAACTATTGATGATTGCACGATTGCAGCGATTGCAGCTTGCACTAAGCCTTCACCTTGCACCGATTGCACCTTGATACCTTTTAAATTCCACTGAAATCAACATTATCGATCATCAGCGACGGAACCAGGAATGAACTGCCTTCTATGATATCGTTGCCTGCTTCGACAAGGTTATTCCAGATCTGTGTCATATTGCCGGTATATATTCATCTCATTTACAGGATGAATGATCGATCCGTTCTCAACGAGAAATCCTTCGATGCCGTATGAAAAGTCGCCGGTCGATCCGTTGCAGTTGCCTCCGTTGAAACCGGTGACCAGGATGCCTTTTTTGATTGATTTGACCATCCCGTCCATATCACGGTCACCAAGCCTGAATACCACATTTGAATTGCTTCCTGATGTAGGATCCATTCCCAGTTTCCTGCCATAATAGGTATCAATGTAATAACTGCGAAGCATGCCATCCTCGAAAATCGCCCTTTTTGCCATGGCCAGTCCCTCTCCGTCAAAATACCTCGATCCGGGACCTGAAGGAATAGTCGGATCGTCCCATATGGTAAGCACTTTTGAAGCTACGGACTGATCCTTTTTGCCTGCCAGGAATGATTGCTTCTGATAAAGCGAATAACCTGAAAGAGCGTTGTAGAGCGGTGAAAGGAGGTTAGCCGCGACCCTGTTCTCCAGGACCATGGGATATTTGCCGGAACTGATTTTCGTGGGGCCGATCTTTTTGAGGGTTCTTTCAAGCGCCTTTTTGCCGATATCTGTTTTTCTGAGCTTATCGAAAAAAAGCGATGTTTCGTACCAGTAATCCTGAGGCCTTCCCTGGTCAGTTTTAACAGATACTGATGCGGAAAGAGTCACACTGCTCCTTGCGGAATCGCCTTTAAAGCCATTGCTGGTCACATAGACCCTGTTGCTTATGCCATCTGAATAGTCTGAACTTACGGAGATTATTCTCTCATCTTTGTTGAAAGCTTCATCCATAACAGCTTTTGCCAGGTCAATCCTCGTTTCCGGTTCTATAGATTCTATTGCAGGATCAAGAATGTTCAGTCCGGCGCCGCTTCCCCTGTAATAAAGGGATGGATCGGGGAGTATCCTGAATTCATCTTCAGCCAGGTAGCGGGTGGCTGCTATTGCTTCCTCGACGAATTTGAAGAGCTCGTCCTTCTTCATCCTGTTGGTCGAATTCGATGAAAATCTTTTGTCGACATACAGGTTGACAGTAAGACTGTTACGGTTTGATTCGGTCAGGTTGTCGATCTGCTGATCGCGGATTTCGATATTATTGCTCCTGCTTTCATCAATAGAAACTGAAACTTGCTGTGCCCCTTTTTTGATGGCATGTGCGATCACCAGGTCAGCCAGGTTATATTTTTCTTGTGTATTCATGGTATGATTTCTTTTCTTGTTATGCATTTATTCCTCCAACCACCAGCTTTTTGATCTTGACAGTTGGAAGTCCCATCGTTACAGGGACACTCTGTCCGGCCTTGCCGCATGTCCATGTGCCGTCGGCAAGCTTTGCATCATCGGCTGCCATAGATATATCGGCCAGGGCTTGCGGACCATTGCCTATAATGTTTATATCCTTTATAGGCATTGTAAGCTTTCCGTTCTCAATCACATATCCGGCTTTTACAAAGAATGTAAAGTCGCCGGCCCCGATATTGACCTGCCCGTTGCTGAAGCTGTTCACATAGATGCCTTTCTTAACGCTTGCAATTATCTCCTCAGGTTTGTGGGGTCCGTTCTCCATCCTTGTGGATCTCATCCTTGGTACTGGTATATACCTGAAGCTCTGCCTGCGGCCGTTGCCTGTCGGTTTAACCTTGTAATATCCGGCGCTGATACGGTCGTGCAGGTAGCTTGTGAGGATCCCCCTGTTCACGATGATTGTGTTCTCTGTCGGGTTGCCTTCATCGTCGAAGTTAAGTGAACCGCGGTCCGAAGGAAGTGTACCGTCGTCAACAATAGTGATGAAATCTTCTGCTACTTTCTTGTTAAGCTTGTCGGAGAAGATTGAAGTCTTCTTCCTGTTGAAATCGGCTTCAAATGCATGTCCTATCGCCTCATGAAGCAGTATGCCCGATTCTCCGGGACTCATTACCACCTCCATTTCGCCGGCTTGCGGCTTTCCGGCCAGGAACTGAAGGTTAGTCTTTTCGACAACCTCCTTTGCAAGATTATCGACCAGGTCGTTAGTGAGAAATTCCGATCCCCTGCGTGCAGAACGGGACACTGAGAAGTTCTCAATACGTCCCTCTTTCTCCATGACGCATGTCATTGAAAGGTAAACAAGCGGACGATAATCGCATGCAAGCAAACCTTCGGAATTGTAAAAGAGAATATATGATGTGGTGTCTCCTATTGAAGCATTCACCTTTGTAACCTTGGTGTCGAGTGCAAAGATCTTCTCATTGACTCTCTCCAGGAACGGAATCTTATCCTTAACGGAAGTATCTTCCCATGAGGTGACTACGGGATAGAGGTTAGGAGCCGCATATTCGGTAATATTTTCAGCCAGAGATTTGCCTGTGTCATTTGCTATGCTTGCTGCAGTTTTTGCAGCTTTGAGCATGGCTTCCGGTGTAATTATCTCGGTGAAGGCATATCCGGTCTGGTCGCCCTTGAGCACCCTGATTCCGACACCGTAAGCCACATTCGATGATGCCTGGTTCACCTTGCCATCATCGAGGTTACTGTAGTTGTTAAGCGTGTGCTCGAAGTAGAGGTCGGCATAATCGCCTCCCCTTGACATGGCGGTCCGAATAACCTTCTTAAGCAATTCAGGTGATACTTCGAAATGATCGAGGTATGTGCTGAAATTACCGGATAAGGCTGATCCTTTGCAGGATTGCAGCAACGATGGGATCATCAGCGATCCGGCAGCTGTTATCCCGCTTATTCTGATAAAATCGCGGCGTTTGTAAAGCATTTGTGAGGATATATTAAAATTTGAAGGTTAAATGTCGGGGAATAAATTGAGAAATCAAAATAAAGTGGGAAGAGAGGTTGAGAGAGATTGCTTCGTCGTCCCGAGTACTCGGGACTCCTCGCAATGACGACAAATTTATTTTAATCAGTTTAACATCACGATTGCAGGATTGCAGGATTGCACGATTGCATGATTGCAGATCACGGGCTGGTAAAATAGTTCTTCCAGCGATAAGTGAAAGCAACACTGTTAACTATCTCATCCAGGATGGATCCATTGTCGGAGTTGGTCATTATCACTACTCCGTTTCCTTCATCGAGGCATGCGGTGACCTGGCAGCTGAAGCCTGCATTGCCTCCGTTATGGGAGAAGTATCTCACGCCCCCCTTGTCAGTGACAAAGACTCCCAGTGCAGCATCCTGCATCACCTGCTTGAGCCTGAGCTTCGTCATTTCAGGAGAAAGGACCTTGCCGGATTTTCCTATGTAGGAGAGCTGTGTCTCGATTACGGAGAGGCAGATGTCGATGGGATTGGTCCATAGTCCCGCTGCAGCCTGTTCAGGATAAACATGATACTTTCCCTTGATCTCTTCACCATTGAGATAGTATCCGGTTGCGAGGTGCTTTCTGTATTTCTTGTCAGGAGGCTGGGTAAAAAAACTGCTGCTCATGCCCATCGGGTCAAGGACTTTTTTCTGCATGAAAATATCGTAAGGCATGCCGGTCACATCTTCGATTATCTGCTGGGATATCATAACACCGCCTCCCGAATACTCGAATTTAAGCCCGGGTTCCATTATCGATCTTATCGCCCCGGTATTGGCAGGTTTTACACCATCGAGTATCTGCTGCAAAGTGGGTATTGTGTCATTTATTGCGTATCCCGGGAAGCCATGAATGCCTAATCCGGCAGTGTGGCTGAGAAGACCGGCAATAGTTATTTTCTTGTTGTTTGTTTTTTCATCATATGGAAACTTCCATGATTTAAGGTAAACATTGATATCGGAGTTCAGATCGAGCTTCTTATCCTGAACAAGCCTGAGAATCCCGATCCCGTTCAATGTTTTGCTTATCGAAGCTGCCTGGAAGAGAGTCTTTTCCGTTACAAGACGATTTTCCGAGATATCTGCCCATCCGTATCCTTTGGCCCATTCTATCTTATAGTTGCTGACGACTGCGATGCTCAATCCCTTGATATTGTATAATGCCATTCGTTGAGCCAGTGACCATCTCGGTCCGCGCCTGGTCTGCATCCATGGTATCAGGTTGTTCTCCACCCTGCTTATCCGTTCCTGAACTTCCGGAGAATATTCCGGCTTATAATTGCATCCTGTGGTTCCTGCAAGGATAATTGTAATAAAGAACAGGATTTTGAAAAAGGATTTTATCATCTTCTATAATAATTGTATTCTCACTCTCTTGAACCTCGCCCCGTCGAACACATCACCCATCAGCATTTCTCCTTTTACCTTCAGGAATGGCATTGTGACGCTGAAAGGCAGATCGAATGCCAGATATGTAGAATCGGCAGACCCTGCAGGGGTAATATATCTGTCCTTCAGTCCGAATGATTTATATTTTTCATAATACTGCTGAACAGCTGGTACATTATTAAAAGATCCTGCCCTCTCATCGATTATGTATGCTATTGAATTATCCCATTCGTGGTTCACGCGTTTTGCATTATTTTCGACCTTGAACTTTACAAGGTAAAACATGCCCTGTGCATGGAGAGTGTCAGTGCCATTCCTCAGGAACCTGGTGATAATCATGTCTGTAACAGAGTATTCGAAATCATCATGATGGATTCTTTCGCCGATTCCAATAACATATTCCTTCCGGTCGCAAATGAAGGATATCAGAAGAAGAAGTAATATTTAAAATATATTTCATATAAATATTTGTTTCAATATTAAGAGGTACAAGGTACTCGGTCCAAGGTTTAATTGCCGTGAAACATGTACCTTGCACCCCACACCTTTTATCATCTCATCAGCAATTTAATAACATTTTCCTTGAATTTCGAATATGGCGGATACCTTATAAAAACATCCGATAAGATTTGATTTATCCAGAACCGACCGCATGTTGGAGAAAGTTTCGAACGAGATTCTGCCATGATACCTTCCCATGCCGCTTGGACCTATTCCACCGAAGGGAAGATATGGCGAAGCTATCTGCATTATAGTGTCATTTATAGCAACAGTACCGCTTTGGGTTCCGGCCATAAAATCCCTGGCCAGGTTTTTGCTGCGGGTGAAGATATAAGCCGCGAGAGATTTTGGATTTCTGCTGATGATTGAATAAACCTCGCTGAAGTCGGAGAATGTGATTACAGGCAGTATGGGACCGAAGATCTCTTCCTGCATTATGGGATCATCGGGTTTTACATCTGTAATTATTGTCGGGGCGACATAACATGTTTCGGCATTGGTGCTTCCGCCTGTAATAATCTGTCCGCTTTGCATCAGAGATTCCAACCTGATGGTTTTGTCGGAGTTGATTATCCGGCAATAATCATTGCTTTCTGAAGGGTCATCGCCATAAAATGATTTTATCTCTCTGACTATAAGTTCCAGGAACCGGTCTTTCACTTTTTTGTCGATCAGCAGATAATCAGGAGCAATACAGGTCTGACCTGCATTTATGAATTTTCCCCAGGCAATCCTTTTTGCTGCGAATTCAAGCTTTGCATCAGCTGCCACGACGCATGGATTTTTGCCGCCAAGCTCCAGGGTAAATGGTGTCATATTCTCCGCAGCTTTGGTCATCACCTATTTACCCACAGTTGTACTTCCGGTGAAGAATATATAATCGAACTTATAATTCAGCAGGAAGTCACTCAGATAATGTTCCCCTGTTATCAGACAGATTAGCTCTTTTGGGAAATGGCTGAGGATCTTTGAAATGACCTGTCCCGTATTTTCGGCCTTTCTGTGAAACTTTTAACACTACGCAATTGCCTGCAGCCAACGCTCCCAATACCGGTTCAAGTGACAGAAGGAACGGATAGTTCCATGGCGACATCACGAGTGCCAGTCCATACGGTTGCGGCAGGATATAGCTGTGAGCAATGAAATGGACAAGTGGAGTTCTCACCCTTCGTTTGCCGGACCATCTTCTGAGCTTGCGGATCATAAGATTAAGTTCGTTCAGCACGAATCGCGATTCCGTTGCGATTACTTCAAATTAAGGTTTATGAAAATCCTTTTGAAGTGCATCACTGAGCTCCTTCTCATGGCTGAGGATCAGCGATCTCAGTTTTTTCAGGTTCTCTATCCTGTAAGTTTACATCAAGTGTCTTCCCTGTTGCAAAGAATTTCCTCTGACTCTCAAGGATCAGTCCGATTTCTTCTTTATCCATGCGTTCTCGAGTTGTTTCAATTGTGACGATAATTCTGTTTCACCTGCTCCATCCTTCTTTGCTATCATGCTCATGGCATATTCTGCAATTGCTGTTATTGTCAGCGATGGATTGACTCCGATATTGCCCTGAACAACAGAACCATCTGCAATAAGCATGTTGGGATAGCCGTGTACCATCAGGTTTTTATCAACTACCCCTGTGTCTGCAGTTTCCGACATGGGACAGCCTCCCAGGATATGTGCCGTAGTAGGCCTGTTGAAGAATACTTCAAGCAGGATGTTTTGAGCCACTCCCCTTACCTTCTTTGCATATCGCTCCATAACTTCTTGTCCTATAGGGATATATGCAGGGACTTTTTTCTGGCCCCTGTTGTCTATTTTCATCTTGCCGCCAAAGAGAGTTTTCTTCCACCTCATTTTCATGGCATTGTCAATTGTCTGCATGGTAAGAAAGATGACCATATTTGTCGACCACTTGAAATTGAACAATGTTTTAATAAACTGAACAGGGTGAGTAATTGACTTCTTTAAAAGCTTCCATGATCTTCCCGCTATGGTTCCGGAGCCTTCAGCAGATAATCCGAAAAACCATTTCATGGCATTCGAATTGTCAGGATACTTCACAATCTCTACATGTGTCTGTGGATCAGGGTGAAATACAGAGGTAATTGCCAGTCCGTTGTTAAGTTTTTCACTGGCCCCGGATACGGCACTAAGAGTTTCGGCATTTGTCCTCAGCTCATAACCAAGCTTGTCTGAAAGATTGGGAAGGGTTTTATACTTATACTTTTGTTTCAGAAGAAGCTCGAGAGTGCCAAGGGCTCCGGCGGCAACAACAATGCCCCTGGCAGTGAAAATGCTTTTTCTCCCTGAAAAAGGAAGTTATTTTTCTTGTTTCCACCGAGTAAAGTCCATCCTTGAAGGTAATTTTAACTGCCTTCGTCTCAGGAACGAGTTCCAGCCCCATCTTTTCCGCAAACCAGAGATAATTTCTGTCCAGTGTGTTCTTCGCATTTTCACGGCATCCCACCATACAGCCTCCGCATTCAGTGCAACCTTTGCGCAAGGGGCCCAATCCATTGAAATATGGATCCGTTTCCTCCTCGCCTCCGTCAAGATTAACTCCCACATTCACTGTTTCGAAAGTGTCATGCGCATTCATTTCCCTGGAAACCTCCTCAAAAACGAGATCTTCGGTATTGAGCTTCCTGTATTTTTTTCTTCCAAGCATGAATGAGGCCCTGTCATAAAAAGGCTCAAGGATCTTTTTCCAGTCACCGAAGCGTGCCCATGATTGATTCTGAAAAAATTTATCGGGTGGAGTATATAGTGTATTTGCGTATACAAGGCTTCCTCCTCCGACACCTGTTCCGCTGAGAATACTTGCTGTTGTGTAGAATGAAAGCTTCTGGAATCCGAATAGTCTCATTGAAGGTATCCAAAGATATTTGGGCAGATTCCAGTTTGTTTTCGGGAAATCGGAAGGATTAAATCGTTTACCCTGTTCAAGGGTAAGAACCTTATAACCTTTCTCTGCAAGCCTCAGACTTGCTACGCTTCCTCCGAATCCGGATCCTATTACTATATAATCATACACCATCAGAGACGGTTTTGTGGAATGGCAAAAATGTAAATATAGAAAGTCCGGGTAATAATCCTGTTATTAGGAGTTCAGGTATTTTGACCCGGACATTCAGAGAGAGTTTTTTCAGGTAAGATTACTTGTCAGCCCTATTGAAGATGAAAGCCCCTGTCAGTTCTCCTTCATAGGAAGAATTACTGAAACTGATTGTCAGGACATTATTCACATTATCCACAGTCCATGTTTCTGTCGATTTGAAATCTACTGAGCCGTTTGATCCATAGGCTGTTGTCGTCGACTGATGTGATCAGAATAACATCTTTTTCCTTCCAGTTAGCTACAGATTTCCTTGGCATTTCATAAACTGTCATCGCGTGTTCTTTGCCATCCAGTGTAAGGTTTTCAGCAAAAGGATATTCCTGACCATCCCCGGTGTCATAAAACCTTTCTGTAAGCAAGCTGTCACCCTTGATATTAATATTGATTCGCGTAAGAACTGGAAAATTACCAGTTGCGGGTTTCTTCGTCATATCCAGTTTCCAGGAACCTGTGAAGTCAGCTTTTTGTCCGGCGGCAGAATCTGAAAATATCAGGACCAGTAGAGCCAAAATTATCGTTGTAAGGGTTTTTTTCATGGAATAATTTTTAATTGATTACATGTCGCAAAGTAATCTTATTTTTTTTAAAACCGGAAGGTATATGAATATTTAAGGAGAATCGTTCTTCCGGAAGAGACCGGAAGTTCAGGTGTTTCCCTCATGAGATTTGTATTCAGACCCTCATCATATACAAGCCATAAATCATTTCCTTCCCGTGGATTGAACCTGAACCTGATATTTGCCGAGATTTTATCGACAGCGGTGTTATACTGGACATATGCCGATAATGAAGTTGAAGTTGTCAGGGTAATTAGTCCGCGGAACCCTGCAATATGGTTTGTAAATGCCATCGATCTCGAGGGGAAAGTTACATAATCGAGATAATAAGTAACTCCAAGACTGATCCCTCTTCCAATATTCAGTCGTGGATCTGCATAGAATGAAATCTTCCATCCGTCGTAAAACTGACCCGCCTCAGCTGTAAAAGTAGATGAGACTGGATTTTTTTTTGATGTTCCGTACTGAGCAAGCATATTAAAAAAAGAATACCTTCCCGGAGGGACTGAAGCCTGATCATTACCCAGAATCAATGTATCTGACAGATCTTCAATCGACCAGAGCAAGCCTGCATATCCGTAATTTCCCTTTTTCGCTTCAAACGACCACAAGAATTGATTTGTAAATGTCTCCTGGAGCCCGGTTAAAGTATTCCAGAAATTAGTTGCCGTGAGTAAGACTTCGTGAAAACGGATCTTATTAGTCTCTTCCGGGAACCATCCATATCTCAGGATACCCCTTATACCCTGATAGTTATCTTTTACTTCAAAACCGACGCACGGATTAAAATGATCACCTGACCAGGTATAAACGAAATCGTAGCCGAATCCTTTCTGATTACGGTGTTCCCAGTTCAGTAAGAGACGGGTGGGAGCAAGGCTGAGGAATTTGTTCAGCGAATCATTTTCATAAGTTTGTGCCACCTTGATTGTAAGGTATTCATCACCTGTTACCCTGAAAAGTCCGTCAATTCCATAAGCGATGTTGTAGTTTCCGTCCATTCCAAGTCTTGTGGTAACCATTCCTCCAACGTAGGAACTCTGGTTTATTACGGATCTTCTTGGTCCTGAAAACCCCGAAATTCTCGCTGGGATTTTCTTCAAAGCTTCCGGTTTGAAGATCAAAAATGCCTATGTCCCATTTATTGATCCGGCCGGTCATTCTGAGTCCGCCATATATCCTGACCGGATTGCCGTCCACAAGTCCTATTCTCCGGCTGTAAAACAGATTATTCCCGCCAAGAAAGGAAAAGTCAAAGACATCAGATTTTTCAAGGAAGAAGGATCTCTTCTCAGGAAAGTAAAGTGAATAGCGGGTAAGGTTTATTTTCTGGTCATCAGCTTCCACCTGTGCAAAATCTGTGTTTGCTGTAAGGTCGAGTGTGAGATTGTTAGACAGGCTGAGCTTTGCATCAATGCCGGCATCGAATTTCTTCTCAGTAGCCATACTGTAATCTGTGCCTGCCTCATTCAGCTCATTCGTCTGACCTATACCCGCAGTTACATATGGAGTTATATATACAGGATTTTTCAGACTGAGTCCATCGAATTCTATCAGTGTGGTAAGTGATGGTTTCCAGTAGGCTGCTGCAAAATTGGGAGTGACAGCAGGGGAAAGTGTTCATTTCGTACTTTGCAGGAATATACCAGGATATGGTAGCACCCATGATAGTCTTCCCATTCTCCGTTTGAAATCTCAGGCTCGAGAACGGGATCCTGAATTCAGCTGACCAGCCTTTATCAGTAATATTGGTTTTTACATCCCAGAAAGTATTCCAGTTGAAACTAATATCGTTGTTGGCATCAGCATAGTCATTCTGGACCGTTCCGTCAGTTCTCAGCCCGTTTGGATTTGTCCAGAATGAAACACCATTTTTCCTGTCATTGAATGAATCAAGCAAAATACCGAACCAATCGCAATCATCGTTGCTGTAATCCCTCTTCCTTGCAACGGCTCTTATATCATCCGGATCTGTATAGTTAAGAAACCCGGATAAATAGAAATATTCATTATCATAGGCTATTTTGATGACTGAGGTTTCGGTAGGCTCGTTCCCGAAATTAGGTGAAAACATCACCATTTTCAAAGGCTGAACAGACTTCCAGGATTCTTCATCGGGAACTCCATCAAAGTTAATCGCCCCGGTCAGCTTTGTAACGACCATGGGCGATTGCGATATTAATTCTGCCGAAAAAAATAATAGCAAGCCTGAAAGAAGGGCTCTTGACATATTTGTCGTTTAACCTTTAACAATCAAAGTTAAACCAACAACCAATGCAAAGCAATTTTATTTTTGGACAGCCGCGGGCTTGAACTTTTCACTTATCAGCTCCGGCCATTTTAGATCCATATCCTCGAGTGTCTTGAGGACAACCCCGGAAACCGCATAAAGCTTCTGCCAGTTCTTATCGGCCGGGACTATATTCCACGGGATCTCATTGCAGGTGTTGAGGATCTTTTCATAGACCTTCGCATATTCATCAAATTTTTCGCGTGTATCCCAGTCTCCGTCCTTGTGCTTCCAGTGTTTCTCCTTCTCGTTTATCCGCTCCATAAGTCTCTCTTCCTGCGCCTCTTTGGATACATGGAGAAAGAATTTCAGAACTTTTGTGCCGTTATGCTCAAGCACCTGCTCGAACTCATTTATTATGCTGTAACGCCGGGAAATTATTTCAGGAGGGATATACTTTCCTACTGTCGGAACCAGAATGTCTTCATAATGCGAGCGGATGAACACCATGGTCTCTCCCCTTGAAGGAACCACCTTATGTACTCTCCAGAGAAAATCGTGGGAATATTCCTCTTCGGTCGGCTTCTTGAAGCTGAATGTACTGAAGCCCACTGGATTGCAGTATTTCAGGATCCCTTTCGCAACACCATCCTTTCCTGATGCGTCAGTACCCTGAAGTACAATCAGGAGACTGTGCTTGTTCTCTGCATACATCTTGTACTGAAGCTCTCCTATTTTCTCCAGCATCTTCTCCGTCTTTTCCTTAATCTTATCCTTGTCCCACTCCTTATTAAATGTTGGGTGGTCTGAAAGTTTTATCTTCATTTTATATTTTATTAGTTGCCTGATGCTGGTTGTTTTGTGTACAGTGTCATTGCGAGCGAAGCGAAGCAATCTTTTAAGTTAAACTGATAACTATTTCAACGCTTCCGTCACCGCATTCAGCAGCGGCTGGGTCGATATCTTCGAACCTACAGCGCCCGTCATCCACTGCTGAGGTGTCAGACGTCCCTGCTTGAAGATGCGGTCGAGTTCAGATGTAAGGTTTTTTCCCCTGAGATACTCCTCCACCTGGAAATGAATTACATGTCCGTACGAGTAGTTGGGAAGATAAAGAGGTGTATTCACCATATGGGAATAGATGGCAAGCAGGGGTGAGTCGCTCACTCCGATTACCGGTGCAAAATATTCATTCCAGACCTCGATGGCCGTGCCGGTCATTTTCTCCTTAAGCTCTCCTGCAGTGGCTTCCGGATTTTCATAGAGCCATTTCCAGACTTTCATCTCGATCATTCCTACACCCATTATCTCCATAAGCGACCATCCGGCATCAAGAGCCTCCAGCTTTGCTTTTTCCGGATTTTCATCCTTCATTCCAAGCAGCATGAGGTCGCGGTTCTGGAAAACATAAGCCATAGCTTCGGTGCATGCAGTATTGGGTACTCCCGCCATCATATAATTATCGACATCGTACATCGAGATTGTCTGCTCGACATTGTGTCCGAACTCATGGACTGCAATGTTGTAACCCTTGTAATCCATACCCTTGCCGGAAATGCGTGTGCGGAGATGGGAAACTGATCCCTTCATGGCTGCTCCTGCAGCGTGTCCTGAACCGCGGGCCGGGTCGACGACAATCTTTTCGGCGAGGTATTTTGCCCTTTCCGGGCTCCATCCCATTTTTATTAATATTGCAGGCATACCGGCTTCAAACGCCTTCGGATCCGGATAGAGCGCTGACGTTTTTGAAGTAAGAAGCTCCTCAGGAATGCTGCTGCGTGACTTAAACCCGTCATACCATATATCATAGGGTTTGAGATCGCGTCCGAGTCTCTCCCTGATAACTGCAGCGATATCCTTGAGCTGAGGTGATCTCAGATAGGTGTCAAAAAGCTGTTCCACCTCGTCCTGGGCTATCTCCATCTCCCACGAGAATTTCCGCAGTATGGCTGTATTCATTTCAGGGAAGTATTCGTCGACATCCTGGTGCGCCTTGAAAATATTAAGTATAAGCTGGTATCGTGTATCCGGTTCAGATTCAGAATCGACGGCATTACCTCCTTTCATAACGGTATTTGAGAAGGGAGCCCAATCATACTCAGGATTATTTATAACGATCTTCGGGATCTCCTGGTAAATAATGCGTTCCATGACTTTCGCGATCATTTCCTGCTTTGCGGGGCCATTCTGCTTATCGGCATAATCTGCTTTCAGTTCGTCTCTCAGGTTCCAGTGAGAAAGAAGGACCATATCGCCGGGAAAGAGCTTTGTTCCATCCTCAGCCCTGAGATGGCCCATGTGAATATTGTACTCAGCGATGTACATTTCAGCATCACCAACAGCAGTATTGAATTTCTGATTCACATCAGCGGGAACCCTGGCTACAAAAATATCACCCATTCTTGCCATCGCCCATTCATCACGGCTCCATGATGGCCCAAGCTTCTCCTTTTCTGCGAGGGTGTAATAGGGAAAATTGAGTGCAACCACGAATGCGATCTTGTTGGCATAAAGATCATCCTGAAGGTGTGCAGCTACTGAATAATTGCCGAACATAACGTCTACATCGTCAATGTCGCCGGCATCCTCATCGAGGATCTTCTTTAGGTCCATAGACATTTCATTGAAGTTCCCGGAGATAGATTCCATGTAGTTGCTTATTTTAATGAAAACAGCCTTACGTTTCACCGGATCGGCTATGTAATTGGCTTTTGCAAATGAAATAAAGTCGGAGGCAGTTCCATCTTCGGCTCTCCATAGGGAAGCTGCATGCATGATTCCCTTTGTGAGAAGAACCGGATCAGCAGCTGGCTGTAAGGCGTGGATGGTGTCAATAGTAGCCGTGATTACTGTCGCATCAAGAAAGGCTGCAGAAGTTGCTGGCACCTTCTTTGTCTCAGTATAGGTGCAGGCTGTAATAACAGCAGCCATGATAAAGAGAATATTTTTTCATATCGTTATCTATTAAGGATTTAAGTAACCCAGTATAAACAATTTCATTAAGGGGAATCCAAATGCGGTAACTGTCATTGCGAGAAGTCCAGAGCACTTGTTACGACGAAGCAAACTCATATTATTCTACAAACTGTTTCGCATAGTACTTTGCAGTCAGCTTTTCTCCGGTAGCTTTTTCGATCATTTCGTTCCAGTAGTACCTTGCCCCTGGCATGAAGATGCTGGCTTTTAGATATTCTCCCACTTTCTTCTCCCCGGCAAATGAGGGATTAGTCGTAATATTAGTGGTGATGTAGCTGAATAGCTGTGATGCCAGCACCTCACCCAGCAGGTAATTATGATAGTAGCAGGGATAGAGCGCCACATGAATTTTCGTTGCCCAGTCAGGCATATTGCGTCCTTCGGGCTTTGTCAGCAGCTGGTACTTTTCGACCATGGTCCACCATAACTGATTCAGATCCTGATCCGGATCCTCGTACATCGATTTTTCGAAACGGTACATCACCTGTGCCCAGCGGCTGAAGACCAGCATCTGGAGGCGCAGTGCCTTGCTGCTGTTTTCCGAGATCCTGCCAGCTTCTGCTTCGTCGATGATCCCCATCTTCTGCATCCAGACAGGATCGGTGGCCATACGTCCGAACAGGTTTGCAATTGCCTCGGTGGTGAATGTATGGGCAGCATCCCTCAGGGTGAAAGGCAGGGAGCTGTCGTTGTAATACGAATAAACACCATGGCCAAGTTCATGTAGTATTGTATTCATCCAGTACGAATCTGGTTGTATATTGTCGAGTGTCCTTACGTCGCCTGCACGGTCGATGTCTGTACAGAAGGCATGCTGGTTTTTGCCGGGCTTCTCATAAAGGTCGCTCTTTGCAAGGATGGCATCGACATTCAGTCCTATGCCATCGTAGAATGTCGCTGCAAGCTTTGCGGGATCCTGTTTTTCATAATACTTGTCAAAATCGACCGGATAGATCTCCGGGGCTTCCTGAAAATATCTGTTCTGGTAATGCCATGGGCGCAGCTCAGATGCAGCGATCCTGTAACGTCCTGCATAATAAGCATCGATATCACCCTTAAGCTTTGTGAAGGCATCCCTTGTCAGGTTATCGAGCTCATCGAATATAGCTGTGACCTCCGCAGGATCCTGCCCCGAAAGCTTTAGTGTCATTTCGTGGAAATTGCTGAAACCAAGCGTCTGTGCTATCAGATTGCGATGCTTCACAAGCTTCCTGATATCCTCTGCCACAAAAGGTCCAATCTTTTTATGGGCTTCCCATGCAGCCTGAAGTTCGGAACTGGATGTCGAATTCCTGAGGATGCTCTCCAGCTGGTTATCGCTCAGCTCCTTGTCATTCACAACAACCCTGAAATTCAGGTACTTTTTGTTTATCCCGGTTTCCATACGGAGCCTTGCGCCTATCAGACCCGTATCTACCTGGCTTCCCAGATACATATTATATATGAGTTCCTGCTGGCGGGCAAGGATGGGATCCCGGACAGCACCGGATTCCTTTATCTCCTTCAGTTCAGCAAAGGCAGCCTTATCGGTATAAACTTTTTCAAGCTCGAAGGATGCTTCCTCGCTTTTCTTAAGGTCTGCATCTGTCCCCGTAATATTTGCATTCCACGAGGCAAGGGCTGACTCTTTGTACAGAGGAATTACTTTCGCTTCATAACCGGCAAGAAAGGAGCTTAGTCTCTTCTCCATCTTTTCCTGCTTCGAGGCGCAGGAGAATAGGAAAATGCACGCAATAATGCATACTGTGATGTTTGTAATCTTTTTCATAGGGTATTTTTATAACTCTGGAATCGGTTTTTACTTTTCCAAATTTACAAAATAGAAGCTTGCCATTGTGTTCATAAGATTAATTTACTTCTTTTCAATTAAAACTTATAAATTTGATAAAACCATTTAAGGAGTTGCTCCGGATAAGATAAACAATGATAAAGAATGGGTTTACATTCATATTAATCGCTTTCCTTTTGCTTATTCAATGCACCGGAAACAAGAAAAAAGAGAAGACTGCTGTAGGTATAAAGGGTGAAGCGATTGAAGAAAAGGACAGCTCATATCTCTTCAATGGAAAGAACCTGGACGGATGGGAGATTACAAACTTCGGTCCCCAGGGGCCCGTTTACGTGTCGGGTGGAAGTATAATACTTGGCATGGGCGAAGGTTGTACCGGTATCACATGGAAAGGGGAATTCCCGGAAATGAACTACAGGGTGACACTCGAGGCAAAACGCGTGTCGGGCAATGATTTCTTCTGCGGGATGACATTTCCTGTGGGGAAGGATCCATGCACTCTCATTGTCGGAGGATGGGGCGGGTCGGTGACAGGGCTGAGCAGCATAAATAAAATGGATGCCTCGGAGAATGAAACGACAAAATATATGAAGTTCGATACTGATCGTTGGTACAGAATTTGCCTTATAGTCAGTGAAGATACTGTAAAAGCCCTGATCGATGATGAGGTAATCGTCGATTTCGCGAAAGGAAATAAGATGCTCTCCATACGGCCTGAGGTAGACCTCTCGAAGCCATTTGGCATCGCATCGTGGTACACAACGGCAGCATTACGGAATATTAAACTTGAAAAAATCTAATAAGATTGCATGATTGCACGATCTGCACGATTGCAGGATTGCACGATAAAAACAGAAATATGAAAAAACTACTACTCTTGATACTTACAGCAACACTGCTGGTATCCTGCAAGATGAACGAGCTCTATATGAATGTTACCGAGCCTGCTCCTGTGACTCTTTCCAGGGATATAAAGAAAGTCGGAGTCATCAATCGAAGCATGCCCACTGATGAAACCAAGGTGCTCGATGTGATAGACAAGGCTCTGTCACTCGAAGGGGTGGACCTGGATAAGGACGGTGCATTGCAGGCAATAAAGGGATTATCGGAAGAGCTGATGAACAACGCCAGGTTTGATGAGGTTAAAACCCTAAGCGACATAGATTTCAGAACACCCAAGCTGGGAATATTCCCCGTTCCTCTTTCATGGGAGATCGTAAACAAAATCTGCAGGGAGACAGGTACCGATGCCCTCTTTGCCCTCGAGTATTACGACACCGATGCAAAACTTAGCTACACCACAACCGAAACAGGCTCAAAGGAAATGTTTGGCGTGAATATTCCAACCGCTGTGCATGAGGCTCATATGGAGACAATCGTAAAAACAGGATGGAGGATCTATGATCCTGCAGGTCAGGTGATTGCAGACGAGTTCAACCATTCTCAATCAGTGGTCTTCTCAGGCAAGGGACCCAATCCGCTGGTTGCTGTTGCAGGATTGATAGGCAGGAAAGATGCCATAATAGATGTAAGTAACAGGGCAGGACATGGCTATGCACTCCGCATTATCCCTTTCAGGATCAGGGTCTATCGCGATTATTTTGTAAAGGGAACGAACAATTTCAAGATAGCCAAGCGAAAAGCTCAGATGGATCTTTGGGATGAAGCAGGCCTGCTCTGGGAAAAAGAGACCTCTAATCCGAAGCCTAAAATTGCCGGGAGGGCTTGCTATAACATGGGTATCATAAATGAGATTAATGGTAATGTGGATGAAGCCCTGAACTGGGTTCAGAAAGCTTATGTTGACTACAACACGAGGCAGGCAAGGGATTATTCCAGGATACTGGAAAACAGGCTTTACAAGCTTCAGGTGTTAAAGGAGCAGGAACAGTAAAATTGATAAATGACACGGATTAACCTTCTGGTTCCGGTTTTTATTTTATTCTTTAACGCGATACCGTTTTTTTGCTCATTTGCCGGTGGGCATGTCTCCTTATACAATCAGGCTGCTTTCCCTGATTCCCTGAGAGACAGGCAGTTCCTTTATAATGGCACCGAATGGAAAAATTCGTTCCATAGAATTGAGGGCGATCAATACCTTTTTACCAATCTCTTTATGCCCGGATCGGTGACATTCAACGGAAGGACATTTATCAATATACAGATCAGGTATGATATCTTCTCGGATGAAATTATGATCCCCAGGTCTCTTGACCAGATCATACTTCTGAATAAGGAAATGGTCGACAGCTTTTACTTCGTTTTCGACAACAACTTTTATAAGTTTAAAAAAATCAATGAAGACTCACTGAACGAGCCTAAAGGCTATGTAAATGTTCTTTATGACGGAAAATCAGCTTTGTATGTAAAATATGTGAAGAGAATCGCCACAGAGATCAGAGATAACAGCGACGGCAGGTTTTATCAGGTTTATACGATTTACTTCGTTAAGGATGGTATTCCTGTGCCGGTGACAGGTATGAAAGACATCTTCAGGATTCTTGAAAATGAAAAAAATAATTTGCGGGAGTTTATTAAGAAAAACAGGTTGAAAGTTACAAGGAAATTGCCTGAGAGTTTCGTTCCCGTAATCCGGTATTATGATAGCTTAAGTAAATAATATACATCTATGAAGCTGAGGATCAGCTTTGTTGTCTTTGTCGCTTTTCTTGCCTTCACTCTGCAGGCACAGGAGAAATATACGGTTTCGTGGAATTACAGAAATACTTCATTCACCGATTTTGTGACAGCGGCTGAAGCCAGACTCCCTGTCAGGTTCTTTTACAGGGATGAATGGATCGAAGGATTGGTCCTGGGTGATTACAGGTCATGTAAAAGCCTGGAGTGTGTCCTGGAAAACCTGTTCAAAGGCAGTTCACTCTATTATACCATTGACGAGGCCGGCAATGTGATCGTTACCAAGAATTTCGCAATAAACGTCACTCCCGGGACTGAAAAAGAGAAAGGCAAATTCGTCTCTAATGCCGCTTTTGCAGATTCACTGGCGAGGCTGCAGAAAACACAGGTTCTCAATCTTGAGATAGGGAAGAAAGCTGATGCTGGCTTGCCGGGAAATGTGATCGTGTCGGGCATTGTGAGCGATATCGAGACGAAAGAGCCTCTGCCGGGAGTATCAGTCTTCGTTCAAAACCTAAGCTCCGGGGCTGTGACGAATGAACATGGTTATTATTCGGTTTCCCTGCCAAGGGGAAATCATGTCCTCAGGTTCTCATTCATAGGCATGAGGGAGACAAAAGTCAACCTGAAGCTGAACGGCCCCGGAGAAATGAACATCAGCATGAAGAGCATCCTGATATCACTCATGGAGACCGTGATTTCAGCTGAGAGAAATGTTGTTCTTCAGCGTTTTGAGACAGGCGTCGAGAAGATCAATGTGCCGGCATTGAAAATGCTCCCGTCATTCATGGGCGAACCCGACATATTAAAGAACCTTCTGCTTGTGACCGGTGTGCAATCATCCGGTGAGGGTGCTGCAGGATTCAACGTAAGAGGCGGATCCGCAGACCAGAACCTGATCCTGCTTAACGGTGCAACAGTTTATAATTCTTCTCATTTCTTCGGATTCTTTTCGGCATTCAATTCGGAAATAATAAAGGAGGCAACACTCTATAAGGGTGGAATACCTGCACGGTACGGAGGGAGAATATCCTCAGTCCTCGATATTGCCACCAGGGATGGCAATAAAAAGGAATTCGGAGGGAATGCCGGGATCGGTCCTGTCACCGCCCATCTTACAGTCGAGGGTCCTCTGATAAAGGATACGCTTTCATACCTCTTTGCCGGACGAACGACATATTCAGACTGGCTTCTGGGACTGATCGACAATACATCCCTGCAAAACAGCAAGGCATTCTTCTTCGATCTTAACGGGAAGCTGACCTGGGCCTTGAACAGGAACAACAAGCTCGATCTGTCGGCTTACATGAGCCATGATAATTTCACGTTCGTCACAAACACGATTTACAATTACGAGAACATGGTGTTCGGCCTGGACTGGAAGCACTTCTTTGATGCCCGCTTCTTCTCCCTCTTCTCATTGACCAACAGCAATTACAGATATGAAATCCAGCAGAATGCCGTTCCGGAAGAAGAGTATATCCAGACACATAAAATTAACACGACAACGCTAAAAGGTGATTTTAATTTATTCAAGGGTCTTCACGAACTGAATTTCGGACTTGATGCCAATTACCATTATTTGCTCCCCGGAAGCTATCTCCCCGGAAGTGACTCCTCTACTGTGGAAAAAAACCTGATGGAGACTGAAAGGGCTTTCGAAGGTTCAATATATGCTGACGAAAAGATAAAGGTGACTGATTACTTCTCGGCTGAAGCCGGATTCAGGTTCTCATCTTTTTTCACCTTCGGCCCCCGGACGGTTTACACATACGATCCCAATTACACTAAAAGCCAGTCAACAATTACAGGTGAAACATATTACACCTCAGGTCAGGTCATTGACACATATGCCGGTCCGGAACTGCGTGCCTCTCTTAATTTCAGGCTCAGCAGCATCAGCTCATTCAAGATGAATTACAACCGGACACGACAGTATATCCATCTGTTATCCAATTCATCCGCTATCTCTCCGACAGATACGTGGAAGCTGTGTGATACTTATCTGAAACCTGAGATTGGTGATCAGTATGCCGTCGGATTTTACCAGATGCTGTTTAAGAAGAAGCTGGAGACATCCGTTGAAGTGTATTATAAGGGAATAAGGAATATGATCGATTTCAAGGGCGGAACAACATTGACCCTAATCGAGAATATAGAGCAGGATCTTATAAATGTAGAGGGAAAAGCATATGGTGTGGAGGTCTCGCTTAAGAAAACCGAAGGCAAGTTCAGATACAATTTAGGATACACTTATGCGCGTACGTTTGCCCGCAGCACCGGTGAATTCAGGGATGAGACGATCAATGATGGAGAATGGTATCCCGCAAACTACGATCAGCCCAACAACCTCTTCCTGACGGCTCACTGGCTGTATTCACGCCGGATTAGCTTTTCAGCGAGCTATTCATACAGCACAGGCCGTCCTGTAACCTACCCCGTATCAAAATACTTCTATAACAATATGGTGTTCATTCACTATTCAGAAAGGAATAAGTACAGGATCCCAAACTATTCGAGGTTCGACCTGTCAATGAAGATAAACGGGAACCTTAAGCTCAAAAGGATTGCCCATCCGTACTGGAACATATCGGTGTATAATGTACTGGCAAGGTCAAATGCTTATTCGGTCTATTTTATCAGAAAATATGATATGATAAAGGGATACCAGCTGTCAGTATTCGGCACTGTGATACCTTCGGTGACCTTTGGATTTGATTTTTAGGGAATTATGAGATATTTCAAGATTATAATATTCTTGATTGTTCCCGTTGCAGGGTGTGTTTCCGATTACTTACCCGAGCTGACTGAAAATGATGAACTGCTTGTGGTGGAAGGATTGATAACCGATCAGCCCGGAGAGAATACAATAAATATATACAGGACACTGGCAATCTGGACGAAGGATTGGAGGACGCCTCTGAAAAAGTGCAAGGTTTGGATCACCGATGACCTGGACAATTCGGATACGCTCCGGCAGGTTGTTGTTGGAACCTATGTCACCGACTCTGCAACATTCATCGGGATCCCCGGAAGGAAATATACTTTGCATTTCACCTCTCTCGAAGCGGATGGCATGCGCAATTATGAGTCTATCCCCATGAAAATGAAGCCCGTTCCACCCATAGACTCTATTTATTATGAGAAGCGGGATTATACATATTCGTATTTGCCCTATGAAGGGTGTCAGATCTATCTGGATACACATGACCAGGAAGATTCCTGTAATTTCTACAGGTGGAAATATGAAGAGACATGGGAATTCCGAATACCTTTTCCTGATGTGATAAACAGGATATGCTGGGGGTACGAAAAATCGACCCAGATCCTGATTAAGAACACTTCATTTCTGGAGAGTGACAAGGTGGTAAGGTTTCCATTGCGATTGATTAAAAACCCTGTCGACAGGCTTGAAGTGAGATATAGTATTCTGGTGAATCAGTATTCACTCAATGAAGATGAATATGATTACTGGCAAAGGCTCCAGAACTCACTGCTGCAGGTGGGAGGCCTCTATGATATTATTCCGTCCTCGATCCCCGGAAATGTATACTGCCGTGAGGACAAGCTAGAAAAGGTGCTCGGATATTTCAGCGTTTCTTCAGTGAAATCGAAAAGATACTTTATAACTGATCATTTTAAAGGGTGGAACACAATGTATTTAGACTGCGCTGATTCCGTATATCGAGGCCCTGAGCATATTGAAGGCAACGGTGTCAACTGGTGGGTAATATATGATTTTTCGGATTCGGTACCACCAAGCACTGTACTCACAAATAAAAGAATTTGTGGCGATTGCACTGGTAGAGGAACCAGCGTCAGACCTGATTTCTGGTAAAATATGAAGTCTTTATTATTGATATCATTCTTCATAATCCTGGTTTGCAGGATGTATTACTGAATTTATCCCGGAGATAAATGAAAATGAGGAAATGCTGGTAGTGGAAGGCCTGATAACTGATCAGCCCGGACAGGATACCGTAAAAATATACAAGACATTGTCTGTCTGGACGAAGGAATGGCGGACAGCCCTTGAGAACTGCAGTGTCTGGATAACAGATGATATGAGTAATTTATACCACCTCCGCAGGGTTGAGGATGGCATTTATGTCACCGATCCGGCAACCTTCAGGGGCATGCCGGGAAGGAAGTACACTTTACACTTCACAGCAAAGACAAATGGCGAACTCCACAGCTATGAATCGCTTCCAATGAAAATGATCCCGGTTCCGCCGATCGATACCATTTATTTTGAAAAGCGTAATTATACTTATCAGAACATACCTACCGAAGGATGCCAGATATATCTTGAAACACATGATCCGGCAGATTCATGCAGATTCTACAGGTGGGATTACCAGGAGACCTGGGAAATAAGGCTTCCTTTTAATGTTGAAAACAAGGTATGCTGGGCCTCGGAAAAGTCGAAAGACATTATGATCAAAAACACCTCCCTGCTTAGCAAGAACATGATCGAAAGGTATCCGATGAAACTCATCACGAATCCTGTTGAAAGACTCGGGATTAAATACAGCCTCCTTGTAAACCAGTATTCTCTCAATGAAGATGAATACTACTTCTGGGAAAAGCTTCAGAACTCCGTCGAGATTGTGGGAGGACTTTATGATATAATCCCCTCCACGATTCCGGGGAATATATACTGTCATGAGGATAAGCTTGAAAAGGTGCTTGGATATTTCAGCGTTTCAGCGGTCAAGTCAAAACGGTTATTCATTAAAGATAAATTTATCGGGAAGTACCAAATGTATGAGAATTGTGTTACTGATACCGCTTATTTGAGAATTCCAAATGACACGAACTTCCTCTATTGGGGCTTTCTCACATATCCAGATTCTCCATATCCACGTAATCTGGACACTATTTCTCAGGAATCATGGAACACTACCTGGTGGGTTCTTAATGAATTTCGCGATTCAATACCGCCGATGAGATATCGTGACAAACAAAAGGTGGTGCGGCGACTGCACGGCAAAAGGAACCAATATAAAACCCTTTTTCTGGGACGACTATAAATAACAGGGATGGCAGAGAAGTTGAAATATGGTTACAAAAAGAGTGTTGCAGGTCTGGCAATGTTGATGCTGTCTTTGTGGACGGCATCCGGACAGGTCAGCTCTGATCAGACACGATATCTTTCCCAACGGTTTCTGAATTATACCAGGTCGGTTCCATGGGAAGAGATATATATCCATACCGACAGGGATGAATATATAGCCGGTGAGGACATCTGGTTCAATGCTTATCTTGTCAGCAGGCAGAGCTTAAACCCTTCACTAAACAGCAGGATCATATATTTTGAAGTGCTTAATCCGGTTAACAATCCCATAATTCAGGAAAAGATTCTTTTGAAAGAAGGACTCGGGCAGGGACATGTTATCCTCCCCGATTCCCTCGTTTCAGGAACATACACGATCAGGGCTTATACGAAATGGATGCAGAACTTTTTCCCGGATAATTGTTTCTCCAGAGATATAAATATCTATTCTTCACTGCCATCGAAGAAATTCTACAGAAAGATACATATTGTTGAAAATCAGACACATCTCGATTACGGGTTGCTTCGCCTCGGCCTGAAGATGATAACAGACCGCAAGGAGAACGGAGATGTCGAAATATCCATCGAAGCTTCCGGCGACACTAAGAATACCAGAAATGATCAGCTTTGCCTTTTTATTCATTCGCACGGCAATATAACTTATACCGGTTCATTTAAGCTGGATGGAGGCAACGCAAGGATTACTGTTCCCGGAAAAACATTTTTGTCCGGGATCAGCCAGATAACACTGTTCGATGAACTTAGCAATCCGTTAGGTGACAGATTCGTCTATATCCCTCCCGTGAAAAGATCCTGCAGCCTATGATTGCTGGAGCACCTGATGTGAGTAAAACCAGGGAAAAGATCTCGCCGGAGTTTCTGTTTGACAAGGCTCTGAATGGTTTTCCCAATTCGCGCTTCAGCCTGTCGGTGACGCCAAAGACAAAAAATACAGGATTTCCCGGGATTGATGAATACCTGCTTCTTGGAACTGAATTCGGTTCAAATCCGGTTAATGTCACTTTATGGCAGAAAGGTCAGTGATCTGGGACAGGAAGAAATGAAAAGTATGCTTAGCTCGCTGAAAAGCAACTGGATCGACTGGGAAAAGGTACTTTCAATTGAGAATCTGCGATTCAGATTTCTGGCTGAATCATCAGAGACAAGTATCCCGGGGAAGGTGCTTGACGACAATTTCTGGCCCGCTGCGAAAAATGAGGTACTCACCATCTCTATTCCCCGGGAAGACACCACGGTTCCAGTATGCAGTCACTGACAATGAGGGTAATTTCAGCTTCATCCTTCCTGTGGATGAAGAAGAAAGGGACGTGATAATTCAGACCGAGAATATTTCGGCCGGATATAAAATACTCCTCCGGTCGGAGTATTCGGACCAGATCCCGCTGACCAGACTGGTTATTGATACAGCAACAGCTGAACCCGCGTATATTGCAAAATGGCGCCTCAACAGTCAGGTTGGCAGAATTTACGGGGCGACAAATACCGGAGAAGATATTAAGCCCGATACATCACATGCTTTTTACAGAAGATTTTACGGAAAGCCTGATTTTACGCTGGAAATGGATAAATATGTAAGGCTTCCGCTTATGGAGGAAGTCTTCTTTGAGCTGGTACCGCGGGTGCGGATGAAGAAAACAAATACAAGCTACGAAATAATCATGCTCGATCCGGCCGGAAATTCCATGTACAATGTACCCCCCATACTTATGATCGACGGTGTGATTATCAGGGATCCATCCCTGATCGGTGAAATGAATCCTGACATAGTGGAAAAGATAGACGTGTTATGGAATACTTATCTGGTTGATGCATTCAGGTTTTCAGGCATTGTAAATGTAATTACCAGGAGAGCCGATTTCAGCTCCGGAAGAGTTCCGCCGGGATCACTCAGGTTGTTATATAAAATCTCAGAGCCTGTCGCTACATTTTTTTCACCCGAATATTCGCTGCAGGAAAAAAGGCAGAGCAGGATACCGGACTTCAGGAATACAATGTACTGGAATCCGGCGCTGCGGACAGGGAAAGATGGAAAAGTGAAAGTCGAATTCTGGACTTCCGATTATGCAGCCGATTATTCTTTCATTATCCAGGGATTAAACGGAGAAGGTGAAGCATTTTCATACAGTAAAGTGATTAAGGTTGAAAACAGTATAACCCGATGATATTCATCGACCTTTGCTTAATCATCGCCATCAGCGACTGATTTCGCCGGAATAAAGGAATAATTTTTCGATGAGGTTTGTCAAATATTTGTTAGGTTTGTTCCAGATTTTGTTTTGGCAGGTCTTTTTTACCATTCAGGCATAAATCCCCGCCGTTATAATTTCGAGGCTTTCTATGAGAAGAATTCATTTATTCTTAACATTTGTTATTGGCATAAACCTTGTTACAGGTCTGGAGGGATCTGTCACCGGCAAGCCATGGACGGGAAACATTACATTAAATAATCCGGACACCCTTGATAACCAGATATCTGTACAATGGAAGACTCTGGAGAAACCTTTATTCCAGGGTAAAAGGTGATCCTTTTCTCTTCACGGAAGAGTTTTTAACCGGAACGGTGACAATAGGGAACAAGACATTCAATAATGTCAGTATCAAATATGATGTGTTCAAAGATGAGCTGATCGCTTTATCTGAAAGAGGATTTCTTCTTCAGCTTAACAAGGAGGTCATCGATGCATTCAGCTTCAATTGGCATGAAAGGCTTTATCAGTTCCGGAAATTGAATTCTGACTCATTGAAAAATCCCAACGGATTTGTTAATGTACTGGTCGATGGAGATGTTTCTCTGCTTGTGAAGTATAAGAAGGACATTCTCTATCTCGCCAGTAGATAACCGTTATGATCTTTTCAATCAGACACACAGGATATATATTGTGAAAGACGGTGAAACATATCTTGTAAACAGCAAAAAGGAGCTACTCGGATTGCTGAATAGCCGCAAGCAGGAAATAAAAAGCTTCGTAAGCGACAATAAACTGAAACTCTCAAGAAATAATCCGGATAGCTTCATGGCTGTGGTCGGATATTACAATGAACTTCAAAAGAAATAGCAGCCGGATGAAATTCAGAATAATACTTGTAATTACGATCCTATCGCTCTGCGGCAACCTGATTGCACAGGATGATATAAGAATTACATGGGATTATCAGGATCTTACATTCAGGGAATTTGCTGCCAGAGTCGACAGTACCTATGGCATCCGGATATTTTATAAGGATGAATGGGTAAGCGACCTGAAGCCTGGAAGCATAAGTGGTACGGGATCCCTGAAGGCTTTTCTTGACAGGCTGTTTGAAAATACCTCGCTTTTTTATTTTACCGATAAATCGGGGAATATCGTAATTACAAAGGATTTCGCAGTTAAAGCAGATGACAATCAGGCGGCTGACAGCCAGAACTATATCGCACCGACGGATTATTTCGAAAGTCGCGATCAGCAGCTTTCCGGTAATCTATTCGTTGACATCGGGAATCCATCCGACAGGGACAAGCCGGGAAATGTCATGATATCCGGCTATGTGACTGACAGGGATTCGAGGGAACCTGTCGCCGGAGCAACGGTTTATAACCAGAGACTCTCAGCCGGTGCGGTTACGAATGAATTTGGCTATTACAGCCTTACGATGCCGAGAGGAAGCTATTTGCTTCAGTTTACATTCATCGGCATGAAGGAGAAACAGGTGAACGTAAACCTGTATGGCCCCGGCGAAATAAATGTCGAAATGAACTCTGTCCTGATCCCCATAAAAGAAACAATAATATCGGCTCAGAAAAGCGTAATGCTTCAGAGATATGAAACAGGTGTTGAAAAGATAAACATATCCTCATTCAAACTGCTGCCTACGGCGATGGGTGAATCGGATATCATCAAGAGCATCCTGCTTATCCCGGGTATCCAATCAGTGGGAGAAGGCTCCACGGGCTTCAATGTTAGAGGCGGCTCATCCGATCAGAACCTGATACTTTTATATGGCGCCCCCATTTATAATTCATCCCATTTCTTCGGTTTCTTCTCAGCGGTTAATTCGGACATTATCAAGGATGTCACTCTTTACAAGGGGGGGATGCCTGCAAGATACGGAGGACGAGCTTCATCGGTCCTCGACATAGGAACTGCTGAGGGTAACAGGCAGGAATTTTCCGGCAATGCCGGCATAAGCCCCGTGGCAACACATCTTATGGTCCAGGGTCCTATCCTGAAAGACAAGCTTACCTATATCCTCTGCGGCAGGACTACCTATTCCAACTGGGTGCTGGATGTGATTGACAATGAAATGCTTAATAAAAGCAAAGCGTCGTTTTACGATTTTAACGCAAAGATCACCTATGATCTGGACAAAAACAATAAGATCGACCTCTCCGGCTACCTGAGCCATGACTCTTTCCGATTATATTCGGATACGGTGTACAAATACGATAATTCGGCAATTGCCCTTCGCTGGCGACATTTCTTCAACAGCAGGTTCTTTTCGGTCGTGTCGCTCAACAACAGCAATTACAAGTATAATGTAACCAGTCAGGATCCTGTGGAAGAGGCATTCTCCTTATCGCACAGGATAAACAGCACCGGACTGAAAGCCGACCTCAACTGGTATCAGGGCAGGAATGAGGTCAATTACGGAATTGAACTCACGCGTTATGCCGTTATGCCCGGCAGCTACCTTCCGGTTGGCGACTCATCCATGGTAGTTGAAAATGTAATTGAAAAGGAGAGGGGACTGGAAGGCGCATTGTACGTTGAAGACAGGCTTGTACTTACGGATTATCTTTCTGTAAATGCCGGATTGAGAATCTCCTCATATTTTGCATTCGGACCCAATACCTTCTACGAATATGATCCTGAATATTCAAGGAGAAGCTCGACAGTCATTGATACCCTTTATTTCGAATCACTGTACAAGACTTATGCGGGTCCTGAGTTCAGAGTCTCGATGAATTTCAGGACATCCACAAATAGCTCATTCAAGATTAATTATAACAGGACAAGGCAATATCTGCATCTACTGTCAAATACCACATCAATTTCTCCGACTGACACCTGGAAGCTTAGCGACTATTACTTCAAGCCTCAGATCGGAGACCAGTATTCTGCAGGATTTTACCAGATGCTCAGGAGGAACAGTATCGAAGCTTCAGCCGAGATATATTACAAGACCATCCAGAACATGGTCGATTTCAAGACCGGAACGGATCTCGTAATGAATGAGAACATAGAAACAGACCTGGTCAACGTCAGGGGAAAGGCTTATGGAGCTGAGCTGATGGTAAAGAAAAACGATGGCCGTGTTCGCTGGAGCGTCGGTTACACATATTCAAGGACATTCCTCCAAAGCACCGGTAAATTCAGCGATGAGCAGATCAACGGAGGAGAATGGTTCCCTGCAAACTATGATAAGCCGCATGACCTTATACTTACACTGAACTATCTGTTTTCGAGGAGATACAGCTTTTCGGCCAACTATACCTGGAGCACAGGGAGACCTGTCACTTATCCCGTTTCGTCATATCACCTGGGAGATCTTCTGCTTACACAGTATTCACTCAGGAATGAATACAGGATCCCTGATTATATGAGACTGGATATTTCCCTGAAATTCAGCGGAAACCTCAGGTCCAGGAAGATTGCGCATCCTCACTGGATATTCTCGGTTTATAATGTCCTTGGAAGAGAAAATGTTTATTCCGTTTACTTCAGGAATGAGAATGACAAGATTGTCGGATATCAGCTTTCGGTATTCGGCAGGGCAATTCCATCGCTGAGTTTTAATTTCGATTTTTAAGCTGTATGAGATCAATCAGGTATATAATATTATCATCACTCTTAATGCTTGCCGGGAGCTGTGTTTCAAAATTCATTCCTGAAGTTAACGAAGCGAATGAACTGCTCGTCGTGGAAGGATTGATAACTGATCAGCCGGGAATCAATTCAGTCAGGCTGTCAAAATCGGTGCCTCTTGCAGAGGTGAATACGATTAAGCCGCTGAAGAATTGCGTCGTAACAATTACTGATGACGCCGGCAACGCTTATAGTCTGACGGAAAAGACCGATGGCACATATGTAACTGATTCGACAGAATTCCAGGGTGTTGTGGGACGTAAATATCAGCTCAGGATAAAATTGAATGACCAGACATTTTCCACCGGCACCTATGAATCTGTGCCTATGGAGATGAAAGCTGTGCCCCCGATAGACAGTCTCTATTATGAAAAAGTCACTCTTAAGTTGCGCGGTGACGGGATCCCTATGGAGGAAGGCTGCCAGATCTATCTCGATACTCATGACCCTCAGGGAAAAAGTAAATTCTACAGGTGGACTTTTTCTGAAACCTGGCAGATCAACCTGCCCTATCCGACGGAGAAAAATGTATGTTACACATCGGAAAATTCCACAACAATCAAGATAAAGACCACAGCCTCGGTTTCTGTAGACAGGGTAAGCGGTTATCCGCTTCATTACATATCAAATAATTCCGACAGGCTGGAAGTAAAGTACAGTATTCTGGCAAGGCAGTTTTCCCTCAGCGAGGAAGAATTCGATTACTGGTCGAGGTTGAAAAGCGTTTCGGAAGAAACCGGAGGACTTTACGATATAATCCCTGCTTCAGTCAACGGCAACATATATAACGTCTATGATCCGTACGAACAGGTTCTCGGTTTTTTCAGCGTTTCCGCCGTATCAGCAAAGCGGTTATTCATTGAGGTACCTTTTGCCGGTCAGCCCAACCTGTACACCGACTGTGTAACAGATACATCGTTCGTTATGAATGAAGACTCCATCCCGGGAATTAACCAGAATATCTGGTTATTGCTCAGGTACGATTATGGAATGCCTCCATATATGCTGCTCTCAAGAAACAGGCGGTGTGCTGATTGCACTACCAGGGGAACGACAGTCGAACCTGCATTCTGGAGAGATGATGAAGATTAAGAAAGTGACAAAAGAGTTTTAAATGATAAAACGAATCATACCGGGACTTATTTTTATTCTTTGCTTCATGCGACCTTCGTTGTTATCCGGCCAGGCCCAACCGGGTCCAATGGATGCCATCTCCGGGAAATTCGTGAAATATTGTCAGTCAGTGCCCCGGGAAGAGGTTTTTATCCATACAGACAGGGATGTATATATCGCCGGCGAGGATTTATGGTTTAAGGCTTATCTGATCAACAGGCAGACCAGCGCTCCTTCGTTCGCAAGTAAACTTGTATACTTTGAAATACTTAATCCGGACAATCATCCGGTTGTACGCAAAATAATCGAGACCGGAAACGGATCAGGACCCGGACATGTAGTTCTTCCTGATACATTAAGCTCGGGAAATTACACTTTGAGAGCATATACCAACTGGATGAAGAATTTCTTTCCGGAGAATTGCTTCAGAAAGGATATTGAAATATACAATGCGTTAAACAACAAGAGTTTTAAGGTGAGATATAACGCGGAAAGTGAAGTGAAAGCAGATTCTGACAAAGACAAAACCGGAGCTGCGGCAGGAGAACTTTCCATGAAAATTTTCGGCAGGGATCCGGGAAACCTTATGCTCTCGATATCTGCTGATGAAAAATTCATAACCAGCAACGGCATCTTATGCTATCTGTTCATTCAGACTCATGGCAATATCAACTATACAGGATCAGTCAGGATCACGGGAGATTCAGCTGTTGTTTATGTTCCGCGCCAGAACCTGACACCCGGAATAAATCAGATCACGATCTTTAATTCTGCCGGGCGTCCGGTATTCGAGAAGTATATTTACACCCCCCGGAATGATAATAGGGATATTTCGGTCAGCATATCAGGAAAGCCGGGCATAAGGGATCATGTCGAAATCGAAATATCCGGGAGTCAGGGGCAGACGTTTGCCCCGGGAAAACTTAGTATATCAGTCTCTCCGCTTGCTGAATCTGTTCACTCCGCTGATATTGTTGATTACATGATCTTCGGATCGGAATTTGGAATTCTCCCTGATAAAATCGCGAACAGGCAGAAAAATGAAATTCCGGCTGAAGAGCTCGATGAGTTCCTTGCTACTGTTAAAAGCAACTGGATTGACTGGGATGCGATATTAACTGAAGAAATGCCTTCTTTCAGATACCTGTTCGAAGAAGAAAACCATTTCATTTATGGTATGCTGGGCGATATAGAAACCCGACTTCCTGTCGCTGATGAATATATCTTCATGTCAAAGCCGGGAAAAACGGCCACTTTCCAGTATGCCAGAAGCGATAAAAACGGTTCCTTTAAATTTGAACTGCCAATATCCGGTGAGGTGCAGGATCTGGTAATTCAGCCTGAAAACATAAGCAAAAACGTGAAGATCAGGCTGGAATCTTCATTCTTTGAAGAATTTGTTCCGGCAGGAGGGAGTCAGGTTCGCACAATTGAGAAGGCTCCTGAATATATTTCGGAATGGAGTGCCAATTACCAGGTCAGGGAAATATACGGAATCAAGTCTGCAGGAGAACCTGTAACTCCGGGGAATCCGCTCCCTGCAATCAGCAGATTCTATGGCAAACCAGATGTGGAAGTGAAGATGGACGATTATATAAAGCTCCCTGTAATGCAGGAGGTTTTCTTCGAGCTGGTGCCCGGCGTATACCTGAAGGAAAAAAAATCGACATATGAATTCTCGATTTTTGACCTCACCGAAAACAGGATGAATACAAGACCTCCAAGCATGCTTATCGACGGTGTGAAAGTAGATGATGCCGGATCTATCGCCGGCCTTGATCCTGAGATCGTTGAAAAAATCGATGTTGTCAAGGACCCGTACCTGGCTGGCAGGTACATATTCTATGGTTTGATAAATGTGATTACGAGAAAGGGAGATTTCAGCTGCATAGACCTTCCTGATTATGCTGTCCGGCTGCCGATCCGTGTAACCGATCCGGTCTCTTCCTTCATTTCATCCGAATATTCCACCCGGGAAAAGAAGCGAAGCTCCATACCTGACTTCAGGAATACATTGTTCTGGGATCCTTCTCCCGTACCGGGCAATGACGGGAAGGTTAAGGCAGAATTCTGGACTTCGGATTATGCTTCTGATTATGTTATAAATATCCAGGGAATAACTGCAGAGGGAGAGCCTGTATCATTCAGGAAAGTCATTAAGGTGGAAAAGAGTACCGGTAACTGAAATTCCCGATCCCGGTGATCCCATATCCAGGAATCATTTTTATTATTAATTTTTCAGTGCTTCTTTTTTTTCTTATATTTCTTCTCTAAATAAATCTGCCAATGAAAACTTTAGCCAATGCTTTTATGCTGGTTTTGATATCATCAGCACTGATCTCTTTTTCCCCTGAAACACCGGATCCTCCTTTTCAGGGAGCTGACATCACCCGATTCCTTGGACAATGGACAATTGACATTCAGGGAGGCTCGGTTGGATGGATCGAAGTACGCCAGGAAGATAATTTTATCGACGGAGATATACTTTGGGGTGGAGGAAGCGTTCTTCCCGTGTCAAATGTTTTTCTTGCTTCCGGCAACAAGCTGATAATTCAGAGGTCAAACAATGTTGTCCGCACGAGGGATGCAAGCAATAATCCTCTCCTGACAGCTGTTATCACCGACTGGTTGGAAATTGTTAAAGAGGGGGATGACAGGATCAAAGGAATCCTTCTTCATCCGCGCAGAAATGGAATTGGAGTGGACACGACCCGTTTCACCGGCATGAAATTGCCCCCCGTCCCGCCTGCGCCTGATCTCAGTAAATTGAAATTCGGAAAAGCTGTTACGCTTTTTAACGGGAAGGACCTGACAGGCTGGAAGATGATTAATCCGGGTCAGGCAAACGGATTCAAGGTTATTGACGGAATCCTGGTCAATGATCCTGTTCAGAAAGAGGGTGCTCCGCATATCAGCTACGGTAATCTGAGGACAGAAAGTGTATTTGGGGATTTTAACATCAGGCTTGAGGTAAATATCCCTGCCGGAAGCAACAGCGGCGTTTACCTCAGGGGAATGTATGAGATCCAGGTTTCTGATTCATACCAGAAAGAACTGAATCCCCATAACATGGGAGCGCTTTACAGCCGCATCAAGCCATCTGTCAATGCTGAAAAACCTGCAGGAACATGGCAGTCGCTGGATATCACACTCTGCGAAAGGCACCTGACTGTCATTCTCAACGGGATAAAGATCATTGATAACCAGCCGGTCTACGGACCTACCGGTGGTGCAATTATCTCCGACGTATTTTCCCCCGGACCAATCTATCTGCAGGGTGATCATGGCAAGGTTGAATACAGGAACATCGTGCTTACACCAATCCTGAAATAAATATTTGTATCATGAAAATCACGGTTTCAAAAAAGAACAACCGCAGGGACTTCATTAAAAAATCATCTGCAGCCATAGCCGGTTTTACCATTTTACCGGGTTATGCTATGCCGGGATTCGGCCATATCCAGCCAAGCGATAAGCTGAATATAGCCGGGATCGGTATCGGAGGAATGGGCAGAAACAACGTGGATAATGTCGCAAAGACGGAAAATATTGTGGCCTTGTGTGATGTGGACTGGAGAGAACAGTCTGCCAGAGTGTTTAAAGCTTACCCTCAGGCAAAGCAGTATAAGGATTATCGCGTGATGCTCGACAAGCAGAAAGAGATAGATGCCGTTATAGTTGCTACTTCCGACCATACGCATGCTGTCATAAGCCTGGAAGCGATGAGACGGAAGAAGCATGTTTTTACGCAGAAACCCCTTACACATACTGTTCATGAAGCCAGGGTTCTGGCAAAGGCTGCAAAGGAATACAAGGTTGCAACTCAGATGGGAAACCAGGGACAGGCATCAGACGGGCCCCGGCGATTGAGGGAAATTATCTGGGACGGAGTAATTGGTCCTGTCAGGGAGGTTCATGTCTGGACAGACAGGCCGAATAAAGGCCTTCTTGGCACCTACTGGCCTCAGGGGGTCAACAGGCCGGGAGAGACACCACAGGCTCCCGCTGAGCTGGACTGGGATCTTTTTATCGGACCGGCTCCTATGCGCCCATATCACCCTGCATATCATCCGTTCAACTGGAGAGGATGGTGGGACTTCGGTACCGGAGCACTCGGAGATATAGGTTGCCATTCCCTCGATCCGGTATTCAGGGCCCTGAAGCTGAAGTATCCGTCAAGTGTAGAGGCAGTTTCATCACTTGTTAATGATGAGACATATCCTTCTGCATCGATAGTACGGTACGAATTCCCTGCCCGGGATGAAATGCCCCCTGTAACCCTGATCTGGTATGACGGCGGTTTGCGTCCCATGCAGATACCGGAATTGGAGGAGGGGATGATGATGGGAGCGGGCGGAACGCTCTATGTCGGAGATAAGGGAAAGATTCTTGATAATAAGATACTCCCGTTGTCACTCAGGAATTCGTACAAGGCTCCCGATCCTTATATAGAGTCATCACCGGGACATGAACAGGAGTGGATTGAGGCATGCAAGGGTGGAAAACCGGCAGGTTCTGATTTTGAGTGGGCGGGTCCGCTTACGGAAACCGTCCTTCTCGGCAACATAGCCCTGAGAAAGGAACTCAGGGAAATACTTGGCGGTAAACTTCTCAGGTTTGATTATGAAAAATTCTGTTTCACAGGTCTTCCTGAAGCCGACAAGTTCCTTCATACAGTTTACAGGGAGGGATGGACACTTTGAAAAGTCGAAAGTCGAAAGTTAAAAGTTAAAAGACAGAATGAAACACAAATCCAAAACAACACGTCGTGAGTTCATTGCCAGAACAGGGCTGGCCACAGCAGGAATAGCCCTCAGTGCTCATGCTGTAAACGCTTCGGGATACCGTCGTATAGCCGGAGCCAACGAAAAAATAAATGTGGGATTCATTGGGATCGGGAACCGGGGCTCACAGCTCCTCTCGCTTTTCATGAATCAGGCTGATGTCCGCATCGCCGCATTCTCAGACACATATGAGCCTTATATGCTTCGAGACAGAAGCAAGGTGGATCCGAGGTGGCTGAAGAGCCTTGGTGGACAGATCCCTAAGATGGGAGAGCTCTTCCCTGATAAAGTGGAATATTATCCGGATTTCCGCAAGACTTCTGGAAAACAAGGATATAGATGCAGTCGTGATTGCCACACCCGACCACTGGCATGCCTTCCAGATGATAAATGCAGTGGGTGCCGGCAAGGATGTTTATGTCGAAAAACCTTTAAGTGTCACGATACATGAAGGAAGAGCGATGGTAAATGCACAGAAGGCATCAAACAGGGTTGTGGCAGTAGGATTGAACCGTCGAGGCGCTCCGGTTTTTCAAAAGCTTGCAAAGGAGATCCCTGCAGGAAAAATAGGCAAGGTCTCTGTCGGGAAAGCCTTCAGGATAAACAACATGTTCCCTGACGGAATAGGAAAGATGAAGCCTGAGGAGCCTCCGAAGGATTTTAACTGGGATATGTGGCTTGGTCCCCGGGCTTACAGGCCATACCAGTATAACATATGCCCCTATAATTTCCGCTGGTGGATCGATTATTCCAGCCAGATGGGCAACTGGGGTGTTCATTATATGGATTGTATACGCTGGATGATGGGGGAAAAGGCGCCTGTTGCAATCAGCGCTGTCGGAGGGAAGTATGTCCTGGACGACGACCGGACAATACCCGATACGATGGATGTCGTTTTCGAATTCGCTTCCGGCGCACTGATTACCTTCAGCATTTATGAAGCCAGCAGCGGCGGTCTTTTCCAGTATGGCGAGGTCGAGCTCAGAGGAACCCTCGGAACACTTAATGCTGGTGAGAGCGGATACAGGATTACTCCTTCGAAGAATGGCCAGTTCCAGACATTTACGAATACGATTTCGGAAGAGGAAGGCTTACGGCAGGATATAGGCAAACAATCTGGTCTCGGCGACGACAGTACAGGAAACCTGGTAAGGAATTTCCTCGACTGCATAAAATCGAGGCAGACACCATGGTGTTCGATCGAAGACGGGCACAGATCGACAAGCTTTGCGCATCTTGCGAATATCGCACTGGCATCAAAAGAACGCCTGCAGTGGGATCCTGAAAAAGAGGTATTCATAAACAGCAAGAAAGCCAACAAACTTCTTCACTACGAATACCGTAAACCCTGGAAACTATGAAACAAAACCGAAGAGAATTCATAACCACAATAGCAGCTGCAGGAGCGGCAGTTCCTTTTATGTCTAAGATGGATCGGGATTATTCCTGAAGAACCGAACAAGTTTCCGCTAAGGATATTTTCAAAGCCTCTCGATACATACGACTTTGGATTCATGTGCGAATGCACCGCAAAAGCAGGAATCGGCGGACTTGATCTTACTGTTCGTCCAGGAGGCAAGATAGAACCGGCAGAGGTTGAAGACAAACTGCCAAAACTTGTCGATGAAGCGAAGAAATACAACCTTGCTCTCGACATGATGGTAACAGGTATTATTTCGGCATCAGATCCGATGACGGACAGGGTTCTGAAAACAGCTTCCGGCCTAGGAATCAGGCATTACCGGTTCGGTTATTACGAATTTGACTACAAAACAGGAATCTGGGAATCACTTCAGAAACATAAGGAAAGCCTGAAGGAGGTTGTTGCACTGAACGGAAAGTACTCCATTCATGGAGGGTACCAGAATCATCAGGGAGCGAGAGTAGGCGGACCTGTCTGGGACCTGTTCGAGCTTCTGCGTGGTTTTCCTCCCGAACTTGCAGGCTGCCAGTACGATGTGCGTCATGCAATGGTTGAAGGGGCTAATTCATGGATACTTGGGATGAGGCTTATAGCTCCTTATATTAAAACGCTGGCGATAAAAGATTTTACATGGCATAACGGGAAATGGGAAGCCCGGGCGGTTACAGTACCCATGGGCGAGGGAATGGTAAACTGGGATCTTTTCTTTAAAACTATTAAAGAGCTTAACATATCCGGCCCCATGACGCTTCATGTCGAATACCCGCTTCTTGAAAAAAGTGAAGCGCAGTTATCGCTTTTACAGCAGCAGGAAATAATTGTAACGAAGCTTAAAAAGGATGTTGATTTTCTGAACACATTTATGACAAAGTACGAACTGATCTGATATGAAAAGCACCAGCCGCAGAAAATTCCTAAAGAGAAGCATGATGGCAGCAGGAGCAGCGGTTCTTGCTTCTCCAGCTGACTTTCTTCTTACAGGCTGTTCGAAACCGGAACGAAAGAAAATAACCATTTCCGGAACAGGTCTGAATTTCGAAAGCGAACCTCTGATCCGCCCTTTTGGATTCAAGGGAGGATTCATGAAAGAGATTTGGCAGACTATTTCTTTCCTGAAGAGCAGTTCGGGAGCTCATTCCATAGGTCTTTGCTCTCAGAGCGTGCTGTGGTCGGATGCAAATGTCTTTGCTGCGAATTCTGAAAGTGCCGGCAATGCTCTTATGTACTCGATGACAGACAGGGCACTCAGAATGCTTGAACGGACAAACCTTTACCAGGCCCGGTCGAATTGCTCGACAACATCCTTCCGGAAGTTTATGCATATGGTCAGAAGATCACCTCGAGACCGCAGCTTCGCAAGACATTCGCGCTCAATTCACTTGTGAGTGTCGATAATGCTCTCTGGCTGCTGTATGCAAAAGAAAATGGAATCACCTCCTTCGATGATATGATACCGGAAGCTTATAAACCTGCCTTGTCTCGTCATCATAATGAAGTGGCTGCAATACCCTTGATGGCATATTCAATTCCTATCGATGAAATAAAAGCTTCAGCTGACCAGGGTTATTTTTTCATGAAGATAAAAATTGGTCAGCCTGGAACACAGGATGAGATGCTTAAGAAGGATATGGAGAGGCTGACAGCCATTCATGAAGCTATCGGTGATATAAGAACTCCCTATACCAAAAGCGGCAGACTCCCTTACTATTTCGATGCAAATGGCCGCTATGAAAGCAAGGAGACGCTGTCGAGGCTGCTCGACCATGCAAGGAGTATAGGCGCCTTCGACCAGATTGCAATCATAGAGGAGCCATTTCCCGAGGAGCTTGAAATTGATGTCAGCGATTTGCCGGTAAGGCTTGCTTCAGATGAAAGTGCTCACACCGTCGAAGATGCGGTGACACGAATTCAGATGGGATATAAGGCTATAGCTCTCAAAGCGATAGCAAAAACACTTAGCATGACAATGAAAATCGCGCAGGCTGCATATGAACGCAACATTCCTTGTTTCTGCGCTGATCTTACTGTCAACCCGGTACTTGTTGAATGGAATAAAAATGTCGCGGCAAGACTCGATTCATTTCCCGGCATCGGGAATCTCGGTCTTGTCGAGAGCAACGGACACCAGAATTACCTGAACTGGAACACGATGCTTGGTTATCATCCGCGCAAAGATGCTCCATGGGTTCAAATGAAGGAGGGGGTTTATGAGCTTGGACGTGAATTCTACAAAACGGGAGGAGGCATATTCGATCCTATGCCTCACTATGAGGAGATGTTTACCCGGGGGTAATTGTAATTCATAGTCTTCACCAGCTAACAGTTTCCGGTTGTGCGCTTATGTTAGCCATGTCTTGGTTTATGCTAAAACTACACAAAAATCATATAATTATACCTACTGAACCACAACTAATTACTATGAATTACAACGGATTACTATTGTTCCCAGTCATCTGTCCTGAATGATGAAGCCGGTATTCCTTCAGTATTAAATAGGTCACCGATAATAAAATCCCTGAAAGCATATCTTACTGCAACCGGAGCCGCAACAAACTGAGAAATGATTGTGACTCCCTCATTTGTTACAAATGCTTTAGCCGGGTAGAATCTTTTATTGGCGGCTGCCACTTCAAAACAGTTCAGTTCTTTTCCTATTGACATAATGCCATTAGGTGCATTGTTGAATGTCAGCTTTACCAGGGTTCCTTCTATTTTCATCTCATTCAGTACCGGACCCTCGCATGCAAAACCTTTTTTTCCGTAAGTTTTTGAAAGTGCAAGGTAGGCGAGCCTGTCACCAGCAGCCTTCTTATTGGCAGGATGGATACAATCTTTTTCGCCTGTGTCCATAATACATGCCATTCCGAAATTTGATATGGTTGTAGAGGCTTTAAGCTGTGCCTCGCGCAGGAATGCTGAATTTAATCCTGATGAACCGTAATCGTAGGGAGCAATCTGTACATAATACATTGGAAACTCTCCGATACTCCAGACAGATCTCCAGTTCTCAGCCAGTCCTGGCATAAGTTTTTGATATTGTGCAGGTTCATTGCGGTTTGATTCACCCTGATACCATATAGCGCCGCGGATTCCGTAGCCCACTATCGGATTTATCATTGCATTGAACAGAACTGTTGGTGTCTGTTGTGATAGTTTTTCCTGGGGAACACTTTTATCAGGTAATTTTACCCAGTCGAAGTTCTTAAAACCTGCCTCACTTATCCATGGCTCTATTCTCGTTCCTCCCCAGCTTGTATTTATAAGACCTACAGGTACATTCAGCGCTTTGTTGAGCATCAGACCAAAAAAGTATGCTGTGGCGCTGAACCCGCTGACATTTTCCGGTTCGCAAAGTAGCCAGGTGCCTTTAAAATCGTCGAGAGGCGTAAGGCTTGTTACTTTAGGAACAGTTATCATCCTGATATTGGGATTCGAAGAGAGCGCAATAAATTCATTTGATCCATTTATCGGCTGATTTCTGAAACCCTTCATAGGCATCTCCATGTTTGACTGACCTGAGCATACCCATATTTCACCGATCATTACATTTTTTAGTATTACGGCTTTACCATCACTGATAGTCACTGTGAAAGGACCTCCTGCAACAGGAGTGGAGACCTTTAGTTTCCAGCTGCCATCATTAGCAGCGCGTGTTGTGTATGATTTCCCGTTCCAGGATGTTTTAACGCTGACTGAGGAATTGGCTGAGGCTTTTCCCCAGATCGCAACATCGGCTTGCTGCTGCAAAACCATGTTGTCGCTGAAGATTGCAGGTAATTTAACTTCGGCTCTGAGTAAAGCCGGAATGGCGAGAAGAAACGCCAGGATTGTAATAAGCTGAAAAACAGATTTTTTCATAAATATGGATTTTTAAAAATATTGTTTCTTGTTTCTTGTTTCTTGTTTCTTCCATCTAATACTTTCCCGGATGAGGGAGGTGTGAATTTCATTGTTTCATTCCCCTTACGTCTGCGTATGAGCAAAGGTTAAGGTTGCTTTTTATCATCATTCCCTGATATTTACCCTGAAAAATAAATTCTGAATATAATTGGTAAACCTATTTACACCTTTGGCAGTTTCCAAGGCTCCCTGTATTGCGGGGTTATGAATTCATTGGCTTTTTCACTGTTGGTGAATTTTCTGCTGTTATCGTCCCAGATAAGTACTGATTCGCCGGTCCTTGCAGCAATATTGGGTATATGAACATGCATCGCAGCAATTCTTGCTGTATCCGGCGGACATGCAGGTTTAATCCTTGTTTTTATACAATCCAGAAAATTCCTGACGTGTTCTCCATGAGAATCTTTCCCTTCCTCAAAAATGAACTCCCCGGTTTTTGATTTTTTTTCCTCGTTATCCCATTCGGGAGTCAGAACGAGCCTGGTCCTGTTGGCGAACAGTGTACCAAGATCTCCGATGAAAACAAGACCGTATGAGGAATCATAGGGTCCTTTTTCTATTCCAGCTGTCATATCCCAGTTGATCACAAAATCTTTTTTAGGATATATAACGGACATTGAGTCAAAAGTTTCACGGCTTCTTGGCTCATGGTATGTATTTGCCCCGTAAACCATCACATTCTCAGGAGGTCTTGCAATTTCCCCAGCCCAGAGACCTATATCTATAAGATGCACACCCCAGTCCGACATCAGTCCTCCTCCGTAATCCCAGAACATCCTCCACGAGCCGTGGAACCTTGTGCGGTTGAATGATCTCCGGGGTGCCGGTCCGAGCCACATGTCGAAATCAACTCCTGCAGGAACAGGTTCATCGGCGACTATTGCCTGTCCGATACCATAATTGAAATTTGCCCAGATATTAACCCTTCTCAGCTTTCCGATCATGCCGCCCCGAATTAATTCCATCGCTTTCTGAAAAATGAATCCGCTTCTCTGCTGCTGTCCTATCTGAACGCACTTATTATAATAGTCTGCAGCCCTGACCATGATATCACACTCTGCAATAGTGTTGGCCATCGGTTTTTCGCAGTACACATGTTTTCCTTCCTGCAGGGCATATACCATCATCAGGCAATGCCAGTGATCGGGGGTTCCGATGATTACAGCATCGACATCCCTTTGCTCAAGCAGCTTTCGGAAATCGCCGTATAGCTTAGGAGTCTGGCTGAAGTTCTTTTTAATTTCCGCAGCCCTCTCATTAAGAATATTTGAGTCGATATCGCAGAGGGCAACACAATTGACACCTGGGTTTGACAGGTGATGCCTGAGTATTCCGAACCCCATGTTCCGACATCCGATAAGGGCTACATTAATTGTATCTGAAGGGGCTTTTCGTGACACCCGTTCCGGAGATGGAATTGCTGAGTAAATGGTCAGTCCTCCTGCAGAGATAGCGCTCGTATTAATGAATTTTCTGCGGTCCATAATTAGTTGATTAATATTATTGATGTCTTTCCCATTTATCTATATCATTAATTCTTTAATGATTAAAGTACTTTCAAACTATTCATAGTCAAGCCAGGCCGTTGCAATGCAATCCTTGCCGGGAATAAATCTTATCCACCGCGATTCAAACCAATCCGGAAATTCATAAGTGAATATTTCTCCGGGTGCAACAGTGAACTCTTCCCAGGTCATCCAGGGACCATGGCCGACAGGTTGAAACTGAACCGTAAAACTGACAGATCCGGCCGCATCATGCGAAAGTGACAGTTTCCGCTTATCGTAGAATCCGAATAAATAAGGATCTGATGGTTCTCCTGCTTTAGCAATGCTGTTTTTCCACGGACCTCCCTTGCCCGTAGGTTTGCCCAGTTTCCAGAGATCGTCAATAACGCCCGCCCAGACAGCTGCCTGTCCATCGTCGGAAATTATTATGTGAGGATTTCGTTTTCCTGATTTGGCATTAAGTCCTGTAATGATCAGCATTCCCCTGTATGAAGCGTAATCGTTGATTCGGAGATTATGTGAAGCGATAGGCCTTATTTTGGCATAGCCGTCGGCATTTTCAGCCGGCAGTTCGTAGAAGGTCCCGTGACAATTGAAGAGATCCCGTTCGGTAGCTACTTCACGGCAGATACGCAAAACCCCTGCTTCTGTAAGTCCTGTAAACTCTTCATTCCCCATGGGCAAACGCCAGCGTCTACCCTTATCGTCAACAATAAGTACTGAGGCCCCGTCAATAGTCACAACATCCTTTGGTATCGCAAACTTCTCTTTTATGAAAGAATGCATTTCTTCATCATTTTTTCTGACAAGCTTCATATCGCCATTCAGTTCGTAATATCCTGCGGATTCAATCTCAATCCCCCTGATCTGATGAACGGCGATGCCAAGCGCACGGCGATCGTCGCCGAGACTGTACAATAATCCGCCTGTTGACTCAACATCACTTACATCCGATATTCCCATGAAAACAGGGTCAGCGCTGCTCGTCCTTTTATCTTCATCTGCATAGGTAAAGTGAACCGTGGCTTTAGTATTGCCCCCGGCAACTACCCTGATCCATTCGCCGGAGCTACTCTCGTCGAACATAACAACGGCTGATGACCAGGAAGGAACAGTAATGCTTTCAAGGTTTGTCCATTTCCCGTCACCATTCTTATCCACTTCGAATGTGAAATCAACCGGCAGTTTTCCGTCATTGTTTATCCAGGCACTTCGTTTTTTCCATCCGGCAAACAGGAAAGGCTCCGAAGCCTCATTTGCATTAATCTCCTCATTCAGCCATACAGATCCTGACGATGTTACGGGTCCCAGAAGATCAGGCTGGTTGACAGGAGTGAACCATAGATTTGAGTTGGACTGCCCGGGCCCCTCTATGTCTCCTTTAGCTTTACGTTTGTTAAGAAACTCGCGTTCTGCTGAGTCGTCGCAACCAAATACCAGCTGATCATTCCACCGTGTAAAATCGCCAATAACTTTGAGATAAGCTGATCCTGGGCGTATGCCTGAACTGTTTGAAGAGGTAAAAGATCCGGGGAATCGCCAGAACATGCCATGCATTGTCATCAGGTAATCGGGTTTTCCTTCAGTGCCCACATCCCTGATACGGGGCCATTCAGTATTCCAGCCGTGAGCACCATCGTAACTGTTACTCGCCTTTGGCAGCCGGTAAAAATCCCATCCGGTTTCAGGATTACGAACTCCAACCAAAACCGACTTATGGTCCAATCCCGTAGCCCAGATGGGTTCAATTTCCGGATTCTTATTTCCATATATTCCCCCGGGACCGGTAACTTCAACGAACTGGTTGCGGCGAACCAGTTTCCAGTCATGTCCGTTCCACTCATATAGAGCACCGGATTCAGCATCAAAACGTTCGAGGGCAGTCTGACCTGTTTCTCCATTGTTTGAATATACCAGTACACCTTGTCCCGAATAGAGTCCTTTACCATGTGCCCCGAGCAGCATTAAGTTCTCCTGCGCCATCTGACCCTCCTTACGGATAACATTCCCATCTGTATACAAGGTCTTGACTTCCAGCGTACTTACATCTACTTCATAAAAGCCTTCTTCCATGGTCCCATAGTAGATCATATTCGCCGGATGGTCAATATGGCGGGCATTACCGGTATGGCGCCCCGGCATAAGTTCGTACGGTATCACCCTTACATTTCTATTGGCATCAATGGCATACGGACCGATAAACAGCTGGTTGCTCTCCCTGTGGATCATTCTGTTTGCAGGAGTACCCCCAATGCTTTCCTCCCTCGTTATCATCTGAAGATCCGGAGTTATCTCGTAGAGCTTATCTGAGGATCCAAAAGGAAGATGAGGCCCGTATGTAATTACCCAGAGCCGGTCTGCCCAGGGAACTACTGCACCTGTCCCGCACTCTCCCTCGTTGTTGTAATAAGCAAGGTGGGGGTAAATTCCGCTGAAATTAAGAGGCGACTCAGCAGAACGTTTGCCGGAGCAGCCCGATAAGAGCAATGCTCCGATTAACATAATACGGATTGTCATATGAAGGATGCGTTAATGATTAAATACTTTCTCCCCGATTATCAGCACCCAGGGATTGATATCGGGTGCTTTAAAAATGCCGTCTGCAGTGGTTTTTCCTTCCATGGCAAAGTCCCCTGTTAAGGGATTGAACCATGAGAAGGGAAGTCCGGGCGCCATATTCTTTATACTTATTGTACCTCCTTTATCGAGGTATGAAATATAAAATTTCCCTTCCCTCGCCAGAAGTGGTTGATTTGCACCGGTAAGATCCCACCTCTTCTCCATATCGGCGAAATCCAGACCATCAAATGCTTTTGCAACAAGCCCGGCATAATTACTGCCTTCCTGCGCCATAGCTTCCTTCCACGACATCGGCGCATTTGTCCAGCTGTCCCAGCCTGTTTCGTCAGGGGTTATCTTCCATTGCCAGAGACATGCCGCCCCGTAAACCACACCCATTGTTCCCCCGTGCATAAGCTGATTCCATGCTTCCTCTCCCTGCCACCAGCCAAGGCCGTTTTTACCTCCTCCCATGCCCTCATATGTAGGTTCCCCATTAAGGCATGCTTTGACAGGCTCATTTTCATACATCCTCTCTACTTTATGATAAAGATGTTTTCCGTCATGCCCTGTCTGCGCCCACTGGAAGTCTAGCCAATTCTGATCCTGCCATGAGCGGTTGTAGTGGAAGCATCTGGAACTGTCTCCGTTTGCCCACGATGCAAGGTAATCATCAGCAGGATTGTAATGTATTCCCGTTGGCTGATGGTAAGCATCCCATTTTTCAATTGTTTCCCCGCCTGGTTTCACTCCCGGATCAAGTCCATGGGAATCTCCGCTTACAAGCCAGAAGGCCGGCATACTGCCGTAACGGGCGACAAGATATTTGCAATACCTTGCATATTCGTCAGGGTCGGCCGTGGGACCGAGAACAGTTTTGCCCTTCCATCCGAAGCCGTGAAATACAGGCTGATAAACAGGAACAATACCATGATCGACCAGTATTTGCATCAGCGAATCGAGATACTGAAAATAATCAGGTCTTAATTTGTTAAGGTGTCCTTCGTGCAGATCATCAAATCCTCTGGCAAATCCCAAAACAGTATTCCTCGCATCAGGTCCTTCTGCGTACATATCAGGCTGTACGCTCATGAGAAGCACCGTGTTGAATCCTTTTTTCATCCTGTCGGCTGCATATTCTTTCACCTGGACCGTGGTTGCCCTGAAGGGTATCGACCATGGTGTGTCGCCGACCACAAGAAAGGGTTTGCCATCAGCATGAATGACATTTCTTTTTCCTTCCGACATTCTCAGAAGCCCGTGCCTGAGGAGTTCATTGGTACCATTATTGGCAACGGAGTTCAGTCTCCCTGTTTTTCCGGCCAGTCCTCTGTCGGCAGGAGCAGAATATGTTTTCCATATCCATGTCGAACCTGTATCGGGAGGTGCAAATCTTATTTTCCAGATGTTTCCTCCATCCCAGAAAGCAGGTCTTAAAAGGGTATCTCCTTTTCCGTTAGTAAAGAGTGCCCACACTTCTACATCAGTATATCCGTTAGGCCACGATACCCCGGAGGTAAGACTGATTTCATGTGTTGTCCACTGCATGATTTCAGGTGTCTTATTTTGATTATTGCAGCTTATAGTCGCAGCCACAATGACTGAAAGGATCGCGAAAGATCTCATAGAAATTATTTTTTGTCAACAGGATTGTAAATTACAAATAAATGTTGTCCAATGCCAATGTTAATGCTGTAATTTTATATCTTAACGCGTAATCTCATAAATCAAAGATTTGCTGACAAATGGATAAGAAAAAGCTGATAATCCTGACTGCAATCATTCTTTCATTCTCTTTTACTTGCCTCAGCCCAGGGCAGCCTTAACACCTTTTGCATGGAAAGCAACAGACTTAACACAGGAGGGATGTGTGTTTTGGGAGGATGGGCTGTGGCAAACATTGTGCTGGGCACTTATGGCTGGATAAACAATACTGGCCAGGAAAAATATTTCAGCCAGATGAACCTATTCTGGAACACGGTAAATCTGGCAATAGCAGGCTTTTCACTCATTTGCGTGCCAGCCAGCTCGACTGCTCTGCATTAAGTGTTGCAGATGCACTTGCCAGGCAGCTGAAAACCGAAAAAATACTGCTGATTAATGCTGGTCTCGATGCAGCCTATATAGGTAGCGGATTCCTGCTCAGACATCTTTCTTCAAAATCGGAGACAAGGAGCGATCTGCTTAAGGGCTATGGTAATTCTCTGATACTGCAGGGAGCCTTTCTCATGGTTTTCGATCTCACTTTCTGGCAGGTTCTTGGACATCACAGGCCGGAATCGTTAACAGGATTCGGACTCTCAGCATCTCCTCAGATGACCGGCTTATATGCATCCTTCAGATTTTAATCTCATGGAATCAGGAATGTTCAGAATGTTTATAACCGCCTCTCTTTTTATCGCCTTAACTTCCTCTCTCGGAGCACAGGATAATACTGTCATATCAGGACCAGATATGTTGTTCGGTGACACATCCAGGACAGGTTCCCCTTTTTCCAAGGATCCGCATGTAATTCATTTCCGGGGGAGATACCTTATGTATTATTCAATACCTGCCTATTCCGGTAAATCAACTTCCGTACAGGGCTGGGGAATAGGGATCGCGGAGAGTGCCGACCTTGTGAACTGGAAGAAATGCGGGGAGATAACACCTTCGGAATCATATGAGAAAATGGGACTGTGCGCTCCATGCGCGATTGTGATAGATGGAAGGGTGAACCTTTTCTACCAGACCTATGGCAACGGGCGCAACGATGCTATATGTCATGCTTATTCTGACGACGGATTAAATTTTACAAGGAATGCCTCCAATCCTGTTTTCCGTCCCGACGGAAACTGGAATTGCGGCAGGGCAATTGATGCCGAAGTGATCTTTTTCAAAGGCAGATACTATATGTATTATGCGACACGCGATCCGGATTACAAAATACAGATGCAGGGAGTGGCTGTCGCACCCCGAACCACCGATTTCAGCAGGAACGACTGGAAGAATCTGGCAACAGAGGGTTCGATCCTTAAACCCGAGCTTCCCTGGGAAAAGGATTGCGTTGAAGGAGCTTCAGTAATAAAAAAAGGAAGGAAGCTTTTCATGTTCTACGCCGGCGCTTATAACAACGCTCCCCAGCAGGTTGGAGTTGCCGTAAGCACTGATGCAGTTCACTGGAAAAGGATTTCCGACACACCTTTCCTTGCAAACGGCAAACCCGGGGAATGGAATTCGAGCGAATCAGGGCATCCTCATATCTTCAGCGATGAGAACGGGAAAACCTTTCTCTTCTTCCAGGGAAATAATGATAAGGGCAGGACATGGTTTATTTCGAATGTCGAGGTGAAGTGGAACAGGAAGGGACCGTATCTGAAGGATAGTAAGTAAACGAATATAATATTCTGACATATTATGAAAAGGAGAGATTTTCTTTCAAGAGCAGCAATGGCAGGCGGGGCTTTTGTCATCGGTACAGGTTGTTCGCGCACCATTGAAAAAAAAGGGGTGAATGCCCCGTCAGAAGAAGATTCAACATCTGAAGAGACAGGATTCATTATTGAACCGCAGCGCAGGATACCGGTATTTGCAACAACTGATGTGCTGGTTGTGGGAGGAGGGCCGGCAGGCACGGCAGCGGCAATTGCTGCAAGCAGAATGGGTGCCGATACCTGGGTTATCGAAAGGTATAACCATCTGGGTGGTTTGTGGACTGGAGGTGAGGTGCTCCCGCTGCTGTCAACCCACGCCATTGACAGAAATAATAAAAACAGACAGGTTATCTACGGATTGGGCGATGAAATGTGGCAAAGGCTAAAGGAAATGGGAATGTCGGTCAGCGATGTAAATCCTGTAATTGATCCTGAGGCCGGAAAGTATGTACTCGAAAAAATGATAATAGATGCCGGAGTAAAAGTGCTTTATCACAGTTATGCCGCCGGGGTGGTTATGGATGGCAACAGGATAAAAGGAGTCATAGTTGAAAATAAATCAGGTAGATCGGCAATAGTTGCAAAAATTGTAATAGACTGTACAGGTGACGGCGATATATTCCATTTAGCCGGGGAGGATTACGAATCGATGAAGTATCATATAGGACTCGTTCACAGACTCGGGAATGTTGACAAGATCGATACCACAAGGCCTGGTTATATCAATCATCCGGTTGGGTCCGAAACACCTTTGAGTGGTATCAACTGGGTTAATATGCACGGTAAGGATGACCAGGATGGCACCGATGCCCTTACATTGTCAAACCTGCAGGTGGAATACAGGCAGCAGATATGGGAGAACTACTTCAGAATGAAACAGACCCCGGGTTATGAAGATATCTATATAGTTGACACTGCATCGCAGCTAGGTGTAAGAATGTCACGTATCGTGGCTGGAGAATATAAGCTTACCCTGGAAGATACAATGACATTTAAAAAATTTGACGATTCCATCGGGATAAGTGGTGCCTGGACTCCTATGCTATATAATGGAAAGAGAGTCCCTGTAAGGGAAAGACCACTGTGGCATATACCGTTACGCTCCCTGGTTCCCAGGAAGATTGATGGGCTCCTTGTGGCAGGAAGATGTTTCTGTTTTGAAAAAGAGCTTGCTGAGGATACGAGAATTATTGGCACCTGCCTGGTTACCGGTCATGGTGCCGGTATAGCTGCCGGCCTGGCTGTTAAGGAAAGAATGGACCTCCGCGATCCTGATCTTGGAAAATTGAGAAAGGAACTCCTCAGTCAGAAAGTCTACCTTGGTTAGAAGAAAAGAAATACGATATATATTTCTGGCACTGAGTATTGTGTTTGCCCTGCCGGTAGGTTGGGGTTCTTTTTCAGGAATATCAGTCTGGTTGAGTCCGTTTATAACTCTCAATTCGGTACTTGCACTAAAGTCATTTGTAATACTTAACATAATTGGATTTGCTGTTCTGGCTGCCTGCTGGTTTGAAAGGCACTTCTTCTGCAGGTATCTCTGTCCGGTTGGTTGTCTCCTTGGCAATATCAAGCCTCCTTCAAAGATAAGGAGGAGTTTTAATCTGCGAAAGATCCCGGCTCTGGGCGCCTGGATTGTGATAATTTCTCTTTCTGCCGCCATAGCAGGTTTTCCACTGTTTATATTCCTGGATCCCATATCGATTTTTAACCTCTTCTTTTCCTCATTCCTTCAGAATTCTGTCATTACGATTTTAGTATCAGCTTCAGCTCTGATGGTATTACTTTCAATACAATTTCTTTTTCCGGGTTTATGGTGTTTCCGTGTGTGTCCACTTGGAGGAATTCAGATCCTTGTAACAGATATTAAATCATTTTTCTACCGGCACCTTTCCGGTAAGCAGAGTACAAACCTGGGCAGGAGACTCTTCATTGGAAGCGCTGCAGGTGCTGTTACTGCTTTTGCGTTTCCAGTAATTGTCAGGGATTCTGAAGCAGATTTAATCCGCCCACCAGCTGCTCTTGAACCGGTTAAACTGTACTCAGTTTGCACACGATGCGGAAGTTGCATAAAAGCTTGCCCTACAAGGATTTTGACAGAAGATGTCCGCATTAATGCAGGTTTTCTTATACCAAAAGTGATCTTTTCCGATGGATATTGTCTCGAAACCTGTAACATTTGCAGCATTGTTTGTCCCAGCGGTGCAATAACATTATTCAGGGTTGAGGCTAAATCGCAGATACGGATGGGGATGGCCAGGATAAATACTAAGGATTGCCTGCTCACCAGCCTGAAAGAGTGCGACAGATGTAAAGCTGTCTGCCCCTATGATGCTATTGAAATAAAGTATGAACATAATTCAGGATTAATGATCCCTTTTATTTCTGATCAAAAATGCACTGGATGCGGAGCCTGTAAGGTCATATGCCCCACAACCTGCATAGAAATAGTCCCGTTGGCCTAGTAATAAAATTAATAACTGGCATTTTATGATAAAGAAGCTTTTTCTGACAACTATATGTCTGGCATTTGATCTTCTGACAGTATCGGGGTTTCAGGAGCAGCAGATCAGAGATATCGGTATATTCCGATTGTTTGAAATTGAAGTCAGCAACAAGCAGGTTTATTCCGATCCTTTCAGAGACGTTGAACTGAGGATTTCCCTTACAGCTCCCGATGGAAGAGTACTAAATCATTATGGTTTTTTTGACGGTGGCGATATATGGAGGATACGCTTCAGTCCTTTTATGAAAGGTCTCTGGAGATACGAGTACTGGTTCAGTGACAGCAAAGAAAAAAGCAGGGGTGAGTTCCGGTGCAGCTTTGCAGAAAATCCTGGTATGGTAGGGAAAAACCAGCTTAATCCTTTCTGGCTCGGAAGAGCGGAGAGCAGGAAAACTCTTTTCAGAAGTTTTCATGCCGGTGACAGGTTTTTTGCCTCCAACTGGGATGATCCTGATGATCAGTACGACGGCAACCCCAGGAAAAGGTTTCTTGACTGGCTTCAGCAGAACGATTACAACATGCTGTCTGTTGCCAGCCATTTCACAAACCGTGATGAGGCGGATAGGGGACAGGGATGGGATACTCCTGCACTTTGGCCACCTGATCCGGAAGAATACCGTAAAATGGAAGAGATACTCGATGAGCTCCAGAGGAGGAATATTACTGTATTCCCGTTTGCCGGTTTTTTCGGAGCAAAAGGTGACTGGCCGGTAGAGAGCAAAGAACAGGAGCTTTACATAAAATATACCCTTGCAAGGATCGGGCATTACCCTAATACAATACTTTCAGTTGCCGGTCCCGAACCATTATGGAGGAAGGATAGGAGCCAGTATAAGGGTAATATGAAGTTAGCCGATATTCACCGGCTGGGGAAGCTTATCGATTCTCTTGATATTCACCAACATATCCTTACAGTTCATAATGAAAAGAGGGCTACCGAAAATGGCGATCCATTCATAGACGAAGAGTGGTATGATATGGGCTCACTGCAGGGACCGACAACAACTGATCCATACAGGCTTTATTCAGGACTTTCGATGAATCATCACCGTTACAAGCCTCTTTATGCACAGGAAACACTATGGGCAGGAAATATGTTCCATCCGGATTATACCGATGATCAGCTCCGAAAGAATGCCTATACAATTCTCTTCTCAGGGGCGGTTCTCAATTTTGCCGATATGAATGGAAACTCATCAACAGGTTTCAGCGGAACTCTCGATCCGGCCGATTGTAACCTGAAAAAGCATCTTATAATCAAAAAGGTATGGGATTGGTTTGAGACAATACCTTTTCACCAGATGGTGAGCCGGCAGGATCTTGTTAAACAGGGTTTCTGCCTGGCACGGGAGGGTGTGGAATATTTCATTTATCTTGATAAGAAGGGGGAGGTCGAACTCTTTCTCGATTTTCCCTATCTCCTCGATTCAGAGTGGATCAATGCTGAAAATCAAGCCGATGTAAGGCCTGGAAATAAGGTTAACAGGAATACGCTCTTCAAAACACCCACTGATGGTGATGACTGGATACTTCACGTATGGGCTCCGAAACCTGTCAGGGTCGGTGAGGGAAATTTCCCTGAATAACAGCCGATAAAGACGGGAAGACATTGATCTGATTGACAATTGGTTTAATTGAATAAAATTCTTAGCTTATACCGATATTTTAACCCCCCTTTTATGAAACCTCAATTATCTGTTATTGTGCTTTTTACACTCCTGCTTTCTGTCAGCACCAATCTGTCGGCGCAGAAGATTTACATATCACCGGCCGGTAATGATTCGAACCCCGGCACCACTGATAAACCGATGGCATCACTTACCGGGGCTCGCGACAGGGTAAGGGAAATGCGTAAGAACGGTCAGGTCTCGGGACCTGTTGGAGGTTATAGCCCTTAAGGGTGAATTTGCTATGATGCAGCCCCTGGAACTTACAATTGAAGACTCCGGGACAAAGGAGTCGCCGCTGGTTTTCAGGTCTGCTGAGGGCCAGAAAGCGAACTTTACAGCAGGAGTCACTATAACAGGTTTTGCCAAAGTCAGCGATAAGCTCTGGAAGGCTTTTATTCCGCAGACTGCATACTACAACTGGTATTTTGAGCAGCTTTTTGTTAACGGTAGGAGGGCCATAAGAGCAAGAACACCAAATGATTCATTTGGTAAGGTGATTAAACTTGAGGAGACCATAATTGAAAAGGGAACCGGCAGGATACCTCCGGTGGCTGTCCAGAAAGTCTTTCTCGACAGTTCACTTGTTACAGGATTCTCCGGGTTTACTGACCGTGACTACGAGGATGCCCTTATAATTTTTTACCATAACTGGGATAACACCAGGAAACGTATAATGAGCTTTGAGAAAAGCCAGTCGGCGATATTCATTGCAGGAGAGGGGATGAAACCCTGGAATCCGATAAATGCAAAATCGAGATGGTATGCCGAGAATTTTATGGGTGCTCTGGATGCTCCCGGGGAGTGGTTCCTTGAACGATCGGGCTGGCTCTACTATATTCCGGAGGATGGAGAGACCATTGAGAATACGAAATTCACCGCTCCTCTCCTCGACAGGTTCATTTCAATAAAGGGTGATGAGGCTTCCGGCAGAAGAGTGGAGAATATTTCCTTCAGTAATCTGAATTTCAGGATATCAGCATACAATACTCCGCCATCGGGAAATGAACCTGCCCAGGCTGCTGCTCCCGTAAACGCTGTAATCACTGCCGATTTTGCCGACAATATATCTTTCAGCGATTGTGAAATATCAAATACCGGGACCTATGCATTCTGGTTCAGGAGAGCGGTAAGCAACTGCCTGGTAACGAGGTGTTATATGCACGACCTGGGAGCCGGTGGAATAAAAATCGGTGAGACTGTGCTGCGGCCCTCTGTTAATGAAATAACAAATAATATAACTGTCGATAATAACATTATAACTGATGCAGGTCATATTTTCCCCTGTGCGGTTGGTATTATCATTTTCCACGGCAGCGATAACAGGCTTACTCATAATGAGATATCTGATCTGAGGTATTCCGGGGTATCGGTGGGATGGATATGGGGGTATACGCCAAGCCCTTCAAAACGAAACCTGGTGGCATATAACCACATTCACCACCTTGGCTGGGGTGAACTCTGCGATATGGGAGGTGTCTACACTCTTGGAGCCTCAGAAGGAACTGTGGTATCAAACAATGTCATTCATCATGTCCATTCATTCGATTACGGAGGATGGGGGCTTTATACCGATGAGGGTTCTTACGGAATAGTGATGGAGAATAACCTCGTTTACAACTGCAAAAACTCAGGCTTTCACCAGCATTACGGAAAGGAGAACATAATAAGGAATAACATTTTTGCATTCAATCTCAGGGGACAGCTTCAGGCAACCAGGATTGAGGAGCACCGTTCGCTCTCTTTTACAAATAATATAATCTTCTTCGATAAGGGCTTACTGACGATCAACAACTGGCATAAATTCAACCTGTTAACCGACTATAACTGTTATTGGGATTCGAGGTCGTCAGATATTAAGTTTGGCGATAAGTCATTTTCCGACTGGCAGAAATCAGGCAAGGACCAGCATTCAGTTATTGCAGATCCCCTTTTTATGGATCCATCGGCATTTGATTTCAGGTTTAAAAAGCATTCGGTTATAAAGAAAATAAAATTCACACCGTTCGATTATTCAGTGGCAGGGGTGTATGGGTCTGAGGAATGGAAAAAACTTGCACTTATGGATGCAGGACTTGCTGTAAAATTTGATAATATTGTGGAGAAGATGGAGAGGGGTGGAAATGATAAATAAACATAATCTGCATTAAAATGGTTTCATCAGCTAAGACTTCCGAAAGGATTCTCCCGTGGTTTCTTACGATTGTCAGGATAGCAATAGGCTGGCATTTTCTGTATGAAGGCATGGCCAAGATATTATCAGCCGGCTGGAGTTCCGCTCCCTATCTCGCAGCATCAAGGTGGATATTTGCCCCGCTTTTCAATTCGATGGCTGAAAGCGCTTCACTAGTGGCAGTTGTCGATTTTCTAAATATCTGGGGGATGATACTTGTCGGACTTGGGCTGATGACAGGCCTCTTCACAAGGTGGGCCAGCACCGGCGGAGCGGTCATGCTCTTTTTCTTCTTTGTCGCATACCCTCCAATACCGGGTTACATGTACGGTGTGCCTGCTGAGGGCAGTTACCTTTGGGTAAACAGGAACCTGATCGAATTTTTTGTACTCGCAGCATTCTTTTTCCTCTCTGCCGAACAACAATTTGGCCTTGACAGGCTCATAAAAAAGTGGAAGGAGGAAAAAGCAAGAAAGCCTGTTCCGGGTGACACCGACAACAAAATAGCCGGCGTCGACCGGCGGGAGGCGATCAGGAACCTGATATCAGTCCCGGCACTGGGCGCATTTGCATACGCCCTGTACAAGAAAAGAAACTGGGACAGTTTTGAGGAGAGACTGTTAAATATAGAGGGTATGGATGCCAACTCTGGAGCCACACTCCTGAAGTTCAACTACTCTACAATAAAGGATCTTAAAGGAGAGGTGCCAAAGGGTGTCATTAAGTATCGCGATCAAAACGGCAACGAGGCAGGATTTGAACTCAGCCGGCTTCTTCTTGGAGGCAATCTGATCGGAGGCTGGGCACATGCCCGCGATCTTATATATGTTTCAAAACTGGTAAAGACTTACCACACCGATGAAAAGGTCCTTCAGACCCTGGCTCTTGGTGAGAAATGCGGCATTAATGCAATCATTTCAAACCCGCAGATGGGAAGAGTCTTTCAGAAATACAGGCACGAATTCAGGGGGAAAATAAAATTCATTTCCGATTGCGGAACAAATCTTGATTTCCAAAAAGGAATTGGAATGTCACTGGCGGCAAACTGGGATGCTCTCTACTGCCAGGGTGAAATAACCGATCGCTGGGCAAATCCCGAATGGGATGACCCGAAGAAGAGGAGTGTCAGCGAGCGTCTTGATCTCATAGGAAAAGGACTCGATGAGATAAGAAGGAATGGTAAACCGGCCGGTATCGGAGCACATCGGATTGAAGCAATTAAAGCCTGTGTTGAACATGGTCTTAAACCTGATTTCTGGGTAAAAACCTGCCACAGCCATAACTACTGGTCGGCTAAGTCGGAACAGGAATGGCATGATAATTATTTTGATTTTGATCCCGATGAGACAATCCGGTTTATGGGGACTCTGAAAGAACCATGGATTGCTTTCAAGGTGCTGGCTGCAGGAGCTATCAAACCTGAGGTCGGGCTGAAGTATGCCTTCAATAACGGTGCCGATTTCGTCTGCCTGGGAATGTACGACTTCCAGATAGTGGAAGATGTAAATATTGCCCTGGGCGCAATTGAAGGGGCAAAGGAGCGATCGAGGCCCTGGATGGCATAATTTTCCGGGAAACAATCATGCTATTAATAACAGGCAGGTTTACTATAATTAAATTTAAAATGCCAGGTCCATATAACAGAAGGCATTTGATCGCTCGTCTTGGGTGTATCGCAGCCGGTGCTGCATTCTATAGTCCACTGATCTCTTGCTTTGACAGGAAGAGTATAAAAACAATTTTAATAGTCTCGGGCTGGCAGGATATCAATATCGGAGATATTGCACATACTCCCGGGCTACTTAATATACTTCAGACCTTCCTCCCAGGAACAGAGCTGATTCTCTGGAAAAAAAGTCATGGCAGCGAGGTTGAACAATGGCTCAGCAGGCATTTTCCGGCGGTAAAAATTATTCATGGTAATATCGATTCAGATTTTAAGGTCTCCAGCCCGGAGGTTGCAGATGCTTTCCGCAGATCTGATCTGATGATTCATGGATCGGGACCATCCGTAGTCGGCTCCTCTAATCTTGAGGCTTGGGTAAGAGCCACAGGTAAACCATTCGGAATATTTGGCACGACAATTCAGAGTATCGACGAAAATCTGAAAAAACTGCTGCAGAAAGCAACTTTTATTTTTACACGTGAAACTGATTCGCTGGAAGTGCTCAGAAAAAATGGCATAGATACCGGAAACCAGATGTTCGTACCTGATGCTACCTTTTTTATGTACCTGAAGGATGACAGCAGGGCAGATATTTTTCTGAAGGAGAAGGGGCTGGAGCACGGGAAATATATCTGTGTAATCCCAAGACTCAGAAGGACACCATACTACCTTATTCGTCCCGAAAACTACTCTGAAGAACAGGTAAGGGGTATCGACACACTCAATAATTCAAAGAAGGAGGAGGATCATTCCAAGTTAAGAGAAGCCATTATTGCCTGGGTGCGTGAAACCGGCAACAGGGTTCTGATCTGCCCCGAAATGACATACCAGGTTGATATTATGGATGAGCTGCTTTTAAACCCTCTTCCTGACGATGTAAAGCCTTTTGTGACAAAACGCGGTTACTGGCTCCCCGATGAGGCAGCCTCTGTTTATTCGCATGCGTTTGCAGTACTCAGCTTCGAATGCCATTCACCGATTATATCGCTTGTTAACGGCACTCCTGCCTTCTACCTCCGGCAACCGGAAGACACCATAAAAGGGCAGATGTATTATGATCTTGGATTATCAGACTGGGTCTTTGAAATTGAAAAGGCGACCGGCAGTGATATCGCAGAAAGACTGAGAATGATTATTTCGGATTATGATTCAGCAAAGGTGAGGGTAAATAAGCTTCGTGATTCAGTCAGGAAGATATATGAGGCCTCTGCAAAAATCATTTTAGCCCAAAGGTCTTAAAGTTAATCAGGACTTACCACAGATGTTTTAATTCATAATTATTTATATCAGAACTTCAGCTGAACAAATCAATCCAAAAGCCAGAAATATGAAACACCGTCTGACTCTTCTTACAGGAATTTTAATTTCAACCCTGAACCTTTTTCCCGGAATTGTACCCGCCAGGCTGACCTGTGAATACCTGGTCAATCCGTCGGTGATTGATGTTGCATCACCAAGGCTTTCATGGATCAACAAGGCAGATGCGGGCGAGCGAGGACAGTATCAGTCTGCATGGGAGATAAGGGTTGCCGGATCAAAGGAATTGCTGTTATCCGGCACGGCTGATCTCTGGAACAGCGGGAAGATCATCTCTGATCAGTCTGTAAATATCAGGTATGCGGGTAAACCTCTTGCTTCGCGTCAGGATTGCTGGTGGCAGGTACGGGTCTGGGATAGCAAAAGAAAGATTTCCGGATGGAGCGAGCCAGCCTGCTGGACAATGGGGCTGCTGGACCCTTCTGAATGGAAGGCACAATGGATAGGGGTCCCATGGCAGGGAGAAGATGCCCTTCCCAAACCATCGAACCCCAATGCTAAAACTGCCTGAAATATTGCCTCCTCCTGCTCCCATTCTTCGCAGGGAATTTTCTGTTAGCAAAAAAGTAAAAAGTGCAGTTGCCTTTACTTCGGGCCTGGGATATTTTGAACTCTATATGAACGGAACGAAGGTTGGCAATGATGTTCTTGTTCCTAACCATACCAATTACGGAAAGCGTCCGGACCTGATGAATGAGAATATTCCTCTTCCCGACAATTTCAGGGAATACCGGGTAATGTATTTTGCCTATGATGTTACGGAACAGATTAAAGTGGGAGCAAATGCAGTGGGGGCTATCCTCGGCAATGGTTTCTATAATCCTGCAAAATACTGGTGCGGGGCATACGGTTCACCGAGGTTCCTTCTTCAGATGCATTTAACTTATGAGGATGGGAGCAGTGAAATTATAGTAAGCGATGAGAGCTGGAAGGCAGCAAAGAGCCCGATACTTATGGACATGGTCTTTTACGGCGAGCATTACGATGCCCGTCTCGAGATGACGGATTGGTGTTCTCCCGGCTATGATGATTCAGGCTGGGAAAATGCAATTATGAGAAAGGCTCCGGAGGGCGACCTGAGAGCTCATACCGGACCTCCCGACAGGGTGATGGAAATAATCGATCCGGTGAAAATTGAAAAGCTTGAAGAAGGAAAGTATAAAATCGATTTCGGTCAGGAGATATCAGGATGGGTTCATCTGAAAGACATTAATGGTGAAGCGGGAAGGAAAATAGAAATTAATTATCTTCAGGAATATTCTCCCAATGGTGAGAATACATATGTTTTGAGAGGGAGGCGGCTCCGAATCGTACCATGCAAGATTTACATGGTTTGTTTTCAGGGAAATAGAAATATCAGGCTGGCCCGGAGAACTTAAGCCTGAAAATGTGACTGCAGAAGCGGTTTATCCGAGCGTTGAGACAACAGGGAAGTTTACCTGTTCCAACAGGATGTTCGAAGATATCAACAGGATCTGGTGGCGAAGCCAGACCGACAATATGCACGGAGGAATTGCCAGCGACTGTCCGAACAGGGAACGGTCGCCATATACAGGCGACGGACAGGTTGCCTGCGTAACTGTTATGCACAATTTCGATGCGAAGGCATTCTACAGGAAATGGATTGACGATATTATTGGTGCCTCCAACGAGGAAACAGGCTACGTGCCCAACGGAGCTCCATGGCAGCCGGGTTGCGGCGGAGGTGTTGCATGGGGCGCGGCAATCAGCATAATGCCCTGGGAATTCTACCTGCATTACGGCGATGAGGATATACTGCGCGACAGCTATGATGCCATGAAAGGATATATCAGGTATATGCTCACATGGACAGATGACAGAGGGCATCATGTTCTCCCAGGCATTGGGACTCAACGGAAAACCACTGAGATGGCTCAACCTGGGCGACTGGGTGGCTCCTTTTGAACTTCCCCCCGATAAGATGGTCCATACCTTCTATCTCTGGAGGTGTGCTGATATCACTTCGAAAACTGCACAGATACTTGGAAATATGG
>CAVYYM010000005.1:0-11716 GCA_963772715.1 uncultured Bacteroidota bacterium
TCAGCATCAGCAAGTGAGATTCTTGCTTCAAGGCAGCTTTGGCAATCTTCTGCCGAATCATCGGTACATGGCTTGTTGTTGTAGAGCTTATAGCTGTTCGCGGTATTTGCCGGGAGTGATATTTGGCATCAGGATATTGGCTCCAATCTTAACGGCTTTCTCCCTTCCGACAGGATCGATTGCCTGAAGGGCAGTTGCAGCCACAATGTTTATATCCTTCATCATTATCCTGAGGATGGAAATCATCTTCAGTGTAAGGTCGAATCTTTCATTCAGCGGAAGAAGCTTATCTGCATAAGCAATCATGGGAGTGTCGGCATGCTCTATATAGGGTCCCATTCCGCACATATCGATGTCGAACTTCTGCATGAAGAGAAGATCTCCTGCAAGGTCTTCCAGAGTTTGAAACGGCAGTCCGATCATTACACCTGTTCCGGTCTGGTAGCCGATATCCTGCAGGCTCTTAAGGCAATCGAGTCTTCTCTGAAAGTCATGCTTTTTATTATCCGGATGGATCTTGCCGTAAAGTTCCCTGTTGGTCGATTCGACACGAAGAAGGTAACGATGAGCTCCTGCATCGAACCATGCTTTATATACTTCAGGTTTCTGTTCTCCAACTGATAATGTAATCCCGAGTTTCCCTCCCGAAAGTTCCTTTATATTATTGAGTAATTTTATTACTCGTTTTGTAAATGCAGGACTTTCAATTTCTCCGGACTGGAGAGCGATAGATCCGTAGTTATTGTCGAAGGCAAATTTTGCAGCAGCAAGTATCTCATCATCAGAGAGATTATAGCGTGTAAGGTTTTTATTTCCCTTCCGGATGCCGCAATAGAGGCAATCTTTACCGCACACATTCGAGAATTCAATAAGGCCCCTGAACCAGACTTTATTTCCGATATACTTTTTTTTTACTTCGGCGGATTTGGTGAAAAGCAAGTTTCTCTCTTCACCTTCAGCCTGAAGCAGCCTTATGATTTCTTCCTTTGAGAAAGACGTCCTTTTTCAGTATATCGTAATATTCATATTTCTGTTTTCCATGTTATTCTAACCCACCCTATCCCCCTCTCTGCTAAAGCAGAGGGGGATAACAAATTATCAGGATTTCACCCCTCTTTACCAAGGAGAGAGGGGGCTGGGGGGTGAGTACGTGTGCTTTAGAACCCTCTCCCATACATTCCCCACAACGTTACTTTCATCTCCTGCCACCTGGTCATTGCAGAACCGGCAAAGCTGTTTGTATATGCAGTTACATAGTTTTTTGCTTCATCATTCCTTCCCTCCTTTACGAGCTCCTTCACCTTATTCTCGACCATCGGGAGTTCTTCAATTGCCTTTTGTTCAAATTCCTGTTACTGCAGGTTCCAGGATCGTCCTGCTTCTCGACCAGTTGACTGTTGCAAGCCGGTTTGTCTCCCTGAATGCCCAGAGTGCGGCATCGGTTCTGTATCGCTTCTGACCGCATATCGCAAACGAGTTCGGCAGTTTAAGGACACCGGAAAATACAGGTATCCTTGGGCTCTGACCGGGATTATCGAATGAGAACCAGGCTACTCCGCCAACTTCGTCAGGCAGCCAGCTGCGGCACTGTATCACATGAGAGTAGGAACAACCGGTGATGGCTATTGTTCGCTGTCTTTCGATAGTGCCGGGTTTGAGCTCATTAATGAGTGTCCTCCAGTCATTATTCATCCAGTTGCTTGCGGCGGGAGATTTGATTTTTTCTTCTACATCATTCCCGTTCGCATCCTTTTTCTTAATTGTGATCATCAGGTTTTTTGTCATGTCCCACTGGGTTCCCTCGTAAGTCTCCCTGAAAAACTTCATCACATCCTGTGCGGAGAGCTTTTTCTCGGGCTTCACCGAGAAGGGGAGCTCTTCGGCATCAAATGAAAGGTTAAGCGAAGGTGCAAGTGTGCTCAGAACATAATAATCTCGTATGGCAAAAGGTTTTTTCCCGTTAATTATCTTCCAGAACTTCAGAGGTTCCTTTCCGTCCCAGTATCCAAGCTCTTTTGCAACTGTCTTGAGATTAGAGCTGTACATGAACATGCCGGGATTGTTAAAATCAATTGTTGATATCCTCGGAATGTTTGCGCATATTCCCACATGATCATCGGGTATCCTCTGTGCGCACCATAATGCCGAAGGTTTGCCCTTGCCGGACCCTGAGATCTCAAGCTGCCACACTTCTTTGGGATCAGCAATGGTGATGCATTCCGCAAGATCGGCGTAGCCAAATTCTTCAGCAAGCTTCCGATGAGTGCGATAGCCTGCCTCGCTGTGGTGCATCTCTGAAGAGCTATTTTTTCAAGCTCCTCGATCAGGAACAATCCATTCTCATTTTTCAGTTCCTGCCTGCCGTAAATTGTCGTCTCACCGATGGCAAGCTGCTTCTCGTTCATGCATGGATAGGCAGTGCTGAGGTAAGCGAATGTTTCTGGTGCCTCAGGGATCTCTCCTTTTTTGGATACATTGGCCATATCCCGCGATTCCTCCGTATTGAGGGTTCCCCAGTATATCGGATGCATTGTACCGCTTTCATGTTTTGCATGAGGGATGATTTCAACCCAGGTCCTGTAATTCCCGTCGCATGAATGTGAGGTCATAACCGAACCGTCGGTCGAGGCAAGCCGTCCCACCATGATGGTGGTGCAATTTTCGTCATAGCCCGGGCCATCAGGATCATTCGAAATATATTGTGAATAAGTGGTCAGTGTAAAACTGGTCAGTAATGCAAGTGCCAGGATGGGAGAATAATTTTTTCATAATCGGCTTATGTGTTGAAGTGATTTTAACTGTATGCAAATATAATTTATAATGTGACAAATAACTGAAGCAAAAATCCCGGTTATTAACATGTTTATTAAAATGAAATCGATCCTGTTTTGAACAGTTATTTTTTATTATATTGCTTTATTCTAAATCCCTTGAATGAATTTATTAAGTTGTTATAAATCAGAGCTTTATTTGTATTCAATAGCTCAGAATGTCGGCTTCCTGAAGCGGTTTTACGGTTTGTAGGATCTTCATTGTTTAGGATTATTTCAAGAATAATTCATCCTCTCACCTTAGTTTATAGCATGATAATTGACAAACTAATAAATCCGGACAGTATCGTCGTCGTCGGAGGATCTGACGACCTTTTTAAACCGGGCGGAAAAATCCTGAAAAATATCATCGACGGTAAGTTCGCCGGAAGCCTCTATGTTGTAAATCCCAAGCAGGATACTGTGCAGGATGTGAAATCGTACCGCGACGTCAGGGATATTCCCGCAACGGATCTTGCAATAATTGCGATCCAGGCAAAATACTGTCTTCAGGTTGTTGAAACGCTCGTCAGGGAAAAATCTACAAAAGCATTCATCATCATATCTGCCGGCTTCAGCGAAGCAGGTGAGGAAGGAAAGAAGCTTGAAAAGGATATAGCCGAACTGATCACCAAAGCAGGAGGATGCCTCATTGGCCCAAATTGCATTGGAGTAATAACTCCGGCATACAACGGGATATTCACCACACCTGTGCCAAGGCTCAGCCCGGGAGGATGTGATTTTGTCTCCGGTTCAGGTGCCACGGCAGTTTTCATTTTCGAGTCGGCAATTCCCAAAGGGGTAAACTTCTCAAGTGTATATTCTGTAGGCAACAGCGCACAAACCGGTGTCGAGGATGTTCTCGAGCACTGGGACAACACATTTGATCCCGAAACCAGCTCAAGGGTAAAGCTCATTTATGTCGAAAGCATTCAGGATCCGGATAAGCTGCTTCATCATGCTTCTTCACTGATACGCAAAGGTTGCAGGATAGCAGCTATAAAGGCAGGTACCAGCGAAGCAGGAATCAGGGCAGCTTCATCGCATACAGGTGCCTTGGCCTCTTCGGACTCGGCAGTGGAAGCTCTTTTCCGCAAGGCAGGAATTGTAAGATGCGCCGGGAGGGAGGAGCTTACAACGGTCGCTTCAGTATTCTTCTATAAACATCTGAAGGGCAGGAATATAGCTATAATAACCCATGCCGGCGGACCTGCAGTGATGCTCACTGATGCACTCTCGGCCGGTGGAATGAATATTCCGGGGATAACAGGGGAACATCATGATAAATTGCTTTCAATGATGAATCCTGGGGCATCTGCAAACAACCCGATCGACATGATCGCCACAGCCACCAGTGAACAGCTTGACAATATCATCCAATATGTGGATAAGAAGATGCCTGAGATCGATGGCATGACCGTAATATTCGGAAGCAACGGATTGAACGACATGTCGGTCATTTACGATCTTCTTCACAGAAAGATCCAAGAGTGTGATAAACCCCTGTTCCCGATATTGCCATCAGTTGCCAGTTCCCATACAGAGCTCGATTATTTCCTGGGAAAAGGTCATGTGAACTTCCCCGACGAAGTTGTTCTGGGTAGGGCCCTTACAAAAATATCGAACACTCCTTTCCCTGCAGAGGAAAAAATATTCCTTAAGGATATCGATGTGAAGCTGATACGCAGCATAATAGATAGTTCTCCGGACGGATACCTTGAACCTGTTGTGCTTCAGAAGCTGATAACCAGTGCCGGCATTCCGACAGTCAAGGAGGCAGTTGCAAAGAACAAAAAGGAGCTTGTGGCACTTGCAGAGAAAGCCGGATTTCCTCTGGCCCTGAAAGTGATTGGTCCGGTTCATAAATCTGATGTGGGAGGAGTTACGCTTAACATCAAATCGAGGACGCATCTTGAAGCGGAATTCGACAGGATGATAAAGATAAAAGATGTCACTGCAGTTCTCGTCCAGAGGATGCTTACCGGAACAGAGCTTTTTATCGGCGCCAAATATGAACCGAAGTTCGGACATGTAATCCTGTGCGGACTTGGAGGAATTTTTGTCGAAGTTCTCGGCGATGTGTCATCCGGACTTGCACCACTTACCATGAATGAAGCGATATCAATGATACGCAGCCTGAAAGCCTACAGGATAATCAAAGGAACAAGGGGTAAACCCGGTATAAATGAACAGAAGTTTGCAGAGATAATCGTCAGACTGTCAAGCTTATTGAGATTTGCCACGGAAATAAAGGAAATGGACCTCAATCCGCTGATAGGAACTCCTGAATCTATAACAGTGGTAGATGCCAGGATCAGGATTGAAAAAAATGCGTTTAAAAATAAATAAACTCTTAGTGAAGAATTTATTCCCAGCTTAAGAATGAAAACAATTCCAATATCCTCAGAATTAATCAGGAAAATTGCTCTCGACAACTGGTTGCCGGAACCCGGATCAGGAACAATCCGCGAAATCTCGCATCTGGTAGACCTCATCGAATCAGAAACAGGAATAAGTTTTGTCAGGATGGAGATGGGAGTGCCGGGTCTGCCGGCGCCTTCGATAGGAATCGAGGCCGAGATCTCCGCCCTGAAGAACGGCATGGCTTCCCTTTACCCTGAAATATCAGGGATACGTTCATTGAAGGAAGAGGCTTCCAGATTCATAAAACTGTTCCTGAATGTGGATATAAAGCCACAGGGATGCATTCCCACAGTGGGCTCGATGATGGGCGGGATGGTGACATTCCTGGTCGCAAACAGGAACGACAGGACAAAGGAAGGCACTCTTTTCATCGATCCCGGATTTCCCGTGCAGAAGCAGCAGGTGAAGATGCTGGGTCATGACTATCACTCCTTCGATGTATACAATTTCAGGGGTAAGAAGCTAAGGCAAAGCTGGAATCATACCTTGAAACCGGAAAGATATCCTCACTGCTCTATTCAAATCCGAATAATCCTGCCTGGATTTGCCTGAATGACGAAGAGCTTCAGATTATAGGTGAACTCGCGACAAAATATGATGTTATTGTCATTGAGGATCTTGCTTATTTCGGAATGGATTTCAGAAAAGACTATTCAATCCCGGGCAAACCGCCTTATCAACCGACAGTGGCTCACTTCACTGATGATTATGTGATCCTCATTTCCAGCTCGAAAATGTTCAGCTATGCAGGACAGAGGATAGGGATGATGGCGATATCGGATCATCTTTTTACAAGATCGTATCCCGATCTTTTAAGGTATTATTCGACAGATAAGTTTGGACATTCAGTTATCTTTGGAGCTTTGTACGCATTGTCAGCAGGAGTCTGTCACAGTGCTCAGTTTGGACTTGCTGCCCTGCTGAAGGCAGTAAATGACGGCACATATAAATACCGGAGGATGTTAAGGAATATGGAGAAAAGGCTGCGATAATGAAAGAAATGTTCATAAAGAATGGTTTTCAGATAACTTATGATACGGATCTGGATGAAGCCAATTGCCGATGGATTTTATTTTACAGTTTCATATCCGGGGATGACAGGAAAGGAACTGCTTGAGAGAACTGTTGCACTATGGCGTAAGTGCTATTTCGCTTGATAACACAGGCAGCGAAAAGAGAGGGGCTTAGAGCATGTGTTTCGCTGGTACCCAGGGAACAGTTCAGCGACCTCGAATTACGTTTGAAGAAGTTTAATGAAGAACATCCTGTTAAAAAATCATAAAAAACTAAATATGGCAAAGATAAGAGGGAGTATTGTTGTTAATATTGAAAAATGCAAAGGATGCGAGGTGTGTATGGTTTCTTGTCCCACGGGCACAATTGCGATGGCCAAAGAGGTGAATCATAAGGGATACTATTATGCATTCCCGGCAAATCCGGACCTTTGCATCGGATGCGCCAACTGTGCAATGGTTTGTCCCGATGGCGTAATAACAGTTTATAAAACAAAAATTTAACTAAGTAATGGAAAAGGAATTAAGACTGATGAAGGGCAATGAGGCTGTTGCAGAAGCTGCAATTCGCGCAGGTGCCGATGGATATTTCGGTTATCCCATTACACCCCAGAGCGAGATACTTGAATATCTGATGGAAGCCGGTCCCTACAAGACCACCGGAATGGTTGTGCTTCAGGCTGAAAGCGAGATTGCTGCAATAAACATGGTATATGGAGGTGCAGCATGCGGGAAAAAAGTGATGACAACATCTTCTTCTCCGGGAATCAGCCTGAAGCAGGAAGGAATAACATATATTGCCGGTGCTGAACTGCCATGCCTGATAGTAAATGTTGTGAGAGGCGGCCCGGGACTTGGAACAATTCAGCCGGCGCAATCAGATTATTTCCAGGCAATAAAAGGAGGTGGACATGGCGATTATCATCTTATCGTTCTTGCGCCGGCATCGGTCCAGGAGATGGCTGATTTCGTCGAGCTGGGATTTGACCTGGCATTCAAATACCGCAATCCGGTAATGATGCTTTCCGATGGCGCAATCGGACAGATGATGGAAAAGGTCTGGCTAAGCCCACAGAAAGAAAGGTCGAAGACTGTTCCCGCATGGGCAACAACAGGAAAACCTTCAACAAGGGAAAGGAATATTATTACATCTCTTGATCTGGATCCGAATGGACAGGAAAGATTCAATCAGAAACTCGTTGCAAAATACAATGAGATCAAGGAAAAAGAGGTACGGTATGAGGAGTTCCAGTGCGAGGATGCCGAATATATCTTTGTTGCATATGGAACAAGTGCAAGGGTATGCATGAAATCGGTTCAGCTGGCACGTGCACAGGGTATTAAGGTTGGACTTCTGACGGCCGATAACACTCTATCCCGTTCCCTTCAAAAAGGCTGAATGAGCTGGCCGGAAAGGTAAAAATGATGGTATCTGTCGAGATGAGCGCCGGGCAGATGGTTGAGGATGTGATGCTTTCGGTAAACGGTAAGGTGCCGGTTTATCATTTTGGAAGAATGGGAGGAATTGTAACGGAACCGGAAGAGGTTGTCGAAATCCTGAAATCAAAAATTATAGGAGGTTAAGATATGGCTGAAGCTACTGGAATAAAAGATATAATAAAACCGGAAAACCTGGTTTACAAGAAAACAAAACTCATGACGGACAATACACTTTCATATTGTCCGGGTTGCGGCCACGGAACAACACACCGGATACTGGCAGAGATAATTGAAGAGGAGGGACTTCAGTCTGAAACTATCGGAGTTTCTCCTGTAGGATGTTCGGTGTTGCTGTATGAATTTATTGATATCGACTGGCAGGAGGCTGCCCACGGAAGGGCTCCTGCGTGGCAACGGCAATAAAGCGCCTGCTGCCTGAAAAATTTGTATTCACTTATCAGGGCGACGGAGACCTTGCCGCAATAGGCACTGCAGAGACAATCCATGCATGCAACAGGGGAGAAAATATACTTATCATTTTCATCAACAACGGGATCTATGGAATGACGGGAGGACAGATGGCTCCGACAACTCTTCCCGGGATGAAATCATCGACATCACCTTACGGAAGGGATGTGAAACTGATGGGTAATCCTTTGAAAATGACTGATATAGTTGCAACACTTCCAGGTACATATTATGTTACAAGGCAGAGCGTTCATACTCCGGCCAATGTTAAGAAAACCAAAAAAGCGATTAGAAAAGCTGTTCAGTATCAGAAGCTTAACAAGGGCACCTGCTTTGTAGAGATTGTTTCCAACTGCCCTTCAGGATGGAAGATGACGCCAGTTGAGTCAAATAAATGGATGGAGGCAAATATGTTTCCTTTCTATCCTCTCGGCGATCTCAAGGTGCCTGAAGAACCAGCAGCTCAAAAAACTACTAATTCTGAAAAAAATGACTGAAGAAATTATCATAGCCGGATTCGGAGGACAGGGAGTTCTGTCGATGGGCAAGATCATGGCATATTCTGGAGTGATGCAGGATATGGAAGTAAGCTGGATGCCTTCATACGGGCCTGAGATGCGAGGAGGAACAGCCAATGTGACAGTTATCATCAGCAGCGAACGGATAAGCTCGCCTATAATAAAGCATTTCGATACTGCGATAATTCTCAATCAGCAGTCGCTGGATAAATTTGAAAGCTCAATAAAGCCGGGAGGTGTGCTTATTTACGACAGCAATGGCATAACACGTCATCCTGAAAGAAAGGATATAACAATTTACGTGTGGATGCTGCAGAAGAGGCCGGAAAAATGAACAGCCCGAAAGTCTTCAACATGATCGTCCTGGGAGGATTCCTGAAGGTGAAGCCTATAATAAAACTGGAGAATGTGATAAAAGGACTGAAGAAATCGCTTCCTGAAAGATATCACAACCTTATCCCAATGAATGAGAAGGCTCTGCAGAGAGGAATGGAAATAATAAGAAAGTCTGACTCCTCCGCTCCCCCTTGAGGGTGCTGGGGTGTCGATCTGTAATACTGCCTCCCGTGTCGCACAGTCTGCGGGATACCTATTTTTCATAGAAATGCATCTCCCCGATATATTTCCATACCGGAGGCGGGAGGAAATATGACATATTCTTACCATTCTTTATACCGCCTCTTATAAAAGTGCCTGATATTTCCATCAGCGGGGCTTTGGCCCAGTGAATCTTTGCTTTCTCAAGATCAGATCGAGCGCGGATGATTCAGGTCTCCTGGAATAAGGCCGTGGATACACATACATATTGATACTTGCTGATAAGCTCTTCTGCATTTTTCCATTTATGGAAAGTGTAAAGATTATCTTCTCCCAGGACAAGTTTAAAACTGTGCTGCGGATATTTCTCCTCGAGATATGCAAGAGTATTGACAGTATAGGAAGGAGACGGCAGTTTGAATTCAATATCCGTAGCTTTCAGCCTGTCGTTGTCTCCTATGGCCAGCTGTGCCATATAAAGCCTCTGATGATCTTCAAGCAGGGTTTCTTTCTTTTTCAGCGGATTATGAGGGCTTACAACAAACCACACCTGTTCAATGGGAGTGAATTCAGTCATGTAGCCTGCAATTGCAAGGTGCCCGAGTATGTATCGGATTGAAGGATCCAAAGTATAAACCAATTTTTGCCATTTAACTCTCTGATAAAACTTTTTACTAATATTAAACACATCATTTTCAGCTACTCCAGTCTGTCATTTACCACTATATTATCAAACTGATCTGCAAGTTTCATTTCTTCAGTTGCTTGGCAACTCTCATCTTAATTTTTTCAGGATTATCAGTACCTCTTTTTTGCAATCTCTTTTCAAGCTCATCAATTGAAGGAGGCATAATAAATATTGAAATTGCATCATGTTTGAAAATGTTCTTCAGGTTAATTCCTCCTTTCACATCGACATCGAAAAGGACATGGTTGCCATGTGACCATATCCTGTCGATCTCGCTTTTCAGTGTACCATAAACTGATCCTTGTAGACTTCTTCCCACTCAATGAAATCACCATTTTCTAATCTCTTCCGGAAATCAGCAATGCCAAGAAAGTAATATTCCTTGCCGTTTTTTTCACTTCCTCTTGGCGCCCTGGTTGTTGCAGATATTGAGAATTCAAGATTGATTCCCTTATCGAGAAGATGCCTGATAATTGTCGATTTCCCTGCTCCCGAAGGTGCTGATATTATGACTAGTTTGCCTTTCATTGATAATTGATTTTCGATCGCCTTTAAATAAATAATAATCGTTATAATTCTTATAATTAACAACTACTTATACCTATGAAAACCTTTAGAAATAAAATCCAAAACTTCGGGAAGAGCTTCTCTCCAATACTGCCAGTTATGTGCACCGTCCCTGATTCTGAATTCATGAGCAATTCCCTTCTTACGCATAGCAATATGCAACAATGAATTACCTTCTGATAATGAATCATCATCACCAACGTCAAAATACCAGCGCACCTGGGTCTTCTGATTGTCGGGCATATTTTCTACAAGATAGAAGGCATCATGCTGTTTCCGATAGGTATTAATCTGCTCAGGTGTAAGTCCAACTGTATCAGCCACCCTGTTGTTAGGGTTTGCAAAACGAGGACGACTAGCGGTATCTGCAGGCATCCGGTTACGACTGGCAGACGATGACCTGACAGCGGCGCTTAAAGGGCAGGCTGATGCAAACATCTCTGGATGATGGAGAGCATAAATGATTGTTCCACCCCCTCCCATCGAAAGACCCGCTACAGCACGAAATTGCTTTTCGGGCCGAGTCCTGTAGGTTTTTTCAATATAGGGTATCAATTCCTGGAAGAAAATCCTCATAAGAGGAAATCTCCATTCACATCATTCACATAACCAACTCCGGCCTGTATTTGCATCTGGCATTACAATGATCATTGCAGTAGACTTTCCTTCTTTGATGGCTATATCAGCAATAAGATTCACTTCACCGAATTGGACCCAACCTGTTTGATCGTCACCTGAACCATGTAAAAGGTAAAGTACAGGATAACTGCGGTTGGAAGTCTCATAATCAGGTGGAAGATAAACAGAAAATTTACGATCCATTTTGAGTATTTTACTAGTTAAAGAAAGGTTGTCATAAACCTTGCCAGTTTGCGACATCAATTTAGAAGGCAGGAAGAGAATCAAAATACAAATACAAATGCCTGGATTAAAACTCTTTTTCATAATGTTTAGCGGTTTTTAAGTTATTGAATATTTAAATAGAGTATAATTTCCTGAATTACAACCAGATTTATTAATTAATTTCGTTCAATAGTCACTTGATAGCTGCCATCTGCAGTTCTAAAGAACCTGTCTTTTCTGAATTAAGTTCAATGTTTATCAATCCGGGATTCTCTGTACTCCTGATGACAATCAATAATTTCACATTATACGGCTTTCTTGTGTTGTTCTTAAAAATATCCATGTAACTCAAATCTCCCAGCCGGGACCGATGAATGTACATTCCCCTGATACATTTACCTTAACATT
>CAVYYM010000006.1:0-70915 GCA_963772715.1 uncultured Bacteroidota bacterium
TATAGCATGGGCTGAAAGGATTTTTCATATTTACTTGACTTTCAATTTGAAAACATTTATTTTTATAAATAATAAAACTTTTTTAGAATGATTGATCGTCGAAATTTTCTAAAAACAACTTTAACGTCTGCTGCTGGTGCACTTACCACGCCAACACTTTTAACTTCTTTCCGCAACTTCACAAATCTTTCTCAGGAGCGATATCCAGATCCGGCAATCGTTGTTCTCGATAAACGATTTGAAAAGTATTGTCAGTTTAATGCCGCTGTTGAACGTCTTTGGACAGGTGCTCGTTGGGCTGAAGGCCCAGTTTGGTTTGGGGATGGAAGATATTTACTTTTCAGCGATATCCCGAACAATCGTATTCTTCGATGGACAGAAGAGTCTGGAGAGGTAAGTATATTTAGAAGTCCATCGAATTATGCTAATGGTAATACAAGAGATCGGCAAGGACGATTAATAACTTGCGAACATGATACTCGACGGGTATCACGGACTGAACTAGATGGAACAATTACCATCCTGATTGACAGATTCCAAAATAAACGATTAAACGCACCAAATGATGTTGTCGTGCATTCTAATGGAAGTATCTGGTTTACTGACCCTGGTTATGGAATACTTTCTAATTATGAAGGGCATATAGATAAGCTTGAATTACCAACTAATGTATACCGACTTGATCCATCAAGTGGTGAAATAGAAGTGGTGGCAGATGATTTTATCAGACCTAATGGGCTCTGTTTTTCCCCGGATGAAAAGTTACTTTACATTGTAGACACGGGACAGCCACAAGATACACCTCAACCAATAAGAGTGTTCAATGTAGTCAATGGCAGAAAACTGACAAATGGCAGATTATTTTGTGATATGGGGAAGGGTGGTTCAGATGGAATCCGTTGTGACATTGATGGCAATTTATGGGTTGCTGCCCAAGGGGGGAAAGATTTTGATGGCGTACACATATTTGCAACAGATGGGAAAATAATTGGCAAAATATGCTTACCTGAAGTATGTGCAAATCTTTGTTTTGGGGGTATAAAACGTAATCGTCTATTTATGACTGCGAGTCAATCACTTTACTCATTATATGTGAACACTCAAGGCGCTTAACTACTTTAAAAATTGAAAAAATCGCTATTTTATCTACAGCGCATTTAAAAGAATTATTTTCATCGCAGGGTCTATCGACAATTAGGATTTTCTAATCAAATATGAACCACCGCAATGTTGTTTTAATTTCTTAAAGGCGTCATTGTTTTTTTACCTTTATTTCTGCAAGAGGTTCTGAACAAGTTGTTTTAATTCGTCTATTTCCAGCTGCTGTTCCTTGACTGCTTCAAGCAGAACGACAGATAACTTTTCATATGAAACAGATTTGAAACCGTTATTATCGGTTCTGACTAATTCAGGGTAGATCTTCTCCACATCCTGCGCAATAAGGCCGAACTGCGTTCCCTTTTCAAATCCCATTTCCGGATATTCATCTGTTTTCAGATCATAGGAAATCGCATTAAGTTCCTGTATCTCAGACAAGACGTTGGTTAAAGGCAAGATATTCTCTTTCCAGCGAATATCGGAGCCTGTCCATGCACCTGAGGAACACCAGGCTGTTCCATTGACTGTTAACTTATAGCCGGGAGCTGTGGATCCGATACCTACTCTTGAATTAACAAAGTCAAATGTCACAAGATCAACGACACCGGGGATAGTAAAATTGAGCTTGCCTGCAGTTCCCTGGTTCAATGTGATCAGTTTTCCACCTGCCACTGAGCTATTTATCCCGATACCTGCATATGCATCATATCCTGATGTTAAAACTTCCAGTTTAGCATTTGGGGTACTCGTTCCGATTCCAACATTACCGTTTTTTAGCACAGTTAGTGCATCTGACCTTAATGACCCTGTCCCATTGCCTATTACAAAAAGTCTATCGGTTGGTTTCCATTCGTACTCACCAAGTGGAACATATATTGTATTATATGCTCCTACTACAGTTTCACAGTAGGAAGGAGCATCAGTATCATATCCCATAGCTGTTGTAGAACTTCCTCTTGCTTTAGAATAAAATCCCATTGCAGTTGAGAAGTTACCACTCGCTAAAGTTGCAGTACCCAATGCAGTTGATGGACTTCCACTTGCCACAGTACAATAACCATTTGCATACGATGACATACCGCTCGCTTTAGTATAATACCCCATTGCAGTTGACAATCCTCCAATTGCTTTGGTCCCTTCACCAAAAGCAAAAGAATTTCTATTATTTGTTTCAGCGTTTAATCCTATAGCAGTCGAATATTCTCCCCTTGCTATTGCTTTATATCCTAATGCCTGCGACCAATTTCCTACTGCCTTTGATTCAAAACCGCTTGAGAATGAATTTGTACCCACACTATCTGGTTTCTCTATCAAAACTTTACCTGTAAGAAAAGCATTCTTTATCGGGTACCAAAGCACTCTGTTCTGAGAGGGATTAATAATACCACTTGCATCTGTATTTACATTCATGTAATTGGTATTTGTGCCTTTTGTCATATCATATCCTCCAACTGCAAATCCTCCCTTGGCTTTTTTCGTAGCAGGATTGCTATCAATGTATATCCTTACGCTGTCAGCGTTTACATCAAGATAATTCTGGATCATATCAAATCCTCCTACCGCAAATCCTCCTTTTGACCCTTTTGCTCCATCAGCCACCCAAATCCTTACTCCCTCATTATAAACTGCAAAGATTGTCTGACCATCCTTATTCTTAACATCAAATAAGGCTTCTTCCATATCTGGCGTCGTTCCTTTAAAGGTTGTTGTTCCGGAGATGGTTTGAGTCCCTGAAATAGAGACAGCATCGGTAATTCCATATCCGGATAATGTAGTCGGCTTATTTGTAAGATCATTGTAATTGGCTGTTTTAGCCGTTTTTGCATATAAGGCATAGGGAACACTCAAGATCTGGCTGGTGCCTGTAATTGAATAACTTGTTCCACCAGTCGGGTCCGTCTCAGTCTTGATATAATATGTACCCGATGCCCAGTCTATTGCTGCAAAAGTCCCTGTGACAATTGTGCCACCACCAATTTCTATGGTTGCCAGACCATTGGCATTTGTTGTTGTTGTGTGAGTTTCAACATAAACAGGAGTGCCTGTGGCAGAACCCTGCAGGATACTTATTTTCATCCCTGCAGACTGGTTAATAATTAACTCACCGCTTGTCTTGCGCACTATAGCCTGATAACTCATTCTTTGAGGTGATTGAGCTAAAGCAGTGACAGTTAATGTTGCTACTACTAAAAGGGCAAACAACTTTTTCATATCCGGTTAGTTTTTAACAATTTTAATACTTTGGCTTCCTGTCGCATTTCCCCCTGTTGCAGGAATAGTATGCTGACCTTGCAGGGAGACAAAATAAAAACTGCCCAGGACCATTATAATTAGTATCTTACTTTTTTGTTTCATATTATTCCGCCTTTAGATTTAAAACTGAGTATCAGATCAGGATTGATTTAGTAAGTCTATGTGAGCACGGTCAATAATCTTTCACACATGTTCTGATTTTCTGAAAGTGAGCTGACAAGGGTTTTAAGTTCATTCAATTTGTTTCTGCAGAGATTCGATCTGGTGCTGTTGTTCCTTAACGGCTTCAGCAAGTACGGCGGTCATCTCAGGATAATTTACACCTTTATAGCCATCAACAGGATTGGTAAATACCAGCTCCGGCAAAACTTCCTCTACCTCCTGGGCAATAAAACCGATCTTGTTCCCCGCATTATTATCCGACAACCAGTTAAACTGTACTCCTCTGAGTGCCAGAATTTTAGCCAATGCATCCGGAATGACACAAATATTTTTCTTGAGTCTTATATCGGAGGTGGCCGTTGTGAGGATACCATCCGCTGAAATATTAAGTGGAGCAACATAAGCACCGGAACCCACAGAGCGGAATTGCGCATTTCCCCTGACATCAAGAAGAACACTGGCAACAGGAGTCTCGCCCAGGGTAAGCCGGCCGTCAGTATTGAGATTGAGATGCTCCTTCCATGATGATACTCCATCATGATAGACCAGAGCAAAAGAGCTTGTTTTTCTATGATTGATCTCCCAGTATTTTGTCAGTTCAGCCTCCTGCGACATTAACTTGATCTGTGAATAATTCCATGGATTTCCAGGGCCTTTGATTGCAATTGCCCCGCAATCAACTGCATTATTCACAGAAAGATCAGTTGCATCAAAAGGATGAGTTCCAATCCCGACTTTACCGTTTATCCTTAGCAGATCCTGGAAAAAATTACCGAAAAGAAGAACCTGTGTGCTGTCTCCCGAATTGGCATCTACAATATAATATCCGGAACCTTTCTGATTACTCCTGCATCATATCCCAGAAAAATATTCATATTTCCTCCGTGTATACTGCCGGCTCCGTTACCGATGTAAATGTTTGAATTTCCCGCACCGCTTCTGCCTGCATCCATCCCGATCAATACGTTCCCGTCACCTAATGAACCTTCAGCACCTGCCCATGAACCCAGGACGACATTTTTTTGACCAGCAATATTCCCCATTCCTGAAGAGGCTCCGATAAATAAATTATTATTTCCGTTTGCATTGTTATAACCACTTTTAAAACCAAGCATGACATTATCGGACGAATTTTCATTTGAATAACCGGCATCGAATCCAATAAGTACATTACTGTTGCCTCCGGGACTATTATATCCTGCTCTGTTTCCGATGAAAACATTCGAAGAACTTTCTCCTTCAAAATTGCTGTCGTTATAACCGCTGAAAGCACCTAAAAACACGTTTTTATCGCTCTTTTTTGTGTATCTTCCTGAATTATCACCTATAAAAGTATTTCCCACATCACCGTCAAACATGTAGCCTGCATATATTCCGATCATTACATTTGAGAATCCCGAAATATTTGAATGTCCTGTCTGATTTCCAATAAATACATTATTGAAGCCATTCGTATTGGATCTGCCAGCATTGGTACCGATAAATACATTATCATCTCCCGTTTCATTTCGAAGTCCGCATCCGGTACCAATAAAAGTGTTACGAAAGCCTGAGAGATTAAGAAACCCTGTCGAATCCCCCACAAATGTATTTTTAGATCCTCCGGTATTGCTATAACCTGAAAAACTCCCAAGAAAAGTATTGAATACCCCTGTGGTATTTGACTGGCCGGCCAGATAACCCAGAAATGAATTAAAATTACCATCCGTATTACTGTACCCGGTTTTATATCCGAGGAACAGATTCCCCGAATCCGGAATTGTTATTGTACCCGCTCTGATAACCTAAAAATGCATTACTCCCACCGGTAGTGATAAATTTTCCGCTCTGGTAGCCTAATACGGAATTAAATGCTCCTGTGGTTAGATTCTGTCCGCCTTCATGACCTATAAAATAGTTCTCCGGAGTAAGCGAGGTAAACGATGTAGCTGTTCCTCCGCATTGTCAAATCCTCCGACTTCAAAACCTCCATTAACTCCCTTCGCCGGGTTTTTCACATATATCCTTGCACTGTCTGCGCTTACATCAAGATAATTCTGGATCGTATCAAATCCTCCTACAACAAATCTTCCTTTTGACCCTTTTGCTCCATCACCCACCCAGATCCTTACTCCCTCATTATAAACTGCAAAGATTGTCTGACCATCCTTATTCTTAACATCAAATAAGGCTTCTTCCATATCTGGCGTCGTTCCTTTAAAAGTTGTTGTTCCGGAGATGGTTTGAGTCCCTGAAATAGAGACAGCATCGGTAATTCCATAGCCGGATAATGTAGTTGGCTTATTTGTAAGATCATTGTAATTTGCTGTCTTAGCAACTTTTGAATATAAGGCATATGGAACACTTAAGATCTGGCTGGTGCCTGTAATTGTATAACTTGTTCCGCCAGCCGGGTCTGTCTCAGTCTTGATATAATATGTACCCGACGCCCAGTCTATTGCTGCAAAAGTCCCTGAAACAATTGTGCCACCACCAATTTCAATAGTTGCCAGACCATTTGCATTTGTGGTTGTCGTGTGTGTTTCAACATAAACAGGAGTGCCTGCGGCAGAACCCTGAAGGATACTTATTTTCATCCCTGCAGACTGGTTAGCCATCAACACACCACTATTGTTACGTACAACAGCCTGATAACTTATTCTTTGAGGTGACTGAGCTAAAGCAGTTACGGCTAATGTTGTCACTACTAAAAGGGCAAACAACTTTTTCATATCCGGTTAGTTTTTAACAATTTTAATACTTTGGCTTCCTGGTGCATTACCGCCTGTGGGTCTAACCTATTAAGAGCCTGAACTGTCAATCCATGCCCATCAGGAATAATGCCGTATACAGGTTATTTAAATGTTTCATGCATATATATTTGTGAGATACGAATCCTTGCTATTTCAAAGTTAAGCAAGGATTAAACTAAAGTCAAGTTTATTTGACAGATTTCATAACATTACGAACCATCAGATAGTCCTTAATTTGTTAATTATTTGCCAGATAGAAAAAAATGTACTAAATTTCCGTTATTAATCAGGTGCCGTATGGGGTACAAAAAATATTCGAAAATTATAGCCTTTGGTCTGTTTTCATTAACTCTTTCTTTCCTGCAATGCAGTAAAGAAACAGTTTTTCAACCTTATCCTATGCATAAAAGGCCAGGTTACTGACGAAGATACAAAAGTGCCGATTGATTCTGCAACAGTAAGGTTATGGATTGACGGATTATATACGGATACTTTAACGTATTTCACCGACAGCGTGGGCAATTTTTCGACTGAAAGAATAAATAATTGGTTTGAATAAATCTATAACCATTGAGGCGTCAAGACTTTTATCCTCCTCCTGGTAATGGAACATTATAAACCTATTACCACATATATATTAGCCCTGATATCCTGAATGCAAAGGATTCTGTTACTTCAGACACATTATACATCGATTTTGAATTAAGACACCGCGTAGACTTCAACTCTATGCATACTGTGATTCCAAAGAGATTGGATTTCCTTGACGGTCAGTATACTTCCTATTTTATTATAATAAATGAAGGCAATAACCTGTTATACTGGGAATAGGGGAAAATGATACCGAATGGATGTCGATATTCTGGGTCTAGGATTTATAATGCTTCTGATATGAATCATCTTAAGAAGAGGGGATATGTAAATATTCAAGTCAATATCAGCAAGCTTTTAGCTCCAGGCACCTATGATTCTTCAATTCTTGTAATTACTGATCAGGGAAATACTATTATCCCGGTTCATGTAGTTATAGAATAGTTGCCAATAAACAGCATAAAATCAATTGCTCAGAATCGAAAAGGAGAGTCTAAAAAGCTTTGAAACTGAAATAATATTTATAACAAAGCTCTATCCTCATTCTTCTTTTTAAATCCAATAAAATGATTTCATCCGAATGAGCAAATGATTCAGTTGGCGGTATGTCATCGAATGTGTCAATATCCTCTAAAGTATTTTTATTTATGTGCAAGGGGAAGAAATTGATATTAAAATCAAGACATGATTTTTTAAAGCTATACCTGATCCCGCTTCCAAGCAACAGATCAAAACACTCATTATTATCGAAGAAAACCGCCAGGTTCCCATAATCATTTACCAAATAATATCCCCCGTACTCTGAAGATTTTAATCTTGTAACTTCACCATCAAGCGGATACCTGCCAATTAAACCTATTTGAAAATACGGAATTATCTTTTTGTCTATTCTCAATTTATAACTTGCATATAAAGGTGTTTCAAGATAACGAATTGGCACCTGGTAAGAGAATGCCTCCTGAAAAGGCAAAGGAGCGCCATTATAATTAAAACTCATATATAACATATTCACCCCTATCCCGATGTAAATGTTTTTCGTAAATGAATTTTCGAGAAGCAAACCCCAGCCACTTTCAGAAATGGAGGTTATTTCAGGGATATATGGAGTATTATGTGCTGTCAGATTCTTCTCTATATTAATTTTAGGGAAATCGATAAAATAATCTATACCAAAGACAAGCTTCGGCTGTACCGTGAATCCTGTGACTATCCTTCTGAATTCGGACAGATCATCTTTTAAAAAGTTATCTTTATAATAAGGCCGATAATTAAGAAATCTTTCAATATTTTGCTTTGCATCATCCGGTTTGTCAAGCAGAAGGGCAGAAAGGGCACTTAACCGGTAAATATCAGCCCGCGTGGTTCTTGAAGTTTTTCTGAAAAGCTGATCACCGTTTATACATGAACTTAAAATATTAAATGCGGAGTCTACTTTCCCTTCATTATAAAGATTCATTGCATTATAATACGCAAAAGAACAATCACTAACCTGGGAGTATATATTCAACGGTATTGTTAATAACAGAATGATTATTAAAGTAATCCTGTTTATAATTCCCGACTTAATGATTTTTATTACCATGCTTAAAAGTTATTATTCCAATATCCGGGTATTCCTAATGTTCCTCTTTTAATTTGGCTGCTTGCTTAGGTTCAAATTGGAGATCTCCCCTCTTATATAATAATTCCATTCGTTATCTGTCATGGTCCTTTTACCCATTTTTGCTTTCAGCTTCTGATATACAACCTCAAGGTTAATCGGGTATATCTGCAGGTTTTCGTTATCTGCATAAATAAGGTATTTGCTGTGTTCATCAAAATCCAGGGAAAGTACTTTCAGGTTTATATCCCCTAAAATAATAGGCACTATATTTTCGATACCGTTCTTTGCACCTTCATTTATATCCCATAGTAATATTAAGCCGTCAAGGCCAACCGAACTAAACCAACGGTCATCCGGACTGAATTTCAAATCACTGATAATTCCTGTATGCCTTACTGAAAATATTTTGGGAACACTCTTTAAATTAATATTTAAAATGTCCGGGAATAAAATAATCTCACTCCCTGAGGCAGCTGCCAGCCAACTATGTAATAAATTAATTGCTAGTGCGTTAATGGGTTTATTATTTTGATATATCAAAACAGGCTCTTCTTCCGGTTTGTTTATATTCCAGGTAAAAATGCCTCCCTTGTCATCTGAATAAATAATCTTATCATTATAGAGTACAAGATCCTTCACTGCGTTTTTTACCTGGAGCTTAGTAATAAATTCTCCTTTACTTAAATCCCAGATTCCCACTATATTATCGAGAGAGGCTGAGACTAGCCAGTTTTTATCAGAAATAAACAGCAGGGAAAGAACCCTTTTATCATGTTTATAGATTTTCTTCAATTCAGGATTTCTATTATTGTTATGTGTAATAAGTATCACATCACCTTCAGATGTGCCACATGCAATTTTATCTTTATTGCTGTCAATTGCCACAGATCTGATAAAACTATTGTCCGGTAGTTTGACAGACTGAATTGTCTTCAATTCAGGCAATTTATCATCAGCTTGCTCTTCAAGCCTGGTAATCAATATCCGTCCAAGAGTATCGCTGAATACTATTTCGCCCTTTTTTGAATCCAATGCCCATATTTCACCTGACATTAATATATTTGGTTCAAACCTGGCGTATGCTCTCTGAAGCGCCTCAAGAATAGTAATCTCATAGCTGAGAGAATCTGATCCGGAAGAGTAACTTTGAAATCCGTTAATGACTAAATCATAGGCGTTTAGTGCCAACAGAGCTTTGATTGTATCATTCTTTTCCAATAAAAGGGATTTATTTGCAAATTCTTTCGCATTGAACAGGTATAGCTGATACATCGCTCTTTTATTTGTCCTCTTGACTTCCATTTCTGATTCAACAGCTGCCTTACGCGCAGAATCTGCCAGTGTTTCCTGGTACACTGCTTCATCTTTAGCTGAAATTGCATCATTTCTGGACTTGTTGGCTTCATTCTGCGCCTTTATTGCATTATCCCGTTCATATTCTGCTTCAATCTTTTTTTCATCTGCATACTCTTTGGACCTTTTAGCTTCGTTCTGAGCCTTTATTGCATTATCCCGTTCATTTTCCGCTACTTTCGTTTGATCGTCTGCATACTTTGACTGTGCCACTGCAATCTTTGATTGTTCGACTGCTTTTTTTCTTTCATTCAAAGCCCAACCGGTAAAAAAAGCAAGAATTAAAAAAATGAGAATAACAGTACCGGCCATAATTCTTCTCCTGCGTTCCGCGACCTCAGGTGGAAATTTTTACTGTCAGTTATAAACTGTTTTAATTGCCTGTTAAGGAATAGTTTAACTTCATAAGGACTAATGTAATTAAGGTCATCCTCTGTAAATAGCTTCCCTCTCTTTTCGTAAGCAGAATACGCATTTTCGATGAATTGTTTAACCTCAATTATATCTTTCTCAATAGCTGTAAATTTCTCATATATTTTCGCTGCAAGTGCATCATGCCTGAGTTCGAAATACCCGGCCTCATCTCTTTCCCTGAGTATACGCAAATCGACAAATTTTGTCAGGTATTTAAGAAGATCCTGTCTGGAAATGACTGTTCCAAATGCGCTTATCGAATCCATTATTTCCACCTCAGTCATTTGCCTCCTGGTGCCCTGAACCGAGACAAACGATTTCAGGATAGCCATCCCTGTATCCGGATTCTCCATTTCCTTGATCTTTTCTTCAAGGAACTGCCCCAACAGGTCAGAGACACTTCCGGCCTTTGCAAGTATCTCTTTCGAAAATTCCAATTCCGTACCTTCCTTTTGTCCGGTAACGGATATTCTGAATATCCTGTCGAGGTAGATTTGCAGGAAAGTGAGTTCAATCTCATTCCCTGCAGGGCATAGCTTATCAATGAGCTCCTCTGAGAATCCTTTCTCTGTCTTAATATTATTGAATCTGCATGGACCTTCAACTGCAAGAATGGCGTTGCCCCTCTTCATCTTTTCAACCCTGAACCGGTTTGAAAATATCTCAGGAATCTTTTCCTCAAATTCTGTTATTCCTGCAAGAAACTCCTCCCTGATCACGATTATAATCCGGCATTGTGTTTTGGAGATTAGTATCTCCCTGATCAGCTTTATAAATTCTGCCTTCTCTTCTGCTGATCCGAAGATGAAAAGTTCTTCGAATTGGTCAAATACAAGGTAGACAGGCTTAAAATGATCCAGATAAACTGACTGGAGCTTCTCAGTGAAAGTCAGACTCTTTTTTAAAGGACTGATTGCCTGTTTATTTACGGCATCTTCAAGGCTTTCGATAATATTATTCCCCCGGCGTACATTCACGGGAAGCCAGTCGCTCTCATCGAACCTTGATGCAAGTCCGCAATTTATAAGTGATGATTTACCTGTCCCGGAAACCCCATAAACAAGAAGAATTTTACTCTCAAAGACTTTCCTGTGGAGATCCGTTATCTCCTGATCCCTGCCGAAAAATATGTCCCGATCAGAAATTGTATAACTATCGAGGAATTTGAATGGAGACTTTACCATATCTGGAGGCATTGCATTGATATTAAATGTTTCCATAGCTGAAAAAATATACTTCCGAATATCAAACTTGTACTCCTCCAATTGCAAGCATAAGCGACTTATATTCCTCAAGCAGAACATTATAAATGCTCAAAGCTCTAAGGTCGCACTTTTCAGTCACCTCTGTTCCAAGGTACATCAGATGATCATTTTTATATTTCGTGTACATGAATATATCTTTCCTGATATCAAATTTTTCCTTGGTGTCAATTATCTCAGAATTAGTATCAATTATCAGTGGAGAAAGGTTCAGGTAATTATCAAACGATTTAAGAGATTTCAAAAGCAGGACGGATTGGCTGTCCGAAAATTTGGTCTCATCGATTTCCTCTCCTTTAAAATCGGAATCAGAACTATTCAGAAGATCAATTATATGATGGAATTTAGCTTCACGAATCCTTGGCTTAATGACTTTAATGTCTCTGACTGATACCAGCCTGTATTTTGAAAAAAAGGCCATCCGTTCAAGAATAAATGTAAGTTTCTCCTCATATTCAACACATCGTCTTTCAATTTCCTCTTCTCCAAGATTAATCTGGTAGTGACCTATTTCGTTCCTTTCAGGAACCCAGAAATCGAGTGCGGCAAATAGTTTTTTGTCAAATTGCTGATTCATTTCAGGAAGGAACCATTCAATTTTCTGATCAGTGTAAATGGTGGCAAAGGCCCTTATCAGCCAGCAGAAATTGCCCATGGTCAGTAAAGTAAATCTATCAGCAAATTCCTTTTTTACCTGTTCCGGAAGAGTCACTTTTTTATTTACTACATCAAACCATACCTGACACACCATAACAAAGCTTACGAATTGTATTGTCCTTTCAATGGTTTTGAAGATTTGATCCAGTCTCAACCTCCCGGGTTGACGCATTGATCCGGAAAAGAGTCTCCTGAGCTCAACTCCGACAGACCATGGAAAATTCTTTGTTATCAGGTCAGCAAGGATGCGATAGTCAATATCTTCATCGTCGTTTTTATCAGGGAGATATTTTGAAAGGGAAGGTTTATAGATTACCATCTGGGCAAACACCTTCATAATTAAATCTTCATTTATTGCAGCCATAACTCAGAGAACAATAAACAAGCAGTTAAAAATTAGTCGTATATGTAAAGTTAAGAGATAATTATACAAACAGCAATTTATTTGACTTAAGATTAGTTTCTCCGGCCAGGATCAAAAAGGATTTTTTATCGCGGAACGTAAAAGCTCCCGAAACTGATCCCGGGGCACATAATAAATATTCCACTGATCAGTTAATTCTTGATGCAACGGACAGAGAAACCATGATTATTGTAGTAATTATACCTGTAAACAGTTGCATCGAGATTATACAGACCTCTGCCCCAGGAGTCAGTGCTATTGATTCCGGTTGAAGCCCACCAGAGCGCATAGGTGCCAATATTCAAAAATCCTGATGTTTTATCGCGGTAACCGGCAGGAAGTCCGGTAAAACCACTTTCGTTGGTGGCCCCTGTATTCGGGCTTATCCAATGAGATGTCCCTGCTTCTTTCATTTTCCCCCTGCTACACTCAGACCTCCAAATAAGTCAGTGAATGTTGTCCATTCAGCATCACTTGGTATATGCCATCCTGATGGACATAGCTTACCTGTGTTTGCTGTGTACCAGTTATATAATGCTCCATAAGTTGCTTTATTAGCGGCTTCATCATTATTATACCAGCAATAAGCTGGTGTTAAAAGTGTACCCCATGTAGTACCACTGGTTACCAATGGAATGCTTGTACCATCGTTAAACTTTGTGGTTTTCAGGTTTTCAAGCCATCCACGTCTGGGTCCCTATCACAATAGTGTTATAACTATTCCCATCCACATCTGTAACTTTATTATAAATTGTCCCTGCAATATTAAGATTCCCCTGTACCAGCAAATTGCTTTGCAGGTTCATTACTCCTGATACACTCATAGTATCTGATCTGGCGAACATAAGAGATTTTCGCACCAAATTCTGCTTAACGCCAATAATATTAAATGATGATGAAAACGTCGGAGTTATTTCCCGGACATAAAAATTGGCGCTGTCAGGTTTAATTACCATATAGTCAGTTTTCGTGTCAAATCCCTGAACAGCAAAGCCTCCTTTTGTCCCTTTTGCTCCATCTGCCACCCAGATCCTTACTCCCTCATTGTAAACTGCAAAGATTGTCTGACCATCCTTGTTCTTAACCTCAAACAGGGCTTGTTCCATATCAGGTGTCGTCCCTTTAAAAGTTGTTGTTCCTGTGATGGTTTGAGTTCCTGATGTTGTGACAACAGCATCGGTAATTCCAAAGCCAGATACCGTTGTTGGCTTACTTGTAATTTCACTCCATGCAGGAACATAAGTAATTGGACGATAGAGTCCTGCATGGTTTCCCCAGCCATAAGCGGTATTCCAGTTTAACATCATTGCTGATGTAATATTGTTAGCCGCATGTGTTGTGCTCATGGCATCTGTTATGCCATAACCTGAAATAGTTGCAGGTTTCCCGGTAATATTTGACCAGGAGCCGTCAAATAGCGTCGGCCTGTTAGCCAGATCATTATAGCTCCCGCTTGTAGCTACAGTTGCAAACGAGGGCTTACCTGTCAGGCTTGTCCATGTTCCGTCAAATAAAGAAGGTTTATTTGTCAGGTCATTGTAATCTGCTGTTTTTGCCGTTTTTGCATATAAGGCATATGGCACGCTCAATATCTGGCTCGTGCCTGTAATGGTATAGCTTGTACCTCCGGACGGGTCCGTTTCGGTCTTGATAAAATATATACCGTTTGACCAGGCAATTCCTGAAAATGATCCTGAAACGATTGTCCCTCCTCCTATTTCAATAGTGGCAAGTCCATTTGCATTGGTCGTCGTAGTGTGGGTTTCCACATAAACGGCTGTTCCTGTGGCAGAGCCCTGAAGGATGCTTATCCTCATCCCTACAGACTGGCTGGCCATCAGCACACCGCTTGTATTGCGCACTACAGCCTGATAACTCATCCTTTGAGGTGATTGCCCAAAAACAATTACCGGCAATGCTATAATCACAAAGAGGGTAAATAGCTTTTTCATGAAGCTGCTGAAGTCCCTGAGCAACTTTGGCATTGATTTATTCATAAGTTGGTAAGTAATCTTACAAATTGAATAATTAATTCTTGATACAACGGACAGAGAATCCGTCCCTCTTATAATAGTAATCGGCACGTGTAACTGCTGTTGTGTTATATGCGAGAATAAAGCCCCAGGCGAATAATGGATCAACAGAATGAGCAACAGAAGTCCACCAGTAGCCATAGCTTCCAAGAATGTTAAATTCACCGGCACCGCCACGTGCACCAGCCGGAAGAGCAGTAAAGTAAACTTCATCTGTTGCCCCTGTGTTTGGGGTGGTCCAATGTGTTGTGCCTGTTTCCTTTAATTTACCGCCGGCAATACTTTGGCCACCCAGATAATCAGTTAAAGTCGTCCATTCTGTATTATTTGGTATATGCCATCCGGCAGGACATAGCTTACCAGTGTTTACTGCGTACCAGTTATATAATGCTCCATAAGTTGCTTTATTAGCGGCTTCATCATTATTAAACCAGCAATATGCTGGTGTTGAAAGTGTACCCCATGTTGTACTGCTGGTCACTAAAGGAATGCTCGTACCATCGTTATACTTTGTGGTTTTCAGGTTTTCAGCCATCCACGTCTGGGTCCCTATCACAATAGTGTTATAACTATTCCCATCCACATCTGTAACTTTATTATAAATTGTCCCTGCAATATTAAGATTCCCCTGTACCAGCAAATTGCTTTGCAGGTTCATTACTCCTGATACACTCATAGTATCTGATCTGGCGAACATAAGTGATTTTCGCACCAAATTCTGCTTAACGCCAATAATATTGAATGATGATGAAAACGTCGGTGTTATTTCCCGGACATAAAAATTGGCGCTGTCAGGCTTAATTACCATATAGTCAGTTTTCGTGTCAAATCCCTGAACAGCAAAGCCTCCTTTTGTCCCTTTTGCCCCATCTGCCACCCAGATCCTTACTCCCTCATTGTAAACTGCAAAGATTGTCTGACCATCCTTGTTCTTAACCTCAAATAGGGCTTGTTCCATATCAGGTGTCGTCCCTTTAAAAGTTGTTGTTCCTGTGATGGTTTGAGTTCCTGTGTTCTGACAGCATCGGTAATTCCAAAGTCGGATACCGTTGTTGGTTTACTTGTAATTTCACTCCATGCAGGAACATAAGTAATAGGACGATAGAGTCCTGCATGGTTTCCCCAGCCATAAGCGGTATTCCAGTTTAACATCATTGCTGATGTAATACTGTTAGCCGCATGCGATGTGCTCATGGCATTTATTATCCCATAACCGGTCAAAGTAGTAGGCTTGGATAATAAATCTGCGAATGTCCCACTTGTTGCAACAGCAGAAAAAGTAGGTTTACCAGTTATTTCACTCCAGGCAGGAACATAGGAATTTAATTTATAAAGTCCGGAATGATTACCCCAGCCATAGGCGGTATTCCAGTTTGTAATCATTGCTGATGTAATACTATTTGTTGCATGTGATGTGCTCATGGCATCTGTAATTCCATAACCTGAAATAGTTGCAGGTTTCCCGGTAATATTCGACCATGAGCCATCAAATAGCGTCGGCCTGTTAAGCCAGATCATTATAGCTCCCACTTGTAGCCACAGTTGCAAACGAGGGTTTACCTGTCAGGCTTGTCCATGTTCCGTCAAATAAAGAAGGTTTATTTGTCAGGTCATTGTAATCTGCTGTTTTTGCCGTTTTTGCATATAAGGCATATGGCACGCTCAATATCTGGCTTGTGCCTGTAATGGTATAGCTTGTACCTCCGGACGGGTCCGTTTCGGTCTTGATAAAATATATACCATTTGACCAGGCAATTCCTGAAAATGATCCTGAAACGATATGTCCCTCCTCCTATTTCAATAGTGGCAAGTCCATTTGCATTGGTCGTCGTAGTGTGGGTTTCCACATAAACGGCTGTTCCTGTGGCAGAGCCCTGAAGGATGCTTATCCTCATCCCTACAGACTGGCTGGCCATCAGCACACCGCTTGTATTGCGCACCACAGCCTGATAACTCATCCTTTGAGGTGATTGCCCAAAAACAATTACCGGCAATGCTATAATCACAAAGAGCGTAAATAGCTTTTTCATGAACTATTTTTTAACGATCTTAAATACCTTAACTTCCTTATTATCTTTTAACACCTTCAGAAAGTATACTGCCGGGGTTAAACTCTCCAATGAGATTTCGGTTTCCTCGCTTAAAATCTTCTTATCCTGAAGCAATATCCCGTTTATGTCATAAAGCCAATACTTAAAATTCCCGTCATCAAAGGGTTTAATGGTAAGCCTTATCAATCCATGAGCCGGATTTGGGTAAACCTTATACTCAAGTACAATTCCTTCAGTATTTCCGACAGCGGTTACAACGGAGATTTCGTAAGGCTGCTGGACTCCCTGAGCTACTGAAGCATCTGTTCCTGAAAACGTCTGGTAAGTAACCTGGCCTATTGTATAGCTTACTGTGCCTCCGCTTCCTGTTGCAGTTCCACCCGTTGCAGGTATGGTTTGCTGACCTTGCAGCGAGACCATAAGATAACTACACAGGACCATGATACAAAGTACCTTACATTTTTGTTCCATATTATTACTTTAGATTTTAAAACTAAAATATTGGATCAGTGAATGAATTAGTAAGTTAAAGATACGAAACAAACACTATATAAGTCAAATATATTTTGGCATCATAGAGTGAATTTCAGCTTTCTATTTGTATCACCCATTTTAATGATTTATTGCAATTCTGGGGCTGACTTTTCCAATGCACTTACATCACAGCAAATGATCACGCTGGCCATTGTCAGTATGTTTTATGTTCCGTGCGTGGCAACAATATCCGTTCTTTGGAAAGATTACGGATGGAAAAAAGCACTGGCCATCTGTTTCCTGGAAATCCTGTTTGCGATCTTGCTTGCGGGGATTGTCAGTAGAATTCTGAATCTTGTTTTTTGAAACAATAACAAATATTTCGTAATTTAGCTTCTTCTTCGGAACGGTTCATAATCAATTTAATTCAGTTGTCATGAAGAACATTGCCATCATCAGAAAAGCACTTACACTTGCCGTTTTGATAATTTCGATTCATAATTACGGCCTTTCGCAAAGCCGTCAGGATATCTTTGTCCGCAATGGCCCGAGAATCGTCTGGCTGGGACTCGATTTTACACAGGTCAGGCTGTTAGGTCCCCTGGGAACTGTCGATGAGAGTGAACTGATTTCCCTGTTCGATGATATAAACATGGTTGTTATTTCAGAAAGATCCAAATATAACTTTGAAGCTGCTCTCCGGAAGGATGAGGTTCCATACAACCTTGAAATCGTTAAAATGCTCAATTCCGGATTGGATCCCGGCAAGGCTGTTGCGTATTCAAGCAACAATGAAGAACCCAGGCTGAATGAAGAAGCGATCTCCGTCCTGGTGAAACAATACAGGACTGAAAATAAAGAAGGCATAGGGCTGGTATTCTTTATGGAAACCTTCGATAAAACCAGGGAGAAAGGCACAATGTGGGTGACATTCTTCACTCTCGCCGACCGTAATGTGCTCTTTACCGAGAGAATGTCGGGCAATGCGAACGGCATAAGCTTCAGGAATCACTGGGTAAGAACCGTTTATGAAGTCATAGATCAGATAAGAACCACGAAATACTCTGAATGGAGATTCAGGTATGTGAACTGATCTCTCTGAATACCGGGGACCGAAGTCGGAAGACGGAAGACTGAGTATTTGGTTTTTCAAGGGCTCTTATTGCCATTTTTCATACCATCCGTCAATCCAAATCAACCACCTGTGGATTAGCTGTTTTCTGCTATTTGCCATTGGTATAATTTCGGGATAAAGTTCAGAATTCAATCGGACAGTTAAAAGAATACGGACAGTTAAAAGAGTTTTTTGAAATTTTAAAATTAAATTCTTCGAGCCATGAAAAAAATGATTTTAATGACAGTACTATTAGCATTGATCAGTACTGTGACATTCGGAAAGAAAGTAGTTGCAAAAGGACAAACCTTTTCACCACTTGGAACCTACAAGATCGAAACAGTCGATAATCCCATCGCACTGAAGGGAAATGACTGTCAGGCCTACACGATCAGCTATGAAAACACTCCTATGGAAGTGACACTTATCGTCTGCAAGGAGGAGAAATGCAGGAGGTATGTTGTTCTCTCCGACAAACTCTCAGTGCAGTATGTCTGCAACCCGGTATACTTCGGTGTTGAAAGGCTGGACAAGTCATTTGAGAAGGAAGGGTACAAGACAACCGATGAATTCCTTAACAGGGAGCAGTATTTCCATCAGAAAGTCCTTGGCCCTGGCCAGCAGCCGGAAATTGATGCTGCGAGACTTATCGCAGCTTACTTCCCATTCCTGCTTAACGACAATGCAAGCATGACAGCAGTGAAGTAGGATGGTTGAAAAGGCTTTTTAGCCGCAGATCAGGTTTTGTTAACAAAAGGGGCCGGCAACGGCCTCTTTCTTTTTTTACCCTTTGAATCTTGACATGTGAACCAGGAATAGATCCTTCCTGTTTCTTGAAATGGGGATCTGCTCACCGTCCTGCATTTCTATATAACCCCCCTCCTTGCGAACAAACTTCCGTACATATTTCAGGTTGATAAGGTGCGAATTATGAGACCTGAAAAAGTAACGGTCGCTCAGCAGATCCTGGAACTCCTTGAGATTCCTGGAAACAAGTATTTTCCGGCTGCCAGCGAGAAAAAACCAGGAATAGCTCCGGTCAGCCTCGATCCTGATAATCTCCTTCGGATTAAGATATTCCATTCCGTCGGCAGTCGGGATTGCCAGGCGTGAAGGAATGGGAGATTTCAGGTTTTCCATAAGGACCTTAAAGTTCTCGTTGCCGAAGGTGGAGGAGACAGATCGTTTTTGGAGAACTTTCTTTACGGCCTCAATAAACTCCCCAATGTTAAGTGGTTTCAGGATATAATCAACGGCGCTGAATTTAATAGCCTTGATTGCGTAATGGTTGAATGCCGTAATGAAAACCACATCGAATTCCTTCTCAGGGAAATGCGACAGAAGATCGAAGCCGGTTCCATTTGGCATCTCGACATCGAGAAATACCAGGTCAGGCTTAAGCTCTTCTATCTTTTTGATACCTCCTGTTACATTATAGGCTTTACCCACTACTTCCAGCTCAGGACAGTGGTCCCCTATCACAGAATAAATGAATTCGACCGCATTCGGCTCATCATCTATGATCACAGTTTTCAGCTTCTTCATCATGTCAGAATTGGAATTTGTATCTCAACACGTGTACCCTCGGCCTCTCCCTTTTCATTCTTAAGATCTGTATACACAGTATTGAGGCTGGTACCATACAGGGCGTTTACAAGTTCAAGTCTTGATGTTGTTATACGTGTGCCAAGTGAATTATGATTCGTTTCCTTCTTCTTTCTTATTTCACTGGCAGCTTCACGGCCTATTCCGTTATCCTCAATAATACAAATCAAGTGATCCTTTTCAAGCTTGAGGTCAATATGCACAAAGCCCTTCCTTTCCATTGGAATAAGGCCATGACAGATGGAGTTTTCCACATATGGCTGAATGAGCATTGTAGGAACCTTGTACATGAGCGAATCTATCTCCTCATCGACTGTTATCCTGAATTCAAATTTATCCTTGAATCTCAGGCATTCAAGTTCAAGATACAGATTCAATGCATCCAGCTCGTCCCGGAGTGGCACCGATGTATGCTGTGAATTATCCAGCACCTTGCGCATAAGGCTTGAGAACTTCGTAAGGTAATTATTGGTTGCAAGTGTATCATGCTGATACATATAATATTGAATCGAATTGAGCGTGTTAAAAATAAAATGAGGATTCATCTGCTGGCGCAGGTTAGCCTGGGTGATTTCCGAGATCTTGTGATTCATCTCACTTATTCTTCTCCTCTCGTTAAGCTTATAGCTTCTGAGAAGAAGGAGCCCGATCGCGATAAGGGCTATGACCACGATTGTAAATCCAGTATTGAGAATACGGTTATTTTTAAGCCGCATGGAGAGAAGCGCTATCTCCTTATTATGTGCATCGGCATCATATCTGATCCTTGCCTCTGCCAATCCAAGTGTGCTCTTCTGAGCTCTGACCGAATCGTCGAACTGCTTGTAAAGAACAAATGCATCATAGGCTTTCGAGGTATCAGCCTTTGAAAGATAAAGATCACTCAAATCCTTGTAAACCCATGAAAGCACTGTAGAATTCTTGGTCGATTTTGCCAGTGAAAGTGATTTTGAATAGTATTTCAATGCCGTATTATGGTCTCCCAGGTCACGATAAATGGTACCCAGGTTACCCAATGCATTGGAGGTAATTCCGTAGTAATCCGTCGGGGAACTGTAACCAAGGGCCCTCTTGTAATAAACAAGAGCGGAATCATACATTTTTTCACGATAAAAATTCCAGCCTGAATTCGCCATGGCCCATGAAGCATATAATGTATCCTTCCTTGCAAGTGATAGCCTGATGCACTCCCTAAGAGTCGAATTTGCCATCCTGTAATCCCTGAGGTCCTCAGTGAATAATGTACCAAGCGTTAGGAGCCCCACTTCGGCTGTGAGAGTATCTTTGTCATTAAGAGATGCATTAACCATAAGTGTGAGGTTATCACTGTACGCCTTGAGATCACCCACTGATTTGTAGACTGATGCCTTTCCCTCACATGCTTTTTGCCGGATGCCCTTCAGATTTTTTTCATCAGCAAGTGCAATGCTTTTGTCATAGCTTTCGACACTCTCCTGATAGAATCCGGTTCGCTGATAATATCTTCCGAGAAAGATCAGAGACTTTGCCTGGAGGAGATATTCCATGTCATGTCCGGCTTTCCTGACCGCCTGAGTGGCTTCTGTTTCCGATTTGCTGAAATCGCCTGTTTCATAATAATATTCAGCCCTGAGAAGATGCAGTGAAGGAGGATAATCGACTTCCTGCTTCTCGCATACCAGGCAAGCGGTGTCGATATAAGCAAGGACCTTTGCCAGGTTAAAGGTTGGTTTGGCTAATTGCGAAAAGCCCTTCCTTATATAATAATTGACCCATGCAGTATCCGCAGTATTACCCATAACCCCGGCTGATCCGGAATTTCTTTTAATTGATACAGATTGGCCTGCTCCCGGCCAGGCTGTTGCTGTGTAGCACAACAATATTATTACCGTCTTAATCATCCTCTTCATAACCCAGGCATTAAGTATTGGATAACATAAGGAAACATTTGCACTTAAGTTAAACAGATCAGGTATGTTAACGTATTAAATATAAATGTTTCTGAAAGAGCATGCTTGTTTCAGTTTACGGATTGTCATTTTGAATTGACGGATGACATCCTCCTGGAAACAACCGGTAGAACAGGAATCCGGATTATAATGTTGCACAAAACCTTACAAGCAATTCCAGATCCTTTGGCTTGTCAATTTTTATTCGATTCTCTTTTATGAAGCTTTTTATTACTGAAGCCTTGTCGGGGAAGAGGCTGATAAATTGCTTTTCATTTATAAAATCCGACCATTTATCACCTATCCTCAACCAGTAAACATTGGATGGATTGACGACAAATTCTGATGGTAATTTAAGGTTGTATTGCTGACCTGACAGCTGAATATTTGAAATATATGTCGTTGAAGCTGTCTGCGACGTACCACCATACCCTACAGCTTTTCCTGCAGATGCCAGGGTTCCCTTATGCTGAACGAACAGCGCTATAGGCCATGAGACGAGTACTTCATAGAAAGATTTGCCGACCGGTACAAATTTGCATCCGTTAAGCATGACTGTATCCACCGCCTCTGGATTTGTCAGATCATAATATGTGTCGTTATTGATGAAGACCATTTTTTCGGTAACCGTATTATAGTTCATCGTGGTATTGTTAATTTTCCCGCCTTTCATCAGTACATCGCATTTGGAGAATTCTCCGAAAAGGTACTGCGGCATTTCTCCTGTGGATGTTACCTGCCCCTGAAGAAAAACAGGCAACCCTGAAAAAAAGAGTACCACTGATATTCTGAAAAGATTCTTAAAGGTTAACTTCTTCATAATGGCAATTTTTAACTTATTCATTGAACATATTTGTTTAGGTTCTCCCACTTTACATTCCATTTCCCGTTATGAGGGAACTGGTCCTGAACACACATTTTTGCAACTGCGGTAAGCAGTCCACCATTACCCGGCAAATATAATGCCAGTCTGGCATCCTGGTAATTGTGGCCATTTGCAAGATAACGATTTTTCGGAGCATCCATAAGCAGAAAATCGACAGCCTGCTCTTCCCTGCCTATTGATGCAGCCGACATTGCCAGCATCGGGAAGTCCCATCCCCACGTAGTTTGCCAGTTCCACTTCTTCAGAATCGTATCGAGAGAATTGCCAAGTATTTTTTTATCGACCAGCCTGGTTCCAGGCAGAACCCCGCTGATGCCTGATACTATCGGGTGATCGCTCATATATCTCGGATTCCGGTATGAATCCTTCGTATCCTCCGAACACAGATACAAGCCATCCTGTACCGTCAGGTCCGGAATTTTTTCTAACGATATCCCGCCATAGAGGATCAGGCTTCTCTCCCAGCCGCTTCTTCCATTCGAGGGCAGTTTTAAGTCCCCAATACCAATAAACCGTTTCAAAGACAGGATTAATGGTAGTCTCCTTATTCAGGCTTTCCTGAGCAGGGATAAGAACCGGACCCAGAACATATCTGTTGCCGGTTGTGTCGAACCATGCATAGGAAGCCATGAAATCAGCAGTTTCGAAGACGATCTCCCGGTACTTTTCAAGGATTTCCTTCTTTTTTCCGGCATTCTGATAAAGCAGCTCGGCAAAGAATATGGGGTGTGGCTGTTGCCAGATAAGGTAAGTGCCCACACTGCTGGGGCTTTCACGGCCTTCAGGATCAGTCATTTTGGGCCACCTTGATCCTTTATATCCCTGATGCAGGGCAGTCTGTCGGGCATTCCCGATAATATCCGAATAATAATTCATCTGCCTTTCCAGGACCTCTTCCCTTTGCCATAATGCAAAATGAGCTGCATGCCACCAGTGCATTTCAAGATGGAATTTCCCAAACCAGCTGTTGTACGTCAGCCCTGTCTCAGCCGGCGGCAACGATCCGCTGCATTGGATCTTCGTCAGATATTGAGATAAAAGGACCCTTCTTTCCAGCTCAAAAGCCCTCGGATCAGAACATTCCGAGAAATCAACCGTGCCTCCGCTCATCCAGAAATTTTCCCATGCTTTACGGCTGGCTTCATGAACAGCTTCAAAATCATCCGGCTCACTATCAATCTGCTTTTTGCTGAATCGGCAGGAGAATTCAAATATCGAACCAGCAGATATCGGTTCCACATAATAATTGTGACGGGATGATTCTTTTAATGCTCCATTCTTATGAAGGACAGTAACATAATACCTGTCGTTATCCTGGATTCTTTCAAATACAGTGACGTCAGGATCATTGCGGATGATCCTGGTTTCATGCTTATCAGGTGAATTTAGGTCATATCCTGACCACTGGGCAAATGCTGAAGGAAAAGAGATCTTTAATTTAAGCCTGCCCTCACCTATCAGACCTGATTCTATCCTCGCTGAGATCATATCCTGTTCAGGGTGACAAACCGTCAATACATTCACTGGTGTGCCCTCAACCGAAAAAGAACTTTCAATCGATCCTGTTGCCAGATACAGCGATTGGCTGTTATCGGTTATATCAGTTATTGCTGCAACTTCTCCATCCTTCCTGATAAGCTGCATTCCGATCATTCCAAGGTGTACTTTATGCGGATTTGCCCTCAGCCACTCTGTCGCAGCCGCTTTTCTGGGCCCATCAGCCGCCCTGAACTGATGTACATAATCTACAGGCCTGCCATGAACCTGATAGGTCCTGTAAACATCTGAAAGATTAAAATTCTCAGGATTTGGATCAGTATGCCAACCCCATTCAGACATGGTTCCGAGAGGTATGCCTCTTGCATAGAAATCAGGAAAGGTCTGCAGTCCTGTTACATCCACTGTAAAAGCAAATTCTCCATTGCCGACGGAAAGAGAACTAAGGCTGTCGATCACCGAGTTATGGATATTGTGGCGCGTAAGAACGGCAAACCGGTCTATCGGGACTTGCTCCCTGGAACTGCACGAGATTAATAAAAGAGACAGGGAAAGAACCGGTATATGAAGGTTTCTCATCTGTTTGAATAAAATTAAGATTTAAAGTTAGTTTTTTTCAATAACAACTTTCTACAATGATTCATCCGTATATGAATTTTCTCTTATTTTTGAGAGATGGATACAGAAATTACCGTTATAGGTGCAGGGGTCATAGGCCTGGCGATAGCTGAAAAGGCATCGGAGAAATTTTCGGATGTCTTTGTCATTGAAAAATATGGAACCTTCGGTCAGGAGACCAGCAGCCGTAACAGCGAGGTGATCCATGCTGGTATTTACTATCCGAAGGGAAGCCTCAAGGCGAAGCTCTGCGTCGAAGGCAAGAACCTGCTTTATGAATATTGCAAAGAGTACGGAATACCATATAGAAATTGCGGCAAACTTATCGTAGCCACCGATGAAAAAGAGATTTCCGTAATTGACGGCATTAAGAATACTGCTGCAGGTAATGGAGTCGATGCTTGATGTCCTGGACCACGATCAGATCAATAAGCTGGAACCGGAGATCTTTGCTTTGAAAGCCCTCTGGTCACCTACAACCGGGATTATCGACTCCCACTCTTTAATGAAGCGATTCGAAATCAATACAATTAACAATGGAGGCCAGATAGTTTATGGAACCGAGGTCACTGGTATCAAAAAAAAGGACATTGGATACGAGATTATCGTGCTGGATGCGGACAAAAAAAATTACAGCTTTACAACCCGTGTTGTAATCAATGCGGCAGGACTTACCTCAGACAAAGTCTCAGAAATGGCGGGGATGAAGGATGAAAGACTGACAATACAATTTTGCAAGGGTGAATATTTCAGGATAAAGCCCCCTAAGAACAGGCTCCTCAACAGACTCGTCTATCCGGTACCTCATACCAACCTTGAAGGAATTGGCATTCATGTAACAATCGACATGGGTGGAGGAGTAAGGCTTGGACCCGATGTAACTTATCTCGAATCAAATATTTATGATTATAAAGTTGATGCCGGTAAACAGGAAGCTTTCTGGAAATCGGCCAGAAAATTCCTTCCCTTCCTTGAGTTCGACGATATTGCTCCCGAAATGGCAGGAATAAGGCCTAAAACCCAGAAACCGGGAGAACCTGTGCGGGACTTTTATATCCGTGAAGAGTCAGAAAGAGGAAATCCGGGATTCATTAACCTGATAGGGATGGAATCACCCGGACTGACTTCATGCATTTCAATTGCAAAACATGTCATTTCGCTTATCAGTTATTAAGAAAAATAGGTAATTTTAATCACTTTCTTATTTATGCATTTAAACCAGGGAGGGCTGAATGAAATCACTTAACATGACAATCCGCTTTTTACTCACACTTTTATTGCTCTTCTTCTGGTCCGGAATTTCAGGACAGGAGAACCGGACAGATACCGGATATGTTCCCGAAGTAGGACAACAGGGGAAAGATGTTGTCTGGGTGCCCACGCCTGCTGAACTTGTGGATGGTATGCTGAAGCTGGCAAAGGTCACTCCGGAGGATTATGTCATTGACCTCGGATCAGGTGACGGCCGAACCGTAATTGCTGCAGCCAAGCTGGGAGCGCATGCTGTTGGAATCGAATACAACCCGGATATGGTGGTTTTGTCAAAAAGAAATGCAGCCCAGGAAGGGGTGAGCAGCATGGTTGAATTCATAGAAGCCGATCTCTATGAGTATGACCTGTCGAAAGCAACTGTAATAACGATGTTCCTCCTTCCCGAAATAAACCTGAAGCTCAGGCCTCGCCTGCTCGATCTTAAGCCGGGCACCCGAATTGTATCGAACACTTTCACGATGGGAGAATGGGAAGCTGATTTTGAAGTAACAACCGATGAGAACTGGAACAGCTGGAACACGGCGCTCATGTGGATTGTACCGGCAAAAGTGGATGGTTTCTGGCAACTTGGCAATTATGAGCTTTCATTTAAGCAGCAATTCCAGATGGTGTTTGGCAATTACATCACCGGTCAGAAAGTGACTTCCATAACGGACGGACGGCTCAGCGGCAACGATATTACATTCAGAATAAACGGTGATCTTTATATAGGCCGTGTCGAAGGCAACAAAATGACCGGCACTGTTTCCAATGAGTCAACAAAAAGCGACTGGATGGCAACAAGAAACGGGAACTGATCCACTCCTATCCCTGTTTATTCCTCAGCAGCTTCTGAAGGTCAGACATCTCATCCCTGAACCGGGCTGCTTCGATGAAGTTGAGCTCTGATGCAGCCTTTTCCATGCTCTTCCTGGATTTTTCGATTGCTTTTTCCAGCGCCTCGCTGTTCATGTACTTTATAACCGGATCTGCAGCGATATCAGGACGCTCAGGTTCTATATATGCCTTAACTGCAACACCTTTTCTGCTGAGCCCGGTAAGCGCGGAACCTGTTTTCCTGACTATCTGTGCCGGAGTTATACCCATAGCCTCGTTGTATTTCAGCTGTTTTTCCCGGCGCCTGTTGGTTTCATTGATTGTCAGCTGCATGCTCCCGGTTACCGTATCGGCATACATTATGACTTTTCCGTGAAGGTTGCGTGCAGCTCTTCCTGCTGTCTGGGTAAGCGACCGGGAAGATCTCAGGAATCCTTCCTTGTCCGCATCCAGGATGGCCACAAGAGAAACTTCAGGAAGGTCGAGTCCTTCCCTCAGGAGGTTGACACCCACAAGAACATCAAATTCACCGATCCTCAGTCCCTCCATTATTTCGATGCGTTCAATGGTATCAATATCAGAATGGATATAGCGGCACCTGATATCGAATCTCAGACAGGTAAGCTGTAAGCTCCTCAGCCATGCGCTTTGTGATGGTTGTCACGAGGGTGCGCTCGCCGGCTTTTGTCCTCTCCCTGATCTCATCCATCAGATTGTCGATCTGGTTCATGCTTGGCCTTACCTCTATCGGAGGATCCAGCAAACCTGTAGGTCTTATTACCTGGTCGACAAATACGCCTTCGCTCTTTTCCAGCTCATAATCTGCCGGTGTGGCGCTGACAAAAATAATCTGACCGGTAAGCGACTCGAACTCTTCGATCCGCATCGGTCTGTTATCAAGGGCTGCAGGAAGCCGGAATCCATATTCCACAAGAGTCTGCTTGCGGGAATGATCACCACCGAACATTCCCCTTATCTGCGGAATGCTGACATGGCTCTCATCAATGACCGTTATGAAATCTTCAGGGAAATAATCCAGAAGACAGAATGGCCTGGTTCCCGATTTGCGGCCGTCAAAATATCGCGAATAGTTTTCTATTCCGCTGCAATACCCAAGCTCTTTTATCATTTCAAGGTCATAAGAGACTCTCTGTTCCAGTCTCCTTGCCTCTTCCTTTTTCCCGATATCGTTGAAATGAGTCACCTGTTTCACCAGGTCATCCTGGATTGAAGCTTATAGCCTGGTTGATCCTGTCGCGTGTGGTGACAAAGATATTTGCAGGATAAATGATATAATCATTAAGTACTTCCAGCCTGTTGCCGCTTAACGGGTCGAAGGTGCTTATCTCCTCGATCTGGTCCCCGAAAAAAATCACCCTTACCGCAATGTCAGCATAGGCGGGAAAAATATCCACAGTATCGCCCCTTACCCTGAATGTTCCATGCCTGAATTCCATCTCATTGCGTGAATAGAGGCTATCGACAAGCTTTCTCAGAAAATAGTTTCTGGCTATGTTCTGCCCTTTGATTATTTGCACAGTGCTTGGAATGAAAATCGTCAGGATTGCCGATGCCGTAAAGACATGACACTGAGGATACTACAATTACATCTTTCCTTCCTGAAAGAAGTGATGAAGTTGTGCTGAGCCTTAGTTTTTCGATATCCTCATTTATCGAAAGGTCTTTTTCGATATATGTGTCGGAGACAGGAAGATAGGCTTCCGGCTGATAATAATCGTAATATGAAACAAAATATTCTACACTGTTTTCAGGAAAGAACTGTCTGAACTCCCCGTAAAGCTGTGCGGCAAGAGTTTTGTTGTGACTAAGCACAAGAACAGGCCTTTTGACCTTCTCAATAACATTTGCGATAGTAAAAGTCTTCCCGGAACCGGTGACACCAAGCAGTGTCTGAAACGGGACACCTTTGCGAAGGCCATCCGCAAGCTGTTCGATAGCTTCGGGCTGATCACCTGTTGGAACGAAATCTGATACCAGTTTGAAATCCATATCAGGAAATTGACTTTTTTGTTCCTTTATTCTTTAAAATCTCAAAAATAGCTTTCTTTTGTGAATTATCTTGATGCTGGCCCATGTTGCGGAAAAGTAATATCTCTTCTTAAGCATGTCTGTTGATTTTTGCCGGCAATCTTTTCGGTCAGAATTTCACTGTAAAGTCATATACAACTTCTGACGGACTGCCTCATAACAATGTAAGGGCTATTAGCCCGGGACAGTTCCGGATTTCTATGGGTTGGTACATGGGACGGGCTGAGCAGGTTCGACGGGCATGAATTCAGAAACTATTATCATGAGCCTGATGATTCAACATCAATTCCATATTTCTCAGTCAGCACCCTTCATGTCGACAGATGCAATAATCTGTGGATAATGACTGACACAAGAGAACTGGTTCATTATAACCGTTATTCAGATGATTTCAGCAAATTGAGATCCATTGATAGCACCCCCCTGGACTTCATCAACAATGTTTCGACAGACAATTCAGGTAATCTTTTAATTCTGTGCAGCAGCAGTATTATAATCAGAGACCCCGGAAGGATGAGTGCAGAGTATTAAAACTTAACGGAACCGGCAATAGCCCATTTGTTGTAGAAAGCCAGAGGAACTGGTTTGCAGTATTCGATGACTCCGAAATATGGATCATGGGGAACACCATCAGGGAATTCAGAAAAGACGCTCCTGATGAATTCATTTTATATAAAGAATATTCTTTGATCAGAAAAGATCCCAGACCTGATATCCATTTTGACATTTTCGAATGGTGCTCATTCTATAAATCTACCCTCAGGTGAAAAATGGATCCTATCCAGTGACGGACTATTCAGACTCAATGAGGCTGAAGGTATCTTTGAAGAGATCAGTTCCTCTGAAATACCGAAAGACGACTTCACGAATACAAGCTATTTATGCTGGGGTAAGAGAAACGAAGGGATCTATTATTTTGATCCGGAGAGTCAAAACCTGATTCATATTCCGGATCATCAGGCTAAATGGCCATCAGCAATTATGCCTGATGGAAGGAACTCTTTCTGGTTTTCAAGTTTCACATCCAAAGGTGTGGCTCTCGGCATTTCATTGGTTGCTTTCATTCCGGGATATTTTACGAACACTCTTATAATTTCACCTGATTCATCGAGTCCCGCAGTCTATTCTGTCATAATGGATAAGGATAGAAACATCTGGATCGGTATCAGGGGTTATGATCATATTGTTCAATTCAAGCCTGATGGATCTGTTTCCGGGAAAGATTACCTGGACAGTGAGATTCTCTCCTATTCAGGTCATATACGTTCGATGATACCTGTTGAAAATGGTATCTGGATAGGTTATTTCTCCAAGCTTCTTCAGTTTTTCAATTATAATACCGGAAAGTTTACGGAGCATAATGCAGAAGCGCGGGGTTACAGGGCAATGACAGTTGATGCCAATGGAAATCTATATATCGGGACAAATAATCTTTCGAGATATTATCCTGCTTCGGGAAAAACTGAGACACTATTCAGTAATGATGCGCCTGACGCCATGTTCAAGCTTTACGCTGATACTTCAGGTATAGTATGGGCCGGCATGTCTGAAAGCAGGTTAATAAGATTCAACACTTTCACGGGAAAAGGTTCCATAATAAAAGTGACGCCGGGTGTAACCAATGTTGAAGATATTATTCCCGGTGATGACGGTGACCTCTGGCTTGCCCTTCTTGGCATGGGAGTCTGCCGGTACAATACCATTAAGGGCACATTTAAGTATTACACCACCTCCAAAGGTTTATCGAACAATACAACCTATAGTCTTCTGCGGGACAAGAATGGTCGCATCTGGGTATCAACCAATGATGGCATCTCGATGATCGATCCGGAGTCAGATCATATAATGGCATTTGATGAGACTGATGGCATTGCAATATCGGAATTTAACTCCGGAGCAAAGTATAAGACTGATGACGGGGAGTTCTTCTTCGGCGGAATGGGAGGGTTTATAAGATTCCGTCCCGACAGCATGTCTCTTGCGATGACAAATGTTTCCAGGCAAAGACTTCTGCTGACAAATCTTGAGGTATCAGGGGATACAAGACACGTTCAGGGCGGTCTTAACGAAAGTGATACAATTGTACTGGCAAGGGGAGAAAACAATTTTCACCTTTCCTTTTCCTCAACTGACTTTGTAAATTCTGGCAGGACAATTTTCCGATACATGACTCTCGCGAGTCAACAGGAACTGGATTGAGACAGGTCCAAAGAACCGCAACATCAATTATTCGAACCTTAGGCCCGGTTGGTACGATCTTTTGATTGAGGCCACAGATCAGAACGGAGACTGGAAAGCTCAAAGGCAGATTACGATCCGGATAAAACCAACTTTCTATCAGACAAGAATATTCCTTATTGCAATGCCCCTGCTGATAGTTGGTATCATTGTTTTCACAATTTTCCTTTATATACGTCAGCTGAAGCAAAAGCAGATATCCACCCAGGATGAACTAAAGCTGCAGTCGCTTAGAAGCCAGATGAATCCGCATTTTATATTCAATTCGCTGAACTCGATAAATTATTTCATTTCAAACAACGACAGGTTGTCTGCGAACAGATATATTGCTGATTTCTCGAGACTCATCAGGTCTTTACTTTCGAACATGAATTCTGATTTCATTCCTCTCGAAGATGAGATAAATTCGCTGAGAGATTATCTGCGGATTGAACATTTGCGGTTCAGTGACAAATTTGATTATAATCTTAATATATCCGAATTAAACAATATTCCTGAAATTGAAGTTTGCCCCGGTATTGTCCAGCCTTTCATCGAAAATGCGATATGGCACGGAGTAAGGGCTTTGGAAGACAGGAAGGGAATGATCAGCATAAGGTTTGTCCCGTCAGGGGCCGAAGGACTGATGTGCATTATTGAGGATGACGGAGTCGGGCGCAAAGCCTCGCTGAAAGAACAAGGAGAGCAACTTAAGCCACAAGCCAAAAGGGATAGGTATAGTGGAAGAGCGCCTCCAGATAACGGGGAAACTTCGAAAGACTAATTACAGGATCAGGATAAGTGATCTTTACCCTGAAAGAAAAGAGACCGGGACAAGGATTGAAATAGACATACCGGCCAAACCGGCTAAAATAAGAAAGTCATGATAAGGGCAATTGTGGTTGACGATGAAGCTCCATCAAGAGATGTGATGTGCAACTACCTGAGGGATTTCTGCACCGATGTCGAAGTTGTGGCCACAGCATCATCAGTAAAATCAGCATTCAGGGCAATCCAGAAACATGGTCCTGATGTTGTCTTTCTCGACATTGAGATGCCAGACGGAAAGGGATTCGATCTTCTGAAGATGTTCAGTAAAATAAACTTCAGGATCATTTTTGTCACTGCCTACTCCGAATATGCGATAAAAGCCTTCAGGGTGAATGCAGCCGATTATCTGCTCAAGCCTGTCAAAATAGATGAGCTCAATTCCGCAGTGGAAAGGATCCGAAAGGAGAACAGCTGGAACTACGATTCAGAGAAAGTCGCTGGATTGCTGAGGAACCTGGCAGATAACAGCACAATCCAGCCTTCAATCGTAGTCTCAAATATAAAAGGTTTTGAAGTACTGAAAGTCAATGAAATAATAATGTGCAAGGCTGACGGATACCTGACTAATTTTTATCTTGAGGGGAACAGGAAAGTGATCAGCTCAAAGAACCTCAAGCAGTATGAGGACCTGCTGCGTGAACATAATATTATAAGGGTGCACCACTCATATCTCGTTAACCTGAGACATGTGCAGAGCTTTACAAGACAGGGTGAAATAATTCTCTCGGAAAACAATAAAGCTTCGCTGGGTGACAGTTTCAGAAATACCTTTCTGGGAAGATTCAACAAAAAATAATCAGGGAAGCCTCCTGAATTCTAAATAATTATTGCATTACATATTACCTGTTGAAAGTAATAAAAGGCAGGTTTGTTGCCTGAAATAACCTTTCTGTTGGTCAGAAAGCCATTCTTATTGACTAGGAAAGAAACTAAAAGGATTATTTACTTCTTTTATAACAGATAAAAGGTTGCTTATAGCTATAGAAATACAGATAACAGATTGTTGAGTTTTTCCCCCGGCCTGCGAGATCATTTGCAGGCATCAAAAAAAAATGAGCCTCTCCCCGGGGCTCATTTTTCAAATCATCCTGTTAAAAAGTCTTTTTCATCCTTTTAGTAACGCTGTTTTTATTTATCGTCGAATGTATAAGGCCGTACAATGGTATAACTGAGATGCCGATGGCAATAAATGTATAAGTATCATACTTCTTGGTTTTGTATTCACAAACTGCAATTTCATATTGAATTATTCCTTCAATTTTCAGCCTGATGTTTATTTACAAACATGTAAAGAGCTTCTGGCAGGCGCAACAGAAATATTCATAAATTTGCATAATTTTCAATCCGGCACAGTGAGAGACCCATCTCTGGTTACAAATCTAAACCGATCCATTATCCGGCACCCGGTAAAAATTGTGTTATTTATTCATAATTCTTTTACTCACCTCCGGCAGTTTGCTATCCCAGGAAATCACTTTGAGAGGGAAAGTTTTTAACAAGACTACAAATCAAATACTTAACGATGTATCGGTTCAGGAGAAATCGTCTTTAAAAGGATTAATGACTGACCGGGAAGGATCGTTCAGGATACTCCTGACTGAAGGCAATAATAATCTTGTAATATCCCACCTTGGATTTAAGACTATTGATACAGTTATTCATGTAACTGAAGATGTTGAAATATCATTTTATCTGAAACCTGAGGCAATCTCTTTAGATGAGGTGAAAATTACATCAGATGGTTCTGAAGACCGTGTATCTTCTTCAGAGATGGGTAAATTCGTCATAACCAGGACAGAGATAGCGAAAATACCGACTCTGCTGGGAGAAACCGATCCTCTGGGACTTCTGCGCCTGACTCCGGGTGTACAATCGGGTTCAGAGGGGAACGTGGGATTCTATGTCAGAGGAGGAGGTTCTGATCAAAATCTTACCCTTTATGATAATGCTCTGATATATAATCCGGGACATCTGCTTGGATTTTTCTCTGTTTTCAATCCGGAAATGGTCAGGGATGTCAGCATTACCAAATCCGGCATTCCGGCAAGGTATGGCGGAAAATTATCATCAGTGATCATGATAAAGAGCTACAAGGGCAATAAGGATTCGGTCGAAGTAATGGGAAGCGTCGGGCTTGTGGCATCACGTCTGACTGTATCTGTTCCCGTGTTCGGTAAAAAAGGCACCTTAATACTTGGGGCAAGACATACATACCTTGATCTTTTCGTAGAGCCTGTAATAAGCAGCATGGTAAAGAATAAAACTTTCTTCAACAAGGATAATTCATATAATTTCTATGATCTGAATGCAGGGATAAGTTTTGACCTTTCCCCGCGTGATATGCTTTCCCTTACAGCTTATTATGGCAGGGATAAATATAATATGGTGCAGGATGGCATCAATCAGAATAACCTGCTTAAATGGGGTAACAGCATAGTATCAGTTAACTGGAATCATGAATTTAATAAAAAGTATACCTGGAACACGAATCTTTCATGGACAAAATATATCTTTAATCTCAATGGTTCCCAAAATGACTATTTCTTCGAGTTATTATCATCCGTTGAGGACCTAAGCCTGAAAACTGATCTTACACTGAATACCGGGACACACCAGATCATAACCGGTTTTGAGCTGACCGATCACAGGTTCATTCCAAACAAAATAGATGCACAGGCAAACGAATTCAAGCTGAATTTCGGGCAATTCAATTCCTTATCTGCCCTGGAAGGAGGAATATTTATTGAAGATGAATTTCCTGTCACTCCTAACCTTTCATTTTCAGGTGGTATAAGGCTCTCCTTCTTCAACCATCACGGTCCTTATACAGAGTATGTAAGAAACTCATTTGATCAGATTACGGATACTTTATACCATCCGCGAAATGAATCCCTTGCCTTTTACGCCAATCCGGAACCCAGGATCGTTCTCAAATATCAGATAAGCAGCAATTCATCCCTTAAGGCTTCATATATGAGAATTGCACAGTACGTGCATTTGGCGACTTCCGCATCGACTTCTCTGCCAACAGACATCTGGATGCCAAGTACCTCAACCATAAAACCCATGATGGGCAATCAGGTAAGCCTGGGATACTTCAGAAATATTTACAGAAATGTTTTCGAATTTTCAACTGAAATATACTACAAGACCATGGACAATAAGCTGGAATTTCTCCGCGGTGTTGTGTATAATTCAATTTATGGGAACATGGAAGACAACATAACAGCAGGCTTCGCCAGGTCATATGGTGCAGAATTCTTTTTTCGTAAAAAGAAGGGGGATTTTACCGGTTGGATCAGCTATTCTCTTTCCCGCACAGAACAAAAATTTGATGAAATAAATAATGGTCTGTATTATCCTGCCAAATATGACAGGAGACACGATATTGCATTGACTTTGAACTATAAACTAAGTGAAAAGTGGAGCAGTTCTGCAGTATTTATCTTTACCTCTGGCAATGCATTCACGATGCCTGTAGGAAGATATATTATCCAGGGAAATATTGTCAACCAGTACGGTGAAGTCAATCAATTCAGAATGCCGCCTTATCACAGGCTGGACCTTTCCCTAACGAGAAAGATAGCGACGAGAAAGAAATGGACTTCAGAACTGAATCTTTCAGTTTTCAATGTTTACAACAGGGCAAATCCCTACTTTATTTATTTTCAGGCTATTGGAGATCTTGAAACATATACGCTGGAAATCAAGGCTATCCAGGTATCATTATTCCCCATAATACCTTCGCTTAGCTGGAATTTTATTTTTTAAATTAAATGAAAAAAAGCTTATTCATTATTACCCTTCTGTTTCTGCTGGTTGCAATGACATTTTGCAGCGATAGGCTGGACTTGAATCTGCAGGATCCTGATGATTTGATTGTCATTGACGGATGGATAGAGAACAATCAGTATGCAAAAGTACTGCTGACGCGCAACACACCGTATTTTTCTTCTCTTGATTCTGCATCAATAAGGGAATTAATTCTTTCAAGGGCAAAAATCACAATTTCAAACGGAGATACAAGTGAGATCCTGACACTGAGAAAAAATGAAGAATATTTTCCGCCTTATGTATTTGAGGGGAACGAGATAAAGGGAGAAATCGGCAAAACTTATACAGTTACTGCAGAATACGGAGGAAGAAAAGCATTCGCTACGACTTCAATTCCATCTCCTGTGAAGCTTGATACTCTCTACTTCATCAAAAAGGAGAATTCTGATTCGCTCGGTAAAATTTTTCTTGAATTTACCGATCCGCCGGAAACAAGTAATTATTACCGGATACTTTCACAGGTAAAGGGAAAGGACCGTCGTTATTATTCTTCAATGATAATGGGGATAAGCGATATTTTCTTCAGCGGACAGAAGTTCGGGTTTTCAATTTTCAGAGGTCAGGAGGCATACCTATCAGAAGGCAATGATGAATATTTCAGGCTCGGGGACACTGTCAGCATTAAATTCTGTACAATAGATAAAGCCCATTATGAATTCTGGAGCTCTTTTCAGGATGAAATTCTGAATACAGGAAATCCGTTTGCTTCATCACTGTCAGTAATCAGATCAAATATCGAGGGTGACGGGCTTGGCATCTGGGGTGGATATGGTGTAAGCTTTTACTCATATATAATCAAATAAAAAGCCGTTTCAGCTGAAACGGCTTTAACATTGTTCCGGAGATTGACCTTAGTAGTCAATAGGCTCATAATCAATATCGTAATCTGCACAGATATCTTCAAGAAGATCATTCAGACTGTCTACGAAATCATCAAATCCTTCTTCAAAATAGGTTTCCATATCAATCGGAGATCCATCACCGAAAGTCAGCCTGAAACTTACATATGTCCAATCATCCCAATCATCCGATTCATGAACCACATAGGCTTCTGCCTTTGCCATAATCTCATTGTTATCAAGATTTATCAAGCCTGAGATTCAAGTATTTATTTAGTTCTGCTGCAGTCCTTGTATCATATTCTTCTCCATCTATCTCTTCATCATCGTAATCGTCTTCAATAATTCTGATCTGATCCACAAGCCCTTTTACATTGATATCTCCTCTCAGAGCTATATTCATTACCTGAAATTCGGCATTTGCTGAATTTAATATCTCTTCGAATTCAACCTCATCCCATTCATCATCACAATATACTTCTACATATTGCTGTGTTACTTCATTCCACCAGTATTCGCAAACATAAGTATCAGAATGATGCACCGTATTGTCATCAATGTTTTCATCAGTGAATAATCCGTTTCCGGCAGCACTTAGCTTCATAATCAGATCATCGTTTTCCCACATCTTATATGTTGCCGAAATGACTTCTGAATTATTCGTGACATCCACTTCAAATTTAAACTCTTCAATAGTCAGGTCTCCTGCTACTGCATTTGGAACTCCGTCATCATTCATAACTTGCACCGAAATATAAAAGTAACCAGTGTTACACTTCCGATTTTCAAATCTGCCTTTACTCCTACAGGTAAATCTCCGGTATATTCATCGTCGACAGGATTGCTGATATTAACTCCCTGATAATTATAAATTGTGCAAGTTGCATCATTTGTATTAGAGGCATCAGAGGAGGGGAATTTAAAAATAAAGCTATTGCCGCCCAGAACAATATCCCAGTCAGCAAGACTTGTATTCCAGGTGTAAGTCCCGACGTTTTCATCCCAGAATTCCTGAATGCTTTCAGGATCCTCCGATTTGCATTCAACTATTGATTTAAAAACGTCATTTGCCTGATTTGTACCAGAGGCATAACCGAAGTAAGCATTAAGTACAGAAAACAGTCCGGTATTTCTGAATTCCTGGACACCTTTCCCCTTTCCTGATTCCGATAAGTCAATAAGGTTTCCAAGTGCATCAACTGTCTGAGTTTCCCTCATTCTTTCAAGGATACCTATGAAATCAATTCCGGTATTCTCTACAATTGCTTTGTTTTCCTCAACACTCGATGTGCTGAACTTCTCAGCTGAATCCTTGTCACCGCCGCATGATGTTATCATTGAAAGTACAAGAGATCCGAAGAAGATTGATTTGATAAGGCTTTTCATTTTCAGAGGTTTTAAAGGATTTAGATTTCTTTCAATTTTTAAGATCTTACCACATTAAAACATCAAATGTACAAACTAATATAAACAAAATAAAATCACTTATCAACAGTTATGAAATGTTAGTCAACAATTCACTCCATTTGAAATGGTCAGTTTAGATGAGGATGAGTCAAAAAAAATGAGCCTCTCCCCGGGGCTCATTTTTAGATTCATATATTCTTGAATTTCAGTGATTTCTCTTCTTTTTAAAACTTCGTTTTCCCAACGGCTTCCCGAAGTGGGTAAAAACTCGCCTAAATTGGGCTATTTGGAGTATTCTTAAAAAAGGGAATACCTTCAAAGGAGAATCACGGAGAAAAACCAGGACAGAGAGAAAAATATGGAAATAATGAATTAAAAAAGATAAATTTGTTTAACCACTTTTTAGCGTGAGAAAGCTCTTTTAAAAGACCAACTTCGATGTGGTAAATTTATTCCGGCGGAATGTGGTCAGATTAACTGGCGTATGCAGTTTACTCCCGAAAACAAAAAGAAGCGAATAAAATACATGAATGAGAAGCAATCATAAATTGGATTTCCCAAAACAGATTGGAAGATGAATAAAACAATTTCTCTAATGATGCTAATGCCAACCATTTTGTCGGCAGGTACTTCAAACATAAAACAAGTACAAAAACAACCCAACTTACTCATCATTTTTACCGATGAACATAGGCGACAAGCTATGGGATTTTGGCAACAGCCCGAATACAATGGTGCCATTAATGGTACCAGTGACCCGGTATTTACTCCGAACTTGGATAAATTGGCCTCTGAAGGTATAGTGTTTACACAGGTTATGAGTACGCATCCGGTTTGCAGTCCGCACCGGGCCATGTTGTTAAGTGGCATGTTTGCCACACAAAATGGAGTTTGGATGAATTGCCATGAAAATTCAAATGCCGACCTTAATGAAGGTATACAATGTTTTACGGATGTGCTTTACAACCACGGGTATAACACCGCCTATTTTGGTAAATGTCATTGGATAAAACCTACCAATGTTTTTGACGAGAATGCCAATTACGTGGGAACAACAAGTGCACCGGGAGGGTATTTGCCCAATAAGTATGATATTTATATTCCCCCCGGACCCGACAGGCACAGTAACGAGTATTGGTATCAGGTACTAAAAGACGACCATTTTTCTCAATACGTTTATTCCAATGACTCCGCCACAGTTGACGGAAAAAAGGATGGTGAAATGTACAATGCTAAAGAGTTTTCATCGAAGCACGAGGCTCGCACCATTATCGATTATTTAAAGAACAACCGCAATCAACGCGATCCGGAGAAACCATTTTGCATTACCTGGTCTTTAAACCCTCCGCATCCTCCGTATAATAGGCTGGGAGATTGTGAACCCGAATCGTACAAACTGTATGAGAATATGACGCACGATGAGGTGTTTAACCGTCCCAATAGCACAAGCACAGCTTCCGATTTAAATGCACGTGTTTATTTTGCCAATGTAACGTCAACCGATAAATACATCGGTCAGGTTATCGAAACGCTTGATATCCTGGGCTTAGACGAGAATACACTTGTGGTATTCACCTCAGATCATGGTGAGATGCTCGGTAGTCATGGAAGAATGCAAAAAAACTCTGAATACGAAGAATCGTTTGGTGTGCCATTGATTATGCGTTACAAGGGAGTTTTGAAACACAAAATAGATGACTTGCTAATCGGATCTACCGACCTTTATCCTACATTTCTGGGCTTAATGGGATTGCAGCATTTGATTCCAAATGAGGTGGCCGGAACGAACTATGCTGATATTATCAAAAACCCGAAGGTCAGAACTGTTTCTCGTCCAATTTCTGCTCCGTTCATTTCAATAGAAAGCAATAAAAAGGGTGTGCGGACAAGCAAGTACACCTTTACGGTTTCCAGAGACGGTAAGGTAACATTATACGATAATTTAAACGACCCGTACCAACAATCTAATCTCAACTTTGATTCGATACCTGTTAGGGATCAAGAGATGTTGAGACAGGAGTTGGGTTACTGGCTGAAATTATCTCAGGATTCCTGGGTCAAAGAGAAAAAACATTCAAATGTGGTTGATTATTCGGTATCAATGACTAATAAAACAAAATAAACTGATTGATTGCAAACCTTATTAAAATAACTTAATTCAAATAATTTAAAATAAATCTGTAAATGGTAAATAACAATGTCGTTATTTTAGCAATTAGCGATGTAAGTGTTTCTTATCCAAGATATCCTTTCAGCAGACGGCTCCTTGAGGTATGCCTGAGCCTTCTGATTGCCTTTTCCTTTATCTGGCGTACTCTTTCGCGGGTCAGCCCGAACTTCTCACCTATCTCCTCAAGTGTCATCTCCTGGCATCCTATGCCGAAGAAGTAACGGATAATATCTCTTTCTCTTTCGGTAAGAGTAGCAAGAGCCCTGTATATCTCCCGCGAAAGCGATTCGTCCATCAGGAGCTTGTCGGCAACAGGGGAATCTGAGTTCGTAAGAACATCCAGCAGGCTGTTGTCCTCGCCTTCAATGAAGGGAGCATCGACTGATACATGCCTTCCCGAAACCTTGAGGGTGTCGGTCACTTTCTCCTTGGGAAGCTCCAGAACATCGGCAAGCTCTTCGGGCGAAGGAGTACGTTCGTTCTCCTGCTCGAATTTTGAAAATGCCTTGTTGATCTTGTTCAGTGAACCTACCTGGTTAAGCGGGAGCCTTACTATCCTCGACTGCTCGGCAAGAGCCTGAAGTATCGACTGACGTATCCACCATACGGCGTATGAAATGAATTTGAAGCCTCTTGTTTCATCAAACTTCTCTGCAGCCTTGATAAGGCCCAGATTTCCTTCATTGATAAGGTCTGGAAGACTTAATCCCTGGTTCTGGTACTGCTTGGCAACAGAAACAACAAATCGCAAATTTGCCTTGGTGAGTTTTTCGAGTGCAGTCCTGTCTCCTTTTTTGATCCTCTGAGCCAGTTCAACTTCTTCTTCAACCGATATCAACTCCTCTTTACCAATCTCCTGCAGATACTTGTCGAGAGACGCGCTCTCCCTGTTTGTTATGGATTTGGTAATCTTTAGCTGTCTCATCCGCCTGAAAAAATTTTTGCAAAGATAATTCTAATATATGTAATAACAAAATATAACCAGCATTGTTGCAAAGTCAGGAGACTATTTTATAATCTCCTGACATCCAATTATTTATATTTATCTGATCCCTGTCAATCCATCTGGATCTTGAAATTGCGACCGTCAGGGGTCACTATTTCCATGGATTTCAGTGACTTCTCATTACTGCCGGTGGCCTTGCGGATATCCTCTACGGAATTGATGCCTTTTCCGTTTATACCAACTATTACTGTGCCTTTTTTAAGTCCAAGGTCCTTGAACAAACCATCGTTGATTTCAGCTATTTTTACCCCGCTGGCTACACCGTATGATCTCTTGTCAGCAGAGCTGAGAAGTTCCAGCCTTGCACCGAAAATATTGCCAACTCCCATTCCGGGTTTTACAATGCTGGTATTGCCTGCAACATTCTTCAGGATCACCGGAACAGTGCTTAGATTTCCCATTCCTGTAGTATGTAAGGTTTACTTTGTCACCCGGACGATGTTTGCTTACCTGTGCCTGAAGTTCTGATCCTGAATTTACTGAAACTCCGTTAACTTTTACAATTATATCATCAACTTTCAGGTTCGCATCGGCAGCGGAGCCTCCATCCCTTACATCGGTGATCACAGCACCCCTGATGTCATGCAAGATTCTGTTTTTTTGCATCATCCTCCGAGACGTCCCTGATATTCACTCCAATCAGTGCCCGCTGCACTTCACCGAATTCCCGCAGGTCGGCAACAACTTTTCCTACGATACTGACAGGTATCGCAAATGAATACCCTGCATAGGCTCCGTTGGGCGTATAGATTGCCGAAGTAATACCGACAAGCAGTCCCTTGTTATCGACGAGGGCACCACCGCTGTTGCCGGGATTAAGGGCTGCATCGGTCTGAATGTACGACTCGATCCTGTATTCTGTGTCAAGCAAATTGAGATCTCTGCCTTTTGCACTGACTATGCCGGCAGTAACCGTAGTTCCGAGAAGAAATGGATTGCCTACTGCCAGCACCCATTCTCCTACTTTGAGATCTTCAGAATCGCCATATTTCAGGAATGACAGGTTTTCAGCCTTTATCTTTAGCAGGGCAATGTCAGTGTTGGGATCCCTGCCAACTACATCGGCTTTGAATTTCCTGTTGTCATTAAGGGTAACCTCAATATTCCCGGCATCCTCAACAACATGATTGTTGGTAATGATGTAGCCATCAGAAGAAATGATTACACCCGAACCATATCCCGGAACCTCACGCGAGCCTCCTCCCTTGTACCTGTCGCCATAAAACCATTCCATGAACGGGTTGTAGGGTGTCTCAACAGTGGTTTTGGTTGTAACATGAACAACGGCATGAACTGTCTGTTCCGCTGCAAATGTGAAATCGACCTGTCCTGGCTGCATCTGAAAAGAGGTCAGAAGAGCCTTTGCTTCAGGCGTTTCTATCCTTGAACTATCAACTGCTGCTACCTGCGCAGGTTTATCAACTATCTTGGTATAAGCAAATAATGCTATTGTTGCTCCCAGAAGAGCCATTAACAATCCTCCTAATAAATACTTTCCTTTCATGTCTCTAATTTTAAAATGTAATTTATTTCTTTTGTCTTTTGTCTTTTGTCTTTTCCTCCTCCACCCACCTCAAATTATGTGCCTCACAAAATCTTCATATCTTTACAACCGTTTTCTGACACTTTTGTTTTACAAAGATCATGCTTTTTTTACATGAACTTCAGAGTATTATGTTGATTTAACAACACTTTAACACAGATGAACATAGCTTTTAACAAGTACGAGGGTGCAGGTAATGATTTCATAATCATAGACAACCGGAATGGCAAGTTTAGTCCGGATGATTCAGAACTTATTAACAGACTGTGCGACCGCCGTTTTGGCATAGGGGCCGACGGACTCATCCTGATCTCAGGTCACGACAAGGCTGATTTCGAAATGAAATATTTCAATTCCGACGGGAAAATTGGTTCAATGTGCGGAAACGGAGGAAGATGCACCGCTCACTTTGCCCATAAATACAATATCGCAGGAAATAAGCAGAAATTCATGGCTTTCGACGGAATTCATGAGGCTGAAGTGATGAAGGATATCGTCCACCTCCAGATGGCAGATGTGAATGAATATAAAATAATCGATGGCAGTTATTTTTTAAATACCGGCTCTCCGCATTATGTGGTTTTTACCAGTAACATCGACAAGATGGATGTCAACGAGGAAGGTAAAAAACTCAGATGGTCCCCAAAATTTGCACCGGGCGGAACAAATGTCAACTTTGTCGAAGTGCATGATAACGAACTATATATCAGGACTTTTGAAAGGGGTGTCGAGGAGGAAACATGGGCATGCGGCACTGGTGTGACTGCCTCTGCCATCGCTTCAGTCCTGGCAGGACATTTTGACACAGGTTCTGTCAAAGTAAGAGCAAAAGGCGGTAACCTTAAGGTGGAATTTGCATGTAAAAGATAAAAAAGTCACTGATGTCTGGCTTACAGGTCCTGCAACATTTGTATTTGAGGGGATAATAGACGTTTAAAATTAGATTCCCGTCCAGAGGTGTGGGTAAGGCAGGAAGATTGCTTCGTCCCGATTACTCGTGACTCGCAATGACCTTATAATGATAAAGGAGAGACTATACGGAAAGAACTTGAATGAGCTGATCGCTGTCACAAAACGTGTGAAGCTGCCCGGATTTGCTGCGAGGCAGATCGCTGACTGGCTATATAAGAAGGAGATCTCCTCAATCGATGAGATGACCAACCTTTCAAAGAAGATGAGGGAGATCCTTTCAGATGATTATGAAATTGGTCTTTCTGCACCTGTAAATATTGCCGAAAGCAAGGACGGAACAAAAAAATATCTCTATAAAGTCCTGGATAACAAATACATAGAAACAGCATATATTCCCGATAACGACCGTGCAACAATCTGTGTTTCATCACAGGTCGGATGCAAAATGGGATGTATATTCTGCATGACGGGAAAGCAGGGATTCCAGGGAAACCTTTCTTCCAATGAGATCCTTAACCAGTTCAGGAGCCTGCCTGAATTCGGCAAGCTGACAAATATGGTCTTCATGGGGATGGGAGAACCGCTCGACAATATTACAGAGCTGCTTAAAAGTCTCGAAATACTGACATCTGAATGGGGATATGCATGGAGTCCGACCAGGATAACAGTCAGCACAGTAGGATTGAAAAACAGCATTAAGGAGTTCCTCGAAAAAAGCCGTTGCCACCTTGCTGTCAGCCTTCATTCACCATTTGACGAAGAGAGAAGAACATTGATGCCAATCCAGAGGACAAACAGTGTAAAGGATGTACTTGACATAATAAGGGATTTCGACTTCAACAGTCAGAGAAGAGTATCATTCGAGTACATCCTGTTCAAGGGATTGAATGATTCTCCGGCCCATATTAAGGAGCTTGCACGCATATTGAACGGAATAAAATGCCGGATCAACATCATACGGTTTCACAAGATCCCGGGATCTGAATTTTTCAGTCCTGGTCATGGAAGAGACCATCAGATTCAAGGAGGCCCTCAATGCAAAGGGGATTCTGACAACAGTAAGAGCCTCACGGGGAGAAGATATACAAGCTGCCTGCGGCCTGCTGTCGACTATTGAACAGAATAAAAACAATCAGAAATGATCAAAAAGCTGCTCATAATTATACTGTCATTTCTGACGATCCCCATCTCTGCACAAAAGGAAACCTTCAGTTCTTTCCTTGCCGATTCAGCAATGGAGCATGCACAGGTCTCTTTCTGCATAATCGATGCCGACAGCGGGAAACCAGTCTTCGAATATAATCCCGGACAAAAGCCTGATCCCTGCCTCGGTGATGAAGCTCATTACCACTTCGGCAGCCATTGAGCTTCTTGGCCCCGATTACACCTTTAAGACCAGCATCGGTTACACGGGTAAAATTTCAAAATTCTTCAATATCCTGAACGGCGACATAGTGATAAAGGGAGGAGGAGATCCCTCATTGGGATCAGAAAATTTCACAGATCATTATGCGGGTTTTACCGACCGGTGGATTGCCGGAATCAGGAAGCTTCAGATCAGAGATGGTAACCGGAGGCGTGATAACCGATGATTCATATTATGATTATCTGCCTGTTCCTGCCAAATGGCTCTGGGAGGATGCTGGCAATTACTATGGCGCCGGAGCATATGGATTATCAATTTTCGACAACACTTACCAGATCCATCTGAGCATATCTCCAGACAGCTCCCAGTTGTACATAACGGGAATCACGCCGGCAGAATGCAAATTTGAATTCTCAAACTGGCTGGTAGCGGCAGGAACTGCCGATGAAGGATATGTTTTTGCCGCTCCCTACAGTACGAATGGCTGGCTTGCCGGCACACTGCCTTCAAACCTGAAAGACTTTGTACTGAAGGCATCCATCGCCGACCCTCCATTCATAATGGCCAAGCTGATCAACCAGAAACTTACCGATGCCGGCATAGGTGTAGCGACCTACCCCACCACAACAAGGCTGATGCAGAGACCGGTCAAATCCGAAGTCACCATAATCGATGAAATATCATCCCCTCCCCTTTCGAAGATCATCGAGGTGCTGAACCATGAAAGCGTCAACCTCTATGCCGAGCACCTGGTGAAGGAGATCGGCAAGGTATACAGGAACAGCGGCTCAACAGAGAAGGGAGTTCAGTGCATCTACTGAATTCCTGACTCTGTCAGGCATTGAAACTGACTGGTCTCTTCATTGAAGATGGCAGCGGACTCTCCCCTCTGAATGCGGTGAACTCTGAGGGCATTGTTTCACTGCTTTATTTCATGAAGACCAGAGGAAAACATTTCAGTGAATTTTATTCTTCTCTTCCTGATGCCGGCAAAGAGGGAACCCTTAAAAACCATTTCAAGGATCCGGTATTTGAATCCAGGATGAAGGCAAAAAGCGGATCCATGACACAGGGTCAGAAGCTATGCAGGGTATCTGACGGCATTATCTGGCAAAGAATTGATATTCTGCATAATAGTTAATAACTTTTCCGGACCCTCTCAGAAGATAATTTCCCACATCGAGGAAATTTTAAAGGAGACAATATTATCTAATTAATTTTTCTTTTCTTTGCGCCCTTTGTGATATTTGAGCTTGTGCTCTTTGTGGTTAAAAGACTTTTTTTAAACCACTAAGAGCAGCAAGGGCATACTGAGGGGGCTGAGAAGGTGAAAAATTTATAATAAGATTTCTATGAACAAAAAGTTACAGTAAGACAATGCAGTGAATATGACTTTAACAGGATTTATGATCTAATATCAGAAATTTACAATACCTGCGAAGGTCCTGAAGTTTCCGGTAAAAAGGTTCTTGTGAAGCCAAATATTCTGATGGACGCTGATCCTGCAAAATGCATCAGCACGCATCCGGTGGTAGTAGAGGCAATGGTCAGGTTCCTTCAGTCGAAAGGAGCAACTGTTTTTGTAGGAGATTCTCCGGCTATGCACCTGCCCGGTGCAAAATGCGAAAAATCAGGAATTTATGATGTCTGCAAAGAACCGGCGCCGAATGGGTTGATTTCCTGAAGAATCCTTCCGAAGCTGTGCTCAGGAACGGGAAGATCAGGATTGCTGCAATTGCCAGGGAGGCTGACCTGATAATCTCCATGCCAAAGCTTAAGAACCATGAACTGGTGTATTTCACGGGTGCCATAAAGAACACTCTTGGTCTTGTACCCGGAATTTCAAAGGCAATGCAGCATGCTCTTCATCATGACAGGGACAGGTTTGCCGTTTTTCTTGTCGATCTTAATGAAGCCGTGACTCCTCATTTCTTCATGATGGACGGCATAATGGGGATGGAGGGTCATGGTCCCGGTCAGGGCATACCTTTTGCAACGTCAGTTCTCATAGGCTCTTCGAATCCTGCAGGCAATGGATATAATCGCAAGCACCATAGCGGGTTATGATCCTATGGATATTCCGACAAACGCAGTTGCAATTGCCAGAAGACGCTGGCTTAACAGTCCCGGTGAGATTGATTATGACGGGCCGGAGCTCGGGTCTCTGATCAGAAAAGACTTCAAGCGTATACCAATTTCCCCCAATGAGAATATTGCTGTCAAATTCATTAAGCACAGGCTCCATTTTGTAAAGAAATTTGAAAAAAGGCCGGTATTTAATCACAAAGACTGCACAGGCTGCCTGGAGTGCATTAAAATATGTCCGGTAAATGCGATCACCATGCACCCTGAAAACAAAAAATGGGTTGTCCTTAATGACAGGAAATGTATCAGGTGCTTCTGCTGTGCAGAAGTGTGCCGGTACAATGCAGTGGATGTACGACGAAAAGTCTTTGGCGACTAAACGTCTATCTTGGCATATTTGGCATGAGCCTCGATGAATTCCCTTCTGGGAGGGACCTCATCTCCCATAAGCATTGAGAATATATGGTCAGCTTCAGCCGCGCTCTCAATTGTTACCTGCCTGCAATGTCCTGGTCTCAGGATTCATTGTTGTCGACCATAGCTGTTCAGCGTTCATTTCACCAAGACCTTTATATCTCTGGATACCAACTGCAGATTCTTTTCCCTGACCCATCTCCTTCACTGCTGCCATCACGCTCCTCTTCTGTCCAGCAATATCGTTCCGATTTTCCTTTTTTGACAAGGTAGAGCGGAGGGGTTGCAATGAAAAGGTAACCATTTTTTATCAGGTCCTGCATATATCTGAAAAAGAAGGTCATGATAAGAGTTGTGATATGTGAGCCGTCGACGTCGGCATCAGTCATTATAATGATCTTATGATATCTCAATCCGCTTACATCCAATGCTTTACTGTCTTCGTCAGTGCCAATGTTCACACCAAGAGCGGTGAATATATTCTTGATCTCTTCACTCTCGTATATTCTGTGCAGCATAGCCTTTTCGACATTAAGTATCTTTCCTCTGAGGGGAAGGATAGCCTGGAATTTCCTGTCGCGGCCCTGTTTTGCCGTTCCGCCTGCAGAATCGCCCTCTACAAGATATATCTCGCAATTTACAGGGTCCCTGTCGGCGCAGTCGGCAAGCTTGCCGGGAAGGCCTGATCCTGACAATACATTTTTGCGCTGAACCAGTTCCCTTGCTTTTCGTGCAGCATGCCTGGCAGTGGCGGCCAGTATAACTTTCTGAACGATAACCTTTGCATCTTTGGGATTCTCCTCCAGGTAATTTGCAAGCATGGTGCTCACAGCCTGATCGACAGCCCCCATTACTTCATTATTACCCAGCTTTGTTTTTGTCTGGCCTTCGAACTGTGGTTCCTGAACTTTAACTGATATGATGGCTGTAAGGCCTTCGCGGAAATCATCGCCGTTAATGTCGAATTTCAGCTTGGATGTGGCACCTGAGTCTTCGGCATACTTTTTCAATGTCCTTGTCAGGCCTCTTTTGAATCCAGCAAGGTGTGTCCCGCCTTCAATTGTATTTATATTATTCACATAGGAATGGACATTTTCCGAGAAAGAGTCATTGTACTGAAGGGCGATTTCAACCGGTATTTCGGTTTTGTCGAATGTAATATGGATCGGCTTTTCAATTATCCTTTGCCTGTTGGCATCCAGGTAATCGACGAATTCCTTGAGTCCCAGCTCTGATTTGAATTCCTCGTAACGCGGTTTACCGCCATTTCCGTTTTCTACCATCTCACGCATATCCTTTATTGTTAGAAGGATTCCTTTATTAAGGAACGCAAGTTCGCGAAGGCGTGCAGACAGGATCTCGAAGTTGAATTCCGTAGCCTGGAATATAGTATTGTCGGGTTCAAATGATATTATAGTCCCTGATTTGTCTGATTTGCCGATTAATTCAACTTCAGTTACAGGTTTCCCCTTTTCATATTCCTGCCTGAAAACACTGCCATCGCGCATGACAGTTGCACTAAGATGCGGTGGAGAGGGCATTGACACAGGAGACACCGACTCCATGAAGCCCCCCGGACACTTTATATGAATCTTTATCGAATTTACCTCCGGCATGCAACACTGTCATCACGACTTCGAGAGCTGATTTCTGCTCTTTTTCCATTATCCCTGTGGGAATACCTCTCCCGTCATCAGTCACTGTGATCGTGTTATTCTCATGGATCACAACCTCAATCTTGGAGCAATATCCTGCAAGAGCCTCATCTATTGAATTATCAATAACCTCATATACAAGATGGTGCAGACCTCTTATCCCAATATCGCCAATATACATAGCAGGTCTTTTCCGTACTGCCTCAAGACCCTCCAGCACCTGGATACTCTCTGCAGAGTATTCGTTGTTCTCCTGCATTTTTTTCTTTTTTTCACTCATTTTTCTTTCCATTTAAAGTCTCCAAATAACATTAAAAGAGAGCTCTTTTTTTCTCATCGCCGATAGTCATTTTGATTGATTAAAGGGGAAAAGGACAAGGACCGGTCTTTCACCTCCGCAAGCTACCAAAAAAGACCTCTCATTTTCTGTTATAAACAATTGATATTTTGAATATTAAACAATACGGCAAATATACGCATTTTTAACGGTTTTTTTGTTAAAAATATGTTATTTTTTATGCACAATTCAATATAGAAATTAACAGGGAAAGATTGCATACAGGTCGTGCACGTCATGCTAATCATGCACCCTCCAACTCTGTGCAAGCCGTAAAAGATCCTCGCTCAAGAAGTAAGTTACTGATCAATGACTCGGCAAGGGTTTGTCTATAAACTATATGAAAACCCTACCAGGAAGAGAAATCTCTGGGTGGGGTAATAAGCATACTCATAGTATTTGTTGAAAGCTATATTATTAAGCTTGACCCAGAAGGAAAGTATCTTCGTGTACCTGTACTCAGCGTTCAGGTTTATATTCACATGCACAGGTTCCTTTTCTGCCAGGGGAACAAGGGTGCTCATGTTCATTACCCCCAGCTGGCGCCTGCCAAGGGCTTTAATATCAGCTCCGGCAATGATTTTATTCCTGAGGTTGTACTTTAACCCCAGCGTTGCATCCCAATCCGGCTTATTCAGAGGCAGATCAGGCAGTGTCATGGAATAATTGTAATAGTTCGCCTGGGCACCATACCATATCTTCTCCATAATCATTCCAGTGATCTCCCCATGAATATTCAATAATTCACCATCGTCGGTGACAGGACTGAAAAAATTACCGATCTGCGGTGAGATGATGTCTAGCGTGTCCACTTTGTTGGCATAGAACAGCATATCATCTTATCACTGAATATGAGGCTGATACGAGATAATTTCCTCCTATGCCATTGTTACCGTTAAGTCCTGCTGAAACGATAAGGTCATGACTGGTATTGGTCAGTTTGAACAGACTCCCGTCACGCAGCAGGAACGGATTCTCCTCTATTATCTTCCCGGGTTCGTTTCTCTCCAGTTTTCCGTTCAGTGCCGCAAAGAATCTCACATAAGAGGGCACTATGCTGAAGCCGAAGTTGATATCAGGATAGATGTGAAACTTGGGATTATCAGTCATATTCCTGTCAAGAAGCAGCTGAAGGCCGGCCTTGAAGTTCCACTGCGGAGTTCCCTTTTTCACAAATGGGCTGAGGGAGAAGAGATACTTCGACTTGTCAGAAAGCACCTCTGACAGAATATAATACTGGAATTCGAGGCCCGATCCTATATAAAAACCCTTATATTTTGTTGCCATGATTCCAGTCAGGCCGATATTATGCTGTGATCTTTCCGAAGTGTGGTAGAAATAATCATAACTCAGGTCGAAATCATAGGAATAGCTCGTGGAATCGAGAGTCAGTGAGGCAAATGAAACCTCTGCTCCGAAGTTGTTGTAACCCATCCTGATATCCTTTTTATCCGGATCATAAACTTCGATCGCGCTGGTGTCATAACCATATGCATACCGCAGTTTCTGGCTGAAATCGAGTGATCCCTCCAGCAGGTTTTCACTGAAGAATTTCTTCCCGTACAATGAAACATCATTATCCATATACCCGGCAAACGCATTGTCATCATTCTGAAGCTTGACGCTTCCGTTTGATGAAAAATGCCTGCCATAAAAACCTATCGCACTTCTCTTGGATCGTTCATTTGTGATACTCAGCTCAGCCATCGGAGTGATGTGCGTACCCAAGTCCGATTCTGACAAAGCTTTTGTAGAGCTTTGGAAGAGGATCGGGAAGCAGCGCCGCAGGCTTGATAGGGCTTATTGTATATTCCGGTGAATACGGTGTTGTCGTAACATCATAGGTAAAATACGGCTTCAGCTTTGAAGTGTCCTTTATATCGGGCAGAAAACTTCTCTTCCTGAATTCAGGCAAGGAGGGTTTGTACGGATTATAGAGGGTTACTTCCCTGTCCAGATCCTGCTGATCCGCCTGGGCTGAGGCCGAAAGGCAAGCCAGGAATATAAGAGGTGATATTATCAGGATTCTTTTCATTTCACTTATGTTTCTTACTCAAAAAATTCTAACCTGTTGAAATTAATTGGCCTGGTTGATAGCATCAAGCTTTGCCTTGACCTCATCCAGGATGCCGTCATTGTTAATGGTATAATAATCCCTGAGGCTCTCAAGTGTAACCCTGGCCTGAAGTTTATCGCCCTTTTTAAGGCTGATGTCCGAAAGAAGAATGAACATCCTTGCCATCCAGTGCTGATGTGGAGAATTCTGGTCGATGAATTCCGACACCAGCTTCTCCGATTCATCGATCTGGTCTTTTTTGTAAAGAAGCTCAGCGACCCTGTATTTCGATTCTGCACCCTCGACGCTTGCCACTTCAACAGCCACCTTCCGGAAATCGGCAAGTGCACTGTCAAAATTGTTAAGGCTGTAATTTGCTTTGGCTCTCATGAAGACAGCTTCCCTGTTGAGCTCTTCCGGAATGCCTGCGGAACCTGTCACCTTTTCGGCCACTGCAATTGTTTTCTGAGCATCTCCAAGCTGCCAGGCAGACCTCAATTCCCCCCTGAGTCCCGTTATTTTTATGTCGGAATTTGAAGCACCCTTTTCGAGCCTCTCATAATATTTAAGCGAGGATTCAAAATCTTCCTTTGAATAATATATCGAAGCTGCAGATTCGAGCGCCTGTTCCGTGAACTGGTTCACCGGTGATCCGGCAATTGCGACATACAGCCTCAGGGCTTCGTCATCATTGTTTGCTTTCCTGTAACACTCCGCCAGGTAGAACTGGGCATTCTGCAGGAAACTGCCTGAAGGGAATTCGCTAAGGTAATTCCTGAAGATTTCCGAGGCTCTCTGGTATTTGCCTGAAATATAAAGGTTTTCACCCGACGCATAAAGCATTGAGTCTTTTTCGGATAGATTTACATCACCATAACCCTGCAGTGTCTTTACATATGCAAAATATGCATCCACATCATTCATTTCGACATATGTGTTTTTCAGCCCTGTAAGTGCGGCTCTGGCTTCGGCAGTTGACCTGTACTTTTCAACAACTTTCTTGTACTGTGAGATTGCCTTGTCATTCTGATCGGTATTGTAATATAAAAGTCCAAGCTGAACCATTGCACGGGGAACAAAAGGACTTTCAGGAAACGATGTGATCACAGTGTTGAAATCGGATTCGCTCCTCTGATAGTCTTTAAGCACGACATAAGCCCTTCCCCTCTCGAATATGGCATTCGGCACATATGAAGAAGATGGATATCTGGTCGTAAGTGATGATAATATATCAGCCTTGCCCCTCTCATCGTTCATGAGTCCGAGAGAAAATCCTTTCTGGAACATTGCATAGTCGGCATCAACCTTTCCGAAATCTATCACCTTCTCATAATAGGATATTGCAGAAGGGTAGTTGGTTGTGATATAATAGCAGTCTGCGATCCTGTTTCTGGCGTCTGCCATGACTTCAGATCTTGCCTGTGCCACTTCAGATTCAAAGGCCTTAAAATGGGTGATGGCATTGGTGTAATCCTTCAGGTTGAAGAGGGAATAGCCTAGGTTATACCTTAAAAGTGAACTCTCTCCAAGTGTTGATGAACCCGGTATTCCCAGAAATGTCATGTAATCGGTTTTTGCTTCATCGTACCTTCCCAGGCGGTAGGATGCTTCCCCTTTCCAGTAGACAGCCCTGGCCCTCAGCTGTTTGTTATACCTTTCATATTTCAGTGATTTCTCGAACATGGCGATCGCGGACTCAAGCTCCATGTTCTTGAATAATTCAAGTCCCCTGAAAAATGCAACTCGCTGATAAGCTTCCTCGAGCTTGCTGCTCTTGTTCGGGATCCTATCGAGGGAAGAGAGTGCAGCTTTATAGTTTTTAACCAGCATATAAGTGCTGATCAGGTAGTTGTAAGCTTCGTCAATCCTTTTGGAAGAGGGGAACCTTTCAATATAATCCTGGAATGCATTTATCACTTCTCCAAAAGGTGAGTACGAGGTTTCATAAGTAAGCTTGGCATAGTTGAACAGAGCCTGCTCGGAAATATCCTTGTCGAAATTAAGTTTTGAAGCTTCCGAGAAACCGAGCTGAGCCCGCTTTTTGTCGCCCTTCTTCATGTAGGAATCTCCAAGTATGAACCAGATGTTCTGTCCCAGAAGATCATTGCTTGTTCCAATTTCCCTGAGCAGTTTTATCGCCTTGTCATAATCACCGGTTTTGTAATAACAATAGCCGAGCTCGTATTTGTCTTCTCTCCCGCTGATTTTAGTCCCGTTGGCGAATTTCTCAAGGTATGGCAGAGCCTCTGCGAAATTTCCCTTGTTATAATAAGCATCCCCGATAAACCGGTAGATCTCTATTGCCCTGGCCTGGCCTGCAGATTTCAGGAGCTCTGGTGCTGTTTTCAGTATCTCGTCGTAATCTTTCTTCAGATAGAGCATCTGTACGATATAGAAAGGCACCACATCGCCGAAGGTCTCATCATCCTTAAGGCGCATGAATCCGTCCATTGCGGTCTCGTACATTTGCTGTTCATAGGCTAAATGAGAGAAATAATAGAGAGCCGGAGGAGTATATTCAGTATCGATATCCTTTATTTCAGAGAACATAAGCATTGCCTTGGGTTTGTCGCCTTTGATCATGAGAGAATAGCCAAAACGGAAAAAATACTCCTGCTGTTTTTCCGGAGATAATTCCCATCGCTTCACCTGATCCAGATATAATGCAGCTTTGCGGTAGCTCTTGTTCTGATAGAAATAATCACCGAGTGCAAGATATGCTTCATTGATCCTGGGACTCTCAGGGTGGTTCCTTATAAAGGTCATCATCCTGTATTCAGCATCCGGATTGAACAGGTTGAGTGCAGCCAGTGATCTGTAATATTCAGCTTCTGCAACTTCAATGACACTGGAACCATTGTTGTTCCTGATATATGAATCGAAGAGACGGATGGCAGCCGGATATTTTTCCTTGTTGAAAAGCTCCATTCCCCTTATGAATTCGGAGCCCATCTCCTTGTCGGTGAACGGAACCTGCGACTTGGCCTGCACTGCGAATAAGATCAGGCAAGCGACCACCGGGACAAATCTGTTTCTGTTCATAATTATTCTTTTTTGGCTTTGAAGTCAGGCCGTCATAATGGCCGAAAAAACAGAGGATCATTTATAACATCCTAACTATAAGCCATATATATAGCTTTCTTTTTTTAAAATGTGATGTAAAATTACAATTATTAAACGCCTGCTGCCGGCCTTTATTACTGATTTTATCAACATCCAAATATTATTTATCAATTCTTTCATTATTTTGCACGTCAAATAACCATGTGATGCAGGAAACACTTCCCCTTGACGTTATCATCGAGCTTAAAGATTGTCTCATCTGGCAGCAGGATCATCTTGTGCTTTCAGGTGTAAACATGAGCGTCAGAAAAGGTGAATTCATGTACCTTGTCGGCAAGGTAGGAAGCGGCAAAACAAGTCTCATCAAAACGATCAATGCGCAGCTTCCTCTCAGGGAGGGTTCAGGAATCGTCGCAGGCTATAATCTCTCAAAGCTTAAAGAAAGGGACATACCAATGCTCCGCCGGAAGCTTGGGATAGTGTTCCAGGATTTCCAGCTTCTGATCGACAGATCGGTTCACGACAATCTCGAATTTGTACTGAAAGCTACAGGATGGAAGGACAAGCAAGAAATTGACACCCGCATCGGGGAGGTCCTCGAGAAGGTCGGACTGGGACTTAAAGGTTACAAGATGCCTCATCAGCTTTCAGGAGGAGAGCAGCAGCGAGTAGTGATAGGAAGAGCTCTTCTCAATGATCCTGATATCATTCTCGCTGATGAGCCGACAGGAAACCTCGATCCGGAGACATCGGAAGGCATCGTAAGGTTGCTGAAGGATATAAGCACCACAGGCAGAGCGGTCATCATTGCCACACACAACCACACCATTCTCAAAAAATTCCCCTCACGAACCCTTAAATGCGAAGGAGGAAAACTCATCGAAGTCCAGATGGATCAGGAAATAGAACTCGAAACACTTTAACCTTTTCCGCTGAAGCGGAATCTTCACTTCTTTTCGATCTCCTTTATCCTTTCTCCTTCATTTTAACATACGTATCGGCCATGGCAGCCGGTTCCGGTAAATCCTGTAAAAAGGCACATTTGTACTTCCGAATGACTCCATGAATGAGGCATATGGAAGGAATGGAAGATCCTGCAAAGTCGAGAATGGTTTTTGTACCGGCGGACTCCCTGACAAGTTCATTTACAATGTAATAACCTATCCTCTTTTCGCGGCTTTCAGGCGTGTTCACGACAAAAAGCATTGTCTTGCTGCCTTTGATCTCCACGAGAAAAAGCCCATAAATTATCTTCTTCCCTGATTTCCTCACTCCCAGTATCCGTCCTTTTTTGTTCCTGATGCAAAAATTCATCAGCGTATTCAGACGCTGGTAATCGCGCGGCTTGATTCCCTTTATCTCCAATCCCTTGTTTTCCCGGAACAGATCGATAAGATCTTCCGGTGAAATGTCGCTGACTATTTCCGGCTTTTTCTTATCAACTTTATCTATATTCCTCTTGCAGTGATTTGTGAAGTTATTCCTGATCTTTTCGTAAGATTTTGAAAGATCCAGTTCATAATTTGTTTTCAATGTCACTTTGTACCTGTCATTGCTGATCCTTTGGCCGACGCACAGATCTATAAGGCGAAAAAAATCAGGCATGTATTCGATGAATTCATTGATAGCTTTCTGCTGCGGCTTGTCGGGAGAAAAGGCCCCAAGCTGCTGAAGAAAAACTGGTGTGGCGATATAATTCATCCCGTATTTCCTTGACCAGGGGATCGGAAAAACAGAATCATAATCATCATCAATCATTGCCTCCCAGCCCGGAGCCATTATATCGAGGTACCATGAATAACCATACGGCTTTGCACCCGGAGAAAGCTTTATGCAATTATCCCATTGCTCACGGTCTATTTCCTCATTCTTCAGATAGATTATCATGATTGTTGTTCTTTCAGCATTTGTTCAAACAGCTCTCTCCACCCCTTCCATTCCGGTGATTCAAGCAAAGAGGTATTGTGCCAGAGACTTACAAAGAGCCCTCCTACCTTTCTCGTCTCATCAGATAAGTCTTAAGATTATCTCCAGTGCTGATACCGGATCGAGATTCTTATAATTGTACAGGGTTACGTCCATGACCTGGAACGGAATAATCCTGACCTTAGTCGGAATGTCACCTGACACGTCATAAAAGCAGAATGGCCGTGCAATTCCTGCCCTGAATCCGGGTTCCTCAGGAAATCCCATCGAATAATCTTCAGCTATTCCAGCCGTGGCAAGACTACGGTATGAGTCAGGCATGAACAACCTCAGAAAATGATAGCGGCTGATTGTGATCTCTTTGCCGGTGATCGTCTTAAGCCTTGCAAGTTCCTTCTCGAGAAGCTGGTGTTTTTCAGCTGCAAAATATGAAGGATGGACTCCGCAGCTGAACTTTGAACCTATCCTTTTAATCAGGTCCCTGTATTCCTGACTCTTCCATGAAGGATTTTTATCATATCTCGAATGATCTCCTGTCGGGAAGAAAAACTTTGCTTCAGTTTTGGCTTCTTCAATTTTTTCAAGTATATAATCATAAACCTCATAGGGATCCTTTATATCATGCTTCACTACCTTATAGCGCTCTGCAACATGGGCTTTCTTTGAAGTCATGTCGCGGATAAGGCCGCCGACGCTTACCAGAAGATTCTTGCCGAGGTACGCGAATGGTTGATCTGAGTCAATTGTGAGAAGAGATCTGTATTCATTACGCATGAATACAAGTGACGGGTATTTCTTCAGGAATGCCCTGGAAAACTCTCTTGTCCAGATATCAACCACAGGCCGTCCGAGAAATCCGTTTCTGAATGCCAGTGATGATGATGCCCTGAACCTGCCATGTTCATCAGGCTGGTGATCAAGGTATTCCTCATATCTTGTGACCATATAGAAAGAAGCGGCAAAGATATCGAACGGTAAATCCGCACCATCTGAAGTCTGAAAAAAAACAGGAAGATTGTTCCATGTACTGACTCTGATTTCCTTTTTGCTTATCCCTGTTTCGAAAAGTAAAGGATCAGGGCTGATCCTGAAAGAGCCTTTAATGTTTTCTTCAGAATAGTTTATCACCGGATGCTTACCCAGCTTCCGGCGGTCAGTTACTATTTCCCACTTCAGGCCAAGTATATCGCCAAGGATGATTCCGGCTATATAGCCTAGTCTTGGTGTATCAGATCGCGCGTATATTTTAACCCCTGGAAGTGTCATGTAACAAATTTAAACATTTAATTGATTACCTTTGTGCCCCAATTGATGATATGAAGAATTTCGAAGAAATGGGATTTACCCCCGGTGTCCTTAAAGCTATCAAGGAACTGGGATTCGATATGCCAATGCCCGTTCAGGAAAACGTAATCCCCCTGATGCTTGGCGATGATTGCGACATAATTGCCCTGGCACAGACAGGTACCGGCAAGACTGCAGCATTCGGTCTTCCGCTTGTTCAGGCAACCGATACGGATTCCAGCGATGTCCAGTCGCTGATCCTCTGTCCGACCCGTGAATTATGCATGCAGATAACCAACGATCTCGGCGATTATTCAAAGTTTACAGGAAAATTGAAGATCCTTGCGGTTTACGGAGGTGCGAGCATCGATAACCAGATCAGGGCTCTTAAAAAAGGAGTGCACATAATTGTTGCAACTCCCGGAAGGCTCATCGACCTTATCGGCAGGGGAGCCGCAAAGCTCAGCCATGTGAACACGGTGATCCTCGACGAGGCTGATGAAATGCTTAATATGGGATTCCTCGACAGTATCAATGAGATACTCGAGGAAGTTCCTGAAGGAAGAAGAACACTTCTGTTCTCGGCGACCATGTCAGACGAGATTGCATCCATTGCGCGGAAATACATGAATGATCCGGCAGAGATAACCATTGGAACGAAAAATGCAACCGCTGAAAATGTAAGCCATAATTATTATCTCGTCCACTCAAAGGATAAATACAAGGCTCTCAAGCGGCTGGCTGATTCGGAGCCTGATATTTACGGGATAATTTTCTGCCGCACCCGCAGGGAGACCCAGGAAGTTGCATCCATGCTGATTGATGACGGATATAATGCTGATGCCCTGCATGGTGATCTTTCCCAGGCTCAGCGCGATACCGTGATGCAGAAATTCAGGGTTAAAAACCTTCAGTTGCTTGTTGCGACAGATGTAGCAGCACGCGGCCTCGATGTGGATGACCTCACCCATATAATAAATTTCAATTTGCCGGAAGACCATGAGTTGTATACTCACAGAAGCGGACGAACAGGCAGAGCCGGGAAAAAAGGCATATCCGTTTCACTTATCACTCCAAGGGAAAAGAGCTCAATACATCAGATAGAAAAGAAGGTAAAAAAACCTATTAAAATGCTGCAGATACCTTCAGGAAGTGAAATATGCAGCAGACAATTGCTTCACTGGGTAAAGAAACTTGAGGTAGTGGAAACTGAACACAAGGAGATCGACAGGTTCCTGCCGGCGATCGAGGAAAAGCTCTCGGGTCTTGACAGGGAAGAACTTCTCAGAAGAGTTGTCTCTCTGCAGTTCGACAGGTTCCTCGATGATTACAGGTATGGAGAAGAACTGGTGTCTCCTGCCGCAGACAATGAGGACCGGTTCAGCAGAGACCGCAAGAAAGGTTCAAAACGGACATTCGAAGGTAACTACAAGAGGCTCTTCATAAACCTCGGAAAGACAGACGGCTTTTACCCTGAACAGCTTATCGAACTTATAAATAAGAATACACGCGGGAAGAAAGTTCCTATTGGTCAGATAGAACTGCTGAAGACATTTTCCTTCTTCGAAGTTGAGGAGAGTCATGCTGATGAAGTTATAGAAGTCCTGAACAAGTCAAGGTTCAACGACAGAAGAGTGGCGGTCGAGATCGCACAGGAAAAACCGGAAGGCACCAGGCATGATAAGGGATCAGGGAAAAGAAAAGGGGAATGGGAAGACCGCAGACATGAAAAAAGGTCCAAAAAATGGTCTGAAAAAAGAAATGAAAGAAATAAAGGGAAAAAGTCATCTGCTGTAAAATATCCAGGCAGAAAACGGATCAGGAAGTAATTTCACCTGATTAACTCTCTCATCTTGCGGGTTCCCTGACTTTCACTGCCAGAAGTATCATGGAGATGACTGCAATCATCCCGCCAAAGGCAAATGCAACTGTTCCGCCAAAACCAGGAATGATCCTGTCGAAAGTGCTGTAAATAAATCCGAAGATAATGCTTGCCGGAAGGGCTCCCAGACCGATGGCGAAATTGTACATCCCGTATGCTGAGCCTCGCTGGTCACTGCTCACAAGATCAGCAACAAATGCTTTTTCCGCACCTTCCGAAAATGCATAGAACAAGGCGTATACTGCAAATAATACGAATGTTGCAACTACCTGTAAATGAGATGGCAGGAATACAATAAGGGCAAACGAGATATATACAAATGCATAAATTGCCCATCCGATATTTATAACTTTTTTCCGTCCTATACGGTCAGAAAGGGCTCCCAAGCGGTGTCGAGAAAATGACTTTGATGATATGAAAAAATGCCCATACCAGAGGCAGGAAAAGGATATTGATGACATCTGCCCTCGTTTTCTCATCGCCGAAATTTGACATCATATCGTGCAGGGGCTGGATCCTGTCCACAATATCTATTACCGCGCCGCTCTTCCTGATTGATTCCTCGACCCTGAAGAGAAGAAATGCATCCGACGAGTTTCCAAGTGTAAACAGAATCATTATAACCAGATATGTCTTGAAATTCCTGTCGAAATTCTTCATCGAGAATCTGAAGGTTTTCGAATCCGGACCTGGCTGCTTTGATTCCTTTACAAAAAAGATAATGGTCAGGACCGCCAGTATGCCTGGGATTATTGCAAGCACAAACGTCCACCGGAGGGCAAGCAGAGGGTCTGTGAACTTGAATCCGATAAACAATATCAGCAGCGTGATGATTGCAATCACTGGTCCGATCACGGCGCCTGTGTGATCCATAGCCCTGTGAAATCCGAATGCCTTTCCCCTGATGCTTTCATCGACCGATGAGGCAACGAGTGCGTCCCTTGGAGCAGTCCTTATCCCCTTGCCTGCCCTGTCGAACATCCGGACCATTACTATCTGCCATGCCGAAGAGACAAGTCCGGTAAAGGGCCTTATCAGCGACGAAATAGTGTAGCCTATAAGCACCAGGAGCTTTCTCTTTCCGATCTTATCTGATAATATTCCGCTGATGAGCTTCAGCAGTGCTGCGGTTGTCTCAGCGACTCCCTCAATTATACCAAGGACTATCGCCCCCGAGCCAAGCATTGTCACAAAAACAGGCACGAGAGGGTATATCATCTCCGAGGCGGCATCCGTGAAGAGGCTTACCACCCCGAGCATTATTACAACGAGGGGGATGCGCTTTTTAGATTTTTCCATATTCTGAAACAATCAGATTATGAATTTAGTTCGCTGCAGGTCTTTTACCGTTTTTATAAAATCCTATCAATGAAGCTGTAATGATTATCATTCCTGCTATGGTCAGCCATTCCGGTTTTTCGCCGGGGACGAGCAGCCAGCTCAGTATTGCTCCCACAACGGGAATGATGAACTTCCACAGATTAAGCTCCGATACCCGCACGTGTGGTCTCTGCAATAGCTTGTACCATATCGAAAAAGCTGCTGCAGAGACGAAACTAAGCCATGCAAGCACTATCCAGTATTCGGCAGGTTTTGGCCCTGCCGAACTTCCTTCAACAGGTATCGACAGCAAATAGATAATTATGCCGCCGGTAAAGAAAGTAGTCGAACTCAGGACCATTGGATTAATACCTCTGCTCCTTAATGAAACAAGGACGTTGCTTGTGGCGGTGGCGATATTTGCAACTATAATCATTAACACCCCTGCAATTTCAATGGCCGTACCTATTTTGAGCGCCTGCCTGCCGGCACTTATCAGGATTACACCTGATATGCCAAGGAAAATTGTCAGCATCTTTCTCCTTGTCAGCTTGTCACCTTCATGCATCCATGAGGCGATCAGGGCAGTGAACAAAGGCTGTGATCCCACGATGACCGCTCCCAATGCACCCGGGATAAGTTTCAACCCATAGTAAAAGACAATATAATTCACCAGAACCTGGAGGATCAGCACCCAGAGGATTATTTTCCAGTGCTCCCTGACCATCGGAACGAAGGCGGATGCCCTGACGGTGAAGGGCAGGATTATAAGTCCGGAAATTATAAACCTTATACCGGCAAAATGAAGCGGAGTATCATACTGAAGTCCGATTTTTATTCCGGCATAAACTGTCGACCAGAGAAGGCAGGCTGCAATAGCCCAGAATATGGTATTGTCTTTCTTGATGACTCAAATAATTCAGGCGACAAATATCCGAAAAATAATAACATATTATTTAATAGATTTGTCAATATAACCTGACAAAAAAATGACGGTTGCCGATAATATTGCAGATCAGTTATTTAAAGCCGGAGTGCGCTGTGTATTCGGCATTCCGGGAGGCCCTTCCATTCCCTATATGGAGGCTTTCAGGAGAGCAGGGATAGAGTTTATCCTTGTATCGAACGAAGCATCAGCAGGTATAATGGCTGATGTTTCGGCAAGACTTACCGGAGTGCCGGGTGTCTGTCATGCAACGTTTGGACCAGGGGCTACAAATATTTCCACAGGTATCGGGGGAGCGCTCCTTGACAGGTCGCCGGTAATTGTTATGACCAGCGAAATGAGCGACCTGATGATAGGCAGGACTACGCAGATGAACATCGATCACCAGAAGCTTTTCGAACCAATTACAAAAGCCAGCTTCAGGCTGAATGCAGGCAACACGGATGAAGTCATTAAAAGTGCATTGAAGATTTGCAGGGAAGAGTATCCCGGACCGGTTCATATCGGAATCCCTTCGGATATCTCTGACCAGGAGACAGTAATTTCCGATTTTAAAACCAGCACTGCTGAAAATCACGGACCGAACGATGATTCTCAGAAAATAGCTGAGCTTCTGCGGACATCCAGAAGGCCATTATTGGCAGTCGGGCTGACATCAAAACGGATGGCGGTCAAAAGAGAGCTTCTTGCATTTCTGGAAAAAAATCAGATGCCCGTCGTAATCACACCGATGGCCAAGGGAATAATCCCGGAGGATCATCCCTGTTACGCGGGAGTACTTTTCCATGCATTGAGCAACTGTCTCAATGATCTTTATGACAGGTGCGATCTTGTGATAGGCCTGGGTTACGATCAGGTCGAGTATAATTATGAATCATGGATGCCTGATGTTCCGCTTATCCACTTCGACACAAAAGCGACTGACCTGCCGGACATGGATAATATTCTGAGATTCACAGGAATGCCTGAAGAATGGTTTTCCGTACTGAATATTAATTGTTCAGGATCTCATATTATTGAAAAATCCCTGATAAAGGGGATCCGTGATGAAATGGCGTCGATATTCGATGGTTTTTCTTCCCATTTCGGTCCGGTGTCAGCTTTGAAGGTGCTCAGGGAAGAGTTGCCGGAAAATTCCATTCTTACAGCGGATGTAGGGTCGCATCTCCACCTTCTTGGTCAGTTATGGGAAACCGGTCCAAAAGGGAACCTTATAATTTCCAATGGATGGTCAGGTATGGGATTTGGAATACCGGCCGGTATGGCAGCTTGCATAAGCAGGCCAGGATCACCGGTTACATGCCTCACCGGCGATGGCGGATTTCTTATGATGGCAGGAGAAATGGTGACTGCAAACAGGTATGGATTGCCGCTTATAGTGGTTGTTCTGTCAGATGGTGAACTTAACCTTATAAAACTGAAACAGTCCTGGAAGGAGACTCCTCCATATGGCACAATGCTTTATGACGGAGATCTCTTCGGATCGGATACCTTCCTTGGTGTGAAAGTTATCAAAGCCGATTCGAAAGAAAGCATGGCAGGAGCTGTCAGAAAAGCCCTTTCAATGAAAAAGCCGGTGATAATCAATGCGATCATCGATCCGGCTGAATATAATTACTTGATTGTAAAACAGTAGGTTACAGGCTTCTGGGGTGATTCTCTTGCCTGACGCCTGACGCCTTGATATTTATTTCTTGGCTTTTGAGGTCTTGGCCGGTTTTACAGGCTTCTCCGCTTTCTTCTCTTTTGCTGCCGGCTTTACTGCTTTTACTTCTTTTTTCGGCTTTTCTGTTTTAGCCGGTTTCTCAGCTTTTTTCACAACAGGCGCCTTTTTTGTCTCCTTTGCAGGTTTGACTTCCTTCTTCTCCGGCTTATGCTCTTTTACTTCCCGGGCTTCCTTTACAGGCTTTTGCACTTTAGCTTCCTTCACAGGCTTGTGTTCCTTAATCTCTTTAGCTTCCTTTTCAGGTTTATGCTCCTTAACCTCCTTTACTTCCTTTACAGGCTTGTGCTCCTTTTCATGCTTCACTTCCTTATGTGCAATAACTTCCTTTACTTCCGGAGCTGCTGCTTTCTCGATAACTTCCCTTACAGGCTTCTTTTCCTTTAAAGGTTTCTTTTCAACTGATTCTTTTTCTCTTGGAGTCTGTATCAGCTTTATTGCCGGCTTATTACTTTTTTTTCTGCGTCTTCTCACGCCATAGGTTCCGAGGAATATCTTGCCTCTTCTGCTTTTTTTATCACCTTTTCCCATATTATTTGCTTTTGATTAATTTTCGTTTCTTAAAGGCGGTGGCAAAGTTAATTTATTTACTGAAAATCCGATGCGTAATCCTTATAATTATTCCTTCAGGAAGAATACGGCCGAAAAAGAAAAACAGGTTCGTGAAGCTTCCGGGTATAATAACTTTTCTCCCCCTGAACATCCCTTTTATGCCGATTGAGGCTACCTTTTCAGGTGAAAGCGCCGACACCTGACTGGTCCAGCCTCCCCGTTTTATCCTGTCAAGGGTGTTTTCGTTGGTTGCTACTGCGGAAGGCAGGATAACGCATGTCCTTAGTGATGTGCCCCTGAATTCAGATTGCAGTGCCCTGGAGAGGTAGTATATATATGATTTCGAGGCAAGATAAACGCTCTTGTATGCTGTCGGGATGTAAGATCCGAAGCTGCTTAAAAACAGAATATAGGATTCCGGATGAGTTTTTAGTTCAGGAGTTAAAAAATACGTGAGATGAGTCAATGCCCTTATATTAAGCAATATCATATTATCAATTTCTTTCAGCGAGTAATTCTCGATCGGTCCGTCATAGCCGATACCTGCATTGTTAACCAGAATGTTTATTCCGCATCCTTTGTTTTTCACAAATTCGAATAATGAGTAAGGTCCGTCCTCTGTTGTCAGGTCAACCTCATGGAATAAAGCCTGTATGTTATAATTCCCTGTCAGCTCCTGACAGAGTCCGGACAAGTTCTCGCCAGGAAGAGAATGCAGGATAAGATTATGTTTCCGTGAAGCCATTTCCCTTGCGATAGCCCTTCCGATACCGGTGCTTGCACCCGTGATAAGCGTAAAACAATTTTTATCCATTTTTTTCCGGTGCTTTTTTGATCCATTTTATAGTTTCAGCGACTCCTGCCCTGAAAGGAGTTATCCTGTATCCAAGTTCAGTGACAGCCTTGTCGCTTGACATTATCCAGTCATTCATGTATTTATCCAGCCATTCACCTGTAATAAATGGAGGCTTTCCCGTTATCCGTGAAATAAATAATGCCGATTTTATAATCACATTCATTATTACTGACGGAAGAGGAAATAAAACTCTTTTCTTTCCGGAGACCTCTCCGGTTATATCAAAAAGCTCCCTGAAAGTAAGATTTTCGCCTCCCAGAATATAACGCTCACCTTTTTTCCCTGACCGGGCTGCAAGAATATGTCCTTCGACAACATCATCAATATAAACATAATTGCCTATCGAATCCCCGTTCCCCGGCAATATTCTCCATAATCCTGAAACATACAGTTTTATAAGCTTTGTGAGGGAATTGCTTTTCGAGAGCAAGCCTGGACCGTAAACTCTTGTCGGATTGACAATAACAACATCCAGGCCTCTGTCCGAATATTCCCTTGCGATTCCTTCTGCTTCAAATTTCGTCTTTTCATATACTGTATTGAAGTGTGGTTCGGAGTTAGTCAGCTCATCAACAGTATTGCCATTTTGAGAGCACCCCATTGTTCCACCGGTAGATGTAAGAACTACTTTCCTGACACTGCAGCTGGCCGCTGCTTCCAGAACATTGACCGTACCAGTGACATTGGTTTTATATGGTACTGATGGATCTGCCGAACCAGGTTTGGTATATGCAGCCATGTGGAATACCCAGTCGCATCCGGCAATTCCTTTTATTAATGCCTCTTTGTCAAAAATATCGCCAGCGATATAATTAACCTTATTACCGGCATATGAAACTGCCTTCGAGGGATCGCGCAAAAGAAGAATTACTTCATGTCCCTGGCCGACCAGCCTTTCAGTCAGCCTTCTGCCAATAAATCCTGTCCCCCCTGTTATAAATATCTTCATTTTGAAAACCTTTACCTGCTGAACTTAAAATCAGGATTATGATAAACTGAAAACAATTCGGTGCTGATCGCCATTGCAGAATGGATCAGGAATGCCGGCAGGAATGATCCTGTATAATGACTCAGGGTGCAGAAGAGAACTCCGAGAGGGATAGCTCCATAAGTTACCAGTTTCCCTTTCGGCACATGAACAAGAGAATAGAGCGTAACATTTATTATTAAAGCCCACCAGAAGCCAAATGCATTGAAGCAAAGGAACCATAATATACCCCTGAAAAAGAGCTCGTATCCGAAGAGATAAATGAGCCAGCCCGATGCTGAGAGTATTATATGGCGCGGATGCCAGTATTTCACCCTTAACTCCGGAGCTGATTTCTGGACATTTACGCTTTTGGATGAAAAGTATGTCGAAAATATTGTAAGAGCGACAAGTCCTGCCAAAAGTAAGGCTGACTTATTCATTTCACCGGCCGTCAAACCTGCCTCCCGGGCCGGCATACCTGAAAAAATAATGAATACCAGAAATGGAAGCAATCCTGTCATTGCTATTCCCGTTACCTTGTCTGAAATAAAATCTTTCGATTCATCAGATATTGCCACGGGGAATAGTATTTTCACCAGCTTGTTCAATGTTTTTCTCCCTGTGAGGAAATAATACAGGCCGAAGAAAAGGATCACTGACAATATTGCTGCAACTGCTGGAATTTCTTTCCGGCTGAAATCCATAGATCAGGAAATCTCACTGTTTGTGAAATAATTAAAACTGCCGAAATTATGAAATACCCTCCGAAAGTGAAAGCAATTCCGTCAAAAAAAGAGTAACTTGCGGATTCTATTTTTAAAATTGAATCATGCAGACATTAAACGATTTAAGGCTGGCAGTTCTCATTGATGCCGATAATATACCTTTCAGCAATGTGACCGGAATGCTCGAGGAGATTGCCAAATATGGCACTCCGACTTTCAAGAGAATTTACGGTGACTGGACCAAACCCACCATTTCGGGATGGAAGCAGGTTCTTCTTGAACATGCGATAACTCCGGTTCAGCAATACAGTTATACAAAGGGCAAGAATTCGACCGATTCAGCAATGATAATAGATGCCATGGACATCCTCTATTCGGGAAAAGTAGATGGCTTCTGCATAGTATCGAGCGACAGCGATTTTACCAGGCTTGCCACAAGGCTCAGGGAAGCCGGCATGAAGGTCATCGGGATAGGAGAGCGAAAAACACCCTCCCCCTTCATAGTTGCATGCGAAAAATTCATTTATCTCGAGATCCTTAACACTCCTTCTTCAGCGAGGGAACCGTGCTGCAGTAAAAGACAGGAAAGGGAAGCCTGATAAATCCAAAAAAGCCCCGCCTGAAAATGATCAGCAGTTCCAGATCAGAAAAGCCAAAAGGCTTATTGCGACGTCGATCTCCGATCTTGCCGATGAGAACGGCTGGGCATATCTCGGAGATGTAGGTAATCTGATCCTGAAAAAACAACCTGATTTCGATCCCAGGAATTTCGGATTTGCCAAGCTCACTCCCCTGATACGATCATTCGATTTCGAGATCGACGAGAGGGAATCAGGACAGAATCACATTAAGCTTATCTACATAAGAAACAGAAAATAAGACTACCTGATGCTACGATGCTAACCTCGTAAAATTTGACCAGAATACCTAATAATATAAGTACATATTATTTGATGTTTTAAAAAAAAAATCATGACCTTTGATCTGTATTTAACACACTAATTTTTATTGAACTATGAACATTTACGTCGGAAGTCTTCATTTCAAAATGAATGAAGCAGAACTCAGGGAACTATTTGAAGAGTATGGCGAAGTAGGATCCGCAAAGATCATTTTTGACAAATACTCTGGTAAAAGCAAAGGATTTGGCTTCGTTGAGATGCCAAATGAAGCTGAAGCAAAAAAAGCTATTGAGGAACTCAATGGCGCTGAAGTACAAGGCAGAAACATCATTGTTAACGAATCCATCGAGAGGACTGACAGAAAAAGAGATTTCAGAGGTGGCAACGACCGCAGAGGCGGTGATGACCGCAGAGGCGGTGGCGGCCCCCGAAGAGACGACAGATAGAAAATCAAAAAAAATCTAATGCAATGAAAGGTACTGTTAAATGGTATGACAGAGTCAAAGGTTATGGATTCCTTCAGACTGAAGATAACAAGGATATCTTTGTCCACCGTTCAGGTTTGGAGGTAGCACATACCGAACTTGAAGCAGGCCAGACTGTTGAATTTGAAGTCGAACAGAGGGAAAAAGGCCCTGTCGCAATCAAAGTGAAAAAAGTCGAATAGATATATTCAGGCTTATAATTTAAGAGTCCCGGATTTCTCCGGGACTCTTTTTTTTGGTCCATCTTTAGGCTATCTTTAAGACCAAATACTTTTTAAAATGCAATATCGTCGTCTGGCAGTCCTGACCATCCATTGTTTTCACAATGATTGTTGGATTTCCACAACTCTCACATTCTCAATCCCTTGAAGAAGGCTTCAAAAATCCTCCCGAATCTGCCAGGCCAAGAACCTGGTGGCACTGGACAAACAGCAATATAACAAAGGAAGGAATCACTAAAGATCTCGAATGGATGAGCCGGGTAGGGATAGGCGGCTTCCAGCTGGCCGACGTAGCATCAGGACAAGGCCAGACAGTGGAGAAAAAAATTCTCTTCGGATCACCGGAATGGCTCGATGCTGTTCACCATGCTGCATCGGAAGCCGGCAGGCTCAATCTGGAAATGACAATCTTCAGCTCCGCAGGATGGAGCCTGACAGGAGGGCCATGGGTCAAACCTGAGCAGGCGATGAAAAAGCTGGTCTGGAGCGAAATGAACCTGAAGGGACCTCAGAAATATAAGGGTCTTCTCCCTCCGATACCGTCCAATGAAGGTCCGATCAGGAATATGTCAAGATCTGCAAAACCAGTAACCAATGCACCTCAGTTCTGCAAAGGATTTCCTGGTGCTTGCGTTCCCGACTCCTTCCGACGAAGCTGAAATTCAGGATATTATTCCCGTCATTACAACATCTGGCGGACCGATATCAGGCAAAGAGCTTCTCGATGATGACCTCAACACTTCAGCAAGAGTCAGATCAGGAAAAGATAAAAATATTGTATGGATCCAGTTCTTCTTTGATAAGCCCGTAAAGGCGAAAGCCATTACGCTTGCAAGCAGGAACGGAATACCCGTGGGCACTCTGAAGGCAGGCACAAATGGGACCGATTTTCAGACAATAGCTGTTTTACCCGGTGCCCAGCTATACAGGGCCGGAAAGGTTGAGACAATCTCTTTTCCGGAGAAAACGGCTAACTATTTCAGGCTGGAATTTACCGGTGCCCCAATGAGACCGGCCGATGTGATGGCAGAATCAGTCACAAAACCCGACTCGGTTTATATATTCAGTGAAATGAAGCTGCATTCTGGCGCAAGGATCAACCGCTGGGAAGACAAGGCAGGCTTCTCCCATCTTTTCAGCTACGAACCGGTTGCATCACCCAAAGTGCCTCAGGCTTCATCGATCGATAATTCAAAAATCATAAACCTGACTTCCGGAATGCTTCCGGACGGAAATCTTGAATGGAACGTCCCGGAGGGCAACTGGACAATAATGCGGTTCGGCTACTCTCTCACGGGATCAATGAACAGACCGGCTGTTGCTGCCGGGCTGGGGTACGAGGTCGATAAACTGAGCAGCGGGCATAGCTGAGGCATATATAAAAGCCTACACCGATCCCCTGAAGAACTCCATGGGTTCCCTTTACGGAAAGAGTATGCAATATGTGCTGCTCGACAGCTGGGAAGCCGGGATGCAGAACTGGACCGACAAAATGATCGAAGAATTTACCCGGAGAAGAGGCTATGATCCGACACCTTATCTTCCATGTCTTGCCGGCCGGGTGGTTGGCAGCAGCGAAATCAGTGACAGGTTTCTCTGGGATTTCCGCCGGACTCTGGCTGATATGTTTGCAGAAAACCATTTTAAGGTTATAACTGAATATCTTCATAATCAGGGCATTAAAACATATGGTGAGGTCTCGGGAGTCTCTCTTGAAATACTTGAAGATGCATTGCTTTGCAAGAAGTACGTCGACATACCAATGGGTGAGTTCTGGTTCAGGGCTCTTCACCCGGAGCTGATGTACTATCAGGATGTGCGGGGAGCTGCGTCCGCCTCACATATTTTCGGAAAGAATATTACGGCAGCAGAATCTTTCACCGGCGGCGGATTTGAGTCTCCACGGACTCTGAAGAAAATAGGCGATTACTGGTTTGCACAGGGAATAAACCGCATCGTTTTTCATACCTCCGCACATCAGCCTCTTGATTCAAAGCCCGGTAACACAATGGTGGGCACCCATATTAACCGTAATATCACCTGGGCTGAACAGGCAGGGCCCTTCATGAAATACCTGTCAAGAAATTCATTTATGCTCCAGCAAGGTCTGTTTGTTGCTGATCTTGTATACCTCCTGAACGAAGGAGCCCCCTCCACGATGCCGATCTGGGGAAGCGGCCTCTCTCCTGCCCCTCCTTCAGGCTTTGATTATGACTATATCAATGCCGACGCGCTCATAAACATGATGACCGTTTCCTCTGATGGCCGTCTGATCCTCCCTTGTGGAATGAACTATGCAGTTCTTGTTCTTCCAAACACTGACCTTATGACATTGCCGGTGCTCAGAAAGTTACACACTCTTGTTTCAGCCGGAGCAGTTGTATCGGGCTCAAGGCCAGTAGGAATGCCAGGACTCACCGGTTTCCCCGGATCGCAAAGGGAATTTGAAGAGCTGGTATTCGACCTGTGGGGCGATCTCGATGGAGTAAGCCGTACGCAGCGTTCATTTGGAAAAGG
>CAVYYM010000007.1:0-112951 GCA_963772715.1 uncultured Bacteroidota bacterium
ACGAAAACCTTTCGTAAACTTGAAGCTAATAAATATTGAAACGTAACTGATTAATAATCAACAACATGAACTCACAGGATTACATAGACCGGGAAGACAAATATGGTGCACACAACTATCATCCGCTTCCCGTTGTGCTTGAAAGAGGAGAAGGACCTTTTGTATGGGATGTCGATGGAAAGAGGTATTTCGATTTTCTGTCAGCCTATTCGGCCGTGAACCAGGGCCATTGTCACCCCAGGATCATCAAGGCGCTGACGGACCAGGCACAGAAGCTCACTCTTACCTCCAGGGCATTTTATAATTCTGTCCTCGGTGAATATGAAGAATATGTTACAAAGTATTTCAAATACGACAAGGTTCTGCCGATGAACTCGGGTGCCGAAGCCGACGAAACAGCTCTCAAGCTGTGCCGCAAATGGGCTTACAAGAAAAAAGGCATAAAGCATGATAATGCAAAGATAATCTGCTGCGAAGGCAACTTCCATGGCCGCACCATCACGATAATAACGATGTCGTCTGATCCGGATGCCAAAAATGACTACGGACCATTTACTCCCGGATTCGTTTCTATTCCCTACAACGACCTGAAGGCACTTGAAAATGCTCTCAGGGATCCTGATATTGCCGGTTTCCTCGTAGAGCCGATTCAGGGTGAAGCTGGTGTTTACGTCCCGGATGAAGGATACCTGAAAAAATCATACGACCTCTGCAAAAAACATAATGTATTGTTCATAGCTGATGAAGTTCAGACCGGTATCGGACGAACAGGAAAGCTTCTCGCCTGCGATCACGAGGGAGTCCGCCCCGATATTCTTATTCTCGGAAAAGCTCTTTCAGGAGGTGTATTGCCGGTCAGTGCAGTTCTTGCCGATGACGAGATCATGCTTACGATCAAACCGGGGGAGCACGGATCTACTTTCGGAGGCAATCCTGTCGCCGCAAAAGTTGCGATAGCAGCGCTTGAAGTTATTAAAAACGAAAAGCTTGCAGAGAATGCCGAACGTCTTGGAAAGATTTTCCGCGACGAAATGAGCAGCATCAAATCTGACATGATCGAGCTGGTTCGCGGCAAGGGATTGCTGAATGCGGTTGTCATCAGGCCAAAGGGTGGGAAAACTGCATGGGATGTATGTCTTGCAATGAAGGATAAAGGACTCATCGCAAAACCGACACATGAGCATATCATCAGGTTTGCTCCTCCCCTCGTGATAACCGAAGCACAATTGAGAGAAGCAATAGAATTGATTAAAGTGGCATTTAAACTGTTCGAATGAAAAAAATTCTTCTCTGGCTCCTTGCATTCATCATTACTATCTGTGCTGCTTATTATCAGAGGATGACTGGCCCCACATATCCGAAACGGGTGAATGTGATGGTCAACGATTCCACTTATGCAGCTCAAGCTTGTGCGCAGCCTCGGACTCGATGAACGTCCCGAGGTAAAGCTCAGGATTCATGACACAACCGTTAAAGCCGTCCTGTGGTATAAGCGCTTCAAATCTGATGACGAGTATCAGAGCACTCCTTTTATCTTTAAAGTATATCCGGTAAGATCCTTCGTCATGAACAGGATCTTTAAAATAACCGAGGAGAAGGGGCTCTTTGCAGAAGTCCCTAAACAGCCTGCCGCCGGAAAAATTCAGTATTATTTTGAGATCACCGATTCCAGGGGGACACAAACGCTGATGAAGGAAACACCGGTTGTAATCCGGTTCAAAGGCAGCAGTCCCGGGACAGGTACTCATACCCCATATCCTCATAATGTTCCTTGCCATGCTCTTCTCTACCGGTGCCGCACTGCTTGCATTGGCGGGAGTACCGTCATATAAGAGGTATGGGATATGGACTCTTCTTCTGCTTACCGCCGGAGGAATGATACTCGGTCCGATTAGTACAGAAATTCGCTTTCGGCGCTTTATGGACAGGAGTTCCGTTCGGATGGGATCTTACTGATAATAAAACACTTATTGCATTCCTTTTCTGGATACTCGCTGTTGTAATGAACCTGAAAAAAGAGAGGCCGGCTTACACCGTTCTGGCAGCCATAGTATTGCTCCTGGTATATTCATTGCCTCACAGTCTTTTTGGTTCAGAGCTTGATTACAGCTCAGGACAGGTTACACAGGGTATCATTCTTGCTTTTTTCCTCAAAAAGAAAAAAAATTCTTAAATTGAGTGCAGCATTAAAATACAACCCACGTCTTTCTATCAGAAAACTGAAAGATAGTGGGTGCAGCATCTCATATTAGTACTAGTCTTTACACAACAAAGATGGCAAATGTAGAAGCGGCATTCAAAAACCTGCACCAGGATATTCTTGATGCATGTAAAGAGGGCGACCAGAAGGCACAGTTTCAGATCTACAAGTTATACTACAAAGCAATGTATAACACGAGCCTGAGGATTGTGAACGATACGATGGAAGCCGAGGACATAATGCAGGAAGCTTTCCTGTCGGCCTTTGACAAGATTGACACCTACTCCGGGACAGTAAGTTTCGGGGCATGGCTGAAAAAAATAGTGATTAACAGGTCACTGGACGCACTTGGGAAAGAGAAAAGCGGTCTTTGAAGATATTGAGTCACATGTTGGCATCAGGGATGAAAGCCACGAAGACAAAGCCAGGAATGAGGAGATCGATGTAAAAGTGGAAGAAGTAAAGGAAGCCATCGAAAACCTGCCTGACGGATACAGGGTAATCCTCTCCCTCTACCTCCTCGAAGGGTATGATCATGACGAAATAGCTGACATCCTTAAGATTTCAAGCAGTACGTCAAGGTCACAGCTTTCAAGGGCAAAACAGAAACTCATAGGGGAACTAAGAAAAGGAAATGAAAATTATTAAGGAATGAAAACGATAGATGAAATAATCAGGAGCAACAGGGACTTCTTCGAAGAGGCAGAACCTTCCGAGAGGTCACCTTGAACGGTTTGAAAGGAAGCTGGAACTGAGGTTTGGAAAGGCAACGGTGAAACGAAGCATTGTTCCCTACCTGCTTAAGGCTGCAGTGGTAACACTGCTTGTCACACTCTCCTCGCTGTGGACATGGGATAATTTCATCAGACCGGACAGGAACAGGATGACACTCAGTGATGTTTCGCCACAGTACAAGGAAGTTGAAAACTATTATATCCACCAGGTGAAACTCATGGAAAGTGAGTTGGGAACGATCACCATGGCCAGTGATCCGGCACACAATGAAATGCTTGAAAAAGAGATGAAGAGTATGGATTCAGTCTATGTTCAGCTCCAGAAAGACCTGAAAGCCAATCCCGATGATGAGAGGATCATCAACGCAATGATCGAGCATTATCAGACAAAGGTGGAAGTGATGTCCTACATTTTGAATCAGCTGAAGGAACTCAGGAATGAAAATATAAATACCATGGAAGATGAAAAAGTTAGCATTTAAACCAGGGACTCTCCTTGCGGCAGCGATGTTCCTTATAACCTCTGCGCTTACAGCACAGGAGGTTACAAAGGAATATAACAAGGAGTATAATGTAAATAAGAACTCGGCACTGGAACTTTCCAACAAGTATGGTGACATCATTGTTGAATCATCACAGACCGACAAGGTTATCATCCACGTAAAAGTTACAGTGAAATATCCCAACCAGGAAAAGGCAGAAAAGCTCTTAAGCTATATAGATGTCCAGTTTTCAGAGGAGGGAGACAACTTCAAGGCCAGAACAGTTATCGACGACAAGTTCAGTTTTACAGGATGGGGCGGCGATTCAAGGAAATTCACCATTGATTATCTGGTGAAAATGCCACCGTCTCTCGCCCTTACTTTGTCTAACAGGTATGGCGATACTGACCTTGATGATCTCACAGGATTTGTAAATCTTGATATTAAATACGGGAATCTCACTGCCGGCAAGCTTTCAAGAGGAAATGAAAAACCTATGAGCCAGCTGAATCTTGCATATGGCAAAGCCACCATCGAGGAGGCAGGATGGCTGGATGCGACTATCAGGTACAGCGGCAACGTTACCATTTCGAAATGCCAGGCGCTTCTGCTGGACAGCAAATATTCAACCCTCAACTTTGGAAATATCAGCTCTATTGTGGGAGAATCACGATATGACGGCAGATTCAGGGTGGAAAACATAAATAACCTCATTATTGACGAAGGTTATTCAAATGTGAATGTCGGACCCTTTCAAAAAAGCTGGTAGTTGACGCAGCATATGGATCATTCAATGCCGACATCGTTAAGGCGGATTTCGAATCGATAGAGGTCGATACACGATATGCTTCGGTAAGACTTGGAATCGAGGAGGCTGCCAGCTATAACCTGGAGGCAAAATTATCCTATGGCGGACTGAAATACAACGAGGAGAATTTCCAGAACAAGAGGCGTATAGTTGAGAATACCTCGACAGAGGTCAGCGGTATCGTCGGCAAGGAAGAATCACCAAAGGCAACAGTCAAAGTTGACGGATCATACGCATCGGTGAAACTATATTGAAAGGCGACAGGCTCGGGCGTCATCGGGCAATCAGGAAGTCATACCAGTTTACCTGACACCTGTGCCTGAAGCCTGATGACTTTTTAAAAATCCATCTCAACAACAGTTATCCCCGATCCTCCCATATCGACATGTTCATCGCGGAATGACTTAACGACATTCACTGTTGCAAGGTATTCCCTTACAAGTTGCCTTAATATGCCGTTCCCTTTGCCATGAAGAATCCTAAGGTTCCTGTGCTGAACCATCAACGCATTATCAATCAGATCCCTGACCTATTAATAGCCTCCTCTCCCCTGACACCCCGAATATCTATCTCCGGTTTGAAATTCAGTTTTCGCTGACTTATCAGAGGATCAGCTTCAATATAGACATTGCCCGGATTTGATGCTCTTCTTAAGCTCTGCCTTGCTGATCCTTTCTATCTTATCCTTTGAAACCTTAAACCTGAAGCTTCCTGTTTCGACAAGTATCGTCTTATCTTTTATTTCAACAATTTCCCCTGCAGCCATGGTGTCGATCATCCTTACAGCATCACCGACTTTTAGAGGTTTCTCGTTCTTGAGGCCTTTGCATCCGGCTTTCAGGCTCTTTCCTTTGTTTTGAATTTTTTTGCCTTTTCTGCAAGAATTGAAATTTTCTTTTCTGCATCTGATTCGACTGGTTTAGCTTCCTCAACAACATTGCTTTTAAATTCTTCGAGCTGCTGCCTCACATCTTTTGTTTTTTCTTTTTCAGCCTGTGATTCCTTTATCTGGCGGATGGTATTTTCGATCATCCGGTTCGATTCCTTAAGGAGGCTCTGGGCTTCATCCTTAGCCTTCGTAATAATTTCTTTTCTCAGCGATTTGGCGCCTGAAAGCTCCTTTTCATATTCATCGATCAGCTCCTCAAGCCTCTTCTCATGCTGCCGGATATTCATCCTTTTGGTTTCCCAGTAACGTTTATCGCGGGCAATATCTTTCAGGTGCCTGTCATAATTGATATTCTTTACCCCTGCTTTCCCGGAAGCTTCATCAAGTATCTCCTCCGGAAGTCCTATCTTCCTTGCTATTTCAAATGCAAATGAGCTTCCAGGCTTTCCAATATAAAGCTGAAACAGAGGCTGCATCAGGTGATTGTCAAAAGCCATTGCCCCATTAACTATCCCATCATTAAGTGAGGCAAAATGCTTGAGGTTTGTATAATGAGTTGTCAATACCCCAAAAACTTTTTTCCTGTTCAGTTCTCCAAGAATAGCCTCTGCGATAGCTCCTCCCAGCATAGGTTCAGTACCTGTGCCGAATTCATCGATGAGCATCAGGCTTTTTTCATTGCTGTTCCTCAGGAAATACTTCATGTTGATAAGATGAGAGCTATATGTACTAAGGTCATTATCAATGCTTTGCTCATCACCAATGTCGATCAGGATATCTTTGAAGATTCCTGACTCAGAGCCTTCCGCAACAGGAATTGTAAGTCCGCACTGCAGCATATACTGAAGAAGTCCAACTGTTTTAAGGCAGACAGATTTACCTCCGGCATTGGGTCCGGATATTACCAGTATCCTGTTTTTTTCATCAAGCTGAATATCAAGCGGAACGACTTTCCTTCCCGGCAGTTTTTCGAAAGTAAGCGAAAGAAGGGATGAATTGCCTTTTTCCAGGAAATGAAAGGCTTATCGGTCAGATTACAGGTTTTATTGAATGATAGGTGATTTCCAAAGAGTGCTTTTGCCCTGAGAAAATCGATCTCACCCAGGAAAGCATTCGACTGGAGAAGATCGTCAATATATGGTCTGATATTATCGGCAAATGCTGTTAATATTTTAACAATCTCCCTTTTCTCCTCATATTCAAGCTCAACAATGTCGTTGTTTATCTCAACGATCTCTTCAGGTTCGATAAATACGGTTTTTCCGGAAGCCGACTGGTCGTGGATCAAGTCCTTTTATTCTTCTCTTGTCATAGGCACTTACAGGGATCACCCCTCTCCCGTTCCTTACTGATACTGAAGTATCTGAATCAACTATACCATCGGCTTGTGCCTGTTTAAGGATTGCGTTGAGCCGTTTGGAAGCCTGGATATTTTTTGAGATTATTTCCGACCTGATTTCTTTCAGTCTTGAAGAGGCATTATCCTTAACTATTGCCATGTTTGTCAATGATCCTGTCGATGGTATCAAGCACATAGGGATAAGTCTTCACTGATCCGCACATCTTTCTTCAGATGGGATATTTATTCTCTTCTTTGCTTTTAAAAAAATTGAGGATTGATTTGATTGTTTCGAGTGATCTTTTAAGATCGAACAATTCTCTGTACTTCAGGGAATGTTCCTTCAATCCTGATCTTGTTGAGGCAATCTGAAATGTTATAATAATTATCCGCCGGGAAAATTCTCCTCGAAATTGAAGAAGCTGCTGGAATTCAGATGTTGCAGATAATTGTTCCGAAAGTATTCTATACCATCACTGAATCTTATATTGTTCAACTTTTTCTAGTTCCCATGGGGCTCAGGCATCTCTCATTGAGGAGCTCCTGATTCGGTCGAAGCCGATCTTGGATTCGAAGTTGGATGGATAAATCATAAAAAAGATAAAAGACAAAAGATAAAAGAACACCGGCTACCGGAGATTCAGCGTTGGACCGACCCTGTCGGTTGTGCTTGCATAAATCTTCAGGATACTGCTATCGGTGTCTTCCATGGCCGTGAATATTAATACTGAAAACCGTGTTTACATTTACAAAGTTAATTATTGTTAATCATTTTAATATAAATGGTCAGCGGTGTTTCATTTTAATTAATTTTAGTCCCCAAATAATTAATATCCTTTAAAGATGAAAATCGGAAAAATCAGTGTCAGCTTGTTACTGATGCTATTTATGCCTTTATGGCTATTATGGTCAGACCGAGAATGTCGACCTGAACATGGTTTATAAGATCAAACAGGAAGGATCGCGAAATTCGAAAATCGAAGAACTGGCTTTCGGACTCACCGATTTTGTAGGGCCAAGGCTCACAGCATCGACCGGAAGCAACCGTGGAAACGAGTGGGCAAAGAAAAAGATGGAAGAGCTTGGATTCCAGAATGTAAGAATAGAAGAAGCTGCCGATTTTACCCGCGGCGGATGGGATAACCTGAAAACATATGCTGCAATGACAGCACCTTACTATGCCAATTTTGCATGCAATCCCGTTGCCTGGACCGGCAGCACCAACGGACTCGTGAAGGGAGCAGTTATACTGGTGGATGTGAAATCGGAGAGCGATCTTGAAAAATACAAAGGCAAGCTCTCCGGAAAAATCGTTATGATGCCGGCAACAAGCACGAGCACATATGAAATCAATTACGCTCCACTGGCATCGAGATATACGGACGAAGAGCTGAAAGAGCTGACAAAGGAATCATTGCAGGGCGGAAGAAGGCCGGGTGGACAACCTATGGATTATACCGCATTGATGGCACAGAGACAGCTCAGAACAAAAATAACTGATCTGCTGAAGAGTGAAGGTGTTGCGGTAATTCTGAACAATTCAGGAACCTACAATATCCCAAGGTCCAGTTTCGGCGGGTATAATGCTGCAAGCGGGACAGAACCCGTAGCCGAACTGAATATCCCGATGGAAGCATTCGGAAGGATGGAACGATTGCTGAAAAACAACGTACCGGTCGAGATGGAAGTCGAGATAAAGAATAGTTTCTTTGCCAGTCCGAAGGTCTATAACGTTATCGGTGAGATCCCCGGGACTGATAAACTTTTAAAAAGTGAAGTCGTGCTGCTCGGAGCTCACATCGATTCCTATCATGGAGGAACAGGAGCTGCAGACAATGCTTCCGGTTGTATCGTAATGATGGAAGCTCTTCGTATCCTGAAAGCCCTCAACGTTGCACCAAAGAGAACTATAAGAGTTGCATTGTGGGGCGGTGAAGAACAGGGATTGTACGGATCACGCGGATATGCCAGCAAGTACCTTGTCGATGCCTCCAATAACCAGAATAAGCCTGATTTCGACAAGTTCGCCGCATATTTCAATATGGATAACGGATCAGGACAATACAGAGGCATTTACCTCCAGGGGAATGAGATGGTAAGACCGGTATTTGAAGAATGGCTGAAGCCTTTTGAAGTCCTCGGGGCTTCGACAATAACCATCAGGAACACAGGCGGCACAGACCATCAGACTTTCGACCGTTACGGATTGCCGGCATTCCAGTTCATACAGGATGAGATAGAATATGACCGCGGATACCATACTGTGATGGATACCTACGAGAGACTTGTCATGACTGATCTGAAGCTGAATGCGATCATTACCGCGTCATTTGCGTATAATGCAGCAATGAGAAATGACAAGCTTCCGCGTAAGCCTGTAACTCAGCAACAGACCAGAGGGCCAGGCGGACCGCCTCCGGGAATGTAATAAATTGATATTATTATTTATTGAAATCGTTGTTGTAGCGATGTTGCATGCAACATCGCTACAACAACGATTTTTTCATTCACCCGATATCAATTTCTGTAATTCCGAAATGTGATTTTCATACACTCCCCGTGGTGTGGTGTTGTATTTTTTACATAACGATGCTGCATAACCGACTGCCACTCCCATCTGACCTGTGGTATTCATAACCCTTGGACCTCCCAGCCCGACATGAGAACAGCTGAAGCAGCGACCCGCCATAAGAAGGTTGTTGATATTCTTTGAATAGAGCGAACGATAAGGTATATAATAATGATCTACTTTATAATACAGTGCCTCCGAAAGAAAATCAGGCTTTGTACTGTCAGTAAGAATCTGCTGGTAGTGCACATCAATACTCCTTTTCTCCATCGCTACGGCATCAGGGAATTCCCGCATTTCCCTTTCATCGTTGAAAGTGTATATATAATCTCCGACGAGACGCCTTGATTCCCTCTTCCCCACAAGGTATGAAACCCACTCGAGCTCGAGACTGTCATTTTCGGGTTTCATTTTTGCATTTCCGAATGATCCGTAGATGGCCATGAGCATATGATCGCGGATTTTTTCAGCATCGTCGATCTGGTTCAGATTATCCTCAGAATACTCCCAATTCCATGTTCCGAAAGTAGCGGAATAACTTTTTGCCACATTGCTTGCCCATGGGACTTCGGGGAAAATCACCTTTTGACCGGAATTCCTCGTTCGCCAGAGTACGGATGCACCCATAACCCTGTTGTCTGCCTCTGAAGGACTCCAAAGCTCCTTGTGTTTAGCCCAGTTCTCGGAGAATTGAATTGAGTCTTCTCTCCCGTAAAAGTATTCAGCGCCCGCCCAGTACCCTATCCAGCCATCTCCCGTGCAGTCGATAAAGATCGGTGCGACGAATCTTTTTTTCTCTCCGGATGATGTATGCCGGGCATCCACAGAGCTGATCATATCAGCTGACGCATTTACAGCGAAAGCTCTCCAGTTCAGGAAAATAGAAATGTTATCATACTTCGACATAAACTCATGCCGCTTTTTGTCATCGAGAGCAGCATCCGGAGATCCGTTTGGCCACCAGACGGTGTTAAGCATGCTCAGAATCCTGTCTGATTTCCAGGTTATCCCTTCTGTATGAACCCTTATCTCGCTGCTGGCGTTGCCACCCAATACCGGGCGGTCATGTATCAGTGCGACTTTCATTCCCTGCTCCGCTGCTGCAACAGATGCAGCGCATCCGGCTATACCTCCGCCGACAACGACAAGATCAAAAGATTCGGTTTCCGAGGGTGCCTCACTTTCGCCAGTCATGTTCTTTCTCCATACTTTCAGATCTTTAATATCGTCCGGGGGAGATTTCCTTTCAGTACTCAGGAAGATCGCATCGCACCGGCCGTCGAAACCGGTAAGGTCTTGCAATTTTAAGGAAAATGTCGTATCTTTGATGTTTATAAGCCCCGCATACTGCCATCCCCAGACTTCTCTGGTGCCAAGCTCGTTTTCAAGAACTCTTTCATTAATTGCAATCCGGAATCTGCCCGGAGCCACCCAGTTACCGGGAGCCCAGTTCATTGTTCGTACCCATACATGGTATTTACCTGCTTCAGGTACCGCGGCTTTCGTCTCTGCATCGGCAACCGGCTTCCCCAGTCCGTGGGCGATCAGGTACGGCGAGCCCATCTGCTCGACAAACTGAGGATCAACCAGCCAGCCTCCCTTACCGGGGAAGCTTTCCGCTTCGATGAGTACAGAATGTTCATGTTCTTTGCATGAAAACGAACTCAATGCAATTATTAACAGGAGAATGTAAAGTCTATTCATTATTCATCTCTTTTTTAAGTTTTTTTCTGATCAACATCTTTCATTGACAGCTGAATGCGTCTTCTGTCAATATCGACAGCCAGCACCTTCACCATGACATGCTGATGCATTTTCACAACCGTTGAAGGGTCCTGAACATATGTTTTGGCAAGGTTGGAAACATGTACCAGCCCGTCCTGTTTGATGCCAATGTCGACAAAGGCTCCGAATTTTGTAACATTTGTTACAATTCCCGGAACAATCATTCCAGGCACAAGGTCCTCCATATCATGTACATCGGCAAATCTGAATTCCTTAATCTTCGATCTGGGATCACGACCAGGCTTTGCAAGTTCATCCATTATGTCCTTCAGCGTGGGCAAGCCGGCAGCAGGCGTGACATACTTCTCAAGCTTTATTTCTTTCCTTTTCGCCTCATTGCTGATGAGTTCCCTGACATCGCATCCAAGATCCTTAGCCATAGCTTCAACAACATGATAGCTCTCCGGATGCACGGCACTGCTGTCGAGAGGATTTTCTGCATTTCTTATCCTTAGAAATCCGGCACTCTGCTCGAATGCTTTTGCACCCATCCTCTTCACCTTTAAAAGCTCTTTTCTCGATTTGAACGGGCCGTTCTCACTTCTGTAATCGACAACATTCCGGGCCAGCTGCGGTCCCAGACCCGAGACATAGGTAAGCAGGTGACTGCTTGCTGTATTAACTTCAACTCCAACTGCATTTACACAGCTCATTACCACATTGTCCAGGGAATTCTGAAGCTTCTGCTGATCTACATCATGCTGGTATTGTCCAACGCCTATCGATTTAGGATCGATCTTTACAAGCTCGGCAAGAGGATCCATCAGCCTGCGGCCTATCGAAACGGAACCCCTCACAGTTACATCGTAATCAGGAAATTCATCCCTGGCCACCTTCGAAGCTGAATAAATTGAAGCTCCCGCTTCACTTACCACGAATACCTGAAGGTCGTTTTCGAATTTGACGTACTTTATGAAATCTTCTGTTTCGCGGCTGGCAGTTCCATTTCCTATTGCTATCGCTTCGATCTTGTAGGCATTCACCAGCGTCAGTATCTTTTTGATCGAAAGGGCGGTCTGGTTCTGCGGCGGATGAGGGTAGATCGTTTCGTTGTGAAGCAGGTTTCCCTGCCTGTCGAGACATACGACCTTGCAGCCGGTCCTGAACCCGGGATCGATGGCAAGTATATTCTTTTCACCAAGCGGTGAGGCAAGAAGAAGCTGGCGAAGGTTGTCGGCAAATACACTTATCGCTTCATCATCAGCCTTTTCCTTAGAAATATTCCGGAATTCAGTCTCCATCGACGATGAAAGAAGTCTCTTCCAGCTGTCCCTGACTGCTTCCCTCACGAGATCAGATGATGCACCGTTGCCCTTTAATAACAGCGAGTACAGAACTTCAAGCGCATGTTCCTCATCAGGCTCGACTGAAAGCTTAAGGAAACCTTCATCCTCACCCCTCCTCATTGCAAGAAGACGATGTGAAGGACATTTCTTCAAAGGCTCCGACCAGTCATAATAGTCGCTGAATTTGATCCCTTCAGTCTCTTTACCCTTGACAACTTTCGAATAAATGACTGCTTCCCTGTCAAACAGATATCTGAGCTTTTTTCTTGCATTCTCATCTTCACTGATCCACTCTGCAATTATATCGCAGGCGCCTGCCAGGGCTTCCTCAGCACTCTTGACATTATCGTTCAGAAACTCCCCTGCTTTTTGTGAAGGATTGGTTTCCTGCTGTTTGAAAATAATTTCTGCCAGCGGTTCCAGTCCTTTCTCCCTCGCAATCGTCGCTCTTGTTCGACGCTTCGGCCTGTACGGAAGATAGATATCCTCAAGCTCCGACATAGTCTCGGCAGCCTGTATCTTATCAAGAAGCTCAGGAGTCATCTTCTCCTGCTCCCCAATCGATTTAATGATGGCCTCCCTCCTCGCATCAAGATCCATGAGCCTGTCATACTCGGTCCTGATATGCATCAGCTTAACCTCATCAAGACTGCCTGTCATCTCCTTCCTGTACCTGCTGATAAAAGGTATCGTGGCTCCGCCATCCATGAGACGGATTGTGTTTTCGACCTGCCATTCATGCAGACCCAGCTTCCTGGCGATAAGTTCGATATGTATATTAGTATTCATGGTTTAACTCTTTTTTAATCACATGTACTCACCCCCTCAATCCCCCTCTCTGCTGAAGCAAAGAGGGTGAAGTAATTCATTACACAAATATGCTCCCCCTTCTTTGGTTTACCAGAGAAGGGGGCTGGGGGGATGAGTACATGTTTTATTCCACATAGATCACCAGTCCCTTCAGGTATTCACTCTCCGGATGATAGATGTTAACCGGATGGTCCGGAGGCTGACTCATCTGGTGCAGTATCCTGACCCTGCGGCCGGTATTGGCAGCAGCTGCAAATACCGATTTCCTGAAGTTTTCGCGGGTTACCACCTGGGAACAGGAGAAGGTAAATATAATTCCGCCGGGACGTATCTGCTCTATGGCTTTCATATTCAACCTTTTATAACCCTGCAGGGCATTTGCCAGAACATTATTGTGCTTGGCGAATGCAGGCGGATCGAGGATTATAAGGTCATATTTGTTTTTTATATCGTTAAGGAATTCAAATGCATCGGTCTTGAATGACTCATGACGGCTTATCCTCACCATAATTCAAATTAATATTCTCGTCAGCAATATCGATGGCAGAAGCTGAACTGTCTACAGTATGCACAAGCGAGGCATTCTTCATCGCATATACTGAGAAAGCTCCCGTATACCCGAACATGTTAAGAACACTTTTTCCTTCAGTATATTCACCAAGCAATTTCCTGTTCTCCCGCTGGTCGATGAAGAATCCGGTCTTCTGGCCTGTAGTCCAGTCGATTTTAAACTTGAATCCGTTTTCCGTAACGACAACCGGGCCGGAGATGCCATACAGAAATTCGTTGGTGCCTGTTATTCCCGACATAAACGGGATCGTTCCTTCACTCTTGTCATAAACTGCCAGCAGTTCATCTCCCAAAAGGTTCTTCAGGATTTCCGTAAACTCCTTCCTGAGCCGGTACATGCCTACAGAGTGCATCTGCATAACTGCAACACCGCTGTAATAATCGATGATCAGCCCGGGGAGGTCATCCCCTTCAGCATGGACCAGCCTGTACACATTTGTATTCATATTCCCGGTCAGTCCTATTGATCTTCTGTAATCAATTGCACTTTTTATCCTGGCGGCAAAGAAGTCAATATCGGGATTTACATTTTCAAATGAAAGAATTCTGACAGCTATTGATCCTGGCTGATAATGCCCAACAGCGAGGAATTCATCCTTGTTGTCATAGACATCGACCAGGTCTCCCTCGACTGGATTTCCGTAAATCTTCTTTATTGCGCCGGAGAATATCCAGGGATGGTAACGGCGGGGTGACTGGTCTTTGCCGGATTTGAGAACTATTTTGATATGTTGCATTAGTTTATAGAGGCTAACTTTTTATAGATCTCACGGCAAACCCATGCATCGGTTGCAGCATAGATCAGCTGTGGTTCGGAGAGCTCCTCTGCTTCCCAGTCGGTTACCTGCTGCCGCTTGGAGATCCTGAATCCGAGGATTATTGCTGTGAGCTTTTTCAGTCCTGAAGCCTGAATGCCAAAATCCTTGACGAATTTCTGCAGGTCCACAAAGCCTTCCGGATTGAATTTCCTTATTTTTCTCAACACCTTTATATCGTCATGAATTGCCACACCTGCCTTTATCACCCCTGGATTGGCAAGAAGCGCAGCCAGCTCTTCGGGCACCCCTATTTTGTTTATTCTGAAAAGGCATGCGAGCCTGCCAGTTGAAAGCTGTATCAGCGAAACTTTGTTCTTGTGTCCTTTCCTGAAGGAAGGCCTTGTCTCCGTATCAAAGCCGAGGATCTTCTCCTGCTTCAGCTCCGGCATTACTTTTTTGAATGTCTCAAGATTATCGACTACGACAATTTCTCCCCTGAACCAGGAAAGTTCGTAATCCTGGATCTCTTCAATCGTTATTGTTTCCTGAAATTTTTCGTTCATCATTCCCTCCTGAAGTCCTTTTGCCTTTTAGAGATGAACCAATCATCGGTATCTCTTTCCGCATCTGTTTCCGTATTTTCCGAAGCGTCTTCGATCTCCTTCCCCGAATAAAGAAATCTATGAGCTGCCCTTACGACATTGAGCAGCTTTTCACCCCATATTGTTTCGAAGTTCATTTTGCATTCCCACACAGCATCGTTCATAATCTCTTCTGTACCTGTTTGGTAGAGAAGAATGAAATCCTTTATATCCTGGTAGATATCGGCCATATTCTCCGACAATGACACAGGAACAGGAATGCCCGAATCATCGAGCTTTTCGCCCATCTCTGCCGAGAAATCATCAGCAGTTCCCATTTTTTGCTTTATAGTATCGTGGATCCTGATCCAATCGGATTCAGTCACGAACTTTTCGTTTCCATCTTCGAAAACAGGCTCGAGAGAAGGGAGAAGCGAAGCCTTAAGGTACATCAGGGGAAGTATTCTCTGCATTATCTTAAGCATCTCATCGCCTTTAAGATCCGATGCATGCTCTGCATATTTGCAGTATTCATTTGCAACCGCAACGAATTCGATGACATTATGAGAATAAACCGGGCCTGAATTGTTTTCCACCATTCTGATAAAAATAAACTGCAAAAATAGACATTTATCGTGAAAAGAGATCAGGTTCCCTCCATGATAGGAGATGCTGGTCATCCATGACAAGCTTTTTATGGTCGAGAAGCCAGCGGATCACTTTTATAACTTCCTCCTCGGGATGTCTCACCTTGCTTACCAGCTCACGTGCATCAGCCTTTCGTCCTGAAAGAATTTCCTTTATTTCGTCAAGGATAAGGTCAAACTCGTATTTGCTCAGGTCAAGTTCATTCCTGTCGCGGCACACGTCACATATTCCGCACCTGTCAGCTTCCTCACCGAAATAATCGAGAAGCGTCACTGACCTGCATTTTGTGTTGTAATCGGCATAGTCGATCATCCTGTTCAGCCTTGATATATGTTTTTCCCTAACCTGCAGATAGTTTTCCGGTGAGATCATCAGGGCTTTTCTCTCCAGCCTCTCTTCGGTAAAGATGACCAGGGATGTTTTTTTGCCCGGTATATATTTTATTATGTTTAGTGAAGAAAGTTTTACAAGGAATCTGTAGATGTTATCACGTGTCAGTGCGGATTTCCTTGCCAATACCTCCTCATTGATAGCGACGAACTCAGAAAACATTCCGGTATATGACCTCAGCAGAAGTTTTATAAATCCGTCGAATGATTCATTTGCGACCTGGAATTTGTAAAGATCATCGCGCCCAACTGTAAAATGCACCCTGGAAGGATTGTTTATTTCCTCGGTGAATTCTATATAGCCTTCTCTCTGAAGGAAACTAAGGCTGTGGTATGTCTCGATCACCGGCAGCCTGAATTTAGACACGAAATCAGCCATGTTGAAATCGAACACATTGTCCTTTCCCGATCCCTGAGGCACATTGAGAAAGTTGCACAGGGCCTCATAGATATCCTTGATCTTTTCAACCGGAGGAAATTTACGCTTCAGGGAATCTTCCAGACGTTTCTTATCAGACGGAGAATAAAGAAGCACTGCTGTGGCCGGTTTGTTGTCGCGTCCGACACGTCCGCTTTCCTGGAAATATTCCTCAATGGAATCGGGCATATCCCAGTGAACCACGAACCTTACTTCCGCCTTGTCGATGCCCATTCCAAAAGCATTCGTGGCAACTATCACCCTGGTTTCCCCGGTGGTCCATGAAGTCTGTTTCTTGTCACGGAGCTCCACAGGCAGCCCTGCATGGTAGAAATCTGCACTTATCCCATTGGCTACAAGAAGCTCGGCAATCTCCTTGCTCCCCTTCCGGCTCCGTACATATACTATCCCGCTTCCCTTCACCTTATGAAGTGTTTTAATTAGATATGTTCCCTTGTCTTCCGCCTTTCTGACCAGGTAGGAAATATTTTTCCGTTCAAAGCTGGTCCGGAGAACGTTTTTTTCCCTGAATTCCAGCCTTGTCATTATATCCTCGATAACCGCAGGAGTTGCTGAAGCTGTCAGAGCCAGGAAAGGCACCTTTTCAGGGATGAGCTCCCGGATCAATGCAATTCTGAGGTACGAAGGCCTGAAATCATATCCCCATTGAGAAATGCAATGAGCCTCATCGACTGCAACAAGATTAAGCTCCAGCCGCTGAAGCCTGGTCTGGAAGATCTTCGTAGCGATCCTTTCGGGAGATATATAAAGGAATTTGTAATCGCCGTAAATGCAATTGTCGAGAGCAATGTCTATTTCTTCCGGGGACATCCCGGAATGTATCGCCATCGATTTTATCTCAAGGCTGTTAAGGCGATTCACCTGGTCCTTCATCAGGGCTATCAGGGGAGTGATTACCAGGCAGATGCCTCCCATCGCAATGGCAGGAACCTGGAAAGTTATCGATTTTCCGCCGCCTGTGGGCATAAGTCCAAGAGTATCCTTCCCCTCTGCAACAGATCTGATGATCTCCTCCTGCAACGGACGGAAAGAGGTGAAGCCCCAGTACTTTGTCAGCACCTGCCTGCATTGTTCAATATTTATATTTTCCCGGACCATATAATCTATACAAATATAATAACTGTAATCCGATTTTCTGACCTGCGTTCCTGGTTACTGGTTGCGGGTTGCTAGTTGTTTGATTTTTTCGTAATTTGCGCCATCAATTACATAATACCCTGTCCGATGTCATTCATAAAAGATAAAATCCTGTTCGAAGGCCTTACATTTGACGATGTCCTGCTGTTACCTTCGTACTCAGAAGTGCTTCCCAGGGAAGTCGATCTGGCTTCATTGTTCACAAGAAATATCAGGATCAACACTCCTGTCGTTTCTGCCGCAATGGATACGGTTACCGAAGATGATCTTGCCATAGCCATTGCCAGGGAAGGCGGAATAGGCGTCATTCACAAGAATATGACAATTGAAAAGCAGGCTGCACAGGTGAAGAGGGTTAAAAGGGCCGAGAATGTGATGATCCTGGATCCGATAACAATAGGTCTGGATGGTACGGTTGCCGAAGCGATTAACCTGATGACAGAATACAAGATCGGAGGAATACCAGTGGTTGACAAGAACGGGATACTGAAAGGTATTGTCACCAGCAGGGATCTCCGGTTTCGAAAACAACATGAAGCGAAAGATAACGGAGGTGATGACGACAAACCTTATCACCACGACTCATCAGACCTACACTTGAAGCAGCTTCAAGGATACTTGCAGAAGCACAGGATTGAAAAGCTTCCGATGGTTGATGATCAGGGCAAGCTGATTGGACTGATAACCTACAAGGATATTACCAAAACCAAGGACCGTCCGAATTCGTGCAAGGATGATAAAGGACGGCTGAGGGTGGCTGCTGCAGTAGGAATTGCGGCAGACACTGCTGCCAGAGTGGAAGCACTGATCAATCGCAGGTGCCGATGCCATTGTCATTGATACGGCACATGCACATACAAAAAGTGTAATAAGGATACTGAAGGAGATCAAGAAGAATTACCCTGGTACTGATGTTGTTGCCGGAAATATAGGTACTGCGGAAGCAGCAAAAAAACTGGTGGAAGAAGGTGCTGATGCGGTAAAGGTGGGCATAGGTCCGGGATCAATCTGCACTACAAGGATAATTGCAGGTGTCGGTATACCACAGCTTTCAGCCATATATAATGTAGCCAAGGCAATCGATGGGTCAGGGGTACCTGTAATTGCTGACGGCGGCATAAGGTATTCAGGCGATATAATAAAGGCAATTGCTGCGGGAGCCGACTCGATAATGGCTGGTTCAATTTTTGCAGGTGTCGAGGAATCTCCGGGTGAAACCATCATTTACAACGGCCGCAAATTCAAAGCGTACAGGGGAATGGGATCTATAGAGGCTATGCAGCAGGGCTCAAAAGACCGCTATTTCCAGGATATGGAGGATGATATTCAGAAGCTTGTTCCTGAAGGGATCGCAGCAAGAGTGCCGTATAAGGGGACTCTGGCAGAAGTGATTTACCAGATGACCGGAGGATTGCGGGCTGGAATGGGTTATGTCGGAGCAAAGAATATCGGCATACTCAAGAAGGAAGGAAAATTTGTCAGGATAACCGGTTCCGGAATCATCGAGAGCCATCCGCATGATGTCTCAATAACGCGGGAATCACCCAATTACAGCAGAAAATCAGTTGAATAAAGGTTCCATCCTAACCATATGAAGTTTTCATCATCTGTTGATTCTCATGCCTTTTCTGTTTTCTGTTGCTGCGGAGCGCAGGATCTGAATGATAAGGTATTGATGACAGTGACGGGGACAAGAGTTACTGCAGGTGAGTTCATAAGGATGTACAGGAAAAGCCTTGAACCAGGGAAGAACAGGAGATATTGACGAGTTACCTTCAGCTATATGTCACTTTCAAGCTTAAAGTTGCCGATGCTGAAAACGAAGGCATAGATACGACAAGGGCATTTAAAAACGAACTTAACGGATACAGGAATCAGCTTTCCCAGAATTACCTGACCGATAAGGATACCAGGGAAAAGCTTCTTCAGAAAACATATCAGAGATATCTTACAGAGATAAATGCCTGGCATATCCTTGTAAGCTGTCCGGAAGGGGCCAAACCTCAGGATACCCTGATTGCCTGGAAAAAAGCCACCGACGTGAGGGAAAGGATAATCAGCGGAGAATCCTTCGAGCAGGTTGCACGAGGCACCTCTGACGACCCATCAGTCAAGATAAACGGAGGGAATCTCGGATATTTTTCCGTCTTTCAGATGATCACTCCCTTCGAGGACGCTGCCTACAATCTTAAAAAGGGGGCAATCTCCCAGCCTGTAAGAACACCCATACGGTTACCATATAATAAAAGTCGTCGATAAAAGACCATCAAGAGGAAAGATTCTTGTCGCTCATATTATGAAGGTCGCTCCTCCGGGAACAGGTGAGAAAGAGCTAAAGGCTGCAGAGGATTCAATCAACAGCATCTACAGACAGTTCGGGAAAGGGGCTTCTTTCAGTGAACTTGCCCGGAAGTTTTCCGATCACAGGGAATCGGCTGTGAACGGAGGAAAACTTGACTGGTTCGGAACCGGAGAACTGATAACTGAACTTTCGGAAGCGGCATTCTCGATCACCGACACCGGAAAATATTCCAAACCGGTCCGCACTCCCTATGCCTGGCATATAATAAAGCTGATCGACCGTAAAGCACCCGGAACATTCGAGGAAACAAAATCCTTTCTCGAAAGCAAGATAAACCAGTCTTATCTCAACTCGCTCAGTAAAAAATCGTTCGTCGAAAAGCTGAAGAAGGAATACAATTACAGAATAAATCAGACTGCCTACAAATGGTTCGTTGAAAACACAGATACTTTGATTATCAAGGGAGTGGCAAAATACGACAAAGGGAAAATGCCATCCGGTAATCTTTATTCATTTGCCAATCAACGCTTTACAACAAAGGAATTTGCTTCTTATATTGAAAAAAGAGGTTCAATGATCGTAACCAGCGATCCCGAATACTTCATAAAGCAGTCAATCGAAACCAGGGTTTCCGATCAGATAATCAAATATGAGAATTCAGTCCTCGAGAAGAAGTATCCTGATTTCGGATACCTCATGACTGAATTTCACGATGGGATCCTGCTTTTCGAGATCTCGGGAAGGAAGATCTGGAACAGGGTACAGGAAGATTCAATAGGATTGCGTTCATATTATGAGGATCACAAACAGGATTTCCTGAGTGAAAAGGCTATTGATGCGAGGATATATACACTCAGGTCGCAGAGTGGTGAGAAGAAACTCTCCTCAGCATACAGGAAATTCTCACGCAAACCCGATTGTGATTCACTTATGATCAGGAAGTTCAATAAGGATAATGATTCACTGCTAATCATAAAGGAAGGCCGGTTCGTGGTGGGTGGAGACACCAGCCTTAACAGGATCAAGTGGATAAAAGGGACACAGTCAGTCAAGATAAATGAATATCCGGCAATTGCAGTTGTAAAACAAATTTATGAACCAGAACCTCGTCCTTTCGAAGAGGTGAAAGGTGAAATGATGACCGGATACCAGGAATTCCTGGAGAATGAATGGATAAGGCAATTAAAGAAAAAATATACCGTTACAATTGACAATCTAGTTTTTAATGAGATTAAAAACCACATTAAAAATGAATAGGATCCTTACTCTTCTCGTAATAGTGTCGATGGCCGCAGGATGTACTAACAGCAGCAATCAGGGCAAGAGGGTTCCGGTGGCAAAAGCAGGTGAATCAGTGCTTTACCTTGACCAGATTCCATCATTTGCCCAGCCCGGATCAATTGAAGCCGATAGTGCAGCAATGACCCGGGATTTTATAAATAAATGGATAAGGAAAGAGATGATGTTCCAGAAAGCTGAAGAAAATCTTTCGCCGGAACTTAAAAAAGAGATTGAAAACCAGCTTAAAGAAACCAGGTCGGACCTTACGATATATCAGTATCAGAGACAGATGATGCTTGAGAAAATGGATACAACAATCAGTGATGCTGAAATGGAAAATTATTATGCCGCAAATAATCAGAGCTTTAATCTCGGTTACAACATAGTCAAGGCTCTTTTCATAAAGCTTCCTTTTGAAACCCCGAACCTTGGCAGGATACGGACTCTGGCACGTTCCAATGAACAAAAAGATCTTCAGGAGCTCGAATCGATCTGTTATCAGTTCGCTGATAAATTCGATGATTTCAATGAGCAATGGATCCCTCTTGACAGGATCTCGATCGAACTTCCGCAGGAGATCAGCAATGAAGAGTACTTTCTAAAATATAACACCTTTTATCAATATACCGATTCAATCGATATGTATTTCCTTAAAATCAGAGATTACAAGCTCAGGTCAACGCCTGCTCCCTTCGATTATGTGAGGGAAGACATTAAAAGGATGATATGGAACACAAGGAGACTGGAGTTCATACAAAACCTTGAGAATGGAATATACAATAACGCTGTTGAAGAAAACAAATTTACCATTTATAATAACTGAAAAGGAATGAAAATAGGTTCAAGGGTTTTACTGGTACTGGCGGGTCTGCTTCTTTCAGGAATCACAGCCATAAGAGCGCAGACGCTTGTAGAGTCAGTGGCAGCCATTGTGGGAAATGAGGTAGTTTATCTGTCAGATATCGAAAGTACGGTGGCTGACGCCAGACGAAACGGGGCAAGGGAGTCGGTCGGCGAGCTTCGGTGTCTGGTCCTTCAGCAACTGCTGATCCAGAAGCTGTTTCTCGATCAGGCGAGAATCGACAGTATTATTATTTCTGACAGTGAAATTGAGGGTGAACTGAATGCGAGGCTGAACGATAACATCAGAACTGCCGGAAGCGAGGAAGCACTGGTAAGCTATTTCAACAAAAGCATGACCGAGATACGGCAGGATGTAAAGGAGGTGCTCATGGAACAGGCAACAGTCAGGGAAGTACAGAGAACCCTTGCAGATGGTATCAAGGTAACTCCCAGCGAACTCAGAAAATTCTATGCATCAATTCCGAAGGACAGCCTTCCGGTAATCCCCCAGAAAGTGGAATTAAGCATTATTCAGCTCAATCCGCCTCAGAATGAGGAGAACAAAGCTGAAGCAAGGGAGAAGCTGCTCAGTTACAGAAGTCAGATACTTGAAGGAGCAAGCTTTAGTGTTCTTGCCATCATGTGGTCTGAGGATCCCGGGTCAGCATCAAGCGGCGGGGAGATTGGCTTCAAAATGAGGGGAGAGCTGGAAAAACCATATGCCGATGCGGCATTCAGTCTCACAAAAAACACAGTATCAAAGATCGTTGAAACACGCTATGGATTTCATATAATACAGCTCATCGACCGCAACGGAGAGATGATCAACACACGTCATATCCTGATCAAGCCAAAAGTAAAACCCAACCAGGCTGCTCAAGCGATGTCGAAGCTCGACAGCATTGCAGACCTGATAAGGAAAGACAGTCATAAAATTCACCGATGCGGCATTACGCTTCTCAACACATAAGGACAGCAGGATAAACGGCGGCAAGTTCGTCAGCACGGATCCGTCTGAGCGCGATACATGGTTTACCCTCGAAGAGCTTAATCCCGAGATGTATGTCAAGGTAAGGGATCTGAAAGTCGGCGAGATATCAGAACCTTTCAGGACTACAGATGAAAACAATGATGTCGTTTTCAGGATCATCAGACTCGATAATGAAATACCGGCGCACAGGGCAAACCTGAAGGATGACTATCAGAACCTGTACAGCGCAGCCCTGCTGAACAAGCAGACAAAGACATATGACGACTGGGTAAAAAAGAAACTGGAAACCACCTATATCAAAATCAGCGATGAATTCAAATCATGCGAGTTTCTGAAGACAGGATGGATAAAATAAGGCATCTGATCCTTGTTTGCCTGTTATTGCTTCTCTTCATTGATGTCGTGGCACAGGAACCTTTCCGGTAAAACCCGGAAGAAGAAGGATCGATCTGAATCATGCCGACTACGGTTATTTTGAAACAGACAGGAAGACCGGGGAAAACTGGCAGCGGCTTGTCGGGAGTGTCGATCTGAAGCATGTGGAGATAACGATGAAGTGCGACAGCGCACATCTATTTCCCGACAGGAATCAGGTAACCGCATTCAGCAGGATCCATATTGAACAGGGAGACACGCTCGATATTTACGGCGACCACCTTGTTTATGACGGAGTAACCACAATGGCTGTGCTTACAGGGTAATGTAGAACTTGTTGATAAGGAAACACATCTGTTTACAAACGCTATCAAATACAATGTCAATGATGAGATCGCACAATATAATGACAGTGGCAGGATAATTAACGGAGATAATACGCTCACAAGCAGGATAGGCGTTTATTATGTAAACCAGACACTTTTCCATTTCAAGGACAGTGTGAAGATCGTCAATCCGGATTATGTGATGACTGCCGACACGATGGATTACAACACCGAAACGGAGACAGCCTTCTTCGCCGGTCCGTCAGAAATGAAAGGCGACAGCATTTATCTTTATTGCGAAAGCGGATGGTATGATACTAAAAACAAGAAGACAAGGATATGGGACAATGCCATCATCGACAACAAGCAGCAGATCATCACCGGAGATTCGCTATATTATGAAGAGACAACCGGTTACGGTGAAGCATTCAGGAATACAAGCATTGCAGACACCAACAATAATATAATCGTAAAGGGCAACTATGCATGGTATTACAAGACACCTGAAAGATTCACGGTAACCGACAGTGCCATGTTTATCCAGATCGACAGGCAGGATTCACTTTTCCTTCATGCCGACACCATAAGCGCCATCACCGTTGCAGATACGACGCCAGACGGCTACAGGCTGATGAGAGCTTATTACGGTTGCAGGATTTTCAGCAAGGATCTTCAGGCTAAATGCGATTCCCTCTCCTATTCTTTCCAGGATTCAGTAATAAGACTATATGTCGCACCGGTGCTTTGGTCACAGGAGAATCAGCTCACATCAGACTCAATGGCCATTTTCACGAAGAACAGGCAGGCTGAGAGAATGGAGCTCTTCAATTCAGCATTTGTGTCCAGCCAGGTCGACAGCCTGAGGTTCAATCAGGTAAAAGGTAGAAACCTTACAGGTTATTTCAGGGATAATGAACTTTACCGGATAAACATCGATGGCAACGGTGAATCGATATACTATCTCGTCGACGAAAAGAATCAGTTTTTGGGAATGAATACCACCAGGTGCTCGAGCTTTGAGATTCTGGTGGAGGATGGAAAGATAACCGTGATAACTGAACTTGGAAGTCCCGAAGGTGTCATCGATCCGCCATCCCTTTCAGATGAAGACAATCCAAGGCTCAAAGGCTTTAACTGGTTTGATGGTCTGAGGCCGAAGAGAGTACTGGATATATTCAAATAAAAAAAGGGCATCAGCCCCTTTTGTCAGTATTCATCTTCGTTGAAGAAGAAATCATCCTTGCTGGGATAGTCAGGCCAGATATCTTCGATACTCTCGTATATATCGCCCTCGTCCTCAATTTCCTGAAGGTTTTCGATAACCTCCATCGGAGCACCGGACCTTATCGCGAAATCGATAAGTTCGTCCTTGGTTGCAGGCCAAGGTGCATCCTCAAGCTTTGATGCTAATTCAAGTGTCCAGTACATTTTTTACCCTAAGAAATTTCTTTTGACAAAGTCTGCAAATATATATAATATTTTAATTCCCAAACAAAACCTTTTTAAAGATTTTAAACATGCTTAAAAGGCCATTTAATTTCTTCATTATCAAGCTCTAAGCTCATTTGTCGGGAAAGCATGAATAAATAATCGGATAATCGGTTCAGGAATTTGCAGATGATTTCCGGAGTTTTATCCGTTTGATTGAGTCTTAACACAGTGCGCTCGGCTCTCCTGCACACGCATCTCGCTATATCACAATATGATACGTAAACATTCCCCCCGGGAAGTACAAAATTTTTCAGGGGAGGAAGCTTCTTCTCCATCCTGTCTATCTCCTTTTCAAGCCGGATGGCGCATTTCGAATCAGGCAGCAGTTTCAGAGCCTTTCCGGCTTCAGGGTCCGTGGCCAGTGCCGCAGCACAAATCATCAGCTGATCCTGGATATAGACAAGTATTTTTCTTCCGGAATCATTCACAGGGCAGCTCCTTAACAAGCCTACCCAGGATATCAGCTCATCAACAGAGCCATAAGCCTCTATGCGGGAATGATGTTTAGGAACTCTCCTGCCACCTGACAGTGATGTAGTCCCATCGTCGCCGGTGCGGGTATAGATCTTCATGAAAGTCAATTATGAAATTGACCTGTAAGTTAGGGATATTAATTTGTATGGACGAACGGTCTGTACTTTTCGTTCGGAATATCCTGTGCCACTTCACCATCGAACAATCTGATGATCCTTGCGGCATGCCTTGCAATATCCTCCTCGTGTGTGACAACGATCACAGTATTGCCCTTGTTATGAATTTCGTCGAGAAGACCCATAATATCGAGTGATGTTTTACTATCGAGGTTACCGGTGGGTTCGTCGGCAAGAATAATGGAAGGCTTATTGACCAGAGCCCGTGCTATTGCTACACGCTGCCTCTGTCCGCCTGAAAGTTCATTAGGCTTATGTTCCATCCTGTCGGCAAGACCAACCTGATCGAGGGTTTCTTTAGCCATTTTCTCCCTGTCGACTTTCTGAATGCCGGCATATATTAAAGGTAATGTGACATTTTCGAGCGCAGAATACCTTGGAAGAAGGTTGAAAGTCTGAAAAACGAAACCGATCTCCTTGTTCCTTATCTCTGCCAGAAAATCGTCCTCCATCTTGCTGACATCGGTTCCGTTGAGAATATATGCACCGCTTGTAGGTGTGTCGAGGCATCCAAGAAGGTTCATAAGAGTCGATTTGCCAGAACCTGAAGGTCCCATTATTGCAACATATTCATTCCTGTTTATATTGACGGATACTGACCTTAAAGCTCTCACAATCTGCGTTCCAACCTGGTAGTTCTTTACAATGCTTTGAATCTCAATTACTTTGTCCATAACCTCTGAAATTTGAATTGTCGAAATTAGATTAAATTAGTTAAATACGGAATTATAATATCTTAATTTTTGTTAATACCTGACAGTGTAATCAATATGCTGCATCCCTTCCCTGAAGAAAACCATGCCCATTCTGAATATGTCAATCGTGAAAGTAACATTCTCATGCTGTTTTATTTTTACCCATGCATTCTCCATCTCTTCCGAGATATGGATGTCGTCGATTATGACAACCGAATCTGAAGTTGAAATATCTGCCATTGCATTGAAGTATTTCATCAGCGGCTCCTCCCTGTGATTCCCATCGATAAAAACAAGTCCAGGCTGGAGATTCATATTTTTAAATTCTGTCAGAAGCAAGTCGAATGATCCATTCATAAGTATTATATTCTTCAGTCCTGCATCATCGAAATTCTCCTGTGCTATCCTTGCAGTCTCAGGACATCCCTCCATTGTATATACCACAGCTTCCGGGCATCCGGATGCCATATACATTGAACTTATGCCAAGGGATGTGCCGAATTCAACAACAGCCGGCTTTCCGAACTCTGCAGCCATACCAGCCAGCAAAATTCCATATTTGCGCGGGACTGATGAATATCTGGCAATGTCTGACACTCTCCTTGTTTTATTTTTCATCCTCGAAGATCCGGCTCCAAGATCCAGAACATTGATGGTACTGGTAGTCTGACAGATTCTTCTTTCGTATGTTTTCAATTAATAAGACAACATCAGGATCGATTTTATTCCTGAAGAGCTTCGACACAAGTTTAAAAATGAACGGACTGTGTATGCCATGACCCTTCGCATGACGTGAAAACAAAAGGTAGTTCAGCAATTTCAGAGTCCGGAAAAAAATCATTTCGGTGTCGGAAATAATATTAGGTAAGGTTCGCAAAAATAAGTATTTTCGGTCATCTTTTAAATTGTCCTGCCGCCGGAAATTATGCACGATTTTCTTGATACGAACATTACATATCTGCCAGGGGTAGGTCCGAAAAGAGCCGAGCTTCTGAACAGGGAGCTGAATATTTTCACATACAGGGACCTTCTGTATTATTTTCCATATAAGTATATCGACCGGACAAGGTTCTACAAGATTTCTGAGCTTGATACCGAGCTGCCATTTGTCCAGATCAGGGGCAGGATAAACGGATATTCAACTGAAGGCCGGGGAGCAGGAAAAAGACTTGTAGCTGATTTTCAAGACGATACAGGATCAATAAAGCTGGTCTGGTTCAAGGGGGTAAAATGGATCACACAAAGCTATGTTCCGGGCACGGAGTACATAGTGTTCGGGAAGCCCGGTATTTTCAACGGGATGATAAACATTATCCATCCCGAAATTGAAGCATCCGGCAAGGTTGCTGAAAGGCTTACATCAGCGCTTCAGGCACAGTACAGCACTACTGAAAATCTGAAAAATCATTTCCTGGGATCGAAAGCTATCAGCAAGCTGATGGGGACCCTGCTGAAACAGATGACTTTCCGTCTGCCGGAAAGTCTCCCTGCCTGGATGATTTCAAAGTATAAGCTTATTGAACTTCACGACGCACTTAAGAAGATACATTTCCCGTCTGATCCTGACGAGATAGAGAGATCAAGGTATCGTCTCAAGTTCGAGGAACTTTTTTATATCCAGCTCAACATCCTGAGATTCAGGAACAGCCGATCACGAAAATTCAGGGGGTTTGTATTTTCGACGGTGGGCGATAATTTCAATAACTTTTATTTCAAGAATCTCCCCTTCAAGCTTACCGAAGCACAGAAGAGAGTCATGAAGGAAATCCGCAAGGATCTTGGTTCCGGCAGGCAAATGAACCGTCTTCTGCAGGGAGATGTAGGAAGCGGAAAGACTCTGGTTGCGCTGATGAGCATGCTTATCGCCATCGACAACGGGTACCAGGCCTGCATAATGGCTCCAACCGAAATACTTGCAGCCCAGCATTTTGAAACGATTTCGAAGATGCTCGAAGGAATAAATGTCAAAGTAAGGCTTCTGACCGGATCTTCAAGGAAATCATTAAGAAAAGAGATAGAAGGATCACTGCTCGACAGTTCGCTGAATATCCTCATAGGTACCCATGCACTTATAGAGGAGAACGTAAGATTCGACAATCTAGGACTTGTTGTAATCGATGAGCAGCACCGGTTCGGCGTCGAGCAGAGAGCAAAGCTCTGGCAGAAGAGCCTTAATCCTCCACATATTCTTGTAATGACCGCCACTCCCATTCCAAGAACACTTGCAATGACTCTCTACGGCGACCTTGACGTGTCCGTCATCGACGAGCTGCCTCCCGGGAGGATCCCGATAAAGACCATGCATTTCTTTGATTCGGAGAGGAACAAAGTCTTCGGTTTCCTGAGGAGCCAGATTGCTGAAGGGCGTCAGATATATATTGTGTATCCGCTTATCAAGGAATCAGAAAAGATGGACTACAAGGATCTGGAAGACGGATGGGATACCATATCCAGGGTATTTCCTCCACCCGGCTATTGTATAAGTGTCGTTCATGGCAGAATGACTCCTTCCATCAAGGAGTCATCAATGAATCTGTTCAGGGAGGGTAAAGCCCATATCCTTGTCGCCACTACTGTAATCGAAGTGGGAGTCGATATTCCAAACGCATCAGTAATGGTTATCGAAAGTGCCGAAAGGTTTGGCCTTTCACAGCTTCACCAGCTCAGAGGCCGCGTGGGAAGGGGGGCAAAACAATCTTATTGCATCCTGATGACTTCAGTTAAGCTTTCGAAAGAAGCTTCCCAGCGTCTTGAGGTAATGGTCAGGACCAACGATGGCTTCGAGATCGCTGAGACAGATCTTCAGCTCAGGGGGCCCGGCGACATCGAGGGAACCCAGCAGAGCGGGATCCCTTTCGACCTGAAGATAGCCAACCTCAGCAAGGATGGACAACTTATCGAATATGTCAGGAATATTGCCGAGGATATCCTGGCAAAAGATCCGATACTTGAAAAGGATGAAAATGCCATTCTGATCACTGAAATGAAGCGCCTTTTCAGCAAACGGCAATCATGGAGCAACATCAGCTGAAGTTGCTTATTTAAAATCATAATAAATAACAGAAATCTGTCAATAACTGATAAAAGGCAGAATATCATTTTAAAGGAATTGTAACTTTGCACCTTTCTTTTCCAGAGATACTTTATGTCAGGTAAGAGTAAAACCGAATGTATAGAACACGACGGCATAGTGCAGGAATCCGGCAGTGATCATGTGACTGTGGTGATATCTTCCGCTTCCGCCTGCGCCGGATGTCATGCTGAGGGATCATGCACCTTGTCGGGCGCTAAGGAGAAGATCATCAATGTATCCGGAAAATATAATGTTTCCCCGGGCGATAAAGTTACCGTTTCAATGATGCAATCGGCAGGATTTGCTGCATTGTTCCTCGGATATGTATTCCCGTTTTTACTGGTAATGGCAATCCTCATAATCCTTGTTTCCGTATCAGTTCCGGAACTTAACGCAGGCCTGGGTGCAATTGGAGCTTTGGTTCCCTATTATGGCACGCTCTGGCTTCTAGAAAAAGCATATCGGTAAAAAATTCACATTCACAATAAAAGCTTAATTAATGAGCTCCATAATTATCATTACAGTTATAAGTCTGAGTCTTCTTGCACTTTCTGTCGTCGGTGGTACTTTTCTTCATTGCCCGGAAATTCAAGGTATTTGAAGATCCACGCATCGATGAGGTACAGGCTGTGCTTCCTGCTGCAAACTGTGGCGGTTGCGGATTTGCCGGATGCCGAAATTTTGCTGAAGCCCTTGTAAAGGCAGAGACTTTTGAAGGACTGAACTGTCCTGTCGGAGGAGGAAGGTTATGGGCCAGCTGCAAAGATCCTGGGCAAAGAGGCTACCTGTCGTTGATCCGCTAAGGTTGCAGTACTACTATGCAACGGATCTCCCGAATTCCGGCCACATAACATCGAAATATGACGGTGTACCTGATTGCCGAATTGCTCAACAGTCTCTATCTTGGAGAAACTGATTGCAGCTATGGTTGTCTGAGCAACGGCGACTGTGAAAGGGCTTGCACATTGATGCCCTGCATATGGATCCTTTTACAGGATTGCCTGTTATAACAGATGAAAAATGCACTTCGTGCGGTGCATGCGTGAAAGCATGTCCCCGGGATCTGATAGAACTCCGAAAAAAGGCTAAGAAGGACCGCAAGATATATGTTGCATGCTCAAACTGCGACAAGGGGGGACCCGCAAGAAGAGCCTGCAAGGTGGCCTGCATAGCCTGCACTAAATGTGTCAAAGTATGTGAATTCGATGCGATCACCATTGAGAATAACCTTGCCTATATCGATGCTTTCAAATGCACATTCTGCAGAAAATGTGTGAAGAATGTCCCACCAGATTCGATTCTAGAAATCAATTTCCCGCCAAGAAAGCCAAAAGTAGAAGCTGAGGCAGAAAAGCATGTTAATCCATGAATGTTCAATATAAAATAAAACAGCGTTGAAAACATTTCCCACCGGAGGTGTTCATCCACCCGAGAACAAACTGACCCGAACTGCCCGATAGAGTATCTTCCTCTGCCACAAAGTGTTACAATACCTGTTTCACAGCATATCGGCGCTCCGGCAAATATTATCGTAAATAAGGGAGATAATGTAAAAACAGGACAGGTTATTGCTGAGAGCAAAGGTTTCGTATCAGCATTCATTCATTCCTCAGTCTCAGGAAAGGTGAATAAGATTGATACGGTTATTGACACAACAGGATACAAACAGACTGCTGTTTTTATAGATGTCGAAGGCGACGAGTGGATAGATACAATTGACAGAAGCGAGTGAAATAGTCACAGATATAAAACTCTCTTCAGAGGAAATAGTAAAAAGATGCCTTATTTCGGGTATAGTAGGACTGGGAGGCGCTACTTTCCCTTCGCATGTAAAGCTGACTGTTCCTGCTGGAAAGAAATGCGATGTGCTGATTATCAATGGTGTCGAATGTGAACCTTATCTTACTTCAGATCACCGGCTGATGATCGAAAGAGGAGAAGAGGTGCTCATCGGGACAACAATTCTTATGAAAGCCCTTAATGTAACCAGGGCGATGGTAGGGATCGAGAACAACAAGAAGGATGCAATCGAGCATATGACAAAACTGGCGACAGGATTCAAGGGCATAACCGTGCATCCATTGAAAGTCAAGTATCCGCAGGGAGCTGAGAAACAGCTCATCAAAGCTCTCATCAACAGGGAGGTACCTTCAGGCCGTCTTCCTCTTGACGTTAACGCGGTGGTTCATAATGTGGGTACTGCCTTTGCAGTTTATGAAGCTGTGCAGAAGAACAAACCGCTCTTCGAAAGAGTAGTTACTATAACAGGAAAATCGGTTTAAAGCCAGGGAACTATTTCGTAAGAACCGGTACCCCGGTAAGCAAGCTGATTGAGGCTGCAGGTGGACTGCCTGAGGATACTGGCAAGATAGTTTCAGGAGGTCCCATGATGGGAAAAGCGTCTGACCAACATTGATGTTCCGGTTGTGAAAGGGACATCCGGGATCATTCTGTTTCCGCAAAACGAATCGGAACGTAAGCCATGGAGCCATGCATCAGATGTGCAAAATGCGTTTCTGCATGTGCCCTGAGCCTCGAGCCATATCTTCTGATGACCCTTTCAGAGAAAGGATTGTTCGAAAGAGCTGAAAAAGAGAGGATCACGGATTGCATGGAATGCGGCTCCTGCAGCTATACATGTCCTGCAAGCCGTCCCTTGCTCGATTACATCCGTCTTGGAAAATCGACAGTCATAAAAATGGCACGCGAGAGAGTTAGTAAAGAAATAAGTATTATATATCCGTACATGAGCAATTTACTTAATGTATCACCGTCACCCCATGCACACGGGCAAGAGACATCCAGAAAGCTGATGCTCGGGGTGATCATTGCCCTTATACCGGCACTTTTCACATCAATCTTCTACTTCGGGTATGGTGCGATAATAGTAACAGCTACATCAATAATCTCCTGTGTTCTTTTTGAATACCTTATCCAGAGATTCATCTTTAAAAAGCCGATCACAATTACAGACGGATCTGCAGTCGTTACAGGCTTCTTCTGGCATTCAACCTCCCTTCAAACATACCAGTATTCATAATAATAATCGGAGCTTTTGTTGCGATTGCAGTGGCAAAAATGACCTTCGGAGGACTTGGCAACAATCCTTTCAATCCAGCCCTTGTAGGACGTGTTTTCATGCTTATCTCCTTCCCGGTCCAGATGACAAGCTGGCCGGTTCCAAAAGGATTTGCTACCGGATATACCGATGCAATTACAGGCGCAACACCCCTGGCTATAGTAAAGGAGGGGCTGAAGAACGGAGAACCGATACAGCAGTTGATTTCCCAGATACCCACTCCTGTCCAGATGTTCCTTGGAAATATGGGAGGATCTATTGGTGAAGTTGCAGCAGTTGCACTTCTGATTGGATTTGTTTATCTTCTTGCGAAGAAGATCATTACATGGCATATTCCTGTTTCAGTAATAGGAAGCATTGCAATTTTCACCACTATACTTTGGCTTGTCAATCCTGAGAAGAATATGAATCCAATGTTCCATATCCTGGCAGGAGGAGTTCTCCTCGGTGCAATATTTATGGCGACGGATTATGTCACTTCACCGATGAATCCGAAAGCCATGATAATTTATGGATGCGGAATCGGAATATTTAACGGTGATAATAAGAGTCTGGGGTGCCTATCCGGAAGGGGTCTCATTTGCAATACTAATAATGAACGCATTTGTTCCGCTTATGAATGCATATATCAAACCTAAAAGATTCGGGGAGGTGGTGAAAAATGGCTAAAACTGAATCGACCTTCAGGAATATGGTGCTGTCGCTTACCCTGATTTCCCTGGGTGCTTCGGCATCACTGGGTTTCGTTTATATTATAACCAAGGAGCCTATAGAAATGTCCAACCTGAATAAAAAACTTGATGCGGTAAGAGAGGTCGTTCCTGATTTCACAAACAATCCGAATGATGAAATGTTCCTGTTTACCAACCGGTGAAGGTGACAGTCTTGAGATCTATCCTGCAAAAAAGGATGGTGAAACTATCGGTTATGCCGTTAATACATATTCGAAGATCGGATTCAGCGGAAATATAAGACTGATAGCTGGATTCAAGCCTGACGGGACTATAATAAATATTACAGTCCTTGAGCAGAAAGAGACCCCGGGTCTTAGGGACAAAGATGACAGAATCAGCATTCAAGGATCAGTTTAACAACAAAAATCCTTCTGAATTCCAGCTGAAAGTAAAAAAGGATGGCGGACAGTCGATGCGATAACAGCGGCCACAATAAGTTCAAGGGCATTTTGCGATGCGTTGCAGCGTGCATATAACACAATCAAAAAGGAGGTTTAAAATGAGCCAGATGCAAAACTTTACAAAAGGATTTTTCAAGGAGAATCCGATCCTTGTCCTGGTCCTGGGAACCTGCCCCACCCTGGCTACTACAACTTCTGTAATGAATGGCATGGGAATGGGAATTGCCACAACTTTTGTCCTGATAGGATCAAATGTTGTCATTTCTCTCTTTAGCGGGTGTAATTCCTGATAAGGTCAGGATACCGGCATTTGTTGTGATAATTGCCTCATTTGTTACAATCGTCGATCTTTTAATGCAGGCCTATGTACCGTCTCTCTATGAGACGCTTGGGATCTTTATTCCGCTTATAGTTGTCAATTGCATCGTTCTGGGAAGGGCTGAAGCTTATGCAAGTAAAAACAGTGTATTGTCATCATTTGTTGATGGCGCCGGAATGGGTCTCGGATTTACGATGGCACTGGGTATTCTTGGTATTTTCCGGGAGATTATCGGAAGCGGTGCAATATTGGGACATAAATTTATCCAGGGTGACGGTATTCTGGTATTTATTCTCGCCCCCGGAGCATTTTGGGCGCTTGGTTACCTTATTGCCCTGATTAACAGGATAAAAAGAACTTAAAACTGAAATGTGATGGAATATATATTAATTATAATATCTGCTGTTTTCATTAATAATATTGTTCTCGCTCAGACGATCGGGATATGTCCTTTTCTAGGTGTATCAAACAAGATCAATACAGCATTGGGAATGTCTGGAGCTGTAGTTTTCGTGATAGTTCTTGCCACAATAGTCACATACCTGATACAGATTTATGTACTTAATCCGCTGGGCATGGCATTTATGCAGACAATTGTCTTCATACTTGTGATAGCTGCACTTGTACAGATTGTGGAGATTGTATTGAAGAAAATAAGCCAGCCTCTGTACCAGGCGCTTGGTATCTTTCTTCCGCTGATAACAACCAACTGTGCAGTCCTCGGGGTTGCAATTCTCGTGATCAAGAAAGAATATAATCTTATTGAAGGCACTGTTTATGGTGCGTCAATAGCAATAGGATTCGGTCTTGCTCTGATAATCCTGGCAGGCATAAGGGAACAGCTTGAGCTTGTGGAGGTGCCGAAAGGGATGAAAGGTGTGCCGCTGTCGCTTGTCATCGCCGGTATTCTGGCGCTGGCCTTCATGGGTTTTACAGGAATCGTTAAATAATTGGCTAAATTTGTCATATTACCGATCCACCGGATAATATGACTTCCTCTGAATATTACCAGATACTTGGACTCTCTTCCACTGCTTCTATCGACGAGATAAAGAGAGCCTACAGGCAAAAAGCCCGGATGTATCATCCCGATATCAACAATTCACCGGAAGCAAAAGACCTCTTCATTCTTGCAACAGAAGCATATGAATTCCTTATTGCCAACCATGGTCTTCTGGCGGACGACGATGAGGCTTTCCGACAGGCTATGGATGACTGGAGGAAGTACAGGCAGGACAGGTCGCGTATGAGGGCCAATGCATATGCGAGGGCATCCTATATAAGGTTTAAAAAGACAAAATTCTACAGGACAACAAGGATCCTCGACGGCACATCGATAATATTCAGTCTGATAATTTCAATTGTCGTTATCATTTATACCATCTTCGGTTATATCTACAGGCTGAAACACCCCCTTCCCGACGATCAAAATCCTACAGTCCTGTCTTTCATCATGTTCCTTATGGTCGGGATGCTTTTTCTCGTGGTTTCGCTGATTTATCTGAAGGCCTACATAGATACTTCCAAAAAAGGAAGGAAGAAATGTAAGTAATATGGCGTAGTTTTTGGGTGATAAAGGTGACAGTGCGCGGAATATTTTTTACTAACTTTATGGATAAATGCACCAATTGAATGAAACTGATCCTGACTTTTTTATTTGCCACATATATGCTGCTGAGTATGCCTGAATCCTTCAGCCAGAAACCACTTTTTACTTTTGGCATTATATCTGACGTTCAATATTGTGATTGCGAACCGGAAGGGAACAGGTTTTACAGGCTCTCTGCCGGCAGACTCAGGGAGGCCGTGAATACATTCCGTACCGATTCGGTCAACTTCATCGTGAATCTTGGTGATCTCATAGACCGTGGATATGATTCATATAAACCCGTACTCGATATTCTGGATTCATCAGGCCTTCAGGTATATCATATTAAAGGGAATCATGATTATTCAGTTGATGCCCGTCAAAAGAAACAATTACCTCTGCCAATGCCGGACAAGGCAGGATACTATTCATTCAAATCCGGTAATTTCAGATTCATAGCTCTCGACGGAAATGAAGTGAGCACCTATGCGGCAACAAGCAAGGCTTCAATCAAAACAGCAGAGAGCTATCTTTCGCAGCTGAAGGATTCCGGCAGTGTGAATGCTATCAGCTGGAATGGAGGGATAAGCTCCCGACAGCTTGCCTGGCTGAAAGTACAGCTTGATGAGGCGGCAGCAGGAAAGGAAAAGGTGTTTGTTCTGTGTCATTTTCCACTGTATCCGGAAAACATCCATAACCTCCTCAATTACAAGGATGTAAATTCGCTCCTCAGCAATTATAAGAACATTATCGCTTGTTTTGCCGGACATAACCATGCCGGAAATTACGGCAATTTCAATATGATCCATTTTGTTACCTTGAGAGGCATGGTGGATAGCAGCAACAAAAACAGCTTTGCCATCGTCGAAGTGTATGACAACAAGATATGGATCAAAGGTGCAGGAAGGGAAAAGAGCCAGATACTGGCTTACTGATCTGTTTCAGCTGTTAAAAGTCAGCCAACCTTAATGAAATTGAAGGGGACGTCGAGGACGGATGAAAAATATTCTCCCCTTTCGAGTATATCATCATCACCATCCTCGTAATACCAGTTGAAGATGAATTTCTTGTTTCTGAGGTTCACATGCTTCAGCTTTTCAAGAAGATGAATAAATACCTTGGCACTTGCGCTGTTGAAGTATTCAAGCTTCATATCGACACAGGTGATATCGGCAGGGAATTCAATATATTCCGACACCCACTTTTCAACCGGTGCAAAAAACTCAGAAACATTCTCATGTATCGACCGTCCGGTTATCCGTACTACACCATCAGGTCTCAGAATGATATCAGGAGAGTTTTTTGTCGGTGAAATTCTGAGCTCCTTCATCCCTTGAAATTTACATCGAAATTAATGAATAATTTATAATATTCAATCACTGAATCTGATAATGGTCAGAGTCTTGCAAGCGGGGCAACGTCCTGACCTGAAAATTCTTTTCTAAGATACTTATAATAACCCGTAATGCCAATCATTGCAGCATTATCAGTCGTATAGCTCAAGTCCGGGAAGAAAAAGATTCCATTTCCTTTTTTCCGCCTCGGCCATCACCGCCTTTCTCAATCCGGAATTTGCAGATACTCCTCCGGCAATCCCTATTTCCCTGATACCTGTTTCTGCTGCAGCCTTGACCAGCTTCGATACAAGGATGGTTACAATGGTATGCTGAAGTGAAGCGCACAGATCTGCTTTGTTTTTTTCAATGAAATCAGGATCCTCTTTCAGCCTGTCCCGGAGGAAATAGAGGAAATTTGTTTTCAATCCGCTGAAGCTGAAATCAAGTCCTTTGATCGAAGGCTTTGAAAAGGTAAAAGCTTTTATATTCCCTTCTGATGCCAGCTTATCAATTCCCGGTCCGGCAGGATAAGGGAATCCCATCACTTTACCGCATTTGTCGAAAGCCTCTCCGGCAGCATCGTCTATCGTGTTACCAAGGATCTTCCATTTCCAGATGGCTTTTCAGCAGAATGATCTGCGTATGCCCTCCCGACACGAGCAGGCACAGAAACGGGAATCCGGGGAACTCTCTCCGCTTTTCCCTTTTCAAGTATGAAATGTACAAGCACATGTGCCTGCAGGTGGTTCACCTCGATCAGGGGTATCTCCCTTGCAAGCGCAAAACCCTTGGCAAAGGAGGTGCCTACGAGAAGTGAACCCAGGAGACCCGGACCTCTTGTAAATGCAACCGCATTAATTTCCTCAATCCTCACTCCCGCTCTTTTTATTGCCTGATCTGCAACCGGAACAATATTTGCCTGATGAGCCCTGGAAGCAAGTTCAGGAACAACTCCTCCATAAGATTTATGAATCTCCTGCCCTGCAATAAGATTTGAAAGGATATACCCGTCCCTGACAACAGCTGCAGACGTGTCGTCGCACGAGGATTCTATCGCCAGAATTGTGACTGCCATCAGCGCTTTTTTTTTCGGTATATTTTAGGTTATTTTGATAACTGATTTTTTTACTCGGGTCAATGGCCAAAAATATTAAAAAATCATATAAGTACCTTATTGTTATTGCCGGTATCATAATTGTGCTCCCGACAATTCTGTTTTCCTTTATGCGCATTCCGGCAGTTCAGACTTTCATGATAAGAAGAATAACCAGCCATTTATCGGAGAAGATCAGTTCCACTATTTCGGTTGGAAAGATGGAATATTACCTTTTTCAACAGACTGCATCTGAATGAGGTGCTTATTAAGGACAGGAACGACGATACGCTTGTTTATGCTCCCAGTATCAATATCGGTATACGGGATTTTAATTTCAGGAACAAGTCCATGATATTCGGCAAGATAACGGTCTCCAGTCCTGTGGTGGCCTTCATCACCGACACTACCGGCGAAATGAATCTTATCTGGTACCTGGATATGCTGCTTGGAAGGGAGGATACCGTCCAGAAGGAAAAGAGTACGATAAAGATCAGCCAGATAGAAGTGACAGATGCCAGGTTCTCGCTGATCAGCATGGAAGGGAAGAAAAGCAAAATCCCAACTGATTTCAGCAATCTCAGGCTTTCAGGAATAAATGGAACCCTGGGAGATTTCATAATTCATAACGACACGACATCATTCAGCATAAATGATCTTGCCTTCACCGAGAAGGAAGGATTCAATGTAAGCCGGATGAACAGTAAAGTGGTCATCACAAAAAACGATATACTTTTCCATTCCGCTCTTATCAACTGCGACAGCAGCATACTCAATATTTCAGCACGTGAGGCTTCAGGGAGATTCAGTGACCTCATTCAGCAACTTCACTGAGAATGTAAGGCTCGATATTGTTCTTGACAAATCGCTTGTATCATCATCGGACCTCTTGCATTTTGTTCCGATGCCGAAAGAAATTCATGAATCTGTATGGATTTCGGGAAGAGTCTCCGGGACGTTATCTGAGCTCAGAGGAAGGAATATTGACATCACATATGGAGATTACACAAGACTCAGGTGCGATTTTGACGTGTCTGGGCTGCCAGAGTTCCGGAACTCATTCATATACCTGGGTATCAACAGCCTCAGAACCAATGCAAAGGATATCGAGAGAATTGAATTCCCGGGGAAAGAACCTCTGAAGCTGCCTGAGCAGTTATACAACCTTGGCACTTTCTCCTTCGACGGTAGTTTTACCGGATTCCCGGAAGATTTTGTCGCTTATGGCAACCTGCGCACAATAGACGGGACTATAAGTACTGATGTTTCTTTAAGGCCCGGAGAAAAAAACAGTTTTAAGGTAAAAGGTCTCATCAGGGGTAGCGGCATCGCCCTTGGAAGGCTGATCCGGAATCCGGAAATGTTTGGCAATATGAGCATGAGGGCCGATATCGACGGATATGCATATCGCTCCGGGAAATTCAACGGCAAGCTTACCGGGCGCATTGACAGCATAGAGATGAATAATTATAAATACAGGAATATCTCGCTTAACGGCCTCTTCAGCGAAAAAACCTGGGATGGCGATGTAAGGATAAACGATAGAAATATTAAATTCGATATCCTCGGAATGTTCGATTTCAGCAATGATCTGCCTGAATTCGATTTTTCCCTGAATCTTGCCGAAGCTGACCTGCATAAGCTGAACTTTGACAAATCTGATACATCATCGGCTTTATCAATGCTCCTTACAGCAAATTTCAGAGGCTCAACAATTGATAACCTCGACGGGGAAATAAAGCTGCTCAATTCAAATCTGCGCAAATATGGCAAGACCCTTGAACTTTATGATTTTTCCGTAAAGACTTTTATTGAAAACGAGAGACCTGCCATAAGCCTGCGGACGGATTATGTCGATGCCGACCTGAGAGGATCCTATAACTTCGCAGGGCTGAGCTTTGCGATCAGGAAAGCGATGTTCGCCATGATGCCTTCAAAATTCCCGCCGCCGGCAGAGAAAAGCAAAGCAGGCGCTAACAATTTCACTTTCAGCATAAACCTGAAAAACACCGATAAGCTAAATGATTTCTTCCGGACAGGCTTGCTTGTTGCAGAAAGGAGCAGTATAAACGGAACAGTGCTTTCCGACACCATAATGAGGATCAGCGGAAATGCAAAAACACTCAGTTTCATGGGATTATCGTTCAGGGACCTGTCCATCGATGGAAATTTCCTGTCTCCTGAATTCAATCTGACAGTTAAGAGCTCTTCCCTGAACCTGCCTGGGAAATCTGAACTTAAAGGCTTTAATGCATCCCTGGGCACCGTACCGGATAATTTCGTCTTCAGGCTTGACTGGGATAATAAGGATCCTGTTCTTAACCGGGGAGCTTTTACTGCCACTGGCAGATTCATAAAAAGCGATATGGAAAGCGGGAATCCTGTTCTCGGTATAAATATCGATTCCACAGGCATATACAGCCGGAATAATCTCTGGAAGATCAGTCCTTCACTTATCACTATCGATACAAGTTCAATCAGAATCGGCAAGCTGTACGTCAGCAATAAGGAGAACTATTACCTTGTTGATGGCACCATATCCAGGAATAATTCCGATACACTCCGGCTGGAATTCAACGGCATCGACATTTCATGGCTAAATGCCATAGGCTCAGGTACAAATGATCCCAATAAACTTTCCCTCTCATTGAAGGGAACGCTGAACGGCAATGTCCTTCTTTCAGATGTCTATAATAATCCCCTGCTCGAGAGCAACCTTAAAATTAAGGGCTTTTCTTTGCTGCAGAGCGATTATGGAGATCTTTCCGTAATTTCTGCCTGGAACAACGAGAATAAATCAGCCGATATCCGCGCATTCAACAACCTTAACGGAAAGAAAATGGTTGACGTTACAGGCTATTATGATCCTTCGCTTAAAAAGCTTGACCTCACGGGAATTGCAGATAAGCTTCCGATTGATGCCCTTAATCCCCTTCTAAAGTTCTTTGCCTCAGGGATCTCGGGAACGACCTCCGGAAAGGTCAACCTCTCAGGTGAGGCAGGGAAGCTGGTGCTTAAGGGAGCACTGATGACTGAGAACGCCTCGATAAAAATTGACTATCTCCAGACAAAATATAAGCTGAACGATTCTATAAGGTTTGGAGAGAAAGGCATAATTTTCAATAATGTCAGGGCTACGGATGATAAAGGGAACAGCGCGACTCTCAACGGATCTGTCAACCACAAGCATTTTAAAGAATGGTCAGCTGATCTTGCTATCAGTGCAAATGAAACAATGGTACTGAATACCAGGCCAAAGGATAACGACCTCTTCTATGGCACTGCCTATGCAACCGGAGTAACTACGATAAAAAGCGAACCCGGCAGCTTATCCTTTGACGTTTCGGCTAAGACAGGGAAGAATACAAAATTCTTCATACCCCTTAATTCAAGCGAGACAGTTTCTGATTATTCGTTCATAACTTTTGTCAGTCACGATTCGATCGGCGATTCTGTGAAGAAACCGGAAGTAAAAACCGAACCGGTTCAATCCACACTGATAGAACTTAACTTCGATCTGGAAGTCACTCCTGATGCTGAAGTTCAGCTCATTTTCGATCCGAAAGTGGGCGATATAATGAAAGGGCACGGATCTGCAACAAACCTGACAATCAGTTACGACAAACAGGGAAATTTCAAGATTTATGGCGATTATGTAATTGAGGACGGAGATTATCTTTTCACCCTTAAGAATATTCTTAACAAGCCTTTCAGCGTTGAGGAGGGAGGCACAATTTCGTTCAATGGCGATATCGATAATGCTGAAATAGAAATGAAGGCAATCTATAAGCTAAAAGCCTCTCTTTACGAGATCCTTCAGGATGAAAACTACAATGAAAAGATTCCCGTCGAATGTCAGATCAACCTCTCAGGAAAGCTTTTCAATCCGGTCGTTTCTTTTAATATTTACCTTCCGATGGCTGACGAAGAGACAAGAACATATCTCAAAAATGTGATAACCACAGAGGAGGAGCTTAGCCGTCAGTTCCTTTACCTGCTGGTAATGAACAGCTTCTATGCTGATCCGTCATATGGCACTTCACTGACCTCTACAACTACTACCGGTACGTCAGCCATGGCCGTCACCACAACAGAGATGCTTTCAAACCAGTTAAGCAACTGGCTTTCGCAGATCAGCAACGATTTTGACATTGGAGTAAATTACATTCCCGGACAAAAAAACTTCAATGACCAGGAGGTTCAGGTCGCTCTCTCAACACAATTGCTCGATGACAGAGTGGTTATAAATGGCAATCTCGATGTCAGGGGACTGGGCGCTATTTCCGATAATACCGACCAGCTCACTGGAGATTTCGATATAGAGTACAAGCCCAAATTCTCAGACAGGATCCGTTTCAAGGTATTTAACCGGTTCAATAATCCATATACCGGCAGGCAATCCCAATATACCCAGGGATTAGGCATTTTCTTCAGGCAGGATTTCGACAAGTTCTCAGATCTCTTCAGGAAGAAGGAGAAATCGGAGATGAAAAAGGAGGAGGAGTCCGGCAACCTCTGAAGAAAAATAATTTTAGTTAATAAATATTCAGGCATTGTTATTAATCCAATATAATAGAATGGATGGTTAATACGTTTGTTAATAACTTTGCCCGTTGAAACCGGATCCGCATAATGTAGGACAAGTAATTATTAATCAGATAAATTGATTCATATGGTATTTTTACAAATCATTCTGCAGGGGGGAACCGTTCCTGCCCAGCAAACCAGCGTCATGAAGCTTACACTCCTCGACCTCGCCATAAAGGGAGGATGGGTTATGATACCGATCATTCTTCTGTCCTTTGTAGCAGCATACATTTTTATTGAAAGGTATTATGTGATCAGGAAAGCAACAAAGGAGGATCAGAACTTCATGAACAGGATAAAGGATTACATCCACGACGGGAAAATTGAAGCTGCCCTGGCTTTATGCAAATCGACAAACAGCCCTTCGGCAAGAATGGTGGAAAAAGGAATCAGCAGGCTGGGAAGGCCATTGCAGGATATACAGACAGCAATCGAAAACGTGGGAAAGCTCGAGATTTCAAAGCTTGAAAAAGGATTCCCGACACTGGCAACAATAACCGGAGCAGAACCAATGCTCGGATTCCTGGGAACAGTTATCGGGATGGTTCAGTCTTTTTACAATATGGAGCAGGCAGGAAATAATATTGATGTATCATTGATGTCAGGAGGAATCTATACTGCACTTATCACTACTGTTGCCGGCCTTATCGTTGGTATCCTCGGATATTTTGCCTACAATACCCTGGTTGTCAGAACAGAAAAGGTCGTGTTCAACCTTGAAGCAACCAATACGGAATTTATGGATATTTTAAATGAACCAGTTAAAAAAGAACGTTAATGGCTATTTCCCAGAGAAATAAGATCAGTGTCAATTTCAGCTCGGTGGGTATGACAGATGTTGTTTTCAACCTGCTTATATTCTTCATGCTGACATCAACGCTGGTGCATCCGACGGCGCTGAAGTTGCTTCTGCCCAGAGGAGATTCACAGACTTCTGCTAAACCGATGACCACCGTCTCAATTACCGCCGACGAGAAATTATACTTGGAAATGCAGCCCATGGAAAACCTTGAGACGCTGGAAGCTGCACTCAAAGCTAAACTTGGAAACGAACCAGATACGTATATATCCCTGCATGTGGACAAGTCTGCTCCTTTCGGAAGCGCCGTTCCGGTTATGAATATTGCACAGAAAAACAATTACAGACTGATAATTGCAACTTCGCCCAAATAACGGCCTCCGCGCTATTCCTTCGGAAAAGAGTAAAGGAATAGTGGGCACAGCGATAATTCACATTGCTGTTTTTGCCATACTATTGATTTTTGGATTCTCAGCTCCTCCTCCGCCTGAAACCGAAGAGGGTATTCTTGTCAATTTCGGAATGGACGAAACAGGTATTGGACTTATAGAGCCTTCGCCGCCTGCAGTGCAGGAAGAAACTTCTCCTCCCCTTCCTGCTGAAACAGCAATACCCTCTGACGAAAAGCCTCTTCTTACTCAGAACACTGAAGAGGCTCCCACAGTCAAAAAAGTTGATCCTGAAGCAGAGAAAAAGCGTCTTGAAAAGATCGAAGCCGATAAGAAAAGGCGTGAAGAGCTGGAAGCTGAAAAGATAAGGAAAGCACAGGAAGAGGCTGAAAGAAAGCGGATCGAAGCCGAACAGCAACGCCAGTCAGATATAGCAAACAGAACAAAGAATGCTCTTGCCAATTCCAAGAATGCCGGCACCACTTCAACAGGCGAAGGAGTTGCAGGAGGCCAGGGGAACCAGGGTGTTCCATCCGGATCGGTCGATTCCCAGAATCGGGGAGACGGAAGCGGATCTTGGGGATAAAGGTATTTCGTATGATCTTCAGGGACGAGGTTTCCGGAAATTGCCGCATCCTAAATATGATTACCAGGGTGAAGGAAAAGTTGTCGTGGAAGTCAGCGTTGACAGATCAGGAAAAGTGACTCAGGCTGTACCTGGCATAAGGGATCAACGACACTGGATGAATATCTCCTGAGGGTTGCAAAGGAAGCAGCACTGGAGGCACAGTTCGATGCAAAATCCAAATGCCCCTCTTGTACAGAAGGGTACAATTACATATACTTTTGTTCTGAAATAGGATCTTAGTTCAGCCTTTCGAAGTGCTCCTTTATAGCCGTATTAAGGTTATCAAGCAGGCTATTGTCCTTGATGATATAGTCAACTATCCCCTTTCTTGCAAGCTCGAGAACAACTTCGCCGTTCTCCTGCCCTGAAAGCATTACTACCGGAACATCCGGCTTTTTGGCTTTTATCTTGTCAAAAACCTCCATGCCATTCATAACGTTATCTCCTTTTGGAACAAAGAGATAGTCGAGAATTATGAGGTCCGGATTCTTATTCATTGATTTCAGGCAATCTTCTCCTGATTCAAAAGCTTCCATCTTATAACCTTCTGTAGTGAACCTCTTGACTACAAGCATGTTAATAAACGGATCGTCATCAACTATGAATATTAGTTTTTGATTAGTCATTATCCGATAATAAAGATACAGTTCAAGCGCAAAGGTAACAAAATTTTTTACAGGTGATATTTTACAGTACACTCTCCTTTTTTCACATCGAGAAAAGTGGAAAAGACTTCATCATTTTTATCACCTTCTCACCTGTTTCCTTAATAATGGTTTCATTTTCGATATTTGATATCACATTATCGATCATGTCAACTATATCACCCATATGTTCCTCCTTAAGACCTCGTGTCGTAATTGCAGGCGTTCCAACCCTCAGCCCTGATGTAAGGAACGGTGAACGGCTGTCAAAAGGAACCATGTTCTTGTTTACGGTGATATGGGCCTGCACCAGTGTATTTTCAACCTTTTTGCCCAGATATTTCAGGGAATTTGGTTCTCAGGTCGATCAGCAGAAGGTGATTGTCAGTCCCGTTGGAAACAACTTTGTAACCTTTACCTATAAATGCCTGTGCCATTACGGCGGCATTCCTTTGCACCCTTTTCTGGTATTCCTTGAATTCCGGTTCGAGGGCTTCGCCAAAGGAGACTGCCTTGGAAGCTATCACATGCTCGAGAGGCCCTCCCTGGACACCCGGGAAGACAGCAGAGTTAAGGAGCGATGACATCATTCTTACCTCACCTTTCGAGGTTGTGATTCCCCATGGGTTGACAAAGTCCTTTCCCATCAAAATGATACCACCCCTTGGTCCGCGAAGTGTCTTGTGAGTTGTTGATGTTACAATATGGGCATGACTGAGCGGATTTTTAAGAAGACCAGCGGCAATCAAACCTGCAGGATGCGCCATGTCTACCATCAGGAGAGCACCGGTCATGTCTGCGATCTTTCTCATTCGTTCATAGTCCCATTCACGTGAATATGCTGATGCTCCTCCGATTATCAGCTTAGGCTTTTCCCTGAGGGCGATCTCCTCCATCATATCGTAATCCACTAGTCCTGTTTCCTCCCTGACGCCATATGCGACCGGCCTGTACAGAATTCCGGAAGAGTTGACAGGAGATCCGTGTGAAAGATGTCCTCCGTGTGCCAGATTGAGTCCCAGAAAAGTGTCACCCGGCTTGAGCACTGTCATTAACACTGCCATATTAGCCTGTGCTCCTGAGTGAGGCTGGACGTTGGCATAATCAGCACCGAACAGCTGCTTAAGCCTGTCGATGGCTGTCTGTTCTGCCTGGTCAACAATCTCACATCCTCCGTAATAGCGGTTACCGGGATAACCTTCAGCATACTTGTTTGTCAGTACCGATCCCATAGCTTCCAGGACCTGTGGACTTACAAAGTTCTCGGAAGCGATAAGCTCAATGCCGTTCAGCTGGCGCTGACGTTCTTTTTCGATAATATCAAATATCAGAGTATCTCTTTTCATAATATGATGTATTAAATAAATTTATTCTTCCGAAAACTGAATAAGAAGTTCCCTGTAAGTAGTGTATATTCTTGATTTCGAGATAAAACCGACATAGTATCCATTGTCAAGCACAGGAAGGTTCCATGCTCCTGTCGTGCGGAAGGTTTCCATGACGGTTTCGATATTCTCCTTTTTATCGATATATGAAGGAGGTATCGTCATCAGATCGCGCATGGTCATAGTATCGTAAAGCTCTGAATTGAACATTATCTCTCTTACTTCATCGAGTGTTACAACCCCTTCGAGGATATTGTATTCATCGACAACAGGAAAAATGTTTCGCTTCGATTTTGAAATGATCTTTACAAGGTCTCCCAAGGGTATCTCCCGGCCTTACCTTTGAGAGATCCATTTCTATCTCCTTTTTCCAGTCCATCTGTGTAAGCACGGCTTTGTCCTTGTCATGGGTTATCAGTTCACCTCTCCCGGCCAGTTGCACATGGTAAATCGAATGACGCTCAAAGCTCCTTACAGTAATGAACGCAATTGTTGCCGTAATGATAAGAGGAATGAGAAGGTCGTACCCTCCTGTAATTTCAGCAATAAGAAATATTGCGGTAAGCGGTGCATGCATTACGCCTGCCATAACTCCCGCCATACCTACAAGCACAAACCTGTTGTCAGGGAGACTGACATTGAAGAAATTCTTAAGCAAGCCTGCAATGAGGTAGCCATTTACTCCTCCAAGGAAAAGAGTGGGAGCAAAAATTCCGCCTACTCCTCCGGCCCCGTTGGTCGAACTGCTGGCAAGAACCTTTAGTAACACGAGACCAATGAGGAATAGAGTCAGGCTCCAGAAGTTATTGGAAATGCCGCTGAAAATTCCGCTTGCGGCAAATGATGAAAGGTCACCCTGCAGCAGCATTTTGAGTGAGTCGTAACCTTCTCCGTACAGAGGAGGAAACAGAAAGATCAGTCCTCCCAGAACTATCCCTCCGGCCAGTAACCGGAAATATGCATTCCTTATCTTTTCATACTTGCTCTCCAGATATATGGTCATCTTCGAGAAATAGAGAGAGACCAGCCCTGAACCTATACCCAGCACGATGTACCATGGGATGTTCGCTATACTGAAAGCTTCAGTGACATTGAAAGTCAGAAGCACCTTGTCACCCATGAGGAAATAGGCGACCGTGGCAGCAGTGACAGATGATATCAGTAACGGAACTATAGATGAGATTGTCAGGTCGAGCATAAGTATCTCGAGGGTGAAGACTATCCCCGCTATCGGAGCTTTAAAAATACCTGCCACGGCACCAGCAGCACCGCATCCGATAAGAAGGGTGACGCTCCGGTAATTAAGCTTGAAGAATCTGCCGATCATTGATCCTATCGAAGATCCGGTGAGAACAATGGGCGCCTCCGCTCCGACGGATCCTCCGAATCCTATCGTCAATGTACTTGCCACAATCGAAGTCCATGCGTTGTGTGTCTTCAGGTAGCTCTTCTTCTTTGAAATGGCATAAAGTATCCGGCTTATGCCGTGACTTATATTGTCCTTAACGATGTACCTGACAAAAAGGACTGTAAGAAACATTCCTATCACCGGGTAAGCCAGGTAAAGATAACCTCCTGATTCAGGGGAAATTCCTTCGGTCAGTATCCTATGGGTATAATGTATCGTATTTTTCAGCAGTGCTGCAGCAAGGGCGCTCAATAGTCCGACAATCAGGCTGAGAACGTAAACCAGATTTACATTGTCTATGACTTCAACACGAGGATGAAAAAGCTTCCTGAAATACCTGCTCCTGAACATAATTATGCAAATATAAAAACATTACTAAAGCTTCTCCGTTTTTTATTTAAGTTTGTCCCTGATGAAGGTGCGTATAAGCTATATTGCCTTGCTTCTTTTAGTCCTGTGCTCTTTGAGGTTGCCCGGACAAACGGACCTGGATCCTCCGGTAGCACCTGTACTGGATCTGGTCTCCGTAGATCAATCTACCGGAAATGTCGAGATCTCATGGTCGCCAAGTCCCTCTCCCGATGTTATAGGGTATGTGGTCTACATCTATAAAGACAATGAAGGCTTTGAACCCGATACAATCTATGGTCCGTCAGCTACAAACGTTACTGCGCATAGGCTCAGGATCGGTATATTACAGTGAGTCGTTTATTGTAAAAGCTCTCGACACGGCAGGAAATGTCAGTCTCCAGTCGAATGTACTCAGCACTATTTATGTATCAGTTCAGATCGACACCTGCAACAAGCGCGTGGAGATCGCCTGGAACAGTTACTCTTCAGTTCCGAAAGAAGTAATGGATTACCGGGTATACTATTCGGTTAATGGAGGAAGCTCTACCGATTCGATAATGACCGGACCGGGAACAACGAACCTGGTGCTTGAAGACTTTATAGTCGATGCACAATATTGCTTTTTTGTAAAGGCCTCTCTTACAGGAGGATTACGGTCGGGCTCGAACAAAGCATGTCTTCTGACAAAAATGCAGAGGCCTCCGGAATGGATAAATGCCGATTATGCATCAGTAGTCAATAACCATGATATTATGCTCTCATTCACGCCAGATCCGATGTCTGAAATCAGGTCATATGTTCTCGAGAAGAAGACTGGCATTAATGGCCAGTTCACTCAGATATACAGCTTTGAAAACATCAGCGGCAGGACACAATTTATTGATGACAATGCGGATGTCAGCAAGGTGAACTTCTACAGGTTCAATGCAATTAACAGCTGCAATAAAATGGTCACTCTTTCTAACCTTGCATCAAATATTGTTCTGGCACTTAACCAGGATGACGAAGAGATAAATTTATCATGGAATCCCTACAAAACCTGGAGAGGTTTGATCGATTCGAATCTTGTGTACATAAAAACCGGGCAGGAGCTTGAAGAAAGATATTCGCTGGCACCGACGGATTCTGCCATGGTGATTGAATACTCAAGCCTTATGTATGAAGTTACTCAGCCGGAAATCTGCTTTATGATCAGGGCCGTAGAGGCGTCAAACCCTTACTATGCGAATGGGGAGACAAGCTCTCAGGTGGTCTGTATTCCCGTCACTGAAAAGGTGACTGTCCCAAATATGTTCACTCCTGACAACAATTCAGTAAACGACCTTTTCAGACCTGTTCTTTCCTTCACACCCGCTCAATTACAGGCTGTTAATCACTGATATAAAAAGGAAAGCAATATTCGAGACGACCGATTTCCAGGAATCATGGGATGGGTCAAAGGGGGGTGTGCCACAACCCGAAGGAGTCTATCTGTGGTTTCTGAATATCAGGACACCTGCCGGGAGGGAAATTGTGAGAACCGGTACAGTGACCATAGTACACAATCCCTGACAAATGCGATAATCCGGACATGTTCAAATTTTACCGAATAAAGCTATATTTGTAAGCTATACAGATTTTTGCCGGTATTTTATGGGGAACAAGGATTTTTTTGATGAGGAGGATAAGAAACTTATTCAGGCAGAGTATGATTCGCTTGTGAATAATCTTACAAGGTGCAATAAACCTGGCGACAGGGAAATGATCGACAAGGCTTTCAGGATTGCAAATGATGCACACTGGAACATGCGCCGCAAGTCGGGAGAACCATATATAATACATCCTATTTCAGTTGCAAAGATAGTTAACCAGGAAATCGGTCTGGGTGCAAGATCCATATCTGTAGCTCTTCTTCACGATGTGGTTGAGGATACTGATTATACCCTTGATGAGGTCGAAAGGGAGTTCGACTCCAAGACAGCATCAATAATAGACGGACTCACAAAAATCTCCGGCAAATATAACAAGGAAAACACGGCATCGATGCAGGCTGAAAACTTCAGGAAGATGCTGCTGACCCTTTCCGACGACATGAGGGTCATTCTAATCAAAATCGCCGATCGTTTGCATAACATGAGAACCCTCGATTCCATGCCGGAGCACAAGAAAATGAAAATTGCCGGTGAGACTATTTTCCTTTATGCTCCACTGGCTCACCGTCTTGGCCTCTATGCAATTAAAAGCGAGCTCGAGGATCTCAGCTTCAAATTCCGCCAGCCCCAGATCTATGAGGAAATCGCATCAAAGCTGAAGCACAGTGAAAAGAAATTTTACGCGCTGATAAACAAATTCTCCTTCCCGATAATCGATAAGCTCTCGAATGCAGGCATTCAGTTCGACATAAGCGGACGCCCGAAATCAATTTTCTCCATCTGGAAGAAAATGCAGTCGAAGAATATACCGTTCGAGGAGATTTATGATGTTTTGGCAGTAAGAGTGGTATTTGAACCGCTTCCGGGTATTCCTGAAAAAACACAATGCTGGAATATTTATTCCATGATAACTGACACATATCTGCCAAAGCCCGACAGGCTGCGTGATTGGGTGAGCCGTCCGAAACCGAATGGTTACGAGGCTCTGCATGTTACAGTTATGGGGCCTGAAGGGAAATGGGTTGAGGTGCAGATAAGAAGCCGCAGAATGGACGAGATCGCAGAAAGAGGGTACGCCGCTCACTGGAAATACAAAGGTGATTCGGCTCAGGAAAGCGAGCTTGACAAATGGATCAAGAAGATCCGTGCCATGCTGGAGAATCCGCTTGAAGACCCGATAGAGTTTCTCGACGAGTTCAAAATGAATCTCTTCTCTTCGGAAATTATGGTGTTCACTCCAAAGGGAACTCTTATAAGCCTTCCCAAGGGAGCATCCGCCCTCGATTTCGCCTACGAGATACATACGGAGATAGGAAATAAGGCCATCGGGGCCAAGATAAATTACAAGCTGAATCCTATTAGCGCCATTCTAATGAGCGGCGACCAGGTCGAGATAATTACATCCGATATTGCCAAGCCGGAAAAGGAGTGGCTCTCATTTGTAAGAACCTCAAAGGCAAAAGAGGCTATCAAGGACGCCCTGAAAACTGAGACAACGAACCGTATTCAGAAAGGCATGGAGATCCTCGAGGAAAAGCTCAGGGAGCTCGGTGTTGCACCGAATGCCGAGATCTTAAGAAAGCTTATGCTGGGGTATGACGTTCCTAACAAGGATGAGCTCTACTCAGGAATCGAACTTGGCATTATCAACCTTGAAAATCTGAAAAAGATAGTGCGCAAGACTCCTGGCAAGAATATGATAAAATACTGGGAGCTTAAGCTTATAGGAACTAAAAAGGAGCCGAAGGAAGTCAGCGAGCAACCTGAAAAGATAGATGCAAGCGTTCCTTTCCTGCTCAGGGAGAATGTCGAGAACGCAGAACAGTCATACGAGATAGCCAAATGCTGCAATCCTATACCGGGTGATGAGGTTCTCGGATACCGTTCACCGGAAGGTCCTATAGTCATACATAAACCAAAATGTCCGATAGCGATCAGGATCATGTCGAACGAAGGCAACAGGATAATTGCCGTCAAATGGGCAATTCATAAGCTCGTATCGTTTCTGGCAAGGATCAATATGGGCGGGATCGACAGGATCGGCCTGGTAAACGAAATCACCAACATTATCTCCTCGGAGCTGAAGGTGAACATGTCGAACATCAATATTTCAGTAAAGGACGGGATATTTGAAGGCACAATAGACATTTATGTCCATCATACCAAGGACCTTAACAACCTGATAATGAAGATATCCAATATCAGAGGTATCGAGAGCGTCAAGCGTGTAGAAGATTTTACATAATTTTGTTATTTTAAATTAGTCCAAATATGATTAGTGACGAAACAAATATTACAGTTAAGAAGATCTTCACCGATTATCTCGGGAAGAAGGGACACAGAAAAACACCTGAAAGGTTTGCAATACTCGATGAGATCTATTCGCGGCCTGGCCATTTTGACATTGAATCACTCTATATTTTCATGAAAAACAAGAACTACAGGGTGAGCAGGGCTACGCTTTACAATACCATCGAACTGCTCCTCGACTGTAATCTTGTTGTAAAGCACCAGTTCGGAAAGAATATAGCGCAGTTCGAAAGGGCATATCAGTGCAGCCAGCACGATCACCTGATCGATCTTGAATCAGGCAGGGTGGTTGAGTTTTGCGATCCCAGAATCAATGAGATAATCAGGACTGCCTGTGAGCTGAATCACTTCACACCTGTCTACCATTCCCTATATATATATGGGAACATTAAGGAAAAGAAGAAATAAACCAAGCCTTCCTCCCGTTTGTTTATAATATTCTTGTTTTGTTCCATTTTTGACTGTTTTCTTCCATTTTTATGTAGTAAATTGCATGTAAAATGGATAAAATATTTGAGTGAAACATAAAAATTGAAATCATGAAGAGTATTATAAATTGTAAGAGAAGCATAACAGGCATTATCGCTCTCTTGTTCTTACTTTCATTTCAATTTACGGTAAAAGCTCAGGACAAAATTACCGGGGAGATATCAAAAACATATCAGGTAACACTTGCTGACGGAACCAGCATTACAGGAAAATTGACATCGATCACCGACAAGGAAATTGTTATCGAATCCGGGGCACTCGGTAAGGTAACACTGCTTAAGGAAAATGTCAAGACAATGACAGAGGTCCTATCGATCGATCAGAAAAAATCCGGAATATGGTTTCCGAATCCTAATCCTACCAAGTACCTGATCGGAAGCTCAGCCATTCCCTCTTTAAAAAAGACAGGATATTATCAGAATACCTGGATATTTATCAATACAGCCAACTATGCCTTCACTAATTTTTTAAGCCTTTCAGGCGGTTTTGAGATTCTATCACTGTTGGCTCAGGGAGAAGGTCCATATCTGTTTTACCTCAATCCAAAAGCATCATGGAAAGTTGTGAAAAACGTTTATTTAGGGGCTAATGTTTTATATGCCAATGGAATAAAACTCCTTGACAGTATCGCAGGAGTTGGAACCCTGAATGCATTCGGAACATACGGCAATAATAATTACAACATTACAGTCGGAGTAGGCTGGGGATTTGTAGAAGATGATTTCAGCTCCAAGCCTGTAATTACAATTGGCGGCATGGCCAGGGCATCCAGAAGGATTGCATTTGTCAGTGAAAACTGGCTGCTGCCTGAATTTGGTGATGATGAAAGTTATTACGGAGTATTTTCGTATGGAATCAGATTTCTGGGGGAAAAGACATCGATCGACCTGGCATTCATAAATAATCCGGATATTGCAGAAGTACTGATTATCGGATTACCCTGGCTCGATTTCGTATTTAACTTTTAATTCAGTGCAATCTGCAGACATGGTTTCGTAATTTGATATAATCAGAAGGGCCCGTACGGGCCTTTTTAATGCATAAATTCACAATATGAACATAGACATTCTGTTAGGCCTGCAATGGGGTGATGAAGGAAAAGGTAAAATTGTAGATGCAATCAGTCCCGGTTATGATATAATAGCCCGGTTCCAGGGAGGTCCCAATGCAGGTCATTCCCTCGAATTCAATAATGTAAAGCATGTATTGCATCTGATTCCGTCAGGAATATTCCACCCTGAAAAAATAAATATAATCGGTAATGGCGTTGTAATCGATCCGGCTGTTTTCAAAAAGGAAATAGAGGCACTTGGGCCGCCTGTAAGCGAACTTATAAAGAGACTCATCATCTCATCCAGGGCTAGTCTCATCTTACCCGGTCACCGCATTCTCGATGCAGCATATGAGCAAAGTAAAGGCTGTTCAAAAATAGGTTCGACCCTAAAAGGTATTGGACCTGCATATACAGATAAAGTGGCACGAAACGGACTCAGGGTTGGGGAGATCCTCAGAAATGATTTCAGGGAACTTTATGATTCCCGTCTCAAAAGCCATCTCTCTATACTCAGGAATTACGATCTCGCCTTCGACCTCAAAGAATATGAAGCCGGATGGTTCGAAGGGATAGAGATGCTCAAGAAATTCAATATCCTGAATACCGAGTATCTGATAAATGATCTTATTTCAAAAGGTAAAAAACTTCTCGCCGAGGGTGCCCAGGGTACAATGCTGGATGTAGATTTCGGATCATATCCGTTCGTAACGTCTTCGAATACAATAAGCGCAGGTGCATGCACAGGTCTTGGCATCTCACCGAAAAGGATCGGTAACGTATTTGGAATCTTCAAAGCTTACTGCACAAGAGTTGGAAGCGGCCCCTTCCCTACCGAGTTAAATGATCAGACAGGCACTCTATTGAGGGATCTTGGGCACGAATTCGGATCAACAACCGGGCGTCCGCGCAGATGCGGATGGCTCGACCTTCCGGCATTGAGATATGCAATTATGATCAATGGAGTTACTCAACTTTTCATGACCAAAAGCGATGTGATGTCAGGATTCGATAATGTAAAGATCTGCACATCATATCTTTCCTCGGGGAAAGAGTGCCTGGAGATCCCATTCGACAATTCTCCGGTTGAACCTGTTTATACCACTCTGCCGGGATGGAAAACCGAAATAACAGGAATAAGGGAATTTGCAAAGCTGCCGGAAAACCTGAAAAATTATATCAAATTCATTGAGGGACAAACCGGTATTCCAGTTACAATGGTATCAGTCGGACCCGACCGGGAGGAAACAATATACAGGTAATTGAAAAAGTTGTCGAGCAATGTTCATGCACTTTTCTACAGAAATTTTTCAATTTTTCTTATAAATCCAGGCATCTATCTGCACCGTATCCTGGAATTGATTCAGACGCCTGAAAGCCATGCCTGCACTCTCGTGCGACTCAGCAGCCACAAGCTCAAACCTGCCTCCTTCCATCGGAATGATCTTTGCGTCATATCCGCGGTTGCGGTATTCGTCAGCCCATTCCCTGGCATATTCAGGCGTGATAAATGCACCTACAATAATATTGTATCTGGAGGCAAGAGCCAGCCTCTGCTCTTCAGCAAAACGTAATCGAATCAAGCCTTGCATTTTCAATCGCCTGAAGTTGCTCCTGAACCTTTTTAAGCGAATCGGCAGTCCGCACCATCTTCTGCTGCGCCTGAAGCTCGGCAAGCTCTGTTTTCTTTCTGCCAATTATTTTCTTCTCCTTGAGAAACTTGCAGGAAGGGGTTGATGCAAGAATCAATATCACGATAATTAGTGTCAGGTATTTCATAGATTATATTTGTTGGTTAAATGACTATCTGCTTTACAATGGATTAAGCATGTCAATAATCAAAGATACGAAATATCGAAAATCAATCCAAATCAGAAAAAGTGCCTCCTTACGGGTTAGTTTTACGGATTTCGTATATTTAGACACGTGAAATTCATTTTAAAAAATCTGACAGATGAAATCATTGATCCAATTTTTTGAAGAGAGTGTTGAAAAATTCAGCAGTAATATTTATCTGTGGGAAAAACCAGGCGATAAATATGAAGGCACTACATATGGGGAAACAAGAAACAGGTTTATGAATTTGCTGCAGGTCTAATGTGTATTGGGATCAAAAAAGGCGATAGGTTGAGTCTGATCTCGGAAGGACGCAACAGCTGGGTTATTGGTGAACTCGGGATCCTTTACACCGGTGCAGTGAATGTGCCTCTTTCAGTCAGGCTCAGTCCCGACGAAATAAAATTCAGGGTAAACCATTCCGAATCAAGAATGATACTTGCTTCATCGGCACAGATTGTCAAGGTGAAGGAGGTGATAAATGAGTGCAAAACTATTGAGAAGATAATCCATTTCGACACCCAGGAAGAATATGCACCCAATGAGATCCATTTCAATGAAGTGAGAAAGATCGGAAGGGAATGGCTTGAGAACCCGGCAATATGGCAAAATTTGAAGAGCATATTAAAAGCATCACTCCCATCTGATTTTGCCAATATCTGCTATACTTCAGGCACTACTGCCGATCCGAAAGGAATAATGCTTACCCATGGCAACTATGTAACAAATGTTTACCAGGCATATAGCCTGATGGATATCCCTCCATTTTATAAGACACTCCTGATCCTTCCATGGGATCATTCGTTTGGACATACATGCGGTATTTTTGCCTTCATGGGCAAGGGAGCAAGCATTGCCTCACTCAAAGCGGGCAAAACACCGATGGAAACACTCAGGAACATCCCTGTCAACCTGAAGGAGATCGAACCCAACCTGCTTATGAGCGTTCCTGCCATAGCCAAAAATTTCAGAAAGAATATTGAAAAGGGGATCAAGGAGAAGGGCAGGGTTACAGAGATTCTCTTCAATCATGCGCTGAAGATGTCATATTCATATAATAAGGAAGGATGGAATAAGGGACAGGGCCTGCAGAAGCTGAAGAAACCTCTCCTGGACCTGTTCGATAAAATAATCTTCAGCAAGATCAGTGAAGCCTACGGAGGTGAACTTGATTATTTCATTGGCGGCGGAGCGCTTCTTGAAATAGAACTGCAGAGATTCTTTTATGCTCTGGGCATACCAATGTACCAGGGATATGGATTGAGTGAGGCTTCCCCCGTTATATCATCAAATTCCCCTGCCAGGCATAAACTGGGCTCATCAGGCGCACTGGTAAACAACATGGACCTTAAGATCTGTGATGATGACGGAAATGAATTGCCTGTCGGTGAAAAAGGCGAAATAGTTATCAGGGGAGGAAATGTGATGCATGGATACTGGAAAAATGAAGCTGCGACAAAAGAGACTATAAAGGATGGATGGCTGTACACCGGTGATATGGGATATATGACGAAGATGGTTTCCTCTATGTCCTTGGACGATTTAAAAGCCTTCTGATTGCCGATGATGGTGAAAAATTCAGTCCTGAAGGAATCGAGGAGGCTATCACAGAACAATCGAAATATATCGACCAGTGCATGCTGTACAATAACCAGAAGCCATATACTGTTGCCCTTATCGTACCAAACCAGCATGCTCTGAAACTTTTTCTTGAAGAGAAGAACCTGACTGCCGATTCAGATGAAGGAAAACGGGCCGTGCTCAACCTCATTGAAACAGAAGTTAATGAATACAGGTCAAATGGAAAATATGGAAAGATGTTCCCGCAGAGATGGCTGCCGGTTGCAATAGGAATCCTTGAAGAAGGCTTTAATGAAGAGAACGGACTTATGAACTCGGCAATGAAAATCGTCAGAGGCAAAATAATGGACAAATACCAGAATCTTATCGATTTTCTGTATACTCCTGAAGCCAAAGATAGTTACAAATGAAAGAAATATCGAGGAGGTTGAAAAGATGAAACTGGGATGAACGCTGTCCTTACAACCCCCCAACTTACAGTACCGTAGATCTATAAGTCCCTCTTAGGGATCTAGTTCATTCTTTTTAAATGGAAGGAATGTCATAAAATCGGCATGATGCACAATATATGCTTCTGTTGTTCTTTTCACCAGATCACCCTCATGTGCATGTGCTGCAATTATATGACATACTTCAGGAGGAACTCCGCATTCTTCAGCAAGTGACACTCCTGAAAAAGGATGCCTGAGATATTGTCCGTATTTTCCCTGAACAGCTTTCCTTCTTTATCAAGCTCATATTCAAGTAGTTTACCGACATCGGCCAGAATGGCTCCTGAAATAAGAACATCCATATTACCGGCAAGATCCTTCCCAAAAAATCTGTTCATCTTTTCACCGCCTGCTTTTGCAACATGCACAACACATCTTTTATGAGCCATAAAACTCACTTTAAGATCCGGTCCGCAGAGAAGGGTAAAAGGGATCATTTCAAGATCCTCAGGTTTAAGAACACTTTTTTCAAGATGCCAATTCCCATGTTTTTGCTGTTTTTTCCCTGAGCGACGGTATCTTTTATCCACTCAAGTTCCGGCCATAGTTTTTTTACCGTTTCAGTCATTATCTGTTCTTTTACTTTAAATTTTGCAATAATTGCATCGGTCATCTGCACAGTTGAGGCAGCACCATTCTCAATTACATCAGGTTTGCCCTGCATTTTCATCATATCATATGTTCTTACCTTGCCTTCCTCAATAACATCTGCAATTGCTTTACGTATATTCTGACAAATCTTCTTTTCATCCATATAATCAAGCATCATACAGGCAGATTCGATCATTGCAATCGGATTTACAATCGAAACTTTAAAATCTGCATATTTTGGAGCAGAACCATGAGTGGGTTCAAAAACAGCAATTCCGTCAGATGAGAACTGGGCGCTGCATGCAAAACCAAGTCCTCCGATAAGACCCGCAAAACCATCGGAAACAATATCTCCGAACATATTTCCTGCAACAATGACTCCATAATCTTCAGGATTTTTGGTCAGCCACATCATCTGGGCATCAATATTGGTATTAAAAAGTTTAATTTCAGGGAAAGAGTTTTTCTGGATTTCCTTTGCCAGTTTCCACATCAGTCCTGATGTCTCTCTTATCACATTTGGTTTCTCACAGACAGTAACTGATTTATATCCAAATTTTCTTGCATGTTCAAATGCTGCCATCAAGAATTCTTGTTGTTGCTTTTCTTGTAAAGATCCTTGTGGAAATTGAAAGCTCATCAACAGGCACATTTCCAAAGTTTTCCCTGAATTTAGGATGGGTCATAAAAGCCTGGTAAACATTTTCCGGAGGATTTGTCCATTCCACACCCGAATAAAGACATTCGGTATTCTGCCGGAAAATAACAACATCCACCAGCGGCTCCTCAATTGTATTTCCTTTTCCTCTTCTGATAAAATTAAGAGGATTGCCTTTATATGATTTGCATGGCCTTACACAGATATCAAGATTAAAATGCTGCCTCAAGCCGACAATCGGACTTGAATAAGTAAATCCTTTTCCCTGAAGAGATGGATCAAGTTCAGCTTTTGCTTCATCATTTGGTTTTGAAGTAATTGCTCCAAAAAGCGCAATTTTATGTTTTTCAATAAGTTCAATGTTCTCTCAGGCAGGGGATTCCCTTCCTTGCACCAGAATTCCCAGCCAATATCACCATGAATATAATCGGCATCAAATCCGGCAGCATCAAGCACTCTTATTGCCTGTTCAAGAACTACTGATCCGATGCCATCTCCCGGTAATGTAACAATTGTCCGTTTTGCCATAGCGAAATATTATGTAATCTATGTCAGATGTCTCAGTAAAAATAATCAAAATTTCACTATTCATGGAATCACTATCAAATTTAGACTACCTCTTCATTATAATGAAAAAAATTGTAAATTTGCCGCAACTTTCAATGTCACTATAAGCATGAGCATTTTATATCCAACTGAATCCGGCACCAATCTGGAACTATTTTGAAGAGATCTGTAGTATTCCCCGTCTGTCAAAGAATGAGGCAAAGAATCAGGAAATATCTTCTTGATTTTGCCAAAAAGAATAGACTGGAATCAAAAGAGGATGAAATTGGAAATATACTAATAATCAAACCATCATCTCCGGGAATGGAAAACAGGAAAACTGTTGTTCTTCAGAGCCATATGGATATGGTTGGGGAAAAAAATGCTGATTATCCTCACGACTGGGCAAAAGATCCGATAATCCCGGTAGTAAAGGGATGGGTTACGGCCAAGGAACAACTCTTGGTGCGGATGATGGAATAGGCATTGCCTCACAGATGGCAATTCTTACTGATAAGAATCTAAAGCAGGCAAAATCGAATGTCTTTTTACTGTTGATGAAGAATCAGGAATGACAGGTGCAATAAACTTAAACCTGATTTTTTTACAGGAAGGACACTTATCAATCTCGATTCAGAGGATGAAGGAATACTTTATATTGGATGTGCAGGAGGAATGGATACTGTAGGTAACAATGAAATATGTACCTCTCGCTCCGGCACCTGATACAACAGCTCTTGAAATTTCAGTTACCGGCTTCACGGAGGCCATTCCGGAGATGAGATACATAAGGGATATGGCAATTCTGTAAAGATTATGAACAGGCTGCTCTGGAATCTGTCAAATAGTTACAGTATATCATTAAGTAATTTTGACGGAGGAAACCTGAGAAATGCGATTCCAAGGGAAGCATTTGCGACAATCGTTATTGAAAAACCAGCCAAAGCTTCAGATTAAAAAATGGATTGAACGATTTTAACACACTGATCTCGAAGAGCTTGGAGCCTTGAAAAAGATCTCAAAATCTCGGTGAAAGAATGCTGAACTCCCTTCCCATGTCATGGACAAAGAGAGCCAGAAGAATTCTTGAATGCACTAACCTGCTGTCCTCATGGTGCAATTGCCTGGTCGAAAGAGATGGATGACCTTGTTGAGACATCCACAAATCTTGCATCTGTAAAATTCATGGAGAATAATACAATCAGGATAGTTACCACCCAGAGAAGTTCAATTGAATCATCAAAGCATGATGCTGCCGCAATGGTGGAATCATGCCTGAAGCTTGCCGGAGCAGAAGTTGTACATTCAGACGGATACCCCGGATGGAAACCGAATCTTACATCGGAAATACTTAAGATAACACGTGAATTCATACAGAAACTTATTTGGGAAAGAACCAAAGATAAGGGCAATACATGCAGGACTGGAATGCGGACTGATTTATGAAAAGATCAAAGGAATTGATATGATCTCATTCGGACCGACAATAAGAGGAGCACATACTCCTGAAGAGATGATTGAGATAAAAACTGCTCAGATGTTCTGGGATCTTCTTCTTGATGTTCTGGCAATATTCCTTCAGAAATAAGATCACAAATCTGATTTCCAGTCAGTTAATCATACTGAAAAACTCATCTTTGCCTGCACCGCATACAGGACAAATATAATCATCAGGCAGATCACTGAAAGGAATTCCAGGTTCAATTCCATGTCAGGATCTCCTTCTTCAGGATCATAAATATATCCGCAAATCTGTACATTTATATCTTTCCATAATTCATTCTTATTTATTTTAATTTTCTTACCACATCAATAACTGTTCCGTCAACCCATTTAATTGCTGCAACAATCTTATCTTCAAACTGAGGTTTCTGTGGTTTGCCGCATATCTTTTCAGCTTCATCCTTCAGTTCTTTAATTGTTCTTAAGCGGAAGCCCGCTCCCTTTAACACTTCTTTATCAGATCCTTCCGTAAAGGATTAATGGCAATTCCTCTTTCAGTAATTATGACATCGATAAGTTCACCCGGTCCGCAAAGTGTGGTCACCTCGTCGACAATAACAGGAATCCTGTCGCGGAAAAAGGGAACCGGAATATCACATTCCGTGCATGAAGGCAATTCTGCCAGCCTCCTATTCCATGAAGCAGATATCCGTCAGAATGAGTTACTACATTTCCGTTGAAATTAAGGTCAATCTCTGTTGCTCCAAGGATCATTATATCCATCATACTTGTCAGGTTTCCCTTTGAATGATAATTATATGCATTGAAAACCGGATATGGAACATGATTCGGATTATTCTCAATTGATTTTACAGAATCAAGATCAAATACCTGTGCATCAAGAATATATCCCATCTGACCTTCTTCCAGCATCTTACCATATATTTTGTGCTTCCTCCAAAGCCGAATTTTGATTTCCATCCTTTCTTTTTAAGAATCTGATGCACAAATACAGCAATTGCAAGTGATGTACCACCTGCGCCTGCCTGCATTGTAACACCATCCTTCAGAATTCCGGATTTTTCAAGAAATGAGGCAGTCAGTTCAGCAATCAGAAGCCTGTCGGGGCTTTTTGTTATCTGGGTGGTCCCTGAAACAATTTTTTCAGGGATTCCAATCTTATCGACAACAACAACATAATCAACATAATTTCCTTCAATTTCCATCGGGAAACATGGAAGATCAACAAGATTATCAGTTACGACAATGACCTTTGTCAGCATACATATAATCGGCTTTTGCATAACCAATAACTCCGCATGCTGATTGTCCGCCGGTACCTTTTGCATTCCCAAATGGATCAGCTGACGGAGCAGCAAGAACTGCAATATCAATTTTAACCTCACCATCCTGAATTGCCTGAACCCTTCCTCCATGCGACCTGAGCACAGCAGTACCCTTCATTCTTCCCTTCCGAAACAAATCTTCCGAGAGGGCCGTTCATGCTTCCCTCGATCCTGTTGATTGTTCCATCATCAAGATATTTGATCACAGGATCATTGCAGGGAAATGATGCAGAAGGAAACCAGACAAGATCCTTTACTCCCATCTCTGATGCAATTTCAAATATCTTGTTGCTGACCAGATCGCCATCCCGCAGATGATGATGTGTGGATATGGTCATTCCGTCGCTAAGTCCGCATTTGCGAAGAGCTTCTTCAAGCGATCTAACTACCTTATTGCCATCATCCGGATAATCAGAACAGGTTGGTATCGGAGGTGAATATTTCCTCCCTGCCGGCCTGTGTTTTCCGACACCCTTAAAAGGGATCACCGGCTTCCCGTTGATCTCCAGCGGAACTTTCCTGCCGGCTGCATTTATTACAGTTTTGACAGCCATATGTTAATTATAAATTGATTCATTATTCTTCCCGAGTAAGCCGTGCTAAATCTCTCTCTCCAGTTTGCAGTTAAAAGTCCAAGCCGAACAGCCAGATCAATTGTCTTTCTGTGCCCTCTGCAACAACAGGAGCATCTATCATTTTTGTTCCAAGTGCCACAACACCCAGACCTTTTTTTAGCCTCCTCAAATGCAATAACTATCTTCCTTGATTTTTCAATTTCATCTTGGTCCGGTGCAAATCCCTGCTTTATAATATGGATCTGCCTGGGATGAATACATCCCATTCCCTCAAAACCCAAAGCCTTGGATTTCAATACATTTTGTTCCAGAGCCTCCATATCGCCGACATCTGAGAATACTGAATCAATAGGCTGAATGCCTGCTGCTTTTGCTGCCACGACAAGCCTTGTCCTGGCATAAAATGATTCTATTCCTTCTGCTGTTCTCTGCACTCCCAGATCAGCAGTAAAATCTTCAAGTCCGATTGCGATACGCAACAACATTCCCGGATGCTGAGGCAATACCAAAGGAATTTTCAACTCCAAGGGCACTCTCAATAATTGGCATCAGGTATATGCTGTTACTGATCTTCAATCTTTTCCTGATCTCATTATCCATTCATCTGCCTGTCTGACCTGATCTGCCGACTCGCATTTCGGAACAAGAATAAGATTGACATTATGAGGAATCACACACTGAAGATCTCTCAATCCCGTTTCACCCTGGTTGATTCTTACCATTCTTTCAGCACCACAGAAATCGATCTGGCGAAGTGCATTCCTGACCAGAATTCTTGCTTCATCTTTCTTTTCAGGAGCGACAGAATCTTCAAGATCAAGAATAATTCCATCAGCAGAATGAAGTCCGGCATTTATCATCAGTCCCGGAGTATTTCCCGGAAGATAGAGCCTGGAGAACCTTGTACGATCAGCAGTTGTGGGATAGTTGTTTTCCTTTATCATTTCAGGAAGATACTCCAGTTCTGAACCTGTGATCTTCCTGATAACAGCCTCCAGGCGTGCCATAATAACAAATGGCAGAGCCCCTGAGTCGTCGATTGCAACCAAAGCATTCTTTATCCTGAAGAATTCCAGAACTTTCCCGCAGAGGCTTTTGATCGATTCACCATAGAGGGCTTTAACCTTGGATTTAAGGTCAATGATAATTCCTCCCTTCTGCCTGACCTCAAGTGTAATTTCACAGTCGGATCTCACCTTTGGTCCGGCATTACCGGCCGTGGCAATCTTGCTGCTCATATTGTTTTATTTAATTTGTCCTTACCTGTTTTTATCCTCACAGAACTCAATCAGAACTCCTGATGTTGATTTAGGATGCAAGAATGCGATATCCAGACCTTCGGCACCTTTTCTTGGAATTGGATCAATGAGTTTAACGCCTTGCTCTTCAGCATGTTCAGGTGCTCCTCAATATTTCTGACCGCAAAGGCAATATGATGAATTCCTTCACCTTTCTTCTCAATGAATTTTCCGATAGGCCATCCGGATCTGTTGATTCGAGCAATTCAATCTTCGTCTCACCTACCATTAAAAAAGCAGTTCTTACCTTCTGATCGGCAACCTCCTCGATTTTATAACACTTCAGTCCGAACACCTTTTCATAAAAAGCGATTGCATTCTCAAGGCTGGCAACAGCTATTCCAATATGTTCAATATGTGATGGTTTCATATTCATAATTCAATAAGAAATTTTAGCTATAACAAATTTAGCTGATTATTGCGACTCAAAGCAGACAAATATCATGTTTTCCTGACAATTGCATCGCCGAAAATTCTGATTCAGGAACAGAATGGAAATTCAACAGGTGTTTCCATCTCTGACTTTCTTATTTTCAGGTTTTTTGGCAGCCATATGAATACTGTTGCCATCGACAAATATTGCCTTATAGGGAGTTGTGGGACATGCAAATTCACAATGTCCGCATCCAATGCATATATCAGTGTTAACCTCGGGTATCAGAAGGTTGCCTTCATAAGGAATCATATAAACTGCTTTTGTCGGACACGCTTCAGAACATGCTCCACAGGCGGTTTTTTCAGTCTTGACGATACAGTTATCCTTAATGAAATTCACCTTGCCGAGCTGGGTAAGCTTTTTGGCTTCGAGGACCAGAGGGTGTAGGGCATTGGTCGGGCAAACTTCGGTGCAACTGGTGCAGTTATATGTGCAGAAGCTTTTATGATAGTTCATTACCGGTTGCATCATTCCTGCCACTCCATATTGCATTAAAGCAGGCTGCAGAACTCCATTCGGGCAGGCAGTGATGCAGAGCGAACATGCAGTGCAATCCTTATTGAAATCTTCAATTGATACTGCCACCGGGAGGACAAACGGGAAAGTCATGTTCTCCTTTACAGTTGATTCTTTCTTGGGCGTCGGAGCTGCTTTTTCCTGCCCTTTCACAATCTGAGGAAATCCGAGAATAAGAAGCAAGGAACCTGCAATGAATTTACGCTTCTCCATATCAGTTTCATGTTCCTTTTTCTTAACTTACGGTACCGTACGAAAGTGCTTTATCCTGGCAAATATTTATGCAGTTAAAACAATCGACACAACGTGAAACATCGACATCTTATGCTGAAGGAAATCAATGCATGATGATTTGCATCCTATTGCGCATCTGCCGCATCTGGTGCATTGCTTTCGTCAAATCTTATCCTGAAGAGAGATATCTTTGGAAATCAGTCCGAGAAGGGTTCCAACAGGACATATCATATTGCAATAAAGCCGGCCTTTGGTAAGAGAGAGTAATCCGACAAGAAGAAAAAATACTGCAGGTATCGAATATGACAGAAGATGAAAACCTTTATTGTGATATGATCAAATGTATAAATATCAAATTTATGCAGAAGCCTGCAAGAAATTATTAATCACCAGTAACAACCGGTTTTGCAAAATAGGTCATAAACCTGCCAAAAATACTATAAGGATCGAGCAGGGTAAGCATATAAATTCCCCAGACCATTGTAATTACAACTGCAGCAGCAAGAATTGAATACCTCAATATTGTAAATGGCTTTTTAAAGCCATATCTTCTGAATTTCTTCTTAATCCTTCCTCCGATCCTGCTGAAAAGATCCTGACCAATGCCCAGCGGACAGAAAAATGAACAATATGTTCTTCCTGATAATAAAAGTAAGAATCAGTATCAGCAATAAAACCTGCGTGCAGCAATGGTTTCAAGATCATAAAATTTAAAAAGGAAGGAATAAACTGAAGAGAAATCAGAATATTGATATACTTCGAAGGAATAAGATTCTTAAAATCAATAAAAGACCAGAAAAAAGCAAATCAAAACAAGTGCTGAGAACAGATATCCGGAATATTCTTAGCAAAGGTGACCTCATCAGATATTACATTTTAATTCTTTTAATATTAAGTGAATCCAGCTTCATATTTCCCAGACCCATTTTGTGCGCAATAGGAATATATTCGATCTTTTCAATGTCAACTCCCAGCATTTTTGCGGCTGCAGCATCACCGGCAACCCAATCTGTAGTAATTATCTGTGATTTCATCTGGACAACATCCTCCTTTGATACTCCCTGAGGACCATGTTTTACCATAACATTATAACAGTCAATAACATTAAGTGCAGGTTTCTTTTCAAACAGGGCGTAATCAGCAATGCACTGATTAAGATTATTTGAATGCCAGTAACCCCTGTCCCATACAACACCCATCATATTTTTGAGGCAGCAGGTCATCCTTGTCGAATTGTGATCTTTAAGAACAGGCACATTTATGAAAACATCAGTTTCAAGCAGAAGCTCATGAACCTTGGCACTTTTAAGCTTCACTCCTCCGGGTATCTCGATCTGCTGATAATAATTTTCGGAATTGCCCGGGACGACTTTTGCACCTGCACTTTTTGCAGCTTTTTCAATTCCTGAATTCTTATAGCAGTTTACCCAGTTATCACAAGTATGGTCAAACACATAAACTTCTTTTGCTCCGGCTTTAAAACAGTGTTCAATAATCCTTGCGATCAGGTTGGGATTAGTATTTGCTGCAAGTTCAGGGGTGCCGTCCCATCCTATATTTGGTTTGACAAGCACTTTCTGTCCTTTCTGAACAAAAGTTCCCATTCCTCCAAGCTCCTGAATACCAAGATCAAACATTGCTTCCGGAGAACCTCCCATAACTGCCACCATATCATATTTGGCGTTGTTGGGTGAGGATTTCCATAGCTTTTCATACCCTCCAAGGCTCAATGCTGCTCCTGCTGCCAATCCTGCTCCTGTCGATTTCCTTAAAAAGTCTCTTCTTTTCATGAATCAAAATACTTGTTTTACGATAATATCAGAATGAGGCCGAAAAATACTATTTTTTTCGTTATTCTGCTATCGCTGTTACGCCGGAGTTAAGATCCTTGTTATCGGAAATTGGGGTAAAGTGGTTGGTAAATGCTATATTAGCGAACTGAATAAAAGAATATTTAACATTATTTAATACTTGATTCTTATTAAAAACACGGCAGATCGATGAAAATTCTCTACTACGATTGTTTCTCAGGTATAAGCGGTGACATGAATCTTGGTGCAATGATAGACCTGGGAGTGCAAAACATTCCTGGTTAAGGAATTAGGAAAACTGAACCTGCAAGGATGGAAAATAATTGCAGAAAAGGACCAGCGTCATGGAATTCAGGGAACAAAAGTAACAGTTAAGACTTGCCGGGCATGAGCATGATCACAGGAATCTGGCTGATATCGAAAAGATCATAAATAAGTCAAAGCTTGATGAAGACACAAAGGAAATGAGCATAAAGATATTCATGAAAGTGGCGAAGGCAGAAGCCCTCGTACATGGGATCCCTGTCAAAAGGTTCATTTTCATGAAGTAGGCGCAATGGATTCGATAATAGATATTGTCGGTGCTGCCATCTGCTTCAACGCACTGAAAGTCGATGAGGTTCATGTATCACAGGTGGAGCTCGGGGGAGGTTTAGTAAAGTGCGAACACGGAACGCTTCCGGTCCCTGCACCTGCAACGGTCGAAATAGTTGCAGGTATGCCGGTCAGAACCGGAGGTGTCGATTTTGAAGCCACAACACCTACCGGTGCTGCAATACTTGCCGCACTTGGTACCCGTTTCGGATCTGCTGCCGGTTTCAGGATCATGAAAACCGGGTACGGGGTGGGACAAAAAGAGATCCGGCTGTTCCCAACCTGCTGAGAGTGTTTCTTGGTGAGACCGAAGAGAAGATAAACGGCCATGATGCCGTACTTCTTGAGTGCAATATTGACGATATGAATCCGGAGTTCTTTGAATATATTTCAGAAAGACTATTTATCGCCGGAGCATCGGATGTATACATTGTCAATATTATCATGAAGAAAGGCAGACCAGGTAACGTTTTGAATGTCATATGCGAAGAAGGCAGCGAGGAAAAACTGAAAGAGATAATCTTCACCGAATCGACTTCAGTTGGGTATCAGAAGCTTTCCATTCAGAAAAGATACCCTTTCCAGAAAATTCGATACGATAAAGAGTCAATATGGAAATGTAACAATAAAGCGCTCATTTTACCAAAACAAGATGGTATCCTTCAAACCTGAATATGAGGAATGTAAAAGAATAGCCCTTGAAAATGGAATTCCTGTGAAGGAAGTTTACAACAATATTATGGCTCTGATTGTTAATCGTAAATGACCGAAAGCAGTTCATCACGACTCGATTTAATATTGAAAGACCTTAGATCTTTCGTCATTGCTTTTTCAGGAGGCGTCGACAGCTCGTTCCTGCTTAACAGGGCAAAAAAACTTGGCACCATGAAGATGGTGGCAGTTACAATCCGCACACCCTACATGCCTGACAGGGAAATTGATGAAGCAACGGAATTTGCACTTTCACAGGGCATTGAACATAAAATATTAGACCTGGATTTCCCGGAGATTATAAGGCATAATCCCAGGGAAAGATGTTATTTGTGCAAGAAGATATTATTCAGCAAAATAGCTGAATTTGCATCTGAAAACGGATACCGGTTTATAGTGGATGGAACAAATGCAGACGATACAGGCCAAATCAGGCCCGGATTGAGGGCGCTCAGGGAATTGTCTGTAAGAAGTCCGCTGGCTGAAGCTGGCATGACCAAAAAAGAGATCCGGAAACTGCTTATGGAGGAAGGGCTCGCCTTGTGGGATAAGCCTGCAATGGCTTGCCTGCTTACAAGGATCCCCTATGAAACGGAAGTAAGTGAAGGGATGCTGAGAATGATCGAGAGCGCAGAGGATTATCTTTTTGAAAGGGGTTATCCCGGAACCAGAGTAAGGCTCCATGGAGAAATCGCAAGGATCGAGTGTCTCCCGGGATACCTTACCAGGATCATAAACGATCCCGCACGGGAACAAATAGTGGCAAAACTGAAAGAATTAGGCTTCAGATATATATCTTTGGATCTTGAGGGTTACAGAACCGGAAGCATGGATCCTGAAACAATTGAAAAATGACCGCAAAGGAAGTTGAAAAGCTGCTTAAGCGAGGTGAAGAATGGCACGAGAAGCGTCGAAGCGGCGCTTGAAGTGCTAAAGAGCTTCCCGTACACTGACCTCGGATTTGCCCGGATCGATCATCATCGTGAAATGAGAACGGGATACCCTGAAATAATATATTGTGCCGGAAAGACAATTGAACAGGTCAGGGAAATCTTCAGGATAATGGTCAAAAAGGAAAATAATGTAATCGGCACAAGGGCAAACAAAGAAATGTTTGATGCTGTGAAAAAAATAACAGTAAAAGCAATTTACCACAACGAAGCAAAAATCATTTCTGTTCAGAATAAAAAGCCTGTTACTCCGGAAACGAAAATAGCTGTCATTACTGCAGGCACATCAGATATACCTGTTGCCGAAGAGGCTGCAGTGACAGCCGAGCTGCTGGGCAATACGGTTATAAGAATCTATGATGCAGGAGTGGCTGGCATCCACAGGCTTGTGGACAAGCTGCCGGAGATCAGGAGCTGCAGGGTAATTATTGTTATTGCAGGCATGGAGGGAGCCCTGGCCAGTGTGGTCGGTGGACTTGTCGACATACCTGTTATTGCAGTGCCCACAAGTGTAGGCTATGGCGCTAATTTCGGAGGCATTTCGGCATTGCTTGCCATGCTCACCAGCTGTTCGGCAGGTGTGACTGTTGTAAATATCGATAATGGTTTCGGTGCCGGTTTTTCTGCAAGCATGATCAACAGTATGAAGTGATCGATCATGCCCGGGAATGTCTTATTATCAACTGCATATCTTCCTCCTCCAGAATACTTTGCCAGGATAGCTGATGCTGAAGCGGCATTCATCGAAAAAGAAGAAAATTACATCAAGCAATCGTACCGTAACCGCTGTTATATTCTGACCTCATCAGGACAACAGACTCTTACTGTACCAGTTTATCTTGGAAGCCTTCACAAGACTCCTGTAAAAGATATCAGGATCGATTATTCGAAAAGATGGCAGCAGGTTCATCTGGGAGCTTTGGTCTCGGCATACGGCTCCTCCCCTTTCTTCCTTTATTATTATGAAACAATTGAAAAAATCATTCTTCTCAATCATGAATTCCTTCTTGATCTTAACATGGAGCTGCTCCTGACAATCCTTAGAATGATAAAGATCGATACCGGAATTTCATTTACTGAATCTTTCCTTCCGGCAGATATTGACGAAAATGATCTCAGATACAGTATTTCGCCCAAAAGGGAATCCGATTACAGGACAAAACCATATACCAGGGTATTCAGCCCGGAAGAAGGGTCATACAGGAAACTTAGCATCGTGGATCTTTTATTCAATACAGGGCCTGATACTTCCAGTTATCTGTCAGTCCATAACTCACAGCAAAAAAGGCCGCCTTTTCGAGGCAGCCTTTTCAAGGAAGTCAAACAAAGTATTACATGCCAAATTTATAGCCGAAGGAAACTGTAAAAACATTCCTGTTCAAGTTGTTGTTCGAAACCGGAGTATCATTTTCTGTTGAATATAGAATATAATTTTTCGTATTCGAGAGATGTGTGTAGCCAAAATCCACATAGATATTCTGTTCCCTGAATCCTATGCCTCCGGAATATGCATTGTAGGTGCTGTTTTCATTGATATCACCGGTTTTATAAGCTTTGCCATAATAGCTGTACCCGCCGCGGAAATAGAGCCTGTTAAGTCTTGCTTCCGCACCTACCCTGATATTACTGGCCGATGTGAGGGTGTTCTTAATCTCCTGATTCTTGAGTGAATAATCGTAATCATCCTCATCTACCCTTGAAAATTTTGCCATTCCGTAGTCGACAAATTCATATTCAGCACTGATCACGCCCAGTTTTTTATACTGGTAAGCAACTCCGATGGTTGTCCTTAATGGCGATGTCAGGTGATATTCGAACCACGATGCCTGATTCTCAGCCACTGAGTTTTCCCTGCCATCGACATGTGAGACAATATTGTCATTAAGATATTCGCTGAGATTGAAGATAGTCGGTGTCTGAAAGGATAATCCTATTCTGAAAGGCTCAATGGGTTTGTAAATAAGTCCAAACTTGGCAGAAAAGCCTGTTCCCCAGTTCCTGTAATAGTATGAATAATTGAAGTCTCTGAATCCTGATGCAAGGACACTATCGCTTTTTCTCAGAATGATCGAATTTGCTTTCAAATTCTACCACGGTAATGCCGAACGTGGTTCCCAGATAAAGCTTGTTTGAATAATTGGCTCCCAGGGAAATCGCATGTTCACCTGTATAGCCTGAAGTAGTGATTATGCGGGTCATATTCTTGCCATAATCCGCATCGTATCTTTCATAGTTTGTATAGACTGTGCCGTAAGTATCATTTGTGCCTTGAACAGCGTCAAGGAGCCAGGTATACCATCCAAGATATGCATCGGCAACATCAGGGTTGTCAGCCAGGGTTGTATCAACAATCCCGTAAGCTTTTTCCGCCCAGTGATCAAGAAGTGAGCTCCTGTCGCTGACACCGTCAATCACTACTGTCTCTTCAAAGTTATTCGTCATGGAATAGGAATAACCGAAATTCAGGGTTATAAGCCCGGAGGATGCCGGATTATTGATAAGATTCAAAACTATCCCCCCTTGCCCGAGTTTAAAATCATACAGGTAGTCATCGCTGATGCTGTTGTTGAAGTTCGTTCGGCTTTGAAATAATGCAACTGGGGAGATATTGCAATTTCAGAGGAACGGAATAATCCTATTCCGGCCGGATTCTGGTTAAGGGTTGAAATATCGCCGCCAAGAGCGGTGAATGCGCCTCCCATGGACGTGAACCTTGCTGTTCCGTTGTAGAATATCTGGGAATATCGGAGAGCATCGTCGACATTCTGTGCAAGACCGGCATTAATTGCGGTTACCAGAAGTAATATTATCAGTTTTGTCTTTTTCATCCTAGTAATTTTTTCAGAAAAGCATTCTATCACTCTATTTTCAGAATGAACATTAGAAAGATATCAGAACCTGTTTATTCTTATCGTCTTCCCCCGGATGAGCTGCTGCTCGATGGTGAAGAGGATCTGGAAGAACCTGACGATGAAGAACCTGAAGAATAGCTGCCAGACGAGCTCGATCCTGATGAATAGTTACCACCAGATGATGATGATGATGATCCTGAGCTGTATGAGCGGCTTGATGAAGATTCGTACGACCTCGAAGGAGTGTATGTCGAGTTGCTCTGAGAGCGGCTTGCTGGTGCAGAATAGCTCCGGGCGTTGTTATATGCCGGTGTTGTATTGCTGCTTTGTCCCGAAGGGGAGGAACTGCTTCTGGATGTTCCGGAGTATGAAGAGCTTGCATCGCTGCTTGGCCTGCTGTTATTATATGAAGGCCTCGTACTCATCCTGGGATTGTTGTAGCTGGGGGTATAGGTCCTTTCTGCACTGTTATATGAAGGCCTTGTCGATGAAGGGCTCTTGGTATCAACTGTTCTGGTCTGGGTGCTGATACTTTTTGAAGGATCCTGCACGGATCTGACTGATGAAGCATTTGCTCCGGTCCTCGTATAGGATGATATTGGGGCTGTTCTGCTGACAGAAGAAGATGAAGAGGGGGCAGTTCTCCTTGCCTGATCGGTACCGGCACTAGTCGCAATATTGCCATCTCTCCTTCCGGTTGCGCTTACCGGAACCCTGTTATTCCATTCAGATGAGTAATTGCTCTGTCTTTCCCTTCTTCCATAAACAGGATCAGAGCCATGATAATCGCCGGTCTGATAGTATGGGTAGTACGGATAGTAGCCGCTGATAGTAACCGCCATAGTAGCCTCCATAATAACCGCCATAACTGTAGTAAGGCCAGCCCCATCCTATTCCGAAGCTGAACCAGGGATCACAATAGCCATATCCATAATCATAATATCCGTAAGGGTAACCATAATAGCTGTAAGGCGAATAGCCGAAGCCCATGTAAGGATAACCCCAGCTGTAATAGTAAGGATCTCTCCAGTAAGGATAGAAATAGTTGCCGTAGAAATTACCCAGTCTGCCTGAATAAGAAAAATTATCGTAATAGTTGTAATTGTTCTGTTCGTAGAGATTGAAATCCGTTGCATCATTGTATTCATCGGACACAAGGGTATCGGCTGCATAAATGCTGCTGTAATAGTCCTGAGACTTCAGATCGCCTTCTGTAACCTGCTTGCCTGTAGGAGTTTTAGCCCTTGCAACAGCCTGGTCAGAAGGCTGGAAGTAAAGGTCATCATACACAACCCCGGTATAAGAGCCTGTAGAACAGGACATTAACACCAGGAGTGCAAGGATTGTAATGTAGTTTAAAGCTTTCATGTCTGATTCCCTTTAATTGTTTTATAAATAAAAGCAAAAACTGTACCAAAGAAGTGTCCTGATCGGATTAGATTATAACAGGTTTCAAATTTAACATTTTTTTCATTTCCTTCCTGAACAGAAGTTTTTATCTATTTTTACGCAATCTTTAAAGTTCAAAATAATTAATTCAAATAGCGTACCGGAAATATGGCAAAATTTTTAACTAACAGGGATGAGAATTATGCACAGTGGTATAATGATCTGGTAATCAAGGCTGAACTGGCAGAGAACTCTGCCGTGCGGGGTTGCATGGTAATCAAGCCTTACGGTTATGCAATATGGGAAAAGATACAGGCTCAGTTAGACAAAATGTTCAAGGCTACGGGCCATGTCAATGCATATTTCCCCCTCTTCATACCAAAATCGTTCTTCAGCAAGGAAGCCAAACACGTTGAGGGTTTTGCAAAAGAGTGTGCGATAGTGACACACTACCGTCTCAAGGCCGATCCCGATGGTAAGGGAGTCATAGTCGATCCTGCTGCAAAGCTTGAAGAGGAGCTGATTGTCCGTCCTACTTCCGAAACTATAATATGGAATTCGTATAAAAACTGGATTCAATCTTACAGGGATCTTCCGATACTGATCAATCAGTGGGGTAATGTTGTCAGATGGGAAATGAGGACAAGGCTATTCCTCAGGACTTCCGAATTTCTCTGGCAGGAGGGACATACAGCCCACGCAACAAGGGATGAAGCCATTGAAGAGACCCTGAAGATGATCAATGTTTATGCAGAGTTTGCTGAAAACTTTATGGCGCTGCCGGTAATTAAAGGTTATAAATCTGAAACTGAACGTTTCGCGGGAGCAGTCGACACATATGCCATAGAAGCACTGATGCAGGACGGTAAAGCCCTTCAGGCAGGCACCAGCCATTTCCTTGGCCAGAATTTTGCAAAAGCATTTGATGTTCAGTTTACCGACAAGACCGGAAAGCTCGATTATGTCTGGGCGACATCCTGGGGATTATCCACAAGGATGATCGGTGCGCTTATAATGGCCCATGCCGACAATCATGGACTTGTCCTTCCTCCCCGGCTCGCCCCTATTCAGGTTGTTATAATTCCTATTTACAGGAATGCAGAACAGATGGAATCAATTTCACTGACCGCAAAGAGAATAAAGACAGAGCTTGAAACCGCCGGTATGACTGTCAAATTTGATGACCGCGACAACAATAAGCCTGGCTGGAAATTTGCCGACTATGAACTGAAGGGAGTACCGGTCCGCATTGCAATAGGCCCGCGCGACATTGAGAATGGCACAGTAGAGATTGCCCGAAGGGATACGCTTGAAAAAGAGACTATTAAGATGAATGAAGCCGTAGCGCACATCTCAGTACTTCTGGAAAAGATCCAGCAGAACATTTACAATAAAGCTTCCGAGTTTAAGAAAGAGAATACAAGGTATGTCGACACCTGGAAAGATTTTGTTAATATACTCGATAACGAGGGTGGTTTTCTGATGGCTCACTGGGATGGAACACCTGAAACCGAGGAGAAGATCAAGGAAGAGACCAAAGCAACTATCAGGTGCATTCCTTTTGACTCTCCGGAGGAGGAAGGAAAATGCATATATTCAGGCAAACCTTCAAAAAGGAGGGTTTTGTTCGCAAGATCATATTAATATATTATTGCTAAATTAGTTGTCTCAATTATTGAATTAATAACGGCATGCAATGGAAGATCTGAATGCAAAAAAGCAGCAAATAATAGGTATCCTGAAAGATAAATCAGTATTGAAGCAGACAGTATTTGACAATACTTTTACCTCATTCTGCCAGGTGAAGGATATCCTTAAGATTCTTTCAAAGGATGTTAACGGAAACCTTGGCAACATCGATCCGAGGATCAAGCTGGAATATACAGACCGAAGCAGTTTTGATGCACAGATAAAAGTCGCGGGAGATATACTGCTTTTCAGCATGCATTCGAACATCTTCCAGTTCGACAGGGAACACCCCGCATGGAAAACCGCCTACATTCAGAAAAACAAATACAACGCCTATTCCGGAATTATCAATATTTACAATTTCCTTGCCGACTCATTCAAATATTCGAGGTTTGATGACCTTGGGTACCTTATCGCCAGGATCTTTATAAATCATGAGAATCAGTATTTTGTAGAAGGAAAAAGACAGATGGGCATGCTGTTTACAAATTACGGAAGCGAGCAGATCAGCAAAGAATCACTTCAGGTTATCATCGAGACAGCAATTCAATATTCACTGGAATTTGACCTGCTGGTTCCGCCATACGATACTGTCAAGATAGCTACAGTGGGACAGGTTGAAGCAAAAATTCAACATTCAAGGATAACTACGGGCAAACGCCTGGGATTCCAGTTCAATTCAGATGATGTTCTTATCGACAATTCCAGGGAAACCTGATGTGGGCCATACTATCAAAATACGGAACATCAGTCCGGCCGGTCATACTGCTGGCAATTCTTTCCTATAATACATCTGTGCTGGCGCAGGCACAAACCGCGCGTGACTCCGTCTTTCTTACTCGCCCATACTCTGTAATTAATCTTCCGCCAGCCTTCTCCTTTTTCTCAGGTTATCTCCTGTATAAGGAGCCTGATGCGATCATCCCATCAAGGATCTCATTCGATAACAAGAGCGCCCTATTCTATGATTCACTCGAGACCAAGGCTTCCAAATATCTGATAACAAAGAAATTATATGATCTCATTGTAGTCAACAACCAATCATCTTCTCAGAAACAGGTTTCAAAATCAAGCCAGTCAGATTTTTCTTCATATTCAGGTAAAATCATAAGGAACATTTTAATAAAGAGGCTTGATGTTTTCGGGACAAACATCAATAATCCTCTCGCCTATGATGCGAAAAAGACGGAATCCCTCCTCAATAAAACCCATCTGAACACAAATGAATTCATAATCAGGAACAACCTTCTGTTTTCGTCCGGAGATACGGTTTCACCTTTGATACTCAGCGACAACGAACGTTTTCTCAGGGAACTTCCCTTTATCGACGAATCAAGGATAGTTGTTATTCCCAATTCTGATGAGACCGTCGATATTCTCGTGCTGACGAAAGATCTATATTCCCTTGGCGCCGGTTTTGTTTACAGGGATTTTGATAAGGGCACTATTTCAATTTTCGACAAGAATTTATTGGGTTTGGGTCAGGAATTCAGGCTCAGCATTCCATATGATGGCGGTCTTCCCGATTCGCCCGGTTTTGGTATTGAGTTCACTACAAATAATATAAGGCGATCATTCATCGGCCTTCATATGTTCTATTTCGACGGCCTCGGCAAAAAAACATATGGTTTCAGCCTCTCCCGAAAGCTGGTAAGCGCAACGACTAAATATGCCGGAGGGATATCCGTCAGGGAAATGTTCACCACAGAAGACCTCGACACAATGACGGTGCCGGAACCATTGAAGTACAACCTCCAGGATTACTGGCTATCCAGATCATTCCTGCTCAACAGGGAATCAGTCATGAGGTTGATCCTGGGGGCAAGATATACCAACAATAATGTATTCGATCATCCATACATCATGCCCGATTCCTATCATTACCTGCAGCAGTACAAAATGTTCCTGGCGTCGGCTTCTTTCTCAATGCAGAAATATTACAAGACAAATCTCATCTACGGATACGGCCGTACTGAGGATATTCCATATGGAGGACTGGTAACGATAACCGGAGGCAGGGAGATCAACGAATTCAAGAACAGGTATTATGCAGGAATCAATGGCGCAATAGGACATTCGATAAGACCTATAGGTTACTTTTACACATCGGCCGGCATTTCAACATTCATAAATAACGGGCATACGGAACAGGGAATGTTCATGCTGAGCACCACCTGGTTCTCAAACCTGATGCACCTTGGTTCATTCAGGGTGAGAAACTTTTTAATGGCCGATTATACAAGAGGATTCGACAGGTACAGTGATGAATTGCTTCGATACTTAAAGGAACACGGATTCGAAGGATTTAGAAATGATTCCGTCGGAGGAGCACAGAGATTATCGGTAAGTCTGGAATCAGTATTCTTAAGTCCTGGCAATCTCTATGGTTTCCAGTTTGCATTTTTTGCATACGGTGAGCTTGCTTACCTGTTCGGAACCAACCAGTTTGTAAATCAGGGAGAAGTTCTTTCGAGTATCGGGATTGGCGTAAGGATAAGGAATGACAATCTGGTTTTCAATACTTTGCAGATCAGGCTGGGCTTCTATCCCAATCTGCCGGAATATTCCAGGGCCAGCTATATTTCTGTTTCAGGTGAACAGCTCCTGAGGCCTGATGATTTTGATCCCGGACCTCCTACAATTCTGCCATTTAGATAACAGCATTATGCTTAATGAATTCCGGAGATACATCGAAGAGAACAATCTTGCAAAGAAGAGCGACAGGATTCTTGCAGCAGTCAGCGGAGGCATTGATTCAATGGTAATGGCTGACCTCCTGATGAAAGCCGGACTTCTGTGCCGGAATAGCACACTGTAATTTCTGTCTCCGGGGGAAAGAGTCTGACATGGATGAGCAGATGGTCAGGAAATTTGCGGCAAAACTTCACATACCCTTCTATTCCATACCGCTTCATGACATTGGACCATGCCGGAAAGAATGGGATCTCAATCGAAATGGCCGCAAGGGAATTAAGGTACGAATGGTTCAAAAAAATCAGGAGGAAGAAGGCTACGCTTCAGTTGCAGTGGCGCATAACCTTAATGACAATATTGAAACACTCCTGCTTAACCTGATCAGGGGAACAGGGATCGCAGGATTGACAGGGATGAAACCATCAGCAAACCACATCATAAGACCGTTGCTTTTTGCTACCAGGAAGTCGATTGAAGAATACCGCAATGAAAACAATATCTCATTCAGGGAGGACAAAACAAATACCGATACAAAATTCATAAGGAACAAGATCAGGCATAAGGTAATTCCACTTCTCAGGGAGATAAATCCTTCCGTGGAAATAACCCTTAATGATACTGCTGAAAGACTCGACGGGATATTATAATATTCTTTCGGAAGATATTGTCGCGAACCAGGGATTCCATTTTCAGGGAGGAAGATGGCAAGACCATTGTAAGTATCAATAAATTAAAGCCCTACCTCGATAATAAAGTTTTCCTGTTCGAGCTGCTCAGGCCATTTGGCATATCGGGAAGTCTTTTAAAGGACCTGCTGAATGTCATTGCCGGACGGACAGGAGGACAGATCTTTACGGGAACACACAGGATAATAAAGAACAGGAATGAGATCATCATTTCTGCACATTCTGAAAATGAGAATGAGACATTTTTCTTAACCAGTCTTGCAGAATTGAAAAAGTGTCCGTCAATTGCATCGGTCAAAACAGTTGCTGTAAGCGACAAAATGATTATTTCAGCCGATCCAGGGAACAGCTTACCTGGATATACGGGAGATCTCCTTCCCTGTGACAATAAGAAAATGGCAGGCAGGTGATTTCTTTTTCCCGTTTGGGATGAAGGGAAAGAAGAAGCTGAGCGATTATTTCATCGACTGCAAATTTTCAAGGATTGAAAAAGAAAAGGCCATGATACTTGAATCCGGAGGCAGAATTGCATGGATAATTGGTGAAAGAATCGATAACAGGTTCAGGATCACAAAGTCGACAAGGAAAGCACTGGTTATAAAAATCCGCAGCCTTAACATATAACTAAGTTATACGATATCCAAGATACGGCTACGATTGCCCGATTGCAGGAGATTAATTATTCCTGTTATATATTCCCCGGTCGATTAGCATCAGGTCGGCCAATGCAATTGCTGTCACAGCTTCTACGATGACCGGCATTCTGAGGGCGATGCAGGCATCATGACGTCCGGTTACCTTCAATGTCTCCATATTCCCCGTCGAGAAATTGAAGGTTGATTGCCCGACTCCGGTCGATGATGTAGGTTTCACAACAACCCTGAAGATTATTTCGTTTCCGTTCGTTATACCTCCGTTAATGCCTCCGGCATTATTGGTCGCGGTCGTTCCTTTTGCATTTATAAACGGTCATTATGCTCCGATCCTTTCATTGATGCAGCTGCAAATCCTGATCCGAATTCAATTCCCTTTATCGCGGGTATTGAAAAAACAAGGTGACTGACGACTGATTCCAGAGAATAAAAGAAAGGCTCTCCAAGTGCAACCGGAGGATTCTTCACGACACATTCTATAATCCCTCCTATCGAATCATTTCCTGCAATAGCCTCATCCAGAGCCTTTTCTATATCCGGATTGCCGCCTGCAGAGATCAGCCTGGCGCTTATTTCGCTGATTGACGGCAATCTTCTTTGCAATGACCCCGGCGGCAACAAGGCCCCAGGTTATTCTTCCGGAAAAATGTCCGCTTCCCCGCATGTCTGCAAAACCCGAGTATTCATCCTGGCTGTGAAATCTGCATGACCCGGCCGTGGAATATCCTTGAATCCATCATAGTCTGACGAGATCATATCCCTGTTCCTGGTAATTATTGTCAGCGGCGCTCCATTGGTGAACCCTTCATGAACTCCGCTCAGTATCTCAGGAAGATCCGGCTCGACCGGGCAGTGGTGCCCTTTTTGCCGCTCTGTCTCCGCAAGAGGTCCGGGATGAAATCGTCCGGAGTGATCTGCATTCCCGGTGGGCAGCCGTCAATGCAAACTCCTATGGCAGGGCCATGCGATTCACCGAAAACCGAAATCCTGAAAATTACACCAAAAGAATTCATAAGGTATTTTTTTAGTCTTTACATTGCCTGTAGAAATCGACTATCTCACTTACCGGAAGCTTCTTAACCGATGCATTTCCTATCCCTTTAAGAAATACGAAATTTATTTCATCACCGGTTTTTTTCTTGTCATGAAGAATAAGCTCCCTGACCTTTCCCGCCGGCATTCTGAAATTACATGTGAAGTTATATTTTCTGAGCAGGCTTATGATCCTGCTGCATTCCTTCTTCGTGATGAATCGTTTTTTATATGAAAGTAGCGATGCAAGCTCCATCCCTGCTGCAACTGCAAATCCATGGCTTACGCCATCATGCAGCTCAATGGCATGTCCGAATGTATGACCAAAGTTAAGTATACGTCTTAATCCGGCTTCCTTTTCATCCTTCGCAACAATACTTGCCTTGAACTTTACTGAACGGTAAACCAGGTCGGCAAGCAGATCCCTGTCTCTTTTCATTATTCCTGAATAATTGCTTTCCAGTGTTTCAATGATTGTCTCATCGCCTATCAGACCTGTTTTAATAAGCTCTGCCATTCCTGAGAGGTACTCAGCCTGGGGAAGGGTCCGCAGCATTGTTGTGTCACAGATCACAAATTCAGGCTGACTGAAAGTGCCAATGAGATTCTTTACAAATCCGAGGTTGACACCTGTCTTCCCTCCGGTGCTGGCATCGACCTGGGACAGAAGACTCGTTGAGATATAGCCGCATCGTATGCCTCTCATATATACCGACGCCAGAAAGCCTGCGACATCACAAACTACTCCTCCTCCTATTGCAAGTATGAATCCTGAGCGATCGATGCCTTTCCTGAGAAGCTGGCCTGAAAGCTTTTCAATGACACTCAGCTGTTTGCTCTCCTCCCCTGGTTTTATCTTTATTACCGGTAAATCAGGAAATCTTTCCCCATAGATTTTAAATAGGTTATTGTCGGTCAGGATCACAACATTACTCACCGGAAGAAGTTTCTCCACAGCTTCCCATCTTGCACCGATGAGTATCGCGGATACGGAATCAGGAGTATTTATAATGATCCTCTTCAAAATATTCATTTAATGCCGTTAAAGGTATAAAATCCCTTGTAAAAATAATTAACTTGACACCTTTCATAACGAACAACGATGACAATAAAGGAAAGATATGAAAGGACTATAGAATACTTCAGTGCCAACAGGCCTGTCGCGGAGACTGAACTTGCATACACGGATCCTTTCGAGTTGATAGTGGCAGTAATCCTTTCTGCGCAATGTACCGACAAGAGAGTGAACCTGATAACGCCTGCCCTTTTGAACAGGTTCCCGGATGCAAGGTCAATGTCAGAAGCGGAGCCTTCCGAGATTTTTAAATTCATAAAATCATGCTCATATCCCAATAATAAGGCAAAGCATCTTTCAGGGATGTCTAAAATGCTCGTTAAGGAGTTTAACGGGAAAGTGCCATCTGATACCTCTCTTCTGCAAAAGCTTCCGGGAGTCGGAAGAAAAACTGCGAATGTCATCGCTTCAGTTGTTTACAGAAAGCCGGTTATGGCTGTGGATACACATGTTTTCAGGGTTTCTGCAAGAATAGGGCTTACGGTCAACGCAAAAACACCTTTGAGCGCCGAGCTTCAGCTTACGAAGAATCTGCCTGAACACCTTGTGCACAAAGCTCATCACTGGCTTCTTCTCCACGGAAGATATATCTGTAAGGCAAGAAATCCGCTATGCGGAGAGTGTGGACTTGCAGAATTCTGTAAATATTACTCTAAAAGAAAATAAGTTTTTCCAACAAGCCTGATTTACTTAACAGAATAGCATAAATAGTTCTTTATTTGTTATTTTTATCCCATAAATACCATTCTCTGCCTGATGAATTCAAAAGAGAGCAAAAGTGATCTTGAAGATAAAATAAAGGAACTCGAGAATGAGCTCAAGGAATTGCGGGCCCGGAATAAAGGGAAAGGCAGTTCATTTAATGACATGGTTCTCAGGGCTTTCCATTCATCTGATCAGATGATGGCTCTTTCAAGGTCAGACACCGGAATCTATATCGACGCCAATTCAGCTTTCCTCGACGCTCTTGGTTATAAGAAAGAGGAGGTTATCGGTTATTCATCTGAAGATTTAAAGCTTTATGCTGATATCGAGGAGAGCGATAAATACATGAAGCTTCTCTCCCGGTTTAACAAGATCAAGGATTTTGCAATTACCCTCCGGACAAAAAAGGGAGAGAAGAAGATTTTCCTGTTCACTGCAGAAACCATCAAACTCGATGATGGTATCTACCTCATGTCGGCATTCAATCCGATAGTATCTCAAAGCCGGCTGAAAATAAGCGAAAGCCAGGGAAATGTGCTCGCGGAGATATTCGACACTGTCAGCAGCTACCTGGCTCTCTTCAGCGTTGGGGAAGATAAGCTGTTCTATATCGCTGACATTAACAATAAGGCTGAGGAAGTAGAATTTCTCGACAGGAATGAAGTAATCGGAAAATGTATTGATGATACACCCCTCTCAACCAGGGTAAAGCTTATTGAACTCCTGAATCATGTGAACATTACAAAAAATCCCCATAAGCTTGCTGCATCGCCCCGGGGAGATGATTCTGAGGGTTTCTATGTCGGATTCATACTGACCTCCGGCAATATTTTTATAACCTGGGAGCCGGGACATCAGCAGAAGAGCCAGGACGACATCAATATGCAAACATCTCTGTATAGAAAATTCTCTGAGATGCTGCCTGTGATAATTTACGAGATAGATCTGAAGGGAACTGTTCTATATGGCAATCAGCTTGGTCTATCACTCTTCGGATTTACTCCTGCCGATCTGTCCAGGAGAACGCATATTTCAGAGATCTTCCCGGACAGTTACCAAAAGATGATGGCTAACCTTGAGAGCCTCAGGGAGCCTGGTGAGGTATCGAGCAATGAATATTACTTCAGGAAAAAGGACGGCTCAACCTTGCCGATCGTAACACATTCATATGGGATATTCCATGAAGGGAAAAAGATAGGTTACAGGGGAACAGTTACTGATGTCAGCCGGCACAAAAAATATGAGGAACAGATTGTCAGGGAAAAAGCATTTCTCGAACACCTGATAGATTCAACTCCTGAAGCAATAGCAATTACGGATCGATCGGGTAAAATTTCACTTGTGAATAAGGAATTCACAACACTGTTTGGGTACTCATATGATGAAGTCATAAACAAGCCGATAGACAGTCTGATTGTTCCGGACGACCTGAAAGAGGAAGCCGTTACGATTGACAGGCTCTCTTCAAATCAGCAAAAGGTGACCAGGCAGACGATAAGAAAAGACAAGTCCGGTAACAGGATCGATGTATCGCTGGTAGCAACCACCATCTTTGTAAATGATGAACCGATAGCCAATGTAGGTATCTACAGGAATATCACGTCTGAAAGGAAAAACCTGCTTCTGCAGGAGATACTCTATAATATCTCATCCGCTGCGCTGAAGCAGATGGACATTAAGGAGATCTACCCGACAATCGTGCAGGAACTCAGTAAGATATGGGACACAAATAATTTCTTTATTGCCCTGTATGACAAGACTTCCGATACGATGTCTCTTCCTTTCTTCGCTGACGAAAAGGATAAATTCTATGAGATCCCCACAAAAGGTACCATCTCCGGTTATGTGATTAAGAACAACAAGTCAGTTCTCCTGAAGGAGAATGACCTGAAATTGCTTGAGGAAGCCAATGAAATTGAACTCGTTGGCACACCCTGCAAGGTATGGATGGGGGTGCCGCTGAAAGTGGAGAACAACATAATCGGCATCATGTGCCTGCAGGACTATAACAATGAAGACAAGTTTTCACAGGACGACCTCTATGTTCTCGACTTCATTGCCAACCAGATTGCAATTGCGATCCAGAGAAGAATGATGCTTGACAACCTTGTCGCAGCACGTCAGAGAGCTGAGGAGGCTGCTCAGGCAAAACAGATCTTCATGTCCACGATGAGTCACGAGATAAGGACTCCGCTTAACGAGGTAATTGGTATCACGAACCTTCTCCTTCAGGGCAATCCGAGAGAAGATCAGATGGATTATATTAAAACTCTAAGGTTTTCAGGCAATCATCTTTTGACACTGGTAAATGACGTGCTCGACTATAACAAGATGGAATCCGGTAAGATTGTCTTCGAGCAGATCCAGTTCAACCTTAACGATTTCCTCGACGAGCTTATGAGGTCCTATTCCTTCAGGTCAAAAGCTAAAAACCTGACATTCGAAATCAACAGGGAGGGAAGACTTCCGGATGAAGTCATCGGAGATCAGATCAGGCTGAACCAGATACTTTCCAACCTCCTGTCAAATGCGCTTAAATTCACTTCACAGGGCGGAATAACGGTGACAATCAGGGAACTTGAGAGGAAGGAGAATAAGTCGAAAATGGAATTCACGGTTAAGGACACAGGCATCGGAATACCACTTGAAAAGCATGCTGAGATCTTCGAGAGCTTCACACAGGCATCTGCCGACACTGCAAGAAAGTATGGCGGCTCCGGCCTCGGACTGGCGATCTGCAAAAAGCTCATCGAGCTCCAGGGCGGCAGGATCATACTCGAAAGCGAATCCGGCAGGGGATCTACATTCAGCTTCATTCTTACCTTTACGGTAACCGAGAAAAAAGCAAAGGACCAGTCAGGCGAAGTACAGGAATCGTACAAAGGACTCGAAGGTAAACGGATTCTTGTTGCAGAAGACAACAAGATCAACTTTTTTGTCGCAAACAAATTCCTTGAAGGCTGGGGTGCTGTCGTCACTCATGCTGAGAATGGACAACTCGCGCTGGAAAAGCTTGAGGAACAAAATTTTGACCTTATCCTTATGGATCTCCACATGCCTGTAATGGATGGGATTGAAGCTACCAGAATAATCCGTAAATCCGCGGATCCCAAAATAAATTCAATCCCCATTGTAGCGCTTACCGCAGCAATCATGTCGGAAAATCATGACAAGATCGACGAACTGAACATAAACGACTACGTTCTCAAGCCATTTAAGCCACACGATCTCTTTTCAAGGATACTGAAGCATGTAAGATAAGGGCTACCGGCTGACCTATTTTATACAGTACTTGCTTATATATTCGACTGCTTTCTTGTTTCCGAGCGCAAACGCCTCTCGCAGATCATGACATGCATCTTCTGTTTTTCCGGAATTGACAAGTGCAATTCCCTTGCTGAACCATACATCTGAGTTATCAGGGTCAAGGTCTAATGACATGCTGAAATCATTGATTGCCCACTGCCACGATTTCGAGAGGAAATATGAATTGCCACGGTCGATATAGCATTCGGGATCATTGGGATGAAGTTTCAGGTTTTCAGAGAAATATTCAAGAGCCCTGAGGTTATTTCCGGCTGAAGATTCAGTTTTTCCAGCCAGGCTTAATGCGGCTTTGCTCTCCGGATAAAATGTCAGGTACCTTGCAATATCGGCCATAGCTTTTTCCCTCTCTCCTGTTTTTCTGTAACATTCCGCACGAAGCATGAAAAGTTCAGGATCCTCCGTTTCCAGGTTTATCAGCTTCGAATAGGAAGCCGATGCTCCAGCCTGATTTGACATTGAGCTCTGAGCAGAGGCAAGAGCCCTCAGGTATTTTTCATTTTCAGGTTCCAATGACAGAAGATCCGATAATGATTTCACTGCTTCGCTGAATTTGCCGGATCCCATTTTGACAAGTGCACCGGCATATATTGCATCATTTCCAGGGTAATCCCTTTCAAGTTCCAGGAGTTTGGTCTGCGCTTCCACTGTATTCCCGGACTTTATATAATACTCAATCTCAGAAACTTTGCTTTCAGAAACAGAGTACCATTCCTTCTTCAGGAAAAGACGCCATTCAGGCCTGTTTTCTATCCTGGCAAATGCAGGTTCAAGCAAAATCTCCTTTTCGCTCTTTCTGAATGACGACCGCATGCTTATCTCGAGGTGATAAAGTGATGTTGCAGCGTCGCCTTTAATGGCATAAACCCTGGCAAGTCCATATTCGCCTGAGTATTGTCTTATTTTGCCTGCAGAATTGAAATCATCAATTGCTCCGTTATAGTCACCGCTCTGAAGTCTTGCCTCCGCCCTTGCAATAAGCAGCCTGCTGTCAGACCGGATGCCGGGAGCTGCTGAAAGAAGCTCGACAACCTCGCCTGGTTTGCCGCTGCTGGTCAGGGCTTTAGCCTTAAGCAAAAGATCATATGATGATTGGCCTGATACAATACCTGTCAGGCAAAATGCAGAAATAATTATCAATATTATCCTTTTCATCATTTAGTCTGCGGTGGTTCAACTTTAACTCCTTCTTCAGTTATCACATGGACAAAGCCGCTGCGATGTTCTGTTTCTGTACCGTTGATCCGTTTCTCATACACGATGCATTGATAGAAATAGACACCGGGCGAAACGACTTTACCCTTATAGGTTCCATCCCATTCAATTTTCGGGTTGTCTGTGCTGAAGATCAGAAGTCCGCTTCTGTTGAACAGCTTGAAATCAATTTTTTCGATCAGTCCCGAGGTTTTTGCTACCAGCTTGTCATTGAAAGTGTCGTTATTTGGCGTGAATACATTGGGTATATCGTAGAATTTGCATGAATCAACGCATACCATAACCGAATTATCGCTCTCATTGCCAAGTGAATCGTATGCGGAAACTGAATAACAGCCTGCAATAATTGACAGGGAATCATGGATATACGTAAAAATATCTTTCCTCTTTCACGCTGTCAATAAGATCCATCGCATTACCGTATAGTTCCTTATAGAATATCCTGTAGCCTGCCACATCATCAAGGCAACCAGCGTCAGAAAAACTCCACATGACAATATTGTACATTTCTTCACACTGACTTGCAACTGTAATCTCAGGAACACAAGGCGGTTCATTGTCGACAGGGGTTGAACATGCCTCCTGGGAAAAGTTAATAAGGTTCTTTGGCAGATTAACATCCAGGTAGCCGCCGGTTGATCTTACATAATAACAGTAATCCTCTCCGTTGAGCAATCCTTCATCTGTCCAGTTAAGCTGGCTGGTAGTACCCACTAAGTCATATTCAGAAGTAGCGTCATTCAGCCTGAAAAAATCATACCTTGTGTTGATCCATGGCACATTCCTGCTGATCACGAATCTTATTTTCCTGTCGCCCGGACTCAATGTGATGAAAGTGGATGATGCATAGGATGAATCTCCCAGCATGAATTCATTGCCGGGGGTTCTGTTCCATAATATGATCTTATACAGGTAACCGTTATCGCGGGTGTTTATCAAAGTATCGATGAATACGGTATCATTCAGGTCAGTTGTCTGCAGCGACTTTATCAGCGTGAAGTTTGTTCCCGCTATGCCCGGAGCCCTTGATATTTTGTACTCATATGGTCCCACAGCTCCCGGAATGGTATCGAGATGGTCTGGCTTCTTCCATGCAAGGTAAATTGAACCTTTTGTAACGTCTGTTGTCCTGACGCTTACATTTCGGATAACCGGCAATCCGGCAACCAGCGTGGAAGTAATTTCATTAGATGTCTTGCTCTCCGCTCCGTTCCTATAGACAGCCACTATCCTGTAAGTATATTCCTCTCCGAATTCAAGCCCCAGTCCATTGTTTGTATCTGTAAAACCGACTGTTGAGCTGCCAGCGATATATCCAACCTTGACAAACCCTGTCGAGGAAGGGATCCCTGCAGTACAGGAGTCGGGAGTGAATTCTGTTGTGCCTATTCTCCTGTAAATTGCAAAGCCTGCGATAACACTGGTCCCGTAATTTGCCCAAGTGAGCCTTATGAATTTCCCTTCAGGCACGGCATTTTGCAATACAGGTGAAGGTCCCAGCACCTTGATCGTCATGTTGTCGATATCCGAAAGCTTAATATCGGAATTGTTATCGTCAGCCTTGAAGATTATATTGTATGGCTGACTCCTTACAGCCTCATAGCATGGCTTCCAGATGAACCTCGAGGAAGATGATCCGGGAACCGAATCGATGCCCTTGAATGTGGCTGGACATTCGGTAATTCCGAATATCCCGGACGTAGCTTTAAGCGAGATCCTGTCATTGTTTGGATCAGTAGCTGTTACAATAAAATTGATGCTGTCACCTGACTTCCACGCACATATTCTTCAGAGGGCCAATGACGGGAGGCTTGTTATTAGTCTTATATACCTCTATCTGCATGTCGCGAATGACGGTGCTTATTTTCTTTCCGTTCCTCCACTCCTGTATTTCCATGGCGACATTGTATTTTCCCGTGTCAGCGGGTGTGTTCCATATAAGATCGCCGGTTATTGAATCGACTCGTATAGAATGGGTTGCCGGAGGAAGAGAGTAGTTCTCGATCGGTTTTCCGTCTTCGCGCGTACAAACCGTAAGCTTGTATGAGAGAGAATCACCGTCGGGATCATAGGCAGCAGGATTATGAATGAAAACATAGCCAAGAGCAGCCTTGTCATATGGCGGATTAAGAAGCACGGGAGTACTGTTGAATCCCATGGCAGGATTAACCACCAGGAGTGTGGAGATCGAGAAGACAATATTTACTGAATTGGGAATATTCCTTACTCCGTAATTCCTGTTCGGATCCTGGACCACAATTTTATACACTCCCGGTCCCGGATATGTGTGAGTTTTTTTATAAATATTTTTCTTATAGTAATTTGGAAGTATCTCGCCTCGCTGATTCTCCCCGTTTATTCTTCCAGCCGTTGAAATGGAGTTATCTCCCCAGTTGATGTCAAGCTCCTGCCTGTCGGCAAGACTTAAAGTATACGTATAGGTAGTGACAGTTACCTCATAAGTCAGGTCCGATAGCTGGACATATGTTATTTCACCGGCCCTGTTATGGGTAGCTGAGACAATGAAGCAGTTAAGGATTAAAAGTAAAAATGCCGACAGTCTCTTCATATGAATTTCCATCCCTGCAAGTTATTGTTTTAATATGAAAGTCTCCTCAGAATTTTCAGATGTCAGTTTTATCCCTTTCTCGAGATTGTTTATGCGGATGATCGTCATGTTCACCTGGTCGCTGTATAATGCTGTCAGAATATTACTGCTGACAGTGATTTTCTTCGGCTTCCTGCTTGAACGGTAAAGAAAATTAAAACTTACCTCACCATCGTCAAGATCCATATTCAATAACTTTCCGCTGAGCAGTTTATTGTCAACGTGAATAAAGAGTTTTGAATTTATGTAATGATTTATATAGTCGGAGGGGAAAGGCTGATATGCATATAACTTGTACAGATCCCTGTCATCGTCAATCGTCTGGTAATCACGGAGAAAAAGCCCATAATCCATTTTAAGGAATACTTTGAGGGAATCGGTGCCGGGAACATGATCTATGCTTGTCATCGTGACATGAACCGGCTGAAAGGCCAGCCAGCCTGCTAGTAACAAAGTTTTTAAAATCATTACAGAGTTCCTGGATATAAAATACCTCAAAAATCAGACCAATCCTTGGTCTTCCTTAATGCTCACACGATCCTTCAGGTACTGCACCGTACCAACCTCGATAAATGAGAATCCCGATCCTCCCGAGAAATTGCCTGCGAGAACCACAATGAGCTCATTTCCTTTAAGATTATGAGCTTTTACCAGGTTCTTCAAAGCAATATGAATGAACTCGTCTACAGAATTTCTCTTCTCCTGGTAGCTTGTATAAATACCATATGAGAGAGCCAATTCCCTCATTGTCCTTTTCGAGTAGCACTGGGCAAGCACAAGGTTGTATCCCCGGTATGATGACATATCCCTGATTGTCCTCCCGCCGGTGGTATCTGCAATAATTGCCTTTGCTCCTATTCTGAGGGATGTTTTTACGGCCACTTTTGCAAGGTATGCCGATACTTCGCCCGTTGCATTTATATATGGCGTTTCGAGAAATTTCTCCTTATTGTTCTCCACCTCGATGGCAACCTTGGTCATGGTTTGGACTGCTTCGACCGGATATTTGCCGTTTGCAGTCTCGCCGCTCAGCATTATGGCATCAGTATGTGAGTAGATGGCGCTTGCGATATCGCCCACCTCAGCCCTTGTTGGACGAGGATTTGTGATCATCGAATGAAGCATCTGCGTTGCGACTATAACAGGTTTCCTGCAATAGATGCATCTCGAGATGATCATCTTCTGAATAGGGGGTATCTTTTCATATGGAATCTCAATTGCAAGATCGCCCCTGGCAACCATTATTCCGTAAACAACCTCGAGTATATCCGCAAGATTCTCAACACCTTCCTGGTTCTCGATCTTTGCGATTATCTTAATTTCGCTCTTGTATTTATCGAGTTCAGCCTGGACATCCAGCACATCCTGTCTTGACCTTACAAAAGAATGAGCGATGAAATCAACTTCATTCTCAGCAGACATTTTCAGAAACTCCTTGTCTTTATCTGTGAGCGAGGGAAGATCTATTTTCACTCCGGGTACGTTCACACTTTTTCTGGAACCTACCGCACCGTCATTCTCAGCCTTGCAGATCAGAGAGTTTCCATCCTTCCTGATCACCTTAAGTTCAACTTCACCATCATCTATCATTACTATTGACCCAAGCGGCACGAATTCTGCAAAAGACATAACGCTTACATTTATGGATTCAGCAGTTGACTTCTTCCCCGGGTCACCTGTCAGACGGTAACTTTTACCCTTTTTAATATTAATCGGTGCATTGCAGATAGTGGTCCGCATATCAGGTCCCTTGGTATCGATCAGGATCGCTATCTTGTCGGATACCTCGCGTACGTTCTTTATTATTTTCAGGGCACCCTGTATATCGAGGTGGGCCGAGTTGATCCTTACCACATCCATGCCGGCCTCATATAGCTGACGTATGAATCCCGGCTCACAGTTCTTATCCGAGATTGTAGCAACAATCTTTGTTCTCTTTTTGACCATTATCTGCCGACTTGTTTTTAGTGTTTTGCCTTCAGAGCCTCTACAGCCAGCCTGTAGCTGTCAAGTCCGAAGCCTGAAATAGAACCCGCACAATTGCCGGGCTATAAGGCTTGTTTGCCGGAACTCCTCTCGGGCTGCAATATTTGTTATATGTACCTCAATAACCGGAGTTTTGACTGACGCTATGGCATCTGCGATTGCAACTGATGTATGCGTATAGCCTCCGGCGTTAAGAATTATGCCATCAGATGAAAAACCCTTCCGCTGGATCTCATCAATCAGCTCGCCTTCAACATTCGACTGAAAATAGCCGAAGCTGACAGCGGGATATTCTTTTTCCAGGAAAGCAAGGTAGTCCTCAAAGGAACGGTTTCCGTATTTATCAGGTTCTCTTTTTCCGAGAAGATTCAGGTTGGGGCCGTTTATGATGCTGATCTTCATTTCAGTTAACAATATAGTCGGTAAAAATAGTTAAAAATTACTTGTGACGATAATTTACCTTTGTGGTACTTTGTGTTGGTAAAACTATCATCATGAGTCTCAGCTGGAAGCGGGCTATAAAGGATTTTGAAACGTACCTCAAACTCGAGAAGTCGCTGTCGGGGAACAGCATTGCAGCTTACTGCGCTGATGTTCATAAGCTGGAGAACTACTTCGCTGAAAAGGGAAGCAGTGAAGGACCCCTTTCCGTCACTTACCAGGATCTGAGAGACTTCATTGCATGGTTCGGAGCGGATAACATGAATGCAAGAACACAGTCGAGGATAATCTCAGGTATCAGGGCATTCTACAGATTCCTGCTAATAGAAGGTGAAATTGAAGAGAATCCGGCATCACTGATCGAATCTCCAAAGATCGGACTGAAACTACCTGAAGTTCTTTCAGTTATCGAGATCGACAGCATGATCTCCCAAATTGACCTGAGCAAGAATGAGGGACACCGCAACAAGGCGATAATTGAGACACTCTATGGGTGCGGACTTCGTGTATCGGAGCTGGTCAGCCTCAGGATTACGGATATTCATTACAGTGAAGGGTTTGTGACAGTGACCGGTAAAGGCAATAAGCAGAGACTTGTCCCGATAAGCAATAAAGCCCTGAAGGAAATAGATCTCTATAAAAAAGACAGGGACAGGCTGCCAGTGATATACGATCAGAATATCATGTTCCTGAACCGTCGCGGAAGGAAGCTTACACGGGCAATGATATTCACTATAATAAAGGATCTTGCTGCAAAAGCCGGAATAAGGAAAAAGATCAGTCCTCATACCTTCAGGCATTCCTTTGCAACGCATCTTGTTGAAGGAGGAGCCGATCTCAGGGCGGTACAGGAGATGCTCGGACACGAGTCGATACTTACCACCGAAATATACACCCATATAGACAGAAGTTTCCTTCGTGATACTCTCCTCATGTTCCATCCCCGGGCTTAACGCTGAACTCACCTCTTCATTTCAGAAATTCAATTTTAAATATTAACTTTGCGTCCTGTTTCGAAAAAATTAATAATTAATTATTTCAAATCCATAACGTTATGTCAAAAATTAAAAGAGTTTACTCATTCGGAAAGAAAACTGCAGATGGCAAAGCCGATATGAAGAACCTTCTTGGAGGCAAAGGTGCCAACCTTGCTGAGATGTGTCTTCTGGGGCTTCCGGTTCCTGCCGGTTTCACAATTACTACAGAAGCCTGTACAGAATATTATGAAAACAATTGCACTCTTCATCCCGATCTGATGCCCGAAGTCTGGGCAGCAATGAAAAAGGCCGAGGAGACCATGAATATGAAATATGGCGATCCTGAGAACGCCCTTCTGGTATCATGCCGCTCCGGTGCCCGCAAATCGATGCCGGGTATGATGGATACGGTGCTCAACGTCGGCCTTTGCTCTGCGACTATCCCGGGATTTCTCAAGAAAACCAACAATCCCCGCTTCGTATGGGATTCCTACCGCCGTCTGATCATGATGTATGCCGACGTCGTTATGGAAAAAGCAGAAGATATTGAGCCTGCAGGGGGAAAAGGAATCCGCAAGCAGCTCGACGAAATGCTTGATGAATTCAAACATAAGAAAGGTTATAAATCCGATACCGATATCAAGGCTGACGAGCTTAAGATGCTTGCTGAAGAATTCAAGAAAAAAGTAAAAGAAGTGCTTGGCACTCCATTTCCTGATGATGCAAAGGAACAGCTTGAAGGAGGTATCAAGGCCGTTTTCAAGAGCTGGAACGGAAAGAAAGCTGTATCATACCGCCGCATCGAGGGTATTCCTGATGACTGGGGAACAGCTGTGAACGTTCAGGCAATGGTATTCGGAAATATGGGCGATACATCGGCAACAGGCGTTGCTTTTACACGTAATCCTGCAACAGGCGATAACCTCTTTTATGGAGAGTGGCTCGTCAATGCCCAGGGAGAAGACGTTGTTGCCGGCATCCGCACTCCCAGCCCGCTCAACAATGAAACAAAGAATGAACAGAACAAGCACCTGCAAAGCATGCAGGAAGCCATGCCAAAGACATATAAGGAATTATGCGATATCCGGGAGATCCTCGAGAAATCATTCAGGGATATGCTCGATATCGAATTCACGATACAGGAAGGTGTGCTTTATATGCTGCAGTGCCGCGCAGGAAAGAGAACCGGTACGGCCGCCCTCAACATGGCAATGGATATGCTTCATGAAAAACTTATAGATGAGAAAACGGCTGTTATGCGCGTCGATCCTGCACAGCTCGATGAGCTTCTTCATCCAATCTGCGACCCGAAAGCTGAAGCGAAAGTCAAGGCAGTTGTTAAAGGTCTGCCTGCCGGACCTGGTGCTGCTGTCGGAAAAGTCGTATTCACGGCTGAAGATGCAGTGGCATGGTTTCGCAAGGGAGAAAAGGTTATTCTTCTCCGCGAGGAAACCAATCCGGAAGATGTCGAAGGAATGCGCGCCGCAGAAGGTATCCTGACCGCCCGCGGTGGTATGACATCCCATGCTGCTCTCGTAGCACGCGGATGGGGCAAATGCTGTATCGTGGGTGCCAGCTCGCTTCACGTTGATGCAGCATCCAAAACAGCCAAGATCGCAGGATCGAGCATAGTGATCAAAGAAGGTGATATTCTCACCCTTAACGGTACAAAAGGAGCCGTTTATACAGGTGCCATCTCTCTTATGGATGCTACCGAGAATCCAAGGTTCAGGGAATTCATGACAATTGTCGACAATCACCGAAAAATGGGAGTCCGTACAAATGCTGACACTCCTGCTGATGCGAAAATAGCCCGCGATTTCGGAGCAGAGGGTATCGGTCTTTTCCGAACAGAACATATGTTCTATGGAAAGGGTGCCGAGCAGCCTCTTTTCCTTCTTCGTAAAATGATCCTCAGCGCAAATGAAACAGAACGCCGCAAAGCTCTTGATGAACTGTTTCATTTTTGTCAAGAAGGATATGAAGGCTACACTCGAAGCTATGGATGGAATGCCTGTGACTTTCAGGCTTCTCGATCCACCGCTTCATGAATTCGTTCCCCAGGGTGCAGAAAAGCAGGAAGAGCTTGCAAAAGCACTCGGCATAAGGAAAGAAGATGTTGCCAAACGCGGCGAGGCTCTGCATGAATCGAACCCGATGATGGGTCATCGCGGTGTACGCCTCGGCGTCACATATCCCGAGATAACCGAAATGCAGTTAAGATCGATGTTCGAAGCTGCAGCTGAGCTTATCAAGGAAGGAAAGAACCCGGTACCCGAATTGATGGTTCCGGTAACATGCGACGTTTCAGAACTCGATGTGACAAAGAAAATTCTTGACAGGATTTATGCAGAAGTCTGCAAAAAATTCGAACTTGACAAGATAGATTACAAATACGGAACAATGATCGAGATCCCCAGGGCTGCTCTCCTTGCTGACCGCATGGCAAAGACAGCCGAGTTCTTTTCATTCGGCACCAACGACCTCTCGCAGATGACTTTCGGCTTCAGCCGTGATGATATCGGTGGATTCATGAATGATTACCTCGACAAGAAGATGCTTGCTGCAGACCCCTTCCAGACCATTGATCAGGATGGCGTTGGCCAGCTGATTACAATGTCGGTTCAGAAGGGAAGGGCAACGAGACCAAACCTGAAAATAGGTATCTGCGGGGAACAGGGTGGCGATCCTGCATCGGTCGAGTTCTGTTTCAAGAACGGGCTCACCTATGTAAGCTGCTCTCCTTTCAGAGTTCCGATAGCAAGGCTGGCAGCAGCACAGGCTTCGATCAAATTCGGGAAATAATTCCTGGTTACAGATAATTTTAAAGAGGCTGCCTCAGAACGAGACAGCCTCTTTTCTTTGCATGGCTGCAAACTGACCTGAATCTTTTTGTGCAGAACCACCCATTTTGGGAGTTTCTGCTAACCTATGGACAACTTAATGACCGTCAGGAAAAGGATTACCCTATTTTTTCTACAAAATATTAACTTAAAAATCTGCGCATCATTATTTTAATTACTTTTCGCTATACATTCCCTTAATTGTTGCAAGAAATGATCACAGCAAAAGATTTGTCAGCATACGGGATTTATGATGTAAAAGAAATCCATTACAATCCTGATTACAACACCCTTTTTGCTGAGGAGACAAAACCCGGCCTCGACAAGCTGGAAAGAGGTATAATCACAAAATCCGGAGCCATCTCCGTCGATACTGGCATATTCACCGGACGATCCCCAAAGGACAAATACATCGTTCTCGACGAAAATACAAAAAACAGAGTCTGGTGGAAATCAGAAAAATCTAAAGTATCTGATAACAAGCCTATTACACAGGAGATCTGGCAGCATTGCAAGAACCTTTCAGCAAAACAGCTTTCCGGTAAGAGACTTTTCGTGATGGATTGCTTTGCAGGCGCCAATGAAAATACAAGGTTGAGGGTCAGATTTCTGATGGAAGTAGCCTGGCAGGCCCACTTCGTAAAGAATATGTTCATCAGGCCGGTACCAGATGAGCTTGAAGGATTCATTCCCGATTTCGTTGTGCTCATGGCCTCCAAAGCCACTAATCCCGACTGGCAAAAGCAGGGGCTCAATTCAGAGACTTTCGTCATGTTCAATCTTACCGAGAGCATGGCCGTCATCGGGGGAACATGGTATGGAGGCGAAATGAAGAAAGGGATCTTCTCCGTAATGAATTACTACCTGCCTCTCAAGGGGATAGCTTCAATGCACTGCTCTGCGAATGTGGGCAGAAAGGGTGATGTAGCTATATTCTTCGGACTCTCCGGAACAGGAAAAACAACCCTTTCCACCGATCCTGACAGGGCTCTCGTCGGGGACGATGAACATGGATGGGATGACGACGGGATTTTCAATTTCGAAGGAGGATGCTATGCAAAATGCATCAAGCTCAGCAAGGAAAATGAACCAGACATTTACAATGCCATCCGCAGGGACGCACTCCTGGAAAACCTTGTCGTCCGTTCGGATGGTTCGATCGATTTCAACGATGAGTCAAAAACCGAGAATACAAGAGTCTCCTACCCCATTTATCATATCAAGAATATTGTTAAACCCGTGTCGAAGGCAGGGCATGCCACCAAGGTGATCTTCCTGTCGGCGGACACATTTGGTGTTCTTCCACCGGTTAGCCGTCTGACAGAAGAACAGTGCAAGTACTATTTCCTCAGCGGGTATACTGCAAAGGTAGCCGGTACGGAAAGAGGAATAGTGGAACCTATCCCATCATTCTCGGCCTGCTTCGGAGCAGCATTCCTCATGGTCGATCCTATAATCTATGCCAACGAGCTTACGCGGAAGATGATAATGCACGGAGCCGAAGCCTGGCTCGTGAATACAGGATGGATAAGCGGCCCTTACGGAACGGGCCACAGAATTGATCTGCCGACTACACGCCGGATCATCAACGCTATTCTGGATGAATCTATAAACGACAGCGAATTTGTGAGTCTTCCCGTCTTTAATCTGAGTATCCCTGCCAGCATCAAGGGAGTCGATGCCGACATCCTTGATCCTGCAAATGGATGGGAATCAAGGACTAAATGGCATATCGCAGCTTCCGACCTTGCTCTCAAGTTCATCAATAACTTCAGCAAGTTTACCTCCAATCCTGAAACAGCTTCCCTTACGGCTCACGGACCCGGAATAAGTTAATAATTATGAATACACTTCTTGTGTTAACTGCATTTATTACCGCCTATCTCCTTGGATCGATTCCAACGGCAGTATGGGCAGGTAAGATTCTTCGCGGGATCGACTTAAGGGAACACGGAAGCGGGAATGCGGGAGCAGCAAATGCCATACGGGTGCTTGGATGGAAAATCGGTGTGCCTGTCCTTCTGATCGATATGGCCAAAGGCTGGCTGGCTGCGATGCTTCCGGCATTCTTCACTCTTGCTGATCCGGGAACTGCCCTCATCACAAACCTGCAGATAGGTACAGGGCTTACTGCCATAATAGGACATATATTTCCGGTTTTTGCACGTTTCAGGGGAGGCAAGGGAGTTGCGACCGCTTCAGGAGTCATTCTTGCCATTCATCCACTGCTTACTCTTTCGTGTCTCGTAGTCTTTCTGATAATTTTACTTTTAACACGCATTGTATCAGTATCTTCAATGAGTGCCGGCATCGCTTTCCCAATATTGCTTTTCACACTTTTCGACACTCCCTCCCTGTTATTCAAATCCTTCTCAGTTTTAATAGCACTTGCCCTGATAATTACGCACAGGAATAACATCAAACGCCTGCTGAAGGGAGAGGAAAAGAAGTTTTTCGGGAAGAAGGCTTAATGATCATGTAATCTGCAATGTGCAATCGTTCTGAGCACCGTGCACCGTGCGCTTTTTACCTGTTAATATTGTTCCAGTATCTCTATCCTTTTCTCTATCGGTGGGTGCGTTGCAAAAAGAGAAGCAGCTGAGAATGAAGATTTCTTATTTCCTATTTGCGGATTCTGAATGAACATCTGTGCCACGTCTTTTCGCTGCACTGCTTCAATCGTTGGATCCGCAGATATTTTCCTGAGAGCCGAGGCGAGTGCCAGAGGATTCCTTGTCAGTTCAGCAGATCCTGCATCGGCAAGGTATTCACGCTTGCGCGAAAGCGCGAATCTGAAAAGTGAAGCAATCAGATAACCAAACAGGGCAAGCAAAAGAGCGATGATCACTGCAGCTCCTCCGCTGCCTTTCTTACCTCTTGACAGGCTTCCGAAACGCATTGACCTGAAGATCGCTTCAGATATGAACGCAAAAATCCCTACAAAGACAATCGAAATAATGAGCAGCCTTACATCGCGGTTGCGGATATGAGTGAGCTCGTGTGCAATAACCGCCTCGAGTTCCTGGTCATTGAGCCTCTCAATGATGCCGCGGGAAAGGGATACTGTATAAGTTTTTGGATTAATGCCGCTGGCAAATGCATTAAGGGAATCGTCCTCAATGACATTTACCTTTGGCATAGGCATGCCCCTGGAGATACAAAGGTTCTCGACAAGATTATAGACTCTCATGTTCTCCTTTCTTTCAAGGGGTTTTGAAGAAGTTGCCTTGTCAATCATGGTGCTGTGCGAGAACCAGGCAACAATGAACCAGATCGTAACTCCCACCAGCACCCAGGGGATGGTATGGATGAAACTGTAATTTATGTCTGTAATAAAGTTATAATTATCAGGCTGTTCCATGTTGACCTGATGAGACTGACTTATCCCCATGAAAAAGAAGAAGAGCCATGTCAGTCCGATAAAGACGACAGGAAACATAAGGAGGATCAGCACAGAATTGGCATTGTTCCTCCTTATCTGGCTTTGCAGGCCAAAATATTTCATATTAAGAGAAAGAGATCTTTGGAGGTTCTCCTGCTGTTGCACGTTGTTCTCCAAGATCAAACATAGGTTCGCGCTTGAAATTGAACAATGTTGCAACGATATTTGAAGGGAATACCTCTGTTGCAACATTGAGCTCCTTGGTTGCCGAGTTGAAGAAGCGGCGTGCTGCTGCTATCTTGTTCTCTATATCAGCAATTTCACCTTGAAGTTGCATGAAATTCTGGCTGGCCTTCAGGTCGGGATAGGCCTCCACAGCTACTTTCAGTCCGTCAAGAGCGCCCGAGAGCCTGGTTTCTGCAACTATTTTGTCGTTGATCGTTGTTGCTTTCATTGCAGCAGCGCGTGCTTCGGTGACCTCTGTCAGAACGCCGCGTTCATGCTGCATGTACCCCTTGACCGCCTCAACGAGCTGAGGGATCATGTCATGCCGCTGCTTCAGCTGAACATCCACATCGGCGAAAGCCTGCTCACGGTTGTTTCTCAGTTTACCAGACGGTTGTAAAGGGAGATGACCCAAAAAATAAGAAGAACGATAATTCCAAGAATAACCAAAAAAATTGTCATTTCAATAAGTTTTAAATAATTTGACATCAGAAACTGAAAAATAAAGATACTAAATATTACTAAATTCGCCACCTGTAAAAATCGATTTTAAAAGAAAAAAGAATATGATAGACGGAAAGAAGATGCTGGAGATCATCTCCGGCAGGCAGAGCGACAGGAAATACAGCAACGGGCGGTTGAAAAGGAGAAGCTTGACAGGATCACTCGAGGCAGCGAGGATCTGCGCCTTCAGCCTGCAACGGTCAGCCCTGGAAGTTTATCGTGATAACTGATCCGGCAGTGCTTAAGAAGATCTCCGATGCAGCCTTGAACAAGGTGCTCAGGATTAAACTCCTTCATCCACCAGGCTCCTAGCCATGATAGTCGTCGAAGAATGAAGACCAACATCTCATCACAGATCGGAGGTACGATTAAAGCCAAGGATTATTCACTGGTCGATTTAGGCATTGCATCTGAAAACATATGCCTTCAGGCTGAAGCAGAAGGCCTCGGATCATGCATGGTCGGGTGGTTCGACGAGAATATGGTAAAGAAAATACTTTCCATACCACGTTCAAAAAGGGTTGAGCTCATAATCACGATCGGATATTCTACGGCAGAGCAGAGGGAAAAGAGAAGGAAACCCAAGGCGGAGGTTGTGAGCTACAATAAGTATTAGTTATTTTAGTCTTTCAAGAGCCCCTTTTATTCTTTTTATTGCTTCGACCAGCAGCTCGTCTGAGGTGGCATATGAAATCCTTATGCAGTTCGGCGCGCCGAAAGCATCACCCCCAACCACGGCAACCTGAGCCTTGTCGAGCAGGTAAAGAGCCAGGTCGTCTGAAGTGCTGATTTTTAGCTCCCCGTCATACTTGCCAAGGTAATGGCTGATATCGGGCAGGACATAAAATGCACCCTGAGGAACCTTTAACTTCATTCCCTTAATTTCCTTGAGAAGCTTGCAAACTATATCGCGTCGGCGCAGAAATGCATCCCTCATTTTCTCCCTCGAGCCGTCATTGCCCGATATTGCAGCAAGAGCTGCTCTCTGGGCTATTGAGCAAACACCCGAGGTGAATTGTCCCTGCAACTTGTCGACGGCTTTTGCCAGCCAGAGAGGGGCTCCGATATATCCAATCCTCCATCCGGTCATCGCATAACCCTTTGATACTCCATTAACTGTGATCACTTTATCGTAAATAAAGTCGAACGATGCCATGCTCACATGCACTCCCTTGAAGAGAATGTGCTCATATATCTCATCTGAAATTATATAAAGCCCTTCATACTTCTTAACCACCCTGGCGATCTCCTCCATCTCCTCCCTGGTATAAGCCATGCCGGTCGGATTTGAGGGCGAATTGAAAATAATAAGTCGTGTTTTCCTGGTAATAACAACCTCGAGCTGCTCAGGCAGAACCTTGAAATCATTTTCCAAAGTGGCTTCAACAATAACCGGTTTGCCTCCCGCAAGAAGGACCTGATCGTAATAGCTTACCCAGTAAGGCGCCAGCAGAATAACTTCATCACCCGGATTAACGATCGAAAGGATCACATTGATCAGTGAGTGTTTTCCTCCGGCAGAAACGACAATCTGCTCCGGTGAATAGTTAATCCCATTCTCCTCCCTGAACTTCCTGGAGATGGCTTCCCTTAGATCATTATAGCCCGGCACAGGCGGATATTTGGAATAATTTTCATCTATGGCCTTCTTGGCAGCTGCCTTGACATAATCAGGAGTGTTGAAATCGGGTTCTCCGAGGCTCAGGCTGATGATATCAATTCCCTTTGCTTTAAGTTCACGGCTTTTCTGGGCCATTGCAAGCGTCTGACTGACTGACAATGATTTGATTCGATCGGATAAGTGTTCCATAAAAAATTTCGGAGTTTGGGGATGAAAGATCAAAGTTTAAAGTGAAAGTCAAAAGATAAAGTTAAGAATAAAAGAAGTAAGTTTGTTCTGTGTTAATAATTTGAAGATAAATGGAAACCTTAAATGATATTCTGAAAATTACAATCCCCGCCTTGCTGGTTTTTTTCACGGCATGGATACTTTTAAGGAACCTGATGAAGAATGATCAGGACAAGCGCAGGCAGGAGCTTATCCTTCAGAACAGCCGAACGGTAACACCAATAAAACTACAGGCTTACGAACGGATTGTTCTCTTCCTTGAAAGGATATCACTGGAGTCGCTTCTGGTAAGAGTCAATACCCCGGGTATGACAGCCACACAACTTCACTCTGCACTGCTTACAACAATCAGAAGCGAATTTGAGCATAACCTCTCACAGCAGATCTACATGAGTCCCCAGGCCTGGGAAATTGTGAGGAATGCGCGCTCCAACATGATAAAATTAATCAACAGCGAATTTGAGAAGACCAGGCAATCTGGCAATGCTATGGAATTCAGCAAAAGACTGCTCGAATCCATAATGGAAATGGATGTTGAACCGACCAGGGCGGCGATCGAATTTATCAAGGGAGAAGTCGGAAGAATGATCTAGAAATATCGTGCAATCTTGCAATCATGCAATCATGCAATCTTCCACGGAGAAACGATTGCACGATTGCACGATCGCAAGATCATTAAAGCAGATCCACACTTCGTTTTACAAAAGCAGCCAGCTCCTCTCCTTTCAGCATATTGTTTGCAAGCAGTGCGAGGTCGATTAGCTGCTTCACTTTTTTATTTCCTGAACCGTAGCCTTCAAGTATCTCTCTTCTTTTATTCTCGAGATCGCTGATCTCCTTGCGGAGCTTCTCAAGATCATCCTTCTCTACCTGGCTGACCTCCTCAGGCTTCTTCTTGCCGTGCTCCTTCTCCATGAAGTCTGCTTCTTCCTTCACCTTCTTTATCTCAGAGCCGTTTTCAGCAAGCTTCTGTCCGGATTCCCTCTTAAGGTCTTCCGATATCTGGACAACTAGCGGATGGTTTGGATTCACGACAAGGTTATAGCTGTCAGGCAGATCGCCGTAGAAGTTCATACCGCCGCCCATTTGCGACATATCCTTCATCCTTCTCATGAACTCCGACTGGGTAATGATTACAGGGGCTTCATTTTCATCAAGTGTCTCAACAACAACGTTATAGACCTCCTTTGATTTTGTCTTGACATTGAAAATGCTCTTCAGGTCGTTCTTCTCATCACCTGTCAGCTTCGACTCTTTGGGCTCCTCTTTCTGTATAAGGTTGTCGATAACATCGGAATCAACCCTGACGAACCTCGAATCCTTGAATTTGGATTCCAGATAGTTTATGAGATGTACATCGAGCTGTCCGTCGAGAAGGAGCACGTCATAACCTTTGGCTTTAGCCTTTTCTATATATGTATATTGGTCGGTTTTGTTTGTCGAATAGAGATATACCAGGGATTTGTGCCTGTCAGTCTGGTTCTCTTTAATCAGTTTCTCGTATTCTTCATAAGTAAAATACTTGTCATCGGTATTCTTAAAAAGTGCAAACTTTGAAGCCTTTTCATAGAATTTCTCCTCGGTTATCATTCCGTAATCAATGAAAAGCTTAAGGTTATCCCATTTTTTTTCGAACTCCCCGCGGTTGGTCTTGAATATCTCGCCAAGCCTGTCAGCGACTTTTTTGGTTATATGTGCCGATATTTTCTTTACGTTGGAATCACTCTGAAGGTAGCTCCTGGATACATTCAGTGGTATGTCAGGTGAATCGAGGACTCCATGCAGAAGTGTAAGGAATTCAGGCACGATACCTTCAACAGAGTCGGTTACGAAAACCTGGTTGGAATAGAGCTGTATCTTGTTTTTCTGGATCTCAATATTGTTTTTGATCTTGGGAAAATAGAGTATTCCTGTCAGCTTGAACGGATAATCGACGTTAAGGTGTATATTGAAAAGCGGCTCATCTCCTGCCGGATAAAGTTCCCTGTAGAACTTGTTGTAGTCTTCTTCCTTAAGCTCTGAGGGCTTGAGAGTCCATGCCGGTTTTGTGTTGTTTATTATTTTATCTTTTCCGGTATCAACATATTTTCCGTCTTTCCACTCCTGCTCCTTTCCGAAAGCAATCGCGACAGGTAGAAATTTGCAGTACTTCTTCAGCAGCTGTTCTATTTTGCTGTCATCAAGGAAATCCTTCGATTCCTTGTCGATATGGAGAATGACATCAGTGCCGCGTTCTTTACGGTCAGCTTCCTCTATAGTGAATTCAGGGCTTCCGTCGCAGGTCCATTTAACTGCCTGGGCTCCGTCCTGCCATGATTTCGTGATAACTTCAACCTTGTCCGATACCATGAAGGAGGAATAAAATCCGAGTCCGAAGTGGCCGATAATGGAGTTTGCCTGCTCCTTGTACTTATCCAGAAAATCGTTTGCGCTCGAAAAAGCGATCTGGTTCAGGTATTTGTCAAGCTCCTCCTGTGTCATTCCGATGCCGTTGTCGGTTACCTTAATCGTCTTCTTCTTTTTATCCACGGCAACCCTTATTGTCAAATCTCCGAGGTCTCCTTTGTAATCGCCAGCCGAGGCCATGGCTTTCAGCTTCTGTGTTGCGTCGATTGCATTTGAGATAAGCTCCCTGAGGAAGATCTCATGATCAGAATAAAGGAACTTCTTGATTATGGGGAAGATATTCTCGGTGGTCACACCAATTTTTCCGCTTTGCATATTATTATAATTTTATAGTTATACCTGATTTAATTGCATACCACATGTCAAAAGATATGCCAGCTGGAAAAATCTGACAAATAGTCACTAAGGGGATTGCGAATTGCGAATTGCGGATTGCGGATTGAAAAACATGACAATCCGAAATTCGAAATTCCAGATCCGCAATCAGAAATACTGAGGCATCTTCAGCCAAGCGACAAGTATAAGTAAACCGACAAGAACTATGAATCCCAGTAAAACATAAAATGAGAAGTTCTTTCGTTTCCGGAAGATGTCGATGCTCTGTTCGCTAATAAGCTTCTTAACTGCATTGTGAATGCGCAGGACAGAATTGGCATTCCTGGGGATATAAGCATCGATATTGAACCTGACAGCCTTTTTAAGATCATCCATTTTGTCCTGCGGGATCAGAAGGATCAATCCCGTAGCAGGATCGACTTTCTTTATCTTCATTGTCATCTCTTCAATCATTTCAAACTGCTCCCTTGCATCAGGAACACCAATTATTGCCACCTTGCAGGAATTCTTTTCTTTCTCGATGCTTACGTTATCCATAAAGTCCTGGACATTGTGGAATGATTCGACCTTGTACCTGGTCATATCAGTGAATCTTTTCCTGATATCCTCGGTGAAATTCCGGTGGTCGTCATAACATAAAAGGTATGTCATTTTTATTCCTGCCATAAGATTTTGTTTTTCAAATGAATCTGTTACTTCCTGGCATTTCTTGCATCAATTCCGGTGGTGAATTTCCAGATCCCTTTTTTATAAACATATCCGTCAAAGGAGAGTCCGGCTCCCAATGAATCCCCATCCCCGTCTCCGGTCGAGAAGGAATCAAGATGATCAAAGACAATGGTCCTTGGAGAGTTGAACCTGAGGGAAACGATACTTTCTGACGAATACTCAATAACCTCCCTGAATTTTTTATCATTCTCCCTTGAGGAAGATATCCTTTCCGAATACGACCTCTCCTTCCGATGTAAAACTCAGCACATCGGCAATTTTTCTCGAAACCATTGAACTACTGAAATCGAGACCCAGAATGATATAGTTTTTCCTGCATGGCTCTATTGCATAATATAATGCTCCGTACCAGTCGCCTGTTGAATATGACCTGTCAGTCGCAATCTCTTCCTCATGGTTTTCTCCTGTAAGCTTTGTAACCTGATTTCCATTCCCCTTCTTCGCCTTCCTGATCAGATAGCAGAAATATTTGTTGGTGCCGTCGCGGAGCATCAGGTTCCATGTTATTATTTTGACGCGTGAATCGGAGGAGTAAGTTTGTCCAAGGTAGCGAAGATTCGGAAATCTGTGCGAGAAAACCGAATCTGAAGCAGCATAACCGTCGATCATCAGGATTATCGAGTCGTTAAGCCTCTCTTTCTCGGCATCGGAGCTGGTAAAGAGGATCCTGTCGTATAGGTTCAACAGCAAAGAGGACATATCCTTCGGCTGAGCTCCCGCCTCAGAACCTGCAAAAAGGATCAGTGCATATATAATAATAAGGTATGGTTTATACTTCATTATTTCAAATGGTCATTTGGCATCGTCGATCAATGATAATAACTGCCTGCAGGCATATTTTATTTCATTTTCGCTGATAACAAGAGGAGGCGCGATCCTGAATGCATCGTTGCAGAAAAGGAAGTAGTCCAGCAGAAGTCCGTATTCAGGTGCCTTTGCGATGACTTTCTGAACATGCTCCGGGCTCCTGAGTTGAACTGCAAGCAGAAGACCCTCTCCCCTGATGCCTGCTATCATCCGGATGGTTAAGCTCCTTTTTGAACAGTGCCGATTTTAAGGAGCATGACTCTGCCAGCTTCTCCTCAATAATCACCTCCAGGGAGGCGAGTCCTGCAGCACAGCAAACCGGATGTCCTCCGAAGGTGGTTATATGTCCAAGCCTGGGATTATTCATCAGCGATGACATAATTTCCCCTGAAGAGATGAATGCTCCGAGAGGCATTCCGCCTCCCAGGGCTTTTGCCAGGACAAGTATATCGGGTACTACACCGTACCTGTCGATGGCAAACATTGTGCCTGTCCGGCCGAAACCGGTCTGGACTTCATCGAATATCAGGAGAGCGCCGTGTTTGCTGCATCTTTCACGTAAAAGTTCAAGGAAACCCGTCCGGGGAAGTATTACACCTGCTTCCGCCTGAATGGGTTCGACGATCACGCAGGCGGTATGGTTATCGATTGTATCGAGCAGAGTCAAAATCATTGAAATCGTCATTTGCATGTATCTGGCATCAGCGGGCGGAACGCATTCCTGTATTTCTCGCTTCCCTGTACGCTCAGTGCGGCATGGGTGCTGCCATGATACGAGTTTGTGAAATAAATGATCCGGCTTCTTCCTGTATATCTTTTTGCCAGCTTAAGGGCTCCTTCCACCGCTTCGCTGCCGGAATTGACGAAATAGATGCAGTTCAGTTGCCCGGGAAGAATGGAGGCCAGTCTCTCGGCATATTTTACCTGGGGAGTCTGGATCATCTCGCCATAGACCATGAGGTGCAGGTAGGAATCGACCTGATTTTTTATTGCTTCAACCACTTTCGGGTGCCTGTGCCCTGTATTACTTACGGATACGCCGGAGACAAGGTCGAGATATTTCTCCCCCGAGGGACCATACATAAATACGCCTTCGGCTTTTTCTATTTCGAGCATCAATGGTTCAGACGAAGTTTGTCCGAGGTGAAGCAGGAAAAGTTGACGATTGGTAAGCATTTAAAGGTGAAAATTACCTGGCCATCACGTTAATATCGTTCAGAAGATCTTCTCTGAATGATTTTCCGACAGGTATGCTCTTGATGGTATCTCCGACAGTCAGGTCGAGAGAGCTTTCCTTTATGGCCTGGATCATGCTCTTATTGATGATGTATGACCTGTGTACCCTGATGAAGATCCCTGAGGGAACCTGGTTCTCGATGGCTTTCATCGTAAAATGAATGGTGAATTTGTCATCTTTTGTGGTCAGGGTGACATAATTTTCAAGAGCTTCAATAAAAATGATGTCTTTGAGTTTGAGTTTGACAAGGGATGAACCTTTCTTAATAAAGATCTCTTCATCTCCTGTATTGGATACCTCTTTTCTTGAATAGTATCTTATGGTTTTGTCGATGGCCTTGCAAAAGCGTCCGTAACTGATAGGCTTGAGAAGGTAGTCGACAACGTTGAAGTCAAATGCTTTCAGGGCGTAGTCTTCCCCGGAGGTCACGATAATTATGTTTGGTGGAACATCGAGGCTGCCGATGAAGTCGAATCCGTTAAGTTCCGGCATTTCGATATCGAGGATAATGAGGTCGATATCCTTCCTTTCGGTAATGACGTTGCGTGCAGCGATTGAATCGCTGTAAGTACCAATGAGGTTAAGGGAAGAAGATTTCTTCACATAACCTTCAAGTAGCATGCAGCTCATTTTATCGTCATCAACGATAATACAATTCATCCGCTACATTTTTGGACAGGCTAAGGTAATCAAAAATAGTAAAAATACATTCAAAAAAAATATCATTTGAATTTTAGTTTGTTTTTCGAAAAAAAAAGAGGGGTGTCGAAACACCCCTCTGCAATCTCAATCAATTAAGATTAAAGACCTTTGTCAAGAGCAGGAGCTGCTTTGAATTTAACGACTTTCTTGGCAGGAACGTTCAGTTTGGCGCCTGTACGAGGGTTGCGAACAACTCTTGCACTTCTTTTTGCTACCTTGAATGTGCCCAGACCCGGAAGCTGAAGCCTCTGGCCTTTTTTCATAGCTTTTCCTACTGAAGTAACAAATGAATTCAGAGCTTTTCCTGAATCTTTAATGGAAAGACCTGCATCCTTAGCAATTGCAGCAACTAAATCTTTTTTTGTCATGGTAATAAAAATTAAAGGTTAGACCATTTTTACTAATTGAATACAAATTTATTTTATTTTAATTCATGTGCAAATTTATTTTGTCGTTTTTCCACAAATAATGCGGTTTTTAAGCTAAAATGCGCATTTTTTTTAATAAAAATCCCTCAAAGGCAAAAATGTCGCACATCGGCACCAGTAGTCAGTTTGAGAAAAAATAACCGGAAATTTTGTTGACAGAATGTTCATAAATATTATATATCATTGATATATCTGCTACTTATGTCATATGATACATCTTAGCCCTTCTCTCCATTCGGAAAGACAAGTTTTTTTATGGGTTGGTTATACTCTCCTGATCTTTTTGTTTTATTCCTGTCTAAAATTATGTTTGAAATGTTTCAAAAACAAAAATCCCCCGGCTATGCCGGAGGATTGAATTGATTTGGCCTGAGAAAGAGAGGGTAGCCAAATAACAGGATTTCATTATAAATTACACCACCAGCCACATGGAAGCATTCTTATTTATCCCGGCTAGAGAAAAGGTAAATGATCTTTTTCCTCCCCCATGACAAGTACTTCGGTATTTTGCCTGACGTATGCCTGGAATAGGGGTGACATTAGCATATTAGGTAAAGTGGAATATAAAGGCATTTACCTTGCACAGAGCCTATTCAGATGGCATAAAGTACAATAGTTAAATAAACTTGACTTTTGACTTTGACAAGGAGTAACTTTATATTTAAAAATCAGGAAATGAGTCTGAAAAGTAGGTTTTTCAGAAAGAACTTTTAATCTGATATAATAGTTTTAAAATAGAATGCTATGAAAAAACTAATTACCCTATTTGTGATTATAGCATTTACCATTAGTGCTTTTGCTCAATCACCTCAAAGAATGAGTTATCAGGCTGTTGTGCGTAAAACAACCGGTGTGTTGATGGCTAACCAGTCTGTAGGGATGAAAATAAGTATCCTGCAGGGTTCTGCAACCGGAACTGCGGTTTACGTTGAAACCCAAACCAAAACTACTAATGCGAATGGTCTGGTTACAATAGAAATTGGTAGGTGGTACTATTATTTCAGGGACATTTACAGGAATTGACTGGTCAAACGGGAACATATTTTATAAAGACTGAAACAGACCCGACTGGAGGAACAAATTATACAATTACAGGCACAAGCCAGATATTAAGTGTTCCATATGCCTTATATTCAAAAAGGCTAAAACAGCAAATTACAATGATCTTACAAATAAGCCAACTACATTATCCGGCTATGGAATTACAGATGCCGTCTCTCTTGCAGGGACTCAAACCATCTCAGGAGAAACAACCTTCAAAGGAACAACACCTGATCTGGAAGAAGCCTTATTTGATGTTAAGAACAAGGATGGCCAGACAATCTTTGCAGTTTATAATGAGGGAGTAAGGATCTGGGTTGCAGATGGTGCAAAAGGGACAAAGGGAGGATTTGCCGTAGGGGGATTTGATATGATCCAGAAATATCTCTGATGTAAGCGGTGACAGCGTGAGGATTTTTGTGAAGGAAACTCTCAAAGGGAGAAGGGGTGGTTTCGCTGTCGGAGGATTTGATAATACAAAAGCCGACCTTGGGAATTTTCTTGTTCTGACTCCTTATAATTATTTCATTGGCCACCAATGCGGCATCAATACTTCAGGTCTGTACAATTCTTTTATTGGATACCAGGCTGGAACTACCAATACCACAGGGTATAATAACAGCTTTATCGGCTATAAAGCCGGCTGAGTTGAATACTTCGGGCCAGAACAATGTATTCGTCGGAACTCAAAGCGGCTATTCAAATACTACAGGTCATGGCAATATATTCGTCGGAAATCAGAGCGGTTATTCAAATACAACCGGTGAAATGAATACTTTTTTCGGATATCAGGCCGGATATAAAAATAATAATTCATACAACTTCTTTGCCGGTTATCAGGCCGGATTTAATAATACTGGTAACTATAACTCATTTATCGGATACAGATCCGGATATACCAATACTGGAGGAAGCTCTAATGTATTTATTGGAGAACAATCCGGATTTTCAAATACTACAGGCAATTATAACATTATCATCGGAGAATCTGCAGGAAAGAGTCATAATAACGGTTACAGCAATGTGCTGATTGGACCGGAATGCGGATATTCCATGGCAGATGGCAGGGATAACACTTTCCTGGGTGGCTGGACAGGCTACTATAATACCGGATCCTACAACGTCATGATCGGGAGCCAGAGTGGTACAAACAATATAACAGGTTCAAATAATACATTTTTAGGTAACTCAGCCGGACGAAACAATACCGGAGTACGAAATGTATTTATAGGCTACAATGCAGGTTACAGTGATACCGGTTCAGATAAGCTTTACATAGCTAATTCCGGAACTGCAACTCCTCTGGTTTGGGGAGATTTTTCATTAAACCGACTGGTGGTAAACGGTAATTCTGCAAACAACCTGAATAACAGAACATTTTATGTAAACGGAACAGCCGGAGGTGCTAATGCATGGTCTAACGACAGCGACAGAAGGCTCAAACATGATATTGAGACCATTCCGAACGCCCTTCAGAAAGTGCTGAAACTAAGGGGAGTGAATTTTCTATGGAATGAGCCGAAAGATGGTATGGAAGGACTTCAGATGGGTTTCATCGGACAGGAAGCTGCTGAAGTAATTCCTGAGGTTGTTTCAGTCAACAATAACCATTACACGATGCAATATGCTCCTATTACCGCGCTTCTTGTTGAAGCCGTAAAAGAACAACAAAACATCGTAGAATCACAGCAGCAGCAAATCGATGAGCTCAAGGCTATGGTCAGTAAACTGGTATCAGAAAAATAAAAATCGTGCAAAGGAAGAAAATGTTTTATGGAGAATAACTTTCAGCAAGAATTCGTGATTTTAGCAGAGAAAGAGAGGGCCGACCGTTAAAAAATTGCATGGTGAGCCTGTCCCCGCTTCAGCGGGAGCAATTTAGGGAGGAGCCTGGCTTGCTGGGGAGGGGAAACCACAGGTTACACGGGATTACCTCCTCTCCCCACTTCCAGTCGGGATCGTCGGTGATCCCTCAGGGGGAGCTTCAAAGGTATCAGATCAGTCCACCCCTTCGGGATGGTTTTTGTTTTATTCAAAGCCCTCACTTATGCAAGCATGGTTCGGTCTTTTCATAAAACAAAAATCCCGTCCGCCAATCGGCGGACGGGATTGATCTGATACCTTTGGCGGAGAAAGAGGGATTCGAACCCCCGGTTCCGTTACCGGAACAACGGTTTTCAAGACCGCCGCATTCGACCGCTCTGCCATTTCTCCAGTATCCGCCGTTGTTCTTGCACAGGCGGAACGCCGCAAAGATAATATTTTTTTGTTTTATGAAAAGTATGAAATATGAGAGCATGAGTAGGGCTTTCAGATAGACTTTCATTGTCTGGTTTTTGATTCGGCTATTTTATCGGTACGATCGCTCTTGCCCTTGAAACAGAATAGGCGGCAAAGAAACCGATAGCTCCGTTGTCTATGTTGCCTTTTATATTGGCACTGGGCCCGCTGAATAACGGATTTGATCCCCATATTTCCGTCTGTGCATCCCAAATGAAGCTGGCATAATCCTTCCCGATGCCATCCACCTCAGCAGAAATAGTATCTCCTGCCGATACTGTATTATCATGATAATCCTGCACCAGATATCCTATTCCTGCGCCATTGGTATAATTGCCATTGAAAAAAACATCATCCGTAACATACCATTCATAAAGAGTATCGGTTAACATCGTAGAATTCTTGGAGATCAGAATACGATAATAATCATTAGTCGGCGGATCGAGGAGATAAGACTTTACCTCCCATATGCCACCGGGTCCCCAGTCCGGATGGTACTCCAGGCTGATCGAATCAAGCTGTGCTACAGGGAGAAGTACTGAACTTGCTTGATAATCTGTGAATCCCCCTACTGGGTTCTCAAGGTTGACATTAAGTGTATAAGTCTTCCCAACCACTCCGGCAAATGAAGAACTTGTTGAATATATCCCGGGTGATTCCTCCAGCAGAACCTCTGTAGCAGTGCCATCCGAAATTGTCACACCGGCTCCGGTAATCATGACCGGGGGCTTATTATAATAGTAATCTGACGTTTTCGACAGTATAACCTTATGCTTAAGAGTATCTGTTGTTACGTAGCCTTCCACTACAAGGCGGGCATACGACTCATCGAGCTTAATGTCAATCCGTTCAGTACAGGAAAGAACTGCAGCCGAAAGAAAAAAAATCAATATTGATTTAATGTGTTTCATTTCTCAGAATTTGATACTGTAGGTGACTGCCGGAATGATTGAAAAGAGATATGTTTTTTCAGCATATGTAATATTGGGATCAACAGGATCGGTCACGAAATTTATTGACCATGCATTATGCCGGTTATAAGCATTATAAACTGAAAAGTTCAGCTCACTGCTCCATTTCTTTTCAGGCTTTGTTTTTCCCCTGAGGGTTAATGACATGTCCAGACGATGGTAATCAATCATTCTGTATGAGTTCCTGTCGGAGTAGATTGGAATTATCGAGCTTCCGATTACGGCACGTCCTGTCGGGAAAGTAACAGGCAGGCCTGTGGCATAAATCCATGTGGCTGAAGCAGTCAGACGCTTGGAAATTTCATAATTAACCACCAGGTTGACTGCATGCGGTTTATCATAAGGCGCATTATAGCGATTACCGTTGTTGATGGCAGGAATTATCCTGTAAGATCGTGAATAGGTGTAGCTTAACCATCCTGTCAGCCTGCCTGCGTCCTTGCGAACCATCGTTTCAACTCCATACGAATATCCTTTACCTGTCCTTATTTCACCCTCAAGGTACTGGTTCAGCAACAATTGTGCGTGATCCTTGAAATCGATCACATTACTGAGATTTTTAAAATATAGCTCCGCCGAAACCTCGAACATGTT
>CAVYYM010000008.1:0-58574 GCA_963772715.1 uncultured Bacteroidota bacterium
GACTAATTGCCTCATGGCTTCAGCTTTAGGTTTAATTGTGATAAGGAGAATAAATCATGACTGCAGACTGAATTACGCCTAGCGGCTCGGCAATATGGAGAGCCTGCCCCGCCTCAGCGGGGGCCAAAAGATAAGTTCTGACAATATATGTCAGAATAGCGAGGAGCCAGAATGCGGCGGGAGGCAGTTACCCGACGCAAGTACCGGGTACTCGATTACCCTGGGCTAGAACTTTACCTCCACCAGACCTTGGCGGAGACGAACCTAACACCGTTCTAAGGCGGAGCAAAAAGTGTGACAAACAACTTACCCTATTGTCCGTGTTATATGGCGTTATGTTATTATTTTCGTGAGGACTTAAATTGGTAAAGAGGTCAAATCTTATTCTAGTGCTTTATTTATTTTATCTATATCCTCATTTTTGGGAACAAAGCCAGTACTTGTAAAATCAATCAGCCAATTATTATTCTCTTTTACAAGATGATAAACGGTTCTTACTGGCATCTTCTGACTATATGGTGTCAAAAGCATCTGCTCAAAAGCAATTGCTGAATTACCATCTTTTGAAATTCGGATTTCACGTTTATCGACTGTGATGTCTAATTTAAAATCACTGTTTGCCAGCATCTGTTTAAGAGTAGTATACATTTCTGTTCTATTCCAGAATTCTTCCGGATCACTTCCGCATGATAGAAAATCTTCTGATAATAAAGCAATAACAGCATCTGCATCTTTGTCTTTTAATGCAGACCAATGATCATCTAATATCTTGGCAACTGCGTCTTTTGATTCAGTCATATCAACTTTGGGTTTGGTTTGACATGATACAATTGTCATAGTAAATATTAACAAAACTATCAAAGTTTTCATCTCTATTGATATTATTGATTGTGCGATTATAATCCATGGTTGTGTGTAAAATCCGGGTGCAAGCTTGCCTGCCGGCAGGCAGGAAAAGCAAAAAGTGTGACAACAGCGCAAGCCGAAGCTTTAGCGAAGGCTTGACAACTTACCAATATTGTCCGTGTTATAGTGCGTTAATTATTTATTATCCAGTCAATTATTGCTTCTGAAAAGCTTAGTAAGGCATTAAAACATTAGTATTTAAATTGGTTATGAAAATATTTACTAATTAAAGTGCCAATAAATATTTCAATAAAACAAAATGCAGCTATTGCTAATAAAATTGGGAAGGTCACAAGCCTTAGATTGAATAACATTATCCATATCCCGGAATACACCGATAACCAAATAATGAAAGTAGCTTTTACATAAGAATATTTTTGGGAGATTATATAAATAAAAAGTGCAAGCAAAACCCCCCATACAAACCATATTATCAGATATAATGGTCCGCTGGGTGGTTCAATATTCATATTTTGGTAGTGACTTGCAAAATATGGTTTTGCAAATGCTATCCACCTTATTGTTTCAGCTAAATTAATCCAGATGCTTAGGATAATAACCTGCCATATTGCTTTTTTATAATCTTTCATATTTATAATTAATTGTATAAATGTTTGTCATTGAGTATTTTAACCAAATTTACACTTTTATTCTGTCAATGTCAAGTCTAGAAGTAAAATCGAATAATGGTCAAGTCTGTTGCATTGTTATCTAGCAGATTTAATTGAATGTTATATGGATACGGGGAATGCACTATAACGGCCCGGCAATATGGAGAGCCTGCCCCGCCTCAGCGGGGGCCGAGCATTAAGTTCCGATCCCGAGTACTCGGGACCGGAATAGCGAGTAGTCAGAATGCGGCGGTGGCTGTTACCCTACGCGAGCACCGGGCACCCGCCAGCTGTCGGGCGGGTACCCCGCGCCAGCGGGGCCACAAAGCTGTCACGGTGACAAGCAACTTACCCATATTGTCCGTGTTAGCTTTAGTTCTTTTATTTCTATTAGAAGTAACTCTTAAAAGTCAGCAGTTGGTTTTAATCGGTTGTTTAATAATATTTTGAATGTTTTAATAAAAAGAGTTATTATACTAATGAGTATCCAAGTTGAAATCACTAGGATTGCGATTAAGCTGAATGAGAAGTCAATATCAAACTGAAATTGTTGTTGTTGGAATTTCCATCTTTGATCCTCTTTTACCATTATACCTGTTAAACGCAGTGGCAGGACCAAAAGCTTAGACAGGTCAAACTCAACATAACCTTTTGTAGAGAACCATGCAGTATTTCCTAATGATGAAATGTTGGCACTATCAATTTCAAATTTGTAATTTCCCCAGGATTCCCAATCCGCTTTTACCAACTCTATTGCTTTTTCATAACCTGGATAAACTTCATTTGGCATTGTGCCAAGTATCAGGATATTGTCTTTAGAATAGAGTGATTGCATAAACGTATCAATATTGTTTGGATCACGTTTAGAATAGCCGTCCTGGAATTTCCTTAATTGTTCAATTATTTCCATTCTTACAGAATCAGGGGAATTCCCTTTAGAATAAGAAGCTTTTAAAGGCGACAAAACAATTTTCTCATCAGCTCTTTTAAACACTCTTGTCACAAGGAAAAGAACTAATGAGCAATAGTATTATTCTCAATAATATTTGTAAAATATCTTTCATGTCTGAATTGTTTTATTATGATATTATTCTTTTTATGAAATAAAGAACAATAATGGATGATAAAGTTGGGCTTGAACTTTATGAACTGTTTATTTCGTTTTACCAGTGGCGAATTTGGACTTAATTAAGCCTAACGGCCCGGCAATATGGAGAACCTGCCCCACCTCAGCGGGGGCAGACCGTAAAGAAATTGCCCTGTGGAGGACTGAGCGTTAATAAAACACCCTGTGGGTGTTTTTAGCGAAGAGCCAGAATGCAGAGGTGGTAGGGAGGAGCCAGCCTGCAGGGGTGGCATCTTACCCGACGCAAGCACCGGGCAACCGCCAGCTGGCGGATCATGCCGCGCCCCGCGCGATACGCCAGCCGGCGGAGAGCAGCGGGAGTACAGGATTTTAATTGGGGCAGGTGCGGGTGTCCGGGTGCAAGTTTTGGCAGGATTTGTCATGGGAGCAGGATTCTGCAAAAACCATGACGAACCCATTAATGATGCCGTCCGTGTTAGCATTTCGTGCTAAATTTTGTGATTCTGTTAATTAGATTTGACAAGACGAATACCTATAGAGTAGTCACGGTATGCTGGATTGACGTTGTCGCGATATGCTGACCGGCAACGCCTAGCATAGTCATTCCAACCACCCCCACGACGTACATGGGACTTCCCTGATATTGCTCCTTTTGGATCAGTTTGTGGCGAGGTTGAATAAGAGCCATACAAATCGCTGCACCATTCCCAAACATTACCATGCATATCGAATAAGCCATATTCATTTGATGCAAAACTGCCTACAGGCAAAGTTTTTTTTCTGTATTCACCTTTTGCATTGTTATTATAGGGATTATTCCCATCATAATTTGCTTGTGAAGAAGTAAGATTATTGCCTGTATTAAAGGGAGTGGAAGTCCCTCCGCGTGCTGCATATTCCCACTCGGCTTCAGTAGGTAAACGGCAACCCATCCAAACGGCAAAGGCAGCAGCATCCTCCCAATTTACATTTATTACAGGACGTTTATCTCTGCCCCAACCTTCATCTCAGGTTTTTCTCTGCCAGTGGCATTGCAAAATAAATCATACTGCTCAAAGGTTATCTCATACTTACTCATCATAAAAGCACTAAGTGTTACCTGATGCTGAGTTTCATTTTTACTTCTTTCGACTTCACTTGTTGGGCTACCCATTGTTAAGGAGCCGGCAGGAATTAGAGCCCATTCTATGATTGGCTTATCTTGAGCAGTAATAATTAGCCCATAGCTCAGAAATGTCAAAATCAAAAAGCTTTTTGTCATAAAACAATTATGTATTTTTCAACGACTCTTAAAAGGATTTTAGGTATATCCTGATATTTGTTGGTCGCTTTGTATTAATCCTACTTGTTTTTTGGATTCTACTAATTATCAAATTTACAAAGTATTTTAAATCCCGGATGCTAAAGGATACTTGCCTTATCTATTAGCATTTGTGCGATCTGTCAATGTCACGTAACTGTCATGTTATAAGTAAATTGTCCACTGTAATGGTACTTCGCATGAATGCTAACGGACTGGCGGTAGGGTTCAGTAAGCGTAACCCGACGGACAGAACCGGGCAGGGTCCTGGTACCCCGAGTACTCGGGAGTACAAGCTGTCTCGAAGCCAGTCCGCCAGCCGGCGGATCAAGGTACAGGATTTAAATTGCTTGCAGATGTGCGCATTGCCAGCCGTAGCTTCAGCGAAGGCGGGTGTCCGAGTGCATGTTTCAGCAGGATTTGTCTTGGGTGCAGGAGCACCTGCCTGCCGGCAGGCAGGAAAGCAAAAACTGTGACAACTTGTCCCGCAAAGCGGGAAACAACTTACCCATATTGTCCGTGTTATGGGCCAGGCCTTATTTATTTGTCTAGGCACCAGATAATTGTCTCGTTTTACAGAACTTATTTTTTAAATACCTCTTTTACCGCCTCCAGATATTTCATTCCATTAACGGTATCGGGTTCCAGGTAGCTTCCTTCTGTCCATTCGTTCCAGCAATTGATGTTCAGAATTCTGGTGCCATTCGGATCAGCCAATAAGTTTATCTTTGGTCATTTGCAAGGGCTGTTTTAAAATTTTCAGGTGTATTGTTTCCGATGGTATTCATAAACGGATAACCAACATTTGCCCATTCCGATTTCAAATCGCAACGTGGAGTTGGATCCCAGCCCATGGTTACATTTGGGAAATATGGAACTCCATATTCTGTTTTTGCTTTGTCCCAGTGTGCAAAATAAGCATCGCGGACATAATTGTAATCGGTTTGAGTTTCGGGTAATGCAACATGATGAATCCAAACATAAGAGGTGCTTGAATCAAATCCCAGCATTTTGATTAGTTCAGGGGTATTGGATGGTGCTTTTTCAACCGGAAGAATCGGATTTCCCCAGGCAACCAGATTCCAGTGAACACCTTTCAATCCGGCTGCAATTGCTTTTTGCGCATACGGTCCATAGCAGCTTTTGTGGCTTCCATACTGCCAAATCCTTCCACAAATTTCTGTACATCGTACACCGAAAAATAGGCTTTGCCATCAATTTTCCAGTAGTTTGGCTTGGTGAAATATTCTTTGATCACAAAATCGCATATCTCATCAAATCGTTTTGGAGAAACTTTACCCGGATAAAGCAGTTTTTGTTCTGCTCCGCGTGTATAGGGATGAATATCGACCCAGTCGTGATTGGCCCACATCAATCCAAATTTAATTCGTTTCACAGTTTTTTGCTTTCAGAAATCCTTCATCGATGCACTGGTTTAGAAAAGGGCCGTCTTCATACATGTACCAGTCGAAAATAAAGCAGTCGATCCCATTATCGGCGGCTGCATCAATTTTCTTTGCCATCACCTTCGGGATCTTTTTCATCAGTATAACCCCAGGCCGGAACATTGGGTTGTTGATGCCCCGGGAAACGTGGCTGGGCGGCTTTTACCAGTTCCCATTCCGACCATCCGGGCCTTTATTTATGATATTCCGGGGATCATCGGTATGGTAATTTGCAAAATAATAGGCTGCCACGATTATCTTATCTGCATCTGGATTGGCCTTTTTGCCCGGGTTACATGCTGTCAAAACAGCAAAAAGTATAAGCGTTAACGAAAGATTTTTCTTCATGGGTTAGATTTATTAGATATTAGATGCAGCAGATTTGTCAGGCTAAACCTGACTGATATGATATGAAACATAATTTTACTAACAGTGCGAATAAATGTGTTATTTATATTTGTGATTGAGAATTTTATAATTTTTGTGCGCGGGCAAAGTCCCGATAGAAAGCACCTAGTTTTCTTGTCACGGTTAAGCTGTCAAGGTGTATAATCGTTTAGCACTATGCACTTAACTGTCATGTTGTCAATGGCTTGCCCATAACGGTCCGCCAATATGGGGAGGTTCCCGATTTTATCGGGACAAGTTGTGTTACCCGACGTAAGCACCGGGTAGAGTCCAGATACCCCGCACCAGCGGGGCCAGAAAACTGTCACGCCACGCCCCGCGCGATTCGCCAACCGGCGGCGAGCAGCGGGGGTGCAAGGAACTCCTTCGCCAAGGCTTCGGAGTCCGAAGGAGGGTATGCCGTGCCCCGCACCGAAGATCGGGGGTACAAGTTTAATCGGAGCCAGTCCGCCAGCCGGCGGATCAAGGTACAGGATTAAATTGCTTGCAGATGCGCGCATTGCCAGCCGTAGCTTCAGCGAAGGCTGGCTTTGCCCGACGAAGCAAAGCGAAGGCGGGTATCCGAGTGCATGTTTCAGCAGGATTTGTCTTGGGAGCAGGAGCACCTGCCTGGCGGCAGGCAGGAAAGCAAAAACCATGACGAACAACTTACCCATATTGTCCGTGTTAGTTTGCGTAATTTTATTTCAATTTCTTTGTCCCTTGTTTATAAAGGATAAATATGAAAATAGTTCCAATCAGGAGAGCTGGTAAACATTCCAAATAATTATAGGTAGCAGACCTGGTAACCTGACTGCCGATCACTTGCATTATATAAGTTCCTACCCAGTGTAATAGGAGGGCAGAAAACAGACTTCCGTGCGATTTAATGTAGACATAAGTATATATAAATGAAGAAAATATTACGGAAACCATAAAGGGTATAAATGGCATATTGAATTCATGCTGAGAGGTTCCAAGCATATAGAACAATGGTAAATGCCATAATGACCAAGTAATTCCTATTACCAAACTTCCTAAGACTGGAGAAAATTCAATATTCACTCTTTTTTGTAGAAATCCCCTCCAGCCAAATTCCTCAGATAAAGGCCCAAGTATTATTAAGGGTAAAACTGAAGGCAATTGTTTTAAAAATTGTGAGTAGTCGAAAGTGCCACCTAATACCCTATTAATGAGAAGCTGAAGTATACCAATAATTATTGGATATGTAACGATAATTACAAATTGTTGGAATCCAATTTTAAAATCTATTGCTGACTTAAGAAGGTCTTTTAGCCCAGAATTGTGGTCGTAAATTTTAGTCAGGGAAATGCCAACAATTGATGGTACAAATCCACCAATAACAAAGAAAATGAATACAGGTAGGTTATATACCTTACCTTCGACAAGATTAGCCGTCTTTAATTTTAAAATGGCAATAGGCCCCCAAAAAATCAAATAACTTAATCCTATAACTAGAATAATAAAAATTAGTATTTGTTTAAGATTTTGACTGGCCTTCATAGATATAATCAATTTAAATCGGATGAATATAATTATTAATCTGTACAGGTGTACTCTCGGATCGTATGCAAGCTAACGACCCGGCAATATGGGGAGGTTCCCGATAAAAGCGGGAAACAACTTACCCATATTGTCCGTGTTAGCCGAAGGCGTTTTATTTGTTTTTTTCAAATTCGATAAGTTCTATTGGAGCTCCATTAAATTCAATCATCGCGACTTTTATACCTTCAAAGTTTGATTCTGGTTTAGAAATCACGTTAAAGTCATGTGTCGATAGCTCAGAGTCTATACTGCTTACCTCAAATGCTATGTGAGGCACAGCTTGAATTAGCTTGTTAACTGGGCTATCCTTTTCGAATCTCATCCATTCAATGCCAAAGGGACAAGAAGAAAAGCCAGAGACATAGAATTTAAACTTTTTAAGATATGTCTCACTTGGCATTTTCTTTTTAGTCGGGATGCCCAGGTGATGGTATTTCCATCCCCATTCGGAGGTTGAAATAGGGAGTTCATGATCCAGTCTCAATTTTTTCATTACTGAATTTGTTATAGAAGCCTGATACTTTAGACGGAATTGTCATGTTAAACTTTCTCTAGTGTACTGGGAGCTAACCGCTTACGGCTAACGGCCCGGCGGTATAATTTAGTGGGCGTTACCCGACGACAGCACCGGTCAGGGTCCCGATACTTAAGCTCCGCCAACTGGCGAATCAAGGTGTAGGATTTATATTGCGGGCAGGTGCGCGCATCGCCAGCCGTAGCTTCAGCGAAGGCTGGCTTTGCCCGACGAAGCAAAGCGAAGGCGGGTGTCCGGGTTTAAGATGTTAGACGAATTTCTCTGGCCAGCCGACAGTCAAGATGAAAAAAGATCAAAAGAAAAAAGAAAGTTCGAGCCCATAAATTACTTACAGTTTTTGCTCGGATGGCCTGGCAGGTCACCAAGCAAAAAGTGTGACAACTTGTCCCGCAAAGCGGGAAACAACTTACCCATATTGTCCGTGTTAGCGGTTTTAAGTATTATTTTAAAGTAAAAGTTATAGGTACCATGTAAAAGACAGGAACTGGTTCTCCGTCTTGAAGTCCAGGCTTAAATTTTTTTAATGTTTTTACTACTCTAATTGCCTCCTCGTTTAATTCAGGGCTTACTCCCTCTAAAATACTTACACTGGAAATGGTACCATTAATATTAACTACAAATCGAACCAGAACTCTTCCTTGAATACCTGCATCTCTGGATTTTGTAGGATAATCTAAATTATACGCTATATCAGAAATTAATTGTCTGTCTCCTCCTCTATATTGTGGCATAATCTCAAAATCAAAATGTTTAATTTCATTTCCTAAACTATCATAACAATTTCCATTTTCGAATTTACCTAGATTATAAAAGTCCCTCCGTTTAATCTTTCCGTTTTTCCAGAAGGTTTCAATTACTTTATCGTTTTGATTGCTGACGTAATTTAACTTGCATTTTAGTTGGCCATTGTCATAATATTTTAACTCCACACCATCCTGCTTTCCGTTGATTAAGTTACCTTCACTTTTCACTAGGCCATTTTTAAACCACGATAAGGACTTTCCATTCTTTACATATTTACCGGAGGATCTTATATAATTATTTTCTGATTCCTTTTCTCCTGTCATATAAAAATGTAGTTCTTTATATCCATCAGTAGAAGGTTCGATGATTCTATAATATTCGGCAGCAGAGGAATCTGATATCTGAACCTTGTTTTCATCAAGAAATACTTTTTGAGCATTTAAAATTACACTCTGAAAAAGTAGGATTAGAATTACTAGTTTCCTCATATTTAGGAAGTTAAGTTATTACCGCTAACGGCCCGGCGGTTGAGGGAGTTTATTACCCCAACCGTCCGTGTTATAGTGCGTTAATTATTTCAGTTATTGGTATGATTTTAATCCCTTTTGCTTTCATTTTCTCTATTGCCTTAGTTTTCTTTTTTTGTGTCGTACCAACAATCCCTTCAGGAACAACCTTTATGTCATATTCTCGTATATTTCCTCCTAATGCTGTATTATAGAGACATTTCTCAGCCATAAGCCCAACTAATACTATTTCTTTGACTTTTCTGTTTTCAAGAAAACTTATCAATTCTGGCGAAGTAAAAGCATCCCCTTCTATTTTGGTAAATATATTATTACTAACAATATTAAGGGTACTATCGAAGTCAGGTGCAGGCAAAGTCACAACTGAGAATCCTTTTGAGGTAAGATTCATAGCTTTGCTTGTTGCTTTTATGTATATTACTTTTTCAGGATTGAAATGGCTAATCAAAGAGTTTACATTAATTATCATTTCTTTTACTGAACTATCGAGTTGTTTGTTATTTTTATCAACCATTTGAATATCAAGCACCATTAAGTATCTATCCTGAGATAATGCTTTGTTTGGGATGAAGTTTAAACTTATACAAAACAAGATAAGTCCAATTTTGAGCACTAATTTATCTTTCATATCAATCTTTGATAATGCACCATAACGCGTTTTTATAGTGCGGTAAAATTTATCCAACTTATTTTAAGAGAGCTAAAACCAAGTCGTCAATATTTTGACTGTCTTTCGAAGTGAAAGCAACGGATCCTTTACTAACATATGTTTCTATTTCTTTGGTCTCTTTATCCAGTATTAATTCAGCATTATCTCGTTCAGGTAATTCTGATAAGATTTTCATAACATTAGCATGTCCAATTTTTAGTTGGGTCTGAGAGTATATAGTCCCAGTAAATGCTAGTAATCCAAATGCTAAAATGAAGATAGCTATGGTTCTCATAGAATTCTGTTTTTAAGGTTACTAAGCAATTAAAATGGACTAAATCAGCCGAAAAATTTGTTTCTTACTAACAAAGGAATTCAGGTTGGAATGAGTCATAATAAAAATACTTGAGATTATTCTATGGTTGAGTTAAGGCCAAGTTAAATATCTGTTAATGAGTACGTCTTTCAACGCACCGCCCCGTCAGTCCCCAGCAAATCCTCTTCAAAACATTGACCACCAGCCTCATACATTGCTTATGCCTGACATTTTATTTACCATGCTATATAAAATTAAATAAAATTATCCTTTGAAGTCAAGTATTGTTAAGAAAATAACAATAAAGAAGATCTGAATTATGTACAAATTTTAAGCATATGCCGGTCGCCGCCAGTCGTTCAATCTACCTTCCTGTCCGATATCCGTTGAAAATGATTCTCCAGATGAGCCCTCATCGCTGCACGCAGCTTTTCGGCATCGCCCGTCTTTAAAACTTCTATCAGCCCCTTGTGCGATACATATCTTTTTCTTTTTATCGGCTTGTTGATGAGACCGCTTTTATATGAATAATTGAATAGTGGAAGAAGTAGCTTCTGGAACTGTATGAGATTCTTGTTGCCGGTAACCTCATAGAGCTTCCCGTGGAACCTGATCTCATGTTCGACATCGAATAAGATGCTTTCCGATTTCTCCGGCTCATCGGCCACTATCTTTTCTAGCTTCCTGATGTCTTCAGGAGTGATCCTTTGAAAAACAAAGTCAGCCATACCGACTTCTATTATAAGCCTTAATTCAAAAATATCCCTTAACGTGCTGCCGTCCAGAATATTCGGTATCATCGACTTCTGAAGGATATTGAAAAGGCTCGGACTCTTGATCACAGTGCCTTTGTGCTTCTTCGACTCGATGATATCGATTGTCTTCAGCCTGGTAAGCGATTCCCGTATCACCGTACGGCTTACACCCATAGCCTCCGCAAGTTCAGCTTCCTTTGGGATCGGGTCCCCTGGCTTCAGCTCTTTCCTGATAAATATCTCGATAAGCTTGCTTTCGACTTTCTCAACCAGATTCCTTGTGTCGATTTCGGTCAACATCCTCGTTATATCTTTTGCGCTCATATTATCTGTACTTTCACCTGAGTGGATGAAATTAACAATTTTTCGGGTACATCCACCGCCGGTTTTCTAAAAAGCTAAAAAATCACTCCTTCCAGGGTTATTTTTTGAATAAAAAGCTATATGTCATGTGAAAAAATTTCATCCAATATTACCTGATTCATCAGCGATTATTAAAAAGGTTTTAACTACTTTTCATATGTATTTTCAAGATACTCATTATTATGAAATCATCTGTAACTCTGTTTCTTCTGCTTTGCCTCATCTCAGGCTGTAACCAGAAGACTCCCTCCGGAAACAACGGGAAAACTAAAAAGATATCGGTGGATTTTATTAAGAGACCTGTTCTGACTGGGAAAACAGATAATGAAATGATTCATATTAATGTCGCTGACGACAGTAATATGAAAAACCAGATATCAGTCAAGGAGGTGGAAATTTTTTTCAATGATAAAACAGGACCCGCAAACCTTTCAGCAATACGCGTGTTTTTAAGCAAAGATGGATCGGGATCTCACGGAAAATATACTCTTCGGACAGAGTAATAAACCGGGAAAGAAAAATATTATCCGGGGTGATGCTTTACTTAAAGCTGGAAATATTTCTTTTATGGTTTCTTTTGTCCCGTTATCTAATCCTGACCTGACATGCTAAACTGAATATCAGCCGGTTAAGGATCCGGTATTCTGACAAATCTGTCAGTGAAGTGCCGTTACCTGATGACTCCGATCCGATTCGCTTTGGCATCGTTCTTCGTGCAGCAGGACAGGATGGCTGCAACACTTACAGGATCCCGGGCATTATAACAACCAATTCCGGAACGCTTATAGCTGTCTATGACAACCGATATGCAGGCAGCAAGGACCTTCAGGGAGATATCGATATCGGGATGAGCCGGAGTATCGACGGCGGATCATCGTGGGAACCAATGAAGGTGATAATGGATATGGGAGAATACGGAGGTTATCCGCAAGAGCTGAACGGTACCGGCGATCCATGCATTCTTTATGATGAAAAGACGAACACAATACTGGTGGCTGCATTGTGGTTGAGCGGTTCATCAACTGACCAGATGGTGTGGTGGGCTTCGAAACCCGGGATGGAACCTGATGTGACAGGTCAGTTCCTGATCGTAAAAAGCACCGATGACGGATTAACCTGGTCTCAGCCGGTAAGCATAACCAGCCAGATAAAGGATCCTGCCTGGCAGCTTCTTCTCCAGGGACCAGGGCAGCGGACTTACAATGAAAGACGGCACTCTGGTTTTCCCTGCCCAGTTCAAGGCTGATATCGGAGAAAAAGCAATCGACGGAGGGCAGTTCACCTGTCATTCAACAATTACATGGAGCAGGGATGGAGGTAATACATGGCACATCGGCACCGGGGCTAAATCTAACACCACCGAGTCACAGGTAGCTGAGCTTTCCGACGGGACAATCATGATCAACATGCGCGACGACCGCAACCGTAAGGAAAAAGGTCCGGGCAATGGCAGGGCGGTTGCGACGACAACCGATCTCGGCACCACCTGGACAATACATCCTTCATCTAATTCGGCACTGCCCGAGCCAAACTGCATGGCCAGCCTCATTTCTGCAGATATAGCTTGTTGCAGGTGTAAAGAAGCATGTTCTCTTCTTCTCGAATCCGGATAATAAATCATCAAGATCGAACATGACCATAAAGGCGAGTCTTGATGATGGAATGACCTGGCCTGAAGAATACCAGGTCGAATTGTATGACCCGGAATGTTTCGGCTATTCATGCCTGACGATGATCGATGATACATTATATAGGGATCCTCTATGAGGGAATCACGGGAACTTTATTTTCAAAAAATTGCAGTCAATGATATTCTAACGGAATTAATAAATAATAATCAGCGGTATACGGCCTGTCACGGTTGTCGGTAATATTATAAGAAAATTTCTACTTTTATAAATTATCTAACCAAATAACAAATGTTCACATTTAAGAAGTATGAAGGCCTGGTTGCGGCTCCGTTTACACCGATGGACAGAAAGGGAAATCTCAACCCGGGAATTGTGCCTGAATATTATAAACTGCTTGAGAAGAACGGTGTTGCGGGGGCTTTTATAAACGGATCGACAGGAGAAGGCCCCTCTCTGACACAAAAGGAAAAACATCTGCAGGCTTCGAAATGGGCAGAATGCCTGAAGAATGGTGGTAAAGTGCGGGTAATAAACCTTGTAGGAGGTACATCATACAGCGAATGCATAGAGAATTCCATCTTTTCACAGGAACTTGGTTTGTCTGCAATTGCACTGCTTCCTCCTTATTATTTCAAGCCCTCAAACGATGACCAGCTTGCTGAATTCGTGGCTCGGGTAGGAGAGACAGTGCCTCAGATGCCGGTTTACTTTTATCATATCCCGGTACTTACAGGTGTGAGCATGCCAATGTTCGGATTCCTCGAAAAGATTTCCGGGATGCTTCCTAATTTTGCAGGCATCAAGTTCACACATGAAGATTTTATGGATTTCTTTTCATGCCTTAATTTAAAAATGGCAAATATGATCTTCTCTGGGGAAGGGATGAGTGCATGCTCTCCGCTCTTGTGCTCGGCTGCAGGGGTGCTGTCGGAAGCACGTATAACTATGCTGCGCCTCTATATTATGCACTTATAAAGGCATTCAGCAACGGAAATCTTGATGAAGCCAGAAAACTTCAGCAGAAATCGATTGACATGATAAGGCTCCTCGGGAAGTATGGAGGCATGGCAACCGGCAAGGCATTCATGAAATATATCGGATTGGACTGCGGCAAATTCAGGTCGCCGGTTTACAACATGACTGATTCGGCGTTATGCTGATTTTGAAAAAGGATGTGAAGCTTTTAAAAATGGAGAAGTTTTTTTCGAAGAAATGAATCCTGAATGAGTACCCATGAACTGCGACTTTAATCTTCTGGCTGAAAAATACCGCAAGGAACTTCTTGAGAATATCATACCATTCTGGGAAAAGCATTCCATCGACAGGGAGCATGGAGGGTTTTTTACCTGCCTCGACCGCGAGGGCAAAGTTTACGATACCGACAAGTTTATATGGCTTCAGTGCCGCCAGGTGTGGATGTTCGCATCGCTGTACAATAAGGTTGAACAGAAGGAGAAATGGCTTGAAATAGCAGAAAAAGGTGCACGTTTTCTGGAAAAGCACGGACGCGACAGTAAGGGCAACTGGTACTTCTCGCTTACTAAGGACGGAAGACCTCTTGTGGCTCCATATAATATTTTCTCCGACTGTTTTGCAACGATGGCATTCGCACAGATGGCAAAAGCTACAGGTGAAAAAAGATACTCCGAAATTGCCATAAACACTTTCAATAATATCCTGAGGAGGGCAGGCAACCCAAAAGGCATATACGACAAAACTATTGCAGGCACACGTCTGCTTAAAGGTTTTTCACTTCCTATGATACTTTGCAACCTCACACTCGAAATTGAGCATCTGCTCGACAAGGAGTATGTTGGAGAGACAATAGACCGCTGTATCGGAGATGTGATGGATGTTTTCTACGATCCAGATTCCGGACTCATACGGGAAAACATAAATGACGACGGAACCTTCTCCGATTCATTCGAAGGACGTCTGATCAATCCCGGACATGGAATAGAGGCAATGTGGTTCATTATGGACCTTGCGGAACGAAGCGGCGATAAAGCTTTGGCTGACAGAGCTTTAAAAAGAACTCTGGATATAATTGAATACGGCTGGGATAAGGAATACGGAGGTATATTCTATTTTCTTGACATCAAAGGGCATCCGCCACAACAGCTTGAGTGGGATCAGAAACTCTGGTGGGTTCATATCGAAGCCCTGGTCAGCCTTATTAAGGGTTATTATCATACACAAGACAGGGAATGCCTGAGGTGGTTTGAAAGGATCGACGAGTACACCTGGTCTCATTTTCCCGATCCTGAATTTGGAGAGTGGTTTGGATACCTGAACAGGAGAGGAGAGGTGCTTCTGCCTCTGAAAGGTGGTAAATGGAAAGGATGCTTTCATATACCCCGCGGTCTGTACCAGGTCTGGAAGACAACTGAAAAGTTGAAAAATGAAAAATAGGTCCTGGTACCCATGGCTGGTAGTCGGACTGCTGTGGGGAGTGGCATTGCTGAATTACATGGACCGGCAGATGCTGTCGACTATGAAATCTTCAATCATGGTCGATATTCATGAGCTGGAGAGAGCCGAAAACTTCGGAAAGCTGCTGGCCATATTCCTTTGGATCTATGGATTCATGTCTCCGATGGCAGGTCTCATTGCCGACCGCATCAATCGCAAATGGCTGATAATCGTTAGTCTTGGTGTATGGTCATTCGTAACGCTGACAATGGGTTATGCAACAACTTTCAACCAGCTGATGGGCTTGCGTGCATAATGGGTGTCAGCGAGGCGCTCTATATACCTGCAGGACTCGCTTTGATAGCTGATTACCATCGTGGCAACACAAGGTCGCTTGCCGTGGGGATACACATGACAGGATTATATGTCGGTCAGGCTCTCGGTGGTTTCGGAGCAACGGTTGCAGACACATGGTCGTGGCAGATTGCCTTTCACAGCTTCGGACTTATTGGCATAGCATACAGCGTCATTCTGGTTATGTTCCTCCATGAAAACAGAGTCGATGAGACTCAGCAGTCAGACATCAAGGTTTTCCGGCAGCGGTTTCAGTTCAGTGGGCAGAAGCCTGGGCTTATTGCTGGGTACGATCAGCTTCTGGGTGATCCTTTTCTATTTTGCTGTTCCAAGTTTTCCGGGATGGGCGATAAAGAACTGGCTTCCGACGCTTTTTTCAGATACGCCTGAACATTGAGATGGCAAAGGCCGGTCCTCTGAGCACAATCACGATCGCATTCTCCTCCTTTCTCGGAGTGATAACCGGAGGGATCGCAGCCGACAGGTGGATAATGAAGAATCTCAGGGGCAGGATATATACCGGTGCCATCGGATTGTCGCTTACGGTACCGGCACTGTTTCTGTTAGGTTTCGGAGGCGGACTGGCAGGCGTGTTAACCGGTGGCGTTCTCTTCGGCTTAGGCTTCGGAATGTTTGATGCGAACAACATGCCGATACTGTGCCAGTTTGTATCGCCCCGCCACCGTGCGGCAGGCTATGGGCTGATGAACATGACCGGAGTGTTTGCCGGAGCATTTATCACAGAATGGCTTGGCAGATCGACTGATGCGGGCAACCTTGGAAGGGATATGGCGCTCCTGGCAATACCTGTGACAGCAGCAGTAATCTTGCTTCTCACGACATTGAAGCCAAAGGAAACCGACAAACTGAGCGACTAATTGTCTTACTCTCTGTGAGACTCTGTGTCTCTCCTGGTTTCCTCTGTGTAACAAAAAGAATATTAAGAATTTACACCGAGATACTCAGAGAACCACGGAGTTGCACAGAGTTTTAACAATAGAGTTTTATGAAACAGATAGCAGCCATAATATTTGAAAATGACGCGGGCGAAATTCTTCTTTATAGAAGGGATAATAAACCCGGCATTCCCTTTCCTCTTCACTGGGATCTGATCGGCGGACATGTTGAAGAAGGTGAAACTCCTGAAGAGGCTCTTGTAAGGGAAGTTAAGGAAGAGCTGGATTTTGATCTGAAGGAGTACAGTTTTTTTAAAGAGTACCACTGCAACGAGGGAGATGATGCCTATCCGAATATCAAATACATTTATTCAGGCAGGCTTGATCTCCCCGTTGAAGAGATCACGCTTCTCGAAGGCGATCATCTGAAATTTTTTAAGAGGGAAGAGATCCCTTATGTAAAATTTGCTAATATCCTGAAAATAATAGTACTGGAATATATTGATAATAAGTGATATAATAGATACTTGCCTTCTCTTCTCCATGGAACGACAGGGTATGGATCAAATGAATAACGAAAAGTACAAAAGTATATGGGAAACACACTAATTAAAACCTTTGTTGCGATCTCACCACTGACACTGATAGGTTGTACCGATAAGGTAAGCGAGCGGCCGAATATCCTGATTGCAATAGGAGACGATATTTCATATCCTCACATGAGCGCTTACGGATGCTCATTTGTCAATACTCCAGGCTTTGACAGAGTAGCGCGCGATGGCATACTTTTCACCAATGCCTACACCCCAAATTCAAAGTGCGCGCCGTCAAGAGCATGTTTTCTGACAGGCAGGAACAGCTGGCAGCTGGAGGAAGCCGGTAATCACGTGTCTTTTTTCCCTCCCAAATTCACATCATTCATGGAAGCTCTGGAGAAAAACGGATACTCCACCGGATTCACAGCAAAAGGATGGGGGCCGGGTATCGCCCGCGATTCAACAGGAGGCCAAAGACTGATTACGGGAAAGGCATACAATAAGAATAAATCAACTTCTCCGGCATCGGGCATTTCGAATAATGACTATGCTGCCAATTTTATGGATTTTATCAACTCGCGTGACCCTGACAAACCTTTCTGCTTCTGGTACGGTTCAACAGAACCACACAGAAGATATGAATACGGTTCCGGTGTTTCAAAAGGAGGGAAAAGCCTTTCAGACATTGCTGATATATTTAAATTCTGGCCCGGCAATGATACGGTCAGAAATGATATCCTCGACTATGCATACGAGATAGAACACTTTGACTATCATCTGAATAGGATGCTTAGTATCCTGGAGGAAACCGGTGAACTGGATAACACGATTGTTATTGTCACAGCCGACAATGGAATGCCTTTTCCGAGGATAAAGGGGAATGCCTATGAATATTCGAACCATATGCCCCTTGCGGTCATGTGGGGAAAAGGAATAAAAAATCCGGGCAGGGTGGTTGAAGATTATATCAGCTTTATTGATTTTGCCCCATCAATTCTTGAAGTTGCAGGTATAAGGGAGGAAGAGAGCGGGATGCAGCCATTGGAGGGAAAGAGTTTTACCAGTATATTTTCTTCCCATAAAGAAGGACAGGTAGACAGGAGGCGTGACCATGTACTGATCGGCCAGGAGCGTCATGATGTTGGCCGCCCGGAAGATCAGGGATATCCGGTACGGGGAATCGTTAAGGACGGTTTCTTGTTCCTGGTTAACTTCAAACCCGACAGGTGGCCTGTCTGCAATCCCGAGACAGGTTACCTGAATACCGATGGCAGCCCTACCAAATCACTGATTTTAAATATGAACAGGAGGAATCAGTCACATGATCTGTGGGAGTTAAGCTTCGGTAAAAGGACAGGTGAGGAGCTATATAATATAGTATCTGATCCTGAATGTATGAAAAACCTGGCCGCTAACCAGGAATACCGGCAGGTTAAACAGAACCTTTACGACCAGCTTATTAAGGAATTAACAGAACAGGCTGATCCAAGGATGCTAGGCAATGGAGATGTATTCGACAAGTATATTTATGCTGAAGAAAAAACAAGAAATTTCTACGAAAGGTATATGAAAGGTGAAATCTCAAAATCCGCAGCAGGCTGGGTCGATTCTACTGATTTTGAAACGATGATAATAAAATGATATTAAAAATATGAAAACGATTCTGTTCTTTTTATTGTTTCTTCTTCCCCTTTCCGACATTTTTGCACAGGAGACAATGATCCAGTCTCCTGATAAAAACATTGTTGTAACTGTAAATCATGAGGATAAACTTAATTATTCAGTCACATTTAAGGGGAAAGGTATTATTGATCCGTCACCTTTGGGATTCGAGTTCAGGGGTGAACCCATTTTAGCCGGTGGTTTTGCTCTCGCCGGATCTTTTTCGAAATCTGTGGATGAGACATGGAGCCCTGTTGTCAGGTCAAAGCATGCCGCGATCAGGAATAATTATAACGAGCTGCAACTGATACTGAAAGAAAAGTTTGCACCAATGCGTCTGGTGGAGATGACTGTCAGGGTATTCGATGACGGGGCAGCATTCCGCTTCAGACTTCTCAGGAGCGCCAGCATAGGTCAAAGGCAGATAACAAGGGAACTCACAACCTTCAATATTCCAGGAGATCCGAAAGCCTGGATAGTTGAATACAGCAAAGGTTACAATTCTTCCAACGAAGCTGAATTCTTTGAACACCCTTTGAGTTACCTGACTGATAAATCGATCGCCGGAATGCCATTACTTATGGAGTATAGTAAAGATTGCTGGGTTGCGATCACCGAGGCTGATATTGATAATTATGCCGCTTTCTATATCGGAACAAACGGTAATGCCAACCAATTGGTTACTAAACTGGTACCTCTCCCTGGTGAACCTGAGGACGGTGTTAAGGTCAGATTTTCTGATGAGGTATATACTCCATGGAGGGTACTGATGATTGGCGAAGATCCGGGTGTACTTATCGAATCAGAGATAATCACGAACCTTAATGAACCGTGTGCAATAGCCGATCCGTCTTGGATAAAGCCTGGCATGAGTGCCTGGGACCACTGGTGGAGCGGTGAAGTGAAAATGGAAATGCCTGTAATAAAACAATATATCGACATGGCATCAGAGATGGGATGGCCATATATGCTTGTCGACTGGCAATGGTACGGTAAGTTCAATGCCCCTGAAGCAGATATTATAAAATGGGCTCCACAAATAAATATGACTGAAATAATAAGGTATGCTAGATCAAAAAATGTCAGAATAATCTTATGGCTGTATTCCAGCGATGTTAACCGTAATGCAGCTTACAAGGAAGCATTTCCGATATATAATAAATGGGGCATAGCAGGTATCAAGATCGATTTTATGGATCGCGACGACCAGGACATGGTCAACTGGTACCATGAAATTATTAAATGCGCTGCAGAGAACAAGCTGCTGGTTGATTTTCATGGCGCATACAAGCCCGATGGCATAATAAGAACATGGCCCAATATGATCACCAGGGAAGGAGTGATGGGCAACGAATACTATAAATTCTCAAATAAGATGAGTCCGGAACATAATGTAAAACTGGCTTTCACAAGGATGCTTGCAGGCCAGATGGATTACACGCCCGGAGGATTTCTGAATGTTACCAAAGAGAAGTTTAAACTTCAGACACCGGCTCTTGTCTGGAACACCCGCGCGTCGGAACTCTCAAAATTCGTTATTTATGAAAGTCCTCTTACCGTTGTATGCGACCATCCCGACAACATTATCGGAAAACCCGGTGCAGATTTTCTGCGGATAGTGCCAACTGTATGGGATGACATCAGGTTCCTGGGAGGTTATCCGGGTGATTATGTGGCAATCGCAAAGAGGGACGGTGATAAGTGGTTTGTAGGGATTTTAAATAACAGTGTGGGCAAGACGGTTGAGATCAATATGGATTTCCTCCCTGAGGGTATTTATAAGGCAGAAATATGGGCAGATACAAAAAATTCGGATAAAGTCCCTGCGGAGCTGAAGAAATCGACAAGGTTAATAAAAGGGGGAGAGCTTATAAAGGTTACAATGGCTAAAAATGGCGGTTGGGCAGGGGTGATAAAGATTAATTAACACTTCTTAATTAAATTATCCCATCTCCCGGCCGCTTCCCTGAAGGCTGTCGCGGATTTATAAACAATGGCTTTGTCATAAATACCATTTTGATAAAGCGGTGTTTTTTTTCAAATTTATTTTGCACAACCAAAATTTCGCTTATTTTTGCACCGCATTAAGTTTTGGTGCGGTAGTTCAGTTGGTTAGAATAACGGCCTGTCACGCCGTGGGTCGCGGGTTCGAGTCCCGTCCGCACCGCTGATAGAAAATAAAAAGCCCCTGTAATTCAGGGGCTTTTTATTTTTAGTCGCAGAGAGTACTTATATCTGCTTCAGCATCAGCTATTTCTTCCTCCAGATCAGCCTTTTCCGCTGCTGTCCATGCACTGCAATCCAGAAAAGGTTTCAATGCATCAAGATAACCCTGGTAAGCTGTTTTGTATGCACTGCAGGTGACTGGTGTCGGGTTGCTTGAATATGCCATTGCGGCATTTGTTAATGCGGTTAATTCATCTGTAAGCTGGAGAGACCAGGCAGTACCGCAGAAAGAAGGATCGGTAATCTCCTTCTTGCACGAACCAATACCAATAAAAGAAACGATGATCAGGAAACAAAGTACTTTAGACATAGTGGTAGTTTTAAGGTTAGAAAAATAAATCATTCTCAAATATAGAAATAAAGCTGTAATTAAAAACATAACGTTCCTCATATATATCTATCAATTCTACATAAGATTTTATTCGCCGTCCATGCCTCATTTTCTTTAGTCGCATATATTCTTCTCCTTGTCAACGGAATCTATTTACCTATCAAAATCAGCTTTGAAATGAGTTTTATCACTTGTATCTTTCATTAGATTTTAATTCAGGCTTCTGTTTTTTTGCCATAGTAATATTTAACGACTTCAAGCCTTGCTACCAGGAGAAAGCCTGGAATCTCAGAGGAGTAGGTTAAGCTCTAAAATGCCTCACACCTATTAGAGGCAACACAGCGAGATGCCCTCCGGGTTATGACCGGGGGGCTTTTGCTATTCAAGCGCTACCGTTAATGTTGCTTTCAGGGCCAGATTGTCGAAAACATTATCATATCCATAATGTCCGTACCTGTAAAATGCCCCTCCGCCAAAGCCTATATAATATAAGTTGAATACCTTAAACCTTATGATATTGTTTATCAGCAAACCCGATTCGAGATATACTTTATCCTTGATACTGAAATCAATCCCATGGTCGGAAGCATCCCTGAGTGTTCCCCAGCCTGTGTTGTGTGCAATTATGAACCTCGGCTTGAACCTTGGCGTTTCAAGCAGGAGTGAACCGAAATTGTGCGTAAAGAATATATTGACATACCTGTCAGAGAGAAACTCGTAAGGCTGCATAGTCTGAAAGGTGTTGTTTATCAGGATCGGGAAGTAACTCTTGCTTCCCTCACCAGTGAACAGAAGGCTGTAAGGCAGAGGCTTGTCGATATATCCGGCTGCAATCCTGAAGTCGGTCTGACCGAGCCTTCCCTTGTAAGCGGTGATATCCACAAAAGCCTCTATCCTGTTATAATTATAGCTCTCCCTTTCAAGCATATCGAAACCTCTTTTATAGTCAATTGTGACGACAGGATTCCCATCATAGAAATACGATCCTCTGATTGCCGAACATATGTATCTCTTCTCCATAAGCATATCTGGCTGATATCTTTATCTCATCGGCATAAAAATCCGTCAATGGCACACCCTGGTACTCATATTCATATGTCGGCATTATCTCCCTCAGGCTGAGCGATGATGAAATCTTAAGGTACCGCGACAGGCGGAAGCTGAGTTCAGCTTTCTCTTCGATGAATCTGTCCATCCGCCAGGCTAAATAATCCCTGAAGTATTCGTTGAGGGAGAGCAGTTCAAAACCGCTGCGGGGGTCCATGCCTGGTTCCTTCAGATTATTCTGATATGAAAATCTGAGCTCGGTGTCGCTCTTTCGTGCAAGATAGAACTTTACATGTCCTCCGTACTTGAATTCGCCGTCTTTGATTCCATAACCTGCAAATCCACCCAGTGATAACGCTTTCGAGAATTTGTCATTGGTGCTCAATCCTAATCCTATACGGCTGCCTTCATATTCGTTGTATTTGAAGAACTCTTCAAGTTCGATATCGATGAATTTAACCGGGATCTTCCCTACAGCCAGATATGGATACAGCTCGGCCCAGTAATTGAAATTGTACTTTTCTCCGATTGAATCGAGAAACTGATAAGTGTTCTTCTCTACGGCGGAGAGGGAATCGGGTCTTGAAGCATCAAGAATCGATTCACTCTTCAGGATCATTGCTTCATCGAGATAAACCTTCTCGTAATTAATCGAATCGATGCTGATCAACGGATTGAAATCGACATTGCTGATCCTGGATGTTATCCTGTACACCGGTACAGCCTGGATCTTCTTGTTTAACTTCATGGAGATGAATCCTATTTCCTCGTCCAGTCCGGAGGGGAACCACCGGCCGTCGATGAATTCATAATCCTGCCTGAACCTGAAATCAATGAGTCCTTTTTCGAAGGGCTCCGTCACAATGTTTTTAACGGCCCATCCATTCGAGCTGATATAGAGCCTGCCTTTCAGTCCATTGAAATTCGATCCTTTTTTCGGGTGGAACTCGATAAGATATAATGTGTCGGAAGGATTTTCATATGTCTCCTCGAGCAGGTAATTATAGCTTCTGAGGCATTCATCGGAAAGTGGACTAAGGTATTCTGCACTTGTCATGTCCTCCGAGACCGGCAAGGCAAACAGGGTGATGTTGTTTTTGTAAAATGAGATCGAATTGTGGAACACCGAGACAAAATATTGTCCGAAAACCGGATTGTCAAATCCGGATGTTTTTACTGCAATGACTTTATTCTCAGTTCTCCGGTTCAACCGTGGAAGACAAGATCATGGATTCGGAGATGAAGCTGGCATGCTTGTTCAGATCTTTGTTCTTCCGTATCGTTGCACTGTCTTCCGCAGTCGCATTATATGAGAGCTTAAGGTTCAGGATGGTCTTCAGATAGCATTGATAGGTGTATTTATCGTAGTTCTCAAAATCGTTAATCTTCTTGTTTTTTAATACCTCCCTCATGATCCTGACTGCAGGATTCATTGCGGGAGTAATTGTCACCTCACCAATATTCAGCGTGTCGGTTTTGAGCTCCACCACCAGTTCTGACAGCCTCATGTCAGGAGTGATCGTCACATTCTGCTTCTGATAACCGACACATGATACCTGGAGACCTTTTATGTCCCTGTCCGTTATCACAAATTTTCCGTGAATGTCTGAAATAACACCTCTCGGCAAGGATTCCTTCTGATAAGTTACTGATGCAAATGCAATCGGAAGCTTTGAGCTTTTCTCAACGATGATCCCTTTGATATATGGCTGGGAGAAGGCAGATATATTCAAAATAACCAGGAAAATCAGCAGGCTTATGTATCTTTTAAGAAGCAAACGGGAGCGATTATCTTTGCTAATATTTGAAACCAAGTTAATCAATTTATTTTGATAACTTTATCAGTCAACATATGACATTATTTTTATGAAAATTCGTTTATTAGTTCATTTCAAGGCAATTACTCTCATCGCTGCTCTCTTGATTTCATGTTCAGACGAAAATGTAATTAAAGAGACCAGGATTGTTCTCACTCCAAAACCAGGCCCAAAGCCAAGGATCAACGGAACAAAGATCTTCGGAGTTCGCCCTGGTTCCCCGTTTACTGTTTACAATTCCTGCAACCGGAACAAAGCCGATGAAATACGAGGTAATAAACCTCCCTGACGGACTTGTATGCGACAAAAACACAGGACAGATAGCTGGCACGATCAGTACCCCGGGAGAATATATCACCACTTTTAAAGTGACCAATGCTGAAGGGTCAGCAGAGCGTCAGTTTAAGATCGTATGCGGCGACAATCTCGCGCTGACGCCTCACATGGGGTGGAACAGCTGGTATGTGTGGGAAAACCACATCACCGACAGCATCATGAGGGCATCTGCCGATGCGATGGTTAGTTCAGGCATGATCGACCATGGCTACATGTATGTGAATATCGACGATTGCTGGTCGATCAAGGAGACATCGAAGGATTCAAGCCTTCTGGGAGCTCCGCGCGATGAGAACGGGATGATAAATTCAAATAAAAGGTTTCCCGACATGAAGGCCATGACGGATTATATCCATTCTCTTGGTCTGAAAGCCGGGATCTATACTTCACCGGGACCAACAACCTGTGCCGGATTTGTAGCAGCATACCAGCATGAGGAGCTTGATGTGAAACGATTTGTGGAGTGGGGATTCGATTTTCTGAAATACGATTGGTGTTCATATACCAAAGTGGGACGCAGGGATACTTTACCGGACCTGCAGAAACCATATATTCTGATCAGCGAAATACTTAAGAAACAAAAAAGGGATATTGTGCTGAATCTCTGCCAATACGGAATGGGCGAGGTCTGGAAGTGGGGTAAAAGTGTCGGAGGCCACAGCTGGAGGACTGCCGGCGACCTGGGCGGATCGTTCGATGGAATAGGCACCGCACTCTTCCGCGACGGATTCGACGTATTCACCGGCAATGAGCTTTATAAATACGGCGGCCCTGGCGGATGGAACGACCCGGACTATCTCCTCATAGGTTACCTGAGCAACTGGGAAGGAGGCACTGCTCCGTCGCCCCTGACACCCAACGAGCAATATACACAGATATCATTGTGGTCGATACAGTCAGCGCCACTGATCTTCAGCGGCGATATTACAAGGCTCGATGATTTTACACTCAGCCTTTTAACCAATGATGAAGTTATTGAAGTTGACCAGGATCCGCTTGGAAAACCAGGTTACAGGGTTTCAAAAAATGAAGGACTGGAAGTCTGGAAAAGAGAACTCGAGGATGGCTCGATCGCTGTGGGTCTATTCAACAGGGGAGATGCGGATGCCAGGATGACTGCACTTTGGTCCGACCTGGGATTAAAAGGCAGACAGGAGGTAAGAGATCTCTGGAGGCAAAAGGATCTGGGGACTTTCAATAATAAATTCACCGCAAAGGTAGGACGGCACGGGGTGGTATTGGTAAAAATGTCTGTGTTATGAATTATTCTGACGGTTTTGGCTGGATATAGAGGATCTCCTCCTTCATCTGGATGACCTTCTGCCTGTGCTGGGCAATAAGCAGGCCAGCAACTATGATGGTTGCCAGGACTATGAAAAAAATAAATGGCGGACTTTTTATCAACTCAATTACAAAACTGTTTTTCTTCATCAGAAATATTTATTGATTGAGTATTCAGGCTATAAAATTATTAAACAGCGATCAACAAAGCAAATTTTTAAGAGATTTAATGCCGGTAACCCGGCACAACATTAATACTTATTCACTAATCACCAATGACTAATCACTAATCACCAATCACTATTTCAATGAAACCATATCTCTTAGCAGAAACAAACTGGAAAGCCCTGAAAGATACTCCGATCGAACTGGCCATTCTGCCATGGGGAGCTACTGAGGCACATAACCTGCACCTGCCTTTCACCACGGATAATATCGAAACAGAAAGTATTGCTGCCGAAGCGGCAGGCAAGGCCTTTAAAGAAGGGGCAAAGATCATCGTGCTTCCGGCAATTCCCTTTGGAGTCAATACCGGGCAGTTGAACATCAGGGGAACAATCAACCTGAATCCGGGCACACAATTTTCAATCCTGAAAGACATCGTGGATGACTTGAACCGGCAGTCGATCTGCAAATTGTTAATACTAAACGGCCACGGAGGCAATGATTTTAAACAGATTATCAGGGAACTGGGTGCCATGTATCCGGGAATGTTCATCTGTACATGCAACTGGTTCCAGGCGGTTGAAAATTCAGACTTTTTTGAAAAGGAAGGAGGACATGCCGATGAGATGGAAACCAGCCTTATGCAGTTTCTTGCTCCGGAACTGGTGCTTCCGCTTTCCGAAGCCGGAAAGGGATCAGCAAAAAAATTCAGGATAAGAGCCCTGAATGAAAAATGGGCATGGGCAGAACGCAAATGGCTGCAGGTCACAAGTGATACAGGGATTGGCGATCCATCGGGAGCAACTCCTGAAAAAGGTCAGAAGTATTTTGCTGCCGTCGTGGATAAAATCAGCAAGCTGATGATTGATCTGGCTAAAACCAATGTGGATGATATGTATATATGAAGACGGAAGACCGAAGACGGAAGACGGAAGACGGAAGACGGAAGACGGAAAAAGACGGAAGACCGAAGACGAAGACGGAAGAACCGAAGACAGAAGACCGAAGACGGAAGTCTGGAGACCGGAATCTTTTCAGCCGGCGCTGAAGAATGAAAAATTAACCCCTCCGTAGTTGCGGTGCTCGAAGAAATACTTGTGACCCGAGAAGGTCATATTACGCGGATGTTCCAGGATTAAAAACCCATCCTCCTTCATTACTCCTGAATCTGTAACAAGGTCGGGTATATCCTTAAGCCAGGCAAGTTCATATGGCGGATCAGCGAATACGATGTCATATTTCACCTTGCAGGTTTTCAGATATGCCTTCACATCGATATGGATTGGCCTGATGCTGGTGAAGCCCATATCTTTAATTATACGTCTGATTCCTGCAATATGTTTCATGTCTCTCTCCACCAGATGCACTTCTTTTGCCCCCCGTGAAGCAAATTCATAGCTTATGCTGCCGGTACCGGAGAAAAGGTCAAGGACGATGATCTCCTCGAAATCGATCCTGTTGCTGAGGATGTTGAAAAGTCCTTCCCGGGCAAAGTCAGTTGTCGGCCTGGCTTTAAAGCCGGCAGGGGGAGTGATCCTCCTGGCTTTGTATTTTCCGCCTATTATTCGCAACTGGTTACGCTGAAGAGATTTATATACTTGTGCAGCTCCAGTTCGTTGAAGACATAGCTGAAAGTGAAGCTGCCAGCCGGACCTGTGAATTTCAGATTTCGGAGATACATTGAAAATCCCGACCATATGTCATCATATTTGCCTGTATGTCCGCTGAAATGCAGTGGCTCCTCATGGCTGATACCCATCGATTTGTACACGTTCAGGACATAATATAAAATATCCGATATATTCCTGTAATTGAATGTGTTGCTGAACCTGAGGGTGCCATGGTCATAAACAAGGATATTGAAGAATTCCTTTTCGATATGTACATGGATATAGTAGCCGCTGATGCTCTTGCTGGAATGGGAGAGCTGGTTCAGAAGCGGTTTCGTATGATGGAAGGGATAAGTGGCCGGCCAGAAATGTGAAGGTACCCCGTAAAGTGATCTGGGTAATGAGAATACGATATAGGAATCCGGATCAGGAACCTTGTTTGCAACCACAACATCATTATCATCCCTGTTAAGGTTGAAGGAGAAATATTCTTCTTTTTTCCCCGGATCAAAGAGTGGAGCAGGAACAATGGTGAATTTAGGAGAAGGCATCACCACATTTACTTTCTTGTACTTGCGTACCAGGAAATCATCTTTGGATATCATCTCGCTGATACTGTCGGCAGAAACGTATTTGTCGCCATCAGGTTCGCTGGAGCGAAGAAGGACATACTTGTTCCGGATAGTGTCGAGAAGGGTGAAAGCCAGTCCATCGGAGCTTATCTGCACCGACAGCTCATAATTCTCCGTGGAGTTTATATCGAGTGTTTCATCGAAGAGTTCCAGAAACGGCATCTGTCATTACTTTGGTTCTACTTTGTGTCTCTCCGTGTTTCTCCGGATTTCCTCAGTGTAATAAAAAGAAGGAAGAACTTACACAGAGCAGAGAAGTCACAAAGTTACACAGAGATTAAGTTTCTTTATATTCTTGTTCAGAATAAGTAAGTTTACAAACAAAATTAGAAAAAATATCCAAGCTGCAGTTTTTTCCCCGTAAATTGTAATGAGAGATACCATTATATATAATAACCTATGCAAGAACTTAGGCAATATTCCAACTGACGACCAGTCGGAATCTCTGAAGAAAATTGCAGTATACATCTGCGAAAACACCAACGATGTGATCTTTCTTCTTACCGGTTATGCAGGAACCGGGAAGACAAGTGTTATCAGCTCAGTTGTGAAGACACTTGAGCTTCTCAGGATGAAGTCGGTGCTTCTTGCTCCGACAGGCAGGGCTGCCAAAGTGCTTGGATCCTATTCGGGAAGACAGGCATACACGATTCACAAGAAAATCTACCGGCAGAAATCCTCAAAAGACGGCATGGGAAGCTTCACTCTTGATAAAAACAAGCACAAGGATACTTATTTTATTGTGGATGAGGCATCTATGATCTCAAATATTTCATCAGACACCTCTCTTTTCGGAAGCGGCAAGCTGCTCGACGATCTCCTTGAGTACGTCTATTCCGGGACAGATTGCAAACTCATCCTTGTAGGCGACAGCGCACAGCTTCCTCCGGTAGGCTCTGCTCTCAGTCCTGCGCTCGATCCCAAAGTGCTCGCTGAGTACGGTTTCGGGCTTATCACTACGGAGCTCAGGCAGGTCGTACGTCAGAGCGAATCATCGGGAGTGCTGATGAACGCTACACGTGTGAGACTACAGATAGCGGAGAATGATCTTGGTCGTCCGTCGATCGATTGCGTGAATTTCAACGATGTAAAACGGCTTACCGGGGAGGAACTGATAGATGAGATCTCATCCGCATACGGCACCTGCGGCCTGGAGGGAACCATAATAGTGGTGAATTCAAACAAACAGGCTAACCGTTACAACCAGGGGATAAGGAACAGGATATTCTTCAGGGAAGAGGAGATAAGTCCCGGTGACATGGTGATGGTAGTGAAGAACAATTATTTTCTTGTCGAGGAGGATGAGGAAGGGCCGGGCTTCATTGCGAATGGTGATATCGCTGAGGTGAAAAAGATCAGGAAATTCGAGGAGAGATATGGTTTCAGGTTTGCGGAAATGACCCTTTGGTTCCCGGACTATGACTTCGAGGTGGAATCGAAGGTATTGCTTGATGTCCTTCATCTCGACACCCCTTCTCTTCCTGCAGAAAAGAATAAGGAGCTTTTCAAGAACGTGCTTGATGATTACCTGGATATCCGGATCCGAAGAAAGCAGTATGAAGCTGTGCGGAATAATCCCTATTTCAACGCATTGCAGATCAAATTTGCCTATGCGGTCACCTGTCACAAGGCCCAAGGCGGACAGTGGGAGAGGGTATTCATCGACCAGGGGATGTTCAACAGGAACGAGATAACGATCGATTATCTGAGATGGTTCTATACCGCGCTCACGCGCTCAACAGACCGAGTTTATCTGGTCAATTTTAATGATGAGTGGTTTATGTGAATGGCGCAACGGTCGCAACTGCGCAAACGGCGTTGGCAGATATATTATTCATATAATCATTTTTTGAGTGAGAGATGGGCTCTCGCGACTAGTTATATCGCTTTTAATCTCCATTTTATGTGATCCTGCTTAATTGTCTGTGTGCATCAGCAAGTAAAAGACGTATTGCTACCTTATGCGGACATGTATCTTCACAGTGACCCTGGCAATTCGAGCAAATATCAGCTTTATGATCTCCAAGATCCTCGTATAAAGCAGAGGACGATTCATTTTCTTTCAAAGCCTGTGAATAGTAATAGTATCTCAAGATCGTATTTACAGGCAGATGTCCGGGACAATTCTGTTCGCATTTATTACACCCTATCCTGCAATTAAGGAAACCAAGACTCTCTCTGAAATCAGAAAGTATACTGGCAGTCGGATTATCAAGGGTAGTACCTGACAATCCGATATACATTTCAATATCATTGAAGTTTTTAAACCGGCAGCATATTGTACTTACATCTTTGTTTGAAAGAATGTAGAGATATGCTCCCTTCTTTAGTTCAGTCATATCTGTCATCCCATATTTTCTGAAGAAGTTACCGGCTTTCTCCATCTGCAAGTGTTTTCTTTCATAGTCTTTTTTTTCAAGAATACTAAGGTTTCCACCATGGTTAATGATCTTCTCATAATTTTCAAAAACGCTGACGGGATTTGATTTCATTATCATTGTACCTATATCGTTTGATTTACAGGCCTGTAAAACTCTTTCCCCCATTTCAGGATCAAGAAAATTATAAGGAAAGAACAAAACATCATACCTGCCGTCTTCAATTGCAGCCATAAGAATATCCTCAATACTCCCTCCCTGTTCCTGCCACCAGAAAGTGCCGTGACAGGACAATCCCCTGAACTTGATTTTTCTCTCTTTCTTAAGCCTGTCACAGGCCTTATGGAAGCTCTTGTCAGCTACTTTCATGATGCTCTGTGCCTGGTGCATCATGTAAAGATCAACATAAGGAGTGTTCAGTCTTTTAAGACTTCCTTCAGCACTTCTGACAATATCATCTGTGGAAGTTGCCAGACCGGTTGACAGATTTACCTTGGTTGTAATGAAAAGCTTTTCTCTCTCAAATTCATTTATAATATTTCCGATTAATATCTCGTTTCTGCCATTATCATATGTTTCTGCTGTTTCGATGAAATTTACACCTGATGCAATTACTGCTTTTAAGACTGATTCAGAATAAGGTATACCTGACCCTATGTCAGAGACCATTGCATTGGTTCTTCCCATCCTCCTGTACTCTTTGATCTTTGGAAGGTTATATGTCTGATCTGATAGAGATAGTGTTTTACCACCTGTCAGACTGATTCCAATGGCACCTGCAGCTGTTTTTTTTATGAAGTTCCTCCGGCTGAATATGTAATCATTCATGATTCAGCAATTTATTCAGATTTTGAATCAAGTCAAAGTGCCTTTAGAATAAAATCTGAAACAATTTCCAGTGTGGGTATCTCCTGGTCATTGTCCCATGAAATATCCTTATAGGTAGTAGTAACGACTATCAGGTCCAGGTCAGGAAAATTAATAATAAACTGACCACCCATTCCCATTGCCATAAACATATTATGGCCGTTTATTTTACCCAGCCACCACAGATAACCATAATTATAATCTGTCAACGGTCCCCATTGTATCCCATTGTCGGGCCATGTCCTCGTAAGCGATTCGTCTACCCATTCTTCTGAAACGATCTGAGTGTTTTTGAGCTTTCCTCCATTCAGGTAGATGTATCCAAGCACAGCCATATCCCGTGGCTTCATATAGATATCATAACCTCCTGTATTATAGCCTTTCGGATCAGCTTTCCAGTCGGCTATTTCTATTCCCATTGGTCCGGTAAGATTTTCGTCTGCAAATTCCCGGGCACTTTTCCCGCTCACTTTTGTTATAATTGCCGATAACAGGTGAGTTTCAAGCGAGTTGTAACGAAATTTCTGCCCCGGATCAAACAGCAACGGAAGCCTGAAAGTATGATATATCCAGTCATTTGTCTGGACAACAGGAATAAGATTGTTTTCCTCGTTATCGATCCCCATGCTCATTTTCAGCAGGTGTTCAATAGAAACATCATAGAACCTGCTATCCATCTCTGAATAGGCATATTCAGGAAAATAATCCATGATCTTTTTGTCGACACTCTCTATCAGTCCTGAGTCAACGGCTATACCGACGAGAGCTGACATAAAGCTTTTTGTACACGACCATATCTGGTGCGGTTTATTTGCATCATATCCGTTATAATAGTCCTCTGCAACAAGTTTGCCATTCCTGATCACAAGGAGTGCATCGATAAATCCCAGTTCCTCAGCCTGTATAAATGCTGAGTCTATTTTCTGCTGATTTAATCCTTCTGCCGATGGAGTTGAAACAGGCCACTCAAAATCGTAAGGGTCATTGGTATTAACACATGAAATAATTATCAATGCATTAATAATCAGTAAAAGCAACAGAAACTTTTTCATTTTTTAAGTTTTATTATTTCTGATTCTCTGATTATACCGGCAAGGATTAAAGATCCTCACTGTTAAATGAATTTTATTCCGGGATAATGCATGTATCACCATATATAGGGAATCAGTCTGTACTTTGTAGTGCGGCAGTACTCATTATAACCTTCCAGGTTTTCAGACAATACTTTTTCCTCATTAAGGATCCTGAAAACAAGTGCGACCGGAAGAAAAGCCATAGGGATCAATCCCCAGTACGAACCGAGAGCCAATGGTGTTGGCAGATACATTATTAAGACTCCCAGGTACATTGGGTGCCTCACCAGTCTATAAAGACCGGATGTGATCACTTTCTGCCCGATATTGATTTCTATTATCCTCGATGCATAGCTGTTTTGCCTGAAGACAAGAAAGATTATAAGGTATCCTCCAAGGATCACCGCGTCCGTTATAATGATTACCTCAACAGGTACGTCCGACCAGCCAAACCGCCTGTCAAACCGGGAATAATAAAAGCAGAAATAAAGATCGGAAGGTTAATCCACTGAATAAGTTTTTGCTCCTTTTCCTTTTCTGCGACCCTGGTTCTTCTTTCCAGGAAACGGGGATCATTTTTCAGAAAATACCACAGCACAAATAACATCGGGACCACAATAACTCCGAAGTAGGCATAAACCTGCCAGTAATTAATAGTTCCTGCTGGTAAAAGTGTAAACAGTCCAATGAACAGAGGAACAAAAGAAAACTTAATGATTATATTTTTCACCAGTGCATTCTTCTCTGCACGTGTCATTTCATCAGATGGTTCCATGGCAATTTTATTTTAATTAATCAATTTAATTCACAGCAATTGCATGTACCGTTGGATTCTTTCACAAAATTACTATTTAACTTTCAGAAAGTAAATGTTGTCTCTGTCAAGAAGCTCCCTGTTTATTTCTCGGATTTTAAATCCGGCCTCATCTGCCTCTCTGGTCAGTTTTTCAGGCGATGTTACTTCTCTTCCTGTCTCGCCGGATCTTTCGGGATTATGCTCAACTATAACAAGAATGCCATCTTTTTTAAGGCTGGGGATAGTGTTTCTCAACATCTCAACGGGCTTGTCAAGATGATGGTAGGTAAGCATCATAAATGCGATATCAACCTGCCCGGACGGCAGCATGGGGCTGTCTACCGTTCCCAGATAAGTTGTGACATTATTCAGGCTGTTCCTTTCGCATCTCTCTTTCAGGTATTCAAGGGCAGTTTCATCTATTTCATTTGCAAATACTCTTCCTGTTTCTCCCACCCTGACGGAGAAGAATACAGTAAACCTTCCCCTGCCTGCACCTATATCGGCAACGGTCATCCCTTCTTTCAGTCCGATTGCATCCATCAGCTTCTCAGGTTGATGCTGATTGTTAGCCCATGTTTCGGATGGATCAACAGGAACCTTCTTATCCTGGGAACAGAGAGAAATGGAAATGAGGGTATTAAGTATGAGGGAAAGAATAAAAATCTTTTTCATAGGATTCGATTATTTATTTTCCGGAGCATAATTTTTTTTCAGGTTCCTGATAGATTATCTTATTAAGTTCCCATGATTTTTAAGAGCATAACTCCCGCAATAAGTCCGGCCAGAAAGATAAAAATACTAATAATTATCCACCACCAGATTTTACCCCATGTTGGTGTTGTTACTTCACTTTCAGATCCGCCATAAACATTCCATGCCTGATAACTTCTCTTTACTGCCCAGTGCTCGTAGAAAAAAACAAATAATCCACCAATCAGGCTGCCTGCGACAATTATTGCCCACCAGGTCATCACAATCCAGGGTGACAGAGGTATTAACTGTGACATTGCGATGGTTCTGTTTACAAGCACCATGGAAACAGGGAAAATCCCGCCCAGTACAAGAAATGTGGTAACCAATACCTGGGGAAGACGCTGAAACAGAAATTTGAAAAAGTTCTTTTTTCCTGTTATTGCCAGCAGAGGAGATTGGAAAATGATCCATGATGCCAATAAAGGAAAGGCGAGTAAAAGCAAAGCCTGCTGCTGCTGGCTGATACCTCCTGATGCCGTTTTCAGAATCATGACCACCAGTGCAACCAGGTAAGAAATAATAACAGGCATCAGGTTCCCGACCGTCTCAATAACAGCACTCCGACATATTGATGTTTTCCCTGAATTCACAACCAGAAGTTTTGTAAGTAAAGCGAACGGACCAAGTACAAGGACGGCGGGTATCCAGAATCTCAGTCCTTTATTGCGAGGAGGAATAATAAACAGTAAAATCATGCTGAAAATTATCAGGGCACTCCACGATCTGCCAGCGACATTATTTATCCTGATACTCTTTGTTACCTGTCTGTAGCGGTTTGCAGCTTCCAGTTGTACGTTTTCCGGGAAAAGTCTGCTGAAAGGACCAGCTTCCCGGGGATCTGCCAGTTCCTCCTTAACATTTATAATAACCGGATCATCAAACTGGTAGAAATAGTAAAGGTAAATAACACCATTGACAAGATCAGCTACCAGGGTTTCAATTGTCCAGCTGGAACTCTCCTGATGGATTGCATCCATTACACCTGTAATATCATTGAAATTCAGCGACCCTTCCCTGTTAACAAGCTGACCCAGCATCTCATTGGCTTTATCATACCTCCAGCAGGGGTAAGTGGATGCATTTGCCGGATTAGCAACATTAAAATTTGTGGATACCAGGAATCCGTCACCTGGTTGTTTCCTGGTGAATACCATTTCCCCATCCTTCCCGGCACTGATTATCACTGCATCACCGGTTTTATCTGCAAAATGCATCTGGTCGTGCATATATGGAAACCGCTGATGCCTATTGGCCCATTCGATGACTTCCGTCACATTTGAGCACTCATGCATAATCTGCATTAAATAGTGGTGGTAATATTCTCCGCTGACAGGCAATCCTTTCTGTATGCGGATTCACTTCAAATCTTGGAAGCCCGTTGGCGTCATATGCCAGCCCTTTTTCGTTAACTCCCTGTTGAGGATCATCGGGCTTGCCAATCCAGATCACTCCGTATTTAGAGGAATCGCCCGGTTCAACCCAGTAATACTGGTCGGGATTGATAAAATCGTCGTTACCGCCAAAGAACACACAACCTCCTTTGGAAATAGTAACGACCGTACAGCCTGAAGGGACAGCCTTATTATTATGAGAATTTTTAGCAGTAAACATGTCCTGACCCGATAATGGGATTACCAGGAATGTAAATGCGATTGAAAGTAACAGAAGAATAGATGTTTTCTTCATGGTATTTATTTATTTGCGAATGAGAAATGTTGCTGGACAATCACCCATCTGCCTTCCCGTTTTTCCAGGACACCTGTCCAGCGTGTATTTTCCCAGTTTGCAGGCTGACCTTTCCATTCGTTAATGTCATCCAGCATGCAGAACCACCAGGCGGCATCACCGGATTGAGAGATTGTAATCTTAAGATCCCTGATTTCATACCTTATCGCCTTGAAGTCAGGGCTCATCCAGAATTCTTCTGATCTCCGGAATTCTTTAAAACCTTTTACGACACGGTCACCGGGATGAACCTCAAGGAAAGAAGAGTCATTCGCAATAACATTGTAAAGCAAAGCAAGGTTTTTATTCTTTGCCCAGCCTATGCTTGCGTTGATAGCTTTTTCGATCAAGGAATAATTCTTTTCCGGTATCAGGATTTTTCTCTTTTGAAGTACAGCCGGCAAAGAAGCAATAGGAGGATAATGAATGGAAATTTTTTCATGGCAGTAAAGAAATGATATAACCAGAAATAAATTTCGCAATTTCCCTGATTGTATCAGACAATCAATTTACAGATGGTTGTAATAGTCTTGATATCTTACCCGACGTACCGTGTTACCGGTCGCTGGTCGCTGTATTTATTCCCCGATTATTTTAACAAGTACTCTTTTGCGGCGTTTGCCATCGAATTCGCCGTAGAAGATCTGTTCCCAGGGACCGAAATCGAGTTTCCCGTTTGTAACTGCACATACGACCTCCCTGCCCATGAGAGTTCTTTTTATATGGGCATCAGCATTGTCTTCAAAGCCATTGTGCCTGTACTGGCTGTAAGGTTTTTCAGGTGCAAGCTTCTCGAGCCAAACCTCAAAGTCGTGATGAAGGCCTGATTCATCGTCATTTATGAAGACGGAAGCGCTAATGTGCATTGCATTCACGAGGATCAGGCCCTCTTTGATCCCAGATTCCTGAAGGCATTTTTCAACCTGACCGGTAATGTTTACAAATGCCCTTCGTGTCGGGATCTCAAACCAGAGTTCTTTTCGGTACGATTTCATATATATATATTGTCTTGCGATCGTGCAATCGTGCAATCGTGCGATCCTTAATTTACTTTATGAACTTTATAACTTTGCAAACTTTCAATTATGCCAGTTTCATATCTGTAATAATTCCCTGAATTCTTTGTTCCAGTAACTTTTCAGTCTCTTCGAATTTCGCTGCGGATTCCAGTTTTGTATTTACGCTGAAATAGAATTTTATTTTTGGTTCCGTACCTGAAGGTCTTACCGATATTTTAGTGCCGTCCTCGAGGAAGAACTGGAGGACATCGGATTTAATGAGGTCGATCTTCGTTTCTTTTCCTGTCAGGCAATCCTTTGAGACAAGCGTTTCGTAATCGTCGATCTTCACCACCCTGCTTTTATTTATAGCGGCAGGCGGATTGCTCCGGTAACCCTTCATCATTTCTTTTATTTCACTTGCACCCTCAGCGCCTTTGCGGACGATATTGATTAGCTTCTCCTTATATAATCCATACTCCAGGTAAATATCTATCAGAAGCTCATACAGAGTTTTGCCCCTGCTCTTTGCCCAGGCTGTTATTTCTGCAACAAGCGCGCACGATGCCACAGAATCCTTGTCGCGGACATATTCTCCGGGCAGGAATCCGTAACTCTCCTCACCGCCGCCTATATATATCTTATTCCCCTCGAGCTTTCTAATGAGTTCTGCAAAGAATTTGAACCCGGTAAGGACATTGTAACATTCAACTTTGTTTTTTTCTGCGATACTGTCCAGCAGGTCGCTGGTAACTATCGTTTTGATAATATACTCGTTGCCTTTGATCTTCTTCAGTTCCCTGTACTGTGTAATAATATAGTATATAAGAAGCACGCATGTCTGGTTGCCATTGAGAAGGATGAAGTCGCCATTTTTATTCCTGCAGGCAATCCCCAGCCTGTCGGCATCAGGATCGGAAGCCATAACCAGTTCCGCACCGGTCGCAACAGCTTTCTCAATTGCCATTTTCAAAGCTCCCGGCTCTTCAGGATTTGGCGATTTGACGGTAGGGAAGTTGCCGTCGACGATGTCCTGTTCAGGAACGCTGATTATGTTGGTGAAGCCGAAAAGCTTAAGTGCAGGAGGTATCATCTTTACACCACTTCCATGAATGGGAGTGTAGACGATGCCGATATCACTCCATTTCTTTATTATTTCGGGATGGAGACTCATTTTCAGAACCTCTTTAAGGAAGAGCTCATCAGTCTCTTTTCCGATGATCTTTATACTATCTCTTCTTCCGTTGAATTTTATTTCACTGACGGATTTTATTTTACGAACCTCCTCGGTTATTCCTTCATCATGAGGCGCGACCACCTGTCCGCCATCGTTCCAGTAAGCCTTGTATCCGTTATATTCAGGAGGGTTGTGTGATGCAGTTATCACAACTCCGCTCTGGCATTTGTAATTACGTATGGCAAAAGACAGTTCTGGGGTAGGCCTGAGAGATTCAAACAGGTAGACTTCGAAGCCGTTAGCAGAAAATATATCGGCGGTGGTATCTGCAAAGAGTCTGCTGTTGTTACGGCAGTCATAGGCGATGGCGACCTTTATGCCATTGTTGCCGCACTGCCTGATAATATAATTCGCCAGTCCCTGGGTAGCCATGCCGAGTGTGTAGATATTCATCCTGTTTGTGCCGGCTCCCATGATTCCCCTTAATCCTCCGGTGCCAAATTCAAGATCCTGGTAGAAAGCATCTATCAGTTTCTTCTCATCTTTTTCAAGCATTTCGCGGACCTCTTTACGGGTCTCTTCATTAAATTCATTTCCGAGCCATGCATGGGCTCTCTTGCGGATATCTTCAATTGGTAACATATTGATATAGTATTATATTGTTATCTTATACTTTTCATATGACCCCCACACCCGATCCCTCCCCCACAGGGGGAAGGGAATAAAGTTCCTTCCCCCCTGGGGGAAGGTTAGGTTAGGGGTCATTTATTTTGATTTATTCCATTTGTTCCAAACATTTCTTCAGACTGCTTCCTCCAGTGCGGTATTTCAATGTTATACGTCTCTTTTATTTTACGCTTATCCAGCACTGAATAGAATGGCCGGCTGGCTGCTGCATTGAATTCTTTTGAAAGTATGGGCTGCACCTTGCAGCTTAATCCTGCTTCCCCGACGATGGCCTCAGCAAAATCGTACCAGCTGCAAACTCCCTCGTTTGAATAATGATAGATCCCTGCGTTAAAAGCGATCTGATTCCTGATCACGGATGAAACTATATTCAGAACCGCTTCAGCGAGGTCGGCCGCCCAGGTGGGTGTTCCAATCTGGTCGAACACTACCTGAAGTGTATCATTCTTTTTTGCCTTCGACAAAATAGTTTTTACAAAATTGGCACCGTGACGTGAATAAAGCCATGATGTCCTGATTATCATCGAATTGTTATGCAGCAGCGCAGCCTTCTCGCCGGCCAGCTTTGACCTGCCATAAGAAGTTTGCGGATCAGGTACACTATTTTCATCGATTGGCATGTTTGCACTGCCGTTGAAAACATAATCTGTGGAAAAGTGAATGAATTTGCAATCTGATCCCCTGATCGCTTCAGAGATATTCCTGACTGCGGCACTGTTGATAAGCATTGCCTTATCTGTTTCAGTCTCAGCCTTATCGACAGAGTTGTAAGCTGCACAATTGACAATCCAGTCGGGCTTGGTTTTCTTTATAAGTCTGAAGTCAGGCTGTTGTTGGTTATATCCAGCTCGCCGATATCGGTGAAGAGGAAATCGTAGCCGTAAAAGCTTTCAGAAACACTCCTGAGTTCATTTCCCAGCTGTCCGTTTGCTCCCGTGATTAGGATTACTGCCATACTTTTCCGTGATTAAAAATTATTATCGGCTTTGTGAAGGGGTGGATTCTTCGTATCCTTTTCGCTTATCACAGGTATGGTTTCTCCCAGTCTCCAATCTATGGCCAGATCATTGTCATTCAGTGATATTCCTCTCTCTGACAGCTTGTTATAGATGTTATCGACCTTATAAAGTATCACTGCTATTTCGCTGAGAACAGAAAATCCATGTGCAAAACCTTTTGGAATGAAGAGCTGTGTCTTATGTTCAGAGTCGAGTTCTATGCCATACCATTTACCGTATGTGGCAGATCCTTTACGGATATCGAGAGCGACATCATATATCTTCCCTTCGATAACCCTGATAAGCTTTGCCTGATCGTGAGGACGGAGCTGGTAATGAAGGCCGCGAATAACACCCTTTGATGATCTTGATTCGTTATCCTGAACCGGCATGAAATCTATCCCGGCATTTTTATATGCAACAGTATTGAAACTTTCAAAAAAGTAGCCTCTCTTATCCGAGAAAACATCCGGCTTAATTACAAAGAGTCCGCTGAAGTCTGTCTTTATTATTTCCATAACTCTCCTTTTCCTTCGAAAACGCTTATTTCCTCTGATGCGATTCTGATAAGGTATTTTCCATACTGGCTCTTTTTGAATGGCTCGGCAAGCCCGAGAAGCTGTTTCTTATTAATGAATCCTCTTTTATATGCTATCTCTTCTATGCAGGAAGCTTTCAATCCCTGTCTCTGCTCTAGAGTAGCTATGAAATTGGCAGCCTGGAGCAGGCTCTCATAAGTTCCTGTATCCAGCCATGCCATTCCCCTGCCCATGAGCTTCACCTCTAGAGATCCCTCTTCAAGGTAGAGCCTGTTCAGATCTGTTATCTCGAGTTCGCCGCGCGGTGATGGCTTCAATGACCTGGCTTTTTTGACAACAGTATTATCATAGAAGTAGAGTCCGGTTACAGCATAATTTGATCTTGGCTTTGCAGGCTTTTCCTCGATCGAGACTGCTTTCCGGCTCCTGTCGAATTCGACAACGCCATAGCGTTCAGGATCAGTTACATAATATCCGAAAACGCAGGCTCCCTTTTTCAGCTTCGCGGTTTGAAGAAGGACGTCACCGAAACCATGGCCATAGAATATATTGTCGCCAAGGATCATGCAAACCTTGTCTTTCCCTATGAATTTTTCTCCGAGGATGAAGGCCTGAGCCAGTCCGTCGGGTGATGGCTGTTCCACATAGCTGAATTTCAGTCCGAGAGGCTCACCTGTTCCCAGCAACGCCCTGAATCCGGGAAGGTCGCGGGGAGTAGAGATCACAAGTATGTCGCGTATACCTGCCAGCATTAAAACCGATAACGGATAATAGATCATCGGTTTATCATAAACCGGAAGCATCTGCTTCGATATGGCATGGGTTATGGGGTAGAGCCTTGTGCCTGAACCGCCCGCAAGTATAATTCCTTTCATAATAATCATTTAATGACTTTATGATGTTTGTTATATATTTTAGCGGCGACAGGCGTCAGGCGTCAGGCAACAGGAGAGAGGTTCTTCCTGACGCCCGTCGCCAGAAGCCTGCAGCCTATCTTCTTCCTATTCCAAAGTATTTGAACCCAAGCCTTTTAATTTCTTCGGGATTATAAATATTCCGTCCGTCGAAAATCACTTTGCCTTTCATGATATCTGCCATTTTTTTAAAATCGGGAAGATGAAATTCCGACCATTCGGTCATCAGCACCATGGCATCGGCACCTTTCAGTGCCTCATAGGGATCATTCGCAAACACGATCTTTTTTCCAAGGTTTTTCTTAGCCTCATTTATTGCAGCCGGATCATACGCTTTGACTTTCGCCCCTTCCCCGATAAGCCTTTCGATCAGATAGACTGATGAGGATTCTCTTATATCGTCGGTTTTGGGTTTGAAAGATAGTCCCCAGATCCCGATTGTTTTATCCTTGAAATTATTTTTGAATAGTTTGGCCATCTTGCTGAAGATGACGTTCTTCTGATATTCATTTGCTTTTTCAACTGCCTTTAACACGTTAAGTTCATAACCATTGTCGTGAGCTGTTTTAATGATCGCCTTCACATCTTTCGGAAAGCAAGAGCCTCCGTAGCCGGTTCCGGGATAGAGGAATTTGCTTCCTATTCTTGAATCGCTCCCGATTCCTTTCCTTACCTGGTTGACATCAGCTCCGAGTATATCGCACAGGTTGGCGATTTCATTGATGAAGCTGATGCGGGTCGCCAGCATGGCATTGGCGGCATATTTGGTGATCTCTGCCGACGCGATGTCCATGAACAGTATAGGATGGTTGTTGAGAACAAAAGGCATATAGAGCCTTTTCATGATTTCGGCAGCTTCTTTCATTGCTGACACCGATCACGATTCTTTCAGGCTTCAGGAAATCCTCAACTGCCGCTCCCTCCTTGAGGAATTCAGGATTTGAAGCCACGTCGAAGGTGACTTTCGAATTACGCCTGGAAAGCTGACTGCCGATTGCTTTCCTGATCTTTTCCGAAGTTCCGACAGGCACCGTGCTTTTGGTGACCACCAGCGATATAATCTTTTATTCAGAACCGATCTCCCCTGCCACATCAATTACATGGCTGAGGTCGGCGCTTCCGTCTTCACCGGGAGGTGTGCCTACGGCAATGAAGATCACCTCGGCTCCTTCAATTCCTTTTTTCAGATCGGAGGTAAAGAACAGCCTTTTTTTCTCCATGTTTCTCCTCATCATATCCTCGAGACCCGGTTCATAAATGGGAACTTTTCCTTCACTGAGCTTACTGACTTGCTCTTATCCTTATCGATACATGTCACGGTTACACCGCTTTCAGCAAAACATGTTCCTGTAACAAGTCCCACATATCCTGTTCCCACAACGGCGATTTTCATAGAAGAATTCTCTTTTAGATTGAGTAATATGCAAAGATAATAGAAGCATGCGAATTTCAGAAATTTCATGATAGAGGCATACAGGCTTCAGGCGTCAGGCTTCAGGTTTTGATCTTCCTGAAGCCTGGTGCCTGATGCACTGATCGCCTTATTAATACTAATGAAAATCTTCTGTTTATTTATGCGTTATTTAAAATATATCCATATCTTTGCAGACCATTTTTTCAAAATAATGTCTAACTTATTAATTATTAGATTGTTTAACTATTATGACTGAAAGTAAGAAGAAAACAACCAAGAAAGAGGTTGTTGAAAAGAAGAAGAAGGCGTAAAGCCTGTTAAAAAAGCAAGGGTTGTCAAAGAAACAAAAGAGAAACTTATTGAAGAAGCACTTGAAGAAGTAATGCTTCCTGAAGAAACTGAAGTAAAGGCACAAGCCTCTGAAGACAGTAAAGGAAGCGGAAGAAGCTGATAGAGACGACAGAGGCAGTAGTTATTCCTGAGGTCGAAGAGAAAAAGCCCAGGAAAGCAACAGAAAGAAGTTATGGCTGAAAGTACTCCGTCAAATGAGGAATTTGACTGGGACAGCTTTGAAAAGGAAGAGCTGAAGAGCTCGCCAAAGCACAAGGAATACGAAGCCATGTACGATGAAACACTCTCAACTGTTGCAGTTGACGAGGTTGTACAGGGTACAGTAATCCAGATGACTTCCCGCGAAGTTGTCATCAACATCGGTTACAAATCGGAAGGTGTTGTGAGCCTGAATGAATTCCGGTACAATCCCTCCCTTAAGGTTGGCGATACTGTTGAGGTATATGTTGAAAGCCAGGAAGACAAAAAAGGCCAGCTTCTCCTTTCACACAAGAAAGCACGTGCAATAAATTCATGGGACAGGGTCAATGCATCCCTTGAAAAGGATGAAATCATCACAGGTTACATCAAGTGCCGCACCAAAGGCGGTATGATCGTTGATGTATTCGGCATCGAGGCATTCCTCCCGGGTTCACAGATAGATGTTAAACCGATCCGCGATTATGACGTGTTCGTTGGCAAAACAATGGAATTCAAGGTTGTAAAGATCAACCAGGAATTCAAGAACGTCGTTGTTTCCCATAAAGCTCTTATCGAAGCTGAACTTGAACAGCAGAAGAAAGAGATCATTGCAAAACTCGAAAAAGGACAGGTTCTTGAAGGAACCGTTAAGAATATCACATCATATGGTGTGTTCATCGACCTCGGCGGCGTTGACGGACTTATCCATATCACCGATCTTTCATGGGGCAGGGTCAATCACCCTGAAGAGATCGTTCAGCTCGACCAGAAACTCAATGTTGTTATCCTCGACTTCGATGATGACAAGAAGAGAATCGCTCTCGGACTGAAGCAGCTTACTCCTCATCCGTGGGATTCAGTCGATCCTGACATGAAGATCGGCGACAAGGTTAAAGGTAAGGTTGTTGTGATGGCTGATTATGGAGCATTCGTTGAAATCGCTACAGGAGTTGAAGGACTTATCCACGTTTCAGAAATGTCGTGGTCGCAGCACCTGCGCAGTGCACAGGAATTCATGAAAGTAGGAGATGAAGTTGAAGCCGTGATACTTACACTCGACAGGACCGAAAGGAAAATGTCACTCGGCATCAAGCAGCTTAAACCGGATCCATGGCAGAATATCGATGAGAAATATACTGTTGGATCAAAACATACCGCAAGGGTCAGGAATTTCACAAACTTCGGTGTCTTTGTTGAGATTGAAGAGGGTGTTGACGGTCTTATTCATATTTCCGACCTCTCATGGACAAAGAAGATCAAGCATCCTGCAGAATTCACATGCAATTGATGCAGAGATCGAAGTGGTCGTTCTTGAGATCGATAAGGAAAACAGAAGACTCAGCCTTGGACACAAGCAGCTTGAGGAAAATCCATGGGATGTATTTGAAGGCCTCTTTACCGTTGATTCAGTACATGAAGGTACCGTAATGGAAGTTTTCGACAAGGGTGCAGTAATTGCTCTCCCATATGGAGTAGAAGGTTTTGCCACTCCGAAACATCTTGTCAAGGAAGACGGTATGATCGCAAAAGTTGATGAAAAACTGATGTTCAAAGTTATCGAATTCAACAAATCAGCAAAAAAGATCATTGTTTCTCACAGCAGGATTTTTGAAGATGAAAAGAAAGCTGCTGAAGCTCCGGTTAAGAAAGCTGAAAGTGAAACACCAAAGAAATCAGCAAGAAAGGCCAAGACAAGTGATGGAAAAAACAACCCTTGGTGATATCACACAGCTTGCAGCTTTGAAAGAAGAAATGGAAGAAAAAGAGAATAAAGCTTCCAAGAAATAGAAATATTTGTATAAATTAGAGGCATCAAAATTATAACATTATGGATTTCAATATTGAAAGCCGGAATAACAGTACTGTGATTCAGATCCAGTCGGAGAAAGCTTGATACTCACATAGCTCCTGCACTGAAATCTGAACTCGTGCTGGTTTCAGGCAAGGGTGAAAAAAATATCATCCTTGACCTTGAAAAATGTCAGTACTGCGACTCATCAGGTCTGAGTGCTATCCTGGTAGCCAACAGATTATGTAAAAATGCAGGTGGTACATTTGTTCTTTGCGGTCTTAATGAAGCCGTTGAACGACTTATCACTATTTCTCAGCTCGATACTGTCCTTACAATAACCGGGACTGTTGCTGATGCTGAAAAAATGATATCCTGATGTAGTCTGCGGTGCAGAATGCCGATGAAATTGACAGTACTTGGCAGTAGTTCTGCATTGCCAACATCAGAAAGATTTCCTTCCGCTCATGTGCTCAATGCGCATGAGCGGTTGTATTTAATAGACTGCGGTGAAGGTACCCAGATGCAGCTCCGTAAGAACAGGATAAGGTTCGGAAAGATCAACCATATCTTTATAAGCCATCTTCATGGCGATCATGTTTTCGGACTTTACGGACTTCTTTCGACATTCAGCCTGATGGGAAGAAATACTCCCGTCCATCTTTATGCTCCTGAAAATTACCATGAGATGCTGCTGTCACATCTGAGTGATTTCGATATCCACCTGAATTTTGAAATAGATTTTAATCCTCTATCCGGCAAGAGATCCGGTAAGAATTCTCGATGATAAATACCTGACTGTGACTTCATTTCCTCTCGAACACAGGGTACCTGCCTTTGGGTTCCTTTTCAGGGAGAAGCCATCACGACGGAAATCATAAAGGAATGCGATAGACAAGTATGAGATTCCCGCTGTCAGGATACCTGCAATAAAAAAGGGAGAGGATTTTATCACCAGAGATGGGTCTGATGATAAAAAATGAGGAGATCACCATTCCCGGTCCTGAGCCGCTTTCATACGCATATTGCAGCGATACAAAATACTTTCAGCAGACTTGCCTCATTCGTAGGGTGTCGATCTGCTATATCATGAGGCGACTTTCGACAAAAGCATGGAAGAGCTGGCATCGGATGACAGGGCATTCAACAACTACCGATGCGGCAAGAACGGCAGTCAAGCAGGTGTCAGAGCCCTGATAATAGGTCATTTTTCTGCAAGATACAGGGATATTAATGCCACTGGTCGAAGAGGCGAGAACGATATTCCCGCAGAACATTTCCTGCAATCGATGGAAAGACATATGATATCGCCGCCATCAGATAGCTGGTAAAAAAAGAATTGTCTATATTTGACACTTCAAAAACTAATCAGAACAGTGCAGGATAAAATCCTGATACTCGATTTCGGATCTCAATACACTCAGCTGATAGCCAGAAGGATAAGGGAGATGAATGTATATTGCGAAATATATCCCTTCAATCATTTTCCTGTCGCCCGACAACAGCATTAAAGGGGTGATACTGTCAGGCAGCCCTTCCTCGGTGAGGGACAAAAATGCCCCGATTCCTGATCTTAAGAAGATCAAAGGTCTATTCCGCTGCTGGGTGTCTGCTATGGTGCTCAGTACCTTGTTCATGGTTTCGGAGGGGAGGTCCTTCCGTCAAACACACGCGAATATGGCAGGGCAAACCTGAATTCGATCAATACGGACGATCCCCTGTTCGCAAATGTACACCCATGGAACACAGGTCTGGATGTCGCATGGTGATACAATCGTGAAATGGCCTGATAATTACGAGATTATAGGATCAACAGCAGATGTGAAGGCTGGTGCATTTCATATAAAAGGTGAAAAAACATGGGGTATACAGTTTCACCCGGAGGTCTACCATACAACCGAAGGAAAGAAGATACTCGGGAATTTCGTTTCAGGGATCTGCGGATGTTCAGGACGACTGGACCCCTGATTCATTTGCCGAGACAACAATCGCCAGCCTGAAAAAACAGCTGGGCAATGATAAGGTCATACTCGGACTTTCAGGCGGGGTAGATTCATCGGTGGCAGCTTTTCTTCTGAATAAGGCTATCGGAAGGAACCTCACATGCATCTTTGTCGATAACGGGCTTCTGAGAAAAAATGAATATCAGAAAGTGCTGGAGTCTTATCAGGGAGCTAGGTCTCAATGTCGACGGTGTAAATGCTGCAGACAGGTTTATAGATCAGCTTGAGGGAGTGAGCGATCCCGAGAAGAAGAGAAAGATCATCGGCAGGATTTTCATTGAAGTGTTTGAGGAGGAAGCACAAAAAGTGAAAGATGTAAAATGGCTGGCACAGGGAACAATCTATCCTGATGTGATCGAATCTGTTTCTGTCAACGGACCCTCAGCCACGATAAAATCGCATCATAATGTCGGCGGCCTTCCCGAAAAAATGCATCTGAAGGTTGTCGAACCGCTGAGGCTTCTGTTCAAGGATGAAGTGAGAAGAGTGGGAGAGGTTCTCGGACTGCCTGAAATGATCCTTAAAAGACATCCTTTCCCGGGGCCCGGACTTGCAATAAGGCTTCTTGGCATGATAACCAGGGAGAGACTTGAAATGCTGAAGGAGGCTGACGAGATTTTCATTGAGGGGCTTAAGAAACATGGTCTTTATGATTCAGTCTGGCAGGCAGGAGTGATCCTGCTGCCTGTTCAGTCGGTGGGAGTGATGGGTGATGAAAGAACCTATGAATTTACTGTCGTTCTGAGATCAGTAAACTCGACAGATGGCATGACAGCTGACTGGTCGCATCTTCCGCATGAGTTTCTCGGCGCAATATCAAATGAGATAATTAATAAGGTAAAGGGAATAAACAGGGTTGTATATGATATCAGCTCCAAACCGCCTGCGACGATAGAATGGGAGTAGGAAGAAGTTGGGAGTGACTGGAGTGCCTAGTGCAAAGTTGGTAAATACAAGAAAAAGAAGCAAAAACAAAAGGGCATAGAAATTGTTAATAGTAAATTAATTAACCCTCCCTCCATCTCCCTCCCTTAAGGTTAAGGGAGGGAGAGGAGGCTGAACGATAGAATCAATCACCTCCCCTTCCTTAGTCTTAAGGGAAGGGGTAGGGGGAAGGGTTAAGATTCAAAAACAGAAAAAATATATATATATGAAAATCAGTAAGATAGCCATAATTATAGTTTTACTGGCATTGGGCTTTTTTAATCAGAATGCCAGTGCACAGGCTTTGAATGAAGAGACTTTCAAGGTAGGAAGGACTCTCAGCCTGATAGATGCATTTTATGTTGACTCTGTTAATCTGGGTCAGCTGGCAGAGGATATGATTGTTTCAACCCTGAAGAAGCTTGATCCGCATTCAACATATGTCTCAGCGAAAGATGTAAAGGCAATGAACGAACCCCTGCAGGGGAACTTCGAGGGCATCGGCATACAGTTCAATGTCCTTCATGATACATTGATTGTGGTTGAACCAATTGCCGGAGGCCCGTCAGAAAAAGTCGGTCTGCGTGCAGGTGACAGAATATTGACCATCAGCGGTGAAAAGGTTACAAACATAGGCACTGACCACTGCAGGAGTATACTCCAGACTGAGAGGACCAAAAGGAACCATCGTGAACCTCACCATTTCACGCAAAGGAGAAAAAGAGCTTCTCGATTTTACGATAACAAGGGATAAGATCCCGATTTTCAGCCTCGTTGCTGCTTATATGCTCGACGATAAAACCGGTTATGTTAAGTTAGACAAGTTTGCTGTCACCACCGAGAAAGAGTTCAGGGAGGCCCTGGTAAAGCTTCAGAAGAGCAACATGAAGAATATGATAATTGACCTGCGCTCGAACGGAGGCGGTTATATGATAGCAGCCACAGACATGGCAAATCATTTCTTTGCTGACGAGCGTCTGCTGGTTTACCTTATAGGGAGGAAGATCCCCAGACAGGATTACAAATCGACTGGCACGGGCGATTTGTCAGACACCAGGCTGGTGGTGCTTACTGATGAAAATTCAGCATCCGCGAGTGAAATATTTGCCGGGGCAGTTCAGGACTGGGACAGGGGAATAATAATCGGAAGGCGCACCTTCGGAAAAGGGCTTGTACAGAATGGCTACCAGCTGACCGATGGCTCAATGATAAGACTCACTGTAGCAAGGTATTACACGCCAACAGGACGATCTATCCAAAGTTCATACAAGGATGGTTATGACAAGTACATCGAGAACTTTGCAAGCAGGTACTCCAACGGAGAGATATTCTCCGCAGACAGCATCCGTATGCCGGATACCCTCAAATACAAGACCCTGGTCTCCAACAGGACCGTTTATGGTGGAGGGGGAATCGTGCCTGATGTCTTTGTTGCGCCGGATACGTCTTTTATTTCTGATTATTACAGGGCTCTGTCAAGGAAGGATATTTTCAGGATATTCACTGTGGAATATGCCGATATGAACAGGGAGAGGATAATCAGGGAATTCAAGAACTTCGACAACTTCAGGGAGCGGTTTAATTTCACAAATGATGAAATCAAGTCATTCATTAAAAAGGGCGAGGATGCCGGTGTGAAATTCAATGAGAATCAGTACACGCATTCGGAAGAAGAGATGCTGCTGATACTTAAAGCCCTGGTGGCGAGCAATATATGGCAGTCCAACGAGTATTTCAGGATCATTAATGACAACGATACCGTCATCGATAAAGCCTTGCAGATCATCAATGACGGCACTGAATATAAAAAGATTTTAGGTTACCGTCAGGATTAGTTTCCTGTCGCCGTAAAGATTACCTCGACATCAAAGTTGATCTTCATTTATAACATCGGTTTCGTATTCTGTCCATGTAAGGGTGTTTCCATCAACGGATACCTTATCCCATTCAATATCCTGATCACCTGCTTCTATAGTCAATTTATTCCCTGTCAGTGTATAGTCTGTGGTTCCATAAACATCTCCATCCTGATACAGAATGATACTTCCACCTGCTGTAAACTCATAACCGAGCTGGCCGGGTTTCATGAAGTAAGTTGTTTCAAATTCTTTGACATCCTGCAAATAATATACCTGCTGGACTGTCTGTACGTCCCATTTTCCTATAATTGCTTCGCTGAGAGGCTTCTCCTTTTCGCATGAAACGAACATGAGAGAGATCATTGCCAGTGAAACGGCCCAGGATAATGATATTATCTTTTTCATCATGCCGAATTGATTTTATTTTAAGCATTAAAGAAACGTATAATTTTTCATCTTGTTATTATTGAATTGGAATAAAAATGGCTGCTTTCTGAAAAACAAGATGATAAATTCGAAAGATATTTTCTATATAACATGTTGATGATTAGGGAGATTCCTCGCTACGCTCGGAATGACAACCTTTTTATATCATAAGGGAGAGGGAAGGCAGAATGCCGCAGGCATTCCGCCTTCCCTCTCCCTGTGACCCCTATAAACACTGTCATGCCGAACGAAGTGAGGCATCCCCTTCTGTGCGGATTCTATATAAATGAATACCAGTACTCATTTATTTAAATGACGGGAAATGATTAATTTTAGCAATCCTGAAGGACGGAATAAAAAGGAATAAATTGTATGAATTTCACGGCGAAAACGCTATATGGTCTTGAGAATGTACTCGCTGAGGAACTGAAGGAGCTCGGAGCAACCGGTGTTAAACCGGCGAACAGGGCCGTCCTGTTCACAGGCAACCTCGAGCTTCTTTACAGGGTGAACTATTGCTGCAGATGTGCCCTTTCTGTACTGGTTTCCGTGGATGAATTCAGGATCACTTCGAAGGATGACCTGTACAGAAGGACTTTAAAGATCAACTGGGGCGAAATCATGGATCCGGATTCAAGATTTTCAGTTGTCCCGGTTGTCAATTCGACTTTATTCGGGCATACCGGATACCCCGGCCTTATTGTTAAGGATGCCATTGCCGATCATTTCAGGAAGAAATATGGCAGAAGGCCTTCCGTCGATGCAGCTGATCCGGATGTTATGGTTAATCTTCACATCAGCAACGAAAATGTGGATATTTCGATAGATTCCACGGTAGTGCCTCTGTTTAAACGAGGCTACCGGAAAGAGCAGGGAACGGCATCGCTGAATGAAGTTCTGGCAGCTGGAATACTCAAATTATCCGGATGGGATTGCAGATCACCATTGTCAGATCCGATGTGCGGTTCCGGGACGATACCTGTTGAAGCCGGGCTAATGGCTGGCAATATACCTCCGGGCAAATTCAGGAAGTTCTTTGGTTTCAGCAGATGGAAGAATTACGATGAGGAATTGTTCAGTAATGTTAAGCTTGAGAATGACGGAAAGATATGCAGGATACCTGTACGGATCGGGGCCAGTGATATTTCGGAACAGGCTGTTGCACACGCTGTTGAAAATATCAATAGTGCCGGATTGACTGGTCAGGTCTTTGCGGGGGTTATGGATTTCAAGGATTTAAAACCGGTGGAAGGAGGAGGGTTCCTCGTATTCAATCCGCCGTACGGACAGAGACTCCAGCCTGATGAACCGGAAAGACTTTATGGAATGATCGGAACCTCACTGAAGCACAATTTCCCGGGATACAGGGCATGGATAATAACATCAGGGAAAGAACACCTGAAGAATATCGGATTAAAACCGAAGTCTAAATTCACGCTTTACAATGGTTCGATAGAGTGCATTCTTGCGGGATATGAACTGTATGAGGGCAGCAGGAAGCAGGGGGCAGAGTGAAATCTGCCTAAAAATGGCATTTATCACCACATTTACCTGCTTTTATCAAAAAAAGCCCTTAAATTTATAAACCACATTACTGCATAGTTATTATTTTGTAACTTCACATTTTTATTATATTTGTTACCGGAAAACGAGACCTTATCCAAAAGGAAGCTTAAATGGCCTTCGATATAGAGAATTATTTTAAGGACCTGGGCAGAAACAATGTCATCCTTTATTACAAGGGTAATGTTGATTCTGATGTCATCAATCATGTGCTCGATACGGTTGAAGATAAAATGGTCCAGGTAAATGAACAATCCAAGCTCAGGAAGAAGGTCTATAATGTTCTCGTTGAGACACTTCAGAATCTTTATCATCATGTGGACAAAGTCCCTGACGATTTCGAAGATCAGACGTCAGAAAAATTTGGTATGCTTGTTGTACAAAAGGTCGACACTGGATATAAAATTATCACAGGGAATTTTGTAAATACCGATAATGTTGAAAGACTGGAGGAAAAGATTAAGCGGATCAACAGGTCAAGTCACGAAGAAATAAAGGAACTGTACAAGTTCATTCTGAATCACCAGCGGATATCCGCAAAGGGCGGCGGAGGACTTGGCCTTGTCGACATTGCCAGGAAAACCGGAAATAAGCTAGAATATGCATTCAAGGAATATAATGATAAATACTCCTTCTTCTACCTTAACATACTGGTGGATGAAAGAGAATAACAATTAACAACAAAACAGTAAACAATAAAAACTTAATAAAATGGAACCGATCATCATTGAAGGAACGCCGAAGACCCCGACTGTAAAATTTGACTCGGCAGAAGGTGTATTTGAAATCAAGGGACGCTCAATTCCTGAAAACTCCGTTGAGTTCTATAAGCCGCTTGTCGACTGGCTCGACAGCTATAAGGAATCACCTCTGGCCAAAACGGTAGTGAACATCAGGCTCGAGTATTTCAATACAAGCTCTTCAAAATGCATTCTTGATGTGTTCAAGAAGCTCGAGGCTATTCACAAGTCGAAAAATGAAGTTGAAGTGAACTGGTATTACGAGGAAGACGACGAAGATATGCTGGAAGCCGGTGAGGATTATGAATCCATCATCAGGGTACCGTTCAAAATGATCGAGATCGTAGAATAGATCGCACAGTTTGTTATCTGATCGGTTATTCCAAAAAATAAGAGGGGTGGTGACGCCCCTTTTTCTATTCTAATCCTTTGGTTTTTCTTCCAAAAATGTTTTCACCGGAATCGAGTATCTTTTTAAGTACCCTGAAATAAAGAGCAAGGTAAAGCATTATTGTCATGAACCACAGTACAACCACATTAACGATAAAAGTGTCGACAGGCTTCCCGAATACCTTTTTTACAGGCGAATAGAAGTGAGCCTTGACAAAATTGCTGTAGGGCTCCATATATATCGGTCTGTAATATGGAACGATCCTGCCCTTGTGAACCACCGTCATCTGTATCGATTCATTCTTGCCCCCGGTGACAAATTCCTCAAGAGATTCGTTGGCATACCTTTCCTTTAGATCATTGTAAGCGGTCTTATCTTCGGCTTGAAGACGGGTTATAAGTGCATCCTTTTCGGCTCTCATGGTATTGGAGATACCGTTATAATACTTTTTCAGGATATCAAGGTAGCTCATTGCAGAACCGATGATCTCATGCGTTATGGATTCGGGTTCAAGATTGTTAAATGCACTATTCCTGTAAGTGTCAGGAAGCAGAGCCTGTTCCCTTACAAACTCATTTCTTATAAGCTTTACTCTCTTCTCAAATTCATTATCCCTGTTTCCGGTTTTCAGGCTGGTATTCACCAGATCGAGCTCTTTTTTCATCCTGTCGGCCCAGAAAGCACCTTTATACGTCGCATTGTTCATTTCCTTGTTGATCCCGTAGAAGATCCTGTCATGCCGGTTGTCTTTAAACTGCTTGACAGCCAATGCTTCATAGCCCCATCGTGCAGATATCATTTCACCATAAAATGGTATGGCAACAGGATTGGAGATCTTTGGATTAAGCTTATCAAAATTGACCATTACACCGCTCAGTATAATCTGGGGAATTACGAGGAATGGTATCAGGATGTAAATGGTGACAACTGCCTTGAAGCTGTCGGAAATGATCATTCCCATAATATTTGCACCGGCCCAGCAAGTAAAAAGAACAAGCCAGTATTCAAACCACATGTCCCTGATGCCTGTAATAGTATTCCCGACGAGCACAAAGTGAAAGCCTGGATTGCGGAGATAGCAAGTTGCACCATTACTTTCGACATAAGGTAACTGTTCCAGCTCAGGTTAAGGAATGCCTCCCTCTTGAGTATCTTTCTGTCCTTTATGATCTCTTCGGCGCTTACAGTCAGTCCCATGAATATCGCAATGATGACCGACATGAAAATATAAACGGGAAGATTGTCATTCTTAAAAGGGTAGTAATGCGGATTTGATGCACTTTCATCAAAATACCTGATAAGTGCAGCAAGTGCAAATGCCAGCACCGGAGCTTCGAGCAGCGTGATGAGAAGATATTGTAGAATCAGAAATTTTGGAAAGAACATCGCGCTTGATGAATACAAGCATCTGTTTGAACTTGTTGGGAGTCTTGAAATTGATTTCCGGTATTGCTCCTCCCGGTTCAATGGTTTTCTCCTTTTTTTCGCCAAGCTGGCTTTATAGTGGGTGCTCCAGTCAGCAGGTGAGATCCGTCGTGTATCCGTAGGCTGTCCGCTCTCATTCACCACCCTTGTTTCAACGATATTGAATATCTGTTCAGGATTCACGTTCCCGCAGACATAACATTCGCTTTCGTTGTAGGCTGCCTGTTCGATCTTCCTCTTGAAGTAGGTTATCGATTCAACAGGTTTGTCATTATATATAAGGTATCCTCCGGTGTCGAGTATCATAAGCCTGTCGAACATCTTGAAAATTTCTGACGACGGCTGATGAATGACAATAAACAGAAGTTTACCCTTATGAGTCGAGTTCTTTCAGGAGTACAAGGATATTTTCAGAGTCGCGTGAGGAGAGACCTGATGTTGGTTCATCAAGGAACATTATTGCAGGTTCGCGGATAAGCTCCAGAGAGATATTAAGCCTTTTTCTCTGTCCTCCGCTGATCTTCTTGTTAAGCGGACTGCCGACTTTCATGTCGCGTATCTCAAGAAGTCCGAGGCTTTTAAGAGTGCTGTCTACCCTTGCGACTATCTCCTCATCGGTAAGGTTATCGAAGCAGAGTTTTGCATTATAATAGAGGTTCTCAAAAACAGTAAGTTCCTCAATCAGAAGGTCATCCTGCGAGACATAACCTATCAGCCCTTTACCTTTTCCTTTTCATTGTGAATATTAATTCCGTTTATAAGCACTTCTCCGTCGAAGGAGGATTTATCCCGTTCAGAACACTCAGAAGCGTTGATTTTCCTGCACCGCTTGCTCCCATAATGCCGACCATCCTTCCCGACTCTTCCCTGAAGCTCATGTGATGGATTCCGACTTTCCCGCTTTTGAACCTGTACTCGATGTTATTAACTTCATAGACAACCCGCGATTCCCTGAAGACCTCGTTCATAAACTGGTCGGTGACATCGAGGTAGTAAATGGGTTTGATATTATAGCCTTTGATTGATGCTCCCTGGCCAAAAGGATAAACTTTATCTTCCTGCAGCAGCTGGCTGCTCATCGATAATTCACCGGTTCCTGTATAGCTGGTGAAATAGAGCTGAACAGATGGCACGAAAAGGAACCATATCCGGCCCTTCATCTGATCTTTGCAGATATGCTTTGCCTCCTGAAGCCCGGATCCTTTACTCCGTTAATAATAAGTATATTCTGAAAATCAGGGCTATTCTCCAATGGTTGAGAACGAATTTCTCGATTATATTGTATTCTTCTTCAGTAATATTAAGGCCGTCAGCCAAAGCACTTATGAATCCGAGTTCAATCTGACTGACTCCCTGATCGCCTGATTTGCAGAATTCGAGTGCCTGAATAACCACGACGATGCGCTGCTCCTGATCGAGCATCCCCTGCTCATTGATATCTTTGCAAAGTTTTCTTATCCTCACGGCAATAGCACCTTCGCGACGTTCAGGCCTCTTTTCTCGAGTTTCTGTTTTGCTTCCTCAAATGCCTTGTCGTAGGTTGTAAGATACTTCTTGACTTGTTCCTTGTCAAGCTGACGCTTCAGAAATGCCTCAACAACACCCCTTCTTTCCGCATCATTGACCAATGGATTAGCAATGATGGCAAAAAGCTGCATCAGGGTTTCCAGGATCTTCTCACTCATAGGGAGTCAGTATTATGGATATGAAGTTATATAATTTATTAATTGCTCCAACTTTCATGTGACTGAGATTTGCAGTCAGGATTGTTTTTTCTTCTTCTTTTTCTTTTTTTCAACCGAGAATCCGAATTTGCCGATGAGTTTACCCGTCTCATAGTATTTTCCATGCAGATAGCTGATCGGTTCCGCATCGATGAGCCTGAAAATGCCGCTCTCTTCGTCGTAGAATTCTTTTCGGCATGGACTGCCACAACTTCCGAGATGAACATATGATGCGAGCCCAGCTCCTTTATCTCCTTTACCACACATTCGATATTCACCGGAGATTCCTTTATCATTGGCGCCTTCACTTTTAATGGCTTTGACAGGGGTCAGTCCCATTTCCCTGAATTTATCATGATCTTTACCCGATTTCACTCCGCACCAGTCAGCCGCATATGCAAGAGCTCTTGTTGTAAGATTGATCACAAAGCATCCGTCTCTTTTAATTATGCCATATGAATGCCTTGCCGGCCTGACCGAGATATAGCACATTGCAGGATCGGTGCAGATAGTACCGGTCCAGGAGACTGTAATGATATTATATTCAGAGGTTCGGCACCACAGCTGACCATCACTGCCGGGAGAGGATAGATCATCGTACCGGGCTTCCAGATGAGTTTGGACATGGGATTAAGTATTGCAGGATAAATATACAATAGATTTTCTACTTGTCACTTTGACATAAAAAACTATTGTATTCATGTCAAATAGTCCCTGCAAGGCTGGTGGCAGTATTTTTGATTGTGTGAGAGAAAACAGCTGAAATGGATATAAACAGTTATGCCATAAACCTTTGTGACAGGGCAAGATCCGGGAAGCTTGATCCGGTGATCGGCCGTGATGATGAGATACGCCGCATACTCCAGATCCTTGAGCGTCGCACCAAAAATAATCCTCTCTGATTGGGGAGCCCGGGGTGGGGAAAACAGCTATTGCGGAGGGTCTTGCCCATCGCATTGTCAGAGGGGATGTTCCCGAGAACCTGAAATCGAAAGTCATCTATTCACTCGATATGGGTGCACTGATTGCCGGTGCAAAATACAAAGGTGAATTTGAAGAGAGACTTAAATCGGTAATAAATGAAGTTATTGCATCAAATGGTGAAATAGTGCTGTTTATTGATGAAATACATACCCTTGTCGGAGCAGGAAAATCGAAGGAGCCATGGATGCCGCCAATATTCTGAAACCGGCCCTTGCCAGAGGCGAACTGAGGGCCATTGGAGCGACCACATTGAATGAATACCAGAAATATTTTGAAAAAGATAAAGCCCTTGAAAGAAGATTTCAGATGGTAATGGTCGATGAGCCTGACAGTGATGACGCAATATCGATTCTACGGGGATTGAGAGAACGATATGAAACACATCACAAGGTCATTATAAGAGATGAAGCAATTATTGCTGCAGTCGAACTTTCAACAAGATATATTACTGACAGGTTTCTTACCGGATAAGGCCATCGACCTGATGGATGAAGCTGCTGCAAGACTGAGACTTGAAATGAATTCAGTTCCTGAAGAAATTGATGAAGTTGAACGAACAATTACACGTCTGGAAATTGAAAGGGAAGCAGTCAGAAGAGATGGTGATAAAATAAAGGATCATGAACTAAATCAAAAGAGCTTGCCGAAATCCAGACGAAGGAGAAATGAACTGAAAGCTGCATGGAAATCGGAGAAAGAGATGATTGAAAAAATCCAGGATAAGAAAGAGATCGGTCGAATCTCTGCGATTCGAGGCTGATCAGGCTGAACGGGCTGGCGATTACGGAAAGGTTGCTGAAATCCGGTATGGCAAGATAAACGAAGCTTGAAAAGGAGATTGCCAGGACTTAAGGAAGAAATTGAAAAAAAAAGAACAAAGGAGCCTTGATCAAGGAAGAGGTTAGATCAGAAGATATTGCTGAAATAGTTTCAAAATGGACTGGCATTCCTGTTTCCAGGATGCTGGAGAGCGAGAAGGAAAAACTCCTGAAACTGGAGGAAGAGCTTCATAAAAGGGTTATCGGCCAGGATGAAGCGATAAGAGCAGTCTCCGATGCAGTCAGACGATCGAGAGCCGGATTGCAGGATCAAAAGAGACCGGTCGGATCATTTATCTTTCTCGGAACAACAGGTGTCGGCAAAACAGAACTGGCAAGAGCTCTGGCCGAATTTCTGTTCAATGACGAAAACCTGATGACCCGCATTGACATGTCGGAATATCAGGAACGTCACTCTGTGTCAAGACTTATCGGAGCGCCTCCCGGATATATAGGATATGAGGAAGGAGGCCAGCTTACCGAAGCTGTAAGGCATAAGCCATATTCGGTCGTTCTTCTTGATGAAATAGAAAAGGCACATCCGGACCTTTTTAACCTGCTTCTTCAGGTCCTTGATGAAGGAAGACTTACCGACAACAAAGGACGTACAGTCAATTTCAGGAACGTTATCATAATCATGACTTCCAATCTCGGCTCTGATGTCATCAGGGACAGAATGGAGAAATGGAAAAACAACCTCCCGGAGAATGAACAGGAACAGCTGAGAAAGGATATTTTCATGCTCCTCAGGAAATCGCTCAGACCGGAATTCCTCAACAGGGTTGACGAGATCGTTATGTTCAAGCCTCTTAACCCTGAGCAAATTGAAGAGATAGTGAGGATTCAGCTTAAGGTTATCGGCCGGATGCTCGGGAATCGGAACATCAGGCTTGAAGTGACCGACGAAGCGGTCAGATGGCTCAGTGAAAGGGGATATGATCCGCAGAG
>CAVYYM010000009.1:0-9607 GCA_963772715.1 uncultured Bacteroidota bacterium
AGAAGGGACCATGCAGGGTTTTAAAAACAAGCGTCAGGTTTTAAAGATCTTCCCCGCCAAGGAGAAGGAGCTGGATCAGTTTATCGACAAGAATAAGATAAATTTTGAAGATTATCAGAGTGTCATTAAACTGGTGCAGTATTGTAATGAGATCTACAAGTAATAAATAATTATACCATTATATATATTAAGAGGCTATCTCAAAAGCAAACTTTTTAGAGGTTTTTCCTTTGTGGAACTTTGTGTATTCCTTTGTGATCCTTTGTGGTTCAATGATTTAATTTTACCACGAAGGTACACGAAGGTTTTCACGAAGTATCACAAAGGGCTTCTGAGACGGCCTCTTCTTATTTGGGCTAAAGTCAAAGACTTTTCCTCAGGACCGTGAAGGGAAATGATTCGCCGGGTTTTATGATGACAGCTTCTTTCCTGCTCAATTCCCGTTCTCCGAAATCATCAAGAATGAATTTTTTGAGCTCCAGTTTGCCATTGTGAACCTCGACTTCGACCACCTTTACCATATTTTCTTCCTCTCCTATCCTGCAGACGCCCCAGGAATAACCGTCACACCAGAAATATGTGCCCGGCTTTGAAGTAAAACTCATTGTTCCTGTGACAGCCGAGAAATTGAATCGTGTATAGGCAAGGATGCCTGCCCAGCCTGCAAGGGAGTATGTTTCACCGCATTTATCTTCTGCCTCACGGAACGGATTCCCGTTTTTCCCGTCATACCTTTTCCTTATTCTTTCAATCCATTTTATTCCCTCGTCCTCAAGCCCTTCATAGATGCATAATATCGCTGTTGCATATTCATCGCCCCTTATGTTGCCTGTTGTTATACGGGAAGTTTTTGTTTTCGCTGAATTTTCTGAATATATTTCCAGCAAGGCCTTTATCAGGTTCCCGGAATCGACAATTTCCCCAAGGCCGCATACCCGGGCAATAAACAATCCCGTAAAGGAACTGACCGTAAAGCTGCCTTCCGGAGCATGGTTCATCGCATCATTGGCCCAGGAGAGCGCCTCCTGCATAAAGCTCTGAGCACTTCAGTGCAAAGCTTGTGTCATTTACCTGCCTTGCCATTAATTCAGCAGCCTTTAATGCCCCCAGGTAAAAAAGCTGAAGCCTGAAATTGGATGAAAAATACTCCTCCTTCCCGGTCGCAGTTTTTAGTTTATCACATATCCCGTCACCATCGGCATCCGGACCTGCCGGATCCAGACAACTTAATATTGCTTCCCTGACATTTGCCCGGTTATCTTCCAGGTAAGCTGAATCTCCGGAAAGCTGCCAGTCATTATAAAATTTCATTACCGATCCCAGTAGGTCTTCGTAAGATATTCCTTCTTCCATCAGGATCCCGGAGCTCATTGTTCTCGCCAGCCTACCGAAAAGGAATGGAAATGAAAAGTCATATTTCCAGGCTGAATAATCAGGTCCTCTGCCGCTTAAAGAATCAAGGCATCCGTAGGCTGACATATTTCCCTCTGCATTCCTGTAAAACGCATCAGACCTTAAACCCGGGAGATTATTCACTGCAGCTTCAATCAATGGCATCGGAATATCGCTTTCTGTCATTGATTTTATGAACAGTATGTTCTGCTCTTCAAAAGATGGAAGATAAGGCGTAACCTTTTTTGCCACATCCCAGGCATTGGTATAGTCTGCTGTATAGTAATTCCCGCTGCCTGCATTTCCCCGGTTCGGGAAATGCCATGTAATGAAAAACCTGAAATAGCGTGTCTCCCCGGGATTCAAAAACTGCTTTATTGCCAGTGATGCCATCGGGTAATTGCCGGAAGATGATTCTCTTTTTGTCAGTGTTCCGTTCTTGCTGAAGTCATTCCAGAATTCTGCAAGGCATTCCTCCCTGTTTCCGCTGATGCCTCCGGTAATGTATGAAACTGAATCTGCCATGGCCGTTGAAAGGGCAATTGTTCCTCTCGAAGGATCATTTGGGCCATTCCCGTCTGAAACCATGTAGATACCCTGAACATCACTGAATGCAACATAACTATTCCTGTAATGAGATCTGGTTGTATCCTGACTGACATTGCTCATAGCACCGCAAACAGCAACTTCCACCATCGAGTTGGTTATGTTTTTAACCTCATAGATAAGGATAGCCATCGGGGTGCTGCTCGGACCGGCTTCACCGGGAATTAAAGGATTGAATGTCTTGATATTGACTTCTACAGGCATTCTATTGTCCTGCAAATGAACAATCCCGAACGGGAAAGCAGCCCCGAACCACGACTTCCTGAATCCGGATATTTCAGGATATCCCGTATTGTATCCCCCCACCGTATTATCGCTGGGAACTGATGGCCCGTGCAGTTTCCTTACTGACGCATCTTTACCATCTGGTCTTGTATAAATTGCAAAGAAAGGAGCAATTAAATTCTTATCATCTGTGGAAAGCTTTCTTTCCTGACCAGCCATAATTCCTATATCAACCAGCTCTCCGTTGCCGATTATTGAAATGGTCCCCGTCCCTATTCCTCCAATGGGAATGGCAATTTTGTCAGTGTTTGAAGCTTCATAATTGTTTAAAACAGGCCAGTTATGAAAAGCCGGTTCTTCCTTTTCCTGATTGCATGAGATCAGAAGGTTGTTGATCAATAAAAAAAGTATGCAGTACTTATACTTCCACATTGGATACGCTTTGCCACAAAAATATAATAAATCAGGTCATTTTTAATATAATGATCTTACCATTAAAAAGACGATTTCACCCCCCGGCCCCCGCCTTGCTCTGACAAGTCGATATGGACGTAGGTGAATGGATATAGGGGTAAGAATAAGAAAAGGGGCTTAAAAGAAGCCCCTTTTCAATATCAAATACGGTATCTGATTACGGTCTTGGACCTACAAATACTAATGTATCGGTACAACCTCTGTTCTTGGGAACTGCTGTTCCCCATTGAACTTGAAGGAAGAATGTCTTTGTCGGAACATCATACCTGTGGTTGTATGTAGAGACGTTTACGAAGTTGGCACCCTGAACATCATCAGTTACGACAATCGGATAGGGGGAAACCCCACCGCTCGTATTGACTGTAATTGTCCAGTAGCCAATACCTCCGACGTTTGAACCGTTTGCCCAGCACTGCAATCTTGTATACTGGACTCCATTTCCGCTTACAGTCTTCAAGCCGTAGTCCTGATTTTTGAAATAGCCTTCAAGACCACTGGTATCTCCGGGTCTCATAATAAAGCCTTTCATCTTGTAAGCTCCGTCAAATTCGTTCCTGGCGATAAGTCTTACAAGCTTTGTTCCAAAGTTTCCGCTTATTGTAACACCATTGTCGACACTTGCGATCTTAACGGGAAGAATGTAGAAAGTAGTTGTGGCATTAGGCACCAATTCTGCATCGATGGTAAACTCCCAGTCTACTTCCAGCTCACCGGCCGGAACCATAACTTCGTATGAATCTACCGTAAGTGCTGCCATAGGAAGTGGAACAGCTGCAGCGCTTCCAGTAAGGCCTTTTTCTGTATTGTAGGCGGTAATCAGCGCATTGTCCAGTGCAAGGGTAATTTTAGTATCCTTGCCAAGCGGTGAAGCAACTGCAACAGCCACCCTCAGCTGAAATACTGCAGGCACAGTCGGATCGATGATCTCCCTGGTCACGGTCCCTGTAGCTGCATTTACACCTTCAGAAAGCTCTGCAATGGCAGGTGCACTGGAAAACGCTCCCATAAAATCTTCAAGGTCGTTCAGACAGGATGTCAAAGACAATGTCCCAATCGCCAGAAGAGCTATGAAAATTATTTTTGATTTTTTCATTTGTAATCGATTTTGTAGGATTAGTATGTTATAGTCAGGGGTGCTGTATCCCAGAATATCCTGGCATCAAACGGATAACTGTCAGTAGTTAGCGGTACACCCTGTATTTCTACAGCAGCCTCAACATTGACCTTGTTAAGGGTGAACTCCTCGTTGGGATACGGGAAAATCCTCGGTATCTGCCTGCGGATATAACCTTTATCGTAATAGGTCAGCATTTCGTTGTCAGGATCATAGTCAACACTATTCGGCTTTTTCGGATTCGGATAGCCTGTCCTGCGGTAATCGTTATATGATTCCCACATATTGATGAAATAGCTGGCTATGTATTTCTGATTAATGATCCGCGCAAGCTTCTGGGCATCTGTTTCAGATGCATTCCATGCTACTGAAGTCTGTACAAGGTAATCACTGATTGCAGCTGCATCAGTAACTTTGGCAGCAGCCATCGATGCATTAATTCCAGCTACATAAAACGTCTCCGGGGTACCTGTAATGATTCCTCTCATAGCTGCTTCAGCCTGAAGGAAGCAGGCTTCCGTATAGAGAAATATTTTTGCCCTGTCGGTAGCGCCGTTGCCTGATTTGGTACTTCCATTAGCTGCGCCATCAGCTGCAATCGGTATCCATGAATAGCCGGCTGCAACAGTGGTATTGGGCTGCATCACCAGGTCACCATCTGTTCCAAATCTTATTGATACATAGGTTCCGGCTGGTGAAGCGGAAGGTCCGGCCTGAAAATACTTTTGAAGCCTGGGATCACCCAATGCTGAAAGTTTTCTTTGGAAGTAGGCATTAAGGCAGTACTGGGTATTTCCGTTCGTAATAGTACCATCATAAGTTTTTCCGAATGTATTCCACAGAGGATTTGTTTTTCCTGATGATGATGCATAACCCGGGCTGGCAGTTACATCGGCAGTAATGAAACCATAGGATACCGTATTGCTCATAAGCCCCTGCAATTCTGAATTGCTCTTCACATTGGTCATTCTCATAACCAGCCTCAGTTTGAGAGTATTTGCAAACTTCTCCCATTTTAAAAAGTCGCCGCCATAGATAATATCGCTGGCGTTTTTAAAGGAATAGTCGGCGAGTGTTGAACCATAACCGGTTGTGGTCTTCCTGTGGAAAATTGCAATTGCAGTGTCGAGCCTTACTATGAGGTCAGCCCAGATGGCTTCATCGTCGTCATATACAGGTGTCAGTGTCAAACCCGGATCACATGCTTCTGTATATGGCACATCGCCATAATATTCTATCAGGCGCGAATAATACCAGGCATCAACCACGTTTGTGATTGCAGGATACATAAAATTGGTACCGCTGTTATCGCGGATGAATTTGGTATCTGTCAGAACACCAGGATAATAACTATTAAACTGTGTATTGAAGGAGGAAGTTATTTCATACTTCTTTGTTGTATACCATCCTGACCAGCCTCCTGCATGTGACCAGTAGCCCATCCATGCAGCCGCTGTCGTGTTTAAGTCTGGCACCTGTGCTGCCCAGGTCGTAAGAACGCCTGGCAAAACAAGATCCGGAGTAGCCGATGTAGCATCGTTCGGGTTATGGTTTACATCAAGCCATTCTTCACAGCTTGTTATCCCGATGGCCACCAGTGTGATAAGAATTATAATATACTTTTTCATATTCTTTATCTTTCTTTGAATTATAAATGAAATTAGAAGGTCAGCGTGACATTGAACCCGTAAGATCTCGTTGCCGGTGTCTGATTGCTAGTACTGTAACCGACTGCGTTGCCGGAGCCATCGTTGAATTCAGGGTCAGTATAGATATTGTTCTTAGGTAAGAACATGAACAGGTTTCTGCCTACAAATCCGATCCTTAATCCTTTCACGGTGTTTTTCGTGAAACCAAGCGCAGAAGAGGGAACATCATAAGAGAGCGAAAGTTCACGTATCTTCCATACGTCAGCGCTGTTAACAGCATAGTAGCTTAACGATCTCATAGTGTTCGTCCACCATGCGACATTACCTTCCTGAACCGTTATGTTTGTATTTTCAACATAAACAGGATTATCAGCGGTACCAGTATTTATAACAGAGTTCGGGAATACAAATCTTTCACGGCCGTTTGATGCTGAGAGACCTCCGATACCAGTGAAGAGTAGGTCATAATACAAGTCTGTGCGGAATACTGCTCCTCCCCTGTAGTCGGCGCTTCCTGCAAATGTGAATCCCTTCCAGCTAAGGTTTGTCTGGACACCGATAAGGTGCTTCGGTGTGGTCTGGCCCCTCGGATATGTAAGCGGGTCAACTGACGGCATGCCTGTTTTGGAATCGACGATTATGCGACCCTGGGGATCCTGATAGAACCTTGTAATCTTGTTATAAGGATATGCATAACCAAGTATTGCATAGGTAGCTCCTCCGACTGATATTTCCTGAAGGTCGCCTGCGAGTGAAAGAACTTCACTGTACCAGTATGCGTAGTTAAGGGAGATATCCCATTTCCAGTCAGCGTTTGAAACGGGGGTTGCTTTAAGTTCAACTTCGAATCCCTTGTTGAGCATCTCACCGGCGTTGATCTTTGATGAGCTGTAACCTGATGCTCTTGATACGCCCATATCAACCGTCTGGTTTGTGGTATTAGTCTGGTAGAAAGTGAGGGTTGTATTAAGACGGTTCTTAAGGAGGCTGAAATCAATACCAACCTCTTTCGAGAGAGTGAACTCAGGTTTCAGGTAACGGTAATTAAGACCATCTGATGTTGTATAGGCCGAAAGGCTACCGTACGGAAAGTTGGAAGCTGTTCCGAACAGGTTCTCCAGAGAGTAGTTGCTTATGTTGATTGAACCCACTTTCGATACACCTCCTCTGATTTTGATAAAAGTCAGGATATCGCTTTTCAGGCTTGGTATAATTTCGGTAAGAATAACAGAAGCATCAACGGCAGGATAGAAGAATGACCACTGCGACGGGTCGAGAAGTGAGTTCCAGTCATTTCTTCCGGAACCGTGCAAGTAGGCAAAATTCTTGTAACCAACGGTTATATCACCAAATAAACCCATCTGCCTCTGCTCTCCCCAGCTTTCGCTTCCGCCTAGTTCGCCTATCCTGTTCTTGACATTGAAGAAATCATTGATCTCAAGGGATCCAGCGGAAAGAGCTGATGATCTCGAATAGCTTTGACGTGTCGTGAAACCAGCAATTGCCCTTACAGAAAAGTCAGAGAATTTCTTGTCAAATGTCAGGATGAAGTCATTGGTCCAGCGCCATCCGAAACTCTGTCCTTCACTCATGTTTGATTTGACATCATTCTGGCTGATACTGCGTCCATATTCTTCGTACATCTGATGGCCATAAGGGCTGTAGGTTTTGGAGTATTGTCTGTTCTCATATAAGCTGGAACTGGGTGCAAGAGAAGTTCTGACCTGAAAATCAAGCCATTTGGTTATCTTCTGGCGCAGATCAAGAACAGCTGTGATATAGTCGCTCCTTCCCATGTACCTTTGGTTTGCCAGTTCCTCGTAAGGATTCTCGTAATATGCATTATAATAGTGGTTTATATCGGCCCAGTTTGTAACAGGATTACCGTTTGCGTCCGTGTACACACCATTCCAGTCTGAGAAGTCGGTAAGCGGGATATGCATTGGGGTGTTCATCACGTTCCAGTAAACGTTTGAATTAGAAGTCTCCTGCGAGCGAACAGTATAGTTGAAGTTAAATCCTGCGGAAAAGCCTTTGTACTGTTTGGTTCCGTTCAATCTTATGACATCACGTCTTGCCTCATCTCCTGGAACAACACCTTTTATTTTCACATCCTGAACGGAGATGAAGAGTGTTCCGGTTTCATTTCCTGAAGAGAATGAAAGGTCGTTCTGAAGAGTAAGACCGCTATCCCAAAACTCATACTTTTCATCAGGTTTTGCTGAATAAGGTGTCATCAGGACTTCGCCATTCTCATCAGGAAGGCCTATCCTTATCGGATTTCCGTCAAATTCAGGTCCCCAGCACTGGTTCTCAAAATATTCATAAATGGGATTGCCATAAACGTCGGAGGATGATCCTGAGCCAAAGCGTTCCTGCATCTCAGGGAAATAAGCCACTTTGTCAATTGTCGTTGTATTGCTGAATACGATCTCTGTCCTGTCCTTCGAACCGGTTTTGGTCGTAACTACAATAACACCGTTTGAAGCTTCCGATCCGTAAAGAGCAGCAGCGTTGGCGCCCTTAAGCACGTTCATGCTTTCGATGTCGTTCGGGTTGAGTGTTTGCAGGTATGAAAGGGATACAGGAACTCCGTCAAGTACAAGAAGTGCCTGGTTGTTGCCAAGGAATGAGCGGTTACCTCTAAGTACAACCCTCACGTCAGGGCTAACACCTGCGTTGATGGTGTTGATCTGCAGTCCTGCCACCTTTCCTGAAAGTGCCGAAGCTGCGCTGGTTGGTTTTGCCTGATTTATGAGTGCCGTTTCAACCTTTGTAACAGCAGAACCGATCTCAGCAGCATTACGCTTTATACCGAAAGCGGAAACCACGACTTCATTCAAGCCAAGCATTTCGGAATCCATTATTCCGTTTATCACCGATCTGCCTGAAATATCAACCTCCTGCTTTTTCATCCCGATATAGGAGAAAACGAGGGTTGTTGCGTTCTGAGGCACCTCAATTGAATACTTTCCGTTCACATCAGTTGTGGTTCCTATGGTCGTCCCTTTAACCTGAACTGTTACGCCAGGTATTGGGCCTTCCCCCTCAACTGCGGAAGTAATGGTACCCGTAATGACCTTTGTCTGTGCAAGCAGGGTTGTCACACCCACAAACACAAACAAAACAATCAGTAGAAATAGTTTCTTCATACGAATTAGTTTTAGGTTTTAAGTTAACCTGCCAAAGATACCGGTTTTTTTAAAAAAACAAAATATTGGCACTTTTTTTTCATTTTGAGAAATAGCCGGCCTCTGAAAGGCTTTTTGTGAATGAATTATTAATCAGAACAGGATTAATAAATAATACATAAGCAATATCTAAATTTTACTTAAGTTTATATTAGGAAGTGACCGGTATGTTTGGGGATTTTTTATCCTTTCGTCTTATTATTTTTGTTTTCGCAGTTCCGCCGCCGCAATGCACAATTCGCCGTACACTTTCTCTCCCACTGCTCTGACGAGCGGTTCTTTAAGAAATTCATAAACATAGACTCCTTCGGCAACACCTTTCCTGCGGGCTCCCGAACATACAGGAAGCTCCTGGTAGTTGACAGCCAGAAAATCGGAAAACTTCTTGATCCTCACCGGGAAGAGATGACATGAGAGGGGCTTCTGGAATTCTATCTTCCCCTCCGACCAGGCTTTTTCGATTCCGCACCTGAAAATGCCATCCTCGAGGATGGTGTAGGCACATTCGGCATCAGAGATAAGCGGAGTCACGGTGTCATTTTCAAAATCGACAACGCTTGTGCCCTGTTCCTCCACTGCCTTTTTGCCTCCAGGCTCTCAGATATTCCTTTACAACCGGCCATATTTTCAGCAAACACCCGGACTTCGACCTCCGTCAACGGCGCCCCGGAATCACCTTCCCTGCAGCAGCTGCCATGGCAGTCACGGAGATCGCAGATGAATTTCTTTTCGAGAATATCAAAACTGAAAATTGTATCGTCAATCCTTAACATTAATAAGCCTCTCCTTAACTATAAAAGTAAACCTCTTCATTCCCATTTCTCACGTACTCACCCCCTTCTTTTCCCCCTCTCTCCGCCAGCTGGCGGAAAGAGGGGGAAGTATTTGGTTTATAATTAAATAGCCCCCTTCCTTGCTTCAGCAGGGAAGGGGGTTGGGGGATGGGTGCATGTGGA
>CAVYYM010000010.1:0-4947 GCA_963772715.1 uncultured Bacteroidota bacterium
CAGCGATTATATTGAGTATATATTTTTTCATTGTCTTCATCTTTAAATGGTTTGAGGATTTCATACTTCCGCTCTGCTTAGTTATTCAGATACCCCTTCAGCTCTGAAACAAAATCATCCAGCGAGACCTTTTCAGGCTTTCCGGATTCATCAATCCCCTTGGCTTCAGCATCAGCCTTAACCTCCGGATTATATCCCTGAACCGTTCTTTTCCCTGTTATGGCATCCTTTTCTATCCTCATCTTGCCCTGGAATCCACCCGTCACCAGGTTTTTACCTGAAGGACTTTTTGAGACAAATGCAACCACCTCCTCATTCATGGTGAACACAGGCATCTCTGACACTTCGTAAATAATATTACCCACTCGCCCTCCGGGAACGGCAATAACCGCCTCCGAGCCCAGATTGCCCTTTATATACTCCTCGGGAGCGATGGTGACATAAGTATATATTTTATCCTTCTTCTCGTTCCATTCGCATTTGATCTTTGTGCACTTGCCATAAAGGACCGTGGAGGATTCCTTGGTAAGATCCTTCGCCGACATCTTTATTACCTGCGCATTGCATTCCTGGTGCGGGAATAATAAAAAACTTATTATCAGCCAGCAAATGAGATTAAGGTTCTTTTTCAGGGTTTTCATATTGTAAGAATTTATTTTGTTTTAGATTTTTTAGACCAGGCTCTGAATTTATTCCAATGAGCATGGGATCCTCAGGTTTTCTATATAAAGTTAAACCAACCGGAACATTGAAATCCACTCCAATTGTTCCAAAAACTTGTCTATTTGTTCCATTTTAAGGTAAAAGCATCTTTTTCTGCCTTAAATGGTCCTTAAAAGGAGTAAATGGATAAAATGTATTAAGAATTAAGCCCTGAAGGATTTTGGCTTACATCCAGTTTCCAAAAAGGACAAAGGGAGCCCAGTAGAAGGGATGGGCATATTTTTCATCACCCAGAAGAGTGAGCTGCGCTTTGCGCAAAGCATCTGTCTTGCTTTGCTTGTTCCTGATAAGGTTCCTGTAAAACTCTCCCATAAGAATAGCTGTCGAAGCATCCGACACGCTCCATAAGCTAACCATTACGGAAGGAGCCCCTGCATACATGAAAGCCCTGGTAAGCCCGACGATCCCTTCACCACGAACGAGCTTTCCAAGTCCCGTCTGGCAGGCTGACAGCACCACCAGATCAGCATTCAAATCGAGGCTGAATATTTCTGCCGCCTGAAGGAACCCATCTTCCAGGGTACTTTTTCCCTGCGTAAGAACCAGCGAACTCTGGTCGGGATTCCCTTCATCGATCAGTCCATGCACGGCAAAATGGATATAATTGAATTTTTTAAGAAGACCGATCGTTCTTTACATTTTCCTCAGTGGCCTCATCCCTCAGGAATGTTTCAGAAGATCCTTCCCCGAAGTATGATGCAATCTGTTGCACCTCCTTACCACTGTATTCGAGCCTCCGGAACGCCTTTCCCTTTTGTGAATCGCTGTCTTTTTCATCCCCGTATACCGGATCTCCGAAGGCGATGAGCTTTTTATTTGCTGATGCAGCTTCTTCAGTTCCCTGACCTTTTGAAAGGAGGCTCTTAAGAACACTTGCAGACTGACCATAACTTACCGGATATTTTTTTATCAGAAAAGGCAGACCGGAGTAAGATGTTTTACCGCTTTTTTCTAGCGTTGTCAGTCAGCAGTATTTCAAATGGCAGATAATTCAATACTCCATCCGGAACAATGATCAGCTTGCTTTTCCGGGTAAAAAATGGTTCCGCAGGACCGATCAGCTCCTTGTACAAAGAATAACCCGCCCCCGTCAGGAAACCCGGGTCCATTTGTTCAGGATCCTGCAAGGCAAATCTTATCGTTTCAATTTCTTCCTGAAGCTTCTTTCTGGCTGGTATCTTGAAAAGTCGGTGGTCATTCGCAGTTATTACCCAGAGGCATGAGCTGCTGTCACCTACCAGGTATTCAAGAATTACCGTATTCTTATCAGGACAGATGGTCCGGGCTTCTTCGAGCGAGAGCGGCCGGGCATCGGAAATTTTATCGGATTCTGAAAGAAGATCAAGCAATACCCTCGATTTGCTGCGCTCAGCATAACTGAAAGCAAGCCTGTCATATCCCTTCGTTTTGTCCTTCTCATGAAGAGTGCCCAGCATGTTTATAATATCTTCATATGCATAGCGTTCATTTGCCATAAAAGTTGCCCGGTACTCGTTGATTCCAATGATCTTACGCATCCTGTCCAGAATTGCCAGGGCGGAATCATTCAGCTCGACTGCTTTGTCATATTCTCCCCTTCGTTTGAAGTTTTCAGCCATTCCTGCAGTGATTTTCCATTTCAGCTCGGGATTGTTGATCGTTTCTGCAATCACGTAACCTGCCTCATAGTTGGTTCGTGCTTCATCCAGTTTATTCAGAAGAGTCTGATCGTTTGCAAGGTTCAGCAGGAAATCCACTTCAATGTTCTTTTCATTAAGGTCCCGGCTCATCTGAAGACCTCTTTTATGATACTCCTCAGCTTTGTTGAAATCACCCCTGATGAAATAAGCTGTGCCAATATTATTAAGCAGTGGAAGCACCCTGGACAGATCTCCCTTTTCCTCATAGATTTGCAGGGAATTGTTGAAATATTCCAGTGCTTTATCCACTCTGCCGGCATCTTTTAAGACAATACCAAAATTATTGTAAACACCCGCCAAGCCTTCAATGTTGTTTTCTTCCTTCATTATCTTCACTGCCTCGGTCATTTTCTCTGCAGCAGCATTATAATCGCCGATTTTGGAATATACAAATCCAATGTTGGACAGAACAATTGCATAATCGGCTCTTGAATTAAGTTTCAATTGTGTTTCGCCCGATTTATCAAGACTGGACAAAGCTTCAGCATACTTTCCGGAGTTTTCGAACTGCTTAGCCTGCATCAGATAAGCACTCGCTTTGAATGTCAGAGTTGTCCTCAAGCCCTGGGCATCCCCGATTTCTTCACGCAAAGCTTCAGCTTTCGAAAAATAAGATATTGCCTGGGGATAATCATTCCACATTTTGAAATAGACTGAACCTATGCTGTTAAGCGTGTTGCCGGTAAGCTGTTTGTCGTCGACTTTCTCTCTTTTTATTAAAGCTTCCTGGTAATACTTCATTGCAGACTGGTAATCTGCCTGGTCAAAATACAACACTGCAATGTGTCCAAGGATCTCGGATTCACCCCTCTCATCTCCAATTCTTTTGTACAAATCCAATGCCTTAGGATAATATTCCATAGCTTTCTCATATTCCCTGCCCAAACGGAATTGGGTTCCGATTGCGAATAAGCTGTCTGCGGTAAGCTTTGTTTTCTTCTGATCCTTCGACCATATTGTTAAATAATTAACAGCAATCATCAGACTTTTTTCGCCGTATATTTTTTCAAAGGCTGACGCCGCCTTTTCTGCTATTGCCTTTGCCTGCCTTGATTCTGTGATATTTCCTCTCAACTCCCCGGTAATGCATTCTGTCAACAGATCGTTGATGAATGGCTTGACAAAAAATCTTTTAGCCCGGATCAGGGATGCGATCTGCTGATCGTCATTCTGAATGCATGCCTTCCTGAGCTCCTGGCTGAAGCCAGCCTGAGTGAGCTGCTGCGGCAGACTGGATGCCATTAAGGAAGAGGTAAGAAACCCAGACAGAAACCACAATAAAACAGGGATTATCCTTCCGGGCTTCCCTGTACTAATTCTTCTTGCCATGTCAGTAATTATTAATAGAGGCCAGTCCTCAACCCAAAGTGCAAATGAGATATTCAGGAAATCACTTTTATTATTTTTTTGCCAGTGCCAGCGCCTTCTGCAGTTCCTCTATGGCTTTATCCTTATTTCCCACATCCGTATAGAGGGAGCTCAGTATTTCATGAGGCAGGGTGGCGTCCGTATTTATTTTTGAAATAGCCTGAAATTCGTTGATGGCATCCTGGAGCAATCCCTGGTTGATATAGTACGCTCCCAGGACAGAATGCAGGTTACTGCTTTCAGATTCATCCTTTAAAGTACTCATGATCAGAGCCTCCTGTTCTGCAACTTCTTTTGATTTTTCAGGAGAAACGACAGAGAATTTCTGACTGGCTGATTTGACATTGTCGACAAGTCCCTCACCTTCGACATTCCAGAAATATGATTCTCCAAACGCCAGTTCCTTTTCATTTTCAGGATAATTCATTTTATTCCCGGATACTTTCCTGCTCCAGACCAGACCCTTGCTGCTGTAGAGATTCACTATGTATTTATCGTAAGATTCCTTAGTCGTCCATGAAAATGAAGGACGGGTTGTTTTAATGAGAGTGTTGTATGGAGATGTCAGTTCTATCGATTGTTCAGTATCGGCTGACCTCAGTCCGGCCAGGGCGCCAGCATCTTTCTTGTTTTCCTTCTTTAAGGTCAGCCCGGATATATTCACCATCATGGCCGACGAAATATTCCTGACGTTGGCCTCTGGCTTCGTCTCAGGAGGCTTCTTGCCTGAGATGGCCATCGAACCGTTAGGTCCCAGGGTCACAAAATTGCCGTTCGAAAACAATAATGAGACCTCGGAACCGGCAGAGGTCCTTACCTGATCTCCCTGGAACAACTGGGATCCCCAGGCTGCTTTTGTGAATTCTGTGCCAGCCGCTTTCTTAAAATGCACTTCACCCTTAAGTTCAGTGATCACGGCAAGGCACTGATCAGGCTGCTGACCATATAATGTCAGGCTTGCGGATAAAAACATTGAACAAACCAGCGGGAATAATTTTGCCTGAGATTTCATGACTTTTTCTTATAGACGAAATTAATATGACGACTTACAGCCAAAACGGATAAATGCCCGGATTAATAAATCCTCTCAAAATCAATTCTCAAACAAAGATAAAACGGGAATTTGCCAAAGTCAATTTTATTTTTCCTCTGTTCAGGTAAGTCAGGTTAATTATTA
>CAVYYM010000011.1:0-5373 GCA_963772715.1 uncultured Bacteroidota bacterium
GATTATACCTATCATTTCGATCCTGATGGCATGAGGGTACTTGGAGCCCATATGCTTGAAATCTGTCCTACAATTGCACAAGGGAAGCCTGCTGTTGAGGTACACCAGCTTTCGATAGGCGGCAAGGCGGATCCTGCACGGCTGGTATTCAAAACTGCAACAGGAAAAGCAATCAACGTTTCAGTTATTGATCTTGGCAACCGGTTCAGGATGATTGTCAACAAGGTGGAAGTTGTAAAATGTCCCGATATGCCAAATCTTCCTGTGGCGAGCGTTTTATGGGAACCTATGCCCGATCTTAAAAGAGCTGCAGCTGCCTGGATCATTGCCGGAGGAGCTCATCATACAGGCTTCAGTTCTGCAATTGATCCTGAATACATGGAAGATTTTGCAGGAATGACGGGGATTGAGTATGTAGTGATCGATGAGAAATGCGACCTTGATGCATTCAAAAAAGAATTGAGATGGAATGAGATCTATTACCATGTTACCGGTGGATTAATTTAATTAGGGCATGTTTTTCTCACGCTGAAAATAAAGACCTTGACTGGAATATGGAGCTTTATTCAAATTATACCAGGTACCTTGTTGCGGTTGATTGTATAGTCTTCGGGTACGATATATTTGATAAGGAGCTCAAACTGCTCCTTATTAAAAGGAGTTTTGAGCCTATGAAAGGGAGCTGGTCGCTTGCCGGTGGATTTGTCGAGGAGAATGAGAGCCTTGATGAGGCAGCGAGCAGGATACTCCGGACTCTTACCGGACTCGAACGGATCTATCTGAAGCAGTCATATTCATATGGCAGACAGACAGGGACCCTGGTGCAAGGGTAATTTCCACAGCATACTGTGCACTTATAACGATAAGGGATATCAATAAAAAACTTGCTCAGAAGAGCGAGGCTCACTGGAGGTCCATGGCAGATCTGCCGGATATGATATTCGACCATTCGGTGATGATTAAACGGGCTCTCTCAGATCTGCACGACCAGATAAAAGTTAAACCGGTGGGATTTGAACTCCTTCCTGAAAAATTCACACTCGTTCAGCTTCAGGACCTGTATGAAGCAATCTATCAGAAAAAAACTGATAAGAGGAATTTCAGGAAGAAAATACTCTCAATGGGCATTCTTGAAAAGCTCAATGAAAAGGAGAGAGAGACATCAAAGAAAGGCGCCTATTACTATAAATTCAACAAGGAGAGATATGAAAAGCTGGAACAGAACGGGTTCTATTTTAACCTCGATGTCTCCTGAAATGAAGATTACGGCATTTTTTACTGATATGTTATTTATAAAGATATCTAAAATCCATAATTTATGCTTGATAAGTTAAAGGCAGAGGTTTTCGAAGCCAATCTCGAAATTGTAAAAAAAGGATTGGTGATCCATACCTGGGGCAATGTAAGTGCAAGAGACTTTGTCAGCGGAATGATTGTGATAAAACCTTCAGGTGTAAGCTATAATGCGATGAAACCGGAAGATATGGTTGTGCTCGATCCTGAAGGGAGAGTAGTGGAAGGGAAATTTAAACCTTCCACCGATGCACCTACACACATCCTGCTCTACAAAAAATGGGAAACAATAGGTGGAGTGGTCCATACACATTCACCATATGCCACCTCATGGGCTCAGGCAGGGAAGCCTATTCCTCCCTTCGGAACAACACATGCCGATCACTTTTACGGTGAGGTGCCATGCTCAAGATCTTTGAAAGATGATGAGATAGTAAAAGATTATGAGGCCAATACAGGAAAAATTATAATTGAATGCATGGGAGGCACCGATCCGCTTGCACTGCCTTCAGTGCTTGTAAATTCCCATGGGCCTTTCTGCTGGGGACGCGATGCAGGGAATGCAGTATATAATGCCATTTCCCTTGAAGAGATTGCAAAAATGGCTTTTTATACGATCCTTCTTGGGTCATAATAAACCTGTAAAAAAATCTCTTCTGGATAAACATTTTAAGAGGAAACACGGAAGCGGAGCCTATTATGGCCAGTGAAAGGATTGGGAAACTAATTAATTAACAGATATGACAAGGAAATATGTGATTGGTATAGACTACGGAACTGACTCGGTACGTTCAGTTGTTGTGGATACAACTGATGGCAAAATTGCCGGTACATCGGTATTTGAGTATCCCAGATGGAAGAATGGACTCTATTGTGATCCTGCCATAAACCAGTTCCGCCAGCATCCCCTTGATTACCTTGAAGGACTCGAGAAGTCAGTGAAGGGAGCGCTTAAAGGATTATCTTCCGATATCGTGAGCAATATTGCCGGAATTTCGGTTGATACTACCGGATCTACTCCGGTCGCTGTTGATAAGGAGGGTGTCCCTCTTTCACTTAAACCCGGATTTGAATGCAACCCTGATGCCATGTTCGTTTTATGGAAAGATCATACAGCAGTAAAAGAGGCAGCCGAGATAAACGAACTGGCAAGATCATGGGGAGGAGTTGACTTCACGAAGTATGAAGGAGGGATTTATTCTTCCGAATGGTTCTGGGCTAAGATACTTCATGTTCTTCGCCAGAGCAATGAAGTCAGGAAAAGTTCATGGTCATGGGTTGAACATTGTGACTGGATACCAGCTTTGCTTACCGGAAATACGAATCCGCTTTCTTTAAAGAGAAGCCGTTGTGCTGCCGGGCATAAAGCTATGTGGCATAAGGACTTTAACGGATTGCCCGACCAGGAATTCCTTTCGCGTCTCGACCCATTGTTATCCGGACTGAGGGAGAGACTTTATACTGAAACATATACATGCGACTGCTGAAGCCGGCAACCTGACTGCTGAATGGGCAGAAAGACTTGGCCTTTCAACTGACGTTAAAGTTGGTGTAGGTTCGTTTGATGCCCACCAGGGAGCTATAGGAGGAGAAATAAAACCATATCATCTGATAAAGGTAATGGGAACCTCCACCTGTGATATGCTGATAGCTCCTATGTCGGAGGTTGGGGATAAACTGGTGGCAGGCATCTGCGGTCAGGTAGATGGTTCTATCGTTCCCGGTATGCTCGGACTGGAAGCAGGCCAGTCTGCTTTCGGAGATCTTTATGCCTGGTTCAGCCGTCTTTTGATGTGGCCGGTAAATGAAATCATCTCCGGTATGAGATGGATCGATGAAAAAACCAGGGAAAGGATAAGGACAGAATGTGCAGACAAAGTTATTGCGGAGCTAAGCAGGCAGGCGGAATCTATCCCGGTGGAAGAGACAGCAATAGTGGCTCTCGACTGGATGAACGGACGCAGAACTCCTGATGCCAATCAGGAACTGAAGGGAGCGATCACCGGATTGTCACTGGGCTCAGATGCGCCGAGGATATTCAGAGCCCTGGTAGAAGCAACCGCCTTTGGTTCAAAAATGATAAATGAGCGGTTTATTTCCGAAGGGATGCGTATCGACGGAGTTATTGCCATTGGAGGTGTTGCAAAGAAAAATCCTTTTGTAATGCAGATAGTTGCAGATGTTCTCAACGTGCCCATCAAAGTGGCAAGTTCAGACCAGACCTGTGCATTGGGTGCAGCTATGGCAGCATCGGTTGTGGCTGGTGTTCATGTCGATATCCAGGCTGCACAGAAAGCCATGGGTGGAGGGTTTGAGAAGGAATATCATCCCGATCCCGTCAAGGCTGCGAAATATGGGATACTATTCAGAAAATATAAGGAATTAGGTAACTTCATTGAAAAAAGTAAGGTGTAACTTTGAGGAACTTTGGAGCCTCATTGCCATAAAAATTTAGCCCCATCTGCAATGATGATACTACATAAAAAGAATTTAAGTGTAAGCAAATTTTATAATTAAGCTATATGAAAAAATCATTTTCACTATTTCTCTCAATTACTTTTGCTGGCAGGGTCTGAGGCTATTGCTCAGAAAGACAGTCCTGCCACAGTCAATCAGCTGATAGTTGTAACCAATCATCCAGGGGCAATCATCAGCAAGGATATCTACGGTCATTTTTCCGAACATCTGGGAGCCTGTATTTATGGAGGAATATGGGTTGGAAAGGATTCAAAAATTCCCAATACCGATGGCATAAGGAATGATGTCATGAACGCCCTGCAGGGAATTGAAGGTTCCTAACCTCAGATGGCCCGGCGGATGCTTTGCCGATACCTATCACTGGAAAGACGGTATTGGCCCGCAGTCCGGGAGAGCATCAATCGTTAATACATACTGGGGAGGTGTTACGGAAGATAATTCATTTGGTACCCATGAATTTATGAAGCTCACCGAGCTCATCGGCTGTGATGCCTATATAAACGGGAACGTTGGTTCCGGTACGGTAAGGGAAATGGCCGAATGGGTGGAATATCTCACATCTGACTCTGACAGCCCGATGACCAGGCTGCGCAAGGAGAATGGGAGAGAAGATCCATGGAAGGTCAGGCTTTTTGCAATTGGCAATGAGAACTGGGGATGCGGTGGGAATATGACCGCTGAATATTATGGAAATGTTATGAGACAGTTTTCGACAAACCTTAATAATTATTCGGGAAATCAGCTTTACAGGGTTGCCTGCGGTCCAAGTGGTGAAGATGTCCAGTGGATGGAGACTCTGATGAAAGATCCGGGTACCCGGGCAATGTTCCAGGGAATATCGCTGCATTATTATACCGTTGTTGACGGATGGGAATCTAAAGGCTCAGCTACAAAATTTGATGAACGCCAATGGTTCGAAACATTTCGTTTAAATCTCGAGATAGATAAAATCATAAAAGGCCATGAAGCTGTAATGAACAGGTACGACCCCGATAAAACCAAAGGTCTTATTGTAGATGAGTGGGGAAACTGGTTCAGTGTTGAACCCGGAACAAACCCGGGGTTTCTCTTTCAGCAGAATACCATGCGCGATGCAATAACAGCTGCCATTACTCTGAATATCTTTAATCAGCATGCCGACAGGGTTAAAGGGGCCAATATTGCGCAGATGGTGAATGTGCTTCAATCAGTGATTCTTACAGATAAGGAAAAGATGGTTCTCACCCCTACTTATCATGTATTCAGGATGTTCAATGTTCATCAGAATGCAAGGCTGCTGAATATTGACCTGAAATGTGAGGACTATACCTATGGAGACAAAAGACTGCCTGCCGTATCAGCTTCGGCTTCTGTTGATAATGAGGGCAGGGTCCATATCTCCCTGGCGAATCTGAATCCGGGAAAACAGATCAGTGTAACTTGTCCGGTCATAGGAGAAGCATATAAAAAGATAACAGGTGAGATACTTACAGCGCCAGCGATGAATTCATTCAACAGCTTTGATACACCCAATGTCGTAAAACCGGTAAATTTCAGCGGTTATATTCTGAAAGATGGTGTCATTACTGTTACTATGCCGTCAAAATCGGTTGTTGTACTTGA
>CAVYYM010000012.1:0-38122 GCA_963772715.1 uncultured Bacteroidota bacterium
CTGAAGAAGATAAAAGATAAAAGATAAAAGATAAAGAAAGAATTCTTTTTCAAGCTTTGTCTTTGGTGCTTTGGTCTTTTATCTTTGGTCTTTGATTCTCTGCCCAGATGGTGAAATTGGTAGACACGCCAGCTTGAGGGGCTGGTGCCGGCAACGGTGTGCAAGTTCGAGTCTTGTTCTGGGCACAATAAAGACACAAGGTACAAAGGTTTTAGGATAAAAGTGCCACATTAACTCGTACTTTTTTCATGTTTGAACTTTTGTGCTTTCATCTTTGCAGTCAATTGCTGCCCCTCGAATTTGCCGGAAATTTCTAATATTTGACATAGAGATCCTAATCTGGAGTAATTATTACATTTGTCACGAAGTTGATTCTTACCGAAATTCTCAATTTATGCAAAAGATAAATGATTTTCTTGTGATGCTTGACGGTTATATTGGAGGGCATCCATGGTTTATAATATTACTTCTCGGTACTGGAATATTTTTTACTATATATCTGCGTTTTCCCCAATTCAGGTATTTCAGACATGCGATCGATGTCGTGAAAGGCAAATACGATCATCATCTTGATGTCGGAGATACTTCTCATTTTCAGGCACTTGCTACGGCCCTTTCAGGAACAGTCGGTACGGGAAACATTGCAGGCGTAGCCCTCGCAATCCATCTGGGAGGACCTGCCGCCTTTTCTGGATGCTGATCACTGCCGCGATCGGGATGTGTACGAAATTCGTTGAAGTCACAATATCTCATAAATACCGTGATGTTCTTCCCGATGGAACGTATCGGGTGGTCCGATGTACTATATGAAGAAGAGGTTGAATATCACCACACAAAGCGGGAAGGTGCTCAAAACCGGAGCTATCATTGGTGCTTTTTTGCTGCTGCAACAGTGCTCTCTTCATTTGGAACGGAAGCCTGCCGCAGATAAACAGTATCTCAAATTCGATCTTCACGACCTTTGGAATAAACCAAATTATCACCGGAGCAGTTCTTGCTGTAATACTTGCATTGATAATTATCGGAGGTATTAAAAGAATTGCCAGGGGTAACGGAATTTCTGACCCCGGGCATGGCAATATTCTATTTTATCGGAGCTCTTCTCGTCATCAGACACAATACCAGAATATACTCCCTTCACTTGGGGCACTCTTTTCAACCGTGTTTACCGGTACTGCAGCAACGGGAGGCTTTCATGGGAGCGACTATCGCATTTGCCATAAACAGGGGTGTCAACAGAGGCCTCTTCTCGAATGAATCAGGACAGGGATCAGCACCCATCGCCCATTCTGCTGCCCGCGCACCGGAACCGGTGTCAGAAGGAATGGTCGCAATACTGGAGCCATTTATCGATACGATAATAATATGCTTCCTGACGGGACTTGTTGTTCTGTCATCAGGTGTCTGGACGGAAAAGATTCAGAATCAGTTCCAGAGTGCCGACATGACCTTCCTTAATCAGGATATGACGAAAATATACCGGATCAGAAGCAGATGGTTAGTTGACTTTGTAAAACATGGCAAAGCAGTGCCTTTATATAACGGACAGCTCGACATAGTTGATGGCAAGATGAACAACTGGATTTCGCTGATCGTATCACGTTCAGTGGCTGAAGATTTTTCTTTTTACAACAACAAACAGCCTTTTACCGGGAAGATAGAAGTAGTAAATGGTAAATGGAAACCGGAGTCTTCGTCGATATATGTGAGGCAAATCTTTAATTCACAGTGCCCCATTGACCACCGAGGCATTCAGCAGGAGATACTTGGCAAATGGGGTCAATATATCGTATCCATCGGGATACTTCTGTTCGCGTTTTCGACTGCCATTTCGTGGTCTTACTATGGCGACAGGGCGCTGACATTTCTCGTTGGCCCGAAATATGTAATATATTACAGGATATTCTACGTAATTGCATTCTTCATAGCTTCGTTCACGGATACAACAATAATCTGGTCGCTCTCTTACATTACGATCGCATTTCATGACTGTTCCCAACCTGATTGGCTTATGGATTCTCAGGAAAGAGATCAAATCGACGATCGCCCAATACTGGGTTGATTTTTCAGCAAAATACCCTGATGACAGGATGGCTAAGAGATATCTTAAAAAAGGTAAGTTATAGGTTGATTCTATTCTATGATCGAATCATAAATCGCCTGCAGAATATCTGATCTGATATTCATTTCAGTGATCTTGTTATTGTTCCTTGTAGGATATACCCTGTTGCTGAGAAAGATATAAGGAGAGCTCATATTCAGGATCAACCCACACGAATGTACCTGTATAACCTGAATGTCCGAAGCTCGAAGGCGAGGCGCTCTTTGCGGGATAGGCATCCTTCTGTGAGAGACTGGAATTATTCAGCAGCGGCTTGTCAAAGCCAAGTCCCCTGCGGTTATTATTCTCAGGGAATTGAACACTTGTATATTTCTCCATTACCTCCCTGCTGATTATCTGTTCACCGCCGTATGATCCCATCCTGCGGTACATTTCCAGCAGCTTCATAAGGTCGTTGGCTGTGGCGAATAGTCCGGCATGACCGGAAATTCCTCCAAGCATTGCGGCTCCTTCATCATGAACAGTGCCATGCAGCTGCTGCTTCCGGAAAAGTGAATCATACTCGGTGGGCACTATGCGGCTCAGGGGATATCTCTGCCACGGATTGAATCCAATGTCATATGCACCTATCTTGTGATAGATGGTGTCGGCGACAAAGTCGTACCATTTTTCTCCGGTGGTTTTTCCAATAATTTCAGGTATTATTATAAAGCCAAGGTCGGAATAGAGATATTTCTTTTCTGCTGATACAGGAGATTTTTTAATTTCCTTGAATATTTTATTCCTGTATCTTGGGTTTATATAGAGGCCATCAGCAACCTCCAGCGGATATTTGTCAGAGTATTCATTGTCGTAAATATTTCTTTTAAGCTCACCGTTTTTTTTTACTGTTTCCTTCCAGAAGGGTATCCAGGCTGTGAGTCCTGCCTGGTGCGTCAGGATATCAGCCATTTTGATTTCTCCCTTGTTCGATCTGGCATAAAAAGGCAGATATTCTCCGAGTGTCCTTTTCAGTCGAGAACTTGCCTTCAGATTCGAGCATCATCAAACCGGGCAGCGTTGCCGATACCTTTGTAACTGACGCAAGATCAAAAAGATCATCCTCGCGTACTGCTGTCCTGTTGTCATAAGTCTGGTAGCCATAGGTTTTGCTGAATACCACTATTCCCTTTCTGGCAGCCATTACAAGGCAGCCCGGAAATGCTTTTGCGTCAAGACCGTTATTCACCAGGAATCAATCTTACTTTCAAGGATCTCTGAAGACATTCCTGCGCTCTCAGGCAGGCCGTACTGCATCCTGATGTTTCCCGGCGTTGTTATTCCATGACCTGACTTCCATTTTTCACTTATTGTAACAGGAAGAGATCCCCGTGCACCGATACCTCCGAAAATAAGCTGGGCCGAGAGATCCTCAGTGTAATCATTTTCCTGGTAGGCAAGAAGAAGACCGCTGGCATTTTCCAGAGATTTGATCCGTGAAATCGGATAAGGATTGCCAAACCATGTGATAATACATTTGTTTTTACCGGTAAGCTCACTCAGAAATCTGTCAATTCCGGGGAAATGCCAGAATTCATTATTGGCTCTCTGGTCAAGACCATATATCCCTGCAATCACAAGATCATATCCTGCAAGCTTTTTAAGAAGGTCAGCGGACAGCCTTCTGATCGTGGATTGATGAAAAAATTATCGGCAGGCCAGATACTTCTGAAACCTTTTCTGAAATATGGTAATTTCTTTCTTATTGATGGCAACAGTTGCAATCCTGATCTTATCGAGGTTCCTAAGCGGAATAATATTCTGTTCATTTTCAAGCAGGGTAAGCGCTTTGAAGCATAAGTTCACTTATCAGCGCCTGATCTGCCGGAGACAGATCTTTTTCAACATTATCTCATTAATACTGTCAGTCCTGTAAAGCCCCGCCCAGTATTTGGCAGCAAGCACTTTCCTGCATTTTTCATTAATTGCCGCCTGCGAAAGTTCACCATTTTTTATCCTTTTAATGATAGGTTTTATTGCGAGTTCAGGGTTGGTTACATACTCAAGCACATCCATTCCGGCTTTAAGGGCTATGACCTCAGCTTCTCCCTGAGTTGCATATTTTGTACACCGCCCATATTCATTGCATCTGAAAGTCAAACCATTGAAATTCAGGTCATTTTTAAGTAAGCTGTGTGAGAATCTTACTCGATAATGTGGCAGGAAGGTTTCTGGAGGAATCAAGGGAAAGGACATTCAGGTGACCTGGCATGACACCTGTCACACCCGAATTTATCAATGCCCTGAATGGACCAGCTCTACTGAATCGAGTCGTGCTCTTGAATGTTTAATGACAGGAAGATCGAAATGAGAGTCAACCTCAGTATCGCCATGTCCGGGGAAATGCTTGGCAACAGCAATAATACCGTTAGTCCTGCATTCCGTTCATGTACATTACAGTTTTTGCCAGCACATTTTCCGGATTTTCTCCAAATGATCTGAAATTTATAACAGGATTGACAGGATTATTATTGATGTCGGCAACAGGGGCAAGGTTGATATTGACGCCAGCCTTTTTAAATTGTTCCGCCACAGCTTTGCCCATTTTATAGATGAGCGAGTCGTTACGGATGGCCCCAAGCGTAAGCTGGTAAGGAAATTTCACGACTCCGTCCAGCCTCATCCCGAGACCCCATTCCCCATCAGTTGCAATCATTAAGGGAACTTTGGATAATCTGCTGTAATAATTGATCATTTCAGCCTGACGGCCCGCTTTTCCCGGAAAAAAATTATTCCGCCTATATTATTCTCCTGTAACCTGTTTATTCAGCCAGGCTTCATGCTTCAGATCACCGTCAGCAAAGGCTGCGACCCAGATAAGCTGAGCTATCTTCTCCTCTGCAGAAAGAGAATTGAGCACGGAGTCAACCCATGGGTGATCCAGAAACTTAAGGAATGGAGGATCGGATCTCTGACCGCTGGCCTGGAAACTGATCAGGGCGGAGATTGAAAGAGCAAGCACTTTTATTCTGAATGGAAAGGAATGCATGCGATATATCCGGGTTAGCTTATGTTCATGGTCATGTTTGTGCTGAAGATATTCCCTCTCCCTGAAATCATTACATATAGGCTTTATAATACTTCTTGTAGATTTCCATGTTTCGTTCAAGGAGAACAACTGATACTTCATAAGCTTTGTTGCTGTCTTTGGTCTTAAGAGCGTTAAGAAGTTCCTTCTGATATTTCATTGTGTACTCCTTTTCCCCCTCGATATTTCCATAGATGAGATTCCTCATTCTTGGAAGAAGGGAGTAGATAGGCTCAAGGCTTATCAGAACTATTGGATTATGAGTTGCTTTGGCCAGGTTCATGTGAAACCTGTTGATGATATCGACCTCAAGCTGGGTGTTGTCGGGATTGCTTCTCTCCAGTTCAGTAAGGTTTTTCTGAAGTGTTTTTATGTCGTTTTCTGTCCTGTTCCTGGCTGCAAGTCTCGCCATTTCGGGTTCGAAAAGGCGTCTTACCTCGATGATCTGAAGAATAAGGTCGGAATTAAATCTAAGATCGTAAAAAAGATGGAGTGAATTGATCGCATCCTCGATTTTAAGCTCTGTGACATAGATGCCGCTTCCTTTCCGGATGTCGATGAGCCCTCTTGCGCTTAATCTTCTGAGAGCTTCCCTGAGGGCGGTGCGGCTCACCGCAAATTGAGCGCACAGCTCTTTCTCAGAGGGAAGCTTGGTCCCGGGAATAAGCTTTTTCTGCCTGATGGCCTCTTCAATTTTACGTTCAATTTTCTGACTCAGCGTAAGCCCCGTCCCGATTTTTGTAAAGATGTCTTCCATTAAACCTGAACTTAAAATTCGTTTTGTAAAAATCTATAATATTTGTACAAAGTCGTCTTACTGATAATTTTCCTTGTAAGATTCTAAAGCTTTCTTGACCGAGCCATGCTGCATAAGCAGTATTCTGGCAGCCTCTCTCTGGATGTTCAGTTCTTCAACGATCATCCTTGTCCCTCTTTCAATCAGCTTCCTGTTTGTCAGCTGCATATTGACCATCTTGTTGCCCTTAACCCTTCCCATCTTGATCATAACTGTTGTGGTGATCATATTAAGGACCATCTTCTGTGCAGTACCTGCCTTCAGTCTTGTGCTGCCTGTTACGAATTCAGGTCCGACGACCACAACTATCGGAATTTCTGTCGCCTCCACCAGCATACTCACCGGATTGCATGTGATGCATCCCGTAAGGATGCCGTTTTCCCTTGCTTTTTTAATCCCGCCGATTACATAAGGAGTCGTGCCTGAAGCGGCTATTCCAATCACAGTATCCTTTGTATTTATATTGAATATTTCAAGTTCTTTCCATGCTTTATTGGGATCATCCTCTGCAGATTCCACGGCTTTTCGCAGTGCTGTTTCACCGCCGGCTATCAGGCCGATGACCATAGTGTCGGAGAACACCGAAGGTGGGAGGCACCTCCGATGCATCAAGGACACCAAGCCTGCCGCTGGTCCCGGCACCAAGGTAAAAAATCCGGCCGCCCTTCTTCATCCTGGTCACGATTCTTGCTGATGAGCTCTTCAATCTGGGGGATAGCTTTCTGAACAGCCAGATGCACTTTTGAGTCTTCATGGTTGATGTTGGTTAAAAGCTCCTGCACGTCATCTTATCGAGATTCTCGAAGTTGGAGGATGATTCGGTGATGCTCAGCTTTTCTATTCTTTGGTTGGATTTTGCCATTTTGTTATTCATTAAGAAACTTATATGAAATCTCACAAGATCCTCCACCGGAGATAAGTGTAATTGTCCCGGTTTAAGGCCATAATATGTAAGTCGATCCTCAAGAAATGATCCTGAAATGAAAGGCTATGCTGCCTGTGAAATTAACCTGGAATGATCCTTTGATTCAGGATACTGAAGTAACATTCTTCGGATGAAATCATCAAAGCTGGAAGTAACAATATCCTGTAGCTCCGGGATATCTGGATATTGGCAGATATGAACTTTGCAAACTGCCAAGAAAGCGGTTGGGAAAAGGCTTCATATATACATTGTCCAGTATCTCCGAGGTAGTCAGCTTATAGGTCTCAAAGAAAATGTCGATGACTTCTTCCGGAACCTGTTTTTTCAAAACTGCAGATAACAAGTTTTCTTGCCGAGAACAGCCCCTCCACCTTCATCGCCAAGAATATAGCCGAGAGGTGAAACATTTGAAACGATCCTTGTTGCCATCGTAGTAGCATGAATTCGAACCGGTCCCCATAATGCAGGCGATCCCCGGATCATCCTGGCAAAGGGCACGGGCTGCTCCCAGAAGATCGCTCCCGATAAATACAATGCTTCCGGGGAACAAAGTAGCAAGCGCTTCTCTTACCTTCTGTTCTTGGCATCACTGTTGCATCCGGTTCCATAAAACATATTTTTTCAGGTGTGTTGCCGGATATAGATCCCAGTTCATTTCTTATGAGCTGATATATCTCCTCAGCTGAAAGGAAATATGGATTGATGCCTGCAGAGAGGATCGATGACTCCTGGAATTTCCGTCCTTAATAATTTTCCATTCGGTTTTTGTCGAACCGCTGTCAGCGACGAGAATCATATTATTTCAAATGTACATGATTACTTAATTATCTTCCTGAACACAAAAGTATTAAAAAATATATTCATATTGTGTTTTTTGTAAGATGTATGACAAATTTAAAAACTTTCTATATTTGAACTAATATTCTTATATTTCTGTCAAATATAATTCAGGATGAAGAAAAGTCTCCGGCGGCGTCCATTAATTGTGGTATCCTTAATACTGGTTAACAGCATATTAACCTATTCCCAGGATAATGCAAAGCTCAACGTCTTGCTGCAGAGAAGATGAAAGCATGGAGGAATCCTTTGACAGAGTGGCAATATATTGCAAAACCCAGACTCGATTCTTTGAAGATCGAGAAGGAAAATAATCATGTAAACCTCTTCTTTGCACCCGCATTGTCATATTATCCGTTCAGAGAGGAGAGTTTGACGGAGTTTTATCAGTTCCATAATCAATTCCCTGGGCAGGAAGTTCCGAAAGCACCCCATTGTTGTTTACGCCGGCAATTACAGGCTTGATCAGCTGATCCCTAACTATTACAGAGAAGGTCTCCCGGTCGATTCTTCGCGCCTTCCTCTTGCTGTCAGATCAAAGCAGCAGCTGGTGAAGCGGGTTGACGGATTTTTACCCGAAGCGGGACTTGCCGGTAAATCAATCGCCCTATGGCACAGTCACGGGTATTATTTTGAAATGAATCTCGACCGGTGGGAGTGGCAGCGGGCAAGACTCTTCGGTACCGTTGAAGATATCTCGGTCATGGGGTATGTGCTTCCCTATCTTACAAAGATGCTGGAAAATGCCGGTGCAAATGTTTTTCTTCCACGGGAACGAGATACACAAACCAACGAGGTGATCGTCGACAATGATATTTCGGATGGCGCATCGGAAGTTGTATTACATCTTGGCGCAAGCGCCGAGAAAATATCCACAGGATTTCTAAAGACTGACACGCTTTACCCTGGCTTAAACCCTTTCAGGAAGGGAACTTCCCTGAGAATATCTGGTGATTCAGCTCAGTATATTCCGGAAATCCCGGAAAGCGGAAAATATGCAGTTTACATTTCATATCCGGCAAGAAGCGATAACAGCACAAAAGTCAGCTACAAAGTCGCGCATACGGGAGGTGTGACGGAATATATTGTAAATCAGACAATTGGTGGTGAAACATGGATTTATCTCGGCACTTTCATGTTCAGAGAGGGTAAGAATCCGGAAACAGGCTCCGTTAGTGTTAAAGGAACAGCCGATGGCAGCGGATATGTTGCACTGGATGCCATCCGTTTTGGCGGAGGCATGGGAAATGTCGCAAGACGCCCTTCTCCTGAGATCATTAAAAACATGCAGTCGGCGATCGAAAAACCAGCAGATAAGATTACTGTTGCGCAGTCATCCGGAGTCAATTTTAAATGGAAGGTCAGCGGCGTGCCCCGCTACTTTGAGGGTTCGAGATACTGGCTCCAGTATGCCGGAATGCCTGATACGCTTATTTATACACCGAATATAAATAAGAACGATTATAATGACGACTACCAGTCGAGGGCTCTCTGGGTGAATTACCTCATGGAAGATCCGCACAAAGCCTCTGAAGGAACAGGAAAGGGAGGCCTTGGTATTCCTCTTGATCTTTCTTTTGCATTTCACACTGACGCCGGAGTGACACCCGGCGATTCGGTAATCGGAACGCTCGCAATCTACTCCACAGGCTCCGATGCAGGAAAGTTTCCTGATGGAACCTCCCGCCTGGCCAGCAGGGACCTGTCAGATATTATCCAGACACAGGTTGTCGAAGATATCAGGAAAGTATATAATCCTGAATGGACCCGCCGGGGCTTATGGGACCGGCCATACTATGAAGCCAGGAAGCCGAATGTTCCCGGAGTTCTGCTGGAACTGCTTTCGCATCAGAACCTTGCCGACCAAAGATACGGCCTCGATCCGAGGTTCAGGTTCCAGGTCAGCAGATCAGTATATAAAGGTATGCTGAAGTATCTTTGCTATACGGAAAACCGGGCGTACATCGTTCAGCCGCTGCCTGTCAGGAACTTTGCCATAGTTCCGGTGTCAGGCAGAACGGTGAGGCTCTCCTGGGGAGCTGTCAGGGATAAAAATGAACCCACATCAGTGCCTGACCGGTACGTTCTTTACAGGAGCATAGCCGACAATGGTTTCGATAACGGCCTGGTATTGTACGATAGTTCAGTTGTCATTGAGCTGGGCTCATACGATACGATTTACAGCTTTAAGGTCACTGCAGCCAATGATGGTGGAGAAAGCTTCGATTCTGAAATTCTTTCGGTTGGAATTAAAGAGGGAGATGAGAAACCCGTGATTATCGTTAACGGATTCGACCGGATATGCGGACCGGCGACTTTCGATGCCGGTAATATGGCCGGGGTGGCATGGTGGGAGGACCGCGGCGTAGCTGACGGAAGTGAAATAATAACAACCGGCGATCAGTATGATTTCAACAGGAAGTCGCCATGGCTGGATGATGATGCCCCAGGGTGGGGAGCTTCATATAATGATATGGCTGGGACCATTATCCCCGGAAATACTTTTGATTTTTCCTATACGCATGGTAAGGCTGTGCTTGCAGCAGGCCATTCATTTTATTCCATATCGGATGAGTACTTCTGTTCAGACAGTTTCGATCCCTCCTTATGGAAAACAATTGACCTTCTTTTCGGCGAGGAGAAATCAACGCCGTTCTTCGGCGATTCCTCTGTCATTGATTTCAGGATCTATACTCCGGAATTTATGAAGAGAATAACGGAACTTACTGAAAAAGGTGCGGGGATTTTTATGTCAGGTTCGTATGTGGGTTCAGACCAGATCATGGCCGGTGACTCAACTGCGATAAAATTTGCTGCAAAAGTCCTTCATTTCCTTCCAAGAACAAGCCATTCCGTCAAAACAGGCAATGTATATGCCACAGATTATACAAGCACTTCTTTTACAGGCAGCCTGAATTTTAATACAGGCAACCCGGGGCCGGTCTATGCCGCAGAGGCCCCTGACGCAATTGAGCCTTCAGGCAACGGGGCAAACTGCTCGTTCAGGTATCTCGAGAACAATGCATCCGCAGGTATCTCGTTCAGGGGCAGGTATAAAACCGTGATCCTTGGATTCCCGTTTGAGACCATCACCGCCGAAGATGACAGGAACCGGTTGATGAAGCAGGTATTGAAATTTCTTGAAGAATAATCTTTCAGATGGACAAAAAGATAACATGTTTAATCCAGTTCACCGGCAGGGAACCGACAGATATCACAATAAGATCGCTTGAATCATCAGGGCTTGTGGCGGAGATCATTAAATCAGAGACTGTCGCCTCCAGTGAATCCTTAAAGAAACTGGCGGGATCAGTATCCACTGATTATGTTCTTATATACACCAAAGAGTTCGCGCTTGATCTGGGCAGGTTTGCCCTTGAAAGGATGATACAGGTGTGTGAGCAGACAGGAGCCGGCATGGTATATTCCGATTATTATGAAAACAAGGATGGAAGGCTTGCTCCTCACCCGGTGATCGATTACCAGGAGGGGAGCCTGCGTGATGACTTCAATTTCGGATCGGTGATCCTGTACAGGACATCAGCTTTAAAGAGTGCCTGCGCAAGCATGTCGGATGATTTCAAATATGCGGGATTATATGATCTTCGGTTAAGGATCTCCAGGGATTATACCATTGAACATATACCTGAATTCCTTTATTCTGAAATGGAAACAGATATCCGGAAATCGGGTGAAAAGCAGTTCGATTATGTCGATCCGCGCAACAGGGTTCGCCAGATAGAAATGGAAATTGCTTGCACCGATCACCTGAAAGCCATAGGAAGTTGGCTGAAACCTGAATTTAGAAAGATATCTTTCGAATCCGGAGACTTCGAGTTTGAAGCTTCGGTAATAATTCCCGTAAGGAACAGGGTGAGAACCATTGGGGATGCTGTCAAATCAGTAATGAGTCAGGAAGCACAGTTCCTTTTTAACCTGATAATTGTCGATAATTTCTCGACCGACGGGACTTCTGATATCATCCGTTCATTTGCCGAAAATGAAAACAGAATCGTTCATTTAATTCCATCCCGGAAGGATCTCGGAATAGGAGGATGCTGGAATGAGGGAATCTTTCATAAGGATTGCGGAAGATTCGCGATCCAGCTCGACAGCGACGATTTGTATATCGATAACAATGTGATTTCCAGAATAGTTGAGGCTTTCTATCAACAGCAATGCGCAATGATTGTGGGTACATACAAAATGGTGAATTTCAGCCTTGAGGATATTCCCCCGGGAATTATTGATCATAAGGAATGGACTCCTGAAAATGGAAGAAATAATGCATTGAGGATAAATGGTTTGGGCGCCCCCAGGGCATTTTATACGCCGGTGCTGAGAGATATCCGGGTTCCGAATGTGAGTTATGGCGAAGACTATGCAGTCGGACTCGCTATAAGCCGCCATTACCAGATCGGACGTATTTATGAGCCTTTGTACCTCTGCAGAAGATGGGATGAGAATTCTGATGCAGCCCTCGATGTGAGCGAAAATGAATGCATATAATTTTTACAAGGACAAAATCAGAACATTTGAGTTGATTGGCAAGGAAAAAATTGAAAAAATCAGTAAATAAAACCTGAATGGATTCATACGGAAAAGTAAATGATTCTTTCTGTCTCAGCTCCGGGAATGGGAACTGGCTAAAATAAACTACCAGCAGCTTGAAGGAGTCAGGACAAAACATGTCGATTTCGGCAGTTTTGAGGTTCTTGTTCAGTTCAATCCGGAGAGGATACGTTCCTCTGCTGCAAAAGTCGATCCGGAGATCGGTCCAGTCCCGGCCTTGTTTCCTGTGCAAGGCAAACAGACCAGCAAGGCAGAAGGACCTTCCTTTCGATAGCAGATATACGATTCTTGTAAATCCTTATCCCATTTTCCACAGGCATCTTACGATCACACTGAATGAACACACCGATCAGCGGATAAGGAAAAGTTTCCCTGATATGCTGAGACTTGCACGAGAGCTTCGGGATTTCGTGGTTTTTTATAACGGTCCGCAATGCGGGGCATCAGCACCTGATCATTTGCATTTTCAGGCAGGAGAGAGGGGATTTATGCCAATGGAGCATGATTTTCTGACAGGGAAGCTTACGGAAAAAGTTGCATTGAAATCAGGGATTGAAGCATGGCTCTGGAAGAAATATCTCAGGGGTATCCTTTCACTAAAGGGAAAAGACAGTGACGGATTAATAAATGTTTTTGATGATTTTTATAAGAACATTTCTGAGATACAGCCCGATAAGCCCGAACCGATGCTGAATATCCTTGCATATTCCGATCATGATGAATGGGTGGTTCATATTATCCCCAGGAAGGTGCACCGTCCATTCCAGTTTTTCAGGGAAGGCAGAGGACAGATACTTCGTCAGTCCGGCATCCGTAGACCTGGGGGGCGTCATTATTACACCCAGGGAAGATGATTATGACAAGCTGGGCAAAGATGAAATCACAGATATTTTCCGGCAGGTCTGTTTTGATGAAAATGAACTGTCAGCCCTGGTCAAAGGATAATTATGAGGAATGACAATAAGATACCGGTTATCGAAGTAGGAATATTGACAGCGACGCAGATTATCCTTCACTCTCAATTCCCCATTTATTGAAAATGGAATGATTTCAGTGGAAATGGAAGGCAACTGGCAGGCTTTTGTTTCCGGAGATATGATCGTCCTCAGGACGGGTGCACGTGGAAATAGCATTTCAAAGCGGAATGATATTTTCACCGGCGAACATCACAGATTCCTCATTTACCCTTCACAACGTTACAATAGGTCTGAATTTTCATTGGCAGCGCTCTGAAGATCAGGTTTTTAAGGGTAACTTGAAACTGATCCTGGAAAACGGAAAAATTACTGCCATAAATATTATATCACTTGAAGAGTATCTCAAAAGCGTCATCTCTTCCGAAATGAGCGCAACATCTTCTGAAGAGCTTCTGAAGGCTCATGCGGTTATATCAAGAGGCTGGCTGCTGGCACAGTCTGAAAAAAGGTGTTCGTCAGAAAAGGGAGCATCCGGGTTCAATTCACTTACAATTACGGAAAATGAAATAACAAGATGGTACGACAGGGAAGATCATTTGAACTTCGACGTATGTGCCGACGATCATTGCCAGAGATATCAGGGCATAACAAGAGCTTCAAAACCTCTCGTTGGGAAAGTAATTGAAGAAACAACAGGTGAGGTGCTTGAATATAACGGAACAATTTGTGACACACGTTACTATAAATGCTGCGGCGGAGTGACAGAACTGTTTGAAAATGCATGGGAACCGGTAAACCATGCATATCTTCAAAAAGTCATGATCGACCTGCAGGTACAGACTTGATTGAAATCGACCTGACAGATGAAGAGAATGCAGAAAAATGGATAATGGGAACGCCTGATGCTTTTTGTAATACCTCCGACAGGAAGATATTAACCCAGGTGCTGAACGATTATGACCGGGAGACAAATGATTTCTACCGGTGGAGAATAAAATACAGGCAGGATGAGCTCAGTGAACTTGTGAAGTTGAAATCCGGAATTGATTTTGGAACAATCACAGATCTGAAGCCGGTTGAACGAGGAGTATCAGGGAGGATTACGAGACTTGAAATATCCGGGACCAAAAGAAAGATGATAATAGGCAAAGAGCTGGAGATCAGAAAGACGCTTTCGAAAAGTCATCTTTACAGCTCATGTTTTTTCGTGAAGAAGTTTGAAGAGAATGGGATTACCTGGTTCCACCTTCATGGCGCCGGCTGGGGACATGGTGTGGGACTGTGCCAGATCGGTGCGGCAGTTATGGGAGACAGGGGATATGCATACCGGGAAATCCTCGGGCATTATTTTCCAGGATCTGTTCTCAAAAAAAGATACTAAGTTGATTTGCATGATAAAAAAAACCGTACTAATAATACTAACTGCTCTTGCCGCTATCCAGGTCTCAGGACAGTGTTGGATAAGGGTTAACCAGCTCGGATACCTTCCTGAATCGGTGAAAGTAGCTGTCTTCATTTCCATCAATGAAGAGAAGACAGGCGATTTCAAACTATGCGATGCGATTACCGATAAGGTTGTATTCAAAGCGAAGGCAGAGTCTTTCACTGGTGAGGAATGGGGAATGAGATCAGCAGCAAGGCTCGACTTCAGCAGATTTACGACTCCGGGTGGATATTACCTGGTTATTAATGAGGCCAGGTCCGGTAATTTCAGAATATCAGCAGATGTCTATGAAGGCACATCAGATTTCATACTCAGATATATGCGCCAGCAGCGGTGCGGTTATAATCCATACTATGCTGACTCATGTCATACTCATGACGGTTTTATTGTAGACCATCCCGCAAGGACAGGGGAGATAATCGATGTGACCGGAGGGTGGCATGATGCAAGCGATTACCTGCAGTATGTTACTACTTCGGCTAATGCCGTTTACCAGATGCTGTTTGCTTATAATAAGAATCCGGGTGTTTACGGGGATCAGTACAATGCTGCCGGAATGCCGGGGGAAAACGGAATTCCGGATATCCTCGATGAAGCAAGGTGGGGTATAGACTGGCTGGTGAAAATGAATCCGGCAAAAGGAGAGATGTACAACCAGGTTGCTGATGACAGGGATCACCGGGGATTCAGAATACCCACCAAGGACACGGCATCATATGGCAATGGGTTATTCAGGCCTGTCTATTATGTAACAGGGAAATCACAGGGACTGAGGAGATATAAGAACAGGTCGACGGGGGTGTCGTCAGTCGCCGGAAAATACAGTTCGGCATTTGCCCTGGCTTCGCAGGTTTTCAGGAAATATGATCAGTCGCTTTCAGATAAGCTGGCTGTCAAGGCCAGGGATGCATGGGATTTTGCCCTGACCGATATAGGAGTGACCCAAACAGCCTGTACAGTGTCGCCATACTTTTACGAAGAGGATAATTTTGCAGATGATCTTGAACTGGCAGCATATGAAATGTTCAGACTCACCGGCGATTCTTCCTTCCTTGCAAGTTCTGATTACTGGGGTGTTCTTGAACCTGTCACTCCATGGATCGAAAAAGATACTGCGCGTCATTACCAGTTTTATCCGTTCGTGAATCTTGGCCATGCAAATCTCGGTCTGAACGGAGGAAAGTATGCATCACGCTACCTGGCATTCATGAGAAAAGGACTCAGGATCCTGGATGAGCGGAGAGAGGATGATCCTTTTCGTGTGACTGTCCCTTTTATCTGGTGCTCGAATAATTATGTGGCTGCATCACTTACACAGCACAGACTCTATTCTGACATTACTGGAAGCGATCAGTTCAGAATAAATGGAGGCTGCATTGCGTGACTGGCTCTTCGGCTGCAATCCCTGGGGAACATCAATGATATGCGGATTGCCGGAAGGCGGGGATTACCCTCGCTATCCCCATGCTGCCCTGACACTTATCAGGGATAAGGTTCCTGAGGGTGGACTTATCGACGGTCCTGTTTACACTTCTATCTTCATGGGACTTAAAGGAGTCACATTATTGCGACCGGATGATTATAAGGAGTTCCAGGGGGGGAAGGTCGTTTACCATGATGACATTGGCGATTACAGCACAAACGAGCCGACGATGGATGGCACGGCAAGCCTCAGCTTCATATTATCATCCCTTGAAATTGACGGATTGAAACAAACAGGCCGCGAAACCGGGGAAGTCATAGATTCTGAAGGCGCACTCATAAGGAAAAACGTTGATAAAAAAGAGATATACCTTATTTTTTCTGCAGATGAATACGGTGAAGGTGCGGTACATATCCTGAATGTCTTTCAGGAAACAACATCAAAGCCTCATTTTTTCTGACAGGTAATTTCATCAGAAACAGTGATAACTCAGCCGTCTTGAAGAGGATGGTTCACGAGATCACATTTTGTAGGTCCTCATTCCGATAAGCATCTTCTTTACGCTTCATGGGAGAAACGTGACTCACTGCTTGTGTCTAAGAGTTTGTTCGAGTCCGACCTTAAAGCAAATTACAGGGAGCTCGAAAAGAGAAAGGCATCAATCGAAGGCACTAAATATTTCCTTCCTCCATATGAATATTATAATTCTGCAATTGCTTCATGGTCAGCAAATATGGGAGCAAAGCTTATTAATTTTACTCCCGGAACCGGTACCAATGCAGATTATACAACACCCGAAATGAAGAACTACCGGTCATCCGAAGAACTGCTTTCCAGGCTGAAAAATTTTGAAGCTTCATCGGAAGATGGTCTCAATGGTGCATTTATCCTGATACATCTTGGAACGCACCCTGACCGCACGGATAAATTCTATTATAAGCTCGATGAGATCATTAAATATTTTTCCTCAAAAGGATATTCATTTAACAGGTTATAGAAGATAGTGATGAAACAAAATAAAGAAAGATCGCCATGGGCATGGGTGCCGACACTCTATTTTTTCGAGGGAGTGCCATACAGTATTGTCATGATCACATCCGGGCTGGTCTACAAGACGATGGGTGTTTCAGTCGCATCCCTTGCCTTCTGGACAAGTCTTCTGTATCTGCCGTGGACAATTAAGTTTCTCTGGGGTCCTTATATCGATGTTTTTTCGACAAAACGAAACTGGGTGGTTTGGACTCAGTTTACACTGGGTTTGTCATTGATTGCGGTTGGTCTTGTGATGCCTCTTTCTGCATTCTATGCAGTGTCGCTCATGATCCTGGCTGTTGTCGCCATATCGTCGGCGAGTCATGATATTGCTGCCGACGGATTTTATATGTATGCGCTCGATCAGCATAACCAGGCATTCTTTGTTGGGATCAGGAGCACTTTCTACAGGCTTGCCAAACTAACCGCGCTGGGTCTGTTGCCTGTAGTGGCAGGTATTGTAATGGTAAATACCGGTCTTAAACCTTTGAACATAAATGTGAGTTCAGTTGATCAGGAGGCTTATGTCGCTTTTTGATCCATCATCGATAAATATAAAATCCGCCGGGGGGAAGCCTGATATTCTTGTATTTCCGGAAAAACCGGAGATCCCGCTTTATCAGGCAGGGAAGCCTGGACTTGATTCAACCGTTGTATATATTTCACTTTCATCACCGCCGGAGGATGGAGAGACAGTGGTTGTAAATATTGCACGTAAAACAGGAAGCAAAGACATAGACATCCCTAAAAAACAGGCGGTAAGATTCGAATTCGATTCATCCAACTGGGATAAGCCGGTAGCTGCAACGATAAAGGTTAACCATAACCTCACGGACCACACTTCGACGGGATTTCAGATAACCGCAGGCAATGTGGCATTCAGCTGGCTCGTCTCACTGGGAACACTTGGGATATTATTGCTTGTACTGGCAATTTATAACAAGTTTGCCCTTCCTCATCCCGTCGAAAACACTGAAAAGGAACATATCAGCCTGAAAGTCTATTTGGAGCCTTTCAGGTCCTTCTTCAGTAAACCAGGTGTAATTCCCGCCTTGATGTTTTTTCTCCTTTACCGTTTTGGTGAGGCCCAGTTGTTCAAAATTGCGACACCTTTTCTTGTCGACGCAAGAAATCAGGGAGGAATAGGTATGTCTGCCGCTCAGTATGGAATAGTCTATGGTACAGTTGGAGTTATCTGCCTTATGCTTGGCGGCATTATCGGAGGTATCACCGCATCACGTTTCGGTCTTAAGAAAACTATCTGGCTCATGGCATTGGCGATGAACGTACCTATAAGCGTCTACATTTATCTTGCCTGGGCACAGCCAATGCCTGACAATATACTTATCTCTGTAGCTATTGCCATCGAACAGTTCGGATACGGATTCGGATTCACAGCCTACATGCTATACATCCTGAATTACGTGGGTGAGAGCAAATACAAAACAGCGGAATATGCTATTGCCACATCGTTTATGGCACTTGGCATGATGCTCCCGGGACTGATTTCGGGGAAAATTCAGGAAGCGCTTGGCTATCAGCATTTCTTCATTTATGTATTAATATGTGCAATACCGGGGCTTATCGCAATAAAATTCCTTAGGATTGACCCGGCTTTCGGAATAAAAAAGAAGGAATAACATGACCTTCGATGTGCTCAGAAAGAAGCTGAAGGGTGATCTTTTCACCGACGACCTGCAGAGGATACTTTACGCAACTGATGCATCATCCTACAGGGAGATCCCGCTTGTCGTAACCAGACCGAAGGACAGTGAAGATATAAAAGAGATACTCGCCTTCGCCCGTTCGATAAAGAGCTCTGTCATTCCAAGGGGTGGAGGGACTTCACTTGCCGGTCAGGTAGTAGGACCTGGGATTGTTGTCGATGTGTCAAAATACATGAACCGCATTATCGAATTCAATCCTGATGAAAGATGGGTGACTGTAGAACCGGGAGTGGTTCTTGGCGAACTTAATAAATTCCTCTCACCACATGGTTTGCAATTTGGTCCGGAGACATCCTCAGCCAACCGCTGCTGCATGGCAGGGATGCTGGGAAACAATTCCTGCGGTGCTCATTCGCTTATCTTCGGCAGCACCAGGGACCATATTATCGAGGTGGATGCGATTCTGTCCGATGGCTCGAGTGTCACCTTCAGGGAGCTGACAACAGATGAATTCCGGAATAAATGTTCAGAAGAGAATACGACACTCGAAGCATCGATATACAGGAATCTTCGGGATATCCTGTCAGACCAGGTCAACAGGAATGAAATCAGGGATCAGTTTCCCCATCCTGACCTGAAACGCCGCAATAACGGGTATGCTCTTGATATCCTGATGGATACAGATCCTTTTACGGGTAATGGAAAGAAGATAAATATCTGTAAGCTATTAGCCGGATCGGAAGGAACGCTCGCGTTTACGACACAAATGAAGCTTAACCTTGTGCCGGTTACTGTCAGGAAAACAGGACTGATTTGTGCGCACTTTTCAAGCCTTCAGGATGCGGTGAAGGCAAATATCCTGATCCTCCGGCATAATCCTTCAGCTATTGAAATGATCGATGATTTCATTCTCAACTGCACAAAGGATAACATAGAGCAGAGCAAAAACCGCTTCTTTATAAACGGCGAGCCAAAAATAATTTTGCTGATCGAGATATTGAGGGACACGACGGGGGAGATAGAGAAGGAGGCAAAAGAAATTGAAAATGAGCTGAGGAGAGCCGGCTATGGATATCATTTCCCGCTTTTTACTGACATTGAGAAAATCCAGCGTGTATGGGATCTTCGAAAAGCAGGCCTGGGTGTCCTTCTTATAATCCCCGGAGATAAGAGGAGCGTCCAGGTAATTGAAGATACTGCTGTCCTTCCTGATCTATTTCCTGATTATATCGCTGAATTTCAGGATATCCTCAAAAAATACGGTCTTAACTGCGCTTACTATGCCCATATCGCGACAGGGGAGCTTCACCTGAGCCCGTTGTTGAATCTTAAGGACGGGAAGGATGTAAAGACATTCCGTAATCTTGCAGAAGAGATTTCCCGCCTTGTAAAAAAATACAGGGGGTCGCTAAGCGGAGAACACGGTGACGGACGCCTCCGGGGTGAGTTCATCCCTTTTATGCTGGGTAATCATTGTTACCGTCTTCTTCAACTTCTTAAGAAAACCTGGGATCCGGAAAATATTTTCAACCCCGGCAAGATAACCGATACTCCCCCGATGGACCAGAACCTGAGGTATATACCCGGAAAGGAGGCAGTTAAAATAGCCACCACTTTCAGTTTTTCTGAAATAGGGGGATTCCTTCATGGTGTAGAAATGTGCAGCGGATCAGGCGATTGCAGGAAAAGCTCCCTTATGGGAGGGACCATGTGTCCAACCTTCATGGCTACAACTGACGAGGATAAATCGACACGGGCCAGGGCAAACTTACTGAGGGAATTCCTGACGTGGTCAGGCAAAGAATTCCCCCTAAGTTATGAAGAGACATACAGGATTATGGACCTCTGTATCTCATGCAAAGCCTGCAAATCGGAGTGTCCCTCAAATGTCGACATGGCAAAGCTGAAAGCCGAATTCCTTCAGCATTATTATGAAATTCACGGGATTCCATTCAGGAGCTGGCTCATCGGCTGGCTTCCGAAGCTTTATGGTTTGGTGATGCCGATCAGACCGGTTGTCAATTTCCTGACAGGGACCAGGGTTTTCAGGAAGATGATCGGTTTCGCCCCCGGCAGAGGCATTCCTCGAATCTCAAAAACTTCACTTCGCAGATGGCGGCATAAAAATCCTGTTAAGGAAGGCAGGAATGGGACAGTATACCTTTTTGCCGACGAATTCACCAATTACAATGAGAGCGATATTGGGATTAAAGTCATCCTTCTGCTTGAAAAGCTGGGTTACAAGGTTTTGATACCCAAGCATATCGAAAGCGGACGTACATTTCTGTCAAAGGGAATGCTGAAGCGTGCTGCAACCGTGGCCAACAGGAATATCGCCCTTCTAAGGGATCTGGTCAGTGAGGATTCACCGCTCGTGGGTATTGAACCATCTGCAATTCTGACATTCAGGGATGAATACCCGGAACTCGCTGATGATAGTTCAACCGGGGCTGCCAGAAGACTTGGCAGTAATGCGCTTCTATTTGAGGAATTCATCTGCAGGGAGGCAGACAAGGGCAGAATAAGGCCTGATCAGTTTACAACCGTTTCAGCTAAGATATTGTTGCACGGCCATTGCCAGCAGAAGGCAATAGCTTCCACCGGGTGCACTAGGAAAATGCTTGCGATACCGGTGAATTACAGTGTCGTTGAAATACCTGACGGATGCTGCGGAATGGCAGGTTCATTTGGATATGAGAAAGAGCATTTCGATCTTAGCATGAGAATAGGAGAGATGGTACTTTTTCCGGCTGTAAGGGCTGCAGAAAAAGAAACAATTATTTCTGCACCTGGTACTTCATGCAGGCATCACATAGCCGATGGCACCGGCCGGAAGGCTTTGCATCCAGCCGAAGTGCTTTACAATGCATTGAAAACGGACATATGAAAAAGCTAAAAACCTACAATATGAAAATCAAGGGACTTACCGGAGTTGAACAAGTATTCCTCAGGAATTCAGGCAGGAAGGGATGGACGACAAAGCTGCCATACATAATAGTCAGGAATCTTCCTGATCTTGGTTTGCTTACATCATTGAGGTTCCTGGAATGGGTGTCGGAGAACCCTGAAGGTGTGATAAGCCTTCCAACAGGAAAAACTCCGGAATATTTCATAAAATGGACTCAGCGAATACTCGACGGCTGGAACAAGGCTGAAATCAGGAAAATGAGGGAAGAGTACGGATTATCCCTTTCGAAAAAACCCTCCCTGGGAGGTTTGCATTTTGTTCAGATGGATGAATTTTACCCGATAAATCCCGCACACCATAACAGCTTTCATGATTATGTGCTGAATTTCTACATAAAGGGATTCAGCCTGGAAAAGAAAAAAGCGCTTCTTTTCAATGCCAATGAAATTCCCCTTTCGGACGGCAGGCATTATTCGGAAGTCTTTCCGGAAAGCCGGATAGATCTGACGCTCAGGAACAGGGAGCCTTTGTCGGAGCTCGAAAGAGTGCAGCAGGCATCCATATTTTCAATTGATAACTGGTGCATGGATTTTGAGGACAGGATCAGGGAGATGGGCGGAATCGGTTTCTGGCTCGGAGGAATGGGCCCTGACGGTCACATTGCATTCAACACCAGGGGCAGCGACCACAACTCCACAACACGTCTTACTGCCACCAACTTCGAGACCCAGGCTGCTGCAGCCGGCGATCTTGGCGGGATCGAAGTTTCAAGGAACAGGCTCGTCATAACGATCGGGCTGGGTACCATTACATACAATCCTGACGCTGTTGCGATAATCTTTGCAGCCGGAGAAGCAAAGGCGAAAGTTGCAAGAAATGCCCTTGAAAATGGACCTGACAACCTCTACCCTGCAACAGTGCTTCAGCGACAGAAGAATGCAAGGTTCTATCTGACAGAGGGAGCGGCTGTGCAACTTACCGACTCTATAGAGAAGTATTACAGGGAAGGGGAGTGGACATTCGAAAAGACCGAAAAGGCAATTTTCGATCTTTGCCAGAATATCGACAAGTATGCACACAAGCTGAAATTGGCAGACCTTAAAAGTGACAGGTTTTGCTCGATGATACCCAACCTGGGAATGAAAAGGGTGGAGGAGGTCATCTCATCCACAAAGGAGAAGATTGAAGCAGGTCTGAAAAAGGAGGAGGATCAGACTTTTCTTCACACGGGACCGCACCACGACGATATTATGCTTGGAATATTCCCGTGCATAATTCCGCATCTGCGGATCAAATCCAACAAATTCCATTTTTCTGTTTTCACGTCAGGCTTCACTGCAGTCACGAATATTATGCTCCAGAATCTGCTTGAAGAGACATTGAGCCTTATTGGCCAGGACAAAATACAGATGCTTAAATATCCCGATTTTTTCCAGGAAGGCTACCGTTATAAATATGACAAGGATGTGAGCCACTATCTCGACAAGATTGCTGACCACGATACTAAGGGTATGCACAGAGGTGTATGCCATCGTATTACAAGAGTCATGGTCGAGATTTACAAGCTGAAGTCGGTTGAGGAGCTTATAGGGAGGATCCAACTCAATATCGACAGGCTTAAATCATCATACAGCGGTGAAAAAAATCCTCCTGACATACAGAAACTTAAAGGCATGCTGCGTGAATTTGAGGAAGAGCTGGTATGGGCGCATTATGGCGTTAAGGTTAGCAATATTGAACATATGAGGCTTGGTTTTTACACCGGTGACATTTTTACACCTCAGCCCAATAGAGTGAGGGATGTTGAACCTGTTGTTGAAATGCTGAGAAGGATAAACCCGACAGTCATAAGCCTGACATTTGATCCTGAAGGATCAGGTCCCGATACCCATTACAAGGTCCTTCAGACGCTTGCGGAAGCTCTCGTCCAGTGGAAGAAAGAGAAGGATCTTTCCAGCCTCAGAATAATAGGATACAGGAATGTGTGGTACAAATTTCATCCATCGGAGGCCAATGTATTCACACCTGTATCGTTGAATTCGATGGCTGTTCTCGACTGGTCATTCAGGAACTGTTATATCAGCCAGGTGGATGCCTCATTTCCAAGCTATGAACTGGATGGCCCTTTCAGCGAACTTTCACAGCAGATATGGGTCGATCAGTTCAAACGGGTACAGCTGATACTCGGAAAAGATTTCTTTTATGATAATGAGAGTCCTAAAATGCGTGCCACTCACGGGATGATCTACCATAAGGAAATGACGACGGATGAATTTCTGATGTATGCAAGAGAACTGGAAAAGAGCATGGAAGGTGAAGGGTAAAACAAAACGACTTAAGAACTATGAGTCTTTCTTGCTGTCAGGCTTCAGGTCCCAAATGCGAATCTACCTACCCTCCTGGGGTTATATCGTAATCAATGCCCTCTGATTAATAAGTAAAGGGGTTTTTAGACAGCCTAATGATTCTGTTAATAATCACGAATATAATTCCCGCTTTTAGCTTTAGCAAGAGGGGTCTCGGCGATGTTACATGAGCTATTTATAAAGAAAGTACTTTTCGGCCTTCTTCCTGAATGCAGGTATTTCATTCATCCAAATATCCCTAAATCGAATCGACTGTCCAGTTTTTGAGAACTCAATCCTTACCTGGTCAGTCCCGCAAACCTTATCGAACATGTCAAGCCGCGATTTGTCGCACATCGAGAAGATATCTTTCTCCGGCCATAGCCTGTGTGCCTCCTGCATTATATAAAATTGTATAAGCGACAATGGAGCCGATGAAGCATCCGTGATGTGTATCTGGACTCCATTTACCATCTTTCCTGTCGACACGCTGTAATATGGCTTGTAATGCACAGGTCTGAAAATTATTCCCGGGAGATGAAGTGAATTCAGGTTTTGTGCCAATGAATCAGCATCGAACCATTCTGTCGCAAAAAGCTCGAAGGGCAGGGTATATCCGACACCGATGCTGGCAACATAAAGCTCACCGAAAATGCCTGTTGCAGGGTAAAAAAGAGTTGATTGTGAATGGGGTATGTGAGGAGAAGATGGTACCCAGTGCAGGCCGGTCTCCCCGAAAAGCATTTTTCTCTCCCACCCGTTCATTTTAATGACCATGAGCTTGCATTTGATCCCGTTCTTAAGTAGTCCCTCTCCGTTCAGGAACAAGGCAAGCTCGCCTACTGTCATACCATGAACATAGGGTATCGGGAACTGGCTTACAAATGATGTGAAAGCCGGAAGTGTAAGAGGTCCTTCCATACGTTTTCCGCCAAGGGGATTGGCCGGTCAAGCACAACAAATCGATATTATTCTCAGCTGCAGCTTCCATCGCCAGTCCCAGGGTGCTGATGAATGTATATGATCTCGATCCTATATCCTGGATATCATATACCAGAACGTCAATCCCTTTCAGCATTTCAGGCGTCGGCTTTCTTGTCTTGCCGTACAGGCTGTAAACAGGGAGCTGTGTTACCGGATCAGTTACTGAGCCTACAGACTCTCCGGCAGTGAACTCACCTCTGATGCCATGCTCCGGACTGTAGAGAGCTGTCAGCCTGACACCTTTGGCGTTGAACAGTATATCGATGGCTGACCTCAGATTACGGTCGACTCCGGTGGGATTTGTAATCAGTCCGACTCTTTTTCCCTGCAGCTCCTTAAAATTTCCTCCTGCAAGTATTTCAAGTCCGGTTTCAACCTTCTGACCCGTACCAGTGGTGCAGGAAATGCTCAGAAGTGTATAAATTATGGTATTTCTTATTAATGATCTGTATATCATATAATTGCAATATAGTAAAAAATTATAAATAAAAATTTCAATAAAAGTAGCAAAATTTTATTCCATTTAATAAATTTGTAAGATGTATTACAACTTCTGAAGGACCCGGAGTTCCAATTAAAACTGGCAAATGAGGAGGAAAAGAAATCATATAAACTTGTTTTTAAGTAAGTTACATATTCTTTTTTTCCTTTTTGTTTTCTATATACCATACCTTTCAGGGCAGAAAAGTGCCTGTTTTTCCCTGATTGCCGATACACATTTAAGCCCCGGGACAATTTCGGAGGTAAATCTTAAAAGAGTCGTTGAGGATATTAACAGCGGAGAAACGGATTTCGTGATAATTGCCGGGGACATTACAAATGTTGGATCGGATGAGGAGTTCACTGCGGTAAAAAATATCCTTGAAGATCTGAAAAAACCATTTTATATCCTTCCCGGTAATCATGAGACTAATTGGTCAGAGTCCGGGGGACTTACTTTCAATAAGCTATGGGGGAACGACAGGTTCTTCTTCAGCCGGGGCGGTTATACTTTTGCAGGTTATAGTACAGGACCCTTCATGAAGATGGGTGATGGTTTTGTGAAGCAGGAGGATCTTTTATGGCTGGAGCGACAGTTAAAGACCGGGATTCCTGATGGAAATACTCTGATCTCTGTTTCTCATTATCCTCTTGCCGATGGTTTGAGCAATTGGCCGGAAGTAACCGGAATACTGAAATCATCAGGATGCAGGCTTGCATTCTGTGGTCATGGACACCGGCTCTCCCTTCATAACTTCAATGGTATTCCAGGGATAATGTGTCGTTCTCTTATAACAGGCAATAGTGACCTTCCGGGATACAACATCGTAAACATAGCTGATGATTCTGTCTTTGTTTATGAAAAGGTTCCGGGAACCGGGAAAGGCGATCCGGTGCTGAGATTGAATTATTTGCAGACTGATGCACTTGCCGGCCTTGGTGTTTCCTCAATGCCTGATTATAAGGTAAATCAGGAATATCCGCCCAGGTCTGTTATGGGACTATGGGATGATACTGCTTCGATTCTGTCGGGTCCATGCCTTGTGGATGATACAATTCTTGTATATGGGAACAGCCTCGGCCAGGTTAAAGCAATAGCAACTCGTTCCGGCAGGTTTCTGTGGAAGTCAAGTGTCACTGGGCCTGTTTACTCGACTCCGGTGTCGGCAGGGGGCATCATAGTATTCGGGACAGTTGACGGTGAAATATTAGGATTGCAGGCTGGCAGCGGCAGGCAACTATGGAAAGTGACAACAGCCCGCCCTGTAATGGCTGAAGGTGTAACCGAGGACCGATTTGTGTACATCGGCGGAGGCGACCGCAGTTTCTACAAGATAGATGCCAATACCGGAAAGGTAATTTGGCAGTTTACGGGAGTCGCCGGTCTGATTCAGGGTAAACCTGTTATTTCAGGATCGTCGGTTATGTTTGGAGCCTGGGATACCTATTTCTATTGCCTTGACAAGAATTCAGGAAGCCTCAGGTGGAAATGGAGCAATGGCAAATCGCAGAAATTATATTCTCCCGGAAACATCTATCCGGTCTGTTCATATGGGAAGGTTTTCATAGTTGCGCCTGACAGATATATGACAGCTTTGGATATGGCGACAGGAAAAGAGGTATGGCGTACCAACAGTCACCAGGTTAGAGAATCGATGGGAATCAGCAAGGATGGGGAACTCATATTTGCAAAACTTATGAATGATACTCTGATTGCAGTTTCTGCAAGGGATATCATCCCTAAGACAGAATGGAGAGTAAATGCAGGATTCGGTTATGAGCATAATCCATGTCCTGTGACTTACGACAATAACAGGGTAATAGCAGCGACCAGGAACGGATTATTGATAGCAATCGATACTGAAACCAGGAATATTGTCTGGAAATACAAAGCTGGCAATTCGTCAGTCAATAAAGTAGTTACGGACGGTAATCATACTAATTGGCTTACCCTGACAAGCGGCAGAATTATTGGTATAAAATAATTATTTAACTTTATATATTCAAGTAACCTAACCAACTAATCCTTAAACTATGAAAAGTAAAAAAGTATCATTCTTTTTTGCCCTCCTTTGTTTGCTGTTTACTACCACGGCATACAGCCAGGTAAGTATTTCAGGGACGGTTATTGACAATTCCAATAACCAGCCAGTTTTGGGGGCAAATGTTTCTGTTCCCGGCACCAGTGCCGGGGCTATAACCGATGTTGCCGGGAAATTTACTCTGGCGCTGCCAGCAGGTGCAACTAAAGTGCAAATCTCCTTCATCGGGTATGAAACAACTACAATCGATGTCAGACCAGGTGGTAATTACACAATAAATCTTGCACCTGATGTGGAAGCATTGGGTGAAGTCGTTGTTGTAGGTTATGGAACCCAGAAGAAAGCCAACCTGACAGGTTCGGTTTCATCTGTTGATACAAAAGTCCTTGAGGCAAGACCAATTGCTGACGTTGGACGCGGACTTCAGGGTACAATGCCGGGGCTGACTGTTGTTGTTCCAAGCGGTGAAATAGGATCAGACCCTATTATGAAAATCCGTGGTCAGATAGGATCATTGCAGGGAGGTTCTTCACCGTTGATCCTGCTTGATAATGTCGAGATACCTTCAATGCAATTGTTGAATCCTGACGATATTGAATCAATCTCCATACTGAAGGATGCCGCTTCTTCTTCGATCTATGGTGCAAAAGCAGCCTTTGGTGTTATTCTGATAACAACCAAGAGGGGAGCCAAGACTGAAAGTGTGAATGTCACCTATAGTGGCAACTGGTCATTCCAGAATATTATCCAAAGATATGGAGATGGCCGGTATTGATGCATTTGAATATGCGCTGACTGCTGTCGAGCGTGTTGGAGGAACTGTAGCCGGAGCATTCTGGATGGTTACCCGTGAAGGTTATGAAAAGGCATTAGTATGGCAGGATAAATGGGCTGGTCAGTTGTAAAGCCGAATGATCCGATGTTTATGGCCGTGACTGGTATGTCGATGCCAATGCCCGGAAGATAGGATTAAGAATGTATGATCCTTATGATTATATGATTAAGGAATGGGCTCCTACACAGACACATAATATTTCCCTGAATGGGAAAAGCGGTAAAACCGATTATAATATGGGTTTAGGATATCTGGATCAGTCAGGTATTATCAAACCCTCCAAACACGATGATTTCAAGCGTTATAACGGATCAATGCGCATGAGCACTGAAATTAACAAATATTTCAGGGTCTATGCCGGAACATTGTATTCCAAACGGTTAAAAGATATGCATATGCGACCAACTCAACAACAGCCGACCCATGGTTGTATCTGTACGGTGGGCAGACAACTTATCCGATGACAACGGAGGACGGAGATCCTATCAGAAGCCCGCATACTGGAAATGGCAGCTGGCAAATACAGCGTTCCAGGAAACAAATTATACAAGCCTGAACGGCGGACTTGAAATAACTCCCGTTAAAAAACTGGAAGATCAATCTTGATTATACTCATGCCAACCAGGAATATATTACCAAGAGGCCGGGAACACGTTTTACAATGCGCGACAGCTGGTCGGCTGCTGTAGTAAAGAATGATGCCAGCGGAAACAGGATTTATATGAATCATGCCGGTGAGGTTGTTCCTTCAACCGACTCCGGGAGCAATGCCTGCATATCAGCTTAATATGTGGACATATACTGCCGTCGGAGCAAATCCTGACCATGTCTACCGTATTCAGAAAAATGACCAATGGAATACAATCAACCTCAAAACTACATATGACATGGACGGTTAAGAGATATCATAAATTAAATTATATGCTGGGGATGAACAGGGTCTCATGGAAAATGCATACAACTGGTCACAGACTACCATGCTGGTTGATTATGAAAATCCTCAGTTTGACCTGGCATATGGAACTCAGACAACAAGTGGTGGTGAATATTGGGAATCTCAGCTTGGATTTTTTGGACGTGTAAATTACAACTATAAAGAAAAATACTTACTGGAAGCCAACCTCAGGTATGACGGAACATCCAAATTTCCGACAGATCTTCAATGGCGCTGGTTTCCTTCATTTTCGGCAGGATGGCGTGTAAATGAGGAATCATGGATGCACTGGTCAAAACCTGTAGCTGAGTGCATTGAAATTTCGTGGATCATGGGGAACAATCGGTGACCAGACTGTGTCAAACTCTCTGTATATCCCCACAATGTCGGGTTCACAAAGCAACTGGCTGATTGGCGGGGCAAAACTGTATCAGTTTGGTACTCCGGCAGCAGTTTCAGCATCAGTTACATGGCAGGATATTACAACACTTGACTTATGGATTTGATGCACGGTTCCTGAAAAGCAGCCTGGGTCTTACATTCGACTGGTTCCAGCGTGATACCAAAAACATGATCGTTCCACAGGAAGGAATCCCGACAACTTTTGGAACAGGTGCTCCTCAGAGCAACTTCGGATCATTGAGAACAAATGGTTTTGAAATACAGGTTGATTACAACCACCATTTCAAAAATGGATTGGATATAAACTTTGTTGGCAACTTTGTCTGATGCCATTACGAAGATTACAAAATATGGTTCAACAAAAAGCATTGATTCCTGGTATGTTGGAAAAACATATGGAGAAATATGGGGTTATGAAACTGACAGACTGTATCCAGAAGGAAGATTTTGCTTACGATGCCAGTGGTAAGCTTATCAGGGTAACGGTCACAGATCCACAGGACTGACTTATCCGGTAAATCAGTTGTCTGATCCAATGCTCCAACCCAGGGAAGACTTCAGTCAGGAAACTTCTAATTTGGTCCTGGTGATGTTAAATTTAAGGATTTGAATGGAGATGGTGTATATTAATCCAGGAAACAGGTTGTCGAAAATGCCGACGGTGAATCCGATTATGGTGATTTGAATGAAATCGGAAACTCAACTCCGCGTTATCTGTACGGTTTCCGTGCAGATGTTGCATTACAAAGGATTTGATCTGTCAGTGTTTATTCAGGGTGTTGGCAAGACGAGAAGTATGGGGAGATGGATTCCTTGCAATTCCAGGGTATAACTCTCGACGGTGCCATGCCACAGGCTTTTGCAGGTGATTTCTGGAGAGCAGACAGGACAGATGCATTTTATCCTGCCCCATATGACCAGGCAGGAAGCAGCACTACTCTTAAACATGCAGGTCACAGTCAAGGTATTTGCTGGATATGTCTTATCTGAGGATCAAGAACATTACATTAGGTTATACTTTACCTGCCAGGTGCTGACAAGAAAGCTTTATGTCAGCAAGTTGCGTATCTATATTGCCCTTGAAAACTTCTTTACATTTGACCATCTTGGCACTTTTCCAATTGATCCTGAGGAAATTGAAGGATATTCAATGTGGAATACCTCCAACTATAACCTGGGTCGTTCCGGTGTTGGTGTACCAACCTACAAGACTGCATCATTTGGTATTCAGTTAAACTTCTAAAACCTAAGAACTATGAAAAAATATTTATTCATTTTATTTACTGTCGGTTACTCTTGTTTTGCAGGATGTGAGGATTTCCTCGACAGACCTTCACTTACAACAATGAACGACGAGAACTACTGGACATCCGAAAATAATCTCCGACTATTTGCAAATGGATTTTATGCAAACTACTTTGTAGGATATAATTCAGCCTGGGGAGTGGATTATACACCCCTGCGCGGATATTATTTTTGCTGATGACTTATACTTCAGCCGGGAAACAGGGCAGTTTTGAAACCCAGGCCCCTGAATCACGGGCTTCAACAAGCGAAGCTGACAGCACTGGTTGACAACTTATGCCGGTCCTACCTGGAATTTTGCATGGGTAAGAAAATCCAATCTTTTCCTTGAAAGAATTGAAGCAATGAAAGGCGTATACCTTTCAGAAAGTGCATACCAGCACTGGAAAGCAGTTGCCCGGTTCTTCAGAGGTTATGAATACAGCCGTCTTGTGAGTGTTTTCGGTAATGTCCAGTATTACGATAAGGTTATACTGGATTCAGACCTGGATCAATTATATAAGGACAGGGATGACAGGACAATGGTAATGGACAAGGTATACGATGATTTTGTATATGTCTTGACAATATGCGCGTTTCAGACGGTGCACCCCAGTATCTTAACAGATTAATTGCTGCCAGCTTTATTTCAAGGTTAATGCTGTTCGAAGGAACCTGGCAGAAATATCAGATGAATAATAATACAATGGCACAAAAATATCTTGATCTGGCAGTAAGAGCTGCAGATATCGTAAAGATCTCAGGCAAATATACATTCACAAGTGATTTCCGGTCATTGTTCGGGTCGGAAGATCTGACCGCAAACAAAGAAGTGATAATGTACAGGGTATATGATGCAGCGCTTCGGAGTTACACACCATATTGCTTCATATTCAAACACAACCGAAAGCCAGGGACCTGCTCCAAACCTCGATCTTGCAAAATCATTTTTGTGCAATGACGGGCATGCCTTATAAATTTCAGCAGTTCCGAATGCAGCAAACCTGGATATCAAAATATGGTTGCAACCAGGGATCCTCGTTTTGAGGCAACATTCTGGGACGCTCCCAAGAAGGAATCTGCCACATTGCTGTATGCTTGCAAGTTCATTGACAGGGTAGGGCCGACATATTATGGAAAGACCTATCCCGCCAGGTATGGTTCAAATACAAATACAAATGATGCACCGGTGATCAGGTACGGCTGAAGTTGTTCTGAACTGGATAGAGGCAAAGGCCGAATTGGCGACAATGGGCGGCGCTGCCGTAATACAGGCTGATATAGATGCTTCCATAAATGCTATCCGTAACCGTCCTCTTGATGCCATCGCTATCGCAAAAGGTATCAAGAAGACAACTCCCTTGTCACTTGGCAGCATTCCCAATGATCCTGACCGTGATGCGGATGTTCCGGCACTTATCTGGGAAATACGCCGCGAACGCAGAATGGAGTTTGTTTTTGAGCACTACCCGGCTGATGGATCTTAAGAGATGGAAGAAGATCAATTATATGGATGGTGCAGTAAATCCTGACATCATGCTGGGATTATGGATCAATTTCCAGACTGAATTTCCTGAATGGCTTATACCTTCCAAAGTAGGAAAGCTGAAGGTGAAAAAAGCCGACGGGACAATCGTTACATATAGCGGAACAAATGCTGCTGATATGGTAGGATACTATATTCCTGAAAACATCTCCAACAGGGATGCCTTTACAGACAGGGTTTATCTTGCTCCGGTCGGTAATACACAGATAAACCAGTATAAGGAAAAGGGATTTACACTTACCCAGACGCCTGGCTGGTAATAGAATTTATTGACAATTTTATATCAGGAGCGCCTTTAAAGCGCTCCTGATTTTATAATCCTTACCGCATAAATAGCAGAGAAAGTGAGAAGCCCTGGTTGTTCAGCGATTTTAATCGCGGCGATTCTTTTCTCAGGATGCAAATCATCGGTTGCAACTGAGGAAGAGTTGATGCAAAATGTCGATTCATTGATAAGCATCTGGGTTCCTGATTCAAGGGAAAACCTGCTGTCAGTTGAGGTGAGAAAACTAACCGGAAAAGAGTTGGTTATCATCGGTGAAACAAACCTTCCGGCTGCAAAGGATGCGATACTTGATCTCCTGGAAAGAGCAGGAAAAAAATACATCGATAGCTTGAAAGTGCTGCCCGATACCACTGTAATATTTAAAAAATGGGGTCTTGTAACAGTAAGTGTCGGCAACATGAAGAAGATGCCATCCTATTCCAGTGAGCTTGTATCCCAGGCAATCATGGGTACGCCGGTGAAAATACTGAAGAGGAATGATGGCTGGCTTTTAATCCAGACTCCCGATCATTACCTGGGCTGGATAAATGACAGCAGCATACAGGAGATGAACGATGAGGAAATGGAATCGTGGAGGAATTCAAAAAGAGTTCTTTTTACGGATAGATACGGTGACATATTCAGTGATGATAAAGGTGGTGATCTAGTATCTGATATTGTTTCGGGTGGCATCCTGGTTGATATTGGAGGCAGAGCAGGTATCTCCAGTGTAATGTTGCCTGATGGACGAAAAGGCAGGATAGCAAGGGAAATGACAGTTGATTTCGATACTTGGTGCTCCACTGTGAAACCTGAACCGGAAAAACTGATCAGGTTTGCAAAATTGTTTATGGGTCGTCCTTACCTTTGGGGTGGAACATCTACATATGGTGTTGATTGCAGCGGATTTGTGAAGACAGTTTATTTAACCGGAGGAATTATTCTTTCCCGCGATGCTTCACAACAATTTCTTCATGGAATCGAAGTCGATGTCACTTCATCCATCGACTCTCTGAAACCTGCAGATCTGGTCTTTTTCGGATATGTGAATAAGGAAGGGGAGAGGAGGATCACTCATGTGGGCATGTATATCGGTGACACTGAGGTAATCCATTCCTCAGGAATGGTGCGGATCAACAGCCTTGATAAGTCAAGACCGAATTACAGCGAATACCTTGGAAAGAGGATCATGGGGGCAAGAAGAGTTATCGGCGCTGTTTCTGAAAAGGGTATTGAATCGGTAGCTCTCAATAAATGGTACACAAGTCAGAAATGAATAAGCGTGAATTTATAAAATACGGAGGACTGGTGGCAGGAACCATTATGACAGGAACCACCGGCGCGATAGCCAATGTGATAAGCAAGCCTTCCGTTAAAAGGAAGAAGGCACAGATGGTCCTCAGGTTCAAGCCTTATGAGCTTCAGCTGAGACATGTCTTTACAATTGCATCAAATTCCAGAACCTCTACACCCGTGGTTCTGACTGAAATAGAATATGATGGTGCAAAGGGATTTGGTGAAGCTTCAATGCCTCCCTATCTTGGGGAAACCCACGAAACCGTTATTAAATTCCTTTCACAGGTAAACATTTCACAGTTCAGCGATCCTTTCCTTATGGAGGATATTCTTTCCTATGTTGATAAGATCATGCCTGGGAATCATGCCGCAAAGGCATCAGTGGATATAGCACTGCATGATCTGGTAGGGAAACTCGTAGGAGAACCCTGGTACAGGCTTTGGGGTCTCAATCCTGTCAAAGCTCCTGATACCAGTTTTACTATCGGGATTGATTCTCCGGAGGTTATAAAGCAGAAAGTATTGGAGGCCGCTCCATATAAAGTGCTTAAGGTGAAGCTAGGACTCGGAGATGACCGTATCCTTATAAATACAATACGTTCAGTTACTGACAAGCCGGTTTGCGTTGATGTGAACCAGGGATGGAAAGACAGGAACTATGCCCTTGAGATGGCAAACTGGCTTAGGGATCAAAATGTTCTTTTCATTGAACAGCCCATGCCAAAGGCACAAATTGATGACCTTGCATGGCTAACCATGAATTCTCCCCTTCCGGTGATTGCAGACGAAGCCGTTCAGACTGTTGACGATCTTCTTGCGATTAAGGGAGTCTATTCAGGGATTAATATCAAGCTGATGAAATGCGGCGGCATGAAACCTGCAATGGAAATGGCCTGTGTTGCCAAAGCTATGGGTCTCAGGATAATGATCGGCTGCATGACCGAAACTTCGTGCGCTATTTCAGCAGCCTCCCAGTTATCACCACTGGCTCATTGGGCTGACCTTGACGGTAACCTTCTGATTACAAATGATTGTTATGAAGGGACTACCATAAGTAACGGGAAAATTACCCTGAATGATAATCCGGGAATTGGCGCCGTTCAAAAAATAAAAATATTCCAGGACTGATTTATCAGCGGAATATTTACTTTTATCTCCTAATCTTCAGATTTTTTATGGCAAAAGGCACCAACAGGCTTGTATCCCTGGATATCTTCCGAGGGCTTACTGTTGCCTTCATGATTATTGTGAATACTCCCGGCAGCTGGGATCATGTATATGCTCCGCTGCGTCATGCAAAATGGCATGGTTGTACACCAACCGACCTTGTATTTCCTTTCTTTCTTTTTATAGTAGGAGTCTCATTGTGGTATTCGATGAAGAAGTATGGCCATGAAATAAATGCCGGTTCTCTCTTCAGAATCTTCCGAAGGACAGTTACAATTTTTGCTCTTGGCTTGCTGCTTGCAATTTTCCCATATTTCGGCAGGGATTATTCGACACTCAGGATAATGAGTGTTTTGCAGCGTATTGCCCTTGCTTATTTTTTCGGATCCATTATATGCCTGACCATTAAGCGTGATTACCTGTGGATAGCTATAGCAATGATCCTGTTGATTTACTGGGGTATACTGGGATTTTTCGGAGGAACAGATCCATATAGCATCGAAGGAAACATTGCATCAAAAGTGGATGCTGCCATATTGGGCAAGAACCATCTATACAAAGGTTTTGGAATCCCATTTGATCCCGAAGGATTGCTGAGCACACTGCCCGCCATCTGCACTGTTCTGATCGGTTATTATGTCGGGGAGTTGATCGGGAAAGGCGAAACAAACGGCAAAACTGTGTTAAAGCTACTCCTTTTTGGAACAGCTTCTGCGGGCCTCGGCCTTTTGTGGAGCCTTTGGTTTCCCCTAAACAAGCCATTGTGGACAAGCTCTTATGTTCTCTATACAGCGGGTTTGGGAATGGGACTGCTTGCCTTCATTTACCTTGTTGCCGATGTCTGGAAACTTCAGAAGTGGGGTATGCCTTTCATGGTGTTTGGCACAAACGCCCTCTTCTCATATTTTCTTGCAGGCGTATGGACAAGGATGATGCTTTACGTTATTAAAATTCCTTCCGGTGAAACAAAGATGACATTCTATACATGGTTTTATGAAAAAGTATGCGTACCCGTTGCCGGCGACATGAACGGAAGCCTTATGTTTGCACTGATCCAGGTACTGTTTATATGGCTGATTTCTTATATATTATACAGGAAGAGAGTCTTTATAAGATTATAAGGAAAAAGGATAAAGTTAAGAATGAGTGAAATTGAAATAATAAGAGAGGGATATCTGGAATTTAGCGGGAAGCCGGTAACCAACATAGTCGCATTACCGCGTTCGGGTTCCGACAGGAGGTATTTCAGGATATACAACGGGCAGGAGACGGTAATCGGGGCCTTCAATCCGAACCGCGAGGAGAATGATGCATTCGTGGGATTTACAAAACATTTTCTGGAAAAAAGCCTTCCGGTGCCTGAAGTATATTGCTACCTGCCTGAGAAGTATATATATTTTCTCCGGGACCTGGGTGATACAAATCTCTATACATGGCTTCATAAACGGCCTGACGTAGAAAATTTCAACGAAGAGACCAAAGAGCTTTACCGTAAAATACTTAAGATTCTGATCTCTTTTCAGATCAAGGGTATTGATGGCCTTGACCTTGACCTTTGCTATCCCCACAGAAGCTTTGACAGGCAATCAATGATGTGGGACATGAACTATTTCAAGTACATGCTCCTGAAACTGCTTGCAGTTCCCTTTAGTGAAAGGAACCTGGAACATGATTTTGAGACGCTCTCCGATTATCTGCTTGAGACGGGGCAGGACTTTTTCCTTTACCGCGACTTCCAGACAGCAAATATCATGATAATCGGGGATCAGCCATGGTTCATCGACTATCAGGGAGGAAGGAAAGGAGCCCCGCAATACGATGTTGCATCATTATTATACGATGCAAAGATTCCAATGTTGCAAAAAAACCGTGATAAATTGCTCGATTTTTACATAGATAACTTCTGCCCGGTATCAGGAGAGGATAAAAATACATTCAGGGAGCATTACATGTTTCTCAGCCTCCCCTATAATCTGAGTCAGTATCTTTACGCCGGGAACGATACTTTCGGTAAAAGTCGGCTTCTTTTCATATAATCCCCTGAAGCCGAATGCCCCGAGAGCCTGCATGATCCTTATCATGCTGAAGCCCTCATAATAGCCTCTGAACCTGTTTTTATCCACTTTTGACACAGAACAGAAGCGATTTATGTAAAAATCGAGCAATTCATCGCGGTTTTTCTGTAACATTGGGATCTTTGCATCGTATAATAAAGATGCGACATCATACTGCGGAGCGCCCTTTCTTCCTCCCTGGTAGTCGATGAACCATGGCTGGTCTCCTATACCATTATGTTTGCTGTCTGAAAGTCGCGGTAAAGGAAATAATCCTGTCCGGTCTCAAGCAGATAATCGACAAAGAGTTGAAATCATGTTCCAGGTTACGTTCATTAAAGGGAACTGCAAGAAGTTTCAGGAGCATGTATTTGAAATAGTTCATATCCCACATCATCGATTGCCGGTCGAAGCTTTTGTGAGGATAGCAGAGATCGAGGTCGAGACCATCGATGCCTTTAATCTGAAAATCAATTAATGTTTCGAGTATTTTACGGTATAAAACTTTAGTTTCCTCATTGAAATCTTTTATATCTGGCCTTTTATGAAGCCATGTATAGAGGTTTGTATCGCCCAGGTCTCTCAGAAAATAGATATCCTTTTCAGGCATATAGCAGAATACTTCCGGTACAGGTAGATTCTTAGTCAGAAAATGTTTCGTAAATCCCACAAATGCATCGTTCTCCTCGCGGTTAGGGTTAAAGGCTCCGATCATAGTCCCCTGTTTTGAGTAAATCCTGAAATACCTTCTGTCGGAACCCGAACGTGGCAATGCGACTATATTGGTTACCGGCTTTCCGCTAAATTCCAGGTACCCCTCTCTTATTATTTCAATTTC
>CAVYYM010000013.1:0-8342 GCA_963772715.1 uncultured Bacteroidota bacterium
GAAAGTGATGATGGACCTTCGGGCAAGGATGAAGGAGAAGGGCCCGCTGATGGTAAAAAATGGCGGAGGGACTTCAATGATAGTCGCTCATTATTAAGGGATTATATTCGGAGGAAGAACTCTGGGCATGCACAACATGCAATGCATGTGCACGTGAATGCCCTATAAATATCAATCATCCTTCGCTGATAGTCGACATGAGGAGATACCTCGTCCTTGAAGAAGCATCAGCCCCGGGTGAACTGAAGGCGATATTCAATAACATCGAGAACAACGGTGCTCCATGGCAGTATTCTGCCGAGGACCGAATGAACTGGGCAAAAGAAATCGAAGTTCCTGTCATGTCGGATCTTTTTGCAAAGGGAGAAAAACCAGAATATCTTTTCTGGGTCGGATGTGCCGGCGCATTCGACGACAGGTATAAAAAGGTGGTCAGGGCTTTTGCAAAGATCCTCAATCACCTTAAGGTGAGCTATGCGGTTCTCGGCAGGGAGGAGACCTGCACGGGCGATCCTGCACGCCGTGCCGGAAATGAGATGCTCTTCCAGATGCAGGCAATGCAGGTTATATCAACACTGAAAGGTTATGGTGTAAAGAAGATCATAACTACATGTCCTCATTGTTTCAATACTTTTAAAAATGAATATCCCGACCTTGAAGGAAATTTTGAGGTAACAGGTTATCTTCAGCTTCTTAGCAGGATTTATCCGGGAAGGAAAGCTTAATATTTCACATTCAGCAATTGAAAGACGTACAAGCGTTACTTATCCATGATCCATGTTACCTTGGACGTGCGAATGAAATATATGATGAACCCCGTAATGTTCTGAACGCTATTTCAGGAAAATTGACAGAGATGGACAGGAACAAAAGCTTTGCCCTCTGCTGCGGAGCCGGCGGAGCACAGATGTTCAAGGAAGCTGAGAAAGGAGATAAGGAGATCTTCATCGAAAGAACCGAAGATGCCCTGAAGACAGGAGCTTCAGTGATAGCCACTGCCTGCCCGTTCTGTATGACAATGATGACGGATGGACTGAAGTATAAGAATAAGGAGGAAGAGATTAAAAACTTGATATAGCAGAGTTGGTTGTACAGCGATTGGATATAAATAAGTTGCTGGGCTGTTCAGGGTAATGAACAACATTCCGAGTACAGTAACGTATAATAATAAATAAAAATTTAATTTTATAGCAATGGAAAACAGTAAAATCCTTAGAAGCGGCGAATTTCTGGTAACCGATATTGACCCGAAAGATGTCTTCATTCCCGAGGAGTTTAACGAGGAGCAGAAGATGATCGCACAGACATGCCATGACTTTCTTGAAGCGGAGGTTTATCCAAAAATGGCAGACCTTGAAAAAGGCGACAGGGAGCTGATGAAGAACATCCTGAAAAAATCGGGAGAGCTTGGACTTATGGGCGTTTCGATTCCTGAGGAATTCGGAGGGTTCGGACAATCATTTGTCACACAGATGCTTGTCGCCGAAACCACAGGCGCAGGTTATTCGTTTTCCGTGGCTTATATGGCACACTGCGGAATAGGCACTCTTCCGATAATGTACTATGGAAACAAGGACCAGAGGGAGAGGTACGTCATGAAACTGGCAACTGGAGAGCTTATCGGATCATATTGTCTTACAGAACCAGGAGCCGGCAGCGACGCCAACTCGGGAAAAACAAATGCAAAGCTTTCGGAAGACGGCAAGTATTATATACTCAACGGTCAGAAAATGTGGATTACCAACGCAGGCTTTGCCGATACACAGGTTGTCTTTGCGAAGATCGACAACGACAGGGTTCTGAGCGCATTCATCGTCGAACGCAATTTCCCGGGAGTGGTGGTTGGTCCCGATGAACACAAAATGGGAATAAAAGGATCATCTACTGCACAGATCTATTATACTGATGTAAAAGTACCGGTGGAGAATCTGCTGGGAAAGAGGGGAGAAGGCTTCAGGATAGCACTTGAGCATCCTTCATATGGGCAGGCTCAAGCTTGGCGCAAATGTTCTCGGCGCTGCAAAGAAAGCCATCACCGATTCGGTAAAATATGCAAATGAAAGAAAACAATTCGGTTTGCTGATCTCAACATTCGGAGCCATCAGGCATAAGCTTGCCAGCCAGGTGATCAGGCTTTTTGCCGCTGAGTCGGCAGTTTACAGGGCAAGTCATGATGTCGACAGGATGATGGAAAAGATAAAGGGCGACTGCGGCGATTACGGGAGGACGGCAATCGAATCGATCAGCCATTATGCTGTCGAGGCGGCTATATTGAAGGTCTTTGGATCAGAGATGCTCGATTTCGTTGCCGACGAGGCTGTTCAGATACACGGAGGGATGGGCTATTCGGCAGAGCTCGATGTGGAAAGAGGCTACCGCGATTCGAGGATCAACAGGATATTCGAGGGAACGAACGAAATAAACCGGCTGCTTGTGGTCGACACTGCCATGAAGCGTGCAATGAAAGGAGAGTTCGACCTCTTCGGAAAAGCGGAAACGCTGTTCAGCGATCTCGATAAAATAAATGACGGAGCTGTTCCCGGTGAAGATTACTTCACTGAAAAAGCAAGGTATGTTGACAATTTCAAGAAGGCGATACTTATTTGCATTCATGGCGCCGTTAAACAGTTCGAAAAGACACTGATAAATGAGCAGGAGGTGCTTAACAACATCGCCGACATGATGATGGAGGCATATGTTTCGGAATCACTGATGCTGAGAGTCAGCAAGCTTGAAACAATGAAAGGGAATGTTCCCGTTTACAGGGATATTCTCGACGTTAATGTTTATGATACTGCCGGGATAGTGAGAAAATCGGCATATGATGCAGTCAATTCCTTTGCATCACCTGAGAAGGCACCTGCAATTCTCAGTGCAATAGATGCCCTGACCAGGGTAAAGGGCATTAATGTCAAGGATGCCAGGAGAAGGATTGCCGGTAAATTGATAGAGGATAATATTTACAAATTTTAGAGCCGCCTTCCTCACGTCTAATATTTGTCATCAGCCAGGGTGACAAAAATCAATTTTCCACATGATAAACAGCATCATGCGAGAGCCATTTTTTGGAAACGCTGTTTGGCAATAAATCGTTTATTGGGATATCTTTGTGAAATAATTAACAATAAAAGCATGAACCACGAATCAAAGAAGACAGGAAGGATTCTGATTGTGATGTTTTTCATTACAGCTTTTTCCGGATTGATGGCATGTGAGGATTTCAAAATCCCGCAGCCGGAAGTTGATCCTTCGGTTCCGTATAGCCTGCAGACAGATATTCAGCCTATCTTCACTGGTAATTGTATTTCGTGCCACGGAGGCTCCAGATCACCTGACCTCAGGGAAGGGAAATCGTATAAGTCTCTGACGGACGGCGGTTATGTTGCACTGCCTGCTGAAACAAGCCTCCTTTATTCGACAATTACAGGCTCAGAGCATTATCCCAGATCGACCTCGACGGAAAAGCTTAAAATCCTTTATTGGATCGAACAGGGTGCACAGGATAATTAACCGATCGAAAAACCAAAAAACATATAACATGAAAAAAACGCTGATCCTCTTACTATTATCAGTTTTGCTGACACCGGCATTTTCACAGGATGAAGAACAGGCAGAAAAGAGTTCAAAACCGGTACGGTTTACTTTTGGAACATCAATTCTTATTGATAATCATACTGTTGCCACGCCTTATAAGGGAGGGATTGAGTTTGAGATTCATCACCGGTTCAGCCTGATAGAAAACTATCATAACCTCTTTGGCATATATGGTTCGGCAAATACAAGAATGGGCCTTAACTACGGGATCACAGACAGAATAATGGTAGGCCTGGGGACAACCAAGGATTACAAGCTGCAGGATCTCCAGTGGAAATACCTTATTCTGCAGCAGACCGAAGATAACAGTATGCCTGTATCTCTTTCATACTACGGCAATATTGTTCTTGATCTCAGGGATGAAGAAGTTTTCGGACCGGAGGAGACATACCGGGCAATACACAGGTTATCATATTTTACTCAGTTCATAGTTGCCCGCAAGATCAATGATATGTTTTCGGTCCAGATAGCACCATCCCTGGCTTATTTCAATTCTGTGCCCCAGTACATACCGGCTACCGATACTACAGTATATGAAGGCTATAAAAACCTTAATTTTGGACTTTCAGTCGGTGCGCGTGCCAATATTGTCGGGAACCATTCGATAATTTTTGAATATGATCAGCTTCTTACAAGGCAGGACATTGATGTTCAGCCTAAGCCAAATCTGGCGCTCGGATGGGAAATCGGAACGGCAACACATACTTTCCAGCTGTTTGTTGCAAATTATTCGAATATAATTAATCAGAGTAATTTGGTTTTCAATACCAATGATTTTACAAAAGGTGATTATCTTGTTGGATTCAATGTTACTGTAAGATTCTAAAGAGTATTGAAGACAAATGAGATCTATTGAATCCTGGCTGATTGTCCTGGTGCTTCTGATTTCTGTCAGGCCCGCTGCCAGCGGATTAAGCAGAGAGGTATCCTCCATCCAGGACACTTCAGCATTTGTGCCTCCCTTTCTCGAGCAGAACGAACGCTGTTTTATATGCCATGGACAGGGCAAATATGAGTACACAAATGAAAACCTTGGACGTCAGGTTAAAGCTCTGATGTTTTCGGAGAGGATCATCAACAGAGAGAAATTCTACAGCTCGAACCATAGAAGTTTCAGCTGTACTGACTGTCATTCGGAAGATTATACCTCATTCCCTCACGACGGTCAGCTCCGGATGGAACAACAGTACAACTGTATCGACTGCCATGGAGGAGATGAAAAATTTGCAAAGTACAGTTTTGAAGCTATCGAGGCAGAATATCAGGCAAGCGTTCATTTTAAGCTCGAAGACGGGGGATTTACCTGCTGGAAATGTCACGATCCGCATGATTACAAGATAAGTGTAAGGAACAGCAATAACCTGAAGGAAACAATTCTTTATGACAATAACATCTGTCTTAACTGCCATGCGAATTTCAGTCATTTTCAGCTTCTGACTGACCGCGAGGAAATAAACATACTTGCAAAGCATGAATGGCTGCCAAACCAGAGTTCTCATTTCAAAAGCGTGAGATGTATTGAATGCCATTCAGAAGTCAACAATGATATACCTGTTTCGCATCTCATAAATCCGAAGGAAAAAGCAGTAAGAAAATGTAATGAATGCCATTCCCAGAACTCGTTGCTGATGTCTTCTTTGTACAAATTCGAATCGAAAGAACAGCGCAAGGATGGATTTTTCAATGGGATAATCCTGAATCAATCATACGTGATTGGTGCAAACAGGAACGAATATCTGAATATTTTCAGCCTGATCATTTTCGGGCTTGTGGTCCTTGTCATATGCGGGCATGTGTTTTTCAGATTATTAAGGAAATAGAATAATAAAGCGACAATGTATTTATATCCGGTCTGGGTCAGGTTATGGCATCTCTTGAACGCGGTTTTGATCATAATACTGATCGTTACAGGTATCAGTATGCAATATACCGGTAAAGAGAATCTATTATGTTCGTGGGATTTGCCAGAGCAGTAAAATGGCATAACATTGCGGCTATTATCCTTACATTGAATTATGGTTTTTTTGTAGTCGGGAATATTCTTACCGGAAATGGCAAATATTACAGGATTAATAAAAAGAATTTCTTTTCTGATCTCTGGACGCAGCTGAAATACTATTCCTGGGGAATGTTCAAGGGTGAAAAACATCCGTTTCCTGTCACCACCGGAGCGTAAATTCAATCCTCTGCAAAAAATAACATATGTGCTGGCAATGTATGTGGCATTTCCCATTGCTTATTATCTCAGGGTTTGGTTTGCTTTTCCCTGAAACGGTAATTAACAGGTTCCTGGGAATAAGCGGACTTATTCTTACTGATATACTTCATATTACAATGGGATTCTGTTTATCCGTATTTCTGATTGTGCATATTTATACCTGCACTCTCGGAGCCAAACCCTTTTCGTTGTTCAGGGGAATGATCACAGGTTACCATGAACCTGATGACCATTGAGATCAATTAAAATAATTGCACGATAATTGTATATAAATCAAATTAAAAACAGATTATTATGAAAACTATGAAACTTTTAATGGCCTCGTCAGTGCTTTTTGCCCTGAGTGTGGCTGTGGTTGCCCAACCAAAACCCTGGACAGTTCCTGCTGAATATAAAACCAAGAAAAATCCGGTTGCACAGAGTGATGAAAGCACTAAGGCAGGTTTGTCCCTGTATACAAAAAACTGTGCTTCATGTCATGGCAAAACCGGTCTTGGAGATGGTGTCAAAGCAAGAGCGCTGAAGGAATTCCCGGGCGATTTCTCCAAAGCTGATTTCAGAATCAGACCGACGGTGAACATTTTTATAAACCAAATTCGGAAGAGGCGAAATGCCAAAATACGAAGGCAAACTTTCAGATGATGATATCTGGAACATTGTAAATTATATGAGGACCTTCAAGAAGTAAGAGACAAGGTTTTCCGAATTGTTCATTTAGGGGGTGTCTCAAAAGCCCCCTTTTTTATTCTTACCCCTAAATTCCGCAAAGCGGAACTTATTGATTTACTGACATTTATAACTCCCCCCCGTGGGGGGTCGGGGGTAAGATTCGTCTTTTGAGACACCCTCTTTATTTTCTATAATATGATGCAATACAGGCTTTATCATTCTAAATAAGATTGAGATAGTTAAATGAACAGGTATTGAGCTAAAAAAAACAAACCCCCGGAGTTTAATAACCGGGGGTAAATGAAAATCATTGCTGATTACTTTAAAAATACCAGCTTAAGGCAGTATTGCAATTGTATTGGTTAGCAGAATTTTAACGTACTTATAGTTGTGAATGCCCAGACTATATTCCCTGAGGCACAGCTGGAAGTTTATAAGAGCGCCCATCTGTGCGTTGGTAAGCGTTATCTTAGGCAGGGTTGCATTATAGTCTTTCTGTTCCTGTGACCAGGCGCTGCTCGGAGTTCCGATATACTGGAAACTACTGCTGTTGTATGTCTGTCCGGATGGATTCGTAATGGGATCGTAGATGTTCAGATATCCGTCATAATGATTTGTTGTCATTGCATACCAAAGGTTCGATTCCTGATCCCCGTTTCTGTTCATGATATCAACAGAACCAATTTTAAGTTTAGCAGCCAGCTGGTCAAGCAAAGCTTTTATTTCTGTTCTGGGATTTGACCAATATTCAGCAGCCTGGGAGGAATTTGTAACTGTCGGGTGACATGATGTACAGCCGTTGAAATTACCTTTTGCAAAGAATGTGTGGCCACCTGCTTTCCCGGTCATTGGCGCCATATGACAATCCTGACAGGAAGCATCGGTCGTATGTTTTGAATTAGCATAAGATAAGGTGCCTGAAAATTCAACACCGCCTGTTCCTGCAAATACAGCGCCAACAGTTCCATAATGAGTATGGGTCCTGTAACTTGGTTTTAGAACATTTAAGGAATTTGCCTGAGCAGCATCGTAGAAGACTCCAGTCGGATTGCTTACCAATCCTTCATAGTTCAGAACATTCCTGTCAGTATTGGAATTTGTAAAAGGACGAGGCTGATGACATTTGACACACAGATTACTTTTACCTCCATCCTGGGTAAGGTCTATTGTTTTTGCACCACTCCACATCGTCATTGATACAGGTGCTGTGGTGGTTAACGGAAGGAAATCAGTCTCAGTAAAGGTGGTATGAAGATTGTCGTGGCAGGTAAAGCAACTGATTTCTCCATAAGCTTTATCGGTCGTGGAGGCATAAGGATTCATATATTTGCCTGGATTATCGGGATCAGGTATGAATGTGGCAGAGACATTTCTGGCGACTACATCCTTAAACGATTCTGAAAGGTGGCACGGGCCGCAGGTATTGCTTCCTGCTTCTTCGAAAGCTGCCTCACCATAAGAATGTTTGGATAGTTCGTATTGGACTGCCTTGGAATCAACAACAGCAGGATTATGACAGGTTTTGCAGGTTTCATTGGCATCTCCGCCTGGCATTCCCTGTGGTCCCTCGCAGGATGCCAGAATTAAACCGGCAGCAGAAAAAATCATTAAGCATTTAATTGCACTCTTCATATCTGAATAATAGTTTGGTTCGAATGAGGCTGCAATCTACAAATAGCCATTGTTAATTAATTAACAGCCATCATGCTATTTGCAACCTGCATAGTTGATAGATGTATCTTCTTAAGTTGATATATATCAATAATATTAATGATATTTGTTAGTTTTGATCACCGAATCAGTTTCTTAATACCAATTTTGAAAACTATTAGAAAATGTCAAACAATAACAAGATCGACAG
>CAVYYM010000014.1:0-11113 GCA_963772715.1 uncultured Bacteroidota bacterium
CATACTGGAATAATGTGACTAATAAAAGTGTTATTAAAAACCTGCTATTCATTTCGTTAAGTGTTAATGACCCCCTTTCTAATTTCCCCCAAGGGGGAAAAGGTTCAAGACCCCTTCCCCCGTGGGGGAAGGCTGGGATGGGGGTCTATTCTTTAGTTTAGATTTTTCAAGCAGCTGATCTGCTGCAAGTACGAGAAACATGAAATTTGTCGCGCCTCCCCCCATCACATATTCCTGTTGCTGCCACAGGTATGGAAAGTCGAGCAACTCGGGAAAATCAGGACGGATGAGAGCAGTTCCCGATGAAACCCCTCCCGGAATATATGACCAGTCAGCCCTGTTGACGCCATAGGCGACAGTCGTCGACCTCACACCTACTCCCGAGGCGAAGGAAGCTGTATTTACCCCTGGATGAACTCCAAGAATGAAATTGAGTGCATTGAAGATATAGTCCGCAGGGAAAATGTCGGGAAAAGCCTTGTGCAGAAAATACTGTCTTACCCCAAAGCTCTGGATATCCCATCCCGCTCCCCAGATATGCGGACGGTAAGGTACTCCGAAGGGCGTCTCGAGCCCCCTGTTTGACTATTTCTGACGAGAGCGATTTTACAGCCTCCCTTACCGAGCGTGTAAATCCTTCATCCTTCCAAACTGTGTAAGAGGAAGGACCAATGAGCCAGGCAAGACTTCTTATCTCCTTTACTATAATACCTCATTATTAACGATATAATCTCTGTAGACAGTTCTTCCCGGTAGTGAGGTACAATTCCTTTGCAGCATGTATTTTTGATGATAGTGATCGTCCGCAGATTGTGCGGTCGAGGTTGTAGATACTTTCGGCTATTTCAAGGCATTGAATACTGAGTGTGTCGTTGAATCCTTTAAGTACTCTGGAGGCGGCCGCCAGGTGAGCTGCGGTCGTAAGTTCTCTTGAGGGATTTTCCTCAGTGAAGGGCGTAGGCACCCACCTGTCATCGGGCCGTTCCGGTCGTAAAGGCTGTCCGTCTGTCATGGCAGCACCATCGCCAAGCAGTACATATTGCCTCAGAGTGGGGCAGATGATGCCCCGGTATAACCTGCCCAGATTTCTGTAGCCTCCTACCACAGATAAGGCTCCATGTTCGATTTGCTGCAGTATATCAGGCTTCCCGTCAGGCTGGTGAATTTCAACTATATGTGATGCTGGTCAACAGATGTTTCATCATACCTGATCCCAAAGGCCTCGTATGCCTGAGCGAGTATATAAACCTCCCCGCTCTGTGATTCAACCCTGAGATCATAATCGCCCGCATCGTGCCAGCCTCCGAGGTTGAGGCCAGGGACATGTTCCCCGGATTTAAATTTTGTCAGGGTCGAAGGTCCCTGTAAATATCCGTCGAAATGGTTATGTATTTGTCGGGGCCATAAGTGCATCGTCCATATGACATAGACCGTGCCATACGCGGTATTTTTCATTCATGCGCATATGACACATCTGGACTGGCAGAAAATACTCAAGAGTTGGCTGCCAGACATTGCGTTCATAAATATCTGAAGCGATGCGGAAAGGGTTCGAGTATCAGTTTCCATACTTCACCATGTACATGCCTTCTTCACTGATTTTTGAAAAATCAATATCATGTAATTGTACCTCAGGAATTTTCCAGGCTCGCCTGGTTTGACTGAAATGACCGGCTTTTACTGCCATCTTCTCTTATTCTTACCAATTCAATATTCTCTCTATTTGCATCGTTTTTGTCAAGCTCAACAAATGCAATCTTTTGCTGATCGGGATGGTAGCCTATCTGGGAGACATGGATCACAGGCGTGCCGATCCAGTCTGGACAAATTCGGAGTTATGACCCACTCGACTGCATTTGAAGTTGCGCCAGCCGGCACCAGTGATCTGACCACGAACCAGCCATTGTTATGGATATAGCGGCCGTCGAAAAGCTGCAGGCTTTCCTTTTGTGAACGTATCGTAAACCTCAAAAGTTCATCTTCAGGGGCAACAACAAGTATTTTGCCTTCTGCCATGGGCTCAGCAGCCGACAATCTATCATTCTTATCAAAATAACCGGGTCCATTCGGCTGACGCGGAAATATGCCTGACTTGTTGTCCATTGCCCAGGTCTTTCCAAAGAGCCATCCGGGAAAGAGTTCCATATTGAAGCCAACCTTGCCGATGAATTCAGAAGGGATCGGTCGGTCAAGATCGACAGTCACAATTATCGAACCGCCCTCCGCGCGTGTTTTTACGGTATAATTAAAATAAAGGTCAGGGTAAATGACCGGGTTAAAGCCTTTTCCGTTTATTGCCGAATCGGGGTAAGTGAGACTGACTGTTATCAGATTCCCGGTTTTATCGGCCAGTCGTTTATTCTGTTTCGGGATCGGCTGCCATTGACCTGGAGTTTCATCGAGCCGCAGATCGCCATTGGTTGCAATCCTCATTCCGTGCATTATTATTGCCACCCCTCCCTGGTGACCCTCCGGGTAGATATCCTGAAAAGCCATCACATTTACTCCGCCGTTCTCAAAATACTCATTATCATTGAGTTTGAATCCGCCAGCCTGCAGCCCGTAGCCGGTAGCCGGTTGCCGGTAGCCGGTTCTTCTGTATTATTTCAAGACACATCCGTCCGTTATGATATGGGCATTTCCAGAACCCTGCCTTATCTCCCAGTTTGTTTATTTCACCAGATGCAGACACCGAATTAAACCATTCTCCCTGCTGGTGGTCAACCAGATTCTTATCGATATATTCGCGGCACCTGACTGCTTTATTCAGATAACCTGTATCGCCGGTGAGCCCGAAGGCATTTACCAATCCAACGACAGTTTCTGCCTGAGGCCACCAGTCACGGTTTGCATTTATTTGTCCTGTTGCAACATCCTTTTCATTCACAAGGCTTCCGTCAGGCTGAAGTCCTTCCAATGCAGCATTGACTATCGGTATCACCTTTTTTTCAACCTTTGATATAATCTTTTTATTTCCGAGAACTTCAGCAGCCTCCTGAAGCAGCCATGAAGCTTCGATATCATGACCATAAGAGTGCACCGATGTAGTTGGCACCCATCTTTCATCCATAAAGACGATCAGATGACCTGTTTCCGGATCGATTATCTTATCCAGGAAAACACTGATCATGTTTTTGAGCCGGCCGGCGACAATCTTATCCGGCCAGGCCCGGTAAAGGTTTGTATATGCTTCCAGGAGATGAAGGTGAGTGTTCATCGTTTTCTGGTCAGCAATGCTTTTTTCCCCGATGAGAAGATCACTGGTCTTTTTCCAGTCGCTGCTGTAAACCTCGAAATAACCGTTGTTTTCTGCATCGAAGCAGAATCTCTCCAGACAATAAAATATCTTTTTAGCCTCTTCGAGGGCCTCACTGTCACCGGTTGCGAGGTAATATTCAGTAAGGGCATAAATGAAGAAAGCCTGCGAATAGGTTTGCTTTCTGGTGTCCGAGGGCAAACCCTTTGCGTTCACACTTCTGAAGGTGCCTCCGTTCTCCCGGTCGATGAATTTATCGAGGATATAATTAAATGAATATGTTGCAGTTTCAAGGTACGAACTATCCTTCAGCACCCTGTATGCGGAAGAGAATGTCCAGAGTATCCTGGCATTCAGTATCCCTCCCTTATCAGCTTCCGGGTAGAGTTTGTTGCTACCATCCATTCTCCCATAGAAGCCGCCATTCTGCCGATCAACCATCTTCCCGCTCCAGAAAGGCAGGATATTTCCAACCAGATCATCAGAAACAACAGATGCAAGTTGTTTAAGTCCGGCATTATCGCTCTGCCCGGGCAGGCTATTTACATTTATTATCAGCAGCAGAACTAATGGCAGTAACTTCTTCATTTTAATAACTTTAGGCACTTTAGGCACTCTAAACTATCTTTTCGCATCCTCTCTCACATCAAAACCATCACCCGTTTCCCTTGGAGTAAAAAGAGCGGTATCCTGAAGATTCACCTCTTTTCCATGAAGGGAAGTGTGATAGAAATAATAAAAAGCAGGATTCTCATATTCAAAGGCATGATACCCAAAATAATACGAATGTTCACGTCCGGCAACGCCTGTGAAATTCACATACTGTGCATTGTCGGCCAACGGTTTGATGACCAGATTACCCAGCATCTTTCCCGATGTGAGCAGATGTGCTCCCCGGAGAACAACATCGTTTTTGTTCGAGGTAATGTACATCCTTTTTGCGAATTCAACCTGGGACAGCACTTCTCCGTGTTCTTTTGTTCTTATTGCGGCGGAATTCATGACGATATTGTCAATGAATTTATCATGTAAGTACTGGCCATCGCCGCACACAATGAAGTTGCTGATGAAATAGTTGCCAAGGCTGTGGCACAGGATGCTGAAGGACTGGTTTTCATTCATGAACGCGCTCCTGTAATCCCTGACCTGAAGCAGAAGGTTGAAGAAATTATCGCCGCACCTGCGTACACGTGAGAGAGATTTATTAAAGTTGCTGTTATTTGAGGGCCAGTCGAAGACCACCAGGGCGACATCATATCGATCCTGTACCTGGAAGGCTCTGTTGAGAGCCATGGGCAGTGTTTTGCCATGGCCCTCTACGAAGAGCAGAATATCACGTCCATCGTTAATTTCCTTCATGCCGTCAGAAAAACCGGGAACAGATGTGAGCTGCCAGCTCGTACCGTCGCAGGTTACGATAAAATAGGAGACCTTACGGTAGTTTGCGATGTCGTTGGGAAAGAGTTCTCCTTCCTTTCCTTCAGGAGTGTACGGCCTGTTTGTAATGAAGAATATCTTTGTGAGGCCTTCCGGAACAGGTCCATTATTGACCGAAATCTTATCCCATGAAGGAGATGTTTCGCAGAATGACGGAACCTTGTATTGGGCTGCAACATTTCCAGTCATTAAAACGATCATGCTTACTGTCCACAATATTTTATTTTGTCTTCTTGCCATTGACAGTTTTCAATTTTAAATAAATCTAAAGCTAGGAAAAATTCTTCAACCTCTTCAACCTCTTAAACCTCTTCAACACCATTTCACTTTTGGTCCGCTTTTTGCGGATTACCGGTGGAATTATGGAGTTTTTTGAGTATCTTTGTATTTATCAGGCACAGGGCAAAGGGCGCAGGGCGGAGGGTAAGATCTCGTCAGACACTGAGCACTGGACTCTGAGCTTTGAGCCATTTTTCGGGGCTGACTGGTTTTGACAGCATGAGGGGTGGTATGTAAGCATGCAGGATGTGGTAACGCGTTCCTTAAACAGTGTTTCAAAACAATAACTGGCGAATCTAATTACGCTCTCGCTGCTTAAGCGAATAAAGTAGCTTAAGCTTTATCCTGGCACATGTGCCGGGACGGGACGCTTCCCGGGCGGTCAAGCCCTGATCCAACCCGACAAGGAGGCGCACGCAATCCGGGGCTAGCCTGATGAGAGTCTCGATCTGACGGCGAAACAAACAGGGACTAAGGACATTTTAGGTTGTTCTGCAGCTGAGGTGTCACGAAAATCAAGCAGGACTAAGCATGTAGAAAGCGTATGGTCTCCATGTTTGGACGCGGGTTCGACTCCCGCCAGCTCCACGTTAAAGCAACAAACAAACACCCCCGAAAGGGGGTTTTTGCTATGAGCAAGCCGTTGAAAACTTGTTTTCAAAAGGATTGCGAATAAGCAAAAGAACCCTGCGAAGCAGGGAGTTTGTTTGTTATTTTCAGTACTGAAGCTTAGGGACGGTGATCGCGTCCGCCAGCTCCACATAATGAATTCAATATCGCTTGTACTTCAACATGTTACAAACGATTAATATATCTTACATATTGTATTACATATACTTCAGGATTAATGCCCCGGTAGGATTTTTAAATCCAGATCATCACTAAATGAAATGGGGAACTGGTTTCTGTATTGTATGGAGGATCTATTACCCGAATCCTCTCCCCGCTACAAAGCAGAAAATCTGAAACCTATAAGTCAATAACTTACAGGCTTTCTCATTTGAATCTGGAAGCCATCCGGAAGCCAGGTTCATTTAAAATTGCCTTCCCTATCCCAATTACTTGACTTTTTAACTTTAGAGACACCATTAAATGGTCCCTAATCCCAGTTGCATTGAAAGTAAAATTATTTAATGTAAATTCGCCGCCATTATTACCAAATACATAAGTTGGTTTCAAGCTATGGATAATACCCGGTATGTTCCAGAAAAAAAATTAAAACATCTTTTCTATAAAATCGCTGCAAGGCTTACTTATAGCATTGAATTCCTTTTTCCTCCTAAGAAGCTGCACTACAAGGACATTCCAATAATAATCAACAACTATAACAGGGTCACTACCCTGAAAAAACTTATTGCAGCACTTGAGAAACGGGGTTATTACAACATATATATTATTGACAATAATTCGACATACGGCCCTCTGCTTGAGTATTATAAGAATGAGTGCAGGCACAAGGTTTTTCGTCTTGATGTAAATATCGGGACTCTTGCTTTATGGCAGAGCGGCATTTTTAAGAAATTTAAGAATAACTTTTTTGTATATACGGATTCTGACATTGTTCCTGTTGAAGACTGTCCGGATGACTTTATACTCTTTTTCTTTAATATCCTTCAAAAATATAAACTGGCGCAAAAAGTAGGGTTCTCACTTAAGATCGACGACATACCCGATCATAACCTGATGAAGGCATCCATACTGAAGCATGAAGGACAGTTTTACCAGTACTTTAATGATAAAGATAATATTTACAGGGCGCCTATAGGCGCTACTTTTGCCCTTTACAGGCCACGGGGCAGATACAGGCATGCAAACTTTCATATCCAGATATTCAGGACAGGTTATCCCTATATGGCATATCATCTGCCCTGGTACCAGGATTCTTTGTCGCCAGACGAAGAGGAGAAATACTACATTGAACACTCGGGACCGCGGACATGGTACACAAGTGCCGCAAAAAAATATCTGGTGAAACCTGTATGATTGATTCAATCATATAAAACAGAGTAAATGAAATTTAGTCACCTGCCCCTTCCTCCCCCAAATCTGATCTTTATACACAAGTGGGCACTTCGGTGAAATGTAAGGACATTAAATATTCTGAATAATCTTACTACTATAGATCCTTCTATATATTCAATCATAACATCCTTTGAGGGTCTGGAAGCGATTTATTATATTTGTTTCAGCAAGATGTTCTTTGCTATTTTGATGAACAGAATTAGCCATTTCGCAACCCTATATTTAGGGCATATGGTGTAAGTGCTTGAACTATAATGCTTGTGGTGTTGTGGGGTTTGAAGTTATACACTCCACAAAAAATGTGAGTGAGAGCGAGAGCTCTCATGTGTCCTATTAAAATTGTCACCTTATATCAACCATCGTACCCCGTAATTGAGCCTGTGGAGCACCTGCTCCGGGACCCGTTCGTCCCTGCGGGGCTCTTGATCCGAGTGTTACCCTGACTATACCGTTTGATTCCGAAAACCTGCAATCAATAGTCTGAAAACCAAGACTCTCCTCAACAAACCGGGCTGTAAGCTCCAGCGTCAACTTGTCGGTCCAGCTGTAACTTGAGGCTGCTATTACCGCTGGCGAAGGGACCAGGTAACTTGCGTCGTACGATTTTGAAGAATTACCGCGAGGAGGAGCCAGCAAAGAGGCTGATGGTGTTCTTGACATTTTCCAGTCACCCGAACCTGCCCTTAGAACGGAAACCTGGTTATTTCTTTTTATGGCAAAACTGCATCCTTGTTCATTAAAACCGAAATATACCGACTGAACCTGATAATCATTAGCGTCTAAAATAAATTCTTTCCCTGAAATCTTCTTCTCAAACTCAGTCATCGCCAGTTTTGAAGAAGCTGGTTTCAAACTCAGGCCTGATTGACGTTTTTGCAATTCACCGTATAAATCCGGGTTTGCAGGAAGAGCTTTATCAGATTTAATTGCCGGGATAAGATAATTATGCATCAGGTTTAGCTCATCCTGTGTATCCCTCGTATTTGCAGTGAAAACAACAATTGCATCCTTATCAGGTATCATAACCACAAACTGCCCTGCCAATCCATCAAGCCGGACGGTATTGTTCCTGCCACGCCACATCTGATAGCAATAACCCTGTAGCCAGTCATTCTTATCTTTAGGGATCCTTTCTGAACCACCCTTGCTCTCAATCTTGAATGAAGTGGCTTCCTTTACCCATTCTTCTGGAATAAGCTGCTCTTTATTCCAGACACCCTCCTGCAATAATAACTGTCCGAATTTTGCCAGGTCTTCCGTATGAAGTCTGAGACCGATCATACCAAGATTTATCCCCTGGGGATTAAGATCCCAGTCAATGCCGTTAATACCGAGCGGCTTGAATATTCTCGGCAGCAGGTACTCAAATAGCGTCTGTCCGGTGACCTGCTGAACTATGGCAGACAGCATGAATGTCGCCATATTGTTGTACATAAAGAGAGTTCCCGGCTTATGGACAGGCCTGGCACTCAGGAATGAATTGATCCAGTCACCGTCATTCCCCATGGATCTTGGCTCAGGATCCTGTCCGACTGACATTGTAAGAAGATTCTGCACTGTCAGTTCTTTCATGTAATCACTTATTGTATCAGGCAGCGAATAGGGAAAGAACGAAACTACCTTATCGGTTACCTTCAGTCTTTTCTCTGATGCTGCAAGTCCGATTCCAGTTGCGGTGAAGGTTTTACTTGCCGAATACAGCAGATGCTTATAGTCAGGTCCGTAAGGCTTCCACCATCCTTCAGCTATTACCTTACCATGCCTGAGGAACATGAAACTGTGTAATTCCACCCTGCCAGCCGTGTCAACAGCATTTAAAAAGTCGATTATTCCTTTTGAAGAGACTCCTTGATTTTCCGGGGTGCTTCTTGGTAACTTATCGCTAAGCTGTCCTGTAAGCTTAATCCCTGAAAGCAGGGTAAGTATTGTAAATGCTGCTGCAAACAAGGTACTTCTGTTATGATTCATTAGAATGCTTTTTAATTATAGAATGTTATTAATGTATAATATGAAATACAATATTCAATAATAATAGAACCGAAATATCAGAATATCAAGTATTTTCATAGATCCGCCTTAAAACTTGTCATACCATTCTGCAACAATCCAGGCTATAAAATATGTTCTGGCTGTATAAAGATATTAAAATATGACTTAATCAAATTTAGTTTGATTGCATGATTGCCTCATTCGGGATTACATTGCCCGGGGTAAGGTACAAATGGAACAATCCAAATCCATACTTCCCAGAACATTAATACTGAAATGAATACCCTGAGTTCTGAATGGTTTTATGAGTGCCTATGCAATTTTTGTGTTAAAGGGCAATGGAATCGCGTTAAATTCGATCAGCGCTTCTGATTATTTCTTAAATAAATTATCAAAATGGGGCATATTATCCCCATAATGTTTATATTTGTGGAAATTATACCCCGTTTTGTATGAAAACCAAGAAACAAATACTATTTCCAAAGCATCAGAAAGAACTTGAACAATTAGGGGAAAATATCAAGTTGGCCCGAAAAAGGAGGAAATTCACCATGGTTCAAGTTGCTGAACGAGCATGGATTGATCGTAAAACTCTTTACCGGATAGAAAAAGGAGATCCAGGTGTGACACTTGGAGCATATTTTAATGTCCTCAGAGTATTTGGATTGCAGAATGACTTTCTGAAGCTGGCAGTTGACGATGAATTTGGAAGGAAACTTCAGGATCTTAAATTATTAGGCGAAAAATAATATGGACAGATCAAAAGCAGATATATGGGTTTATGCACATTGGATTGGGATGAAGGATCCAAGATGTATCGGTAAACTGTCAGCACATTTTGGAAAGGGCAGAAAATCGTTCAGCTTTGAATATGATAAGGAATGGATTTCTTCACATGAACAATTGTTACTGGATCCGGATCTTGGGTGGTATACCGGACTGCAATACCCAAACGAAAAAGAGAATTTCGGTGTTTTTCTGGACTCCATGCCTGATTCCTGGGGTCGAACCCTGATGCAAAGAAGAGAGCCAGTAAGAGCTAAAGAAGAAGGCCGGGAGCCAAGAACACTGCATGATATTGATTACCTGCTGGGAGTTTATGATGAAAGCAGGATGGGAGCATTAAGATTTAAATTGAATCCGGATGGCCCATTTCTGGAAGTAGCGTCAAATACGACAACACCTGCCTGGACTTCATTGGGAGAGTTACAAAAGGCTGTAAAAGCAGTCGAATCTGACGAAAGTGATGAAAATATCCGGGACTGGGTACTGATGCTTATAGCCCCGGGAACTTCTTTAGGTGGAGCCCGGCCAAAAGCCAACTTTACAGACAGGTCAAATGAATTATGGATAGCCAAGTTTCCATCAAGAAATGATACAATAGATAAAGCCTGCATGGGAATTTTTGGCTTACAGGATGGCCATAAAAGCCGGAGTTAATATGGCTAACTCACAGATATCAAAAATATCCGGGAATTATAATACATTCCTAACCAAACGGTTTGACCGTATTAAGAGAGAACGCATACATTTTGCTTCGGCAATGACAATGACAGGGAACACAGAAGAAAATATAAGAGACAATAAAGCAAGCTATCTGGAAATTGCGGAGTTTATTAAATTTTCAGGTTCTTCAAATAAAGAAGATTTACATCAATTATGGAAACGTATCATTTTTAATATCTCAATTTCAAATTCTGATGACCATTTGAGGAATCATGGTTTTCTGCTCACCGGTGAAGGGTGGAGATTGTCTCCTGCTTTTGATGTTAATCCATCTATAGATAAACAGGGTCTGGCCCTTAATATTGATATGGATAATAATGCACTGGATTTTGATTTAGCACGAAGTGTCGGAGAATTCTTTATGCTGGACCTGACTTCAATGGATAAGATAATCACGGAAGTAGGATTTGTTGTCAGTGACTGGAGGAAGTATGCTAATTCTATCGGCATACCAAAAACTGAGCAGGAAAGAATGACACCGGCATTCAGATTCTGATTATACTACCCAAAGAATGAGCGCAGCGAATACCCCGCCAGCTCCACAAAGGACCTCGTAAGGGATATTACACTCTCTTAATCAGCTCCATCCCGAATCCGGGTCTCTCAGAGGGAATCAGCTTCCCG
>CAVYYM010000015.1:0-28968 GCA_963772715.1 uncultured Bacteroidota bacterium
TATGTACCGTGATTCCTGATAACCATGATGAAGCAGGATTGAAGGTTTATCCGGTTCCTGCAAAGGATATTCTTTACTTTGAATCGGAAAGGATAATAAACGAAATTACTATTTATGATGCCGGTGGCAGGATTATGCAAAAATCGACTCCTGCATGCAGTATTATTGAAGTAAACCTTAAAAACTATGCCAGATCGGTTTATTTCTACTTGCTTAAGACTGAAGACAATAAGTTAATGTCTGGCAGATTTATTATCCAATAAAATATGCATTTGTTGTAACTTCCTAAGTGCCGGCATAAACCAGCAGTGCCAGCCCGGCAAGATATGCAAGGAACATCAGAGAACTAGGATATTGACCTGTTTTGATGCTCCCTTGAATTCCTTCCAGATAAAAACACCCCATAAAGCTGCAATCAGAGTTGCTCCCTGTCCGAGTCCGTAAGAAATGGCAAATCCTGCCTTTCCCGAAGCAATAATACTCATCGACATCCCGATGTTCCAGATAATCCCTCCAAGAATCCCGGTAAGGTGTACTCCAGCTCCTCCCTTAGATAATCAGTGAATGAAAGCGGGGCTCCTTCAAAAGGCTTCTTCATAATTATATAATTGAACAGGAAATTGCTGACAAGAACACCGATTGCAAAGAAGAAAATTGCTGAATAGGGGGTAAGCTTGCCTGCTTCCGGGACTGAAAAATCTGTAACCATCGAACTGGCTACAAACCTGTAGAAAAGAGACATCAGAACACCGGCTGCAACTGAAAGAAGAATTCCTTTGCCTGAAACCTTTTTCTGTAACGATGAACTATGCTTTCTATAGGCAATTGCATCAATAATTATTGCTGCAACAATAAGAGCACACTCCGAGAAACAAGATTACCGGATTGCCCTGGGGTGCAGCAAATATAATTAATAATCACTCCGAGTGCCAGAGCAATTCCGACACCGACAGGAAATGCAACTGCCATGCCTGCAATTGCCATTGCGGCAACAAGCAGTATGTTGGAAGCATTGAATATAACTCCTCCGAGAAATGCATTCAGAATATTTCCGGATTCGGCCTGTCTAATATCTTCAATGAAATCCCCGTCCGTTTTCACCGTTGCTTCCCAAGTGTAAATCCAAGCAACAGCGAAAAAAGCAGGATTCCAATGACATAATCCCAGTAGAACAATTCAAACCGCCAGGATTTTCCTGCAAGTTTCTGGGTATTGCCCCATGAGCCCCAGCAGAGCATTGTTACAATGCAGAGGATAATTGCGAGTGAATAAGATTGTGGTATAAACATAATATTTGAAGTTTGAAGTGAGCTAAAGTTTAAGTGACTAAAGTTAATAATACCCGAGATTCACTCTCTTAAGTACTGGGTACTCTAGGCACTCTAGGCACTCTAGGCACTTTTAATACTTATTTCAAATGAGAATTTATATGTTTCATTTTTCTTTGGTGCTGTTTTGAAGATTGTTGCTGACGGTAATATAAACCCTTGTTCCTTCTGATTCAGGACGTTTTTCTCCTTTTACAACAAGTCTTACTTTATGATCCCCTGGCTGCAGATTCATAACATGCCAGATGCTTTCTGTATGTTGCTGATTTGCAAAATAATAATATGTGTCAATGCTCGGTGAAGGGTTCCGTCGACATAAACATCAGCTTTACCTCCATCCTTGATACCAGTTTCCTGTAAGTGAAATTCCGGTTCCCGTGAAAAGTAATCTCAAGCTCATCACCCTTATTTTCAGCAAACATCGATTGTTTCCTGATCTGTTTCATCTCTGTCGGTAATTTCGCAGGGTTTTCCATTTCCCTTTAAATGACCAGGCATTCTCTATCAAAGATAGAAATTTTCTTATCAAAAACAACATCAGGAAATGAGACTTCAAGTCCGGTGCAACAGGTTCCTGTACTTTAATCTTTATTTTATTATCAGTTACTTGTCCGCCGTCCTTTTCAATAAGATCAAGAGCATATTTATAGGTGCTGCTAACAGCTGAATTGAATGAATATGTTGTATAAATGAAAATTGAATCGCCCATAGCTTTAACACCATCCTGCATATCTCAGGCAGTCCGCTGAATCCTTTTATCACACCCAGCACTGCCAGTGCATTTGACGGATTGCAGTCAGAATCCTGTCCGCAGCGGGTTGATATTTCCAGCGTTTTCATCGGATCCCCTTCTCCATACAGCAATCCCATGACAATATATGCCCCATTAAGTTTTGCATCAATATTGAAAGTAGAACCTGCTCCGCAGATATCAACATCACCCCATTTTTCTTCAAGCTCTTTCCATGCTGCCTGCCAGTCGGCAGGATACTGATTATGCAGTTTAATCACATCTTTAACTGATCTTATAATAATCACTTCCTGAAGGAATTGAAAGGAGTGCTTTATCAATTATTTTAGTGATATCAGATTCAAAATATGCTTCAGAATAAAGGGCTGCAACAAAAATACCTCCATAAACCCCATCTCCGTAATTCATTATCCTTCCGATCTTATCTGCAATTGCTGAAGCTGTCTGTGGCATTCCCGGACACATAAATCCGATATAATCTGCTTCTATCTGAAAATCAATATCATCGGCATGAATATTATATTCAGGGGTTCCTGAAAGAGGGGCAAAGATACTGTCGTAATAATTCTTTCTTGCCTGCATATTTGCATGCCATAACGGGTATCCTGCTTTGGCGAACATCTCCTGGTATTTCTTTGAAGGTGCATCGATTCCATACTTATCCATCGACATCAGGAATGTAAGCTGAACATAAATATCATCCTGCCACATGCTGCCTTTGATATCGGAAGGTTTCCATTTTATTGAATCCTCATAGGTTTTTCCCTGAGCTCTGAATTCGGTTGGGGCTCCATAAGTTACACCAACCATCTTGCCTGCCCAGCCTCCGGCGATGCTTGTCATTTGAAGTGTCCTGAGAAATCTTGCAGAATGGTTTTATTGTCATAACAGTTAAACTGCAGATATTTTTTCCATTTTTGCCGGCTGTTCCTTTTACAGGTAAATGCATCATCCTGTCTTCAATAAATTTGCCATTTCAGGTACCGGCATTTTTTGTTTGACATAATAATGTTTTCCGTCCGGATCATCTTCCCATTTATTGCTGCCATCAGGATTGATTATAATTGTTCCTCTTACTAGTATCGAAAAAACCTTCTGTCCCATAAACTCCGATCAGAACAGCAGTTTCATCCCAGCTCATTCTTCCATTTTTATCTTCTTCCGAGAGAGGAATGCTTATCCTGAAAACATCTTTTACCGGACTGTTTGAATACCGGATGCGATAAGCAGTCCTGTCCGGATTTCCCATCCGATCTCAAATCCGGTAAAAATGATCTCCCCGGGCCAGTTTTCAAACACATTTTTTGATGCTGTTGAATCCAATGAATATGTTGAATTCCTTTCCTTCCGGAAATTTCCCGGCCATTGAAACCAGCAGCTTAACTTTCTTTTTACAAGTTCTTTCCTGTAAGTGGTGAATTCATCAGGTTGTGAATTCAGAAGATTGCTCAGATTGGTTAGGAATCCGACTGTAACAATTGTTACACTATTATCAGGCTGTGAAGCTAGTATTTTCCTGTAAACTGCAACAGCATCAGGTACTTCGGATGTAGACTTTATCTTATGAGGATACCTTGCAACAATGAATCTGCCCAGTGTTGTGAAGATCCCATATTTACTCCTCGGTTTTTGGTGCACCAATCTACAGTCCTGGTCGTCCGAAATAGGTATTGATAACATCAATTGACGGTGCTACAAGTTCATGCTTGTTTGAAGCGACAGTTGCCAGTATTTCTGCTTTTCCGCTGTCGGCCATAGCATGAAGAAATGCAAGTGCTCCGACATCATCATAATCCGGACCAAGATCGGTATCGAAGATGATCTTAACCTTTTCTTCGCTTGGATTTCGAACAGCTTGACAATGAACCTGCAAATAGTAAAAGGATTAGAATTGTCTTTTTCATAATATTTCATTTCTGAATGGTGCTGAGGCCTGAGCCCCCATTCTGGTTACTGATATTGCTGCAGCCTTGTTGGCAAACAGGACTGCATCCTTCATTACCATGCCTTCTGACAGAGCCACTGCAAGGGCCCCGTTAAACACGTCGCCGGCAGCAGTCGTATCAATGGCATTTGTCTTTATACCGGGTACCATTCCTGTAAACCCTCTCGACTTCACATATGCTCCTGATTCCCCTAACGTAATGATAACATTTTTCACTCCACGGATTTCAGGGCTTCAGCTGCCTTGCCGGCAGATTTCATGTCGAATAATTGATTTCCCGGTAAGCTCTTCTGCTTCAATCTCGTTTGGAGTCGCCAGCCAGATTTTTTTAAGCAGGCTGTCGGATAATTTCTGTGCCGGAGCAGGATTAAGAATTACTTTCATTCCGTTCTCAAAAGCTTTTGTTGCTGCATATTCCACTGTCTCCAGTGGTATTTCAAGCTGAAGAAGAAGGATCTCGCTCTTGCCTGAGGTAAACACCTTATCGGGAATGTCATCAGGCATCAGGTTGCTGTTAGCCCCGGGTGCTACAACAATGCTGTTCTCCCCTTTTGCGTCGACCGTAATAAGTGCAACTCCGGATGGAAGAAGAGGATCCTTGATAACACATTCGGTATTGATGCCTTCCCTCATGAGCAGGCCAACATACTGATTGCCGAAAAGATCATTGCCCCGTTTGGTTATGAATGTAACCTTGCCTCCCAGACGCGATGCAGCTACTGCCTGGTTCGCCCCCTTTCCTCCGGGATTCATCAGGAAGGTACCCCCGAGGATCGTTTCACCCGGAGCAGGCAGCTTTCCCGTTTTGATCACCATGTCGGTGTTGGAGCTTCCGATTATTAATATGCGGCTCATTTCATTTTATTTATTTAAAAAATCCTCTCTTACCGGACTGAAAGAATCTATCAACCTGACAAAATTGCTTATAGTCTGGATACAATGTGGCACCCCGGAAGGGATAGTGATAATGTCACCTTTCGTCAGATGATGCTTCTCATCACCGATAAAGAAAAAAAGCTCACCTTCAGCAACATAAGTGATCTGTTCATGAGGATGACTATGTGGCTTGTCGGATTCAGAAGCAGGTCCGTTTGTGAAATCGCAGACAACTACCATCAGGTTATCGAGATGGGCTATCCTGCGCTCCAGAAATGGAGAAAGCTTCTCGGGTTTTGATTTGCTTTCTGGAAATACTGGCATGACAACTCATTTTATATCAAAAATAGGAAAGAAAAGGAAAGCCTGCCCAAAGTGGAAGTAAATTAATCTGAAATCAATATATTTGGAAACAAGAGGCCGGTAACCGGTAACCGGTAACCGGCAGGAAAATAATAAACACATATTACAATGAAAAGAAACCTGCCACTGTTGTTAGCTCTGACATTTTTTCTCTTTTCCTGCAGCAGGAGAAGCCAATTGAAAAGGTTATCGACGAATCACTTGCCTTTTCTGCAAAGCAATATGATCTCATGTATAATGTGATGAAGGAGAAACCTGATCTTCTTCCAAGAAGTATAGATACAACCGGTAAGCTGATCACATCCAAATCGAACTGGTGGTGCAGCGGATTCTTCCCGGGAAGTCTCTGGTACCTCTATGAATATTCAAAGGATAAGAAATTCATGGACGCAGCTGCCGATATCACATCGAGGATAGAAAAGGAGAAAAACAATAAGGGAACTCACGACCTGGGATTCATGCTCTATTGCAGCTTTGGCAACGGACTGAGGCTTACCGGAGAGGAGAGCTACAACGATATCCTGCTGACAGGTGCAATATTCGCTTGCAACACGCTTTCGTCCGAAAAATGGCTGCATTCAATCATGGAACAGCAGAAGGGGATGGCAGTGCCCGGTGATCATCGATAATATGATGAACCTCGAATTCCTGATGTGGGCATTTCAGAAAATCAGGAGATTCAACTTTCTATAAGATCTGTGTAAGTCATTCAGATACAACTATTAAGAATCATTTCAGGCCAGATTTCAGCTCATACCATGTAGTATCATATGATACTATCACCGGGAAGGTTGAGATTAAGCAGACACACCAGGGGTATTCACATGAATCTGCATGGGCGCGCGGGCAGAGCTGGGGTCTATACGGATATACTGTCATGTATCGCGAAACAGGACTTCAGAGGTATCTCGACCAGGCGGTCCATATAGCTGACTTCATGATCGATCATCCTAACATGCCTGAAGATATGATACCATACTGGGATTTCGATGCTCCTGATATCCCCGATGCAAAGCGCGACGCTTCCGCCGGTGCTGTGATGGCTTCTGCATTGATCGAACTCAGCGGGATGGTTGATTCCGTCAAGGGCCGTGATTACCTGAAGGTTGCAGAAAAGCAGATCCGAAGCCTCTCATCTGATGCTTATCTTGCAAAGCCGGGTGAGAATGGCAACTTCATTCTGAAGCACAGCGTGGGATCGATTCCGGGTAAAAGCGAGGTGGATGTTCCGCTCACTTATGCGGATTATTATTATATCGAAGCTCTCTTAAGGTACAGGAACCTGCTGAAAAAGTAGCCTGATCAGAAATCTATCATAGCTTTCATAACTCCGTCCTTGTAACCAGCCACGAGGTCGAAGGCTTCTTTTGTCCTGGCCAAGTGGAAACCTGTGAGTCACCATATTGCCGGCATCTATTTTACCGTTGTGCATCAATTCAATTGCAGTGCCGGTGCAGTCGACCTGCCTTCGTATGAACTGGATCATTATTTCACGGCGGCGTGTATTCTCGACATTCAGCGACCATCTGTCAAATTCAGGAATGCCGACAACCATGATTTTGCCTCCCGGTTTCATGATGTCAACGGCCTGGTCGATAGCCTCCTGCTGTCCGCAGCATTCAAATACGACATCCAGTCCCAGCGGCTCTTTTTGCTTAATCTTTTCCACAATGTCCTCTTTCAAAGGATTTCCGGTACATGTGGCTTCCACTCTCGTTGCGATGGCCAGTCTTTCATCAATCTTGTCGGTGACATAGATGCTATCCGCACCTTTTGCTTTTGCAGCAAGTAAAACACTCATTCCTATCGGTCCAAATCCGAGTATCCCGATTTTCAGTCCTTTAATATCACCGGCTTTTTTCACAGCATAGACTCCGATTGCCAGGGGTTCTGATATCGATCCGTGATCCGGTCCAAGGTTACCGGGTAGAGGGAAGCAATTGTGTTCGGGCATTACAATGAACTCTGCCAGGCATCCTTCTGCCTGGTTCGGGCATCCGAGGAATTTGAGCTTCCGGCACGTATGACTCCTGCCCGAAAGACACTGATCGCACTTTCCGCATGGCATTGCAGGCTCTATGGCAACAACATCTCCGGTCTTGATTTTCTTGACGGAATGTCCTGTCGCAACAACGATGCCTGCACCCTCATGTCCCAGCGTGAATGGGAAGGTGACTTTCTGTGATCCTATTGCCCCCTGCGTATAGTAGTGAACATCGGACCCGCAAATGCCTGTAACGAGCATTCTTATCAATACGTCATCAGGATTTTTAATTACAGGATCGGGAACATCCTTCATCTCCATCATTCCGGATCCCGGTGAGCATCATTGCTTTCATAATCAAATTATTTTAAACAAATATAATATTAAATATAATCCTTTGAATTACATTTTGTACTTAATGTTACTTTTGGTAATCCGCAGGGTCAAAAGATAACACAAGTTCACAAAGGAAAATATATATGAGAAGAATATACGGGATAGGGGAGACAGTTTACGATATCATTTTCAAGGATGGTGCACCGCAGGCTGCAAAGCCCGGAGGATCAGTCCTGAACAGCATGGTCTCGCTGGGGAGGACGGGCCTCCCTGTTTCATTCATCAGTGAATATGGCAAGGATGATGTCGGTTCTCTGATTGACAGGTTTCTGAATGACAACGGTGTAAACACATCGACAGTTTACAGGTATAATGATGCAAACACTTCACTGGCACTTGCATTCCTTGATGAAAAGAATGATGCCCATTACACATTCTACAAGGATTTCCCCGGGAAGCGGCTGATGTGGATTTTCCCATCATAAATAAAAATGATATTGTACAGTGCGGCTCTTTTTATGCCGTCTGGAAAGAAATAAGGTCAAAGTTCAGAGGATTAATCAGCAAAGCTTGCGAGAGCGGAGCCTTGGTTCTTTACGATCCTAATTTCAGGAAATCTCATGTTTCCGAGCTTGAAGAGCTGAGTCCCCTCATCATCGAAAATATGAAAATGGCCGGCATTGTGAGAGGTTCGGATGAAGATTTCAGGAATATCTTTGGTGCTGCAACTCCTGATGAGGCATGGGGCATTGTAAAAAAATATTGCAGCTGTCTTGTTTATACTGCCAGCGCAGAAGGAGTTTTTGTCAGGACAAATTCATTTTCAGGAAGCTTTCCCGTGAAAAGAATAAAACCTGTAAGCACAATAGGTGCGGGCGATAATTTCAATGCGGGAATGATTGCAGCTATATATAATAATGGTATAACCGGGGATGAGCTTCCGGCAATGGGAGAGGAGAAGTGGCAAAAGATTGTTTCAGCAGGTGTCGAATTTGCGAGTGAGGTTTGTCTCAGCTATGATAATTATATCCCTTTCGCATTTGCCAGCAGGTACTTTTCTGCCTCAAGTGACCATATATAGTCGTTTTTCGAAACAATTTCGTGCAATCCTGCGTATAATATATTATCCCTTCCTTTTTCCTCAAGCTTGTACAGCGAAACCAGCGGCATCGAAATATTCGTATAGATCAGCTTTTTACCACCGGGTATCTCTGGAAGATTTAGAGTTGTGTCTACTACTGCATCAAGTCCGCCGACATGGGTTATCATAACAGCAGGATTTATTTTTCCTTCACCCATCAGCTTAAGCGATTCGCGCATGTCATCGGTATTGCCCCCGGAGGTCCCGACGATATGAGTGAATGCATAATGGACATTATAGAAATTGAATTCAGCCCTGAATTCAGGATTTGTAGGTCCGGCAAAGAAATTCAGGCATCCGTCGAAGCCAAGGATTGCATCACCCTGCTCAATCACCTGCTTTACCGGGGCAAAAATAAATACATCGTCAAATCCTGTTCCGCCTGAAAGCTCTCTTAAATGCTTTACCGGATCAGCTACTTTTGCCGTATTTACATAAAGAAGCTTCACGCCTTCTTTTCCGGCAGCTTCGGGTGTGAACAGACATGCTGCCCTGGAGAGACGACTATCGTCGATATCCGTGACAACCACCAGCCCCGGCCTGCGGTCGCAGTGAAGCGCATAATCGATAGCCCCAAGTCCCATAGGTCCCACACCTGCAAGAATAGCCATCTTGCCTCCCCTGCGGATACCCATCTCATGATTGTATGTACCGGGCGGGATATGATAGCTCGCATGAAACGCCCCTACTATGCACGACATCGGTTCCGACAGCGACGCAGGGAAAAAGGCTTCTCCTTCATATGGGAGAAGGCAGTCAGCTTCCATGACAATATCCGGAATTATAATGTGTGTGGCATCGCCGCCGATATACCGGAAAGAATAACCCGGCGCATCCAGTGTGCCCGTCTGTGCCATGGCCGGCTGTATCGAAAATTTCTGTCCTTTGCGGAACTTATGCTGCCATTTCTTCCCGACTTCAAGGATAATGCCGGCAAATTCATGTCCGATTATTGTAGGATTGATATGAATGTCATTCGGTACACGCTTATGGTCAGCGCCCTGCAGTGCAGCCTTGTGCGACGACATGCAGATGCTGTCGGAAATGACCTGTGCAAGGATCTCATCATCCTTCATCTCAGGCAATTCAAACTCCTCAAGCCTGAGGTCTTTTTTCCCGTATATCCTGACTGCTTTTGTTCTCATAGCTATCAACTTAACATTACCTGCCCGCCCGTCACCGGTACAGCCTGTCCTGTCTCATATTCCTGATCCACGATATAGAGCAGAGCCTTCATGACATCCTCGAGCCTGCATCCCCGTTTCATCGGCACCTGGTCCTCATAATGCTTTCTCACGTCGTCTATTGTCTTGGCTCCCTGCACTTTTCCTGTTTTCAGATATTGCACAAAAAGTCCGTTCTGCGGATCAGACCAGAGAGGGCCTTCGTAAAAATTCCCGGGACATATTGAGTTAACCTTGATCCTGAAGGGAGCGAGCTCCAGTGCAAACGACTGCGTAAGTCCTATGCCTCCGAATTTTCCGCCTGCATAGGCAAAATTCCGGTTGCTTCCGCGAAGTCCCGATTTGGAGTTGATCTGAATGATATCCGTGAAGTAATCAGGCCTTTCTGCATTCTGCAGCTTCATAACTTCAGAGGCATACTTGGCACAATAGAAATAGGCATTATAATTTATCTGCGTTGTCTTTGCAAATACTTCAGGCTCCATTTCATCGAGGCCTCCTGCTCTCAGCACCCCTGCATTGCTGACGAAAATATCCAGTCCTCCGAAGTAGCTTACTGTTGCATTGATCAGTTCCTTCACTGAAGCAGGATCGGACACGTCTGTTCTTACAAAAAAAGCCCTGCCTGACGATTTTTCCATATTGAGCTTGCCAACGAATGCGTTCCCGGCTTCTTCATTGACATCAGCCACAACCACGTTGAGATTCAGCTTGTGCAGACCTTCGGTAATTCCAGCACCGAATCCCTGGGCGCCTCCGGTAACGACAGCTATCTTGCCGGCAAGCTTGCTCTCACCCGAGGTCTGTGTGGCTATCTTCCTCCTGTAATTCTCAACCTCCCACTGGTCTATGAATGCAACCTGTTCAGGGGTAAGGAATTTTATTCCTCCGCACTGAAGCGCATAGTGGCTTATCCTGATAAGGTCCTCGAAAACATCGAGAACAGATTCTGCTGCAGAGAAGGTTTCGTCGATCGCAAACACTCCCATATCCTTGATGACAATTACTTTTGGAGTGTAGCCGAATTCGTTTTTAAAGCGTGGCAGCTGTGTCCTCAGTGAATCGAGTATTCTTTCAGGTGTCGACGACTGGTCGATGTAGAGATATCTGGTCTTGCAATAGACTATTATATCCGGAGTAAGAGGCAGGGATATTTTATGAAACTCCTGCTGGCTGGCATAATATTTGGATATCAGGGTATTATGCCTGTGCCTTATCACCTTTTGCTTCTCTTCCGACATCAGCATTCTTAATCCGGGAAGGACCTTATTCATCACGGAGTTATAAGGCAGATCCTCGACATCCTTTATTTTCGGGATCTCTTTTTCAATCGTGTTGCATATATCCCCGTAGATGCTCTTAATCTCTTCTGTTGTCTCGGCACCGACGAAAACACCGTGATTTTCAAGCAAGATGATCTGAGGATCAATTGTATTTTTGATTCTGTAATTTATTATTTCCTTTTCGAGCTTTTTAAAAAGGGTATATCCCGGATCAGTATATGGAACAAACAGGACCTTTTCGCCGAAAAGCTTTAATACCAGGTTTTTTGCGTTCCTGCTGCAGAGTATTCCGTTTATGATTGTAGGATGAAGGTGAACAATGAATTTATAGCGGATCATTTCATGGAGGGAAGTCTCCACTGACGGCCGTTTATTCTGGAGCGGACCGATTATGCTTTTATAGAGATCCATTTTCACCTGCTCTTCCCTGTTCCACCGTATCCTCCGGGTAGGAATTACCTGATATCTCCTGGAGCTTGCTGCGGTCCAGTGCAACGAGCCCTTCTTCCGTCAGCCGGGCAAGTGGTTCTCCGCTGGCTTTAACCCAGAGAGTCTTTTCGTCCTTGTAAGATGTGTTTCCGCCGCCGGCAATCACATAATCCTTGTCGGCTCCGTAAAACCTCGATAATTCGATCAGATCCTTTAATTCCCGATTCATCTTATCTCTTGTTTAAAAAATATTCAATAACCATCTGTCCGATCTTTGTAAGCTCATCCCTCTGGTCGCGGCTCGGGTTGCCATCGTCAAGCATATATCCCTGACGGCCGTGCGCCCTCAGGTACTGGTGAGCAGCAACGACGCATGCTCCTTCCCAGGAGATTTTTTTAAGGGATTCATCCAGGGGAACCGATCCTCTCGCCGTTACCGTCAGTGGTATCAGCTCAGGTGTATTATGCTCCGTGCCAAGGAGAATTACAAATCCCTCATTATAAAAGAACTCTGTGAATTTTTTAAGAATCGACAGATCGTTTCTTCCGGGAATGAGCTCGATGCATCCGACGCCCAGTGAAGCAAGCCTGTTATGAAGCTTTTCAGCGTCGGCTTCGAATTCAGTGCATTTTCCCGACGGATCATCAAGGAGGACCGGGTAGCATGGAATACCTCCTGCGCCGGTTATAATCCTGATTATTTTCTTCAGCGGCAGGAAGGAATTCTCATCCTCCTGAACAAATGCCGGTCCTCCTGCCTTAAGCAGATTCGACCTGATCTCATTCTCGAGACTGGCAGGATTCCCCATTCCTGCCTTCGATTTTTTTCCACCGTAAAGAGCTTCGATGAATTTCAGCTGTTCCTCCTGTGAGCTGTAATTCTTTTCAGCCAGGTGTCTCACAGCTTTTGCCAGATGCCTTTCCCTTACAAGATCCATTGCGAATTTGATCTTTACATCATCGTATGTGAGGGTCAGTGCAGGATCAGCAGACGCAATCAATACGTTAAGCTTTTCTATCATCGCCCTTATCTGTGTCTGACTCTCGCCGATTATCTTCTTCAGCTTCCTTCTGCTGATCCACCCCGGATCAAAAGGAGTGTCGAGTCCTTTACCGCTGAAATAGATCCTTCCCGGATTGCTGGGATCATTTATCCTGATGCCTTTCTGTTGTTCTTCCTTTAAAAGACCTATGAATTCGATGTTGAAAAGAGGGAAGATGTTGTTTTCAAAGCAGCCCTTGCCGAATGCTTCATATCCATCGGTTACGAAGAAATCATTTATGCCCAGAACTGAAATCTGTTCATCTTTCGCCATCGAGAATGCGGTCCCGAGTTTGTCGAATGCGCTGAAGGAATATGGTGTATGGATATGTCCGTTGACCTCCCTGTATGCAGGAACAGGAGTTCCGTCCATTGTGCTGTGGATCTTATCCAGCCATGGCAGCGTGGAAAGGAAATTCTTCTTCATTTTTAAGCTTCTACCAATTTAGTGATTCCTGCGGAACATCTTCAAGGTTTTTACATATCCAGTCTGCCTCCCGGAGAAATGTTTCATCAAATGATGTCGTTAAAGCAAGGCATCTGCAACCGGCTGATTTTGCTGCTTTTATACCGCTTATTGCATCTTCTATAACCAGGCACTCCTGAGGTTTCAGTCCTATTTTAGCGGCTGCCTTCAGGTATATGTCAGGTGATGGCTTTTTGTTTTCCACCTCCAGACCGTTTACCGTTGCATGGAACAGTGCTGAGGGGATCCCTATCTCCCTGAGGTTGGCTTCCATTTTTACTGCATCAGCGCTTGTGGCTACAGCTATTTTCAAACTTCTGTCAAGGCATGAAAATACAAAATCCACAGCCCCCGGAAGAGGCTTGAGATTACTTTTTATTATTTCCGTATAGATCTGATAGGTACGGGTCTTGACTTTTTCGATATCGACTTTAAGTCCGTATTTTTCTGCCACGCCTCCGATATATCTGTTTTCGCCGGTGCCGACAAAAGGCTTGAAGTCTTCAGGCACTGCAGTCAGGCCGAGTTCGCTGAACATCATTATGGCAGCTTTGCATATGTACTGTTCTGAATCGGCAAGTACCCCGTCCATGTCGAATAGAACGCCCCTGATCATCTGAACAATTTTTCTATTTCACGGAGCCGGGAGGGATTCAAACCTTTTTTCTTTCCTGTCAGGTCGACTATAAGTGTCATTTTTGCTGCATTTTCAAGAACTTCCAGCTTATCGAATGCGCTTAACAGAGTTTTTCCGGTAGTCAGAATTCCATGGTTTTCCAGAAGCAGGACATCGGCTTCGGCAGCATTTTCGGCAGCCACTTCTGCAAGCTCTGCCGATCCCATCAGGGCATAGGGTACGAATCTGGGTTCCCCGCATATCGCCCTTGCTTCGGCAGTAAGGCTGGTGTTGATGGTGCATTTCATAGCTGTGAAGGAAGAAGCAAAAACCGGATGGGCATGGACAATGGCAGAAACTTCGTTGTTCTTTTTATAAATGCCAAGGTGTAGTTCTGATTCTATGGAAGGCTTCAGATCGGGTGTCAGGTTCTCCCCAAGTATCGACATTATTCCGATCTCTTTCCATTTCATCTTACCCTTGTCGGTGGCAGAAGGCGTTATCAGAATAGTATCTTCAGCCACCTTAAGGCTAATATTTCCTCCGGAGGTTGTTGTCAGCCCCTGCTTGTACAGGCGTCTCATGAAGTACGCTACTTCCTTTCGCTGCTTCTTAAAAGTATGGTTCTTTTTCATGCAAACAACTTAAAATCCGAAATTCGAAATTTCGAAATTCGCAATCATACAAGGTCGACAACTCCGTTAAGTACATACTGTGGCCGGTACGGGTATTTGTCTATGTCTTCCCTGGAGGTTATTCCACTTAATACCAGCAGCGTATCTATTTCAGACTCGAGTCCGCATCTTATGTCTGTATCCATACGGTCGCCAATTACGACGGCATCTTCACGCTTCACACCAAGTCTCTTCAAGTGCAATACGCATCATGAGCGGATTTGGTTTCCCGACAAAATAAGCTTTTTTGCCGGAGGCAATTTCTATAGGTGCAATGAGTGCCTTAACTGAAGGTGTAATACCATTTTCGACAGGCCCGCTGACATCAGGATTTGTTCCGATAAGCCTTGCTCCGCTGAGGACAAGGTTTACGGCAGTCTCTATTTTTTCAAAATTGTATCCGCTGGTGTCACCGACCACTACATAATCGGGATTGACATTATTGGTGGTATATCCGACGCTGTAGAGAGCGTGAATAAGTCCTGCATCCCCTATAATGTATGCACTTCCATTGGGCTTCTGGCTTGCGAGAAAGCTGGCTGTAGCCAGAGCGCTTGTATAAAAGTGATCATCAGTCACATTTATGCCAAGTCTCAGAAGCTTTTCGTGAAGCTCCTTGGGTGTCCTCTGACTTGCATTGGTGAGGAAAAGATAGTTTTTACCGTTGTTTTCCATCCATGCGAGGAAATCCTGTACCCCGGGCAAGATCTTGTTGCCATGATAGATTACACCATCCATATCGATAATGAAGCCTGCTTTGCTTTTTATGTTGTCGATGAATTGTTCCATAAATTATATTTAATAATGATGTTTAAAATAAACCGCAAAGGTCGCAAAGAAATGCAAAGATCGCAAAGCGTTGCTGTTAAATATATGTTTCAACCATCATTATACTCCCTCCTTATTCGTCGCTATAGTTTTCTGTTCTGAATAATCCTGCTTTGGAATATGTCCCTTCAGCGGCATTATTTTCTCATGAATCGCATCGATTATCCAATCTGGCTGAGGGAAGAAGTACTGTTCCATTTCATGTGCGGGAATGATCCAGTTGCGCGAGCCGACAACCACAGGCGGAGCATCAAGGTAATCGAATGCAAGCTCTGTTACTGTCTGAGCCATTTCCTTCAGGAATGATCCGCGGGATGAAGCATCGCTTGCAAGAAGGATCCTTCCGGTCTTTTTAACCGACTCAAGAACAGGCTGATAGTTAAATGGGACAAGAGTTCTTGCATCAATAACCTCTGCGCTTATACCATATTTGTCATGGAGAGTATCAGCTGCTTTCATTGCCGGATAAAGTGTGGCTCCGATCGAAAGTATAGTGATATCATCACCTTTTCTTTTAATATCAGGTTCCCCGAGAGGAATTTCATAATATCCTTCAGGAACTCCGGCTTCATGGAACATTTCACCTATATCATAGATCCTCTGGCTCTCGAAGAATATCACAGGATCGGTTCCCTGCAATGCGGCATTCATAAGTCCTTTGGCATCGTAGGGAGTTGCCGGGAATACGACTTTCAATCCGGGTATATGAGCTGTAAGCGAGGACCAGTCCTGTGAATGCTGGGCTCCATATTTTGATCCCACGGAAACTCTTATCACAACAGGCATCTTGATTATGTTTCCGCTCATAGCCTGCCATTTGGGAAGCTGGTTGAAGACTTCATCTCCTGATCGTCCGAGGAAATCGCAATACATTATTTCCGCAATGACTCTTCCGCCGCACATCCCGTAACCTATTGCCGTTCCGACAATTGCACCTTCCGAGATCGGTGAGTTGAAGAGCCTGTGATACGGAAGCGCTTCAGTAAGACCACGGTATACTGCAAAGGCACCTCCCCAGTCGCGGTTCTCCTCACCCCATGCTGCAAGAGTGGGATCCTTGTAGAACCTGTCGATTATTGCTTCAAACATACCGTCGCGCAACTGGTAGAGCTTTAGCCTTTGAAACAGGCTTGCCTTCCTTGTCTTTGTAGAATCGTTCCTTATTCTTGATTGATTTTACCCGTGGGATTCTCTTCCATCGGTATCAGGACTTCAGGAGTCCTTTCTTCCATTTTATCTACTGAAGAGTTTGAGAACATCATTTTGCCGATCGTGTCCGGATTTTTATCCAGATCAAGCCTGGGAGATATCTCATCATTGATGGTAAGCTTCAAAATATGTGTGATCAGTTCGGATGTCTCGCTCCTTATCAGCATCGAGCTGATCCTGGGTCGCTATGCCGGCTGCCGTAAGTTCAGTTCCATATGCAATGATCGAATCTTCCTTCTGCCAGGCCTCTATCTCTTCCTTGGATCTGTAAGATGAAGCATCGGAGGGAGAGTGACCGCTAATCCTGTATGTCAGCGTATCAAGAAGCACAGGTCCTTTCTTCTCCTCGATTATCTTCTTCTTCCGTTTGAAGGCGTCGATCACTGCCAGCGGATTATATCCGTCGATGCGTTCTGCATGCATGGATTCAGGATTGACTCCTGCTCCCAGCCGTGCCAGGATGCCATAACCCATGGTTTCGCCCATCGTCTGGCCGCCCATGCCATACAGATTATTCATGATGTTGAATATCAGAGGCAATCCGCCTTTATAGTCACCATCCCAGAGTGTCTTGTACTGATCCATGGTTGCAAAAGCAGATGCCTTCCCATACAGGTCCGCAACCTGTCGAAGCGTCGCCTATATTGCAGACGACGATACCAGGTTTCCTGTTGATCTTCTTATAAAGAGCGGCACCCACGGAAATATCGCCAGAACCACCGACTATGGCATTGTTGGGATAGATGCCGAACGGGGTGAAAAAGGCATGCATAGAACCTCCCAGTCCCTTGTTGAATCCGTTCTCCCTTGCGAATATTTCGGCAAGAGCCCCATAAAGAAGGAAATGAACTGCCAGATCCTTGATATTTCCCTGGAATCCCTTTTCTACAACCCTGAGGGCAGAGCCGCCGAAATAAGTGCTCATTATTGAATAAAGATTATCCTCATCCAGCTTATCGATCGCTGAGAGTCCTTTTGCAAGGATCTCGCCGTGGCTCCTGTGTGAACCGAAGATGAAATCGTCGATGCCGAGATTATAGGCCATTCCGACTGCCGATGCCTCCTGACCGATCGAGAGATGTGCCGGTCCCGGATGGTTATAGGCGATGCCGTTATATTCGTTCTTTATTTTTATCAGGTTGAGCATGGTCTCGAATTCGCGTATGATGACCATGTCGCGGTAGATCCTGATAAAATCTTCGCGTGCTGAAGTTCTTCTTTTCGTCAGCAATTGTTTTATTATACTGATTTACAGGTATTTTACCGAATTCAATGAATTGCGGCTTGCGAACAACTTTCGGATTGATGTTTTGATTTTTTGGCATTATTATTACGGTGTTACGGTCTTATGGTGATACGGTATCTACGGTCTTAATTATCTAGTTGGTCATTGCGAGGAGTCCCGCGGTAATCGGGACGACGAAGCAATCCTTTAATTAATACTCAAATTTCTCTATCTGTTCTTTTATCTCCTTCAGGAACAAAGTTGCGGGACCACCATCGATGGCCCTGTGGTCGTATGTCAGAGACAATCCTATATATGGAACGAATCCGAAAGTATTGTTCCCCAGGTCTGCAGGTCTGTGTACTATTGTGCAAACTCCCAGTATCCCTGCCTGTGGCAGATTAATGACCGGAGTAAACATTTCCACTCCGTAGTTCCCGAGATTTGAAACCGTGAACGAAGCGGAAGTGCTTTTTATCAGTTCAGGATCAATGTTTCCCTTACGGCATGCGTCTGCCACAGATTTAAGTTCCCTTGACAGCTGTTCTCAGATCCATTTCGTCTGCATTTTTAACGGTGGGGACCATAAGTCCGCGTTGTGTATCGACAGCTATGCCCAGATGAACTTTATGAAAGGTTTTGATCGAATCACCAAGGAAATGGGAATTGGCTTCGGGGAATTTTTCAAGAGCCCTAATCACACACCAGCAGATCATGTCGTTGATGGTTATATCATGCTTCTCTTTTCCGGAAGCGATGCCATCCTTGATTCTTTTTCTTGCATCGAGAATGCGGCGGACATCGGCGCTCATATGATGTGTGAGCTGTGCAGAGTTCTGCAGTGAGGAATGCATTGCTTTTGCAATGATCCTGCGCACGTTGCTCAAAGGCTGTTCGGTAAATTCAGCTCCCGGTTTTGCTGCTGTCTTTTTCACAGGAGCTTTTCCGGAAATCGCTTTTTCGATATCGCTGATCACTATTCTTCCGTTTGGTCCGGAGCCCTGCAGATCTGAAAATCCAAGCCCTTTTTCCTCTGCCATCTTCCTGGCTCTCGGGGATATTCTGATCCTCGGATCAGGCATTGGTGGCCTGACTTGCCGGTGCTGCATTCCGGTTAAGACCTTATCCTCCTTTTCAGGAAGTTTCTGTTCTTTTGTTTCATTTGTGCTTCCAGGCATGTAAGGAGCGGTTGGCTCTCCGGGTTGCCCGATCACACCTACATTGATGAGTACAGGAACCTCGGCACCTTCATCAAAGAAAATATCCAGAAGGATCCCGTCGCCGGGAGATTCGAGCTCGAAAGCTGCCTTATCTGTCTCATATGAGAACAGCAGATCGCTGGTCGTGACTTTATCACCTGGTCTCTTGTACCATTTCGTAATGATGCAGGTCTCGACTGATTGTCCTTGCTTTGGCATTGTTACCGGTATGGCCATATTGAGTACTTGTTAAAATAAGTTATTCAAAAATTGAACTCACTGAATTACATCTTATTATAAATCAGTGGTTACAAAAATAAATTAAATAACTTGTATTTACAAGTAAAAAATAATATATTTACAAAAAAATATGATAAATGGGGCCGGTAAGAAATATTCCTCAGCATAAAAAGCTTTATGAGATGCTCCGCAAGCATATAGTTGACGGCATCTACCGCGAAGGCGACCTGCTTCCTTCGGAGAATGAGCTTTGCCAGCTTTACGGAATGACAAGGCCTACAGTAAGGCAATCGCTGGCAGCTCTCGCCAATGACGGCTATATAATAAAGCACCAGGGAAAAGGAAGCATCGTACATCATCTCCCGAAGGAGATCGGTATCCTTTCGGTATCCGGAACAACATCGGCTGTCGGTGACCGGAACCTGAAGACAAGAATAATAGTAAGGCCTGTTCTGATACCATGGGAGAAAATTTCATGTTTCCTCTTTCAGATCTTGAGAAAGAATCAGGGTGCATTTACATGGAAAGGCTTCGCCTGCTTGATGATGTACCTATCTTCTACGATATCAGTTATATAGCCAATATAAACCTGCCCAGGATAACCTCAAGGCAGTTCGAGAACAGATCCCTCTTCAGGATTCTCAGGGATCATTATCACATAGAGATCAAGGGAGGGGAGCAAAGAATAAAGGCGATCCCGGCTTCGGTCAGAATAAGCAGTTTTCTTCAGCTTAAAAAAGGGCAGCCGGTGCTTCATCTTGAAAGAAAAATGGAGACCAGCAGTCAGGGGCTGTTCCTCTATTCATCAATATATTGCAATACCGAGAAATATTCTATCTTCGGAAGGTTTTAATTACCTGACCTAAATCTTTACAGAAATGAAAAGGAGGGAAATGATCAGATCTGCAGCTTTTTTAGCTGCAGCCCCGCTGTTTTCAGGAAAGTCAATAGATAAAATTTGTATGTTTCCGGCTTCCGGAGCATCAGCGATGCCCATAAAAAAATTCGGAGATGGCCGTGACTGGTTTTTTGAAAGGAGATTCGGCATGTTCATACACTGGGGATTATATGCTATCCCGGCATGGCATGAGCAGCATCAATGGAGGGCAAGAGTTCCCCGGGCTGAATATGTAAAACTTGCTGAAAAATGGAATCCGGCAAAATTTGATCCCGACAGATGGATGGACATCATGCAGGAGGCCGGAATGAAATATATCACATTCACCACCAAGCATCACGACGGCTTCTGTCTTTGGGATACCGCACTGACCCGTTTCAATACCATGAATACTCCTTACCGTCATGATATTCTGGGCCAGCTTTCAGATGCATGTCATAAAAGAAACATCCCACTCTGCTTATATTATTCCATAGCGGACTGGAACAATCCCAATTATCCGAATCAGAACCGTCATCATGAACTTCCAAAACCTGAACCAGGCGATAATCCTGACTGGGACAAATACATGAGCTTCCTGAAAGAACAGGTTAAGGAACTATGCACCAACTATGGAAAAATCCATGGTTTCTGGTGGGATATGAATGTCCCCCAACATAAGGATCCTTCGGTAAACGAAATGATCCGCAAGCTGCAGCCTGAAGCTGTAATAAACAACCGCGGTTTCGATGACGGAGATTTCGGAACACCTGAGCGCGACTTTGACTCATCTTCTGCTGAAGCCCGAACCCTTGAAAGGCCTACAGAGGCTTGCCAGTCGGTGGGAATGGAGAGCTGGGGTTACAAATCTGATGAAGATTATTACAGTGATTTTCATCTTCAGGCAAGCATCGACCGCTATCTTGCACGCGGTGCTAATTACCTCCTGAATGTAGGACCTGATTCCCTGGGAAGTATTCCGATTGAGTCAGCTGCAATTTTAAAGCGATTGGGTAAATGGTACTCCTCTGTAAAAGAGTCATTTGAAGATGTCGAATCAACTCCGGAGCTTATTAGCAGGAAAAGATATACTTGTGACCAGCAGAGGGAAGACTCTTTATTTGCATTTTCACAGAAGCCCGACTGGTAATGGTTACAAATTAAAACCACTTGACACGCTTCCCCGCAGAGCCATTCTTCTTAATAATCAGAAACCTGTTGAATGTATTGTCAACCTTTGCCCCAGCGATCACCAGGAACAGAAATCTTATCTCAGATTGAGACAATTACCTGTTAATAAAATGCCGGGAACGGTTATGGTTGTAAAACTTGATTTCTGAAAAATTGTTTTTTAAAAGAAAATCTTAATTTTAACAATTCAATTCAAATATCCCTTCCTTTCATTAATAATTTAAAGAAAAAAACTACATGGAAAACACGAAGAAACAATGGTCTCGACGCCAGTTCCTGACCGCAGCTGCAGCAGGTGCTGCTGGTATGGCTGTCCTTCCGCATCTAACAGGATGTGCATCAAAAGCCGGCGACGGTTCTATACGACTTGGATTTATCGGCCTTGGCCGTCAGTCAATGTATCTGTTAAACGGATTTATACAGATACAGGGAGTAAAAGTCCTTGCCGGATGTGACGTTTACGGGATCAAGAGAAAGAGATTTGAAAAGAGGGTGACAGACTTTTATGCAAAAGCCGGTAATTGAATCCGACGTTGTTACTTATGAAAAATACCAGGACATTCTGAAACGAAAGGATATCGATGCGGTTGTGATTGCGGTTCCCGACCATTCCCATGCAATGATTGCCATTGCAGCATGCAAGGCAGGCAAGGATATCTACCTTGAAAAGCCAATGACATTTACTATAAAGGAAGGACAGGAACTAAAGAAAGCTGTCCGTGCAAACGACATAGTATTCGGACTGGGAAGCCAGCAGCGTTCAAGCGCCGAGTTCCAGCATGCTGTCAAACTTGTTCAGGGCGGGGCCCTGGGCTTTATAACTAAAGTGAATGCATACGTGGGTGCTCCTCCGACACCTTATAATCTTCCTGAAGAACCGCTGCCAGCCGATCTTAACTGGGATCTGTGGCTGGGACCTCTTCCAATGCCTATCCATTATAACAGTCAGCTCGATCCTCCCATTACCCTCGATCCTCCAAAGGATGAGGAGATATGGGGTGCCTGGAGATGGTACAAGGAGATGGGTGGAGGTTTTACTACCGACTGGGGAGCTCATATGTTCGATATTGCTCAGTGGGGATTGGGAATGGATAAAAACGGACCTGTTGAGATTTCGCCGATCGGCGACGGCACTCAGTTTATGTCATGGAAGTACGCTAATGGTACAGTTATGACTTCCGAACCATTTGATGAAAAGATGACCAAGGGTGTTAAGTTCTGGGGCGAAAAAGGATGGATCGAGGTTGCAAGAGGATACTTCCAGGCATCCGATCCTTCGTGGAACCTTCCTGAAAGTGAAACAAAAGTCGAGGGACCCTACGAAACAAGGATACCACACCAGGTGAATTTCATCGAGGCAGTACGATCCCGCAAAGATCCTGCTGTACCTGTCGAAGTAGGACACAGCAGCTGTGTCGTATGCACACTCGGCAACATCGCATGTGATCTGAAACGGACAGTCAAGTGGGATCCGGCAACGGAGACTTTTGTCGATGATACCGATGGCGCTGCAACAAAGCTCATGCACTATGAGTACAGGAAACCGTGGAAGCTGACCTAGAAAGCTGCAGATTATCCTTATCTTATGAATACAAACTCCCCTGTGTTATCTTATAATCCAGGGGAGTTTCTTTAACCTGCCGGTTACTCCAGTTTCCTGTATGTAAAATTATCGAAAACCGCTTTACCATTCCCAAAGGCGAACAGACCAGCCCTCAGGCTCAGGAATTCTCCAAAAACATTATGATTGTAACCTGTAGCGTCAAGGCTTCGTTCCACTCGCTGCCACTCCAGCCCGTCGGCGCTGAAATAGAAGCTTACTTCATTATGAGTCATTCAGTATCCTGAGGAAACCATGATTCCCAATTCGTATTCTTCTGCCTTATCTTCGCATTTTTCTGAATGAAAACCGTAAAACATGCAGTATCTACAGTTATGCGAACATTTGCCAGCTCGTTGTAAAATAAGCATAATCCGGCTGTAACACCCTCATCGATAGTGTATTCTACAATAGTTTCATATTTCTGGTCAGAAGAATTGACCAGCAGCGGTGAACTGTCGTCGAACGAATTACCCTGGGCAAGAAATATCAGCTTGCCATCAGCAAGATCAACCCGTCGGGAGAATATCTTTTGAAGAATTGCCATTGCAATCCTAAATTGCTTCCCCGGAAATCATCTGACAGGCCAGTCCCGTCAACAGATATCTTACCGTCAGGTTTGGCGATATCACCGGAGCTATTCACATTTGCAGGTACCAGAAACCATTTATCTTCCATCCATTTCACAGGAAGCATCAATGTTTGCCTTCCAAGAGTATGGAAGTTTTTTTCATAACCATGGTACATTATCCACCAGTTTCCCTCGACATCATCTATCAAGGTTCCATGTCCCTGGCTCCACCAGCGTTCTGAGCGGCTTTGGGTATGGACTACCGGATTGTAAGGTGAATTTTCAAAGGGACCCGAGGGTGAAACTGACCGCGCTGAAACAACCATGTGCGAGGTGGCAGGACCGGCTGTGCCTCCTTCAGCAACAGTAAGGTAGTAATAGCCATCCCTGACTGTCGATTTTGGCGATTCGAGGCAGAAACATTCAGTGCTCCAGGTTTTTGGGAATTCCCAGCCACCGTAAATGTACTTTGGCTCACCCACAGTCGATAATCCGTCTTCGGTCAATTGAATGATATAACCTTTTGACAGATAGAGGTATCGGCTTCCATCAGGACCAACGACATGGCCCGGATCGATGAATCCATTCAGCTTAAGATCAACAGGCTCGCTCCAGGGTCCTTCCGGCAATGAGGCTGTCACAACCCAGTTTGTCCCTCCGGCAGGGAAATAGATATAAAATGTGTCTTTGTATTTGACAAAGTCGGGTGCCCAGACTGACCCGACATATTTATTCAGTGCATGACAAACTCTTTCCCAGTGGATAAGATCAGTAGAGTGCCAGATCAGCAATCCGGGATAATAGTTGAAGGAGGAATGAGTCATGTAAAAATCTGAACCTGTTCTCAGAACCGAAGGATCAGGATAATCTCCTCCCAGAACAGGATTCTGATAATATTTGCTGTTTATGGTTATTATCTGCTGCCTGGATCCTTTATCAGACCCTCCGGAACAACCGCAGAGGCCTATTGTTAATAAAATAACAATAAATTCAGGATTTAGTTTACGAATAAGTCCTATCACTTTCTAATAATTATTATGCGTTTTGACAATTACTTCCATTCGACTTTCAGTTCCTTGATCATCGTGGCTGCACCTCCGTTATACTCGATTCCAAATCCTCCCGATTTCCCCGGAGTGATCTCGGTCTCCATATTGACTTCCGGGAGCACTTCAGGCCTGCCGGGAGTCCTGTAATACTCTGCCGGCGAATCGGCATGCGCAATGATCTTGTTTCCCCTGGCTTCGACTGTAATATTGCATGGTGTTCTGTAACAGCTTGTGGAAACAGGATTGCCGATCTCAGCAGCCGTGCCGTTTTCATATTTTACAAATACACAATCCACTGCATCGCCGTATTTGGTAGTGCGGATAAAGCGCAGGGCATAGCCAGTCATGGTTTTTGTGTCGAATTTTATGAGGACATCCATATAAAGGTGTGCAACGCTGAATCCCTGTCCTGCAGTTTTGCTTGGAGCTACGGTCATCGACAGCTTCATATCGCCGAATCTGATCTCCCACGGGAGTATAGAGCAGCCTGCCTGTCCTTCCCTGCAGGAGTCCGAGCTGATCTGCCGCCCCGTCGGTACCTTCACCATAAAACCATGCATCTCTTTGCACACCTGAACCTGTCATCCTTTCATTGGCGGTACCTGAACCATTTGTCAATGTCCAGAATCCGGGTATCACCTTGTCCTGATTCCTTGTCGAAACATTCAGGAAGTCAGTATGCAGAACATTTTTATCAGCCCTGACATCTTTGGCTTTAACGGGCTTTCCCATCACAACCGAAACCGGTTTGCCGGTATCGCACCTCAGATGTTTTGGAGCCACTGCTGCCATTATATAGTAACCTATGTCGCCTGCAGAGAGCTCATAATCAATCATGGGTTTGTTAAGCCTCGATACAGCCACCTCAACAGGATTGCCGCCATTTGCATCGGAACAACGATACCATGTTACAAGTGACTGGTCTTCAAATTTCATATCCAGCTTATAGTCAACCGAAAGTTTGCCGCTCTTGCTTTTACTGATATTTGGCATCGAAATAAACTGAGGCGGTTCGAGTTTTGATGGCGCAACAATTAAAACGCCTGCAGCCTGCAATCCGGAAGGAGTGGAGGCATTGACAATAACCTCTGCCGTCTGATCATTGTTGTTGGTTGGAATAACCTGGCAGATGGTGCCATCTTCCGAACTTCTCAGTTCAACCAGCGATGCAAATTCAGGGGCGACACTCCATTTTATTGCTTCTCCCTTAAGCTCGCAGTTGCTGAACCGGTTAACTTTGGCTGTAAGCTTAATATCGTTCTTGTTCGTTTCGATGGAACCTCTTGCAGGATTTATCAGAAGCTGAACAGGAAGCATCGTATAGGTTTTGCCACTCTCTTTTTCGGCAGCCAGGACCGTGTTCTTAATTCCCATCGGATCCCAGTCGTCATTTCCGCATAAGAGATTATATGTATTGTAAATCACTTTTCCGCCAAAAACAAAGCGATACGCATCAAGAAGCGGCTTGCCTGTCATATCGACTGTCGATGCCGGATTCTTTTTTCCGATTAATACCGGTTCTCCGTTCAGAGATACATTATACTGATAATTCCGCATGTCTCCGGGATTGACATCTCTCCATCCGATATAAGTCGAGTTTTCGGACTTAAAGCGAGTGTCGACAACTGCCACCTGTCCTCCGCCCTTTGTGAAGTACTGTTCTCCCCGTGTTAAAGCACGGATATCGCAGTTGAGAAGAACGGCTCCTGTTCCGGTGGTTGCGTAAAAGGGTTTTGAGCTGTAGAAATCCATGGTGCTGTTTAAATAAACACCTGTTGCGCACATCGCATCATCGGTGCATTCGAAATGACACCTGTCGAAAAGAACGCGCTTCCCTCCGACAAACGGCATAAGGTTGAGCCTGCTTATAAACCTTGTGTTGCGGGCGACGATCTTATCTCCATCACAGAAAATAAGCTGTGCCTGAACAATGGCTGACGCCCTTTTCTTCCTGTTGAGCTCAGGTTTTAGCGGAAATTCAAGATCTACATTACAGTAGTTTCCGAAGGTTATATTTTCAGAGCTGGTCCCGTTGCCCGAGATCCTGAACATCGTAAAATTACCCTGAGAACCGATTGTCTGGCCTCTGTTGCAAGCGAGCACTACATTTTCTGCATTGTCCGACAATCCATAAAATCTCAGCCATTCACAATCGATTATCAATCCATAAGGGGACTGTCCGCCCTGGCCAACGCGTATTGCCGGATCATCAGGATCATCTATCCAGTACACATATGGTGCAATGAAAAGTACCATCGGAGAATCTTCGGTGCCATCAGTCAGGTGTTCAGCTGCTTTGTTAATACTGTTGAATACATACGGATATTTTGATGCTTCATGTCTGAGAACTGCCCGTCGATAAAAAATGCTCTGGGGCCCAGCTTTATTGACTGACCCTTGTAAATAATATAGTCACCGCCGAACTCAATGGGATTCCCCGGATCAAGAGGTTTGTAACCGGTGACCGGCTGTGCCGGGCAGATCAAAACAGCCAGCAGGGAGAGCCATGTCAAAATCGTTTTTTTCATCATTTACTTAATAAATTCTTTCGGTGTCAGGGCTTTCCCTGTAAACCTGATGCTGTAGATAGCTCCCCTGAACCAGGAAACCTCATTTTGTCTGACGCCTATCGAGGTTTTACCTCCTTTCAAAGGCGAAAAAATAACATTACCCTCAAGCTCCTTCTTTCCGTTTACAAATGTTTTAAGGTTGCCATTATCAACCACATATGCAAGATGATACCACTGATCAAGAGGATGCAGAAGGGTAGCATCTATCAGTGCACATTTTTGTTCTCCTACTGCAACGAAAGCATCGAAATACCAGTCAGTAGGGGTTGCTCTCAATTCGAGCAAAAGCCTGTCGTCCTGGGTTTCCCCGCAATGCAGGAAGCGCTGTTCGAAGTTTCCTCCGCTCTGCGGCTTAATGATCATCTCAATGGTAAACTGCCTCAGGCCGGTCAGCGGCATTTTTTCGAGAAATATCGCGTCGGAGGATCCGTTGAAAGAAACAGCCTTCCCATATTTGCATTTTAAGATTTCCGGTTTACCGGTAATCTTCACTCCCTCAGCCATTTTTTCAGTCAGACGGGAAAGGATCCATTCGGTACGGACGCTCTTTCTTTCGGATTTGTTTTTTTGCAGCATGGTCATTTTATTTGATGATACTATAAGAAAGTTAATTAATAATATGTATGAGATAATTTTGTTCATCTGATCTTTTTCCAGATATGCTATTCCTTAAGCAAGGTCACTGGTCCCAGCAATCCTGAATCGCTCAGGCCTCTGGAATAAACAAACAGGGGTGAATTGAGAACTTTATTTCCGGGAGCTGCCTTCTGATCGCCTGCAAGCCTGTTGGTCCATTCATTTGTAACCTTAATCTCAAGTGTATTTATCCCTTTTTTCAGCATCCCGGTTATGTCGGTCCGGAATGGATAGTTCCAGATGATTCCTGCCGGTTGTCCATTTACCGATACTTCAGCAAGATCGCAAACCACACCGAGGTCAAGTATTATCTTCATTTCCTTGGTGAACCATCCTTTCGGGGCAGTAAAGGATTTTTTATAGGTTGCGGTGCCTGAAAAATATTTTATTCCTTCTTCGGTGCTGGCTGTCCAGGATTCAAGAGCGGCGAGCTCAGATTTTTCGGGTGCGCCCAGGCCTGCAGGGAAAATTACTTCCCAGGGACCGGTAATAGCGGTAAGGAGGACTGGCTGTTTAGCAGGAACAGTTCTGGATTTTATATCAGTTTTGTTGCGGAATACAATAAAAACTGACTGCCGTTCTTCAAGATGAAGAGGCACAGATGTCATTCCTTTTATAAATAAATATGATGAAGCGACTGTTTCCCCGGTTACAGGATCCCATATTTCAGCTTCGCGGCCCGATGTCCTTAACTTCATGCTGATATCCATAATGGTGTCGGTCCTGTTGACAATAAAATAAATATCGCCTTCATTAGTCTTGCGATGTATCCAGGATATATTTTCCTGGCCTGTATGGTATTCCACATCACGGGAGACACCCATTTGTTCAAGAATATCTGAAAGTGGCATTCCCCAGAAGACTTTCCCTTTTCCAAATGAACGCTGCGTACGGCTAACTCCATCGAGATCGCCCCAAAGGTCGAATACCAGCTCGTCAAATTCCCTTTGCGATCCGGGGAAACCGGTGAGTCCTGGCATGCCTACTGGCCTTGAGCCCGATACAGTTGCTCCGGCTGAAACAAGAGTGTGCAATTTTCTGAGCACCGGCAATGTCATCAGGTCAGTGTTTGGAAGAACAAGAACTGCATAGTTCATTCCGCCAGGCAAAATCAGACGGTCATCAGAGGAAACGGTCATCATGTTTATGAGTGCGTCGGCATTGATATAGTCATAATCAAAGCCTGAAGGAGGGGCAGGAGAGAGGCCGCTTCCCCAGATCGGCATCGTGGAGGGGGCTCCTTCGTTCAGGAGGTATACAAGATCAGCAACAAACAGACCTTGCTGGAGCATGAATGAATTTCTTGACAGGTATTTCATGAAGGGCCCCGCCTGTTCAGCCCAGGTGATATTCCG
>CAVYYM010000016.1:0-32793 GCA_963772715.1 uncultured Bacteroidota bacterium
TAATTATTATTTTATTGAATATTCCGATAACCCCATCTTATCAATGATGGCCTGAAACCCGGGTTCAGTTCGCAGGCTGTCGAAACTCGGTGAATTATTGATCCTGGGAATATCATCAGGGAAATTTTCAGCAACCCGTATTTCAGATGAATGGACATCCAGTATTTTCCGGAGACATTCCAGCGCTTCTTTTTTCATCCCAAGCATTGTATAAAACTTGGCGACATAAATACCGGCGGACTCATTGTCTTTCTGCCATTCTATCAGCCCGTTCAATAATCCGGCCTTCCCATATTTACTGAAAACATCTTTTAACATGCCGGCTACCGGTGCAGTGGAGGAGTCGCTCAGTACATACTGCTGGAGAGTCTCAGCCGCTTTTAAATCATCACCCTGCCTGATATAAATTTCAAATTTCATTATATAAGCCTGGATAAAATCCGGATTTATTTCCAGGATTTTATTAGAGCCATCCATTGCTTCGCTGAGTTTACCCTCGTTGAAATAATATAAGGCACTTGAGGCATTAATGCCTGTGGAAAACGGATCGAGCCTGAGAGCCTTGTCGATCTGCAAGCGGGCTTCTTTATTGTTTCTGGTAATGTCCAGCAATTCTGAATAATACTGGTGGGCAGTTGCACAGTTCGGATTCAATTCAGTGGCAAGCTTTAATTCCTTTGCGGCATCTTTCCAATTCCAGTCACTCCAGCACCATATGGAGCCAAGGGTTGCATGCGCCTCTGCAAGATTTTTGTCGATATTCAGAGCCTTCATAGCGTAATCTTTTGCCAGGGCATATCCTTCCCGCCTGGGAAGCCATCCCCACCATGCAAGTATATAGTAAGAATCAGCCAGCCCGTTATAGGCTAATGCAAATTCCGGATCCTCTTTAATAGCCCTTGAAAAAAATTCTATGCTTTTCAGCAATCCCTCTTTGGTCCTTTTATTCCAGAAATCGCATCCCTGCAAATATGAAATATATGCCTCAGGGTTGTTTGTCGGAGTCTTTTCAATTTTTTTCTTTTCCTCGGGGGTGACAACTATATGAAGTTTGCCGGCTATGATTTGAGCAATTTCACTCTGGACAGAGAAAATATCTTTCCATTTTTCGTTATATTCATCCGCCCAGATCGGACTATCTTCAGTGACATTAATTAACGTGACAATCAATCGGGCTTCATCTCCGTATTTTTGAAAGCTGCCATCGAGCAGGTAATCTACATTGAGTTCCTTGCCGATAGTCCTTGTATTCTTGGTCGTTTGCCGGTATTGTTCAACAGAAGTTCTGGCTATTACGCGCAGGTCTTCAATTTTAGAAAGATGGAGGTTAATTGCATCCATCATGCCGTCAGCCAGGTATTGCTTATCCGGTTCATCGCTGCGCAGCTTGAAAGGAAGCACTGCGATTGACTTTTCAACTGTTTTGGAGGATGAAAATATCCGGGGAAAAATGAAATAACCCAGCGCAATTAATCCTAATACTACCAGGGAGATTGCAATAATTATTGTCTTCCTTGTTTTCGATCTTTCAGGTTTGGCACATACAACCTTTTCCGTCGTTTCTCCGGTCTCCTGACTTTGTTTTTTCAGGGAAGAAATAATCTCCTTGACCGCGTTTGCGACTTTGTTGACCTGGTTTATATAATGTGTCTTATTCAGGTTTTCCTTTGGATCATCGGTTGGTCTTAGCGGACGATTTACTCCTGCCTCCTTATAAATAAATTCGATGCTCCGCAGGGCTCCTCCCAGTTCATTTTCAAGAAGCGCCTTGTCATCAGGGTCAATATCATGGATTTTTACCGGTAATATTCTGCTGGCAACATTCCCGCTGTTAAGCCTGATGTCTCTGCCAACCTGATCTTCCTTTGCCAGCTTGTTAAAGGCGCAGAATTCGTTCTGCCAGGCATAGCTTTTAGGATCGCAGTAGGTTTGGGAGATTACAGGGATGAATATGAGGCATTTCAATTTACCTTCAAGACTTTTATCCACGCTATGAGTCTCCAGCAATCCATCGCTTGGATTCTCATCGAAGTATATGGAAATATCCTCTTTAAATGTTGCCTCAAGCTCTCCCTTCAGCTGATTGATGAATTCGGTGACCCAGCCATCATGCTTGTTATCCTTTTGACGGTAAGAGATAAAAATATCATACTCGTATCCCGGGATGAGGCTTGCCATAGGAATCCTTGGTATGTATAATCAAAATTAGGCCAAAGTTGGATTTAAAGCAATTTTATTTATATGAGATGTAATACCCGAAATTGATTCCACAGGTAAAGCCACGGATGGGACCGGTATATCCAATGCTATAATCAGCATACGGCGACAGGATAAAGTTCTTAAAATATTTATTTATCTCAAGACCAACCGCAAAACATGCAGAACCCTCAATTCCATCTTCATTTTCTGAATTTGCCACATTCGAAAACTGCCTGTACCTTAACAAACTCATATATGGAGAGAAATCGATATAACCCTTAACCGGGATATGATAGGCAAAATGTTCAACAGACAATACCATAAGCACACCCATGATTATGAATTCCGCAAAGGTTTTATCTTCCTCCCCGCTTCCAAATCCCAGCTCATAGCCTAAAAGAATAGCCGGAATTCCAATTATGCCCGGAGCGAGCTGCATAAAATGCCGTCCAAACATGATGTCGGAATCGAAGCTGAACCTTTTGCCTACGAACACTCTGATTTTTAATCCGCCTGCAACAATATTTCCGTTAGGGGTATTAAACAGGACATCCGGAGAGGCTGAAATACTGACATCTTTTTTAGAATGAACAGTCTGACCGGAATTCAGTTGTCCGGGTACATCCTGTAACTGAGCAACCAGAACTACTGAGAGGAGAAAAATGCAGATTATCAGGAGTGCCTTTTTCATCGTGATCCTTATTTCAGGGCCATCTTCACTTAGTTTCGGCGGCCGGAGAAACCTTCGGCATCATCACAAACTCAAAATAGTTGTCGAGGAATACCTTATTGGCTAATGCCTGTATCTTCTTGCCATTCAGGTTATTGAAAATCTCTGTTGAGTTTTCAGGCAGAGGCGTGTAAACACCATTATTGATAAAGTTAACGACACGGTCCATTATATAGGAATTGTTCTTCATCCTTTCAGCATCTTCCTTAAGGAAATTCTCGCGCGTCCTGTTCACTTCTTCCTCAGTGACTCCATTCTTTTTAATGTTATTCAGCTCTTCGAGCAATAAGCCCCTCAGATAATCGGCCCGTGCCGGGTCACATGTGAAATTCATCGAAACCGTGAACCTGTTTACCGGCCTTGAGGTCAAGGATGCAGAAACCCCTACTCCATATGTTCCTGATTCTTTCTCCCGGATCGACTCAACATAGCGCATGTTCAGTATATACCTTATTGCATTAATGTATTCGACATTTTCAGGAGTGCATGGCATTTCTCCGAAGAAATAGACATAGTTCATTGCCTTCGGATCCTTCATTTCGACCTCAATTTTCTTAACGAAATGCTCTTTCTTCGGCCCTATATTATGATCAATCCAGAATTCCTTGCGCGGATCATCGGGAATAGAACCGATATATTTTTGGATCAGTGGTTTCATTGTTACAGGATCAATATTCCCGATAAAGACGAAATTAAAATCACCTGCATCTTTAAAACGGTCATTTGCAATGTTATAAGCCTTCGCTATATCCATCCTGTCATAGTATTCAACAGATGGCAGGTTTGTCCTCTTGCTGTAATTGCTCAATAACATTGAAAGTGTATCTGAAAAGATGGAATTAGGATTGGCTTTTCTGTTTTCAAGGCTGGCCTTGCTTCTTTGAATAGATGATTTCAGGACCTCATCATCATGTCTTACAGGCATAAAAGCCATATAGGTAAGCTGAAGCATAGTTTCAAAATCCTTTACAGATGAATATCCCAGTATCATTTCATTAAGGGATGCCAGCGATGCAGAAGCACTGGCATTTTTCCCTGCCATGAACTTCCTGAGATCCTGATATGAAAACTCACCAAGGCCGCACATGTTCTTAGCCGTTGCGGCGAGTGACGCAGAAGGAAGATCTTCAACCGGAATCAGAGAACTGCCGCCATTGCTGAAAGCCTGCATCTGGATCTCATCATCTTTATTATTGGTGTATTTTAGCCAGACTGTTGCACCATTGGCAAGAGTAAACTTTGTACCATCGAACTCTTTGATATGTTCTTCCTTAACTACAGGAGAACCTTTCAGCTCACCTGAAATTAATGTCGTACGGCAGCACTTTTTCAGTATAAGGTTCAATAACTGAGCTCAAAACTTCGGCTTTGGCAGCTCTTAATTCACTTTCGGTCGGAATCTTAATGCCTTCTTTATCGGGACCTGTGACAACAATTACCTGGTTCTCTTCAGTCATCCATTTTTTTGCCAGACTGTTGACCTGCTCCAGTGTGACGGTGGGAAGGTAAGTTTTCACCAGGTCATATGTATAAATAATACCTGGTGCGGGATAACCTGAGGTAAAATTGCTCAGATATTCACCGACAATAGAATTTGAAAACCTCTTTTCCCGTTCATTGTAAGAGTTTTCATAAGATGAGAGCATATTCTTTTTTGTCCTCTCAAGTTCACTTTCAGTGAATCCGAACCTTTTCACCCTTTCGTTTTCAGTTAGCGCAGCTTTAAACGATCTTATTGGATCACTGTTAAGTGCGTTGACATAAATTGAATAAGAATCCTGGTATTTTGTAAAGCCACCGTATCCTGAGCTGGCCGATAGCATCGGCGGATTCTCTTTTTGTATTATTTCACTGAACCGCTGGGAAAGCATACTATTATATAAACTGTTCACCAGTCTTCCCTTCAAATAGTTAAGATCCTTTATTTCGGTTCCGGGATGCTTGGTGATCATTTGAATGGAAAGATTTGTCGCTTCCTTATCCGTGGCAATCGTCACCAGCATATCCTTGTTACCATTCGACAAGCGTCCTGACATCTTCAGGCTTCGCAGTGCTTTCCGGGATATCTGAAAAGAGCTTTACGATCTTTTTCCTCATAGCTTCTTTATCAATATCCCCAACAACTAAAACAGCCATGAGATCAGGGCGGTACCATTTTTTATAATATGAGCGTAAAAAATCGGGTGCAAAATTATCAATGACATTGATATCCCCGATAACATTATGATTTGCATATTTTGATCCGGCATAGAGAACAGGATCTGTAATCTTGCTCATCCTGAGACCTGCGCCTCCGCCGCTTCTCCATTCCTCATGAATAACTCCTCGCTCCCTGTTAATTTCCTCATCAGAATATGTGACATTTGAAGCCCATTCACGCAGAACCAGGAGTGAAGAATCAATATATCCCTCCCTTGTTGTCGGAATATTGTTAAGTGTATAACAGGTCAGGGCGCTTGAAGTATACGCATTGAGTCCTCCTCCGAATGAAACTCCGATTGACTGGAGGTAATTCAGTATTCCCTTGTCGGGAAATGCTTTTGTGCCATTGAACGCCATATGTTCACAGAAATGTGCCAGCCCGTTCTGGTTCTCATTTTCATTTATCGCGCCGGCATTTACAACAAGGTATAACATAACCCGCTCTTTCGGCAGGGTGTTTCTGTGAACATAATATGTCAGGCCATTATCCAGCTTGCCATATAATACATCAGGATTTAACGGAACCATCTGCGCAGAGAGCGCTGCACAGGAAGAAGAAAAGAATAAAAGAAATGAACTTTTTTCATTGGTTAGAATATTGATTAAAAATTGGAATTCGTATTCAATGATGGTACCATAGACCTTGTACCCTGCAACCTGAACCGTTTTTATTGTATTTCTTTTTTCTTATACCAAATTTACAACTTGTTTCAATCAAAGTCAATTTAAATTATTTCAATAAAACTTATCCATCATGAATTAAGCCATGACAGAGGGAATCATCACTAAAATTTTCAGCGATTCTAGAATCTGAAATATCGGCATGAAAATATATTTGACTTGCGTTCATCGACTTTCATAACTTTGATCCTATAAATCACTGGCTATGAAAAGGGTAATGGTTTTTCTGTTCAGCTTATTCCTTTCGGGGAACATAATGGCCCAGATCATGTGGCTTAATAACTATGACGTCGCCCTGTCAGTTGCGCAATACATCAAACAAACTGATAGTGGTTGACTTTTGGGCAATATGGTGCAGGCCTTGCCTGGTTATGGACGATAAACTATGGGGTCATCCGGAGATGAGTGATTTAACGAATAATTTTGTCAGCCTGAGGATTAATGTCGACTATGAAAGCAGGCTTGTCTCTCTTTACAATGTAACCGGTATTCCCAGAGTGATTCTAATTACAACAGGGGGAGAGAAAATATGGGATAAAATGGGTTTTATGGAGGAGGAACCCTATCTGGCAGTATTCAGGGCAATACCCGGGGATATCGGAGAATTGAATAAAAGATCAGTAGCTCAGGCAGAAAACAGAAAAGACCTTCAGGCCAATTATTCGCTTGGAACCGAGTTTCAGCGTATCGGAAAAAACATTGCCAATGCTGAACTGAAGGGCAATTTTCTGAGCTGTGGAGCAAAATACCTGGCCAGGGCGCAAAACCTTTGCAGCGATCCGGCTCTGACTGAGGAGATAGAGCTCTATTCTGTTCTTAACGATATTTATGCCGGCCGCGAACAAAAGGCTCTGAAAGCTATCGAAAAGATGAATCCTGTTCCGGGAAATGATACCCTGGCAGAATTAAGACATTTTGTACTTGCTGAATGTTACAAAAGCATCGGCGACCAGGATAATTTTCTGAAGCATAAGCAACTGATCAGGAAACAGGAGCTTGTCAGTCAGCTTAATGACTGATTTCATTCCCGGCTATAACTAAAACATCCGCTTCCGCGGCTTAAATTTTTAATGATCCGGACTCAGGCTCGGGCTGTCTGAGAAGCTTGCCACCATCAGTTGGCTGAAATCAATTATTTAAAAAGATTTATTTGACTTGTATTCTTCTCTTTCGTAACTTTATCATAATGGAGAGGATTATTCTATATCATTATCAATCTCCTGACCTCAGTGTCAGGATAGAAGCTTTCTTCAGGAATGAGAAGCTTATCATTGAAGGATATGATGTCGGCAAGAGCGTGGATGAATGGTTCGGCGATTCTGACTATGAGTATTCGACAACCCTTTCAGGCGAGGAACTTGATAAATTATATCTGCTTTTCCATGTTGATAAAAGCGACCATAGCGGGTTGTTAAAGGCAATTGCCGCTGATTATAATGACAATACATGTTACAGCCGGTTCCGCAAATTGCTCGATGAGAACGACATCAAGTACGACAGCTTCTCCTTTGCCTGAACTAAACTTTCAGGGAATCCCTGTTCCTCCATATCTTCGTAATGGCATCGACAATATGCTGCATATCGGTGATGCTTCCAAGCAGTATATTTTGAGTAAATGTCACAGCTTCACTGCTTAGCTGGTCATTTCCTGGAAGAACATTTTCTTCGCGCCACTGATTCAACCGGGCCTCTGAAAACAACCTTTTATAACCCCTGGAGTTAAGCATCTCTTCTATGAGCCCATCTTTATTCTGACGACCATACCCGCTGCTGCAGGGTATCCCTTCGGCATTCAGCGCCCTGATAAATTTATCCCTTGGCACATCGCTGAACTCCTTGCTGATATATCTGAACGGATACAGATGATATGCCGATCGTTCTGCCCCGGGTGCCAGCTTGTATGGAATAATGCCAGGTATTTCCCTGAGTTTGGCATCGAGGAACATTGCATTGGCAAGTCTTATGTCGGCATCCTTCATGATACGGTTCATCTGCGACATGAGTATCAGGGCCTGCATTTGCTGCATCCTGAAATTGGATCCGGATATTGGATAGGCTGAAGTCCTGGTGATTGTGCCTATCGGTCTTCCGCAATTATGCAGTGAATGGCATCTGTCCATGAGAGCCTCATTGTCGCTGATAATTGCTCCTCCCTCACCCGCAGGAAGGTTTTTCGAATTCTGGAAGCTGAAACAGCCTGCGTCTCCGAGAGTCCCGATTTTTTTGCCTTTGTATTGGGCAAGCCATGCCTGGCAGGCATCTTCGACAACCTTTAGTCCGTGTTTTTTCGCAACTGCGTCTACGCTGTCCATATCCACGGGCAGTCCGTAAATATGAACCGGAAGAATAGCCGTGGTACGGTCGGTGATTTTCGCTTCGATCTTTGAAGGGTCCATGAGGAAAGTTTCCGGATCAGTGTCGACGAAAACGGGAAGTGCTTTGTTCATGAATATGACATTGTAGGATGCTATGAAGGTATAAGGAGAAACAAGGACTTCATCGCCGGCATCTACTCCAAGGGCTTTTAGGGCCACAATCAAGGCTGTCGTGCCACTGGCAGTTGCCAGGCACCTTTTTGCGCCTAAAAGCTCTGCATATCTCTGTTCAAAATCGGCGACATATTCGCCGCTGCCTCTCCACCACTTCCCGGTACGGAGCATATCGGTGATATTCTTTTCCGCAGATTGATCCCAAACCGGCCACTGAGGCCATGATCCTTCATGTACTTTAGGACCACCATTGATTGCCAGATTTTCCTGCCAGCTGCTGCCGGATGAAAATGCAGGCATCGACCAGTTGACCATTGTTCCGATGGCTCCTGCAGATGCTGCAGTTATAGCCTGACGACGAGTGATTTTTTTTGCTGCCATGGAAAATCTTTTAGAATCCAGATGCCTTCAGCCATTTGATGCAAAGCTCAGGCCATGAAGATTGAGTATCCTTTCCGCCTGCGAGACCGTATCCATGTCCGCCTTTCTGGAAAATATGAAGCTCGGAAGGGATCCCGTATCTGACCAGCTGCTCATAATAAGCAATGCTGTTCTTTATAGGAACAGCTTTATCATCGGCAGAATGGACCATGAATGCAGGAGGTGTTTTCTCATTCACCTGCAGTTCATTTGAAAATCTCTTTATAGCCTCTGCAGAGGGTTTTGCGCCAATCAGGTTTCTTCTTGATCCTGCATGGGTGAACGACGAATCCATCGTAATCACGGGGTATATGAGAATGGAAAAGTCAGGCATGGCGCTTACCGTGTCTTTCGGCTCATACACTTTTTCGGCATAATGGGTGGAGAGTGTCGAGGCAAGATGTCCTCCTGCAGAAAATCCCAGAACACCGATTTTATTTGGGTCTATATTCCATTTTGCAGCATTTCTGCGGATGATCCTGATTGCTTCCTGCGCATCCTGAAGAGGACCGACTGACTTATCTTTCATTATCAGATCGGAAGGGAGCCTGTATTTTAAAATGATTCCGGCAATGCCATTGTCATTCAGCCATTGTGCAACTGCATGTCCCTCATGGTTGAAAGCAAGGGCGCTATAGCCTCCTCCCGGACAAATCAGTACAGCCGTTCCGGTAGCTGATTCCCTGGGAGGGAGATAGGGGAAGAGAGCCGGGCTGGTGACTTTTTCGAACCGGGTGTTTATTCCGTTGGCAACTGTTGCCTTCTCAATATAGGAGTCGTTCACCACAAATCCGGGGATACCGTCAGGCCATAGGGTCAATGATGAAACCTGCGCGCTGGATTTAAAAGTCATAAACGAAAAAATCAAAAATGTAAAAAGCAGGATCCGTGTCTTCATAAGTTTCAATTATCTCAGCAAAAGTAAATCAAAATTCCAGTATTTGTCCGTCAGATTCCAGTTTAAGCCTGATTTCTTCATACCTGAGCTCATAAATGCTTTTTCGCTTGTCAATTGCCATCGCAGCCAATGTCCCTGCACTTTGACCAAGGATCATAAAAACCGGTTCCATCCTGATCGATCCGAATGCAATATGGGAGCATGAAACGCAGACAGTGACAAGTAAATTGCTGCACTCCTCTTTTTTTGGCATCAGAGATCCCAGGTCAATCTGGTAAGGACGTTCGGGCCTGACACCAATATCACCTTCATTCTGGACAAAACCATCAGGGGTGACATATCTCTGGACATTATGGGAATCCATTGTATATGATCCCATTCCTGCAGGCCTGGGCACATTCCGTTTGCCAAGGACGTCATTCTCTGTCATAACATATTCCCCGATCATTCTTCGTGCTTCCCTGACATAAATATTATAAGGCCAATTCCCGTTGTCGGCAAACTCATCCTTCGCAAATCCCCATTTATTCATTGTTTCTCTTACTGCAGACGGGAGCCTCAGATCTGTTGCCATGAAATAAAGCAATCCCTTCTGGTACTGTATATGCTGCCTGATTATCTCTTTTCTGCGATCATAAGAAGCATCGGGGTAATCCCAGTTCATCCCTATATTATCGTAGCTGAAGGGGCCATGGTTATTTACATCTGTTTTTGCATTTGGTATCGGATCATATTTCCCGAAAAATTCATTCCAGCGTGTTTCCGACAATCTGACAAGAAGTTCATACTGTGTGCTGTCATAACCTTCAGGCTTTTCAATTTTTATCCGGTTGTCAGGATTCTGAGTAAGGCATAACCTGAAACAGTAGGCCTGTATTTTGTTATCCCCAGATCCGTTTTCTTCAGGTAATTCTGATGAGATAAGAGGTAAAAGTCCGCTTGAAGGATCACCCGGGATCTTATAAGGATCAATTTTATCCTTGAAATAATGCCCATGATGATAAACTCCTTTCTGAATGCCGTTCCATGTTTCATCATAGACACTGTTAGCTTCACGTCCGACTGTATAGGTTACGCCTGCAGAAGCCATCAGGTCGCCTTCATAGGTTGCATCAATGAATATCTTGCCCCTGAATAACTTGCCGCTTAATGTCCGGATGGAAATAATCTTCCCGTTTTTTTTGGCGACACCGGTTTCCCGGTCGAGCCATTCATCCCTGTAAACAATTATATTGTTGTCAGCGATCATTTTTTCGAAAGCCTCCTCTGCCACATGCGGCTCGAAGATCCACATGGTGCGTTTTTCGCCGTCGACAGCCGGACTGCCCTGTCCGCTGTTGCCATAATCCGATTGCTTCTGCCACTTCCAGGCTTCTGGTTTCTGGTAGTGCTCCCAGATGAGATGATAGAATTCCCTGGCCAGACCGCCAATAACCTCTTTGTTACCGGTATCTGTAAAACCAAGTCCCGATGAAGATAATCCTCCCAGGTGCTTGTCGGGAGATACAATGATTACGGATTTTCCCATCCTTGCAACCTGAACGGCAGTTGTCACAGCAGATGATGTTCCGCCATAAACGATGACATCGGCTTTAAATAGTTTATCGGAACCCTCAGTTTTGCACTTAAAAGCAGTAACCAGCGAAAGGGCTGCAAGAAAAATTAATAATTTTTTCATAAATCTTTTTTTACCACAAAGGGACACAAAGTACACACAAAGGTACATAAAGTAAAATCTCTCAAGGGCTGACCTTTGTGTTCCTTCGTGTCATCCTTAGTGCGCCTTTGTGGTTAATTATTTTATAAAATAATTTTATTTTTTCCCGGGACCAGGTTAATTGTTTTACCACCTGATATTTCAAAATCACATTCCATATTTCCAGGGATAGTTATTAAATATTCCCCGGATTTCCCTGTATTCCTGAATTCAGCGACAATCGGGCCGCGGATTGTCGGAACTTTAACTTTACTATGATTTCAGGCTTCCGAGCTGAGGCCTGATGATGCATTTTGAAAATCCCGGCTCTAGCAGGTGAAATACCCCACATATATCCGGGAATTATGTTTGCCGGTGCTGCTCCCCATGCATGATTCCAGTCGGAGTTGGGCTTGTATTTCATATCCCAGGCCTCCATTGTAATCGTAGAACCGCTTTTAATCATGTTCCACCAGCTTCTGTCGTTAGTTGCAGTCAGCAGACTATAAGCATAGTCGCTTTCGCCCGATCTGTACAGTCCTTCCAGGAGATATTGTGAGCCGTAGACACTGCAGGCCATACCGCGTGATTTAATAAAATCGATTACAGACTTTTTGTTTTCAGCCGGAACAAGATCAAATGCCAGCGCCATCATATTGGCATGGAGCGATGAATGCTGTGAGTTTTCGCCATCGACATAAATGCCTTTTGTTTTATCGAGAAGCTTTTCATTGAATGTGTTTTTTACCTTGCCGGCTTCCCTGGCATAAAATTCCGAATCTGTCTTTTTACCCAGCATATTGGCAATCTTTGCCATCAGAACGAGATTGCGGAAATAGAATGCATTAACGACTGTATTTATTTCAACCATATCATAACCATCCCTTTCTCCGTTTGGTCCCGAGAGCTTCCAGCCCGTATCCTTCTGTGCCGGCGGCCAGTCGACGATATCCCTGATCCTCTCCTTTGGATTTGAAAAGCCGAGACTTGTCATGATCTCATCATTCACATTCCTGGAGCTGATAAGTCCGTCTTCCCTCGCCAGCGAAGTAAAGTGTCTTGAATTTCAGCTCGTCATAAAATTCATTCAAGGATTCAGTGTTACCGGTAAACATCAGATCATTATAGAACATCAGCACTGTATGGAGTATCCATTCAGTTGGCCAGGTGGGATGATGGATGAAATATTCATTTGTGATCCTGCCCATTGAATATTCACGGTCGGTATAATAATGTCCCAGCTGGTTAATGTAGGCATCAGCTTCATATGGAATCCTTTCCCTGTCGCCATCGATGTAAATGCCGGCAAAAGAGGTGGCTTTAATTGAATATTTTGATATATCCCAGACCTGGTTCAAAACTGTGTCGGAGCTTGTAAAACCACTGGCGTTGTCATCAAAATAATATGTAAAACTTTTCCTGATTATGTTGTTTGAATTTATTTCAAAATTGCAGTTTTCAAGTTCGCAGTATCTGAACGGAGTGATAATACCGAAAGAGTCGGGTAGATGAACGGCAGCTGCTCCTGTATTCCTGGTATCGGGAGGCTAATGGCAGGACATAACTCGTCTGTCCGGGACTGACAGCCATTTTTAATTTCTGATAGCGGATCGATCCTCCGGGATTTCTGTCGATCCTGCCAGGTCCCATGATTTTTTCTCCAAGGTGAACAATGATTGTATCATTTTCCATTGGTTTTATTTCAAGCAGGAGATTGCCGAAGGCATCCTTTCCGAAATCCATGAAATAGTGTCCATCCTCGATTTTAATGATCTTTTACCGGGCGATCAAAAGTTGAGAGGAACCTGTTTTGTGTTGTTGCATATCCTGATTTAATTCCTGTCGTAAAAGACTGAATTCCGGAATAGCCGGAAGACTTTCCCTTGCTGTTCCAGATACGGACTTTCCAGAAATACTTTTTATCAGTCTGCAGATTGATCCCGCATTCAATTTCAACTGAATTTGAGCTCATGACTTTTCCGCTGTCCCACACATCCCCATTGTTGTTTTCAATATTCGTCCGGGTCGATGAAACGAGTATCTGGTAAGCAGATTGCATCCCTGACTTTGCAGGGACGATCCACGTGAATTCAGGACGGAGGTCCTGAATCCTTACACTTTCCGGTTCCCTGATAAACTCAACCATCAGGCCAAACGGAATATTTGGCTCCTTTGTCTTTGTTCCGCTTAGACATATCAAAGCCAGAACTGCAGGAAGCAACAGTTTCAGTTTATTTTTCATTGCTGACCAACATTATTTTCATTTCATAAGGTTAGAAAACTGACAATTTCATCTTCTTCTAAAGGCAGTGGTTTTCAGAGAACGGATCAATCCAATAACTATTTGCCAACTGCAGGCTGCCAACTGTTTCCTGCCGGTCGCCTGACGCCGGATGCCGGATGCCTGTTATCACTTCCTTTGCCTCTTCATTAAATAACAAATAATATTCGATTCCATCTTTTTCCACATGACGGAGACGGATACTTTCTGAAGATGGATCAAGAAAAATGTCGGGAATTGTCCTTTTATTGACTGCATTTATCAGATCGGAAGAAGTCTTATAGATTAAAGCACCCCTTGCATAAGGAGTGATTTTTGAATCAGCACGGACAATCAGATGTTTATTCCTGGCTATCTTTTTCAGCACCGGCATGGCTTTATCCGGGATGAATGAAAGTGTGTCGACGATGACTGCCTTATATGTCATCCCGCCGATATGGACGCCATTTTTGCTCACTTTGACATCTTCCCAAAGATGACGAATCTCCAGATAATTGAAGTCCTTCTGTTTCTGGTACAGTATTTTTGCTGACTTATCCGGGAGAAAAGTGGCATCGCATAATATTGCTATGTCGCACACCTGACGTGAATCAGTGTTTATCCAGCTCATTCTTCTGCAGCCATCGGCAAAAGCTTTGTAATCATTCCACCATGATGCATTTGGACCTACGTCGGGAGGACGTTCATCAAACCTGGGTCCACGGATCGAATAATAAAAAGCATGAGGGATAAGAAAATTCTGACCGCGGACAAAGCACCAGTTTGCCAGCCACACCATTTCATCGTAGGTCAGGTTATGGCCGTAAGCTCCGTACAGTTCGTTCGAATTGCGCCTGTATCCAAGGTGAAGCATAGAGCTCGAAGCGCACTTGGCCATCGTGGAGTGTTGTCCTTCGAGGGCTTTGGGACCCGGTTCCACATATCGCCAGACAAGGTCCTGTCCGGGAATCTGGAAATAGCGTTCGGTGCCTATATCCATCGACCCTGCCGGATGCCCCATCAGGGCAATGTTATGTGTGTAACACCATTCTCCCAGCCTTCTGTAATAGTTTTCTTCAAGGCATACGTTTATTGCACGGTTGTAATCACTTCGGTGCTTTCTTGAATCGGGATTATCGTTATACCACAGGTCTGCAAGGAAAGGAGTGATATCATACCCGAGTATACGGTTTATCTGTGAGAGGAGGGAAGCATTTCCGGGAACGACGCCTCTTGACCCGCCTCTTCCCAGCGGTGAAGGCTCATCAGTGAATATCCCAATAATGGTTTTTCCAAAATATTTTCCGAATTCTTTGGCATAGCGATCATAAACCAGTTCCATGAAGCTGGTAACAGCATCAGGATTCAGTATATCACCTGCCGCAGGTGACTCCTCTCTGAGCCTTTGTTCTCCTTCATTCAGGTAGTGGAGTCCCCGGATAACTCCGCCTGAAGGCTGTTCAATTATTGCGATGCGCTCACCGGCAGGCCTGTCGAGGATTGTAACAAGCTTTGCTCCTTCAGGCAGTTTTGGTTCTTCCCCCTGCTTCAGGTCGATCTTCGCCAGTCCGCGTGCGGCATGGGCTGGATTTTTTGCAACCACCTGACCGCTTGAGGATCCGGATGGATACATCCCTTCATCATACAACACGACATACATGCTGCGTTTTGCCGCCTCGCTTATGGCAATATCCATGGCGTGGATCATCTCAGGGGAGAGCCATATCATATCTGATGGAAGTCCAATACGCGGATGTATGACAAATCCGAATACACCATGTGCCTCGAAATCGGCTATCTGACGTACAATTTCAGCATCCTTCAGAGTATCATTCCAGAACCAGAAGGGCATCACCGAAAACTCACGCGGAGGATCGATAAAATCCTGTGGTGGCTGCTGTGCTTTTACAGGTGAAAGCAGAATAACAACCAGCATCAGGCAAGTGATAAAATACTTCATACTGTTTCTTATCAGTGGAGTGTTAAAGATATTTAAACTGTATTAAAAATTAAAAATTGATAATTTCATAAAAATTAAATTTAAGAATAATTAACCACGGAGTATCACGGAGTCACACGGAGTATAACACGGAGTTATAACCGTGTAACACCGTGAGAACTCAGTGTAACTCCGTGGTAAAATAAGAAATTTATAAAACAAACCTAAAGTGATTAACTTTGGTCAACAGTAATATGAAGTATTTAAATATATCAATATGAAAATCTCATTTTTCAGGTCTTCTGTTATTTTATTAACAGTAATGGTCTGGGGATCAGGCGTCTACGGCCAACCAGAACAGAACAAAGTTGTCGCCGGCATTCCGGTAAATTACAATGAGGATAAAGTGGGCTCGTACACGCTTCCCGATCCATTGGTAATGCTTAATGGCAAAAAAGTGAAGAATGCGAAGATGTGGTACAAAAAACGTCGTCCGGAGATTGTAGGCCTTTTCGAGGAATTCCAGTATGGCCGCATGCCTGCAAAGCCAAAGGATATGTCCTTCAATGTATTTGATAAAGGCACTCCGGCACTTGAAGGCAAGGCTGTAAGGAAACAGGTGACTGTATATTTCACAAAGGACACGTCGGACTATAAAATGGATATTCTCATTTATCTCCCTTTAAATGCCAAAGGGCCGGTTCCTCTTTTCCTGAATTTCAGCTTCTCGCCTAATGCCACGGTAGCAAATGATCCCGGCATCAGAGCAGGTTTAATGTGGGGCAGGGATGGCAAGAGAGTCCCTGTGAACAGAACGGGCGGTTTTGGAAGAACAAATATTAACCAATTCCTTTCAGAGGGCATTGCATACGGGAATATTTACTATGGGGACATAGAACCCGATTTTGCATGGGGATATAAATATGGGATAAGAAGTTATTACGCAAAACCCGACACAGCTTATCCGGCACCTGACAAATGGGGCGCAATTTCGGCGTGGGCATGGGGATTGAGCCGCGCCATGGATTATTTTGAAACCGATCCGCAGATCGATGCAAAAAAAGTTGCCCTTTTCGGAGTTTCACGTCTTGGGAAAACAGTCCTCTGGGCAGGTGCTCATGATAGCCGTTTCGGAATGGTGATTGCAAGCTGCGGAGGGGAAGGAGGCGCTGCAATATCCAGACGCAACTATGGAGAGAACATCGATCACATGACACATCCCACGAGATATTTCTACCAGTTTGCAGGCAACTGGAGGAACTATAAGGATGATTTTTCAAAATCTCCGGTCGATGCCCACATGCTTGTAGCGCTTATGGCGCCCAGGCCATTGTTGCTTCAGACAGGCGACACTGATTACTGGTCAGATCCGAAAGGTGAATTTCTTGCAGCTGTTGCTGCTGAACCCGTGTGGAAGCTTCTCGGCAAAAAAGGATTGGAAACAGATGTGTGGCCGGCTCCCGGACAACCGATATTAAATGATCTGGGATATTATATGCATGCGGGAGGACATGGGCCAATGCCGGCAGATTATCCGGTATTTATTAAATTTATGAAGATGCATTTCTTTAACGGGAAGTGATCACGAAAAGAGGAATGAGAATCACCAGGAATCATTTAAAGAGATTTATTTAAACCGATTCCGGTATATAAGTCTATTGCTCTGCTACGGGCAAAATCATGATCGACTATTTTTGAAGGATAACCGGGTTTCCCGTAATCTTTAACCCATCGCCTGATATATTCGTTTCCGCGGATCAAATTTCTTCTGCTGTGTTTCCGGATTGAATACCCTGAAATATGGAGCTGCATCGCACCCTGTTCCTCCTGCCCACTGCCAGTTTCCGTTATTTGAGGAGAGTTCATAATCGAGTAGCTTTTCTGCGAAATATGCCTCTCCCCACCTCCAGTCAGTGAGCAGATGCTTGCAAAGGAACCCTGCGGTTATCATGCGCACCCTGTTGTGCATATATCCGGTTTCATTCAGCTGGCGCATTCCGGCATCGACTATCGGATATCCTGTTTCCCCATTGCACCATCTGTCAAAATCCTTTTCATTGTTCAGCCACTGTACATCATCGTAAGCAGTCTTGAAATTTCCCGTTACCACATGTGGAAAATGAAAAAGTATCTGCATGAAGAATTCACGCCATATCAGCTCATTCAGGAATGTGAGATTTTTCTCCGAAGCTTCGGAAACAAGCTTCCGGATGCTTATCGTCCCGAACCTGAGATGAGGAGAGAGATAACTGGTTTTATCCTCGGCCGGCAGATCACGGTATTTTTCATATTCCGGGATGACTGAAAGATCATAAGGCCTTACTTTTATTGTGCTGCCTCTGAAGCCTGTCTCTTCAAGTCCAGGCAAAGCAGATGGAATTTTATGAAAATTACCTGGCAGATTATTATTCTTTGTTGTATTTGTAAAAGAAATATCGCGGAATCTCTGAAGCCATCTGTTCCTGTACGGAGTAAAAACAGTATATGGCTTATTGTCTGATTTAAGGATCTCACTTTCCTCAAATATCACCTGGTCCTTAAATTTTAAGAGCGGAATATTTTTCGATTTAAGTATTCTTTCAACCTCATTATCCCTTTTGATCGCATAGGGTTCATAATCCTTGTTGATATAAACAGCGCCGATATCCCATGTGCTGATCAGCTTTTTCCAGACAGCCCCCGGATCTCCCTTCAGAACGTGCAGTGAACCTCCTGATCTTTCAAGTGAATCTTTGATCGATGCAAGATTTTTATGAATGAAGCTTATCCTCGGATCATTATCCGGCAGTTCATCGATAATATTCGTATCGAAGATAAATATGGGAAGAACAGGACTCCCCGATCGCAATGCCGCGGTCAGCCCCGTATTGTCTTCAAGCCGGAGATCACGGCGGAACCAGAAAATGCAGAGCTTCATTGATTCGCTTAGTTTGCTTTATATCTCAGGATCCTGTCAACTGCCAGCTTAGCGCTGATCATCACCATCGGCAATCCAGTGCCCGGGATTGTGGAGGCTCCCGTATAAAAAACATTTTTGAAATGCTCGTCATAGTTTTTCGGTCTGAAACCTCCGATCTGCATCATTTTATGGGAAAGCCCCAATCCGCTGCCCCTGTGCAGGTTAAACTGACTTTTCCAGTCTTCAGGAGTGTAAATCGTTCTTGAGACGATATGGGGTCTTATGTTCGTTCCGGTTCTTTTCGAAAAATCATCGATGATCTTATCTACTATCTCATCCCTGTCATCCCAGCTTTTCTTATACCTCAGGTCGGGAACCGGGCACACAAAAAAGAGACTTTCAGAACCGGCAGGAGCACATTCCGGATTTGACCGCGACAGAACATTCACGTAATAATAGGGAGTTTCATCGATATTGGAACTGGTGTAAACCTTTCCGGCATATTCCCTGTAATTAGTGCCGAGATAGTAATTATGATGCTGAATTGCAGGCAGTTTACAGTCGATCCCGAGATACATGGTCAGCGATCCCATCGTCCATTCCATCTTATCGAGCTTTTCCTCCGAAAACTCCTTCCTGTTGAAGACTTTCCCCCTGAAGACTGCCGCATCGGAATTTATTACGATAATATCGGCACCCCACTTTTTCCCTGTCGTATCAATGACATATTTCAGCTTGTTATTCTCTGCTGTAAAGTCCTTGATTTCGGTGTTGTAAATGATATTCACATTTTCCTTTTTCAGCTCATCAACTATCCCCTCGACAATTTTATACATTCCGCCTTTGACGTTGAAATATCCGTCGTGCAGGAATTCGGTATAGGACAGCAGAGTATAAGTTGCCGGAGTATCGAAAGGGGTCCGGCCGAGAAAGAAGGCTACAAGCGACAGAATCTCCCTGGCCTCGTTCGAGCTGAAATAACGCGACACCTGCGTCCAGAAGCTTCTGAAAAGGGTTCCGATATGTGCGGGACCCACCCTGGGAAGCGTGATTAAATAATGAAGCAGGGAATCATAGTTGCTTTTGATAACGATGTTCGTATCATGGTAAAGCCTCCCGCTTTTATCGAGATACCTCTTCATAGAGGCTTCAAAATCAGGCTCTACTTCACTGAATTCGGCTGCCAGCTTTTTCAGATCGTGGTACAGGTGATATACCTTGGGATTATTCCTGAAACTGACAGTGTAAAGAGGGTCGAGGCTGTAATATTCAAATGGCAGGTTTATATTGCAATCCTTCGCAAAGCCGGTGAATTCATATGACATGCTGAAGAAGCTCGGACCCGTATCGAACGTGAAGCCGTCTTTTTTAAGCTGGTTAAGTCTTCCGCCCGCCTGGCCATTCTTTTCTATGATTTCAACCTTATAACCTTTCTTTGCCAGCCTGAGAGCTGTCGCAAGTCCGCCAAGACCTGCCCCAACGATTAGTACACTTTTTGCCATAATTACGATTCCCTCATTTTTTTCATTAACTCAGGATACAATTCATCCCTTACATATGTGAAATCCGGCTCAAACCGGAGAATATAATCATAGACTGCCTTTGCAGAATTGAATTCTTCAAGGTAAGTGTATGACTGGGCTATTACCAGCAGTACTGCCAGATAATTCCAGTCCTCCTTTAAGCTGTTTTTGTCTTTTTCCAGAATTTCCTTTGCTTTGATGTAATGGCCTATCCCTTCCTTTTTCGAGCCGCCGAATGTTTTGGGCATATAAAACTGAATGTTTCCATACTGAACATAACCCAGGTAGTTTTCACTGTCGAGCTCCACTGCTTTTTTTGCATATTCGATGCTTTTATGACCATTTTGAGGAACTGAAAGAATATTAATTCCTATTCTGAATCCACAAAATGCTGCATTATATGCATTTACAAGGGGTAATCTATAGTTTTTCTTTTCAAGAATATCTATATTTTTCTGAGCCAGTTCAAGATACTTTTTCGCTTCCTTCTTTTTATCATATCCAAGGCAGTAGCCTATATATCCATACTGGTAGTTTACAAGCTCCAGGATAAAATCATCTGATTTATCAGGCATGGCATTCATGCGGTCGATGACATTTTTCCAGTTCTCCATCCTGTTTGTCACATAGGCATGATAGATATCTGATCTGTTGCTCGCAGTGATCCCGGAACCAAACATGATAAGTATGAGAAAACACATTACTCTATTCTTCGTCCTTTCCATTGATATTTCCTGAAAAATTTGTTTGTAAAAGCTTTAAAAATAAAAATACCCATCGATATCTGCAACGGAACGATGTATCCAAGATGATCAATAATGTTCTGGCGGCTCGCAAGTGAAATAAAGATCCTCGTGAGGAGATATGCTGTAAGGTAAGCCATGAAAATCTCCCTGGAAAGAAAAAACCATACCGGCAAAAATCCAAATGAAGTAACCAGCCAGAACAAAACAGCCAAAAAATATGAATTTCCAAAGAACGCAATGACATTCCTGGAGAATCCCTCCACAGCATCAGGAAATCCGCGATACATCCTGCAGTTTATATTATCATCCCCGACAAGGCAGGCTATCCTATGATCTTCTTTCTTGAGATATCTCGCAATAGAGATGTCCTCGACCTTGTTGTCCTTCATCAGCAAGTGGGGCTGCAGTCTGTTGTACACGTCAGTCCTGAAGAACATGAATTGCCCATTGGCTGCGGAAAGGGAGGTGAAATGTGACTTTCTGACCAGGATAAGGGGAAGAAGAGACAGCAGAATATAATTCATGTTGGGAACGGCAGCCCTTTCACCATATGATCCGATAACCTGCTTCGGGAAAATTGAAATAAGCGCCAGCCCGTGTTTTTTCGAGAAGGAGACTGCTTTTCCAATGGTATTATTCCCTATGCGTACGTCTGCATCGAGGAACATCAGGTAATCTCCTTTCGCATATTTTGAAAGAGAGTGGCAGGCATGATTTTTACCAAGCCATCCTTCAGGCAATCCTTCAGAGCAAACAAGCCTGATTCTGTTGTCGGCTTCAGACAACCCTTTAACTATCTCCCTTGTTTTGTCCTCCGACTGGTCATCGAAAACTATTATCTCGATATCGGAATACTCCTGGATTACCAGATCCTGCAGAATATTGGCGATATTATTCTCTTCATTTCTTGCAGGGATAAGCACCGAGACCATCTCACCTGATTTAATTCCTGATTTCGGAAGGGTTGTTCCCGGCAATAGGTTCATAATCGCCACGAGCAGTTGAAGTGCCGTAAAGGCCAGTATAATATATGCCAGGATTAGCATCATACGTCGGTCATTTTGAGGTTTTCAGAGATACTTTCAGAATAAAATTGGTTGTACTCCCGCTCAAGCGTGGCCGTCGTAAAATCATCTCCCGGGTACTCCCTGAAATACATGTATAGTCCGGGTTTTGGGCTGGAAAAATAATCTATAATATTTGCAATGAAAACAATGTGGATCCTGCTATTGATTTTTTTTATCACATGCTCAATGCCTTTTTCAAATGTAATCACAGAAGTATGCATCGACCTTATCTCACCCTGCGGGAACATAAGGACAATGTTCTTTCTGTCCGACAATAGCTGAGCAGTGTAATCGATTGTTTCAATAACGCTTCTGGATCCCTTCTTTACAGAATAGCCGCCTGTTTTATTGAAGAACATATGGTTCATGAGGTGTTCTTCCAGCATCATGAAATGGAAAATCCGGTGAAAGATCTTTTCATTCAGGTAAACGGCCCAGAAGCCATCCCACCAGCTGAAATGGTTGGAAACAAGGAGCACGGGAAGGTTCTTATCATTGAAAGAGCCATTAAGATAAACCTTGTGGAATTTTCTCCTTGTCTTCCATACCGAGTAGAACCTGAAGAAAGGGTATACGAAAAAATGGTGGGTAGCCCTGTAGATCATTCCGTAAATTTAAAAATGATGAACAGGATAATGAAGAATGCTCCCTGGCAGTAGAAGATCACTGGTGCCAGCTTGTTTGTCAGTCTTATTCCTGCAAACCTGACAAGCGAGTGAAAGATCAGTGCAAGAATGAACCATGAGACATAATTTCTCATTGGAGCGAAGCCGTCGTTAAAGGCCCACATATCCATCCGCGGTGCAACCTGCTCCATTACAAGGTCATACAGGACCATAAGAAGTGAAGCTCCGGTTATTTTCCCAAAATGTCCTGCCGGTATTTTTTCAAAGATTGCAGCAGTGCAATAGACAAGCAGAACCCAGTTAAGCCCGATCAATAAGGGTGTATCGAAGAGCTTTAAACCAAGACCTCTTCCATAGCTGTAAGCCCCGAATATCCCACCTGTACTTACACCAGCAACCTCGGCAAGGTAGCTTATGAGAAATATAATGATAAATACGATAGAGGTTTTTAAATCAAGGACGGGAATATGAAAATTAAGAAGTAATGCACAGCTGATCAGAAGAATAACAGGTGTAAGCACTATAAAAAAATCACGTGTAAGAGGCAGAGCTGAACCGATTACGCCAACGATATAGAGTGTTATTATGAAGCCTCTCGCCTTCTCCAGCTTAAGGGATTCCAGGAACTTCATTTCTTTACCTTCAATTGATGAATGCTGCTATTGACTTTTTCATAGATCTCCCTGAACCAGTAAGTATAACCTGACGGATTCTTAATAATATCCTGTTGCAGATCGTTGAATGAGACAGCTTCCCACTCCTCAACTTCCGCCATGTTTATTTCCGGAACATCGTCGGAAACACCAAAGAAGACGTGATCAAGTTCATGTTCTGTCAGCTCATTGTCAAGCTTTTCCCTGTAGATGAAAGTAAAAAGATCGACAAGATCGCATTCGATACCCATCTCTTCCCTGAGCCGGCGCCTGGCCGCATCGATGGCAGTCTCTCCGGGATACGGATGAGTACAGCAGGTATTTGTCCACAGGCCATTTGAATGATACTTGTCCAAGGCCCTTCTCTGAAGGATCCATTCTCCCTTCGAGTTTATGATAAAGACAGAAACGGCTCTGTGAAGGAGCCCTTTATGATGCGCCTCCATCTTGCCGGCAAGACCTGTCTGACGATCATATTTATCAACAAGTATGACTGATAGCTCTTTCATTGATCAGAAAATATTCAGCCTGTTTGAGATGAGTGCTTTGAAGAGCAGAAGAACTTTGAACAGATCGGAAACCCTGATTCTTTTTTCAAGGAGTCTTTCTGCGGGGACTCTTTTGATCTTTCTGAGAAGTCTTTTGTAATAATAAAAAGCTATCGATACTCCCAGCCTGGAATTCTGAGGGAGTTTTTTCATGCCTGTCACCGATGAATTGAAATCATTCTCGATATCCCGGATAATCTCACCTTTGGTGGTATCATCAAATTTTTGATCGATAAGGTTATGGAAATACTGTCTTTTCAGATCCTGGGTGTCATTCTTCAGGTCGCGTAGGAAATTCACTTTCTGAAATGCAGATCCAAGTTTTCTTGCCGATTCCTCCAGCTCACTGTAGAGTGATTCATCTCCACTGACAAAAACTTTCAGGCACATTAGCCCGACCACTTCAGCCGAGCCATAGATATATTCATCAGATTCGTCCTTCGATTTGTGCTCGAGCCGTGAAAGATCAAGCTTCATGCTTTTAAGGAACGCCTGGATAAGCTTATCGTCGATATTGTATTTTCTTACGGTAATCTGGAAGGCATTGAGCACAGGGTTCAGGCTAATTCCATCATTAACAGACTCATAGAAATCCCTTTCAAACTTATCAAGGAGGCTATGCTTATCATAATCATGGAATGTATCTACAATTTCATCGGCCAGCCTGACAAAGCCATATATGCTGTAGATTGCATCCCTGATATCGTGGTCAAGAAAGCTGACAGCACGTGAAAACGATGTGCTGTAGGTTGTCGTAACAAGTTTGCTGGCTTCAAATGAAACACCATCGTAAAGTGTCAGCATATCCCTTGATTTATCCGTTGATCGAACGGAGCAAGATACTAATTTCCTGATAAAACTGAATAGGACTAAAAGTGATCTGTTCACGGATCGTATTTTCCATAAAAATGATTGTTATATTGTTTTTTTTCATATCTTTTCTCGTACATTAATCCTAATCCTATGAACCACAGGAAAAAGCTAGCTTTTTCATTATCAGTGATCCTTTTCACTGTTTCATTAATTCTTCTTTCGGCTTTCTCTGGCCGAAAAACAATGCCTCAGGAAGACCTGAAAAGCAAATATGCACTACAAGGATTTCGAATCGGCGAAAAAATGCCGGTCATGTCATCCGGGAATATACGAGCAATGGTCACAGGCAATGATGTCGCAGGCGTATACGCACCATTGGGACGAGATTGAATATTTCGAACTTGCTGTAGGCCATTCAAAAGCAAAACCTGAAATAAAGGATGTCGTTGACGGATGCAACGGATGTCATACTCCGCTGGCTTTCATGGGCGGGAAAACATTTCCTCCGCCAAGACCTTCTGAGAAGAGCATGGCCAACGAATCCGTATCATGCGAAGTGTGTCATCTTACACAGTCGGCCCAAACCGATCCGCCGTTCAATTTCAGCTACCTGATAAAGCCCGGGCATGACAAAGTATGCAGGAAGAAAACCGGCCGTTGAATCTCCTGCCCATAAGATAGTTACAAATGATTTCTTCAGGACAACGGAATTCTGCGGCAACTGCCATAATGAAAAGAATCCTTATGATGTCTGGGTTAAAAGCACCCAGCTTGAATGGAAGGAGGGACCCTATTCAAAAGAAGGTGTGAGGTGCCAGGATTGCCATATGCCGAAAGGAGGACCTTACCTCAATGCGCTTATGACAAAGCCATATGACGATTCAAGGCTTCATCTTTTTCATGGTGCTCATGATCCGGGCAAGGTGAAGGGAACAATAGAACTGAGGATTCGAACCTGATATCCGGGAGGCTGAACCAGGGGAAAACATTGTTTTCACTGTTGCACTTTTCAACCAGAAAACCGGGCATAAATTTCCGACAGGATCTGTCGAGGACCGCATTGCATGGCTTCATGTTGAGGCGACAGATGCAAAAGGGAAAAGTGTACCATCTCAATGTGGATAAAAAAGGATTTGAAGGGGAAGAATATACAATTTCCGGCGATTACCTTGCTTACCAGGATATGGGAGTGCCTCTTGGGCTGACAGATTTCAAAGGTGTTCAGCGTGACGGCATTCCTGCAGGTAACAGGATTTTCAGGATGCCCTATTTTGATCCGGAGGGACGAATGACTATCATGCAGTGGAACACAGCCAAACTGGGTGTCGATTACCGTATAGGCCCGAGAGAGGCCAAAGTTGAAAAGCTGACCTTCAGGCTCCCTTACGATGTTGCCCCCGGAGAGATGAAAGTCAGGGCTGTGCTGAATTACCAGCTGCTGGTAAAACCTGTAGCCGATTTTCTGAAAGTGCCGGCAGACGAATCTGAAATAATCATCGTGAATGAACACTCCACAAAAGTGACCATATTACCCTAAAAATCAACAAAATATAAATTGAAATACATACTGATATGAAAAGAGCGACATACATTAAAACTGTCCTTTCGGCTGTAATTCTTCTTTTGCTTTTACCCGTAAGCACAAACGCCATACCCGCTTTTGCCCGCAAGTATCAGATCAGCTGCCAGGTTTGCCACTCACCTGCAATGCCCAGGCTCAAAGCCTTTGGCGAGGAGTTTGCAGGAAACGGCTTCAGGCTCACCGAATATGAATCGCCCAGATATTTTATTCAGGCAGGAGATGACAGGCTTTCCCTGTTCAGGGAGCTGCCGCTTGCGATACGTTTCGACGGACATGTTTTATTTAATTTCAGGGAACCGGCTTCTCCTAAATTTGCCGCACCGTTTGTTTTGAAAATACTTTCAGGAGGCGAAATTTCTGATAAGTTATCATACTATTTCTATTTCCTGATGACAGAGGGTGGTGAAATAGTCGGTGTCGAGGATGCATTCCTCATGTACCACGACCTGTTTAAAACAGGGATCAATTTCTATATCGGGCAGTTCCAGGCTTCAGATCCGCTTTTTAAGGGTGAGCTGAGATATACGCTCGAGGGTTACAAAATATATGATACAAAACCCGGAAATTCGAAAGCGTCACTTAAATATGAAAGAGGCATCATTCTTGAAAAGCCATTCTCAACCGGAACGACAATACATGCCCAGCTGCTTAACGGATGCGGAATAGATGAACCGCTTTTCGATGACGACCAGTATAAAACTTACATGTTCAGGTTATCTCAGGCGATTGGTAAAAAGGTAATGGTCGGAGGTTTTGCATACTTTGGCAAGGAAACTCTTCAGGATACCTTACAATTTCAGGCATATAATAATCAGATCCGGATGTACGGGCCAGACATAAAGATCAATTTCGACGATAAATTTGTGCTGAACGCTCAATATGTCTACAGGACAGATTCCCATGTTTTTGATACGGAAGAAGGAATGAGTTACGAGGATGTAATAACGCGTGGCGGATTTGTGGAACTGATATTTTCACCAAAGGGAGACATGAGCAAATGGTATCTGACCGGACTCTTCAACTGGGTCGGATCGGATATCGATGCGCTGGATTATACAGCCGCCACACTGCATGCAGGTTATTTGCTGAGGAGGAACTTCAGAATAGTAGGTGAATATACCCAAAGGTTCACAGACACAAATTATGGAATACTGAACTTTGGATTTGTTTCAGCATTCTGATTGCTTCGTCGTCCCGCTTTGGCGGGTCTCCTCACAATCTTAACAGTTGTCTGTATCAATATTAATTATAATTTCAGGTTATCAGCCTTATCTATTTTCTTATCCGGTACTGTCCCACATTGCACTGATTTGAAGTCTGTTACATTCTTTAAAATGAATGTTGGGACATCCTTGGCATGTTGTGCCTTTACATTCGTGAATGTGGCACCCTTGACATCCTCAAGGATTATCGGTGGGCGGAAATCCTCATTTTCAAGCTTCATTTCAATATTGCTCAATTCAATATTTTTTGCATGCCGGATAAAAAAGCCATAAGCTGGTATGGCTCCGAAATTTGTGGGATCAGGATATCCTTTCTCAAGTTCAGGGACCACTATTTCTGCCTGTTCTTTGGGCGCTCCACCCTTTATAAGCAGCATAATATTGCTCATCCTGACATCTTCAATATCATAACCCGGGAGACCCAGTATCAGGGATGCATATTCAGGATCGGCGCTATATGCAATAACATTGCTGATATTTATTCTTCTTGCTTTACCTATTACTGTTCCCTCAGGGCCACGCAGCCTTGCACCGATGCGCACAAAGAAGGGAGCAGCCATACAATCACGCATTGTTATATTTGAAACTGTTATATCCTCGAGGTATGCTCCATCGACAGTTTCCAGCGCCAACCCCCTGCAAAATTCAAATGTGCAATTGGAAATAGTGATGTTTTTAAATCCCCCGTTCGATTCTGTTCCAAATTTAATTCTTCCTGTAACGGCGCCCCTGTCGGGCACACGGTTATAATTTTTACTCTGATATGTGCCGTCGAGAAATGTACCAATATCGAAACCGTATACAGAGCAGCCTGTAATGGTCACATTCTCAGTCGATCTCGCAAAGCCAAGAGCATATGAGCTTTTCAGAACAATTGCATCATCGAACGGTGAGTTGACGCTGCAATTGGAAATGTGAACATACCTGCAGCAGTCAATATCAAAACCATCACGGTTGGTATCGAGCTTAACATTGTCTATTGTCATGTTATCTACTCCGGTGGCAAGCAGACAAAAATGACCGCCGCGCAGAACGTGAAATCCCGAAGGATGACATTGCGGCAAAGCTTCAGGGCAATTGCCTTATTGCCAAGGCCCGGGAGTCATCCTGCCTGCCCTGGTTAATCCGTTGTCCCACTATCCATCCATGTCCAGTGATGGCTATATTATCAAGGTTTTCGCCCCATATGAGGCTGTTATGCCAGTGGCTGTGGCCGAAATCCTGGTACATGTCTGTAGGATTTGGTTCAGGAGGATCATAGCCTGGTTTCCCCTCCTGCGGTACTGCTCCTATAAGATAAGCGCCGTTGTCGAGAAAGATTGTTATGTTGCTTTTAAGATGAATTGAGAAGCTGAGATAATTGCCTGCCGGGAAATAAACGGTTCCGCCTCCGGCAGAAACGGCAGCATCAATTGCTTTGTTAATGGCTTCCGTATCGATTGTGGCACTGTCGCCCTTTGCCCCGAATTGCCTTACATTGTAAAACAATGAATTGTCCTTGATCATTGTCATTACCCTGCTGCTGTCGAGTGCCGGAACAGGAGGCGGAGGAGGTGTTTTAGAGGCACGTCTCTGGCCATATGCCGGGAATGAGACTGATGAAATGATCATCAGAACAAAAAAGGTTTTTAGATTGTTTTTCATTGGTATGGGAATTGAACGAGATAAAATTAGCTATAAAATAATACCTTGCAATCATAAAGTATTGTATGAAGTGTTTCTTGTCAAAGCTGTCCTGGTATTGCAGCAACAATATCCGGGTCACCGGATTCATTTTTTCGGCAGATAAATTTCTCAGGGAGAAGGAGTTGCTGGATTATTTTTCAGATGTAAATACGATATCGGAATTTGAAAGTAAGCTTAGATCTGCAACCGGTCAGTTTTCTGTCGTTATAAACCGTGATAATGAAATCTGGGCCGCAACAGACATAACAAGGAACTGGCCTCTCTTTTATACCAAAATTGAAGGAGAATTCCTGCTGAGCGACGATTGTTACCGGCTTGCTGAGTTAAGATCAGAAAACCGGTTCGATCCGGTTTCATATAACTGCTTTCTGGCATCAGGATATACGATCAGCGACCGGACCATTATAAAGGATATCTTCCAGGTCGAAGCAGGCGCTATTGTCATCATGGCATCAGATGTGAAGAGCAGTTTTTATCACAATCCGGCGCAGGATAAATCTGTTGATAAGGATTTGCATACGGGAGCGGAAGAACTTACCAGTCTGCTCGAAAGTGCATTCCGAAGATATTTCAGTGCACTTAAAGACAGGTTTATTGCAATCCCTTTATCAGGAGGATTTGATTCCAGGCTTGTGGCACTGATGGCATCGAAATATCATCCCGAAAATGTTCTTTGCTATACATACGGAAGAAAAGATAATCATGAAGTGGCACTTGCAATGGAATCAGCAAAACGACTTAGGCTGAAGTGGATAAATATCATTTATGATGCAGATCTTATCAGAGATTTCATCCATGATAATTACTTTGAAAAATATTACCCCTGGGTTTCGGAACTTACAGGAATGTTCTTCCTCCAGGAGTACTTTGCTGTAAGGTATCTTAAGCAAAACAGGCTGATTCCTGATAACACTGTTTTTATTTCCGGATATTCAGGCGATTTCATTGCTGGAAGTTACCTGACTCCGGCAATGAGAAGAAAGATGGAAGGCAGAGAAATTGCCAGGCTTATATTCAAAGAATACTTCCGCCTGGTTAATCTGAAAGAAAAGGATAAAAATGGCATCTGTGAGTTGATAGGAGAGAGAATTCACCCTGGAAAATCGGAAGCATGGAAAGTCATCGAATCCTGGGATATGAAGGAGCGTCATGCAAAGTTCATTGTAAATTCAGCAAAGGTGTTCAGCTATTTCGGCTATGAATATATTTTTCCACTATGGGATAAACAGCTTGTGGATTACATGCTCCCTCTTCCGTTTGAGCTGAGGATGGACAGAAAGCTGTATGAGCACACACTAAGGGATAATATATTCAGGGTAAATGATTTAAACCTTGATAATGAAACAAATCCTTCACCGTTTAAAAAGAGTTTCCAGCGGCTCAAGGATAGAGTAAAACCAATGCTCCCGGGGAAAATCCGGAATCAGTTTCTCAGCCCGCTAAATCATATTCTTTATGATGAAATAACAGCGATACTAAAAGAAGAGATTGATCCTGCAGCACTAATTTCTCCTGTCCAGCCAAATTTTTATAATTCATATATCATTCAATGGTATCTGGCGAAAACAGCAGAAAAATTCAACCTCAAACCGATTCAATAAAATTCAGGAACTCAGGCGACGATCTTGCTCCAGTTATATTTTTCAATGCCAGAGTTACGGGCATTTGCGCAATGCCTATTATAAAGCATGGATCTTTCAGATAATTTGAAATTAGCAGATATGATTTCTTCCGGCATTTCCGGGATCTAATAAAAAATCCGAATTTCTCAATCTCAACATCACGCCGACCTGCCTTCAGATCTGAGAAAATCACCGGTCTTCCGAGAGCTGCATAATAAAATAGTTTTATCGGGAGACTGTGGTTGTTTTCAAAAGTGACTTTACGGAGGTCAAGAAAAATATCGGTTTCATTTATCTGACCGGTGAAGTCACTGTACTTTTGCCTGCCGGCAAAGTAGATGGTTATATTATTGCTGTCATTCTTTAGAAGAGGTTCACACTCGATCCTGTCTTTTTCTGATCCGTACCAGGCAACCAGCCTCACTTCAATTTCGAGATCAGGATACATATCAGCCAATCCGTTCACAACCTTCATGAAATAGCCGAATCCCTTATCAAGGCTGATTTCTCCAGAATATGAAAGTCTTAACTTTTCATCCGGTAACGAAGGTTCCTTAAAATCCACATACTTAAGATCCGGGTAATATGTAATGAATTTGCCGGGAGAGAATGGGAACAAAAACCTGTAAGGCTTACTTTTAAAATATTCTCCAAAGATAAATGCATCGACAAACAGTGAAGCATAGATGTTAAAGAGCAGCAATTTCACGAATCCATACCACCTGAAGGCTCAATGATATTCCCTCAGAAATCTTCCGGACGGAAACCATTCAGTGATATCATAAATGATCTTCAGTCTACTGCCTGTTTTTCTCCTGTATTTTTTGAGCGCGATTACCGGAAGTGGTTCGGAGCAGATTGAAATTTCCGGATTAAATGCTTCAAGCCGATCCCTAAAGGACGTAATCTTATCCTCTTCGAAAGATTTTCATCATTGAAACAATCGATGGAAATATTCCCGATTCTTTTCTATTATTTCTGATTTACTGCTGACTATCAGTACAATATGGCCGCTTCCGCCAGCGTCATTGCCATATGATAATAAATCCTGTCATCATACGGAAGAATGGCCGGAGGTGAGGAATGCGATATTCATTATCGATTAATCAGTAAATTGTTATAATAGTCTGATAAACCCGTGTCTTTTGTTTCTTCAGGAGTGGGATTGAGCTCTTTTGTAGTAAAGCTCCCTTTTTCAATATCGATCCTTTCGAATACCATAAGATACAGATTAAAAATGACCTCCAGACTGAACTGATACCGAGGTTCCAGGAGAGGAGAAATTTTCCTTATCATGTCATAAGTCTTCAGCCGGTATTCATCTGCAAGAGTATAATAAACTTTTATCAGATTCCGGAAATTCTTCCCGGCTTTTCCCCATGAGCGATCTCGCTCAATTGCTCCCTGGTCAGATCATATTTCATTATAAGATCGTCGGAGAAGTAATTAAGATTGTTAAGCTGGTCTTTCTGAAAATCACGGATTATATGGACGAAGTAACTGAATATGGCACATGGGGTTGCTGCTTCCCTGACATCAAAGGGGGAACATGTATTTTCCGTTTTTTTCGAGATGCTGTTCAGATGAACAAAGATGGAAGCGGGTGCAACAGATGCTCCCTTTGAGTATTCCAGAAAATCCTTCAGAGTGGCGAAACCATCATGATCGATGTCATAAACCATCGATTTCGCAAAAGCCTCGAGTGGCCACAGGGGTCGCCGGCGGGAGCGCCCGCACCTGTTCGCGCACCAGCTCGGCAACCTGGTTGGCGGATGAAATTTCAAACGGATCCGCGCGGTCATCACTGATCGTATTTTCAATCGGCTGACCTTCCTCTCCGGCTTTCCCCTCAATGCTCTCAAAGCGAAGCTGTTTTTTCCGGAACCGGTTCATGCAGACATTGACCGTAATCCTGAACACCCAGGTCGAGACCGCACTTTCCCCCCGGAACGAACCGAGCGAACGGTGAATCCGCAGGAACACGTCCTGGGCGGCTCCCTCGGCATCCTCGCGGTTGCCCAGCATCCGGTACGCCTGGTTGTAGATCCGGTCCCGGAACCGGCAGACAATGTCCTCGAACGACTCAGGATATGGCATGGCTCCGGAATTTAGAGCTCCACATGATTCTTCAACTAGATAATGGCGAAACAGCTCTGCGTCCACTAGACACACCGAACCCCGGAACTCTTTCAAAATATTTTCTACCGGAGATGAAAGTTTTTCCTTGCGAATAGTGTCTCATCATGTAAGAACGTATCAACAATACGAGACGAGTCAAGTGTGACAAACAC
>CAVYYM010000017.1:0-26686 GCA_963772715.1 uncultured Bacteroidota bacterium
ATATTTGCTAAGATATCGGATTATTTAAGTAACACTGCCTTAATCTTAGGTGGATGAAAGGGAAAGTATATCCGGACGAACCGAAAAAGAAGAAAAGACTCCCAAAGGGAGGTATTAATCGGCCAGGCCTTTAGTATTTCTCCAATCAATGAACCTTTTCAATTTATTATTGTTTTAATGATGCCAGCATCCTGCTGACAGAGGTTTTAGGGTTTAGCATAGTATTTTCAGGGGTAAAATACATATTCAGGGTGCTGGCTTCTTTATTTAATCAAAGCCGCGGAGCTGATACGAGGGCGAAAACCATTTACCCTGATCATTCTTCGCCGGAGCATTATGGCCATCTCAGGCCAGGTTTAAATCATTGATTCCTTCTGAAACATAATTGTGACAATCCGGCTGGCTAAATGTGGTCAACACTACTGGCTTTTCCCTCCAACTCGTAACAAGGCAGAATGTCTTGTCGCACTAATTTCTTACTTCATCAACAGCAGGTACTTACCTGTCAAAATCGCCTTTGAAGAGAGCTTTTTCTCATTTACCTTTCAATAGGTTTTTCTAATTTTTAAAACTATGAAATCAATAGATTTCTCTTTCTGCAATGCAGGATCAGTGATAATGCTGTATCCTGAAACAGATGAGGCTCACAAGTGGATTCTGGAAAATATAACCAAAACCCCATGGCACGTCGTGACAGGGTTGAATTAGAGCGAAGGTATTTTGAGGAGATAGGAGATGCAATTATTTTGACGGCCTGAGGATTGAACGCTCAGGGAAAGCGCCTGACGTGGATTGAAAGCAATCATCCTTGATTCCGGCATGAAAGGATTGAATACGAGCAGATAAAAATTCTTCAACCCGGCAAAGCTTTGCGCCGTTATCCCTATCTGTTCATCAGCAACTTTACCATCGCTTTAAGCTCATCTATCTGCTGCTGCTGGGAGTCGATCTGCTTTTTTTGTTCCTTAATTGCTTTTTGCTGGTCTTTTATTTTTCAAGATTATAGAGTGAAATAAGTTCATAACTCAAAGACATAGGGGTTCCATCTTCTTCTGTAAATTACAAGGTTTTGTAGTCCAATTTCATCAAAATGCTCAGCTATATAGCCAATATTTCTTTCACCGCTTTCCTTGTCTTTGAAAGAGACCGGTTGAGCTTTCAATATTTTGTAAAAATCATCTACAATAATTTGATTTCTGTCTTTGTTTTTGCTGAAGAATTGTAGTAATAAATTTGATCATTGTAGATTCGTAGAAAGTATCCTGATGTTGTTCCGGGTAAATAAGGCATTACGACTTTCCCGCTCTGAGCCTGCAATCTTAATTCTCCATTTCCCAGATTAGTTATCTCAAATATGCCGTCATTGCCCGGTTGTCTGAAAACCCGTGCATAAAGTCAGAAGGAACTGGTTTGAGTGAAAGTCGATAGCAGTTCCGTTATTATTATCAAGTACCAAACTCCCACCAATTATGTGTAATTGGTCCATACGAACTACCAATTTGCAAGCTTCCCTGCAATATAGCATTTCCATCTTTGTTTACAGTAAACGCATTTGATCTGTTAGAAGATGATGTGCCATTGCCAACCACGAATAATGGATCTGTGCCTACCGATGAACTGGTGTTTCCTCCCAGAACATTATATGTTCCAATAACAAATGATTTAAAGGACTGTGCTTCTGTACTATATCCCATTGCAGTAGCATACTGACCGGTTGCAACAACATTTGTTCCAAAACACATTCAGTAGTCAAAGTCTCTGGCCTCACCAAGATTCGTATTGTACACAGGTTGCATGAAATAATTAGTCCCGTTTCCAATTATACAGCTATAATTAGCTAAAGCCTCCACACCTTGTCCTATCGCAATAGAATTTATGCCGTGTGCACCAGTATTGTATATTTCTTGGATATTTCCAGGTGTTCTCAAAAAAAAGCGGCCTCCCAGGGATATCGAACCGTTTGCTGTTGCTTTGTTATTGTATCCCATTGAAATCGAATACTCTCCGCTTGCAGTTCCATAATTTAATGCTATTGCACCCTTTTTTGTAGCTTTAGCATAATATCCCAAGGCCAGCGATCTATCTCCGGATGCATTGGGATTATAACCGATTGAAGTCGACCCAAAACCTGAGACGGAAGACTTATACCCTACTGCCAGACCGAAATCGCTGTTAGCAGTCGTTGCAGTGCCTATTGAAAAACTACCTTTGTTGTTCGCCTGGGCCCCACTGCCTATTGCAACAGAATAATCATTTAATGCTTTAGTATTACTGGTTGCTACCCCGGCGGAATCACGGCCAATGAATCCAATAGCAAAACTGCCGAGTCCAGAAAGGTCTGTACCATATTCCATTGCAAAAGTACTTGTCCGAATGATTTTGAGTTATATCCAAAGGAAAACTGCCGAGTCCAGAGGCTTTTGCACCATTCCCGAAGGCATAGCTATTTATTTTGCCAGGGCATTTTCTGAAACGCAATTAATTTGTATTGTCTGCAACAGCATCTTTTCCCATTGCTGTTGAATAATCTCCTCTCTCGCTATAGCCTGGTAACCCAGCGCCTGCGAATAATCACCGATAGCCTTTGACTGATACCCTGAAGCCCATGAGTTCAATCCCACACTGTCTTTCGACTCAATAAGTACATTCCCTGACCGGAAGGCTTCTTTTACCGGATACCACATAACTCTTGATTCTCCATTTATTGTGTCAGCTTCATATCTGGTTGATATGTTAAAATAGTTCCCCGTGTTACCTTTTGTCATATCAAATCCTCCAACCGCAAATCCTCCTTTTGTCCCTTTTGCTCCATCAGCCACCCAAATCCTTACTCCCTCATTATAAACTGCAAAGATTGTCTGTCCATCCTTGTTCTTAACATCAAATAAGGCTTCTTCCATATCAGGTGTCGTTCCTTTAAAAGTGGTTGTTCCGGAGATGGTTTGGGTCCCTGCAATAGAGACAGCATCGGTAATTCCAAAGCCGGATAATGTAGTCGGCTTATTTGTAAGGTCATTGTAATTTGCTGTCTTAGCCACTTTTGAATATAAGGCAAAGGGAACACTTAATATCTGACTTGTCCCGATAATCGTATAATTTGTACCACCAGCCGGATCAGTCTCTGTCTTAATAAAATATGCGCCATATGCCCAGTCAATCACTGTAAAAGTCCCTGTAACAATAGTACCACCGCCAATTTCAATGGTTGCCAGACCATTGGCATTTGTTGTTGTTGTGTGTGTTTCAACATAAACAGGAGTCCCAGTGGCAGAACCCTGCAGGATGCTTATTTTCATACCTATAGCCTGATTTACCATTAACACACCGGTTGTGTTACGCACAACGGACTGATAACTCATTTTCTGGGGTGCCTGAGCAGCAACACTTATGGTCATTGCTATAATACAGACAGGATAAATAGTTTTTTCATGGCATTCAATCTTAGGATAAATATTTCAGGTTAAATGTTCCCTCTGACTAACTTGCTTTTCAGCCTCATTTGCTGATTTTCAAATATAAAGTTACACCTTGAAAAAGCCAAAGTCAAATTTATTTTGCCTTCAGCCATGTCCCCTTACCAAGGACCTTGTGAGTAATTTCGTAAGTTTATTGTCAGGAGTACAAGGGGATATCGGATTATTTAAGTAACACTGCCTTAATCTAAGGCGGATCTTCATATTCTTTTCAAGTGGTCAACGCTAAAGGCTTTCCCGCAATAAAGTTTCAGTAACCATAACAAAAAAAAGCGCATTCAGCCATTGTGTAACTGTTTGCGCTTATTTTTATGTAGTCCCACCTGGGCTCGAACTATTTTCACATAACGCTTATAATCAAATTAATACAGAGGCTTTCTTTTACAGGTCTCGAAAAGGAGTCTTCTCTGCCTACATCTGCTTTACAAAGTTAATTATTCTTTTGTTCTGAAATAGCTTTTTTGGCTTCTTGGAGATGAATGAAGGCATTAATGATCATAGATAGCATACTTCCATTCTTAGGTCCCAACTTTTCTGAAGTATTATCTAAAGACTCTCTATACTTACCTTGTTTGTAATATCCCCAGCCCTTTGTATCAAGGACACGAATAATTCTCAGGATTATTTAGCCAAAATTCTGTTTACAATATCTAATCCCTTTTCAATGGATTCCTATTATTTTCTATTAAGAAAAGAAGCTATAGTTGATTCATTATTTCATGATTGTTTTGATAGAAAATGGAAGTACATCATTAAAAGTATTGTTCCGCTTTATCCAGAAAACCCTGCCTCTGAAATACATCTCGGGCTACATTATAAACCCATAGTGTGCTCATCAACAATTTTTTTCAATTCCAATCGATATTTTTCAATATAACTATTGGCTGAAATCGTGTCTTTTTCACTTAGAGCAAGTATGGCTTTACGTTTGAAATAATAAAGAGGGTAGTTTTTTAACTCTTTATCGTATAACTCTTTTTCTTTTTTATAGTTGCCTGTTTTATTATATGCTTGTCCCAGATCGTAATAAGTCCAATAATTCCATGGTTTTGTTTTCATTTTATTATATAATTCCAATTCTTTCTCAAATTCAATAATTTCTTTATCATATTGATTTAACTTGTAATAATTCCATGCCAAACTATGATGTATATGTGGCTGGTCGTCAATTTGCTGTAATTGTTGTAGGTAATATATTGCCAGATATGGCGTCTCAAAGTGTTCAGCATACAAAAAATAAGTATATATTTTTTGATATTCATTCATTTTATCTTTTTTTGAAAGAAGTACCTGACAATATTCTTTAGCTGCCTGATAATTGTTTATAGCATCATATGAATTCACTAAAAATACCATTGCCCAATAAAAATTTGAATCAGTATTTAAAGCCTTTTTAAACCATTCTATTGCATTTAAATATTTTTCTGCATAATAGGCATTTCTTCCTAAAATATAATATTTGTATGCCTCAGGAGAGCCAGTAACAGTATACTTATTAAATTCACTGTTTTCTTTCTCCATTTTAGAAATCACCAAAAAATTTCTTACCAGTAAAGCAAGAGAATCTAATTTTGCATTAAAATCTTCTTCTTTTGATGCTATTTCTGTTGTGAAAGATTTAATAACATAGTTAGTTTTTGAGTTTAAGATTTGAGCATAAATGCGGAAATTGTCACCAAACCTAGCAATGTTCCCAAAAATATAAACATCTGTTTCAAGGTTACGAGAAATAATATTGGCAGTTTCTGATTCTATAAAGGCATAGTTTGTTACTTTTTTGCTTTGAAGGATATTATCTATTGATTCTATTTGCTTGACCTTTAATTCTTGAGGAAAACCTGAAAGCATAGATGTTAAATTGAACTGAATTATTTCTCCATAGGTACTTAAGGTCGAATCATTCGTTAAATTTTGAAATGGCAAGACAGCAACAGAAATCCTCTCACTAGATGATCTCAGTTTCTCAAGGGTGTTCTGTTTGAATATTTTCGGGTAAGCAAATATTGCCGCTATAACTATTAAAACCGCAATGAAGATACCTCCTAATAAAACCTTCCTCTTAGGTTGGTTATATGGCTTCTCCTGTACTTCCTTTCCCTCCTCTCTTTTGACTTCCTTCGATGATTCTTGGTGCTGAATTTTTTCTTTAGTTAGATCAACTGGTTCTGTTTTTAATCCCGAAATAATCTCTTTAATTGCCAGAGCAACTTTATTTATCTGATTTCGGTAATTAGTATTGTTTAAGTTTTTCTCCTCGTGATCTTTTGGTGAAAGTGATCGGTTGACTCCTGGCTCTTTGTAAATAAAATCAACACCGCGAAGTACTCCTCCGAGAACTGATTCACATAGTTTAATATCATCAGGATCAAGGTCATGTATACGAATAGGCAGTACTCTGCTTGCCACATTCCCATTGGGCAGTTTTATCTTCAAACCGAATTGATCATGTGAGGCCTGCTCTACAAATGCCTTGAACTCTTGCTCCCAGGCAAAAGATTTTGAATCGCAATAAGTACGGGAAATAATGGGAATAAAGACCAGACACTTCAACTTATCCTTTAGGGAGGCATCTACGTCATAGGACTCCAGCAAATAATCACTCGGGTTAATGTCAAAATAAACACTAACCTCATATTTGAACATTGATTCGAGTTCTTTCTTGAGGTTGTCAACAAACTCCGTTACCCAGCCATCATACTTGTTGTCTTTCTGGCGGTAGGAGATGAAGATGTCATATTCGTATCCTGGGATGAGGCTTGCCATGGCAGTCAATCATTGTGATAAAGTTATGAAAGGATTGAATACGAAGCAAATATAAAAACCACCGATCCGGGGGCCAGCATCTTGCTGCAATTCAGTAAATTGAAAGAATGGTGCTATTATAAAACATTTAAAATAGATTAACTTACTCTCTTCCATTCCAGAGCACAGCTTTAGCCTGTTTCAAGCTTATCCATAAAAGGGCAGAGAGAATTAAAAGCACAATTACTGGAACTAAGTCGAACCAAATATTAGCAACACTTTCAAAAAATGTAGAATACAATTGTATCAAGCCATCGAGTAGGGTTCCTATGGCCAACAATTTTACAAAAATCCCTTGTTTACCAGGTTTGCGAAAAACCATAATTGCACCTATCCCAAGGGCAATTAATATTCCTCCAAACCATCGAATCCAGGCTGAAGGTATAGGTTCACTTCCTGTTGATTTTACATATATTTCAGGAATAAATAAATATACAAGACCGTAAACCAATGTTAAAACTGCAAAGAGTAACAATGAAAATTTCAGTAATAGTAGATTTTTGTTTTCCATCGTAATAAGTATTAATTTATAAATTTCTTGAAAAGAATTAATTTTTAAAATGTGTTATCACAATTTACATCTTTTAAACCCGAACACAAAGAAAACCTTTGTGGATAATGTAGACTTTCTGTTAATTGAACAGTAATTTTATGTTTTCAAAGTTACACTACCAAAAAGCCAAAGTCAAGTTTATTTTGCTCCAGTATTGCAGAGGAGAAAAATCAGAATATATGAGGTTTAGTTATGTATTATATCTGCAGGAAAGGATTCTGATTGGGAGGAGGGGGAAAAGAGAGGTAGGAGACTTCCCTTGTACGTCTGTTAATTTACAGATCCGTCAAAATCTATCTTCATCCTGTAAATTTTCGTATTGCAGGCAACACACATCCACGAAGGGCTTTCATCTGATACGCAACACCCACCCAGGACTATTTTTTGATCTGTATTTCTTCCCTAAGGTGGGAAGAAATTTGGCAGGCCGTATAAAATATCGGCAATCTTATCAGATCCGCATTCTGGACATTTGTCTGGCTTCTTGGCAGATTTATATTTCATGATAATAAGATTTAAAATTATGGAATAAAAAGAGATAAACAGAAGCTTATTCTTCCTGAATAAAATGGATAATTATTAGAATAAAATGCGTGGCTCTGAAGGCCTGGAATAGGCTTAAAACGCAGATTTATGACACAAAATAATGCTCAGTGATTTAAAATGTCCAGTCGTCCAAAACCTAAGGAAACTGGACAGCCGGACAACATTAGACAAAATATGCCTACCAGCATGCCATCCAATCCGTACCGTTATAAACCATCAACTTATGATAATATGAATCGTAATAAACATCTCCTTCTTCAGGATTAGAAGGAGCAGAAGGTCTGGGTATTAATTTTAGCAGATCCCTGATTTTAACAGCTGCATTCAAAACAAGAAGATCCGTATCAAATTCACCATATATCAACGCATTGGTCTTATCTGTTCCTGAATTTTCAATATAAAGTCTGTTGCTGTTTATTTCAGAATTACCTGCCTGGTAACCTATCATTATATTTCCATCATTATTACTGAATGATCCGGCTTGATAACCGATATAAATATTTTTGTTGTTAGATTGTGCCAGACCAACCTTACTACCTAAGAAAACATTATAATTTCCCGAATTATTATTTGCCCCGGTACTACTTCCCAGGAAAACATTATTACTCCCTGAGCCATTTTGAATTCCAACGCATGAACCTATAAAAGTATTGTCAGTCCCAATGGTTGAGTTCTGGCCTGTCTGATTCCCTATGAAAATGTTATCATCCCCTGTTGTATTATTTTCACCTGAATTCGAACCTATAAAGGTATTCCTTAAACCAGTGGAATTAGATCCAGCGACATGCCCAATATAAATGTTCCTAGTTCCTGTTGAATTTGCATAACCAGCAGATGTTCCAATAAATATATTTTGGCCACCGGTTGTATTTCCATAGCCTGCATTTGAACCTAAGAAAATGTTATTGGATCCCATCCAGGTTTGAACACCTCCTGTATTAGAGTAACCTGAAAAATCTCCAAGGAAAATATTACTTTCACCATTGATATTAAAAAACCCACTGTTTCTACCTATAAACATATTGTCCCTTCCTATTGTATTTCTTGTTCCCGCCTGATAACCAATAATAACATTGCTCGTTCCTTCAGTATTTTCTTTACCTGCTTCATAGCCCATAAAGGAATTATATAATCCTGTCGTCATTTTAGCTCCACTGTTTTCTCCTATGAGATAATTTTCAGGTGTCAGAACCATATAATTGTTAACAGGACCTTTGGTCATATCAAATCCTCCAACTGCAAAACCTCCATTTACTCCCTTCGCAGGATTTTTCACATAAATCCTTGCACTGTCTGCGCTTACATCAAGATAATTCCGGATCATATCAAATCCCCCTACAACAAATCTTCCTTTTGACCCTTTTGCTCCATCAGCCACCCAAATCCTTACTCCCTCATTATAAACTGCAAAGATTGTCTGACCATCCTTGTTTTTAACATCAAATAAAGCTTCTTCCATATCCGGTGTCGTTCCTTTAAAAGTTGTCGTTCCGGAGATGGTTTGGGTCCCTGCAAGAGAGACAGCATCGGTAATTCCATAGCCGGACAATGTAGTCGGCTTATTTGTAAGATCATTGTAATTTGCTGTTTTAGCAACTTTTGAATATAAGGCATATGGAACACTTAATATCTGGCTTGTTCCTGTAATTGTATAACTTGTTCCGCCAGTCGGGTCTGTTTCAGTCTTGATATAATATGTGCCCGATTGCCCAGTCAATTCCTGAAAAAGTACCTGAGATAATAGTTCCGCTACCAATTTCAATAGTTGCCAGGCCATTTGCATTAGTAGTTTTCGTTTGGGTTTCAACATAAACAGGAGTTCCAGTTGCAGATCCTTGCAGTATGCTTATTTTCATCCCTACAGCCTGGTTAATCATTAACACACCGGTTGTCTTTCGCACAACGGCCTGATAGCTAATTCTTTGAGGTGATTGAGAAAAAGCATTTATGTTCAATGCTATAATCACAAATAGGGTAATTAGTTTTTTCATTGCATTCTATTTTAAGATAATTATTTCAGGTTATAAGTTCTTTCTGAAAAACTTGCTTTTCAGACTCATTTACTGATTTATAAATATAAAGTTAAACCTTGTTCAATCCAAAGTCAAGTTTATTTTCCCTTCAGCCATGTCCCCTTACCAAGGACCTTGTGAGCAATTTCGTAAGTTTATTTTCAGGAGTACAAGGGATATCGGATTATTTAAGTAACACTGCCTTAATCTAAGGCGGATCTTCATATTCTTTTCAAGTGGTCAACGCTAAAGGCTTTCCCGCAATAAAGTTTCAGTAACCATAATAAAAAAAAGCGCATTCAGCCATTGTGTAACTGTTTACGCTTATTTTTATGTAGTCCCACCAGGAATCGAACCTGGATTTAAGGTTTAGGAAACCTCCGTTCTATCCATTGAACTATAGGACCAATTTGCCTTAATTCAGGAAACCTCCGTTCCCTGCCTGCCGGCAGGCAGGTATCCATTGAACTATAGGACCAATTTATTTCTGATAAACTCTTTACCACAGCCGCTTTTTAAATATTTCTCTCTTTTTCTTGCCTCAATTCTATTACCAGCTTCCTCTTTATAAATCAATTCCCAAGGTCTATACCCTTTTGTTGACTTTGTTCTGCCGCTATTATGCTCAATTATGCGGTTCTTTAAGTCTTTGGTAAATCCGACATAAATTCTTCCATCGACCTCACTTTTTATGGCATATACTATAAAAACCATACCTTCTTTTGGCCTCCTCCGTTCCCTGCCTGCCGGCAGGCAGGTATCCATTGAACTATAGGACCAGTGTTCAGGGAGTGCAAAAATATTGAATTTTTTTTGCATTTCAAATTAAAAGGGAAATCCCGGCATCAAAAGGTTATTCGCGTGACCGGATGACTGTTTGCAACAAATACAATTCCGTCGTAGTATTCAGGCAGCGACAGTGTGTCATAATATTGAAGATCGTTATTAAAGCAATAGGTGGCGCCAATCATGCGAACCTTTTCCGGGCCCAGGATCCAGGCAGAACTGGGATCGGCGTAATTAATCCGCGAAAGATCCAGGAAATAGAGAGGTACAAGAGCCTGTTTTAAACAGTATGTGTAAGATTCTCCGGGTGGGGAAGCCACCATATGGTCAATAAAGAGGAAATCATGCCCTGCACATTCATCCCAGGCCAGAAAGTGTCCGCCATAAAATTCCGTTGCAACAGGATAATAAGATGAACCAAACTGAGAACGCAGTCTGTAACCCAGCATTTTAGCTTTCCCGTTAAAATCATTCATATATCCGTTTCTTATATGCCCGTTATGAGCCCAAAGCACAATTTTACATCCGGGCAGCAGATTTGTCATAATGCAATTCACATTCAGAATGTTGACAGAATCACGGTATTCCAATGTCGGCCTGTCAAGAGAAAGCCTGTCCCAGATTTCCCAGCTTGATACCAGGTTATTTATAATGCGAAATATACAATTATATTCCTTTGGGGAACTTCTGGAGATATATAAAGATTCATTTCCCGCAAAGAATTCACATACATAAACAGCATCATCTTTTGTATGGTTTTGCAAACGGGTATTTATATTTTCCACTTCACCGGCATCAACTTGCTGAAGAAATGACAAGATCAGATTAATTGCTTCAGTCCAGCTCTGGAATGAGTATCATAGCCATAAAAATGGAGTGCCGGCCCATTTCCGTCAGCAGGATGTTCAATATTATATTGTCTCATCCAGCTGATAAAGTCCTGCATTTCCGAGTATCTCCACGAACCGAGCTTCTTATGAGCTTCGGATAATGTCCCTGACCCGGCTGTTATATAATCATGCAGGGCAAAAGAAGCAGGAAAGCTTGCCTCCATCAGTACAGCCCTGAATCCTTTCTTTTCAACAAGGTAACGGGTTATTTTCTGCCTGATTTTCCAGAATTCGCTGGTTCCGTGAGTGGCTTCCCCCAGAGCAACAATCTGAGCATCTCCTATTTTTTCAAGTAATGAATCCATGGAGGATTCATTAATTGCCGGATCTGAAGAATTAATGGCAATCAGTTCATTCCTCAGCCAGGAAATATCTGCATCCGTATGCTCAATGTTCTTTCTGCACCCGGTAACCGGTAATAAAAGAAAAATCATTGAGAAGATGGAAATATTCCGGATTCTGGCCTCCATCAGTTTTATTTTATACAAAAGTACTAAAGAACCGGCAAAATTTCATACCTGTATTTGACTTGCGTTGCTCACTTTCGTAACTTTAACACTATAAAGCATACCAAGGGAGCATAAGATGGCACACGATGTGTTCATCAGCTATTCCAATAAGGACAAATCAAGGAGGTTGACCGTGCCGTGCATCATGGAATTGCAATTATTCCCCTTCGCCTGGAAGATGTCCCCATGTCAAAGCAGCTCGAGTATTACGTCAGCGACTCCATTGGCTCGACGCACTCACCCTCATACTCTACCCTTCCAGGTAGGATTCCAACTTATTATATCTGCTGTTTGCCGGTAGCCTGAGGCCGGTCGCCGGTAGCCGCTTTGAATAATCCTGGAACTTTCATACTTTCACACCTTCAAACTATCTGTCATGAACTGGATCGACTTCTTAATAGTTATTTTGGTTGTTCTTTCAGTAATATCCGGCTTCTCGAACGGCCTGGTAAAGGAAGTGGCCTCGCTGGTCGGACTTATCCTTGGCATCTGGGGAGCAATTAAATTTTCCAATTTCACCGCGATAAAGCTTGACGAATGGTTCAATATGACGGGCCAGTATGTAGGTATAATCGCCTTCGTTATCACTTTCTGCGCCATAGTCATATGCATCCATTTTATCGGGGCGCTTGCCGACAAAGTTGTCGATGCGGTACAGCTGGGTTTCCTCAACAGGCTCCTCGGAATGGTTTTCGGAGCAGTAAAAAATATCCTTATCCTGAGCGTCATATTCTCCGTGCTCAATGCCATCGATGCACGAAGGCATTTTCTGCCGGAAGGTGTCGAAGGATCGAAATTCTATAAACCGGTATCCGACATCGTCCCCTCAATCTTTCCCGTGATCGGCGAGGGAAATTTCAAGCAGAGCTTCGACAGGTTCAAGAAAACACCAGAACCTGTTCCGGTTCCTGATTCCACGGTAATATCAATTTAATCCCCTTTGCTATATTTGCAATTCTCAAAAAGGCGAACATGAATTTTGTCGAAGAACTGAAATGGAGAGGCATGATACACGACATCATGCCGGGAACTGAGGAATTGCTCAATAAGGAAATCACAACCGGATATATAGGCTTCGATCCCACTTCCGACTCGCTTCATATCGGCCATATGGTACAGGTGATGCTGCTGGTCCATTTTCAGCGGGCAGGACATGTGCCGGTGGCTCTTATCGGCGGCGCTACCGGAATGATCGGCGACCCTTCAGGCAAATCGGAGGAGAGGAACCTGCTCGATGAGCAAACCCTGCGATTCAACCAGGAGGGCATAAAAAAACAACTTTCAAAGTTCCTTGATTTTCAGTCAGACAGGAAGAATAAAGCCCTGATGGTCAATAACTACGACTGGATGAAGGAATTCTCGTATCTCGGATTCATCCGCGACATAGGAAAGCATATCACGGTTAATTACATGATGGCCAAGGATTCAGTGAAAAAAAGGCTTGGATCCGATGCAAAAGAGGGGATGTCCTATACTGAGTTTTCTTACCAGCTGGTACAGGGAACCGATTTCCTTCATCTTTATGAAAAGCTTGGATGCAGGCTTCAGATGGGCGGTTCCGATCAATGGGGCAATATTGTCACCGGTACCGAGCTTATAAGGCGCAAGACCGGAGGCGAGGCATATGCGCTTACCTGTCCACTCATCACCAAAGCCGACGGCTCGAAGTTCGGCAAAACGGAATCGGGCAATGTATGGCTCGATCCTGAAAAAACATCGCCATATCATTTTTATCAGTTCTGGCTCAATGTTTCCGACGAGGATGCCGCGAGGTATATAAAGATATTCACGCTTATCGGCAGGGATGAGATTGAAAATCTTATCGCTGAGCACAATAAATCGCCCCATGAAAGAATACTCCAGAAAAGGCTTGCAGAAGAAGTTACGCTGATGGTTCATTCACGGGAGGATCTCGAATCTGCAACCGAGGCATCACAGATACTGTTCGGAAAAGGAACAACTGAGTCTCTCAGAAAAATGACTGAAAATACATTCCTTTCGGTTTTCGAAGGCGTTCCTTCATTCGATGTGAAAAGGGAAATCCTTTCAGGCGGTGTTTCATTTTCTTTGCTCTGCACGGAACATTCACAGGTATTCCCTTCAAAGGGAGATCTCAGAAGGCTTGTGCAGGGAGGAGGGGTGAGTCTTAATAAAGCCAGGGTAGAGGATCCTGAAATGCCAATCATGCAGGAAAACCTGATAAACGGTAAATATCTTCTTATACAAAAGGGGAAGAAAAACTATTTTCTGATCCGCGTGGTCTGACTATCACCTTAAATCTGCGGCAATTATCGACACATCATCGAACAGATATGGATTGGTATCCGGAATGCCGAGGAATTTTATCATTTTCTGAAGGTTCTTTTCCACCGGTTCCATATTGGAGATATGCCTTATGATCTCCTTCGTTCCTATATCAAGGCCGTCATCACCCTTAAGCTCCGAAAGGCCGTCAGTGTAGCAGACAATTTTCGAATAGCCTTTGATCGTTATCAGAGTCGGCTTCACAGCAGGGATCTCGTCGAGCATCCCTATGCCAACGCATGATATCCTGATATCAATTGTCTCTCCTGAAGTGGAATCATACAGGACAGGCGGATTGTGAGCGGCATTTATATATTCGAGTACTTTTTCCCGGTGATCGTACCGGCCAACGAAAAACGTTATGAATTTTTCCCCGGCGGCGTTTGCAACAACAATTGAATTCAGCTTGTGTATAAGCTGTTCCAGGTCTATATCGGCAGTAAGCAGAGCCCTCAGGCTGGCCTGAAAGTTAGACATAAGGATTGCTGCGGAAATACCTTTTCCGGAGACATCGGCGATGCAGAATCCGGTTTTCGTATCTGAAAGCTTAATGCAGTCATAATAATCACCGCCTACCTCATAATGAGGAAAATAGAATCCATTTACTATGCAATCAGGATTTTTGGGCATGTGACGGTTATCGGGAATAAGCATCTTCTGCATCCTTGAAGCAAGCTCAAGCTCCTTCTTCATTGCTTCCTGCCGCAGGCTCTCCTTGTGAAGCCTTATGTTCTCGATTGCCACGATTATGATGCTCGATATTGTCTGAATGAAGGTAAGATGCTTCAGCACCGGACTCATTCCTTCGCCCTCCTCCTCGATATCGCCTATGAAAAGAAAAGCGACAGGCTCGTGGTTATTGAGAACAGGAACAATGATGTCGACTCCTTCAAAACCCATGTCGGCCGACACATATGTAATGTCGTCAAATGCAAGCAGGCGGGATTCCACATCCAGCTTTTCCATCTGCTTCGGAAAACCGCCGTTCAGCAGACATTCCCAGGTTGCTGAATGCTTGAATATCAGAATTTTACCGATTCCCAGATTTTCCCTGAGTATCGATTCATATTGTGAAAGAAGAACTTCTGTAGGAAGGTTCGCGTTGATCGACAGGGTAATATCAAGCAACGATTCAAGCTTGAACTTGAGAATCTTGATCCTGTCGTTTGAAACCTTCTTTTCTTCCATGCCGGGCTTAACCTTTAACGCGATCCATATAATACTTCGTTGCGACCTCGACCCTGATCCTGTCGCCTGTATTTACGAACAAGGGAACATTGACTGTCGTCCCGTTCTGCAGTTTTGCCGGTTTCAGGGTGTTTGTCGCCGTATCTCCCCTGAGACCGGGTTCTGAATAAACGATCTCCATTGTAACAAATTGCGGGAGCTCGACCGAAAGAACATTTTCAGTATCGGCATGAACCACAACTTCCACATTCTGCCCTTCGAGCAGGAATTCGGGATAATCAATGATATGCTCTTCGACATGGATCTGATCGAATGTTTCCAGGTGCATGAAATAATATCCCATGTCGTCCTTGTATAAATACTGATAAGGCCTTCTTTCAACCCTTGCCACATTGACCTTGACACCTGAATTGAATGTGTTGTCGAGAACCCTTCCCGTCTTTATGCTTTTTAGTTTTGTACGCACGAATGCCGGTCCCTTACCGGGCTTCACATGCTGAAACGAAACTATCACATACAGGTCATTGTTGTATTCAATGACCATCCCATTCCTGAAATCTGAAGTACTTGCCATAAATGTTTATCCGATTCTGTTACAGTTATTTTTTTCTTATTTCCAGCGGGTAGAGCAATCCTTCATAGCTTGCCACTTCTACCATAAACGCCCCCACAAAGATATCAAAACGAATCTTAACCGGTAAAAAATTTTTATCTGCCGAAAACCAGAAGGAAACATCTTCCTCAGTTTTGAAGAGCCTTCCTGTTTCGGTAACCGGATTGAATTTGTAGCATTTTATCCTTCCCTGTCTGGTCTTGACATCCTCCAGTCCGATGTATTTCATCCGGATCGCATAAAGCTCATCCGTAAACCATGTCATGATCGTTATCACATCTCCTTTTTTAACACTGCCCATATCAGGTAGAATATGATTGCGGAACCAGTAGAAACACGAAAGGATATCATGGATTCCCTGCGGTGCTATGTGAATGCCTGTCAGGTCGCTCGTAAGTATTGCAGAATCCTGCCTGGAGACATGATCGAACAGAACGACATTATATCTCTTGTACCGTCCTTCGCTGATGTTCCTGATGGATCTGACAGGCAGTTCTGTTTCAGGATCGATGTACGCTTCATAGATGTCCCTGACACGGAAAAGAACGTCAGCCATTCCTGTCGTCTTTGCATCCAGCTTCGCATGCCATAATTCCCTTCCGCCTGAGGTGTCGCTGACGAGTCCCAGGGTTGCGACTCCGCCGTTTATGGCGCCATAATGAATTATATAGTTGACCTTTTCGCCGGGCAGGTATGAGATTGGCTGACCTCCTGCAGGCAGGATAATCAGAAAAGCGAGACCGGCGAAAAAAATCAGTTTCTTCATCACTCTTTTATATGCTCAGACAATTTCCGGACCAATTTATTTTCCAAGTATATTCTTTACCGGCCTGGAAGTCAGAAAATCCTTCAGATAAAAAGGTTCAAAATATGCGACATCCTCAAAACGCTTATTATCAAGTGCATCGTATGCCGCGGCCTTCATGAATGCTGCTGAAATCATGAAACCATCTTCGAAGACAACATTCTTACGTTCCATCACTTCCCTGCATTTGGCGGCGCCTTCGCCGAATACAAATATTCTTTCACCGGCACCGGTTTCAGTCAGGAAATTCCTGTCGACGATTTCTGCACAGATTCCCTTCACGGTATTTCCTGCCGCGTCGAAAACGGAATAGTATATCTCCATTCTTCGTGCATCGAGAGCGGGGCAGAAAAGATCATTTTGCCTTATGTCATATTTTTTCTTCGCCGCAGAGTGAAAGCCAAGAAACATGGAAAAAGTTGTGTCGACGCTTATCAAGCGGGACGGAGGCCGCATAGGCGATCCCCTTTCCCGTGGAAACTCCAATACGCAGCCCGGTATATGAACCCGGACCCTTGCTTACCGCCACGGCTTCAAGATTGTCTGCCTTAATGCCAGCCTCTTTAAGAATATCATTGATAAAGACAGTGAGCCGGGAAGCATGTGACCTGTCTTCACCGCTCTCCTTCAAGAGCCACGATCCCGTTCCTGTCGCAAAGAGCGGCCGAACAGAGCGAAGTGGCGGTTTCAAGGCATAATATCATCGGATTTCAGGAGATCCCCTTTCTTTATTTCTCTTTGTAAAGATCCTCTTTCTTTACGATTTGAATCTTCGTGCTGTCGGACAGTTTCTTGCTGATGGCACTGAATGGGGCAGAGATTACCCTCGCACTGTCCTCCACACCTGAAAGGATCTCGATGTAGTTATTATCCTGTATCCCGGTTTTGACATCTTTCGCAAGCGCGTAGGTCCCGTCAGTCACGAAGACAAGCGTGCGTATCTCTTCATCGGCGACCGTTACGGCTGTCTCGGTTGTGTCAACGCGGGTAGTGACAGCCTGAATGGGCACAGTGATTATACTGTCTCTTGTTTCGGTCTGTATTTCGACTGTTGTCGACATTCCGGGTCTGAAAGGATTAATGCCTTTCTGTGAGAATTTCTCATACGAAGAGGGAAGGATAAATATCTTAACATCAAAATTTGTAACCTGGTCGGCTGACACTCCTGTGGTCTTTGCCGAATTGGCCATCTCGGTTACAATGCCCCTGAACTTCTCATCGAGATAGGCATCCACTTCAATGAACGCCGTGTCATTGACATGGACCTTTACAATGTCATTTTCATTGACTTCCACCTGCGCCTCCATGCGTGAGAGGTCGGCAATACGGAGTATCTCGGTACCGGCCATAAGGTTGGTTCCGGCGACCCTCTCTCCAAGCTCGACAAGCAGCATTGAGACAGTTCCGGTCATGGGGGAATAGATCGATGTCTTGATAAGATTCTCATTCGCCTCCTTAACCGATGCCTCGGCGCTTACAACAGAGTATTTTGCGGCGTCGACCTCAGCTTTGGCGACATTGTAGGAAGCTTCAGCCTGTTCGTATTCTGACTTTGAGATTGTCTGTTCGCCGTAAAGCTGTGAAGTTCTCTTAAATGATAATTCAGCCTGGGTGAACTGGGCCTCAGCCTGTGCCAGACGCGCACGGGTTGAGCTGATGGCGGCCAGCGAACGATCCTTCTGTGAAATATAAATATCGGGTTTGATCCTGAGCAGCAGCTGGCCTTTTTCGACATGATCACCTTCCTTTACGGTAAGCTCGACTATCTCACCTGAAACATCAGGAGTTATCTTGACCTCCTTTTCAGGCTGTATCTTGCCATTAGCGGTGATTGTTTCCGTGATCCGTCTTTTTTCTGCATTTTCAACAGCGACCTTAACGGTAACGTCTTTGCCAAACCATCCGGCTTTCTTGCCGACGATTGCAAAGACCAGCAGAAGCACTACTGCGCCAATAAGGATTGGTAATATCTTGTTCTTTTTCATGATTTTAAGCTTTGTGGGTTTATTTTATTAATTTAATGAAAGGGGCAGTCCTTTATAGAAATCGAGAACCTTGGTCTTGAAGATAAACTCGTATTTTGACTGAGCCATGTCGGACTGGGCATTAAGGAGCTGCGATTTGGAAGCATTATAGTCGACCGGAGTTACCATGCCGACATTGAATTTCTGCTCGGTATACCTGAACGATTCCTCCATAGATGCAACAGCCTTCATGCTGGCGCCGTATTTCTTCAGGGCAGCGACAGCATCGGCATAAGCCTGCTGGATGTTCTTATAGAGCAGTTTCTTCTGTCCTTCCAGGTTATAGCGATTATTCTCGATGCTTATCTTCGAATTGGAAATGTTCTTGTTGACCTGCCAGCCGTTAAGTATAGGGATGTTGAGTGAGAATCCGATGCCATAGTTCATGTTGTCGCTAAGCTGTTCCCCGAAAGAGTAATTTTCTGTCGGGGCGATCCACTTGAAAGCCAGGTCGGAATAACGTGTACCAAGTGAATGATTTTCTGAAAGTATGGGACTTCTTCCCCCTCTGGCTATTTTCAGATCATATTCGCTGGCAGAGAGGGTCAGTTCAGCGCTTTTTATTTCAGGCCTTATACCCTGTGCCTGCTCAAAGATTTCTTCAACCTTGCCGGTTATTATCGTATTTGTATCAATACTGATGTCGGGGGTGATGATTCTGAAGCCCTCGGGAGTTTTAAGCTCAAGCATCTGTGTAAGGGTAAGGTATCCAATGTCAAGCTGGTTTTGCAGGTTGATCAGTTGCAATTCCTCGCTTGCCGCCTGGGCTTCGATCTGAAGGAGATTGCCTTTAGCGACGCTTCCCGCTTCGAACATTTTCCTTGTCTTTTCGATCTGCTGTTTTGTTATCTGCAGCTGGTTGCCGGTAGTTGAAACAAGCTCATTGTTGAGAAGGATCTGCAGATAGGCAAGGGCGATATTAAGCGCGATATTATCCTTTATGTTCTGCAGGTCCAGCTCGCTGGCGAGAAGCAGGTTTTTATTCTTCCTGATTGTGTTAAGATTTTGCAGACCACTGAAGAGATTCAGGCTCCCTCCGGCATAGAAGCTGTTCGACTGGCTGTTTTGATTTCTGTATTCATAAGATGTTTCGTCGAGGACACGGCCGAACGAATAATTGTGAGTGGCCTGTCCGTTAATGGTTGGCAGCAGATTAAGCTTTGACTGAGAGAGCGTGTTCTCCTGGTACCTTGTTTGCAGGACCTGCTGCTTAATCTGAATGTTATTGTCTATGGCATATCTGATACACTCTTCGAGCGACCATTCCTTCTGCTGTGAAAATACGGTTCCTGCAGAAAGAAAGAGGAATACCGTCATAAAAAGCAAAAATTTCTTCATTTTAAAAAATTAGAGGCTACGAAGATAAATAATATCTTAATTTTCCTGACGGATAGAATGAAAATAATTAAATTGCGCGGCCATTTAAAACATCAGGATTATGTTACATTATAAGGAATTAGGATTAGTAAATTCGAGAGAATTGTTCCAGAAAGCAGTTAAAGGGGGATATGCCATTCCGGCTTTTAATTTCAACAATCTTGAACAGCTTCAGGCAATTATCAGCGCCTGTGTCGAGACAAAATCCCCTGTTATCCTGCAGGTATCAAAAGGAGCCCGCAAATATGCCAATCAGACATTGCTCCAGTATCTTGCCAAGGGAGCGGTGGAATACTCAAAGGAGCTTGGATATCCGATTCCGATAGTATTGCATCTCGATCATGGCGACACGTTCGAAACATGCAAATCGTGCATCGAAACCGGCTTTTCGTCGGTGATGATCGACGGTTCTCATTTCCCGTATGAGGAAAACGTGAGGCAGACAAGGGAAGTGGTGGAGTATGCTCACAAGTACGATGTGACCGTGGAAGGAGAACTGGGAGTCCTTGCCGGGATCGAGGATGAAGTATCGTCAGAGCACACATCATATACGAGACCGGAAGAAGTCGAGGACTTCGTGAAAAAGACAGGAGTCGACTCACTGGCTATTTCAATCGGAACTTCACATGGCGCTTTCAAGTTCAAGGTAAAGCCGGGCGAACTTCCTCCACCGCTCCGCTTCGACATTCTCGAAGAGTGTGAGAAGAGGATCCCCGGATTCCCGATCGTTCTGCACGGAGCCTCTTCGGTTCCGCAGGATATTGTCGCAGAGATCAACAAGTATGGCGGCAAAATGGAAAACACAGCCGGTGTATCTGAGGACCAGCTTCGCAGGGCCGCCAGTTCAGCCGTATGCAAGATAAACATCGACAGCGACGGACGTCTTGCAATGACAGCTGCCATACGCAAAGTCTTTGCTGAAAAACCAGGCGAGTTCGATCCGCGCAATTACCTCGGGCCGGCACGCGACAAGCTAAAGGAGCTGTATAAGCATAAGGTTGTGAATGTGCTGGGAAGCGCCAACAAGGCATAAAGTTGTCAATATTATAACATGCAGATAGTCAGTTACATATGAGCTGACTATTTTTTTATGTTCAAAACCTGCCATTAAGGCATCTTCTCCGGGTTATTCCGGTTTCATACTTTTGCAACCAATCAAGCCATCCGTTTCAGTGAGGCATTCCACATACAAAGAAGATCGCTTGCGCCGCACAAACAAGCTTTCGATAATGCTGAATGACAGGGAAATGAGAGCCCTCGCAATTTATTGCAACAGATACAGGATTAAGAACAAATCCGAATTCCTCAGGGAAACCATAATGAAAGCCATTCTGAAGCGGTTCGAGGAGGAGCATCCCTCTCTCTGGGAGGAACCGGATGTGACTCTTTTTAATCAGAATGGGACAAAATAAAGTTTGATTTAATCCGGGTGTTTCATATTTTTACGCTGGAGAAAGGATTTTTCTCTTCATCCGACATTAAATTTGAATTATTTCCAAACGAGGAATTACGCAAGATGTATCCCGAAAGGTATAATACAGACGCAACGAGGAGATCTCCGTGGATAATACTTGAGAGGGGAAGGCTTTTTATTATGGGCCGCTCCATTATAGAGAATCCATCGCAGTTTTATGAACCCACCCTGAACTGGGTTAGGAGCTTCACAAAAGAGTGGAGAGGCAGGACGAAGATCGAGCTCGGATTCGAATATATAAACACAGGATCGACCAAGTGGCTTTATATTTTGATCAGGGAGTTGTCGGAACATCATAACATGCCTGAGAATATGGAAATAAGCTGGTATTATGAGAAGGGGGACGAAGATATGCGTGACCTTGGGAATATAATGAAGTCGTTGGTAGAGTGTCAGTTTGAGATGATTGAGGTTGACAATATGAATGGGAGGCTCTACAGGAATTTAATGTCGAAGCACAACTGAAAGTCGTCGCATCAGGAACAATAGGAAATTTTTTTTAGTTTTGCAGCGTCAAATCAGGGGATTTTGACCCATGGTGTAATTGGCAACACGTCGGATTTTGGTTCCGCAGAGTCCTGGTTCGAGCCCAGGTGGGTCAACGAAGAAGCCACGCGAAAGCGGGGCTTCTTCGTTGAGTGGCCTGCAGGGAAGGAAACCTGGGCGAGAAGCCTGTCCCGATAGCATAAGCTGACGAATGCGTATCGGGAAGCCCAGGTGGGTCAACGAAGAATATGAGAAACTGCCCTGTGATACAACAGATTGCGGGGTTTTGTCATTATTTGGCTAAAGAATAGCTAAAGAAATATTATCCAATTTGATAGTTTTAATATTTTCTTGTATCTGGAATTAAGCAAAGTTCTTTGGCTAAAACTCTAATTTATTTTTCTCATCTTGCTTCTTTTCAACCTCATCCATAAGTAATCCATCCTGATAAGCCAATTTAACATATACAGAGCTACTCACAGGAGAAATTTCTAGGGAAATGGCATTCCCATCTTTAAAATCAGTCCAATATGATGCAATTGTTGCATTTCCTGTTTGTACTGCTTGCATTTCATATCCATCTCCATCTTCATAAATACCCTTAAAAAATCTGAAGGATTTTGTTTCTCCGTATTTATCTACTATTATTTCCCTAATTTCATCATATAATCCTTGGGTTTTTGCTTCAAGTTGAGGTATGAAGATTACAACAATTTCAAAAAGCTTATTATTGACAAATTTACAAATAACCTACTACTGCTGTCATTGTTCCCATTGGAACTTTGAGATAAGTAAGATTAGATAAAGCCCCTGCTGCCTCAGTTGATAACTTACCCCCCTTTTTTACTAAAATACCTTTAACAGTAGTAGGATTCATGCCAAATGTCAAGCCCATTGCTCCTGTCAATTCAACTTGACAAAAGGCATTGCATGGAATTAATGCAATTACAATTATCAATGCAATCCTTTTCATATTATTAAATGTTGGTTAGACTTCAAATAGAGTTTATAAAGATATTAAATTTACTTCTAATCTTTATTTTGAAGTACTCTTAGTTCGGTTTAATGAAGCCCCTTTAATATGGCTTTAGGAAGAAATGCTCACCTTGCCCAATCATAGTAATCTTGTTTCTTCCTTAGTAGTTTGATCCTTTTCTGTAGCCTAGTTTCCTTACCCTTGTATAGCTTTTTTCTGCTTCTTCCCTGGTATTCATTTATTTCCCTGTCCAAAGCCCAATATCTTGTATTGTGATAATCCAGCTTGCTACATTGCTGGGAAGGATAATAAATCCAATGTCTATATGCCCACCTACTTTTCCAGATTTTGCTTCCATAGCATTTATAAAGTATCCTTGCCCTTCTTCCTGTTATGGGACAAACTAAATACAACATTTCCCCCCTTCCCAGATTGCTTGGGATTGTAGTTAGTTGGATGCTATAATCACAATCTTCCTTTTCCCCTGAATCATTAAATGTAATAGTGTATTTTAGCTTCAACTGTGCTTGCTTTCCTTTGTGTAGGAAGATTCTATCCAGATAGTACTTCCATTTGTCCAGCCTAAGCTTCCCTGAATGATACATCCCTTCCTGATGAATCCCTGCCTCAGCAGATGAGACAGTTCAATCCTTAAGGTTTCCTTGGTTGTAACTGCTCCTGTTCCATATCTTCCCATTATCTATATTTCGCAAAGACTAAGACCTTTTACTTCATTAATGCCACTTAATTTCTAATAGTATTCAAATTTTCTGTCAGTAATAGCCTGATAAATTCCATCACTTATTCTAGTCAACCAATTTCCTATTGAATCATATTGATACTTATAAGTTGAAGTAATACCACGATAATTATCCTTATAAGTCTCTTTTATCAAATTACCACTTTTATCATAGTCAAAACTCAAATACCAGCTATTTCCACCTGAATCTCCAGTTTGGAATATTTTTCTGCCTTTTTTATCATTTGTATAATTATTTACTTCTTTTTGACTACCATCTGAATTAATATAAAGATCCAGAACTAAATTGCCATATTGATCATACCCAAGTAATTTTTTCTTGGATTATGGTACCTTCTGCATTATAATAATCTAATTCCAAATTATCCTTCTTTTCATCATAGACATAAAGGCATTTGTGAAAAACACTTCCATCAATATTATACTTAGTGGACTCAATCTTCTTACCATTAATATCGTATTTGTAAGTTTCTCTTTCTTCATTGCCGAATGAGTTTTCAATTTTCTCAATCATATTCTTATTCGAATCATATTTATATGTTATTCTAAATTCCCTCCCATTAGAATCATAAGAGTAATCTAATTTTCTGCTTTCATAAAGATTACCATCCTCATTAAATAAATAAACTATATTGTAGACAATACCCTTCTTTTGAAGCACTCCTAGAATTATCAGGTTCAGCAGAATACATTACTTCTTGAAGTGATTTTACTTTACCTTTTAAACCAAGCTCATCTAAACTTCTTCTTGTTTTTCCCATAGGGATCTCTTTAGAGCAAGACAGTATTAAAAAGACAATTGAGATTATAATTGTCCAATTGGATAATGAAAAAGTTCTTTTCATAATGTCTTAATTTTGTGGTTTATAATAAAATAATAAAGGTACACTATTTATAAGAATCGTTCAATATTAACCTTAATCCTTAGAGATAATGGGTTGCTTAATTAAGCCCTTTCAAGTAACTTTGATCCTGCCAGCATCCTTTCCCTTTCATGGGGAAAATTCTATTTTGACTTTCTAAGAGTGCTGGTTTGTTTTTTATAGTTTCCGAATTCCATCTTTTCTAAGTCAAAAGTTTCATTTCCTCTTTTCATCGATATAATCTATACCAGGAAAGATAAATATGGCAAAGGGAACATATTGCAGATAATGACGATTTTGGCAGGGACCGTAGTAGATGCTTTGCCAGGGAAGACTTAGCATTGGAGTATTATGATAAACTTACTACTGACTTGCTGAATGAGAGAATTCTATCGCAGGGGGTATCAAAATCTATCGCAGGGGTAGGGCAAAATGATGAAGTAATATCAAGTATCAACCTGAGGAGATATGTGAACCCTGCTATTAAAAATGGGCTTATTCAAATTTGCTTTCGGTCAATTGAGTTAATTCTGAAATTTGAATTGGAAGTAAACGTAGAAGAATTGTCTTTTGTTCTGGACTTAAGGCAATGTCTATATATTCCGCATCTAATTTGTCTTTTGTTAGGATTGCCCTTTTTAAAGGAATTGCAAGAATAGCGTGTTCTTCTTGGAAGCACAGAATGAATTTATCCTGAACATATTCGTTTAAAGTTTTTCTAAATTTCCTAATTTGATTTGTTCGGCTATAAACTGCCAAAATTCAGAATGGTTTGGTTCATTAAACTGTCTTTCCCTGTAATTAATTTGTTCTCGCTTGTTCATTAACCATTCATAGGCATTTGTCGTATCTATGCTCTGAGATAGGAGAATATCAGAGCTAAATAAGTCAATAAAAAAATTGATTGTTCCGCTATGGTCAGTATTATGTTTTTTATCGTTCTTCTTAATCGGGATTTCTCCATCTAAAGCTTTTAAGTAAAATAGTGACTTTTGTCTTATGAGAGCAATCCCATTTGATGCCATAGTGGATCTTAAAAAATAATAGAGAGAATAATAAAATTTTACTGTTGCCCATGAGAAGAGTTTATTGTTTATTGAATTGATTGCTTCAAATAAACTTAAAAGTCCTTTAAAATAAAGGTCTTTTGCATCGTCTCGCAAGTCAGAATTTAAAAGAGATGCTGTGATTTGTCCAACTTCAAACTTTTAAAATCAGCCCTATCCCAATCATATAGAGTTTTACAGTTTAGAAAAGATTCGCAGCGAAGTTGTGCTCTGTGCCTATCAAAACTCATATTCTTTTTGGTCTGGTAATGATTTTAAAAGATTATCTTCCAAAAATTCAACTACAGCTTTTCTCTGTGATTTACCTTCAAGATTTTTTAAATCAGCTCTTATAAGAAGTTCGCCTTTGGGTAAATCTAAAAGTTTTTTAAAATCTTCAACTTTAAAGGATTTATTTTCAGCACATTTAGTAATTAAATTAGAAACCAAATGTTCAATTGCTCCTATAAAACCGGCATTAGTAAAAAATGGGTTTTTTGCCCTGTTATTCCAAAGATCTTCTCTCGTCATAGTAAAACTTGAGAGCAGAGAAATAATTTAATATTACTAGTTTTTGATTTTGCAAATGGGTTAGTTTATGGGCTGCAAAAACTCCATCCGTATCCAAATGTTTTTTTAAACTTGTTACAATTGCAGATAAATCAATTATCCCTACACCTCTTGCTTTACCAGGGAATTTAATAGCTCCATAATAAGCTGACTCTTTGTTTTCATTAAGCTCCTCAGCAATATCAGTGGCTCTATTGATGCAATGATTAACATCATCTTCCATTTCCCCGAACAAGTCGTATATTAGACTTTTTGGTACAGGTTTTTGTTCAGAGTTAATATTAACAAAAATTAGTGCAGCTTCTTTAGTTTTAAGACCTATACAAAAAGTAACAAGAATTTCTTGCTCTCCTATTTTATCATCATCTTTAATTGCCTCTTCTAATCCGGCAAGTCTATGTTGACCATCTATAATTTGGGCAGCTGAGGGAATGATTGGAACAGTCATTATTCCGTCATTAAAATCAGGTTTTATTTTGTCATTTGTCCAGTTAAGAATAAAAGTGTTGAAAAACATATTTCCTTCAAGAACAAATTTTTTAATTAATGCTATTCTTTGTCTATTTAATAATCTTTGAACAGCGCCTTCTTCATCATCTTTACCTCTTACAGCTACATAAGAAATGTGA
>CAVYYM010000018.1:0-15904 GCA_963772715.1 uncultured Bacteroidota bacterium
AAACGGAGTTTATCCTGATCCATACCAGGGATTGAATAACATGCTTATTCCGGATGCATCAGATGAATTCAATAAACAATACGACCTGGAGAAATTCAGCCACCTTCCCAATAATCCAAATCCATGGAAGAACCCATACTGGTACCGCACGACATTCAAAGTACCTTCCTCCGACAATGGTCGTCATTCCAGCTGATATTCAAGGGAATAAATTACAGGGCTGCGGTCTGGGTAAATGGAAAACAGATCACCGATTCGACAAAAATGGCAGGAATGTTTGCAGAATACAGTCTTGACATCACCAAATTAGTGAAGCCCGGGGAAGCCAATAGCCTTGCAGTAAAAATATATCCTCTCGATTATCCCGGTCTGCCGTCAACCGAGCAGCTTGAAGCCCTTGGCGATTTTTATCCCAATGGCGGTCCCACAGGCGATATTGGGAAGAATGTCACAATGCTCTGTTCAGTCGGATGGGACTGGATGCCTCCTGTGAGGGACCGTAATATCGGGATATGGCTCCCGGTCTATCTCAGGACTTCGGGTGCAGTTACTATAAGTCAGCCGAAGCTGGTAACCGAACTGCCCAATCTGCCTGATACCAGCCTTGCTAAATTATCACTCAGCCTTACATTGCTGAACCATAACAGCTCAAATGAGAATGGCACGCTTCTGGTCACTATTGCACCTGAAAACTTCAAAGGGGAATCTCTTAAATTCTCTAAATCTGTAAACGTTCCCGCCAACAATTCAGCTGTGGTCGATCTGAACAGCGGAAACACAAAAGAGCTGAATATTCAGAAGCCTGCAATATGGTGGCCGAACGGACATGGCAAGCCCAACTTTACAGGATCCGGCTTCAGTATTCAGGAGCCGGTGGTTTAACTGATGATACAACTTTCATATTCGGTATAAGAACAGTTTCCACAAAAGCTGTAAATGTCAATGGCTCCTGGCGCCGTGATTTTTACGTGAACGGAAACAGAGATCCATATTACCGGTGGCGCCTGGGTGCCCGACATGCTGTTAAACAGGGATTCGACCAGGTATGACTGGGAGTTTCATCTTTGCCGGAATGCCAACATAAATCTAGTAAGGATATGGGGAGGCGGAGTAACCCCGTGTGATGAATTCTGGGAAGCTGCCGACCGTTATGGCATGCTTGTATGGTCCGATTTCTGGATAACGGGCGACACCCAGGGTGAGTTCAAGGGGTCACCCGACTGGCCACTTGAAGGAGAGGTATTCAGGAAAAATGTTGTCAGTACGATCTACAGGATCAGAAATCATCCAAGCCTCCTGGTATGGACAGGCGGCAATGAAGGACATGCAAGGAGGGAGCTTTACGATTTCATGAGGAACAGCATAATTGAACTTGATGGCACACGTCCTTATATTCCAAGCTCTTCAGGTTTTGCAAGGCTTCCGGAAGGATGGCCGGGAGCATGGCCGGATAATCTGCCGACAGGAGTTTACAGCGGAGGCCCCTATACATGGCAGGATCCTGAAAGTTATTATGACAGGGCAATTGCCGGGCGTGACTGGGTTTTCAAGGATGAGACGGGAATTCCCTCGATGGTGACATGGGATATTCTTCCAAAGGTCATTCCGGACCTGGTATGGGACAAGAGACTACCCTTTCCTCTTAATAATACCTGGGGCTACCATGATGCCGCTTCGGGGAATGGTCACTGGGAGCTTTATTACAGGGAGACGTTAAAACGATACGGAGAGCCGAAATCGATGGAGGATTTCTGCAACAAGATGCAGCTCATGAATGCCATCGGCTATCAGGGGATATTCGAGGCTGCAGGCCATAAGCTCAATGATATAGGCGGAGTAATGCTATGGAAGCTGAATGCAGCATTTCCGAGTGTGGTGTGGCAGGTTTATGACTGGTACCTTCAGACAAATGCAGGATACTATTTCATGCAGAACGCCTGCGAGCCGCTTCATATACAGCTGAACCTAAGCAATCTGAAAGTTACAGTGCTGAACCGTACATACAAATCCGCCCCGAACCTGACAGCATCAGTCGAGGTATTTGATATTGACACCAAATCAATTTTTAAGGAAGAAGCTTATTTCAGCATGGGTCCATCTGAAGCGAGGGAGACCACTTCCGTCGAAACTGTTCTTAAGAATTCGAAGGGAATTGCATTTGTAGTTCTTAATCTGAAGAATTCTGCAGGCAAGGTTGTTTCACATAATGTTTACTGGCTTTCGCAGGACAATGATTACAAACCGTTAAATAACCTTTCCGAAACAACAGTAAAAGCAACCGCAATAAGGATAGACAAGGGGAAGGGTGAAGCAAAATGGACACTGCAGGTAACTAATAATTCAGGCAGGATGGCATTTTTCATCAGGCCGAGGTTAATGGCCGGTGACACCGAAATACTTCCGAGCTTCTGGTCGGGCAGTTATTTTTCGCTGGCCCCCGGTGAGAGCACTAGCTGTGACTGTAAGTTGTCCCGGTAAATTGGTCTGCAGGAAAGAAACCTGTGATAAGGGTAGGAGGATGGAATGTGAAAGAAACGACGGTGGCACCGGCAAGGTGAACCATTCATCATTTCTTCATCCGGATGGCTTATTTTTAGTTCGATCCGTACGTGAATCTGTTATTCAGGTATGAGATACCCCGATAATTCCGGCGGCAGATTGATTACCTCCTTCTTTCTGGAGTGAACATGCTTAAATCCCACTCTTTGTACCAGTAAAGCTCCATTTTTCCTTCTTCTGTTATTGTTATCGGAAGAAAAACATATTGCGATTCAGGACGACCGCCGCCATTCCACCTGTCGCCCATATAGAGATAGGCATCCTTATATCCGGGGATCTTGAAAATATAACATGGCTGAGAATTGAACGAATTGTTTCCCGCATCACCTTTAAAAGGGTGTCCCTGGTCCGTGTAAGGTCCCATTATATCAGGTGCAGTGTAATAAGTTGCAGGGTTGGGTGTCCATCCTGAGCATCCGCTTGTCAGCAGATAAAAGATGCCTCCTTTTTTCAGAATGCCGGGCCCCTCGCAATGAGCATCAATATCCACGTCATTGGTGGTGATGCTGAGATAATCGGCCGATAATTCCGCAATACGGATGGTGCGGTTGGTGTGATCGGCAGCATAGCCGATATATGCTTTTTTTGTGCCTGGATCGAAATACATTCCGATATCGCGAGATTCGTGCCCGTTGGGACGATAGTGATCCTTAATTATGAAGGGTCCGGTTGGGCTGTCGCTTACTGCAACACCGAGTTCAGCAATGGTATAGCCGTTGCCGTCATAATGGAACCACATAACATAGCGTTTATTAACCTCGTCATAGATCACTTTTGGACGCTCAAAAGTCTGAATTTCTCCTTTTTCCAGTACAACACCTTCCTTTTTCCAGTTATAAAGATCTTTGGAAGAGTAACATGATGCTCCTCTGGGCTGCCCCCGGTGTTCACCATACCAGTAATAAGTCTTAAGTGACTCAACATAGATTATGTTTCCGCCATGGCAGTCGATATGTACTCCATCCTCTGCGAGCCATTCTCCACCCGGCTTAAATGAGGTGTAACCTGGAGACTGCTGTGCCATTGCCGCAGGATATAACAGTACGAATAATAAACTGATTAAAATCGGTTTAAGGGATACCGGATTAACCGGATGTTCCGTTTTCATATGTTTCACTATTACTTAATTTAATAAATCCGTGTTACCTTATATAGCTTATTCCTTCATCATAATTAAACAATGCATAACCTTCTCCCTCCAGATAACCCGGAACATCTTCTTTCTGATTAGTTACAGCCTGGTCGGAGACAGGAGTAGAGAATGGCATTTTACCGGTGGGATTAAATTTGCCTGTGATTACATCCAGCAGTGCATCCGCAGTCGTTCCGAATGTTGCAAGAACACCTGACAATATTTTTGGTTTTTTCGTTATACACTTCATTGATAACCCATGGGTTGGTATAGTTTACAACCAGTATTGATGGTTTCTTTGCTGTTAATTTATTAACATAAGCGACGTCAACTCCGCATTTGGATAATGAAAGAGAAATAGGTTCGCCTGTTGATCCGAACAATGCATTGCCTGTCGGCTGAAGCCAGAGAATAAGTACATCAGCTTCTGCAGGGGCTTTTACAAATTCAACATCATATTTATTGTCATTTGCCAGGTAAACATTCGGAACTTCTGATGCAGGTCCCCTTGCATTTCTCTGAAGTGATTCGAAATAGACTTTGGTTTTTGGTTTGACAGGCAATGCATCATTTTCGTTTCTCAGCAAACAATTGACTTGCGCAATGCCAAAGCTGCTCTTTCCCTGAACATATCATTATTGACAATTTTCTCTGCTGCATCCACATCAACATAGGGATTTTCAAACAGTCCCATTTCAAATTTTTCTTTTAAAAGGAGAAGAACAGAGTTGTCAATATAACCCATATCAACCATCCCTGTATCGATTATGTGGATCAGCATGGCAGGATCTGATTCTCCCGAAAAGATATTTACTCCTGCCTCAATTGCTTTCTTATAGCGTTCCTCTTTTGTCAGGTTTTCAACTCCCCATGGCATTCCCGTCAATGGCCCGGTATCGGAATTGATGATTCCTTTAAATCCCATCTGGGTTCTGAGCAGGTCAGTAATAACCCCTTTATTAAAGGCATATCCGACCTCTTCATATTCTGTTCCCGAAGGAAGCGAATAGTAAGGCATGATTGATGAGGTTCCTGCATCTATTGCAGCCTGGAAGGGGATAAGATTATTATTGAACATTCCACCCGGATAAACTTCTTTTTTACCCCAGTCGAAGTGAGAATCCTGTCCGTCATCACCTGACCCGCCGCCGGGAAAGTGTTTTGTGGTAAGAGCCACTGATGCAGGACCCAATGCTTTCACCCTGGAATCCAAGTACAATCTCTTTGATCATCTGAGCGACCCATTCCGCATTTTCACCAAACGTTCCGTTCACTCTCGACCATCGTGGTTCTGTCGACAGGTCGGCCATATACATATAACCTTTTCTCAGACCAACAGCAGCCCATTCCTGCCGGGCAATATCGGCAAATTCCCTGGTAAGCTGGAGATCGCGCATGGCTGAAAGACCAAGTTCTCCTGGCCAGGAGGAGAAGACAGTTGTTCCTACACTTGTTCCCAGGGATGCATTGGTTGTTATATTGTTGCGCGGATTGGAAGAAATTATCGCAGGAATACCAAGTGGTTCGCTTTCGCAGAGTTCCTGAAGCTTATTAGCCCACTCTGCTGTTATCCTGGCACTCTCATTTGACCTGAGGATGAAATGGCGGTTATGGAACTCCGTGACTACCTTTTTTGTTCCGCCTGAACCACCCATCCCGGCAATACGTTTCCGGTCATTCCAGCAGCTGCCAGGCTCTGGCACCCCCGGTTGCTCCTGACCTGTCAGCAGCGCCCTGTCTGCTGCCAGCCTGATCTCCGCCGCCTCCACCTTGTGGTCTCATACCGCCTTCGGAAAGATCACTGGCTTTCAGCTTGCCTTCCGATGCTTCAGCTGCCCTGGTACCCACCATGTTGAGTGAGTTAATAAGCATAAATCCGGCCTTTTCTTCAACCGACATTTTTGAAAGAAGGTCCTTGCTTCTTTCTTCGGGAGTCAGACGCCAGTCTTCATACTTGTCAAGCTTCCCGTTTTTGTTAAGGTCTTTGAATTTCAGTCCTCTTTTTTCTATTATTGCAGCCGACCTTGTGCCAAGAACAGGTTGAGGTTTAGTTTCTTTTCCGCCGGTACATGATACCAGCACTGCCATGATAAGGCAGACAACAGAAATTGCATAGATTTTTTTCATGATCAGGTTAGATTTTATTAATAGACATAATCTGCTGTCGGAATATTCCCTTTCTGACAGAAAATTATAAAGGAATATAGTACACCTGCCGGATATTTTTATTCTTCGAACTCTGCCTCAATTTTTCCTGATTTGATTCCCTTTAAAAATGAAGCATAATCCTGCTCATTCTGATCGGCATATGCAAACGAAAACTCTGCAACAGCCTTATCCAGTACATCACCGCTCCCCATATAACCACTCAGCATTGCCGCATCTCCGGTACGTGCATGAGACAGCGCCAGTGCCTGGCCACACCAGTCAGCATAGTTCAGCATTTCGGTTTTTCCGAAGGTTTCGACTTTTATGGAGATCTTGATATCTCGCAGCTGGCGGAAAAAGAGGTCTCTTCCTCCCTGCCCCGTGGTCCAGCCCAGGAACGGATCGCTGAATGGCTGAAGGAGACGGTATCCGTAAACGATACGTTGTCCGTTGTTCGGATAAACACTCTTGCCAGCGTAGGCTTCCAGCACAGATTTGCGGGCTTCCTTTGCCTGGATGAACAGCGGATCGCCATCTCCTGTCATAAGCAGAACGACCCAGCAGGCAGTGCCTACACTGCCAACGCCAACAACCTTTATTACCACATCTTTTACCTGGTAACGGCTCAGAAGGTGATTGAAGCCGGGAGGCAGGCTCTTCTTGTAACGCTCAAAAGTCCCTAAAGTATCCTTATCAACCTCTCCCGGAGAATGGTTCTCCCAATGGAAGATAGACGGCAGCTCATCTTTAATGAATATGGAATTTTCCGGTCCTTTGACAATCTGAGGAAATATCTCCTCCGCAATACTCCGGGCCTGTTCTTTTTCAAGACGTTTATAACCGCGTCGCCTGAGTTCAGGATCTTTTAGCTTCGATATCAGCTGATCAGGTCCAAGCGAATAGTGCCAGAGTTCCATGGTTCTCATCTCGCTGAAAATCATCATGTTCTCACGGTATGATCTGACACACTCAAGTACGGCATCAAAGGCAATACCGGATTTGAGATTGTTGTTCCTGCAGGCAATTACGAAGCTGGCTGCCAGGCGTTTGAGATCCCATTCCCATGGTGCGGGAAGCGTTTCATCCAGGTCATTGATCGAAAAAATCACATTCCTTTCCGGGGTGGCAAAACCTCCGAAATTGCAAAGATGGGCGTCGCCGCAGGCTTGCACGGTCATTCCGGTAACCGGTGTGGCTGATAAGTCTGCAGCCATGTTTAGCGCCGCACCACGATAGAATGTGAACGGAGACCTTCCCATTCGTCCGTGGCGAAGCGGAATCAGTTTAGGAATACGGTCCCTGTCGCCTGCAATTATCAGATCAACAGGATCAGCCCGGTTGGCTGGCGGGTTCCACTGTGCATGAGAAGAACGGGGACACAGTTTCCTCATCTGTTTCCCCATCTCATACCGTTCGCTTCGTGGTACATATGCGAACGAAAACCGTTCTTTTCCTGATTCCTGTACAGTCATTGTGTCATCGGAAACATTTTTTGATGAAGCACCGATTTATGTCTGCTTCAATCCTGTTTTTATTCGCCGCTTTTCAGCCGGTGCATGCCTTCAATCAGCGGGTGCCATCCGTAGAGAAGCGTAATTCGGAAGCCGTCCATTTTCAAGTCCTCAGGCTCCTTATCGTTTACAGTTGACAGGTAGGAAATATTCAGCTGCATGTTGTCATTTACTTGGTAGCCGAGAGTGCCTCCCATCCCAAGGTTGCTAAGGGCACTGCCCTCGACGCCGTCAATGGTGGCCAGTCCGCCTAAATAGGAGATGACATCAAATGAACCCCAGAACCTCTCCATGAAATCCCGGGTAAGATGTCCTTCGAGCTGATACATAGGCTTGGTCTCCATTGTCGCACCCATAAAATCAGTATTATCGCTGAACATCCAGATGGCAGGAAGCAGCTCCAGTGTGGTGCGCTTGCCCGGGACCCATGACCCGATCTGCACGACTATTGGCAGGCCGACACGTCCGTACCAGCGGTTCTGTCCGATATTGACCGGAGTGGTATTGTCATATGCCCCGAGCGGAAAAGCAAGGCTTCCGACAAGATCGACTGAAAATCCCGGCTTGTACCTGAGCATGTCGGGAATGTTCATAATTGCCTTTGGTCCGATCACGTTAACGCTGACCTGGAGCATGGGATCTCCAAAACCCCTGGCAGTGGTGGTACTCTCGAGTATCCCGTTAACGGAAACATCACCGGTTATTCTGCCCATTGGGACGAGTAATGAAACCATTGCGGAGCGCTTGCCCAGAGGCAGCATTTTTGCGTATCCCGCAATACTCATGGTTGCTGAAAAATTAGTACCGGGAGTGACATCGAGTGAAGGATCCATGGGGTTGGCATTGCCACCCATTGAGTTTGCTATGACAGGAACGGCGTTGGTTCCCATCAGTCCTTTCCAGTAAAATCGGGCGCCGTCACCCTGTGCATGCGCAGTATCAGGCCAGCTTAAAGCCAGAACTAAAAAGATTATAGCTAAAATCCTTGAATACAAGGAAATTTCGGATGATAGATATTTTTTCATGATGATTGTTGCTTTAGTTCTTCGGAGTAGTCATTAATTCTTTAGGAGGTACGTACTGTCGCTTATATGACAGGGGCGGAAATCCTGTTTCAACAGGGACTCTCGCCGGTAACTGATCAGACAGTGTTTCAAAAGGTGTCCGGTTGGGGAGAATAACGTTATTCTCCATTGCATATTTGTCCCATAACAGTAACATTTCCTTCACTTTTCCCGGATTCTCCGCGGCAAGGTCATGCTTCTCAGCCGGATCAGTAGCAAGGTTAAACAGCTCCCAGTCAGATTTGCCCAGCGGAATAACTTCCCACCGCAACTTCCAGTCGCCCTGGCGGATTGCGCGATTGCCGAAGATCTCCCATGCGATATAATCGTCCGCGGTGCGGGGAGACTCTGCCTCATTGGCCAGCACGCCGGACCATGACTTACCGATAAGCTCTGGCAGCTCACGTCCATTATTTTCTTCAGGATACCTGGCACCCGTGATATCAAGGATGGTAGGCATGATATCTGCTATAAACATAAGCCCGTTGTTTATGCTCCCTTTCTGCCGTTTAACCACCGGTCCTGATACAATAAGTGCATTTCGTATACCGCCTTCGGCCGTCCAGGCCTTGTACTGACTGAAAGGGGTCATCGATACCTGTGCCCAGCCCGGACCATAACCAACATAAGAACCCGGGTCGCCCCAGGCATTCGGATTATTTTGAGACCATTTCATTGCCCAAAACAGATTGTCGCGGGTTCCGGGTGTACCTGCAATCATTGCGCCGAGATCGTTCCCCTCCGCACCGTTGTCTCCAAAAATGATGAAAACGGTGTTTTCGTATTCTCCGATTGCCTTAAGATGATCAATAAGCCTGCCGATGTGATAATCCAGATTCTCTACCAATCCGGCATAGAGCTCCATTTTTCTTCCCATTACGGCCTTTGTGCCGGGTGCCAGGATGGAATATTCAGGTATGAACCACATACGCTCAGCCAGAACGCTGGATTCCGGCACTATACCCAGTTCTTTTTGCCGCTTCAATCGTTGCTCCCTCAGCATATCCCATCCGAAATCATATTGCCCGACATGCCTGTCGCGCCAATCCTTCGGAAGATGGTAGGGATCATGGGGCGCCTGGTGTGAGACATAGGCGAAAAACGGCTTGCCGTCACCGTGATTGGCATCGATGAAGCTGATGAGCTTGTCAGTATAGGTTTGTGTAGCGTAATAGTCCTTTGGAAGCTTTGTCAGGTATTTGCCATCCTCAGTAAAAAGGGTGTTGGGAGTCAAGGCACTCATATTTGTCATATCCCAGTAGCTGCCCATCCCGTCAAGCATGGTGAAATCGCGTTCGAAACCACGAGCTGCAGGGATTTTGTCAGGCGACTTCCCCAGATGCCACTTCCCGACCATATATGTATGATAACCAACTTCTTTGAGCAATTGGGGAATTGTCACCACGCGGTTATTTAGATCTCCTTCATACCCGTCTTTGCCCTCCTGGTTGGGTGCTGTCCATTCGTTCATATTGCCGAGACCGTTAAGATGGGTATCCACTCCTGTAAGAAGCATCGATCGGGAAGGCGAGCTGCTGGCATGAGTGTAGAAATTCGTGAAACGCACTCCATTTGATGACAGCGCATCAAGGTTGGGCGTTTTTATCTCGCTTCCAAACATCCCCATGTCTGAATAGCCCATATCATCGGCCAGAATGATTACGATGTTTGGCCGCTTTTCTTCAGCCTGTGATCTTGCGTATTGACTGGACGCAACCGGCAAGACCATAAACAATGCTGACTCAATTAGAAGATTTTTTTTCATACGATTTTTTGTGTTTATAATCCAAATTATTTTTATAATAAACTGAACCTTTCATCTGCTTAACTTCATTTTTTCAATTAAAAATAAGTCATTTATACCAATTCTTCAATTTCTCCCGGCCTCCATCGTTTATCGAACCATGATTCCAGCGGATAATAAAGCCTCAGAATCAAAAACCACTTCTCGCCGGGTAATGTCTTAATCCAATTGCTCTCTTTTCCTTTAACAGATTCCGGACCGAACCAGGCATCGACCGAACCATCATTATTGTAGACAAGATTTTTGTCAGTGCTGAAAACAGAAGGCCATGGTTGATCGGTATGGATTATTAAACGGCTGAGTGGATCATACACAATAATTGACCAGAAATCTGACGCAGGGATACCTGCCGGCAGATGTAATTTATAATTCTTCCCCCCTTTCAGCAGACGGCCATTAGAGTCGTATGATATTATATGCTGCAACTCCTCGTGCATGGTCTATAAATTAAAAGTCCCATAACTTTGACATTTGACTGTCATTTTACAACCTTCTAAAAAAATCAATATTATGATATTTTACCCCATGGAACAATACCTAATAATGTGTATTTATATTAACTTTACTGATCTGGAACAGCATTATTGAATGACATTATGATCAGGGATAACGGACAATACAACTTGTTTTTCGAGTTTAAAGAGACCTATTCTTTGCTTGGATTCAAAGGGATTGATCGTCAGGACCCTTTTATACTTTCACTTGAGGAGATGATGAAAAACAATAATCAGTTCCTCTCTGTTTTCGACATGATTCGCATGAAAACCGAGTTTGTCAGTCAGGGAAGCATTCAAATGCTTGGCATTGAACCGGAGGATCTGACATCTTACCATTTTAAGGAAGCGACACATCCTGATGACCTTAAAAGGCATGAATTAGCGTTGGTTAAAATGTTTAAAATAGCACATGAACTATTTGTCGCAAAAGAAGGTGAGATGTTATTATCATCAAATTTCAGGCTTCGAAATTTCACAGGAAATTACTCTAATCAACTTATACAGTGCTATTTATTTTATTGCCAGACCCCTTATAATACAGTATATTTAATTAATGTCAACACTGATATCAGCTGGTGTAAAAAGATAAAACATGGTTTCCATTTTTATGTGGGGAATGATCTCTCATATTTTAAATATCCTGATGAGGAATTGCTGATGATGGGTAATGTATTCTCTGATCGTGAATTTGAGATAATCAGGATGATACAGGAAGGCCTCGATAGTGAACAAATCGCTGAAAAGTTATTCCTGAGCAAACATACCGTTAATACTCATCGCAAGAATATCCTTAATAAGACAGGCAAGGCTCATATCTCAGAACTGATCTATGACTTGCATGAAAAGGGGTTGCTGTAAGCGGCTATAGTTCAACAAATACCAGACTTCCTTTAAGGTCAGTTTGAAAATTTAGTATTGAATTTTCAGGATATGTGGCTCATTTCTACTGAATAAGTTTGTAGCGTAAAAAAAACGGACTAATTTTAATAATTTAAGAGGTCTGGTAGACTGAGATATTATTGGATTATAATGGCTGTGTTAGGAATCGATCTTGGAGGCTCAAAACTTGCATTGGCCATCTTTACTGAAGATGGGGAGATTATATTTAAAGAGTCATTTACCCTGGGAAACCGAAAGGGACCTGAAGTCGGTAAGATTATTACTGAGAAAACGGTTAGTTTCATCAACTACTCAGATTTGCAGGGTGATAAAATAAATTCTATCGGCATATCGGTACCAGGTATAAGTTATATAAAGGCCGGTACTGTGTGGGCCCCAAATATCTCCGGATGGGAAAATTATCCTTTACTCGGGGAAGTGAAAGCAATAAGTGGAAATATTCCGGTGACAATCGACAGCGACAGGGCTTGTTATATATTGGGAGAGTCATGGAAGGGCAATGCTCAAGGCTGCCGCGATGCCATATTTTTATCCATTGGAACAGGTATCGGTGCCGGAATACTTGTTAATGGGGAGATATTGAGAGGCAGCCATGATATTGCAGGATGTATTGGATGGATGGCCCTGAAGGGACCATTCGATAAAAAATACATCAGATGCGGTTGTTTTGAATATTATGCATCAGGTGAAGGGATTGCAAATGTTGCCAGGGAATTTCTGGACGATCAGAAAGACTATAACGGTGTACTGAAGGAAAAACAAATTGAAAAGATTACATCATATGATGTATTTACAGCTTATGATAGTGGCGATCTGCTTGCGGCCAGGGCGATTAAATTATGTGTGGAACTTTGGGGAATGGCCGTGGCTAATCTTATTAGTCTTTTTAATCCCGAAAAGATCATATTGGGAGGTGGAATATTTGGTCCGGCAATACCCTTAATACCAGAGATTAAAACTGAGGCCGCTAAATGGGCACAACCCATAGGCATTAATCAGGTGAGTATCGATGCTTCTGGATTGGCAGGTGATGCCGGAGTATATGGTGCAGGATTCCTTGCTTTAAAACATATGCAAGAAACAGGTCTTTTAAAATCAACTTGATGTATAAAAAGAGAGTAGTTTTTTGGGCAGCATGTGCCGGAATGCTGTTATTCGGAATTTGTCTGATCACTCTGGGTTCAGTTGCTGCAGATCTCAGGGAAAAGTTTCAGCTCGATGAAATTTCTGCCGGAACATTGTTTTCTATTTTGCCTCTTGGAATTTTAACAGGATCATTATTGTTCGGACCCATTGTGGACAAGTATGGTTACAGGATTTTATTGCCGGCTTCCTGTCTTTTTATGTTTTTTGGATTTGAAGGAATTGCATACGCTCCGTCAACAATCCTGCTGAAAATTTGCATATTCCTCTTTGGTTTTGGAGGTGGAGCCGTTAATGGTTCTACAAATGCACTCATTTCTGATATAAGTGATAAGAACAAGGGTGCCAACTTAAGTGTACTGGGTGCGTTTTTTGGAATAGGTGCTCTGGGGATGCCTCTCATTTCAGGGATCTTTAAAAATCGTTTTAGCTTTGAGATAATTTTGTCGGCAATCGGGATCCTGACATTTGCGGCAGGTGTAGTTTTCCTTTTAATCAAGTTTCCTCCCCCAAAACAGATACAGGGATTCCCATTGAAGCAGGGAGTAAAGCTGATTAAAGATAACGTATTGCTAATCATTGCTTTCTTCCTCTTTTTTCAGAGCGGCTTTGAAGGAATTATAAATAACTGGACAACAACATACCTTACAGATCAGCACTCACTGCAGCAAAGTAATGCATTATTCGGACTTTCATCATTTGTGGCGGGTATGACAATAATGAGGATACTTAACGGCACTATTTTAAGGTCTGTTCCGGTAAAGAAAATACTGATTCCCTCGTTTGTCATGATAATCTTTGGACTGACCTTATTAAGATGCTGTAATTCATTTGGCCTTTCAGTAGCGGGATTAGTAATGCTGGGCGCAGGTCTGGCCAGTGGCTTTCCGATTATGCTGGGATTTGTGGGTGATCGCTATTCCGGACTTTCAGGAACAGCATTCAGCATAGTGCTGTTTATTGCTTTAATCGGCAATACTCTGGTTAACTACGGAATGGGATTAGTAGCTCAGAATTTCGGGATAAACCATCTTATAACCTTTGCTTTCGCAGAAACTTTAATAATGATAGTATTATGTGTGATAGTCCTGAAAAAGATTAAAAACATTAAATAGTTTCTTAAATTATAAAACAACAAATTATGTTAGCAAAGGAATGGCTTAATAATACACGGGATATTATGACCCGGATAGAAGAGACCCAGATGGATAATATCCACAAAGCTGCTGAAATAATGGCTGATGCTATTGAAGGCAATCATTGGGTTCACACTTTTGGGTGCGGACATGCAACTTTGCCTATTGAGGAAATGTATCCGCGGATTGGTGGTTTTGTGGGATTTCATCCGATTATCGAGATCCCGCTTACTTTTTTCACACATATTACAGGTGAGATGGGAATTAATCAGTTTCTGTTTCTGGAGCGGGTGGAAGGTTACGGTGTGGAAATTATGAAAAGCTATAATTTTGATAGACATGATGTTATGTGGCTTTTTTCACACACGGGGATTAACAATGTGAATATCGATATTGCGTTAGAAGCAAAGAAAAAAGATATGAAAGTGGTTGTATTCGGTTCTGCTTCTGAAGCTAGGGAAAACAGACAAGACACTCATGTGGAAAAACAATTTTTGATCTTGCAGACATTGTAGTCGATACATGCGCCCCTTTGCAGGACGCTTCGGTAACTCTTAAAAATCATCAGGACAAAATAGGCCCGGTGTCAACAATGGCTTTTATTACCTGTGTCTGGATGACAATTACCACCGTTGCTGAGATTTTAGCCGACAGGGGTGTCAGGCTTTATATCCATCCGTCGCACAATGTACCGGGAGATACTACATCACGGCAAAGGCTTGACGAAGCGTTGAATGAGTACAAGAAAAGAGTTGCCGGAGTATAAGCAAATCCGCCGGTTACATTCCTGCCGGCAGACAGGGAGGGCAGGCGGATAAAAGTCGCAACCAGCCAGACGATTATCTGATATATGGTCTAGTGTATTTTACAGGTAATATATCTGAATGTGGTGCTGACTAATACAAGCTTATCGGTCTTGCCTTGTTTGTCTTTTACGAACCTGATCCCGGCTATTGCGGTTTTACTTGGACTCACAGCTTCCTTTGAGAAATGTGTATGGAACACATAAAGTAAACGCCTCTTTCCGATTTTAAAGATATCTCCGTGACCGGTGCCGTTTTCACCAACCATCTCTCTTATTATAAATGGACTGTCTGCAGATTTGATCCACGGTCCCAGCGGGCTCTTGCTGGTGGCATTCTGACAATAGCTTACCACGCCAATGTAAAAGATGAGAGCCGCTAAATACCACCTTAAGTGAATCATAAAATGATGATTTTATTACGATTTCGTGCTTAAAGATATAGATTTCCGTAAAAGAATTAATTCCGGCTTTTTGAGTCCAGTCAGGAAACTAGTTGTCCAAAAAACTGATCAAAACTGATAGAAAATATTCTTTAATGGATAATTTAGTGGTTTGGATCCATAAATTATGAGCAGAGGATTTGTCAGGGAAGATGATCAGGAAGAAGTCCCGATAGTGCCACAGAGGGCATATTTACCGGAGGGTTTAACAAACTTTGTCACACCATCCGGAATGGACCAGCTATTAGCTGAAAAACAGAGACTGATCGATGAAAAAAACAATCTGAGCAGCACCAGCGAGAATGAGAAGCGAATTGAGCTGAACTTTATTAATGCAAAATTACAGTTACTGAACAACAGAATTGCCGAAGCCAAAGTTGTTGATCTGAAGGAGCAGCCTCAAAACGAAATAAGGTTCGGTGCAACAGTAACCCTCAAAGCTGAAGTGTCGGGGAACATCCGGATTTTTCAGGTAGTAGGTGTTGATGAGGCAGACATTGCCAAAAATAAGATCTCATTTATTTCACCGTTAGCCAAAGCAATGATAAATAAAAAAGTCGGGGACAGGATTACATTAAAGCGAGACAGGGAAGATATTGTATTTAAAATTATGGATATAGTTTACTAGTGACCCTGATTTCAATAAAAAAGTTATTTGAATCCTTGCAGGAAGAGACGGAAGTCCGAAGTCCGAAGCTGACTGGTAAGACTTGCAGGACCGCATGACAAAAAGAGTGATTGTGAGTGTGAGTGCGTGAAAACAGA
>CAVYYM010000019.1:0-72870 GCA_963772715.1 uncultured Bacteroidota bacterium
CGAATTCAATGGAAAGAAACTTCTCCATCTCAGTTTTTTGTCATGTTTTTCTTATTGAATATTTGTTGTCGATCTGGTAGTTAGCCAGTGCAGTCGTCATGCGATCGATATTCCTTACTGGGTCTGCGAGACTAGCAAAAGTTGTATACGCTGAATTCTCGATAAAGACAACCCATGTCTTGCCCATTGGATTATTCTCAGAAATTATGGCGCCTTCCCGGTTTAACGTTGTATTCAATCGGTAACCCCTGGTTGCCGTAAATGTCTTCAGCTATCACAGGACTATTTTGTCCTTGTTCGCTATATCGATAGTTGCGGTAAATACCGGATTCAACTCTTTAGCATTATAGCTTCCTGAAACACCGTCAATAAAGATGGATTTAATCTTGCTTTCATCGCTGAGTTTTCCTTCTAAAAAAATAGTTTGTGAATTTTTTTCCGGATATATCTTAATATCCTCTTTTGATGTATATGGAGCTATGATGATAATTTTCCGAGGATCTATTTCTGTACGCTTAAGGGAATATGTAATTGATTTTTTATTGTCGTAATCGTCGATGGCAACAATAGTAATTTTGTCAATACCTTTTACATTTAATTCAGCAAGGAATTCAATATCTCCGTTTTTTTCTGTCAGATTTATCTTTACATTATTGATTGTGAAGTATTTAATTTTGCTTTCATCCTTGATCTTACCTGAAATAAGAAGTTATTGCTTGTGCCTCTGATCTCCAACGAATCAAGAACCAGGGAAGGATTAATTACAGTGATTTCCGGGGCAAATTCCTCACGCTTAAGATCATAAAGCGCGTCCTGTGCTTTTTTGAGCAGACTGCTTGCCTCAAAGGCTTTAGAGTCATTTTCGGCAAGAATAGTAATTTTTTTATAATCAGCAATTGCATCATCATAACTCCTTATCTCCTGATAAGAATATGCCCTTGCAAAATATGCATCGGGATCGTCAGGCTTCAGCTCTATGTATTTTGTAAAATCGTTTATTGCATTGGCATGCTGATTGGAAATTCCTGGTAATATTGCCCTCTTGTCATGTAATAATCAGGATTAGCGGGCTCAATAAGGATGTTTCTTGAAATATCGTTGATAGCATTCGGGAAGTCGTAGATTTGCCATATAGACTTTGCTCCTCCGATAGTAGGCATCTGTATTCCTGTCATCATTCTTGATGACCTCATTGCATTGTGCCATGGCACCCTGAGAATCGCCGCTCTTAAGCAGGAGTTCGGCTAATTTCAACCTTGGCTCAGGTATGCTTTTGTCCTTTGCGATAGCTTTTTCAAATTCCTTTTTTGCCTCAAAATCATTATTCAGGCTCGAATAAATGATCCCTCTCCAATAATAGATCATCGGATCGTCCTTAATCAATATCAATGCAGTATCGGAGCATTTAAGCGCCATTTCATATTTGTCCAGTTTCTGAAGCGTGATCACTTTTTCAGGATAGGCTGCCTTATTTCTCTTGTCCAGCCCTGTGGCACGGTTAAGACTGTACAATGCGTCATCATAGAGACCCAGTTTGTTGCATACAGCCCCCAGCTTTACATAAGCATTACTATTCTTTGGAGAGAATACGATAGTCTTTTCATAGTCGGCTTTTGCCTCATTGTTCTTTAAAAGAGCTTCATAGGCTTTCCCGCGGGCAAAATAAAATGAGGAGTTTAATGGCTCTGCTCCGATGGCACTGGAGTATGAGGCAACGGCATCTTCATATTTCATGGTCTCGAAGAATTTGTTACCCGCTTTATAGTACTTTTTGCCTTTCTCGCTGAAAGCACACACCGATGACCAATGCAATTATTGTTATAAGAACAACTATTCGCTTATTCATAGCTTTATATCTTAAACTTGACTTATCAACACAAAATTAACAATTAATTTTAATTATCAATTAGCCTTTAATGTTGATTTTGGTCATTTAAAATAATCTCCAGTGAGCTTCCGCTAAACAAAGCCTGTGATGATGTTCTTCCCCTGATCGAGGGTGCCCTGACCCCCTTTTTATAATGATCCCTGCCCCTGAAGATCCTGGCCTCATCCCACAATCCTGATGTGATGAAATGTTCTAAAACTTTTGCCCCTCCTTCGATCAGAAGCGATTGAATGTCTGCACTGTACAGATAGTCTGCGATTTGTATTGCTGAAGCGGTCTCTGTGTCAAGCGGAATGATTACCGTCTTTCCGATCTTTGCATCAGGCTTGTGGGTAAACATTATATTCCTCCCGCCGGTTTTGAATAGTGGCGGAATTGCTGTCGAGGTTTCCGGAGCTGCTGAGAATCAGCCTCAAGGGATCTTTGCCTGTCCAGTCCCTTACATTCAGTTGCGGATCATCGGTTCTTACAGTACCTGCTCCGGCAAGGATCGATTGCTCCGAAGCCCTCCACCTGTGAACCAGAACCCTCTCCGCATTGCCTGTTATCCACAAGGGTTTCCGGAGTCGATCATTGCTCCTTTCGGCATCGATGAATCCGTCAGCGCTCTGAGCCCATTTAAGAATTATATAGGGTCTTTTCTTCTCATGAAAAGTGAAGAACCTCCTGTTTATCCAGCGGCATTTATCTTCAAGCACTCCGGTAATGACTTCACAACCTGATTCTCTCAGTTTTGCGATTCCCTTTCCTGATACTTTTTCGCTGGTGTCTGTTGTTCCGGCAACAACTCTCCTTATACCACTGGAAATTATCAGGTCGGTACATGGAGGTGTTTTGCCATAATGAGAACAAGGTTCGAGATTCACATATATGGTGGATGAACCAAACAGTTCCCTTTCCCTGGAAGAGTTTATTGCCACGACCTCGGCATGAGGCTCTCCTGCTTTCAGATGATATCCTTCCCCGATGATTCGGCCGTTGTGTACGATAACTGAACCGACAAGCGGATTCGGATAAGTTCTTCCTTCCGACTTCGAGGCAAGCTCGAGGCATCTCTCGATGAATTTCATATCATCCTTCTGCGGCATTCCTTCGAAAGTGCTAATTTTGATCTATGTCCGTGAATATACAAACAATAAAAGACATCAGGTCTCTTCTTGACAGGGAACTTGCCGGGGTATACCCTGAAACGGAGACAGGCGCTTTTGCCAATATTATTATAAGAACCCTGTTCAGATCATCCGGATCACACATTCACGCACTTCCCGAAAACCGCCTGACTCAGAAGCAGGCAGAACATGTTTTGAGCATCTGCAGGGAGCTGAAAAGAGGAAAACCGCTTCAGTATATACTCGGAGAAACCAGTTTTTACAACTGTACTATAAAAGTCAGCGGTGAAACTCTGATACCCAGGCCGGAAACAGAGGAGCTCGTTGATCTTATAATTAAGGAGAACAAGGGATTCAGGGGAACGATTCTCGATATCGGAACAGGATCAGGATGCATAGCCATAGCATTGGCCCTGAATCTTCCGGGGACCACCGTCACAGGGATCGATATCTCCGAAGGAGCTATTTCGAAGGCAAGGGAAAACAACAGGTTCAATAATACAACCGTTTCCTTCTTAAGTGCCGATATGATGAATTTCGATGCCACACAATTTATCAAAACCGATATTATTGTAAGCAATCCGCCTTATGTGCGTGAGTCTGAGAAAGTACGCATGGCTGGTAATGTCCTTGATTTTGAGCCGCATGCCGCACTTTTTGTTCCCGATTCAGACCCTCTCATGTACTACAGGGCGATATTGAAGATTGCTGGTAATATACTTGTCCCGGGAGGAAAGGTATATTTTGAAATAAACGAAGCTTTCGGAAAAGAAATGACCGGACTGCTTGAAGAAATACGGATATTCAGGCATCAAGGTTATCAGAGACCTCAATGGCAGGGAAAGAATAATTAAAGGAACACACAATGGCTGACAGCCCTTTTTATAAAACAGCTCTTTCAAAAGCAATGGCTCTCTGTTCCAGAAGGGAGTACTGCAATGATGATATCAGATCGAAGCTCCAGTCGTGGGGTGTAGGCGAATCTGACACAATAAGGATCATCTCGGCACTTACCAGAGAGAATTTTCTCAATGAAAAACGTTACGCAGAAGCATTTGTGAAGGACAAATTCAGGTACAACAAGTGGGGGAAGGTGAAAATCAGGGCTAACCTGAAATTGAAAAAATTGCCTAACGATGTAATTATATCAGCCCTTGATTCTATTGATACTGATCTTTACAGAAGGACCCTGACCGATCTGCTGGCAGCACACAGAAGAACTGTCAGGGCAAAAAACCAGTATGATCTTAAAGGAAAGCTTCTCAGGTATGGATTATCAAAGGGCTTTGAAAGCGAGATTCTCTATAGGGTCCTTTCAGGAGAATTTGAAAATCCAGACAATGAAGGGCATGAAGGCGATCAGGAAAATGACTGAGGAGCCTATAATGTCGAACAATATCAGTTGTTTTCGCGTTTCAGGATACCTGATATAAAGCCTTGAAAAGACGATCCTCATTAACAGCTGTGATGCAAAGAAAAGAAAGATCCTCATCCCGTATATATTCCATTGATATGCTTCATCGAGCCTGCCGCGAAGGATAAGTGAAAAACTGTGTGACAGACCACACGACACGCATGGCTCGCCGGTGAGCTTCTCGTGAACACACTCTACAGGGTAGCTGTTATTGTCGGGAGAAAAAATGCCGGAGTAAATCATGATAAGCATGATTACTCCGGCAAGGAATATATTTATAATAAGGTAAGGCTCCCCAAGCCTTGCCTTTGTATTTGCTGAGTTTCTATTTTCCGACAGAGACACTGTCATTTGCCTTTTCCAGATCTTCAAGGGTTTTCTCCTTGTCGGATTTGTCACCAACGTTTATTTCGATCTTTTCATCTCCATCTTCAACTTTTATGGAAATATTGGCATCTTCAAGATCCCTGACGACATTTTCCTCAACATCATTGACTATCTCCTCTATCTTGTTTGACCATTCGTGAGATTTGAATTTATCGGCATATTTGCCAATAACAAAATACTGGGAGAATGAGATCATTGTGGCTACGACTCCGATGATGAGTCCTGCAAAGATCACACCGCGGGGAGAATCATTTCTCTGTGCCTGGTTAAGACCAATAGCTGCAAGAACTATCGCTATAATTCCGGGGATGATCGCCATCAGCCCCACGCATGGGATCACGGCAAGAACAAATGTTATTATTGCCGTTATCAGGGCTGCTACACCCAGATTTTGTCCCGATTTGTTTTTTGCTTCTTCCATATCCGTAAATTCTTATAGTTTATTTTCATTCCCTTGTAAGGATATCAACCATATCCTGCTCTAAAGACGTCACCGGATTTTCAATGATGCGTCCGGCTTCAATATTATTTTTATACAGGATGAACGTGGGCACTCTTTGAATATCAAGCTTATCATAATCGCCTATGGGTGAAAATTTGGAGTCGTCCACTCCAATATATGTTATGCTCCCTGCAGGGAACTTCCATTGGTCGAGTATCTTCATGAAACGGGGAACTTCTCTTCTGCTGTCGGGGCACCAGGATCCCATGACGATTTTAATGGCTAGTCCCTCCTTGCTGATCTCTGTTAATTTTTTAACAGCATCATCATTAAACTTGTAATCATCATACCCTTTCTGAAACCATTCAGAATGAGGAGGCCTGGTCATCATCTGACGGGTAAAATAACCCAGCAGCCATGTGGATGCGTCATGAAAATCAGTGGGTTGGGCAATTGTTCCGGTATTTTCCATAGCAGGTTGATTTTCAGTTAATGACTTATTGGTTCTGCATCCATAAATTAATGCCGTCAACATAAAAAACAGAAGCGTGATCTTTTTTCATGACGATTTTATATTATTCAAACGAGTGCATCAATATTTCAAGTATCTGTTTTGCAGCTTTGGCGACTGACGTGCCTGGTCCGAATATTGCTGCAACGCCCGCATCGTAGAGGAACTGGTAATCCTGTGGAGGAATTACGCCTCCTGCGATGACCATAATATCCTCCCGTCCGAGCTTTCTTAGCTCTTCTATCACCTGTGGAACAAGTGTTTTGTGTCCGGCTGCAAGGCTTGATATTCCAAGTACATGGACATCATTTTCCACTGCCTGCCTGGCAGTTTCCGCCGGTGTCTGGAAAAGAGGACCGATATCCACATCGAAGCCGATATCGGCATATCCTGTCGACACGACTTTAGCGCCCCGATCGTGGCCATCCTGGCCCATCTTGGCAATCATTATCCTGGGCTGACGCCCCTCTTTTGCAGCAAATCCTGCAACAAGCGCCTTTGCTTCCTCCAGATCCTTATCTGATCTGTATTCCGATGAATAAACACCTGACATAGTTCGTATTACAGCTTTATACCTTCCGGTAACTTTTTCACATGCATATGATATCTCGCCAAGGCTTGCCCGTTTCGAGGCAGCAACAACAGCCAGCTCCAGGAGATTGCCCCTGCCGGTTTCAGCACATTCTCCAATGGCATTCAGGGCAGCCTGGCATTCTGTTTCGTTCCTCTCTGAGCGCAGCTGCCTGAGCCTTTTTACCTGAGATTCCCTGACGGCGCTATTATCCACTTCAAGCGTTTCAAGGGGACTCTCTTTTTCGAGCCTGTATCTGTTAGTTCCTACAATGACCTGCACTCCGGAGTCGATTTTTGCCTGTGTGCGCGCAGCAGCTTCTTCTATCCTCATTTTCGGGATTCCCGATTCGATAGCCTTCACCATGCCTCCGAGCTTTTCTATTTCCATAATATGCTCCCATGCCTTATGCCCGATCTCATGAGTCAGTGTCTCGACATAATACGAACCAGCCCATGGATCGACCGCTCTGCATATCTGAGTTTCCTTCTGGAGATATATCTGGGTGTTTCTTGCAATTGCAGCAGAGAAATCTGTGGGTAGGGCTATCGCCTCATCGAGGGCATTTGTGTGAAGACTCTGCGTATGTCCGAGAGCTGCAGCCATCGCTTCTATGCACGTCCTTCCGACATTATTGTATGGATCCTGTTCAGTAAGGCTCCATCCTGAAGTCTGGCAGTGAGTCCTGAGGGCCAGCGACTTTGGATTTTTCGGATTGAAGCCGCTGACAATTTTCGCCCAGAGCATGCGCGCAGCCCTCATCTTGGCTATCTCCATGAAATGGTTCATGCCAATACCCCAGAAGAATGAAATGCGCGGAGCAAATGTGTCGATATCAAGGCCGGCCCTTATACCGGTTCGGAGATACTCCAGTCCGTCGGCAAGGGTATATGCAAGCTCGATGTCGCATGTTGCACCAGCTTCCTGCATATGATAGCCTGAAATGCTGATGTTGTTGAATCTGGGCATATTTGCCGCAGTATAGGAAAAAATATCGGCAATGATCTTCATCGAGAATTCAGGAGGATATATATAGGTGTTCCTCACCATGAATTCCTTCAGGATATCGTTCTGTATGGTGCCGTTCAGCTCTTCGAGCCTCGCTCCCTGTTCGAGCGCGGCGACAATGTAGAAAGCCATTACCGGAAGAACAGCGCCATTCATTGTCATCGATACCGACATCTTGTTCAGCGGTATCTGGTCAAAAAGGATCTTCATGTCCAGCACCGAATCGACAGCAACTCCGGCTTTGCCAACATCGCCTGTAACACGCTCATGATCAGAATCATACCCGCGATGCGTGGGAAGATCGAAAGCAACCGACAATCCTTTCTGTCCTGCTGCCAGGTTACGTTTATAAAATGCATTTGAATCTTCCGCCGTCGAAAATCCTGCATATTGCCTGATTGTCCATGGCTGGGCGACATACATGCTGGAATATGGCCCGCGGAGAAAAGGCGGAATTCCAGCTGCAAAATCAAGGTGTTCCATCCCGGCAAGATCTTCCCTTGCATATACACCTTTGACAGGAATCTGTTCAGCCGTTATCCATTCTTTGCCAACTGATCTGCTTTTCTCCCATTCCAGGAAATCCGTTTTTTCAAATTGAAGGTTATTAAGGTCTTCATTTCTGAAAGATGGTCTCACTGCTTTAGTGATTCCCATATCCTCTTTTTGAGGAGGGAAAATGATCAGTTTTCCTGAAGCTGTATTCTTTAAATCCTCTGCTGAAGTCCTTATCTTTTCATGGATCATCCCCTTTTTAAGGGCTTCCAGGAAACCTCCGTTCTCTTCAATTTCAAGGAACTGCCTCCATGCGTTACCGGCAATCAGGTATGTCAGCTTCTCAATATAATATGAACCGCCCCCCGGATCGGCAACCTTGTCAAAATATGCTTCTTCTTTCAGAATAAGCTGCTGGTTCCGGGCAATTCTTTCCGAGAATTCATCTGGCTGCCTGAAGATAATATCGCATGGCTCAACCGTAAGAGAATCAGCACCTCCGAGAATCGCCGACATTGCCTCAGTCTGGGTTTTGAGCATATTGACATGAGGATCAGAAACCGATTTATTCCATTCGCATGTGACACAATGAATCTCCATTCCTGCAGAGCCGGCGCTTTCAGTCCTGAATCCGTTTAGGACAGCAGACCATAGCAGTCTTGCAGCCCTGAGCTTTGCTATCTCAGGAAAATAATCGGGTCCTGTGCTGAATGAAAAGCGGATCTTTGAAGCTGCAGTATCTGCCTTTATGCCCCTGTGAGTCAACTGTGCCAGATATTCTGCACCCATCGAGATACCGAAGGCAAGCTCCTGAACAATATTACTGCCTGCATTGCCGAAGTTCGAGGCATTAAGGTGAACAACGCGAAACCGTGCTCAGGGATGCGGCAAGTCCGGCAACTGAAGCCAGATAGTCAAATCCCTGCTCAACTGGAATACAGAGCGTGCCGTTAAGCATCAGCCTGCCAATTGGATCGGTTTCAACCGCACCATATATCTTATCAGGGTCTGCCCCTGACTTTTTTACATAATCATGGAATAGTTTTACAATCTCCTTTGCCCTTCCATCAGAGAGAAAATTCAGCTCGACGGCTTCAGGTACAATGTCTTTAAGAAGAGTATTGAAATTCCGCTCGTTTATTGATTCAGGGTCAGCAATAAAAAATCCCAGTGAATCCACACCCTTCATCATCAATTCATGTGCTTTTAAATTTGCTGAACGATAATCAGTCACTGTGATATTTTGTCTTACCCTCCAGCTGTTGCCGTTGATTTTCCTGCCCCTGACATAGGGAAACTGACCGGGGAGATTATCAATGTATTTCAGGTTTTCGATATCCTCCCGCATGTAGAATGGCATCACGTCAAATCCCTCCCTGGTCTTCCAGATCAGCTTGGTGTTGAGATCATCGCATTTCAGGTCAGCAGCGATTCTGGACATCCACTCCTTCCTGCTTACCGGCGGAAACTGTTCAAATAATTTATCTTTATCTGGTATCCCCATAATGTTAACAATAGTAATTAAGTTTCCCTGGTCTTCGGTTCTTCGGTTCTTCGGTCTCTCGGTCTCCGGTCTTTTATTTCCCTGCAAATTCCATCAGATAATCCTTGATAAAATCATTTAGGTCTCCATCCAGAACAGCCTGCACATTGCCTGTCTCATGTCCGGTGCGGTGATCCTTTACCATTTTATACGGATGAAGAGTGTATGATCTTATTTGCGAGCCCCACTCTATCTTTTTCTTATCTCCTTCAATCTTTGCCTTTTCTTCCATTCTTTTCCTAAGCTCGAGCTCATAAAGCTGTGACTTGAGGATCCTCATCGCATTTTCCTTGTTGTTCAGCTGTGACCTTGTCTCCTGGTTTTCGATTACCAGTCCCGAAGGGTGGTGGCGCAGCCGCACCGCTGTATTTACCTTATTGACATTCTGTCCTCCTGCTCCGCTTGAGCGGTATGTCTCCCATGTTATGTCAGCCGGACTGACTTCGATTTCGATATTGTTATCTATGAGAGGTGAAATGAATACCGAGGCGAAGGTTGTCTGCCTCTTCCCCTGGGCGTTGAAAGGAGAGATCCTTACAAGCCGGTGAACGCCGTTCTCGCTCTTGAGGTATCCATAGGCCTGTTCAGCATCTATTTCGATGGTTACAGTTTTAATGCCAACCTCATCACCCGGCTGAAAGTCGAGCTCTTTTGTCGGATAATTATTTCGTTCAGCCCACCGGAGGTACATGCGCATGAGCATTGCCGCCCAGTCGTTCGATTCCGTACCGCCTGCGCCGGAGTTGATTTTCAGGATTGCTCCGAGCTGATCCTCCTCCTTGCGGAGCATGTTGCGCACTTCGAGGTTTTCGATGAGACCAAGGCAGTTATTATACTGGTTATCAAGTTCTTGCTCAGTGGCATCCCCTCCCTGAAAAAGTCATAGATAACCGAAAGTTCGTCGACTGCAGTGCTGACGCGGCTAAATTCAGCGGTCCAGCTTTTTAATTGTGATATATTTTTCAGAAGTTCCTCGGCCTGCCGGGGATCGTTCCAGAAGCCGGGCAGTTGAGATTGATTTTCCTTTTCCGAGATCTCCAGCAGTCTGCCGTCGATGTCAAAGATACCTCCTCAACGCGTCACGGCGTCCCGCAAGGTCTTTTATCTGCTCGTTGGTGATCATAAAAATTGTTTTGGCAAATGTAGTCAATAATCTGAAACATGAAGAACTTACACAGAGTTACACAGAGAAGACACAGAGTTTTACAGAGGTTCTTCTCTGTGACACTCTGTGGTTCTCCGGATTTCCTCTGTGTAAGTTCTTCTGATTTTAAGTTAAAAGAATATTATCAATATACTTTGTAGCCTGAGAAAGTACCTGTGCCGATGTCAGTCGCGGTTCCGGTATTAATTACCATTTTAATTTTATCGGTTGCTAACAATTTAAAAGTCACAGTTCTGAATAATGTTGTCCCGGCTGAAATGTTTGAACCAAGAGTTTCATATAGATTACCGTTCTTATACAACATTACCATTCTTCCATCACCTGAACTCGGTGCAACATACTTAATATCAAATGTATAGATCCCAGTATAAGTGGCTGTAAATTCTCCAGTGGTTTCATTGAGACTACTTCCATCATTATACTCGATATTATCAGGAATGAAATCTACGCTGGCCATTGGTAAAGGAGCAGATGTTGCGAGAGTCTTTTTTGCTCTGAAAGCCGTTAAAACACCAAGGATAACATTATTCCCACCAGAAATAGTAAGGGAATTATTAGCCCCTGAGTACGATAACTGCTGGCTGTCGGTATTATCCCTGTACACGCCAAGGTTGATTTCTGTAGGGCTCGTTTTGCCGGTAATCGTAAGCTTGTCGCTTGTGACCTTCAGATCCTGGATCTCATTTGCAGGATCAGCATCAGCATCATTCTTAAGCGCGGAAAGGTCAATAACGGGTGTACCTTTTGTCAACCGAAGCTCCATCTTTGCATTATCATAAACCAAGTCCTGCAGCTCGTTAGTCGGATCCCCGTCTCTTTCGATATTGGATATTTTTACCTGGTTTCCGCCGTCTATTGCCAGGTAATCAGTTCCATCGACATTTACCACCGACAAAGTCTGGTTGTCTGATGCAGGATCTCCCTGCGGTCCCTTTTCTCCCGGGTCGCCTTTCGGTCCTGCCGGTCCCGGTTCAAGTGATTTCTGGGCATACAGGGCATATGGCACTGCCACGAATTTCATCGTACCCATATACATGAAATCCTTGTCATTATCGAACTGTATCTCAACCTTCAGCCAATGATTTGCCTCATCCCATGCAATTTCTGAAAGGCTCTTGACTTTCCGATGCGTCTACCGGTTCCTATGATCAGCGAAAAAACACCAAACGGGGAAGTCATGACACGATTATGAACTTCCTGGTAAACAGGGGTGCCCACTGAGCTTCCTGACAGGATAGTGAACATGACATTGATCGTTTTATTGCACATCTCCTTTCCGTCACTGGTCCTTGCGACAGCCTGATAATGGATACCCAATGGCACTGTACTCTGACCCAGCGTGCTCAGCCCGGCTGCTGATAGTGTTATCAGCAAAAAACAGCTCTTTACAAGTCTTGAGATCATATCCTTTTGTTTATATTTTTTGTATCCTGAAAGTTCTGTTGAATAATCCGTCATCACTCATTATCCTTATCATGTAAAACCCGCTCACCATCTCTTTAACATTATATTGTTCACGGTATCTGTAGTTCTCCCCGAAGGTCTTCTTCACGGAAATAAATGTCCTTCCTGTAAGATCCAGAAATTCAATCCGGTAAGTCCTTGCTTTATCGCCGATCATCTCGATGGTCACAAAATCTGATACCGGATTCGGATATGCCCTGACTATATTGTCATCGATATTATGTCAAAGATTTTAATTAATGGCTGCTGGAACCCTTGTGTCAACAGATAAAAAGAACAGCCCGTATACTCAACCATTGTCTCTCCAACAGTCTGGGAAAAGTAAATATTGCCGCTATGTTCAACTCCTGCCATTGGGACAAGTACCTGATGTGATATCGACTGTGACAGGCAGTTATTCCACAGAACAGGAATACTTATGATTATAATCCTGAGTACCTTTAACATTTATTATTTTTCTGACAGAGGATCCAAAAATAAAATAATATTTTGACAAAACAAGCTTTTTTGTTGATAAATGTGTTAAAAACTTACTTTAAAATATATTTAATATTATCGATTTTTTTACTATTGATTGCATTTTTTTAACCGCATAATCCTTAATTCTACTTCTCTATTGCCTTATTTTCAGAATGTTAAAGTCATATTTATATCATAACCTTATCGAAGCCGGCTGTGATGAAGCCGGAAGAGGATGCCTGGCCGGACCTGTTGTGGCAGCAGCGGTAATTCTCCCTAAGAATTTCAGGCATCCTGTACTGAATGACTCGAAAAAACTTACAGCAAAGCAGAGGTTAACCTGAGGGAGAGATAATCGAAAAGGCAATAGCATGGAATGTTGCTTTCGTCGACAATGATGAAATAGATCAGATGAACATCCTCAGGGCATCAATAAAGGCGATGCATCTCGCAATCGACGGACTTTCCAAAAAACCACGGTTCCTTCTTATCGACGGGAACAGGTTCTTCCCTTACAGGGATATCACGCATAAAACAATAATAAAAGGCGATGGAATATACTTTTCGATAGCTGCGGCTTCGGTCCTGGCAAAAACTTTCCGTGACGAATATATGGACAAGATCCATGATGAATTCCCCCTGTTACGGATGGAATAAGAACAAAGGCTATGCTACATAATATCACCGCAGTGCGATAGCAGAGCATGGAATCACCAGTTACCACAGAAAGACATTTTCGCTTTGCGAAACACAGATTTCAATTGATTTCTGACATAGCCTTATTCAATATAAAAGTTATATTTGCCGATTGTTTTAAATTAATCCAAACAATTATAAAACATGAAAAAAATTTTCATATTTTGTTTATTATTGTGATCAGCGCCGGGTTCAGGGCCAGGGCTGATGAAGGTATGTGGCTTCTTCCGCTGATCGAGAAGCTCAATATGGGTAAAATGACTGAGCTTGGACTGAAGCTCTCTGCAGAAGATATCTACAGTTAATAAGGCATGCCTAAGGATGCAATCGTGATCTTCGGCGGCGGATGCACCGGTGAGATAGTCTCATCACAGGGGCTTATACTCACTAACCACCATTGCGGTTACGGATCAATTCAGGCTCACAGCACAGTTGAGCATGACTATCTGAAAGATGGATTCTGGGCAATGACAAGGAACAGGAGCTTCCAAATCCCGGATCTTGCTGTTACATTTCCTTGTAAGGATAGAAGATGTTACTGATCAGGTTCTTGCCAATGTAAAGCCAGGATGTCTGAAACCGAAAGAAATACTGCCATCAGTGCGGCAAGAGCAGCAATTGAAAAAGGCAACGGAAGGCAATAACTACAGGGCACAGGTGTCCTCATTTTATGGCGGCAACTACTTCTACCTGCTTGTTTATGAAAGATATACTGATGTAAGACTTGTCGGTGCACCTCCCTCATCGATCGGCAAGTTCGGATTCGATACCGATAACTGGGAATGGCCACGCCATACAGGCGACTTCAGCGTGTTCCGCGTTTATTCAGGTCCCGACGGAAAACCTGCTTCCTATTCAAAGGATAATATTCCCCTCAAACCAAAATACTGGCTCACTGTTTCAATAAAGGATCTTAACAAAGGCGATTATGCAATGATCCTTGGATATCCGGGCAGAACACAGAGATACTATACTTCATATGAAGTAGATGAGATCCTGACAATAACCAATCCCGACAGGATAAAGATTCGCGGCATCAAGCAGGATATCTGGATGGCCGACATGATGGCTGACCAGAAGGTCAATATCCAGTATGCCTCAAAGTATTCAGGTTCTTCAAACTACTGGAAGTATTCGATCGGCCAGAATAATCAGCTCAAAAACCTCAATGTAATTGCAAAGAAACAGCAGATTGAAAATCAGTTCAACACATGGGTAAATGCGGATGCTGACCGCAAGGCAAAATATGGAGAAGCATTGAACCTGATCAAAAAATCAATTGAAGGAAGGGCAGAATATCAGAATGCCCTTCAGTATCTGAATGAATGTCATGCAGGGTTGTGAGATTCTTACATTCAGCCAGTTGGGCAACCGGACTCCTGACTGCCCTGAAATCGGGAGAAGCCGAGAAGATCTCTGAAGCGACACAAAGAATCAAGGATAATCTTGGTGATATATACAAGGACTACAGCGCTACCACCGACCAGAAATCGACAAAAGCAATGCTGAAGCTTTACAGGGCTGATGTTCCTGTGAAATACCATCCCGATTTCTATACGACCATCGTCGACAAGAAATTTAAAGGCAATATTGACAAGTTCGTTGATGACATGTTTGCCAGATCAATTTTTGCAAGCGAAGCAAAAATGAATGCATTTCTTGGCCAAGCCGAACCTGAAAATTCTTGAAAACGATCCCGTGCATTCTTGTCTTCAATTCAATCAATAAAGTCGGACAGAGTGTTTCGGCAGAACGCAGCAAGTTCGATTCAGACCTTGTTACCGGTCAGAGGCTATGGGTGGCAGCGCTCCGCGAGATGACTCCTGAAAAAACTCTGTATCCTGATGCAAATTCCACTATGCGTCTTACATATGGCACAATACAGGATTATGATCCGAAGGATGCCGTTACATATAAGTATTATACCACCCTCCAGGGTGTTGTCGACAAGTACAAGCCGGGCGATTATGAATTTGACCTGCCGCAGAGGCTTATCGACCTCAATGCCAGGAAGGAATTCGGAAGGTATGCCTCACCGAAAGGACATATGCCGGTCTGTTTCCTGACCACCAACGATATCACAGGCGGCAACTCAGGCAGCCCGGTGCTCAATGCCAACGGACATCTCATAGGTCTGGCATTTGACGGCAACTGGGAAGCCATGAGCGGCGACGTATATTATGAGCCTGAATTGCAGCGTACAATCGTTGTTGATATCAGATATGTCCTCTGGATCATGGACATTTATTCAGGTGCAAAACACCTGGTGGATGAGATGACAATAGTGGAGTAAGGAACCTCAGTCCCCCTTGACCCCCTTCTCCCAGAGAGAAGGGGGTTTTATTTATTATCTTTGCACAAAATTTATCTAAAATGCAATTTAGCCTCAAAGAGATCCTCGCGGCATTCATGGTACTCTTTGCCATAATTGATATTCCCGGGATCAATTCCCATAATCATCGATATCAAATCAAAAGGCGTTAAAATCAAATCCATGAAGGTCACAATCACATCCCTCATGATTTTTATGGCCTTCCTGTTCATAGGAACTCCTCTCCTGGGTGTTTTCGGGATAGATGTATCCTCATTCGCAATAGCAGGTGCTTTCATCATATTCCTGATCGCAATGGAGATGATCCTCGGGATCCAGATATTCAGCCAGGATGCACATGGCAACGGAGCCATTTTCCCGATAGCTTTCCCGCTCATCGCAGGTGCGGGGTCAATAACCACAATACTTTCACTTAAAGCTGAATACGAGACAATCAATATCTTCATAGCTCTCGTTTTCAACATGGTAATTGTATATTTCGTCCTGAGGCTGACATCTGTTTTCGAAAAGATTCTCGGACAGGGAGGATTGCAGATCCTGAAGAAAGTCTTCGGAGTAATCCTTTTATCAATCGCCATCAAGCTTTTCATGTCAAATACCGGTATAATTCTGCCAAATGTCAAATGAGATCACCATTTATACCGACGGGGCTTCAAGCGGAAATCCGGGACCGGGAGGATTTGGAGTTGTTCTGAAATATGGCAGGCACAGGCTTGAGAAATCACAGGGCTTCAGACTTACGACAAATAACCGGATGGAGCTGCTTGCAGTGATTACAGGACTTGAAGCTCTGAAAAAAGAAGGAAGCAAAGTTGCGGTTTATACCGACTCAAGATATGTTTCTGATGCTGTTATAAAAGGATGGGTGTTCCAGTGGGAATCAAAAGGATTCAGGAAAAAGAAAAATCCTGATCTCTGGAAAAGGTTCCTGAATATCTACAGGAAGCATAATGTGAGATTTGTATGGATAAAAGGCCATAATGATGATCCCGAAAACGAACTTTGCGACCGTATGGCCGTCGAAGCATCCAGAAGCAGCGATCTTTCGGAAGACCAGGGTTATGTGCCTGAATCGGATACCAATGATTTGTTCTGATATTTCCTGCCTTATAAATAATTTTTGCAGTTTTGAAATTTAGATGCAATTTTGTAAAAATGCCTGCAGATGCAAAAGCTTTTCATTGAACCAACCGATGCTACTCCTCTTATAAATTTTTCCCCTGATGAAAATATTTTTGTCATAAGTGGAATTTCTTCCCCGGAAGATGTAAGAGCCTTGTATTACCCTGTAATTGAATGGATAAGGACCTTTGTTGATGATATTATCGAAGGGGCCGTCAGTGTTTTTCACAAAGGTTCGCCTGTAAAAATGCATGTTGATCTTTCATATTTCAATTCCTCATCAGCCAAATTCCTGTTTGACATTTTTTCAGAACTCAAAAGGCTGAAAGCTTCAGAAGTTCCTGTGGTTGTAGAATGGCTTCACGAAGCTGAGGACATTGATATGAGGGAAGCCGGCTCTGATATTGCCGAGCTGGTGGAAATGGAATTTACCTTTGTTGTCAAGCCAAGGATTTAGCAATGAGGGGACAGAAAGAACTTTATGCCCTTCTCGAAGATCTTGGAATAAGTTTCGAATACCACGAGCATCCTCCCCTTGCCACAATCAATGATGCCATCATCCACTGGAAGGACTACAATTCCGGCAGATGCAAGAATATTTTCTTCAGAAACCATAAGGGAGACAGGCATTACCTGGTAATACTGGAACATCTACGGCTGCTTGATATTCATGATCTTGAAAAGAGACTAAAACAGGGAAAACTCTCATTTGCATCAGACCAGCGGCTGAAGAAGCACCTGGGACTTGAACCGGGATCGGTCTCACCGTTTCGGCCTGATAAACGATACTGAGAAGAATGTTCATCTTTTTATCGATGAAAAACTGCAGGAATTTGAACGGCTGGCTTTTCATCCCAATGTCAATACAGCCACACTCGTTATTTCCAAAACTGATTTCCTGAAGTTCCTCGATTATACCGGGAACACCTATGAGTTTATTAAAGCTTTATGATTAAGGTCTGCTTCTTTTTGTCCTTTATATACCGGCTGCTTCCACATTTCCATCGGTTCATACTTGCTCATGGCGGCCCAGCGGATTCCTCTCTTCTGAATCTCCAGTGCCTGCGGAACATTGAAGTCCGCAGCTACATGTCCAAGGGATGAATAGAAAACCCTTCCCTTTCCGTATGCTTTTTTCCAGGCAACAGGTATGATGCATCCGCCTATCCAATCTGAATTCTTGTCGGTGAATGTGGTCGTAGCCAGTACTTTTACATTCGGATCGACATGAACATAGTACTGCTCCGAATGCATGGCAAAATCCGTTAATCCCTTCGTTACAGGGTCCTTTTTATCGGTAATGTTTACACTGTAATCGATCACTCCTCCGGGGTGGGCTACCCATTGTCCCCCGACCATGAACTGGTATTCCGTATTGTTCCGGAATGAATCGCCCAGGCCTCCATGCCAGCCTGCCAGTCCGACTCCGCTTTTAACTGCTTCTTCGAGCGCTTTTTCCTGGGCACCGGTAATTGTTCCCATCGTCCAGGCCTGAACGATAAGGTCGAAGTCTTTCCTGAGATCGAAGCTGGTATATGAATCGAGCGTGTTTGAAACTGTGACCACCGCGCCTTCCGACTCCATCCACGGCACGAAGATATCGCGGCATTTGTCGGGTTCATGGCCCATCCAGCCTCCCCAGACATAAAGCACTTTTTTCCCCTTCAGGGGTGAAGCTTCCTGGGCGGTCACACTTGTTCCTGACAAAAAAAGAACAGTAAACACTGCCACACTCAATGAAAAAAAAGATCTGCGTCCTATCATAGTACATTGATTTTGCCTCCAAGGTAATAATTTTAATAATTCATCTTATCAATCAATAAATGCTAATCGTTAACTGAAATCTGCTAATTGCAAATTCATTATTTCAGTAAAGCAATTATTTCATTCTTTTATGCAGGGTCTGGAAGGCTATTAACGGTCAACAAAAGTAAAATGATTAAAAGAGAATTATGTTTAAAATGATTCTAAATAATATTCCCTTTTGCATCAATTTGATTTCATATACGTCCTTATCCTGAAAACCAACCATAACTGACATTTTACATGAAAAGAATTTTGCTCTCACTGATGATTTTGACATTGACAATCAGTGCAGCTTCCGGACAGGATCTTGAAAAGAAGAAATATAAGGCAACGAGGATCACCGATGCACCGGTATTAGACGGAACTCTTGATGAACCTGTATGGAAGACAGGGGAATGGGTCAACGATTTTACTCAGAATCAGCCATATAACGGACAACCGGCAACACAGAGAACTGAATTCGCAATTCTCTTTGATGATGACAATCTGTACGTGGGCATTAAAAATTACGATACCGATCCCGACAGTATCGTAAACCGCCTCACCAGGCGCGACGCTGCTGACGGCGACCTTTCCGGAGTGCTTTTTGATAGTTTTCACGATCTTCGCACGTCGTTCCTTTTCGGAGTTGCCTCTTCCGGTGTAAAGTACGACGTTATGTTCACCGAAGACGGGCAAAACGAGGATGAATCATGGGATCCCAACTGGTGGGTAAAGACCAAAATAAACAGTGAGGGGTGGTTCGCCGAGATGAAGATCCCGTTCAGCCAGGTCAGGTTCGATAAAAACTCGGGCGACGTATGGGGCCTTGAATTTGCCAGGATCATATACAGAAGAAATGAAACTGACTTTTGGCAGCATATACCAAGAGATGCGCCAGGCTTAGTCCATCATTTCGGCGAGCTGACAGGTCTCGACGGGATTGAGCCCCGGAAGATATTCGATGTCACTCCTTACGGAGTCGCAAAAATGGAAACCTTTGAAAAAGATCCGGGGAATCCTTTCACATACCTGGAGAATGGAAGAAAGTACGGGTTTAATGCCGGATTGGATGCAAAGATCGGCATCACGAATAATATGACGATGGACCTGACTATTAATCCTGACTTCGGACAGGTTGAAGCCGACCCCTCACAGGTTAACCTTACAGCTTACGAAACTTACTTTTCGGAAAAGAGGCCGTTCTTCATCGAGGGCAACAATATTACAAATTTCAATATCGGACTGGGTGACGGGAACATGGGTAATGACAACCTGTTCTATTCCAGGAGAATAGGCAGAGAGCCGCAGGGGTATCCCAGATCTCGGGAATCAGGAATACACAGATGTGCCGACATTTACAAACATTCTGGGGGCAGCCAAACTGACAGGAAAAACAAAGGATGGATTATCACTCGGATTCGTTGAAGCATTAACAGGTGCAATGTGGGCTCCGGTTAAAGATTCTGCGACTGGTGAAACCATCAGGCACGAACTGGTCGAGCCTCTTACCAATTATTTTATAGGAAGGGTTCAGAGGGATTTCAAGGAGGGAAACACTATTCTCGGAGGCATTTTGACCGGCACCAACAGGGTTGTTGATGACAATCTCGGAAGCTATATGCATAAATCCGCTTATAGCGGCGGTATTGATTTTACCCAATATCTTCAAGGAGAAGAGCCTGGATCGTTCAACCTTAATACAGCATTCAGCCTGGTAAATGGCTCAAAAGAAGCCATTGCACTCACACAGCAGTCATCTGCAAGATATTACCAGAGACCTGATAATGATTATACCGAGTTCGATCCAAACCGCACTTCCCTCTTCGGATCGGGAGGAAGGATGCAGATTACCAAAACTCAACGGACACCTTAATTTACTTGGATGCGTAATATGGAAGACTCCTGGATTTGAAACAAACGACCTGGGGTACATGCAACAGGCAGACCAGATGCTGTCGGTGATCTGGGCAGGTTATAACGTGTGGGATCCCAAGGGTATATACAGGAGCTGGAATCGTCAATGGGGACATTTACCTGGTTAATAATTTTGGCGGCGATATCGTTGCCAAGGGATTTGAATGGAATGCAAACATGGGATTCAAGAATTACTGGAGTGCCTGGACAGGGGGAAATCTTGAATTTCGAAGGCCTGTCTACCGACGATTCTCAGGGGAGGTCCGATGATGAAGTATCCCGGAAGTATCAACCTCCGTGCCGGATTCTCAACCGACTATCGCAAAAAGATAGTGCTCGAGTACTTTATAAACGGAAACCTTGGCTTTGAGGACAGCTACATATGGCATTTACACGGAGCTCAGTGTAAGCTATAAACCTACTAATTACCTCTCTATCAGCGTCAGCCCGGAATTCAACAAATCATACAGCGACCTGCAGTACGTTACCAAAACGAGCTTTAATGGTTACGACAGGTATATATTTGGCTCAATCGACAGGCAAACAATCAGCGGCTCAATCAGGATCAACTTCAATCTCACCCCTGATCTGACGCTGCAGTACTGGGGACAACCTTATGTGGCTTCCGGAAAATATTATGATCATAAAATGATTACAGATCCTATGGCTGAAAAGCAAATCGACAGGTACTGGAAATATACTCCTGAACAGCAGGAATATGATCCCGAGGCAAACAGGTACTATATTGATGAAGACAATAATGGCAGCATCGATTACTCTTTCAATAACAATAACTTCAATTATCAGTTCTGGCTCTCGAACCTTGTCATTCGTTGGGAATATAATCCCGGATCGTCGCTGTATCTTGTATGGAGCCAGTCGAGAGACTCCTATAACAATTCAGGTACAATGGATTACTTCAGCGATCTGGGGGATCTGTTCGACAAAGACAATGACATACCTTATAATGTGTTCCTTATAAAGTTCAGTTACAGGTTTGGTCTGAAATAGGATTAGAGATTATCATTATGAGGCTATGGGAAGGCTGTCCGGGGGACGGCCTTTCTTTTTAAGATAAAAGAACGAAAAACAAACGAAATGAAGCAGAATGCCAAACTTTGCATTCTTATTCAAATGTTCGTTGTTTTACTTTATTTGCAGTTTATGAAATAAATCGGAACACCATGATGAAATATTATTCCCTGGTTTTAGCTTTGACGATTTCTTTAGTCATTTATGCGCAGGATAAACCGGCTTATAAAGTTTTTACAGGTGAAGGAAAAAAGGCTGATTATGGCGATATGCTCAAAGATGCACTGAAAGCCGATGTCGTTTTTTTCGGCGAGCTTCATGACAATCCAGTTTCTCACTGGCTGGAACTCGAGATTACAAAAGGCATCTTCAATGAAAAAGGCATTAACCTCGTGCTGGCTGCAGAAATGTTCGAGACTGATAACCAGCTGCTTATCGATGAGTATTTTGCAGGATTATTCAAGGAGAGCTCCTTTGAAAGCGAAGTAAGGAAATGGAACAACTATATGACCGATTATAAGCCTCTGCTGAATTTTGCAAAGGAAAATGGCCTGAAATTCGTTGCATCCAACATACCCCGCCATTATGCTTCCATGGTGGCTTCAGGAGGTTTTGAGGAGTTGCAGAAAGTATCAGAGGAAGGGAAAAAATTCATTGCTCCGCTTCCCGTTGAATATGATCCGGAGCTTCCCTGCTACAAGGATATGCTGTCGATGGGAGGCGGGCCAATGGGACATGCATCAGAGAATCTGCCTAAGGCTCAGGCTATTAAGGATGCAACAATGGCAAATTCAATTGTAAAATACCGGCAGCCAGGACAGACGGTCATTCACTTTAACGGCAGCTATCACTCCGACAGGCATATGGGTATCATCTGGTACCTCAACAAATATTCACCCGGATTGAACATCGTTACGATCACAACAATTCTTCAGGACGACATCAATAAGATGGGTGATGAAGGCAGCGGGAAAGCTGATTTCGTGATTGTCGTTCCAACAACAATGACCAGAACTTATAAATAGTCCTGCAAGTCATGCAAGTCATGCAAGTCGTGCAAGTCGTGCAAGTCGCGGAGGTCCTGCAAGTTTAATAAGACATGCAAGACCGGCAAGATTGCAAGACTTGCAAGACAAATAATGGCACCCTTTTTGCTGTTAATAAAATAACAATAACCCTCTCGCAAAACATAGTTGAATGCGGTTGTCCTGTGATTGTTCAACAACTAAAAACTACTATGATGAAGAGGAATGAAGAAAAGGTTCCGGAATTCGATGAGATCATTTTCGCGAACCGCAACAGGGAATACGGAGCTTACTGGCTCCGGAAACGCTACAAAAAGGTTACCAGCTTCTCTATCCTTGGAACCGCGGCAATCTGCACAATCATTGTTCTGATAATCTCGCTTACATCCGAACCTGCAAAAGGTCATGAGGGAAAGGACATAATCGTAATCGTTCAGCCTGAGAATTACAATGCACCGAAGGTTGAAATCCCGAAAGTAGAACCACCCAAAGGCATGATAAAACAAGTTTTAAACAGAGTCCCTGATGTTGTCGAGGATACTTCAGTGAGCGATGTGTTCATACCGATTACCGATGTACTGGTTGAAACAATCGAAAACGGCGATACAAATGACATATCGGTTGTAACCGGGCCGCCTGAAGATATTATACCTCCTGAAAAGAAGATATTCATTGTTGTTGAAGAGCCTGCTGCGTTTCCGGGAGGAGACGAAGCCCTCCTTGAATATATCAGGAAAAACACTGTTTATCCGGATGAGGCAATCGCCAACAACATCCAGGGACGGGTTATATTGAAATTTGTCGTGACAGAAGATGGTTCGGTTGGAGAAATCGTGTTGCTCAAGGGGGTTGATCCGTTGCTTGACAAGGAAGCATTCCGGGTAATTGGAACGCTCCCTGAATTCAAAGCCGGAAGGCAAAACGGCACACCGGTATGTGTATGGTATACGGTCCCTGTGTTATTCCAGTTGATTGAGCAGTGATAGTAAAAAGAAAGCCGGCATAAGCCGGCTTTTCACTTATAATCAACTATTTAAGCATATCTTCAGGTATCGCCATATCGGCTGAGATATGCTTGAAGTTCTTTTCAGCTTTCCAGATTGTATTGTATTTCTCCAGTGTTTCCGGGATGAATTTTTCCAGCTTTTTGTTCATCTCTGCTATCTTCTTCTCCGTAGTAACCACAGGAGGCTGTTCATTTATCAGCTCTTTAACCCTGGCAAAACGTTCATCAGCAGCTGTAATTGGAGTCATGCCAACACGTGCTTTCATAGCGCCCATGATCACATCTATTAAAATAATATATGTGCCGCCGGCTTTAAGGTCGGTAGTAACGAATTCCTTATTCTCGGATGAAGCCCAAAGAAGCTGTTCTCCGGGATCCAGTTCATAGCGCATGTAATTCTTCTTATTGAATATCCCGATGTACTTGTCATTATGGAAGTACTCAAATGATGTGGGACCTCCATACCCTGTAATACGGGTAAAATAAACTACTGCTTTTCCTTCAGCAGGAGCCTGAAATCCCTGTGCATAAGCCGAGGAAAAACCAATCATAAGGGCGGCCAGAAAAATTAAGAAAGCTTTTGTTTTCATGTTAATTATTTTTGAAATTAATAATTGATGATGTTATCTTACTTTGTCAATAATGGATACTATGGCATAAATCATTTGACCATGATGCTTATATCAAAGTTAAAAAAAAGTTCATATGAAAATCTATTTTGATAGGATATTAGTAGCCATAATTATGCATATAATCTCCGAGCACCCTGTTATGACATTTTTTTCATCTCCGGAGAGGGTGAAAATGTTTTTCCTGTAGCTCTTCTTTTCCTCCATGAATTGAAGTATGCTTTTCCCATGCTCTGAAGAAAAGACCAATCCGAGTTCCGAATAAATCCTTCTTTATCTCTCCCACAGGATCTTTTTCAAGATCTTCGTACCTGACTTCTGAAAAAGAGCCTTGTGAAAGCTTCGCCTTGTTTTCACTGACACTTATCCAGAAATCATTGACGGATTTTGCGGTCTCCTCAGTAGTCGGCTCCTTCCATCCTCCCTTAAAGGCATTTTCAGCTGAAACAATGTTCCACATATTGATTGCAGACGGAACTATCTTATACGGATGACGGACTATGTGGATGAATTTTGCACCGGGAAACAGATTTGCAAGCAATGAAATACGGGGGGTGTGATAAGGATTCTTCAGGATTATCTGCTTGTTTGTCAGGAATGTTATCTTATTTAAAAACAACAATATGCTTTTCTTCCACTTAATAAGACTCTTACCAGTTGGAATGTATTCATCAGTACTGCTGTAAAAACCGATTCCGGGCGAAGGAAAGAAAAGCTTAAGCATTGGTACAGAAGGAGCACCAAGCCTGAGCAATGCCCATTCATCTTCCATCGGATCAAGTGGTCTCATCTCCACTTCATCCATTGGTCTTTTTTGAGGCATCGCTTTCTTCAGCACAGGAACCCAGTACTTTGTGCTGAAAAGAAAGTGTTCGGGAATTACGGTCTGAATCACTGTAGGTGCAGTAAACTGGCTGTCGAGAAATAACAGCTGATGAAGGAATGTTGTTCCCGACCTCCAGTGTCCGATTATGAATACCGGCGGTTTTACAATAGTGGTCCGTTCCGGCTCCTTCCCGTATTTCTGCTTTTCAACAACTGAGAATAACTCTGAAAGAAGCGAGGTGGGAATAAGGGCGATTAACCTTAGAATATAGATCGGCCTGAATCCAAGGCCGTTCCTGAAAATAATCTTCATCAATGAGGAAAACCTGATCCCCATCAGTAAATTTCCGAAAAGTCTGTGTTTTTTGATAGCCACTCAGGATAAATGATGCTGTGAGTATACAAACTCTGAAATGGTGTTCACGGTATTGATTACGTCTTTTGCAAGGTTCTGATCGTCGATCTTGACATCGAATTTTTTCTGAACCGAGACAACCAGCTCTATCACATCTATCGAATCTATCTTGATTGTATTTTCACCGCTGAAGAAGCTCACATCATCGATGATATCTTCCGGCCTCACATTCTCAAACTTAAGGGTTTCAATAATCAGTTTCTTGACCTCCAGCTTTATTTCCTCAAGCGAATCAAAAAGCATCTTGAATATTATTTATGATTTGATATTTCTTTGCCAAGCCTGCTGAAGAAAGATTCTTCCATATCGGCTCTCTGCCGGAGCAGATCACCTATTTCTTTAAGCTTTTCCCTGCTGAAATCCCTCTGCTTGGCAATTTTTGCCGAGGCAAGAGAAACTTCACGCCATCCGTCGCCTATTTTCATCATTTCCTTCGACATCTCGCTGAGTGCGGTATTGTTGAGAACTTTCGAAGCTTCCTGCAGGAAAGAGGCATACAGGAACCTGAATCCGCCGCCGCCAGTTCCCTGATCTTCCAGGAATATGGTGATCCTGAATATCTTGTCGGCCAGAAAATCTTCATCCCTGGCATATTTCGGCCATTCTACAATTTTGTCGGCGAATCTGCGTATCCCTTTTACTCCAATAAAGGGCAGGGGTATTTTAAGCATATTATATATTGCACCTCTGAGACCTTCTTTTAATGCTTTTTCAAGATCGATATTCCCGGGAACATGCACAGGGTAGAACATGAATCCCTTTGGGGCCATAGAACCACCTGCAAATCGAGCTTTCATGAGAGCCTCACGGCTTATCTCGGCGATCTGAGGATGGTAACTGTCGCTTACAAAATACTTATCGCCATCCCTTCCTATAACTGTGATAAAGTGCACATTGACATGTATCCGGTACCAGGCCGGAAAATAATTCATATAGAAAAAATCGACCTGTACGGCCACCGGCTGGTTTCTGTCGAGCAGTTCATTGAGATCTCTTTCCGCTTTTTCGGGATCCCTGTATTTTCTTGACTTGAACCTGACTCCTGTTCTTTTGGCAAACTTGGACCTCACATGACCTGGCATGCTCCTCACGGCAAACATCGGGAAATCCATGACAGGGGTCTTCAGGTATGCGAAAAATATGCCGCTTGAAATGCCAAAGACCATCGGTTCAGTGATGTTCATGCCATGATGGTTGAGCAGAGCGGTAACTGTTCCGGATTCACAGTGTGCAGCCATTATATGCCGAAACGGGATCTGACTCATTTCTCGTTCTTGATTACTTTTGTCTCAATTAACATGGGATTGGCTGTTCTTGTCTGTGAGATCGAACCGGTTTTTGTACCGTCAATCTCGCCCTGATAGCCAATGTCCCAGTTTCTGTCTTCAACAGTGCTGATGATCTGGAACATATTGGCAACAGGTATATTCAGGACATCGGCATACTTCTTCAGGCTCGAGATCCTCATTTTCCTGAACCCTTCCGGTGTAACATGTCTTTTTACGCAGAATTGTGAAATCCCGACACGGCCTGCCAATTCACCTGCTGTAAGGCCTTCAATCGTCATGAAATAATAGATCGGGCTTATCTCTCCTTTCCTGAGCTGTTCGAGGAGTGTCCTGCTCAGGTTACCGGCAATCTTGAAATGCTCTGATATATGATTACCCGCCATAAAAGATCCGGTCTGTAACGGGCCGTAGGTCCCGTCACCCTTTTCAGCATAAAGTATCACCTGCTGATACGGGCAATCGGTAACAAGATCTTTTTCCTTCATAAATATATCATTCGCGCATAAAAGTAGAACAATTCAATATCTTTTGACATTGATATTAAAAAAAAATCCGGAAAATGTGCTTAACGTTTTTTAAATACCCTGACGGATAATAAAATAGAGATGACGAAAAAGCCTGTAAGCAGTGATACCTCAGGCAGTATCCCTCCAATATCCTGGTATCGCGCAAAGACACCCAGAAATGCATCCGTACCCCATCTTAAAGGAGATACGTAACTTATTTCGTTTATTACTTTCGGAAGCATATGGACGGGTACGAAAATTCCGCCCAGCAGTGCAAGTATAACGACCATTACTGAGCCGAAGGTGGCGGCCTGTCCGTGCGTGCTGGCAAATGCACCAACAAGGATACCGAAGCCGATCGCCGCAAGGCTGCTGCCTGTCACTGCCGCCAGCAGCGCAGGGATGTTCACATTCAGATCGATCGATGTTTGCTCGCCCAGCAGAGGCATGATATATTTCCCGACGAACATCAGAAAGAGGAACTGCAGAGCGCAGACTGCAAGAAACAGTGCGATCTTCGCTGCAACTACCTGAAAGTAGGAAACCGGCAGTGTCCTTATCCTGTTGAAAGTGCCATGATTTTTTTCATTTATTATGCTTCCGGCAAGAGGGATCACAATAAAGAACATCGCAAACAGTGTAAACGCAGGAATATTATTCTGCAGGATACCTGGTCTGAATTCCAGGTTATTCTCTCTTACTGGCAATTCCTCGACCTCAACCAGGGCCGAGTTGAATGAGGGACTGAAGGGCAGTTGTATCTCCGATTGGTCCTTCGTCTTCCTGTTCAGCTCTTCGCGGAATCTCCTTATAACTTCTTTCCTGTAAGGGAAATCGGGAATGCCGCTGAAGAAATCCTCTTCAGAAAGACTGGCGGAGAATTCTGATGAATTCTTTTTCACGCTCCGGTTCACCTCTTCTGTGTATTTTGTCATCAGTACTTTCACGGCAGTAAGCTGGATCAGAGAAGTGACCGGCATACGCACTGCATCCTTAAATATCTTCTGAATGGCAGGATCATAAAGAAAAATAACTCCCGCAAGTTCATCCGGATCTGCAATTATCCCGCGGGATGGATCTTCGGGAGATTCATTCAGCAGATCATAGAGCTTTTCGGTGGCACTGTCGGGGACTATCACGGCCATCTGGCATTCACCGTCCAGAACAGCCATCCTTGCTTCCTCTGCCGTGCTATAAGTTTTGAAATTGAAATATTCTGCAGAGCCAAGGTCTCTCATCAGGTTACGGCCGAAATCCGACGAATCGATGTCGGCAAGGGCTATGCTCATGCCTGATTTCCTTGAAGGAATAGCGCTTTCCTGGGTAATGGTTATTACAATAAGAAGGATGGCAGGCATTATGAAAAGTATCGCCAGCCCTGGCCAATCCCTAAGCATGAGCAGTGTATCCTTCTTCAGTATGGCAAGAAATTTTTTCAAGCTGTACACTTAATCAATTTGACCTAATCGCGCAAATCCCTTCCGGTCAGTTTCAAAAATACCTGACCAAGATCTGCACAGCCTTCATTCCCTTCGATAAGGGCGGCTGGTGATCCGTCAGCTATGAGCATGCCGTGATCAATAATGTTTACCCTCGAGCAAAGAAGCTCGGCCTCTTTCATGTAATGCGTTGTATATATGATCGTTGTGCCCTTCTTGTTCAATCCGGAAAGGTATTCAAAGATCATCTCCCGCAGCTGAATATCCACACCGAGAGTCGGCTCATCGAGTATAAGAAGTTCCGGATCATGTATGATCCCGCTGATCAGGTTGACACGTCTTTTAATACCACCTGAGCAATGGACCAGAAGCTTCGGGAGATGATCTCCGAGATTGAAAACCTCGATCAGTGAGCTGACCCGCCTTTTCAGATCCTCTCCATGATATCCCATGAGATGGCCATAGAAATAAATATTTTCTTTAACCGTAAGTCCGTCGTAAAGAGCTATTTCCTGGGGTACCAGCCCTATCCTGCTCCTGATGTCCCCCAGGGAAGCGGTCACATCCCTGTCAAATATGATCACGCTTCCTGATGTAGCAGCGATAAGACCGCAGATTATGGATGTGAATGTCGTTTTTCCTGCAGAATTCGGACCCAGCAATCCAAGGAATTCGCCTTTGTGCACAGTCAGGCTAATCCCCCTGAGAGCCACCTCTCCGGTAGGTTTATACCTTTTCACAAGGTCCCTGACTGTTATCACAGGATTTGCTTCCATAAAGTCTTTACCTGAAGATGCGCATAATTCATCCAAAGATATGATTTACTCCGGAGCTGCAATTATCAGGCTGAGAGGAGAGACTGTTTTCCTGATTTGTTCGATTCTGAATCCCGCCTTCCCCAGTATTGAATTGAATTCATCCCCGGTTCTTTCCCTTCCGTCGAGACCTGCCATCATAAAGATATCCGACATTTTACCCCACGACGGCTTGTTCAGTCCTTCAATTACAACCTCAATGATCATCAGTCTGCCTTCAGGATCCAGAACCTTCCTGATGTTTTTTAGTATCCTGATGCAGTCTTCATCATTCCATCCATGAAGGATATTTTTAAGTGTATAAAGGTCGCCGCTGGCAGGGATTGTGTCAAAAAAGCTTCCCGACTCTGTCTTCAGCCTGCCTGAGAAACTGTTCAGATCCGGCAATTTTTGAGGATCATCAATAACCTGGGGCAGATCAAAAAGAGTTCCCTGCATGTTTTCGTATTTTGACAGAAGGGCAGAAATGAAGAAACCCAGTCCGCCTCCTACATCAACCACATGTTTGAATTTGCTGAAGCTGAATGATGACAGAATCGCGGCGACCTGCATTTTTGATGTGTTTGTCATTGCCTTGTTGTACAGGTCGTTTAGCCGCTGTGACTTGCCCATGTGCTCAAATACTCCTGTTTCCACAAACAGCTCTGAAGTTCTTCTTCCTGTCCTGACCGAATGCATTAGCTCTCCGAAGATCCTGAACTGCATGCTGTTAAGAGTATGCTGAATGAAGTATTTCAGTTCCTCCTCCTTCATGGATTCAGATACCCGGGTATTTGAGAATCTTTTGTTCTTCGATTCCCTGAAGATGCCTTCTGATGCGAGTAATCGCAGTATCCTGTAAAGCGGGTCCTCCAATGTTCCTGTAAGTGAAGCGAGCTCCTCAACGGTCCTGGAACCATTTTTCAGGATATCGGCGATTCCAAGTTCATTTACAACGCTTATTGATCCCAGGAGCCACAGATCCTGCAGATGCTCCATCATTGTCACGTTGGGATGCGTGAACTTCCTGCTGATCTTTACCAGTCTTCTTCTCACCGAATCGGTAAGTCTTACAAAAAAAACCGGAGGATATTTTGGCAGTTTGTCCGCTGGCTGCATCTTATTCTGAAAATTTATCAATGTACCTGATGACTGTTTTAAAAAGCAGATCGGTTGATTCTTCAACTGAAAGCTTTTCGGTATCGATAATGAGGTCGGGACATTCCGGTTCCTCATAGGCTGATGTTATTCCGGTGAAATCCTTTATCTGATTGCTGATGGCTTTTTTATACATCCCCTTCGGATCCCTCTTGATGCAAGTATCCAGTGAAGCTTTCACAAAGACTTCGATGAAGCTATCCTTGCCGGCACGGGTTCTCGCGAATTCCCGCATTCTGGCAAATGGAGAAATAAAGGCGACAATCGTAATTACCGAAGCCTCTTTCAATATCACTGCAAGTTCGGCAACCCTTCTTATATTTTCATTCCTGTCGGCATCCGAAAAGCCAAGATCTGAATTGAGCCCTTTCCTCACTACATCACCGTCAAGAATACAGGCAAGCCTGTTCATGCCGAGCAAACGTGCTTCGAGTCCGGCAGCCAGGGTTGATTTTCCTGATCCGGGCAAGCCTGTGAGCCATACTACAATTCCCTTCTGCCTAGAAATATCGCTTCTCTGCTCTTGTATTTCCATTGTGTCACGTTTCATAATTATTATGGGATGATCATCCCTGCTGCAACTGTTTCATTCGTCCTCTCATCTATGAAGATCATGCTTCCCGTTATATTGTTCTGAACATATGCATCGTAATAGACCGGTTTTGCAGTGTGGATTTCAATGCTCGAAATGTCATTCATCTTTGTGCTGAGGCTTTTCGTATCCTTTTCAAGCGAATGCATGTTCACCTTGTAATTGATCGTCCTGACAATACAGGTAGTCTCCCCGGTGTTGCTCCTTATCAGGTATTTTCCTCCTGTTTTCAGTGAGCGCTCATTGAACCAGCATATCATAAGGGAAATATCATGACCTGACCTTGGGATCTCACCGGGTTTGACGATCATGTCGCCCCGGCTGATATCGATGGGATCTTCAAGAGTTATGGTTACCGAATCTCCTGTAACCGCCTCTGACAGGTTTTTTTCACCGTCATTTATATTGTTTATCTTCGACCGGAGCATCGATGGAAGGGCAATTATTTCATCACCTTTGCGAAATTCGCCTCCGGATACCCTTCCGGCATATCCCCTGTAATCCTGGTACCCCGAAGAATATGGCCTTATAACCGTCTGGACCGGGAAGCGGGCTTCCTGAAATTTATTTTCCCTGTCGATTTCGATTGTCTCGATAAGTTCAAGGAAGGTTCTGCCTTTGTACCAATTCATTTTTACAGAAGGCTCGACCACGTTATCTCCGTATTTTGCGCTTATTGGAATAAAATGCAAGTCTTTGATCTTCAGTTTCTCCGCCATTTTCAGAAGATCATTCCTGATTCCGAGGAAGATCGATTCCGAATGATCGACAAGATCCATTTTGTTGATGCAGAATATGAAATGCCTTATATCGAGAAGCACCGCGATAAAGGAATGACGTATGGTCTGCTCGAGCATACCGTTTCTTGCATCGATGAGAATTACCGCGAGGTCGGCGGTGCTGGCCCCGGTTACCATATTCCTCGTGTACTGAAGATGCCCTGGCGTATCGGCAATGATGAATTTTCGCGAAGGCGTTGAAAAGTGCCTGTAAGCAACATCGATGGTGATGCCCTGTTCCCTTTCTGCTCTCAGTCCGTCGGTCAGAAGCGAAAGATCGACACTCTCCTTTCCAAGTCTCTTGCTCGATTCCACCAGGTGCTGCATCTGGTCCTCGAAAATGGATTTGCTGTCATAGAGAAGCCTGCCGATAAGCGTGCTCTTCCCATCATCGACACTCCCTGCGGTCATAAATCGCAGCAGGCTCTTATTTTCATTTTTATTTCTCATCTGCCTTTGAGCCTTTATGCCGTTGCGCCTTTGCACCATTAAAAATATCCTTCCTTCTTCCTGTCCTCCATCGATGTATCCGACCTCATATCATCATAACGGCCTCCCCTTTCGGTTATCCTTGTAGCGGCTATCTCACTTATCACCTCACTTGCCGTAGCAGCTTTCGACAGGGTCACTCCGGTGCACGTAATATCGCCTATCGTCCGGCACCTACATCAGCTTCGAATACTTTTTCCGAGGATTTCAGCTTCATGAAAGGAGCCCACGCAAGGTAAACGCCGTTACGCTGGAAGATCTTCCTGCGGTGCGTGTAGTAGAGCGCGGGAAGCTTTACGTTCTCGTTCAATATATATTGCCATACATCCAGTTCTGTCCAGTTGCTCAGTGGAAAGACCCTGAAATGCTCTCCGAAATTCTTGTGCCCGTTGAAGATGTTCCAGAGTTCCGGCCTCTGATTTTTGGGATCCCATTGTCCGAACTCGTTCCTGTGGGAGAAAAACCGTTCCTTGGCGCGGGCTTTCTCTTCGTCACGCCGTGCACCGCCGACAGCGACATCGATCTTCAGCTCCTCAATGGCATCCAGCAGCGTCATGGATTGTGCCTTGTTCCTGCTTGCATTGATTCCCGTTTCCTCGACGACTTTTCCCTGATCTATCGTATCCTGAACGTATCTTACGATAAGCTCGACCCCCAGTTGCTTCACAAGCTCGTCGCGGAATATGAGTGTCTCTTCGAAGTTATGTCCGGTATCGATATGCATAAGGCTGAATGGCATCCTGGCAGGCCAGAATGCCTTGCGGGCAATATGTGTCATAACTATCGAATCCTTCCCTCCCGAGAAGAGGATCACCTTTCCTGTCGAACTGTGCAGCAACCTCTCTCATTACATAAATAGCCTCATCCTCAAGCTCCCTGAGATGCTCATCACTGATATTCAGTTTTTTATTTATAATCTGCTTTGCCATTCCGCAAAAGGCACGGTTCAATCACCGGCCTGACCACAATTTAACACAAAAAACGAAAAAAATTCGTTAACTGAAACTTCCTGCGATATAATCTTTGGTCAGTTGCTGCTGCGGATTGCTGAAAAATTCATCGGTGGGACCGGTTTCGATGATCTCTCCGAGATACATGAAAACTATATAGTCGGCAAGTCGTTTCGCCTGACGCAGGATATGAGTGACAAGAATGATCGTATATTTCTCCTTCAGGATTATGAAGAGCTCTTCGATTTTCTTCGTCGAGATCGGATCCAGCGATGAGGTAGCTTCGTCGCCAAGTATGTATTCCGGTTCGATGGCCAGCCCCCTTGCAAGACAAAGTCTCTGCTGCTGTCCAAGCGAAAGACGGGCAGCTGATGAATGAAGCTTGCCTTTGACTTCATCCCATAGTCCGACAAGCTTTAAATAGCGTTCGACAGAAGCGTCTATCTCTTTCTTCTTGCCCAGGCTGTGTATCCTTAAACCATAGGCGACATTGTCGAACACCGACATCGGAAGCGGACAGGGATGTTGTGCCAGAAGTCCCATTTTTTTCCGGGTGCCGATTACATCAACATTGCTGTTATAGATATCGTGGTTATCGACAAAGATGCTGCCGCTGACTTTCACTTCGGGATTCTCATCATGCATCCTGTTGAGCGATTTGAGGAAAGTCGATTTGCCGCAACCCGAAGGGCCTATTATGCAGGTTATTTTCCTTCCCGGGATGGTCAGGCTGATATCCTTCAGAATTTTCTGACCATCGATAATTACATTCAGGTTTTCGATCCTGGTCGAATGATTTTTGTCCGTCATAACCTGTTCCTTGAGAACTTCGAGCTGAAATACCTTGCTGCGAAGCTGAATATAAGTATTAAAACTGTGAGTATCAATGCTGAAGCATAGGCGCGGTTCTGAACCTCCGCAACAGGACTTCCCAGCTGAAAGAAGATTGAAAGCGGAAGTGTTGCAGCAGGCTGACTTAGCGCTCCGGGAAGATTATCCGTATATCCGGCAGTGAACAGTACAGTTGCAGCATCACCAATGCCCCTGCCTGTAGCAAGGAGAGTAGCGGTGACAAATCCCGGAATAAGCTGGCGCATTATAACTTTTATCATTTCATACCTTGTTGATCCGAGTGAAAGCAGCGAATCGGGAAGGTCGCGTGGTAAAAGCCTGGTCACTTCATCAAATGACCTCATCATTATAGGAGTAATCAGCATAGCAACGGTAATTATGCCGCCTCCCAGCGATGCTCTCATTCCCAGGAATATCATCAGGGCGAAGCCGAAAGCACCATAAACAATCGAAGGAATTCCGAGAAGTATGTCGAAGGAAAAGCGCACAATACCTGCAAGAGATGATTTCCCCGGCAGATAGAAGTTGACATACATAACCAGGGGAACGCTGATAATTGTACTCATTGCCACTGCCCCCAGGATGATATAGAAAGAACCCGCTATCGCATTAAGCACACCACCCTCTTTTCCAAGGTAAAAACCTCCGCCCGGAAGCTTTGTTATCATATCCCAGGAAAGCGCAGGCAAACCTTTCCAGACAATAGTCCCGAGGATGAATAAAAGCATTCCGAAGATTATCAGGCTTGCAATAATCATTATTACCTTGAAAATATTTTCTTCCGTTCTTTTCATGATCAGAAATGAAATCTTTTCTCGAGATGGTTAAGGGTCAACCTTGAAACCCCGTTGAAGAAGAACACTATCACGAAAAGAATCAGTGCAGCAAGCATCAAGGCTGATTCATAGCCCGGTACAGAAAGCATTTCCCCGTAATTATTTGCTATCAGCGCCGGCAGGGGATAACAGGCATCCAGGAGTGAATGCGGCATCCGCGTGCTGTTCCCGCATACCATCAGCACTGCCATTGTCTCACCGAAAGCCCTCGAAAGAGAGAGCACCGTAACTGCTACTATTCCTGGCAGCGACCTCCTCAGGATCACCATTTTCACCGTCTGCCATTTTGTTGCGCCTAGCGAAAGTGAAGCATCTGTCATTTCACGGGGGATCGAATTGAATATTTCAGTAAGCAGCCCTACCAGAAGCGGAATTATCATGACGGCAAGGACAATTCCTCCTGCCAGCACGGAATATCCTGACGAAGATCCGGGAGAGATACTGCTTGCGATGAAGGGAACAATTGTAATTGTACCCCACACGCCATAAACAACCGGCGGGATACCGGCCAGCAGATCTATGACAGGTTCAAATAAACGGCGTATGCCCTTCGATGCATATGTGTTAAGATAGATAGCTGTAAGAAGCGACAGGGGAAGAGCGATAAGCATCGCAATTGCCGATACATAAAGAGTGCTTACGATAAATGGCAAAAATCCGAACTCGCCAGTGGAAGGCTTCCAGCTTCCGGATGCAAGCAGTTTCCACAAGCCGTTGTCTTTTATTGCAGGGAAAGCTTTTATGAAAAGGGCTGTACCTATTATTACAAGGAAGAGAATGCCCGAAAAGGCTGTTACCCTCATGAACCACCTGGCGCTCTTATCCTTTATTTCTCTCAGTTTGCGCATCCTCTCTCTTACTCCAGATTTTTTAATTCCGATGCAACGACACTCACGGAAAGAGGTACATAACCTGCTTCCCTTACATATTTTTGTCCCGATGTAAGTGCCCACGTCATGAAATCACTCAGTGCCTGGTTATTCGACGGTTTGCCCTTCAGAACAAAATAAAGCTCTCTCGCCGGCGGTGAAGGATAAATGCCTGATGTTATGGAATTTATCATGTTGTCCATCGAATCATAGAAAAATTCTTCGTCGCTTATCTTTCCATTATTGTCCAGATCGAGCGGCACTATTTTTAGTCCTGATACCGGAAGCCTGGTATTATAATCGAATACATACCCGATATTGTTAAATCCGATTCCGAGAGAATCCTGCTTCACAGCCTGGGCGAGTCCGGGATCTCCATAAACTCCGACACCGGCAAGGTTTTCCTGCTTGCTGTCAAGCAGCAAAGCCCATATTTCTGCAGCGCCGCATGCATCGGATCGGGTGTAGACATGAATGGGATAACCGGAGTTCGTGTCGAAAGCTTCACCCCATGTTTTACAGCTGCCTGTTATCCAGATATTAATGCATTTTTCAACTGTCAATCCCCTGGATAGTAAATCCTGCAATGCCGGATTTCTTTCACTGACAACTGCCACCACTGCGTCTTTCGCCACTGCAACTGGCAGAGCACCTCTTTTCAGTTCCTCAGGATTGATCTCACGGGATACCATGCCTATATCAACCAGTCCTCCCAGAACGTCTGCCATGCCTTTGCCTGCCCCTCCGGCTGAGATGTCGATCCTGATTTCAGGATGGATCTTTTTGTACTCTTCAGCCCATCTGACTGTCAGCGGGTAGAGGGCCCAGGCGCCGGAGATTGAAATGGTATTCTTTCTGTCTCCCATGCTGCATGATGAAAGAATCAATTGTGAAATAATTAAAAATAAAAAGATCCTTTTCATCTGCAAAATAATTCTGACCCATATAAAATTAGTATAATTTCACAAGCCGGCAACAGTATTCATATTTGGTAAGAGATGCACATAACAATGCATGGCAGTCTTATGTCATTCAGGAAACTATTGATGCTCTTTCCGACAGGGGTGTTGTGGAGCAGGAATTGATCGAGAACCTGCTGAATGCCTGATTTATTCCCTCGATAAAGTATTGACCGGATTTATATTCGCCGCCCTTATTGAAAGAGAACTAACCGTTATGAGAGCGATGGTCAGTGTTATCAGCAGTGAAACAATGAACGGTACAATTGTAGCCAATACAAATGGGGACAGCCCGAAATTCATCCGGTATGCGAAACCCATTATCCAACGGTCCATAAAGTAATATGCTATCGGCCATGAGATCAGATTGGAGAAAAGTACAAGAATAAGAAAATCCTTATTCAGCAACCATACTACCTGGTTAACCCGTGCTCCCATGATCTTGCGCAGGCTGGTCTCCCTGGCACGCTGTTCCGTTACGTAGGATGTAAGTCCGAGCAATCCCAGGCATGCGATGAAAATTGTCATAAGCGAAAAGATATTAAAGAGTGCATTGAGTTTATTTTCAGCGGTGTACATTTCATCCAGCTTATCTGCAAAAAAGAAATAATTGAATGGCAGTGTGTTCCCCAGATCCTGCTGCACTTTCTTTACATTTTCTATTGTTGAAGGAATATTGTCACTGCTTATTCTTACATAAAAATATGTGGTGGGAGTCCTGCTTACAACAAAAATAAATGGTTCGATGGGATTATGAATGGAGGTAAAATGGAAGTCCTTCACCACGCCTATGACAACTCCATCTCTCTGGGCGGTTCCTGTTGAAGGATTAATTCCAAATTTGATTCTTTTCCCGAGGGCATTCCCTCCCCATCCGAATGCCTTGACAGCTGTTTCATTTACAACAAAAGCCTGGGTAAGATCTGAGGTCCTGGACCTGTCGAAATTCCTGCCCTCAGTTATCTTCATTTGCATTACGTCTATGAAATCATGGTCTACAACTGAAAAGCTTGTTGCCAGCTCCACCATGTTGCTGTCTTTTTCAATCTGGAATACAACTTTGCTGGCCATTAAGCGGAGGCACAAGAATTGCAGATGACACACCCCTGATATCCGGGAGCTTTAACAGCTCATCTTTGAAAGGCTGCAGCTTTTTATTAATGAATGCGGTATCCCTGATCGGAATGATCATGATATTTTCTTTATTTAAACCAAGATCCTTATTCCTGATAAACCTTTGCTGACCCGCCACTATCATGGTACCGATTATAAGAATACCTGAGATCGCAAACTGAAAAACTACCAGAATCTTTCTAAGTATTCCTTTTCCCTGGCGTGGGTTTACATTACTTTTAAGAACGTCAACCGGTGAAAAAGAGGAGAGATAAAAAGCAGGATAGCTGCCTGAAATAAGTCCGACAAAAAGTGTGATCAACAGAATCAAAATGAAAGTAACCGGTTTAAACAGGTTCGCTATTTTTAATGCTTTGTCGGTTAAAACATTAAAAGAAGGCAAAATAAATATGGCAGCGATTAAAGCCAGTATTAATGCTATAATCACAAGGACCATCGATTCGCTTATGAATTGTCTGATCAGAACTCCTTTTCCGGCGCCTATTACTTTCCTTAATCCGACCTCTTTCGAACGGTTTGTCGACCGGGCGGTTGCCATATTCATGTAATTCAGACTGGCAATCAGAAGCATAAAGACTCCGACAAGTGAGAATATTATGATATAATTAAAGTTGCCAACAGGAAGGTCAAACTCCAGCTTTGAACTAAAATGCACCTTATCCATCCTGGTTGCTTTGAGCTGGAAAGTGGCATTTATCTGTTTCCCCAGGGAACTCATGTACTTTTCATAAAAGCCTGGAAATTTGGCAAGGAGATCTTCAATTCTAGCATTGTCATCCAGCAGAATATAACCGAAAGCAGAAATATTCCAGTATGCAGGTGCACTCCTTGAATTGAACCTGTCGACACCTGCGAGTTCAACAATTGTTGCCATCGAAAGAAGACAATCAAACCTGAGGTGCGAATTGGCTGGCACATCTTTAATTACTCCTGTAACACGGCAGTTACCAAAATTACTGGTAATCAAAGCTTCTCCCATTGGATTTTCCTTTCCAAAATACCTTGAAGCGAAACTTTCGGTTATAACAATAGTATTCGGTTCATTTAAAGCATTATCGGGAGATCCCAGAATAAAATCATAATCGAAAACCTTAAATACAGTTGAGTCGGCGAAGTATAATTTGTCTTCAAAGAATTTAAGATCTTTGTACTGAAAAAGGATGTCCTGAATCCCGAAACCGGCGAAACGTGCGATTTCCTTTATTTCAGGGAATTCATCCTTAAGTGTCGGAGCCATCGGTATAGGGACAAGCGCTGCCAGTGTGGCCTTGCCGGAAATATTGAAATCACTCTCCAGCCTGTAGATGCGGTCATAATTTTTGTTATGCTTGTCAAATGTAAGCTCTTCCTGTACATACAACAGGATCAGTATCGCACAAGTAATGCCTATTGCAGGTCCGAAAATATTCAGGAATGAGAAAAACTTATTCTTTTTAATACTCCTGTAAGCTGAAATAAAGTAATTCCTAAGCATGATTTTAATGTTTAGTAAAATCCCCGTTTTTGTTAAAACTAAATTACGAAATTACATCCATGCATGAGGTTGATAAAGGAGAAAAGTTTACAGAATCTGCCAGCAATTCTGCCAGATGATGTAAAATATTCATACATATGACTGTCTAATAAATAGACATTAAATTGCACCTGCGAGACTGCAATTATCTGATATTGTGACATCTGGCTATTTGGCATGTTTTTTGGCTCTATCATTGATAAATAGTTGCCTTGAAATGACCAGAATCCATTGGATATTTGCACTCTTATTGTTTTGTTCCACCGGGATCAAAGCCCAGGAGAAAAAGTGGACACTTGAGGATTGCATCAATTATGCCGTTGCAAACAACCTTGGACTGAAGCGCCAGATCCTTCAGACCCAAACGGCAGAAGCTAATTTCCTGAAATCAAAATTGGATGTCCTGCCTTCCCTTAACTTAGGCTCGGATGCACGCCTGGGATTTGGACGATCTGTCGACCCGGTCACCAACCTTATAACATTCAAGCAGAACATCAGCAATTCATATTCGTTAAACACGAATCTTCAGTTATTCAGCGGATTTACAACTCTGAATTCCATCTCTGCGAACAAGTTCATGGTTAAGGCAGGACTGGAATCGGAAAAAATCAGCAGGAATATTCTTATTGTTGATATTCTTGGTCAGTATTACCAGGTACTCTATGCCAGGGGACTTGAGAGCGCCTCGAAGCTTCAGCTTGAATTATCTGAAAAACAGCACTTCAGAATTGTTAAACTGGTAGAAACCGGAAAGGAGGCGCTGTCGAGACAATTTGAAATTGAGAGCCAGCTTTCGGCCGACAGACTGGCCTTTACGATTGCGCATAATTCTGCAAGCCAGGCACTTACTACCATGAAACAGATGCTTCAGCTGGAATCCGGAACTGATTTTGATATTGCTATCCCGGAGATGAATAGTCTTTTAATAAGTGATCAGAGTTATAACTCTGACAGCATCTATTCTATCGCTTCCGGTATATTGCCCCGGTTAAAAGCCATCGAGTACGAGTTGCGTGCCTCTGAAAAGCAGATCTCGGCGGCAAAGGGGGCCATTGCACCCAATTTGTCCGTGGGAGGTTCTATTTATACCGGATATTATAAGGTCCTGAGAGATGTTGAAATTGAGCAGGTGTCCTTCTCAACCCAGCTGAAGAATAATAACAGCCAGGCTGTTTATATGTCACTCAATATACCCATTTTCAATAATTATACGACCGGAAGAAATATAAAAACTGCAAAGATCCGAAAGAATGATGCGGCCCTGAGACTTGAGCAGGAAAAGAACGCTCTTTACACAGAAATTGAAAATGCATGTCTTGATTACAACAGGGGCAGGGACGAATTCATTGCCGCCCAGTCTAATCTTGAGTTTAACAGGAAATCCTTCAATGCGGTCGAGAAGAAATTTGAAACAGGCCTTGTTGATGTCACAGATTATTCGGCTGCAAAGACAACTCTTTTCCGGGCTGAAACCGAGGCGCTCAGAACAAAGCTTCAGCTCATAATAAGAAAACTTACAATTAACTTTTACACGACAGGAGAATACGAGAATACAATTCTAAACTAATAAGCGTAATATTTATACAATGGATACCCCTATTGAAAGAATGGACAAACCCATCGAAAAGAAAAAAGGACTGAAGAAGAAGCATATCGGATTTATAATTCTCGGGATACTTATAATTGTCCTGATTTATATGGCTTTCTTCACCGACCGTACTTCGACATACAGGGTTGAAAAGGATAAACTGATCATTGAAACAGTCATCAGGGACCAGTTCAATGATTACATTACTGTTCCGGGAACTGTGGAGCCCATCAGCACGATCTTTCTCGATGCCCAGGAAGGCGGACGTGTGGAAGAGATACTTATTGAAGAGGGTTCCATGGTCAGGAAAGGCGATATCATTTTACGATTAAGCAATCCGGATCTCTATCTCAATATCCTTGACAGCGAAGCCCAGCTGGCTGAAAAGGAAAACTTTCTCAGGAATACCCAGGTGACAATGGAGCAGGAAAGGATCTCCATAAAAAGGGAGCTTATCAACCTGAAGTATGATATTGAAAGAAAGGAACGTACATATCAGCAAAATGCCGAATTGATGAAAGACAACCTGATTTCGAGGGAAGAATTTATCCGCTCGAAAGAGGATCTTGATATGGCAAAAAGCTCACAGGAACTTTTCGTCGAGCGGCAGAAGGCTGATTCGCTCTTCCGGTCAGTACAGGTTGAAACCATAAAAGCCAACCTTGAAAATATGCGCAAGAATCTTGCACTCGTCAGGCAAAGAGTGGAGAACCTGAACGTCAGGGCCAATATCGATGGACAGCTTGGGCTTTTAGTGCCTGAAATCGGCCAGTCTATTTCACGGGGAGCGAACATGGGACAAATAAATGTATTGACCTCTTACAAGGTATCTGCACAGATCGACGAACATTATATTGACCGTGTCAGAACACAGCTTACCGCAACCCTTGACAGACAGGGCAGTATGTATAATCTGGCTGTAAGGAGGGTTTATCCGGAAGTCAGGAACGGGACATTTGAGATTGATATGGTCTTTACAGATACCATACCGGATAATATCAGGACCGGGCAGACATATTATATAAGCCTTCAGCTTGGACAGCCCAAGGAATCCGTGCTGGTGCCGATAGGCGGATTTTTCCAGGAAACGGGTGGACAATGGATATTCGTACTTGATCCCTCTGAATCATTTGCAACCAGGAGAAACATTTCGATTGGCCGAAAGAATCCGAAATACTATGAAGTACTGGAAGGATTGCAGCCCGGAGAAAAAGTCATCATCTCAGGATATGAATCATTCGGTAAAAATGAAAAACTTGTTTTCAAGAATTCCAAATAACAACTAATATTTACTTACATGATCAAGACAAACGAATTAACCAAGATCTTCAGAACTGAGGAAGTTGAGACGACAGCTCTCAACAAAGTGAACCTTAATGTAAAGGAAGGTGAATACGTTGCTGTCATGGGTCCTTCAGGATGCGGAAAATCAACGCTTCTGAATATTCTCGGCCTCCTTGACAATCCGACATCAGGAAGCTATGTCTTTAACGGTACAGAAGTAGCGACCCTGAGGGAACGCGACAGGACTGTATTCCGGAAAGGAAATATCGGCTTCGTATTCCAGAGCTTCAACCTGATTGATGAACTGAATGTCTATGAAAACGTAGAACTGCCTCTTATTTATCTGAAAATGAAAGGCAGTGAACGCAAGAAGAAGGTGGAAGATGCACTGGAAAGAATGAAGATAACTCATCGCGCAAAACATTTCCCGCAGCAATTGTCGGGAGGTCAGCAGCAAAGGGTAGCCATTGCACGTGCCGTTGTCGCAAATCCAAGGCTTATTCTTGCTGATGAGCCAACAGGTAACCTCGATTCAAAGAATGGCATTGAAGTGATAAACCTGCTTACCGAACTGAATAAAGAAGGCACCACCATCATTATGGTTACTCATAATGACAGGGATGCAGGTTATGCCCACAGGATTGTAAACCTTTTCGACGGCCAGATAGTAAGCTAAGAGAGACCGGGATCGACTTTTTTCAACTTGTTGTAGAGAGTCTGTCTTGTGATGCCAAGCTTGGCTGCAGCTATGCTGATGTTGTTGCCATTTCTTTTCAGGCAGTCCAGGATTATTTTCTTCTCAGCTTCTGCAAGTGTAAGCTCATGATGGTATGCATTTCTCGCGGTCTGACCAAACTCAAAGTCTGAAGGAAGGAGAACCGGCGAGTCACTCATGATCACAGCTTTTTCAATGGCGTGCTGAAGCTCTCTTATATTTCCCGGCCAGCCGTAATTGGTTAGCTTTTCAAGAGCATGAGTGTTGATCTTGACTGGTTCCCTGTTATACTTTTCACAGTAACTTCTGACGAAATAATTTGCCAGGATGGGAATATCATCAACCCTGTCGCGCAACGGGGGAACTTCAATCATAATTGTGTTTATCCTGTAGAGCAGGTCTTCACGGAATTTCCCTTCTCCGGCCATCTTCATAATATCACAGTTTGTGGCACAGATCAGCCGGATATCAACAGGTATCAGTTTGTTTGACCCTACTCTTGTAATCTGCCTGTTCTGAAGCGCATTCAATATCTTGGACTGGGACTGAAGTGAAAGGTTTCCAATCTCGTCAAGGAATAATGTTCCTCCATTTGCCAGCTCGAATTTTCCTTTCCTGTCATCCCTGGCATCGGTAAAAGCTCCCTTTACATGGCCAAAAAGCTCGCTTTCAATCAGCGTCTCGGTGAGCGAACCCATATCGACACTTACCATCAGCTCGCCTGACCTTCCTGAAAGACTATGTATCTCTCTGGCAACAAGCTCTTTGCCAGTCCCGTTCTCGCCAGTTATCAGAACATTGGCATCCGTGGGGGCAATCTTTCTTACAATGTTCATTACATTTATCATTGTAGGCGATGCTCCCTGCACAAACTTATCCATTCCTTTACCCATAGGTAATTTTTATATCACGAATATAATAAATATTGTCTAATTTTTAGACATTTCTCTACATGCGGAATCTTTTCTGATGAATTATGCAACTTTCAGTCCGGATCGCCGTCTTTATCATGATCAAACACACAATGTAACAGGGAAAATCTATTAATGCTATTGAAAAATGACAGTCAGATTAAATCCGAACGAAGTAGTCCTGAAAGCAGGCGATACAAATCAGGTTGTTGACAATCAGAAAGTTGATGGTAAATTGATCGTTACAAACCAGAGGATATACTTTAAAACCTTAAAGGGGGAAACAGAAAAGTTCAACCTTGAGATCCTTTTTGACAATATACTTGAAGTGATCTTCTATCAGAATGGAATATTTTCTGCAAAGGGAATAAATGTAATAACCAGGGATGGCAGGAGCCATATCTTCCCGCTTAAGAAACGTGATGAGATAGGACTTCTGATAAACAGGATGTATTGACCCCCTCAGATATGAGGCTACTCATACCTCAGCGATTCCATCCCGATACGCTTCGCTATCGAGGATCTCGTCACTCATATCTGAGTGCCTCAACCGGATTTTTCATTGCTGCCCGTATTATCTTAAGGCTTAAAGTCGCCATTGTCGCAATAATCATTATCAGTGCTGCCGACATCAGAATGCCAGCACCTACCTGCACAAAATAATCCCATATGCTGTCCATCAGCTTTACAGACAAGTAATAACCTCCTGCACATCCAAGTATTGAAGCAATTATAAGGACAATGATGAATTTTTTGCTTACGAGGAACATTATCAATGGCACGGGGGCACCCTGGATCTTCCTTATTCCCACTTCCTTGGTACGGCGGATTATATCAAGTGAAACAAGATTGTACATCCCTATTAATGACAGGAGAGAAGCAACAATTGCAAGGAACAAATTAACTTTCAAAATGCTACCGTTAATATCTTTCTCTTCCTGCATCGTATCTTCCTGGGTTCTGCCGTTAAAAACCTGATTTGTAGACAGTTCCTTCCACTTCCTGCCAAGGAAGTCCAGTACGGCAGGGATATCTTCAGAGCTAGCCCTGACAGCCATGATCCCGAACTCATCTCCGCCTGACAGCCTGAGAATAGCAGGCTCAATCTTCTGCCATACGCCTGATGTGTAAAAATCTTCTGCCACTCCAATTACCGTCAGGGTGGTTGTGTCATATAGGGTAATCGTTTTCCCCACAGCTTCAGTCCAGCCGAAATCCTTAACCAGTTTCTGATTTACAATTATTGATGAATTTGACCGGTCGGCATTTGCCCTCTCCTTATCGAAAAACCTGCCCTCTGCAAGACGTAATCCCATTGTCTGAGCGTATTCCGGACCAATATCCAGTACATCCACCTCAAGTTGTTTTTCAGCATCCTTTACCGGTCTCCTGTAACCACCCCATCCGATATGTTCCCACGTCCCCCCTGCGGCAATTACTTTCGGATTGGCAATGATTTCATTCCGGTATGAGGTATATAACCTGCCCGGAACCTCGACCACTATCAGCTTGTCCCTGTCATAGCCGAGATCCAGCGTTCTTTGATAATCGGCATTCCTGGCAGAAGGTGATCCCCATAACGAGCGCCATGACGGAAATTGCAAACTGCAAGGAAAGAAGTACAGACGACAGCCTTCCTGATCCATGGAAAGGGGATGTCCCCTTTAAGAACATAAACAGGGCTGAAGGAGCTGACATAAATTGCAGGATAAACACCGGCTATAAATCCTGTCAGAGATAAAAGCAGGATCAGGAATATCCAGAAGAATGGATATTTGCTGAATGTCAGTTCAATAGACATATATTCCCACAGATTGCTATATGCAGGCACCAGGAATGATGCAATAGCAAGACCTATTATTAAAGCCAGGAAACAGATAATAAAAGTCTCGATCATGAATTGTGCTATCAGCTGACTTCTCTGACCTCCGAAAGTTTTTCTCAGCCCAATCTCTTTAAGTCGTCTGCTGAATGTTGCAATGGAAGTATTTGCGAAATTAAAACAGGCAATCAAAAGAATAAAAATCGCCATTATCGGAGGGGCAAAAAGTGCCGCCGGATGCAATGAGGGAAAAAGGCTTGACGACCATATATTCCTTGAGTTGGAGCCTACGTCTTTCAGGGGTATAAGAGAAAACCGGTTTATCCTGAAATCCTCCCTGGCCCGGTTCTGTACAGGCAGATAGTTTTTTAATCCGGCAGTGACTGAAGAGATCAGTGATCTGTCAGGGATCTGAACAAAGAGGCCCCTTGTCATCCACTTCCAGTCAGCATCATTCACGTTCCACATCAGCATGAAATTATCGAAGTGTGAAAGTACATCTATGCGGAAGCTTGAATTTTCGGGAAGATCAGAAAACACGCCACTTACCAGTATATGTGAACTCCTTGTTCTGATCATTAACCACAACTATTGTTTTACCAACAGGAAATTCATCACCGAAGAGTGTTTTAGACATTTTCTCACTCAGAAGGACATTCCCCTGGCTGGCAAGGGATTCCTTATTTCCAATGATTAACGGAAACGTGAATATATCAAGGAACTCAGGATCGACAAACGATACATTGGACTGGAAAATGTTATCTCCGACCTTTACCGGCGAATTTGTTCTCATGAATCTCGCCGACCTCTCAATTCCCGGAATGTCTTTCTTTATCTCCAGTCCCAGGGTTGCAGGTATGACACCATACTCCTGCTCCCTGCCCTGCATATCCCTGAAGCAGGTTATCCTGTAGATCTCATCGAAGTTTTCATGAGTCCTGTCGAATTCATAATTGAACATGTGATTGAAGAAGGCGACAATACAAACTGCCAGTGCAATACCCAGTCCAAAAATATTGATCAGTGTGAAGATCTTGTTCTTCCATAAATTCCTGAAGGTGACAAGAAGATAGTTCCTGAACATAGATTATAGTGTTATTCGTACTTAAGAGATTGTGCAGGATTTATTCTTGCAGCTTTCATGATCCTGTAGCTTATTGTTGTAATTGCAACCAAGATCGCGATCAGGAGTCCGGCAAGAAAGCTTATGACTCCCGGGTTTATCTTGTAATAGAAATTCTCAAGCCATTTGTCCTGCAATAAAATAAATTAACGGCCAGGCGATCAATGCCGATATTGAAACAAGGAGAATTATTTCCCTTGATATGACATAGTAAATTCCGGCAATTGACGAGCCCATAGCCTTCCTCACACCTATTTCCTTTGTCCTCTGTTCCACTGTAAAGGATGTTAAGTCCGAATAATCCAAGAGCTGCAATAAAGATAGCAAGAATTGAAAATATAACTGCCATCTGGGCATTCTGTTTTTCCTGGACATACATCTTCTCAAAATCTTCATCGACGAAATAATATTGCAGCGGGATCATTTGACGCAAATTCTTTCCATATCTTTTCGATCTCAGTGATTGTTTGCGGATAATTTTGCGCTGAGAGCCTCACAGTAAATATATCCCCAATAGTTATTATCTCATCCTGAAGCAGAAGAATATAAGGTTCAATAGGATTACGAAGCGATTCAAAATTGAAGTTCTTTACTACCCCGATAACATGGAGATAATCTATTGGTGCCGTCTTCTCTGGGCTCCAGGAATCCTGGTTTTTTCAAGGTCGGTGATGCTGAAATTCTTTACAGCGCTTTCATTTATTATACATGCCTGCTTGTCGGTGGTAAAATTCATTGAAAGTTCTTCCCGGCGAGCGTCATTCCATATGTCTCAAGGTAATCATAATCAATCCAGTTGGTTGTCATGAGAAAAGACTCATCCTTTCTTCCTTCAATGCCATAACCCTTATTATTGTTGTTACGGCCCGGAACAGCTGTGGAACTGGCAATATTGATCACCCCAGGGATCTTTTTACGGCATCCTTAAAGGATTTCATTCTTGATTGCCAAGTGCACCTGCCCTGTTTATGACAATCATTTGTTCCTTGTTGAACCCAACATCCTTATTAAGCATATATAAAATCTGCCTGTACATGATCAGGGTTCCTGTTATCAGAAGTATTGATACTGCAAACTGAAAAACTACCAGGACTCTTCGGAGGTTGCCGTTTCTGCATACTGCTTTTTGCACTTCCCTTAAGAACTTCATATGGATTAAAGGATGAAAGGAAGAAGGCGGGATAGCTGCCTGCCAGGAAACCAACAAGAATAGTGAAACAAAGCAAGTACCGGAATAGTATACCAGTTGGAATAAAAGGTTCAGCTCAAGCTTGGTACCAAGCAGGTCATTAAAATAGGGCAAATGATCTTAATAGATATCAGTGCAAGTATCAGTGAGATAAATGAGAGAATAAATGATTCTGATAAGAAACTGGTTACCAGCATGCCTCTTGTTGATCCTGCCAATTTTCTTTATCCCAACCTCTTTTGCCCTTCTTGAAGCCTGGGCTGTGGCAAGATTCATGAAATTAATAGCGGCTATGACAACAATCAGTATTGCAATGCTTCCGAAGATAAGAAGATATTTCGGATCGCTTGGTGCTTTAAATTCCTGCTGGATCGTAGGATCAAGATGAATATCAGTGAGATTCTGCAGGAAAAACCTGTATTTATTTCCCTTGCTGTAAAATCAGCTAACGAGATTCCCATGAATTGCTGAAGTTCAGGTCCGACATATTTTTCAAGCATTGCTGGAATTTTCTCATCAACAGTTACATAGCTGGTATTGGGTTTCAGCAGCAGATATAGGCTGAAACTGTTGTTCAGCCAGACAGGGCTTTGTGACCTGGGATTTGTCATGAATGAAGTCAAGGATATTGGCCTCGAAATGAGAATTCCCGGGAATATCCGCCATAACTCCCGATAATAAAAAATCTTGAAGTGTCATGATCCCGATTTTAATGGCCTTATCAATCGGATTCTCATCTCCAAAGATTCTTTTTGCAGTTGATTCCGTCAGGACAACTTTCCTGTGGGGAATTCAGAAGGTTTTCCTGATCACCCTTTAAAACCGGTATGGAGAAAAAATTAAAGAAAGAGGAATCGGCTTCGACGATATGATCCTCTGTAAAAGTCTTGCTTATCGTATTCCACGACAGTCGGACCACGCTCATTCATTCTGAGAAAATCCTCGACTTCCGGAAACTCCTTTGGCATAGTCGGGCCCATAACAGCGCAGGTATAGGACCGGTGATCTCCTGACCTCCGATTTTTCCATTAAGCACCAGCCCTGAATATCCTGTCTTTTTTCAAATTAAATTTGTCATAGCTGGCTTCATTAATCACAAAAAGTGCTATGAGCAGACTGCAGGCTATGCCGATTGAAAGTCCCAGAATATTGATAATAATATAAGCACGTTGTCTTTTGAAAGATCTTAAGCTGTACTTAATCAGATTGTTAAACATAGTTCAGGGATTAAGGATGAATTAATTTCTATTGATAAAATTTGTGGAAGTCTTATGAAGAAAATTATTCATTTTAAGAGCTTCCGCCGGATTGATCAAGGATGCTCTTACAGCCTGAAAAGTTACAGTAATTATGGCAATGATCAGAGCTCCTGCCGCAATTGCCGCAAAGACTGCGGATATAATATCTATCCTGCTGGCAAACTGTTTCAGCAGATTCTCAACGATGATCCAGCCTGCAGGGAGTGCAATAACAAGGGCAATTATAACAAGCAACAAAAATTCCCTGACCATCAGGTAGATGATTGAAAGTGTTCCTGCTCCCATAACCTTCCTGATCCCTATTTCGTTTGTCCTTCTTTCGGTTGAATATGCTGATAATCCATACAAACCCAGGCAGGCAATAATAACAGCAAGTATTGTAAAGTATTTCAATAATTGGGTCAGGCGGCGCTGTGTTCTGAACAGATTATTATAATCTTCCTCTATGAAGGAATAATTGAACGGATATTCCGGCAGTACATTTTTCCAGACCCTCTCGGCAGTTTTAAGCGCCTCAGGAATGTTGCCCGGAGCAAGTCTGATAAGAATATTGCTCAGATAAGCCGGCTCTGTCAGTGCAAAAGCAATAGGTTCGATCGGCTGGTCAGCTCCCTTGAAGTGGAAATTCTTCAATACTCCTACTATCCTGCCGCTGATTCCCATAAAGCTGAAGGTTTTACCTACAGCATCATCGACACCCATGATCTTGACAACTTCCTCATTGACAAGAAAATTACCGGTTGTATCTTTTGCCAGGTCAGAAATAAATTCTCTTGAGAATCCGCGTCCCGATGCCAGCTCCATCTTCATCGTTTCAAGGTAATCATGTCGACGGCATTGGTTCCGATCAGAACATGTTTTTCAGGATCTTTGCCTTCCCATTCGGCCCCTCCCGAGTTGCTTCCTATCATAACAGGATTGCTTCTTGCTGCCGTGACTCCCTCAATCAGGGTTTCTTTCAGAAGCTCCGTCTTCAGGGAATAGTATTTAGGCTTCATATCCTGGGCCATAGGAATGCATAAAAGGTTTTCCTTATCGAATCCCAGATCTTTATCCTGAAGGAATTTTAACTGAAGGTAAAGGAATATTGCTGCCACGGCAATCAATATTGAAAGAGTAAACTGAATTACAACGAGAATCTGCCGGAGCCTTCCATTGCCTTTTCCGGAGACTCTTTCTCCCTTCAGAACAGCAATGGGATTAAAAGATGAGAGATATAGCGCAGGATAAATCCCCGATAAAAAGCCGGCAGCAAGTCCGACAGCAAGAACGCTGATTATAAATTTCACCTGGAAAAGATCGTGCAGTATAAAATTCTTACCGGTGATGTTATTAAACAATGGAAGGGCTGATCCCACGATGAACAGCGCAAAGATCAGTGCTATTGAGACAAGTAAAAGAGATTCAAGCATGAACTGCATTATCAGGATCTTCTGATCAGCGCCGGTTACTTTCTTTATCCCGATTTCCTTTGCCCGTGCCAGAAGCTTTCGCTGTTGAAAGATTAATGAAATTTATACAAGCAATTAAAAGCACGAACAGTGCTATAATGATGAAAATATAAACAACAATCACAGGTCCTTTGGATACTTCATAACCGAATTGTGCATGAAGGTGGATATCGAGAAGAGGGAACAGGACATATTTTGTTTCAGTTTCCGGCAGGTATTCCTTTACGACATCGGTCAGTTTCTTATTAATGGCCTCGATATTGGATCCTCTTTCCAGTAGCACAAATGTCAGTATCGAGTTGCTGCCCCATGAATCGCTTATAGCTCCTATTTCCCTTAAAAAAGAATAGGGAATAACTCCTTCAAATGAAAATATGGAATTCTTTGGAAGGTCTTTCATTACACCCGTGACCGTGAATTGCATTTTATTCTCAAGAGTAAGTGTTTTGCCTATCGGACCTGAAGTGCCAAAATATTTTGCGGCGAGCTTTTCGGTAAGAACAATTGAGTTTGGCGACTTTAAGGCAGTTTCAGGATCGCCGAGCACGAAGGGCATTGTAAAAATTTTAAAGAGACCTGAGTCTGCAGCAATTATTGCCGGTTCAAAGAAGACTGTTTCTCCCTGCCTGAACAATATCCTGGGAAGACGGTTTATGCGAGTCTGCTCCCTGATTTCCGGGATCTTCTCCTTCCACACAGGTCCGCTGGGATGTGGAGTTACTGTTACATGGTAACGCTCCCCGGAATAAAACTGGTCTTCTTCTACCCTGTAAATATTCTCACCATTCGCATTATATTTCTCATAGCTGAATTCATGCTGTACCCATAAAAGAATAAGCAGGGATGCAGCAAGACCAATTGCAAGCCCGAAAATATTGATAAAGGAAAAACCTTTGTGTTTAAGGACATTACGGGCAGCGAGACGGAAAAAGGTATTTATCATGGTTTGGTTTTAGGTCTATTTAAAGACGATTTTTTATCACTTCTGTTGCATTAAGAAGAAAATATCGTCTTTAACAGAAATTCCTGGTGATTATATTCAAAACCGGCAGGGATCATGTATTTTGTTAAAGTACTGTTAATCCATTAACAATACCACACATATGGATAGAATATATTTTACATTTAATTTTTTTAACCAACTTGACAAAATGATAAAGAATCTTTTTAAAACAGCCGTCAGACATATCCGTAAGCATTCAGGATACAGTCTTTTAAACATACTTGGACTTACGCTGGGGATCACCAGTGCCCTTTTCCTCATCATATATGTTTCAGATGAATTGAGCTACGACAGGTATCATGAAAATGCTGACAGGATCTACAGGGTTTCATCAAAGATCACAGAAACCGACGACCAGTTCACCTGGAATGTTGCCCAGATTCCGATGGGCCCGCAGGTGGTTCAGGATTATCCCGAAGTACAGTCTTTTGTACGATTTATAAACATGCCCCGCGCTCTTTACAAGTTCGAGGATAAAGAGAATATTGAAGAGAATTTCTACTATGCAGATTCCACTCTTTTTGACATTTTTACTTACAAGGTTCTGAAAGGTGAAGTAAATTCAGCAGTAAAAGATCCGGGTAAAATAGTCCTGACTGAAACTGTGGCTGCCAGGTATTTTGGTGATGCCGATCCAGTTGGAAAGACATCTGATCACAGGTAGCAGCACCTTTGAGGTGACAGGGGTAATTGAAGATGTCCCGGCCAATTCCCATTTCCGTTTTGATGCTGTTTCAGCAAGAAATAACCTCCCAAAACAATTTGGGGACTGGGGTAATTTCGGCGTTTTTACTTACCTCCTGTTTTCTCGCGATTTTGATGTTAAAGCATTCGAGACCAAGATCCAGGGCATGTATGATGCCCATATGAAAACAATATTCGAGCCCGTGAAAATCAAAATTGAATATATTCTGGAGCCGATAACAAAAATACACCTCTACTCAACAAATGCCGGGGAACCTGAGCCAACCGGCAGCATAACCTATGTGATTATTTTTGGAATCGTGGCATTGTTCCTGATCCTGATAGCGGCAATGAACTACATGAATCTCTCAACAGCCCGTTCAGTCAGGCCGTGCCAGGGAGGTTGGATTAAGAAAAGTTGTCGGCTCGCGAAGAGGTCCTCTTGTAGCGCAATTCCTTTCAGAATCTGTTGTGCTGACAACCACATCACTAATTATCAGCGTAATATTGCTGATTGTACTTCTGCCAAAGTTCAATCTTCTTGCCGGAAAATCCTTCGATCTCTCCATACTGTACAGTCCGGAGGTAATTTTATCAGTTATAGGAGTAATATTTATCGTCGGCATAATCGGTGGCAGCTATCCGGCTTTCTTCCTTTCCAGATTCAGTCCCGTGACTGTCCTGAAGGGTGAGATCACACAGGGTTCTGCAGGTAGTCTGTTCCGCAAGATACTGGTCGTGGTTCAGTTTACAATATCGGTCGCGATGATTGTTTGTACCATGGTAGTTTTCAGGCAGCTGAAATATCTTAAGAACATGGACCAGGGTTTTAACCAGGAGAACGTGCTCACACTTCAGCTTAACAACCAGGAAATGATCCGAAAATATCCTGTTCTGAAACGTACACTGCTGGAAAACAATGATATAAAGTATGTTACATCGACCAATGCTCCCATGGGGGAAGGCTCACCTAAAACTATATTCAATATAGAAACAGACCAGGGTATGGCACAGAGAGGAATCAATTTTGCTATTGTTGATCATGATTTTGTTGATGCCCTTGGAATTAAAATAATAAACGGTCGTGATTTTCAGGAGGATATGCCTTCCGACACTCTGACCGGTGTTGTGGTGAATGAGACTCTCGCCAACAGGCTGGGATGGAAAGATGCGATCGGGAAAAAGGTTGAGCTGGGAAACAGAGCATTCATTGATGGACGGGTTATAGGCGTCATGAAAGATTATCATCAGACGGGTATGTACAATGAGGTTGAGTCACTCATGCTTCTTTATCGTGAAAGAAATAATATTATTTATGTAAAGCTAAGCGGAAACAATACGGAGCAGACCATAAGCTTTATCGAAAATAAATGGAAAGAGGTTTTCCCGGACCTGCCTTTTACATTTACTTTCCTGTCGGAGAGGTTTAACAATCAGTTTGAAGCAGATGAAAAGAGAGGTTTTATTTTTACCCTGTTCACAATCCTGGCCATCCTGATAGCATGCCTGGGATTATTTGGGCTGGCCTCATACATGGTTGAACAGAGGACCAAGGAAATAGGTATCCGGAAAGTATTCGGCGCTGACGAAGGTGTCATTATCAGGCTGATTTCAAGGGATTTCCTGATTTTGATTGCTATTTCCATTGTAATAGCAATTCCATCTGCATTTTATATAATGACCAACTGGCTGGAGAATTATGTATATAAAACAAACATAAATGCAGCGCTTCTCATTCTTGCAGCATTAATGACATTTGCTTTGACTTTTATTACGATAAGCTACAAAGCATACCAGGCATCAGTTATGAATCCTGCCAGCTCTTTGAAGACAGAATAAAAAGGATATCTTCATTCCGGTTTAAAAGCTCAGACAAAACACCGTCTCCTTATCAGGAATGGAACGGACTTTCAGGGTTCCTCCATGTGCCCCCATTATCTGTTTCGAGACACTCAACCCTATTCCCGATCCTTTTTCCCTTGTAGTGAAAAATGGAACAAATATTTCTTTAAGGTTCTCTTTACTGATTCCGGGGCCGTTGTCTGTAATACAGATCTCCGGATGACTGGCCTGATGGCAATTGGCAGTAACTGAAATCTTACAGTTTGGATTTTTTTCGTTGGATTCCAATGCGTTCTTTATCAAATTAATAAGTACCTGGGAGATCAGATTCTGGTCAGCAAGAAAATCAAAATCAGCATCTGCCGGCTGGAAAGAGATTCTTGCATTATTGCTGTTTTCAAGTGAATTACTCAGGACCTTCACTCTTGAAAAAAGATCCGAGACTTTAATAAGTTTCATTTCAGGTTTCGGGATACGGGTCAGTTTCCGGTATGATTCAACAAATGACATAAGGCCTTTCCCCTGCTCCTTTATCACGTTTAATCCCTGCAAGGGTGGTTGCAATGGTTTTTTCTGTCACTTCTTCCGGTGCTACCGGCTTATCACCTGAACGGTAGATATTTGACAATGATTCGGATAAAGATGTTATTGGTGTAATGGAATTCATTATTTCATGCATAAGGACTCTTATAAGTCTCATCCATGAATCAACCTCTTTTTCATCAAGCTCGTGTTTAATATCCTGGAGAGATAATATTATGAGCTCATTGTCATCCAATCCGAACGATGTAGATTTCAGCGATAACTGTACTTCTCCCTGTACTGTATTGACTGCAACCAGGTGTCTTTCAAATGGTTTAAGATCCTTTAGTATCAGGAATAGATTTTTGTCAACCCTCTCTATCTGTTGCAGGTGAGTTAGCACATCAAGGGACAGAAGCCTCTTTGCTGAGGAATTTGCATGAAGAATGAATCCTTTATTGTTGTAAGTAATAATCCCGGTAGCCAGGTGTTCAAGTATTCTCTGAAAATATTGTTCCTGCTGCCTGTTCTCAATTTTCAGATTCTGTATCTGTTGATTGACCCTGTTCATGCTCTGGTTTAATTCCCGCAGGCTTGTGGTTTTATTATCAACAGGAAAAGAAAGATTTGAATCGTCGTTTCTTACAGAATCGAAAAAGAACCTGATATTCCTGTTTGTTCTGTTTATATATGATATAAGACTAACAGTCAATATTATAATAGTCACAAAACAGATAATTGAAAATCGCAGTGATTGTTCTTTAACAATAAAGTAACTAAGCAGAATGGAGAGGATGACAATAAGAGTTACTCTTATTATGATATTAACAGAGAGCCATTTACTTATCATCTTGTCTGGTTTTTTTAATTCTGTTATATAATGTCTGTCTTGTGATTCCCAGCTGCTCTGCCGCAGCTGTGAAGTTTCCGTTGTTCTTTTCGAGCGCCAGGCGGATCATCTTTCCCTCCATTTCTTCAAGAGTGATGATGGAATCGAGGTTTTTTATTTCCGGTGCAGGACGCAGATATAAATCCTCAGGCTTTATTACTGAAGACTCGCTGAGGATAACGGCTTTCTCGATGGTATTCTGTAATTCCCGTATATTCCCCGGCCAGGAATATTCCATAAGCTTGTCAATTGCATGCTGGTTGATTCTCAGTTCGGGTTTATTGTATTTCCGCGTATATTTCCTGAGGAAAAATTCTGAAAGGACGATGATGTCGTTTCCTCTTTCCCTCAATGGAGGCAATTCAATCTGGATCGTGTTTATCCGGTACAGGAGGTCTTCCCTGAAGAGACCCTCCTTTACAATGTTCTCAATGTTCTTATTTGTTGCACAGATCAACCTGATATCAATGGGAATGAGCTGATTTGAACCAACCCTGGAAATCTGTCTGTTCTCAATGGCGGTCAGCAGTTTGGACTGAAGATGGAATGAAAGGTTTCCGATCTCATCAAGGAACAGGGTACCCTTGTGCGCTGTCTCAAATTTCCCCTGCCTGTTTTCCCTCGCATCGGTAAATGCACCCTTGACATGGCCGAACAATTCGCTTTCGAAAAGTGTCTCGGTTATTGCCCCCATATCCACGCTTACCAGCAATTCCGATGCTCTGTCAGACAAACGGTGGATCTCCTGTGCGATAAGTTCCTTGCCTGTTCCATTTTCTCCGGTGATCAGAACATTTGCATCAGTCTTTGCAACCTTCCTGGCCAGGTTCAGTACATTGATAATCTGGGGTGATGATCCTATTATGTGCCTCTGGTCACGGTTGATCTCCTTCTTGAGCTCAGATTCCCTTTCCTTCAGGTCTTTAACCTCCTCTTTGGAAAGATTAAGCTGTAAAGCAAGTCTGACAGTTGCCAGTAGTTTCTCATTATCCCATGGTTTAAGAACAAAATCCGCGGCTCCTGCTTTAAGCGCCCTGACGGCCGTATCAATGTCTCCATAGGCTGTGATCATCACTACGGAGATATCGGGATTTGTATTCCTGATCTTTTCTAGCCAGTAGATCCCTTCATTACCTGTATTTACTCCGGCGCTGAAATTCATATCAAGAATAACAAGGTTGTAATCCTTCTTCCTGAGTTCAGATGTTATCTGGTTCGGACTGGCAATTGCCGTGACCTCACCGAATTCCGGAGTAAGCAGTATCTCAAGGGCGCTGAGTATGCTTTTATTATCATCAACAACAAGAATATTTCCTTTCTGGTTTGGCATAACATTTCTTTTACCACGGAGCTTCACTGAGTTAAACCGGAGTTACAAAGCCTGCCCCGATTTATCGGGGGAGCAAAAACAGTGTTACTCCGTGAAAAACACCGTGAAACTCCGTGGTTAAGATAATTTTTTTCTTTAAGTATTCCAAGAAAATGTAAATTTATTTTACATAAAAGTGTTAAATACTTTTACATATCTACAGACATTCTTAATATATATAATTGAATATCATTTAATTACAACAATGGCACTATATTGGATAGTCATTATTTAAAAAAAGAATATGATATTCCCGGAATTAAAGTGGTCAATGAGGAACATTGTCCGGAATAAAGTAACGTCCGCCATTAGTGTCATAGGCCTGGGTATTGGACTTGGATGCATAATAATTTTAATGGCTCTCATAATTCACGAGAAATCCTTTGACACTTTTATCCCGGATCACAGTAATGTATACAGGATTATTTTGGGAAGTTCGGCACAGACACATTATCCACTCCCTGAAACAATGGCGGGAGAATTTCCCGGTGTAAAGGACTTTTTCAGATATTACCAGGCAAACTCCCTTCAGATCAGGACTCCTGAAAATGAGCTGGTGAGGGAACAGAATTTCGGTTTTTCTGATCCTTCGGTTTTCAGAATCATGGGAATAAAGTTCATTTCCGGCACCCCCGCCAGTTCTGTAAGCGAAGTAGCCATCTCGGACGAATCGGCCATGAAGTATTTCGGTAACCTGTCGCCTGTAGGGGCTGTACTCCCTGTAAAGTTTACAGATGGCTTTTGTGACCTTACGGTTTCCGGGGTTTATAAAAGCTTCCCTTCCAATTCGACACTCAACCCTTTGTTCATTGCCGATATAAAACTGTCAGAAAAGATGTTCAGACAGTTCCAGAAATCACTGGGAGATTATGGAAATGAGGAGGACCGGCCTCTTGACTGGAGGTATCCTGAGTTCCTTTCTTATCTGGTTCTCGATAAGAACGGAGATCCGGATGAACTCTCTGCCAGAATGGAAAAATATAAGGAATTCATCACTTTGGATAATAAAGATGAACTCCACTTCAGGCTGCAACCGGTTGCTGATATCTACCTTGGCTCAGAGGATATCAATGGAGGATTTTATCTGAGACGGGGAAACCGGGAAGAACTGAAATATTATGAGGCGATATCAATTCTGATATTGATAATATCGATCGCAAACTACATCCTTCTGTCACGGGCAGGATTTTCGGAAAGGATACATGAGCTGGGGACCAGGAAAGTTTTCGGTGCCTCGAACGGAAAAATCAGGAGTATGATTATCCTGGAATCAAATATAATTGTGATCCTGAGTCTCATCCCTGCGATTTTTGTCATCGACTACGGGATTTCATTTATCAACGATACACTGAACAAGACCCTCACCAGCCAGGTCTTCCTGAGTCCTGCATTATGGATCCTTCTGATATCGGTGGTAGTTCTTACCGGGACGCTGACCGGCTGGTTGATCGGTCTGAATTATTCGCGGATCCCGGCATTAAGGCTCATTTCAGGAAAGTTGCTCCGATCGGGCAGGTCAAACAGATGGAATTACTCATTCCTGGTGCTGCATTTCACGATATTTATGATACTCACTTCAGGAGTAGTTGCCGTATCTAAACAGATAAAATATTCAATGTCAGGATATAAAGGAATTTATCCTGAGAATATTCTGATCACCGAACTTAACTCAGACGAGTTAAGGAACAGCTTCACTGCAATTTGCAACGAATTAGAAAAAATCCCGGGTGTTGAAAAAACTGCGGGTGGCACATTCATCCCTCCATTCGGGAATTATCTCCCGGTTAATCTTGCAGTCGCAGAAGGTGAGAAAGTAAGGTTTGACGGACTGATCATGGGAGAAGGGATGACCGATCTTCTTGGAATTGAGGTTATTGACGGATCCTCATTCGGTCCTTACAAGCCTGGAGTCATGGAGATCCTTATAAATGAATCTTCAGCGAAACAATACAATGTGAAAGCGGGAGACAATATTCTGGTATTCAAAGTCAGGGGAATTGTAAGGGATTTTAACGCTCATTCCCTGCATACTCTCATTCAGCCAATGGTTATTCTGCAGCAGAATCCTGAAAAAATGGGACTTATAGCAATAAAAACCAGCGGTAAGAACGACAATGCAATCATTAAGCGCCTGAAGGAATTATATACTCAGATATCTCCCAACGAGATTTTTGAAGTCAGTTATCTCACTGACCGGATCGGTGTTTTTTATGGCCGCGAAAGAAACCAGGCAAAGATAATAGGCGCATTCTCTTTGCTGGCCCTGATCCTGTCGGTTATGGGCCTTTTCGGAATCTCGCTGATCAGCATCGCTAAAAGGACCAAAGAGATAGGTATCAGGAAAGTGAACGGCGCCTCGATATCGGAGGTTCTATTGATGATCAATGTTGATTTTGTCAAATGGGTGCTGGTTTCTATAGTTATTTCCGTTCCTGTTTCAGTTTATATATTTTCTCAATGGATGAACAGGTTTGCTTATAAGACAGAGCTGAGCTGGTGGATCTTTGCTTCCGCAGGATTGGCAGCCGTAACCATAGCTGTTCTCACTGTCAGCTGGCAGAGCTGGAGGGCAGCGACAAGGAATCCGATTGAAGCATTGCGATATGAATGATTCACCCCCCAACCCCCCAAGGGGGGCATTAAAGAAGTAATAAAATTAAAATGTCAAATAAATATTCAGAAAGAACAGAAATGCCAAAGTCCCCCTTGGGGGATTTAGGGGTGGGTTCAGCTGGCAGAGCTGGAGGGCAGCGACAAGGAATCCGGTTGAGGCATTGCGATATGAATGATAATTACAATGAGAAAAAGTATTAAAATAATAATCAGAAATCTGATAAGGAATCCGGTTTACGGTTTTGTCATAATCACTGGATTTGCTTTCAGTCTGGCTATTGCGTTACTTCTTGCCTCATATGTTTTCAATGAATCCGGTTATGATAAATCATTCCCTGAAATCAACAGGATATACCGGTTATGTGTCGAAAAGGGAATTACGACATTCAGAGGCGACAAAATCTCTGAAATAAAAGAGAGGTACCCGGAAATAGAATTGATATGCAGGTATGATAATAGACCCTCGGAAATTATTTATGAAAAATCTCCTTATCCAATATTAAACCTTGTTAAAACGGACAATGACTTTTTTAAAATATTTTCATTGAACCTCCACAGCGGCAACAGGAAAGAACCTCTTCCCGGCAATAATAATCTGGCAATCAGTTCATCCCTGGCCAGAACAATTTTCGGTAACTCTGATCCTGTAGGAAAAATCATAAACATCCAGCACAGGAAAGATTTTATCATCAGTGCAGTGTATGACGATCTTCCTGAAAATTCCAGCATTCAGGCCCAGGCTGTCATCACCTGGGAAAATGTGAATGATTTCGGCGGAGAATGGAGAACGGGTAACTACTATTCACGTTTTTTCTTCATGTTAAATAAAGAAAGTGTTCCGTCTTCGCTGGAGAAGAAGATTACTGAGGATTATTCCCGGGATCATTATATGAAGCTGCCATTTAAGCTTCTGCCTTTCAAAAACTCTTATCTGAGCCCGTTAACTGTCGAAAGATCAAGTCATACACTTCATGCTGACCTCCAGTCTATACTGCTTTTTGGTATTGTGACAGTTCTGATACTTGTTATTTCGATCCTGAATTTTGTAATCCTGTTTACTTCCAACCATCTGACGCGGATAAAAGAGATAGGCATTAGAAAGGTAAACGGCGCCGGAAGAAAAGAAATATTCTGGCAGTTCATTTTCGAGGCTGTTATAGTAAGTTCAATTGCTTTCGTACTTGGGATTTATTTATCATTGCTCCTGGAAGCTCCTTTCTCCTCTCTGATCCAGAAAGATTTTCCGGTTCTGACTGCACTTCGTTTCCCGAATATTTTACTGGTCATCCCCGGTGTGCTGACAATCGCTGTTCTGGCAGGCTTTTATCCAGCTTTTATTATTTCCGGATTTAAACCGGCTGCTTTATTCGGTTATTCCGGACTAAAGGGAAAATTGCATATTAAAAGCGGACTGTCCGTAATACAATATTTAATTTCAATAGTAATGATTGTTTGCCTGGTTGTCATGACCCGCCAGAACAATCTTTTAACCAACAAGGATCTGGGATTTACCAGGGAACAGCTGGTCAATATTAAGGTTCCATGGGAAATAAAGGATAAGCTTCCGGTGATGAAAGAAAAATTGTTGAATAATCCGGATATAATAGCCTGTGCCGTTTCGCATGGTATACCCGGGGAGGTGGCACTCTGGGACATGTGGAATGGACCCCGTGAAAAATATGGTTATGAAGGCAGTCTCCCAAGTTTTACTGTAGATCCCGATTTTTTTAAGGTTTATAACGCAGAATTCCTTCAGGGAAGAGGATTTGAAGAAAGAGACTGGAAGAAGTCGGTGATAATAAATGAAACAGCATTCAAACTTACCGGGTGGGAGTCAATTGAAGGCAAAGCTTTAAAAGGTATCCCTAAGCCTGAACAGGCATTCGGAAGAGCAAGTAAATCTGAAATAGAAAAAAATTCTCTTAATGTTGTTGGAGTAATAAGGGATATCAATGTAGAAAAACTGAACCAACCGGTTTCACCGACCGTATTCGAATGTTCAGATCATTTCGGGATAAATTATTTAAGCTGCAGGGTAATGTCGGGTGATTATCCAGGCACTATGGCCTATATTAAAAAAGTATGGGATGAAGTGTGTCCGGGGTCTCTTTTTGAATACCATTTTTATGATGAGTGGCTTGACTCACTTTACAAGTCTGAAATGCATTCTGCTTTTATCATACGCGTATTTGCCATGCTGTCAATTATCCTTTCCTGCCTTGGAACATTTGGAATTATTCATTTTATCTCAAGGCAAAAGACAAAAGAGATTGGTGTCAGGAAAGTGCATGGAGGAAAAATCAGTGATATCATAAGAATCCTCAACTGGAGTATTTTAAAGTGGATCATGGCATCATTTATTATAGCTGTACCTCTTTCATATTTTATTATGTATAAGTACCTGCAAGGATTCGCCTACAAGACCACACTCAGCTGGTGGATTTTTGGTCTGGCCGGTATTATTGCTTTCGGAATCGCCCTGCTGACTGTCAGCTGGCAGAGCTGGAGGGCAGCAACGAGAAATCCGGTTGAGGCACTCAGATATGAGTGACGAAATCCTCGATAGCGAAGCGTATCGGGATGGAGGCATTGAGGTATGAATAATTGATTAGACCGATTAATGATGAACAAACTCTTAAAACTGGTTATCCGGACCCTTATAAGACAAAACAGGCTTTTGATTTTTTCAGTGATCAGCCTTACCTTATGTTTGTCTCTCATTGTTCTTACCTCAGCATATTACGCATATGAAATCAGTTGCGATAAATATCAGAGTAAATACGAACGCATTTACCGGCTTGTAAATACAAACGGGAACCATGTCAGGCTTGATGAACAATATTACAACACTCTCCTGACCGGTGTAAGTGGAATTGAAAAAGTCTGCCGGATCAATATTTTCGGTTCAATGTTAACTTCGGGAGATGCATTACAGAATATCAATAATCTTATAATAGCCGATTCATCCTTTTTTGACCTGTTTGATTATACTATTTTAATGGGTTCAAGACGACATCTTCTTGATGCACCTGATAAAATCGTGTTGTCAAAATCGCTGTCCGTAAAACTATTTGGCACCGAAGATCCGCTTGGAAAACCGGTCAGGATAAATATGGTTAGAACTGCATATGTCTCCGGAGTGTTTGAGGATATTAAAGAAAAATCTCATTTCAGTTCTGATGCAATTGTTTCGTTATATACGGATGACCTGCCCTGGGCCGGGGGCAATTTTGGCAACCAGAGAGGAATATGGAAAGTAAGGATCTTCAGCTATTATTTACTTTTAAACGAAAGTGCGGATCCGGGGAACGTAACGGACCAGATAAAAAGAACTTATGATTTCCCCTGGTATAGTTCTCCTCCAAACGTTGAAATGCAGCCTCTTTCAGATATTTTCACCAACAGCAATTTCAAGGATGAACGTATCAGCCACTTGAATAAACCATTGATAGGGCTTCTGTTTTCAATTGCTTTTATTGTGATGATCATTGCCGGTATTAACTATATCAACCTGAATTTATCGAACCTGAAGGCTGAATCAAGAATAGTAAGTATCTTTAAAGTCTACGGTGCTAGCCGGAATAATATTATCAGGCATTATCTTATTTCGGGAGGATTGGTGATCTTGCTGTCTTTATTCATCGCTGTTGTATTATCTGACACATTGCTATCCTATTTTAACCGGCTTGTAGGTTCTGAAGTACATCTTGATATTCTGAGTGACATTTCCTATCTGATCCCATTTTGTGGTGTAGTGTTTATCTTGTTTCTCAGTACTGGATTATATCCGGCCTTGTTATTCTCGGGAATCACTCCTGTTAATCTGTTCCAGGGAAAAATAACCGGCAGGATACGTTTAAGCTCAATTTCCAGGATTTTGCTGCTTTTTCAATTTGCGGCTGCAATTACCCTGATCGCCTGTGTTATGATCATTTTCAAACAAATCACTTTCATGAAAAATAAAAATCCGGGCTTTGAACCGGATTATCTCATCAAACAGGATTTTCACTATTCAATAAAACCCCCACAAATTATAAGCTCTTACACAAGCGAGTTGCTGAAGAATCCTGATATTTTAAAATTGACTTTATCTGATGGAATCCCCTTAAATATTAACTCATACAGCCATCATGAGATTAATGGCCATGATGTAAAATACAATAATATTGATTGCGATACTGCCTTTTTTAATGTTTTGGGAATGAGGTTAATCGACGGCAGAGCATTTTATCCTTCAGATAAGCGCAATGTTTGTATTATCACAGAAAAGCTTGCCAGGGAAAGTGGTTTCGATGAACCGCTTAAAGAGAAAATAAGTGACTGTCAGATAATAGGAATAATCGCTGATTTTCACAGTATGTCAATGCATCAGGAAATAAACGGTGTTATGTTCAGGCCAAAGAGCGACTATATCACGAATGTTATCCTGCGAATAAACGGGACAAATATACCACAGACTATTTCCTTTATCGGGAAAACGTGGAAAGAGTTTTTTCCTGAATATCCTTTTAATTATCAGTTCTATGATGATTTAGTTGCTCAACAATATGAGAAGGAACAAAAGCTGGCGAATTCAATAAGCATTGTCTCTGGATTAGCAATGTTTTTATGCTGCCTCGGATTATTGGGACTGGTTTTAAATTTGGTTGAAAACCGGGTCAAGGAGATAGGCATACGCAAGGTGAACGGTGCCCGCATATCAGAAGTTTTGATGATGCTGAACAGGGATTTTTTGAAGTGGGTGGTTTTTGCTTTTATGATTGCCACACCCATAGCATATTACGCCATGAACAGATGGCTTGATAACTTTGCTTACAAAACCAGTCTGAGCTGGTGGATATTTGTACTGGCTGGTTTGATCGTTCTCTTTATTACTGTAATTACTGTAACGTGGCAGTCATGGAGGGTGGCAACAAGAAATCCTGTCGATGCATTGAGGTATGAATGATTCACCCCCAAACCCCCCAAGGGGGGCTTAAAGAGAAATACATTTGAAATTATGTTAAATTTTATCAAGCAAACAAATCAGAAAGTCCCTGCCTTGCTCCGCCGAAGCGGCTACGCGAAGGCGAGGGGGGATTTAGGGGTAATTTATAAAAAAATGAAAAAGTGAGACTCAACCAGATAATAAGAGGTCTTGTAAGAAATCCCCTTTACAGCTTGATAATTATAATCAGCCTGGCAATAGGAATGGCCTGTACTAACCTCATTATACTCTTTATTTCAAGGGAATTAAATACAGACAATTTTCAGAAAAACAGAGACCGTATCTATCAGCTTAAATGTGATGATCCTTTCAACAAAGGCGTGCAATTGTCAAAATGCCGGAAGGGCGGTGCGGAATATATAAAGGAAAATTTTTCTCAGGTTGAGGATTTTTGCCGTATCAGATACGGAAGGGCTCAGAAAGTAGAGGCAGGCAACCAGATATACAGCGATAATCTTTCAGTATTCGAGACTTCAGCGAATTTTTTTACTATATTCTCATACAGACTGCTGACTGATAATGCCAACACAGTACTGGCAACAAAAGACGATATTGCCATCTCGGAGGAACTGGCTCAAAAATATTTTGGAGAAAAACTGCCCGTTGGCAGGATATTGACCATTATTAATGGCAATACAAAAACGGATTTTATCGTTAAGGGGATCTTCAGAAAGCCCGTTGAAAATACCCAGTTCCAGTTTGACATTGTAAGATTAGCTGAAGATACTGAGAGGTACGCTTTTCTTCTGTTAAAAAATAATGCGGATCCTGCCGGACTTGAACAACTTTTTGCAGAAGCGAAAGATAAAATTCCTGTATTCAACGACGGAACACCCGGCAAATACTACCTGAAGAGTTTTAAAGAGACATATTTTGACACCTCTGAATATTCCCTGCTGGGTAATAAAAGAGATAAGTCCGATATCTGGATAGCGATGATAATAGGACTGATGATTATTTGTGTTGCCTCCGTAAATTATCTCGGTCTGATAAACAACAAATTGTATGATAAAACTCCTGAATTTTATATCAGACGTATAAACGGAGGCTCCAGAGCCAGCCTTATCGCAGATTTTATGATTGAAAACCTGATAATCATCGTTATTGCCTTTTTAATAAGCCTTGAAGTTATCTCATGGATCATTCCACTCTTTAATGATCTGACCGGATCCGGGATTGATATAACTTATTTAACCAGACCTTATTCCTTCATGATCATGTTATCTGTGGTACTCTTTCTTTTGCTTGCCACATTACTCTTTTCTGTCAATAAGTTAAATAAACAGACAATTTCCTCAACTCATAAAGTATTGGTGGATAAAGAAGGGAAAATAGTTAAAATTCCGGCATTCAATATATTCCAGCTGATTGTTACAATTGTTTTGTCGATTTGTTCAGTTACCATTTTGAAACAGATAAGTTATATCACAAATAAAGAAATTGGCCTCAATAAAGATGTTATCGAAGTAAAAATACCTGAGAACTATGCAGGTCAGACCGGGGTTTTCAAAGAGGAATTGCTTAAATATTCATCTGTTGCCGCCATTTCCGTTACAACTGCTTCTCCGTTGCTGGAATGGATTCTGGCTTCCTTCCATTACACCGAAAATGGAGAGGACAGACAATATTCGCCTAAGATCTTCAGGGGAGATGAAGATTTTATCAGTACTCTTGGATTAAGCCTTACCGGAGGAAGAGATTTTTCAGGCAATATGAATTCAGACAAGAATAACTGCATTATTAATGAGTCACTTGCAAGATATTTTTCAGGAAGAAATCTCATAGGTGAAAAACTGCCTGGATATGAAAATCTGACTGTGATCGGCATAGTTAAGGATTTTCATTGTTCAGGATTAAAAGATGCAATTTCTCCGGGTGTTATAATATTTGACAATTCCGGAAGTCATTTGCTTGTTATGCCATCTGCCGGGCAATCACAGTCCGTAAGAAATTCAATATCTGAAACATGGCAAAAACTTATTCCGGATTTCCCTCTCAATATTGAATCGGTAAAGGAGAGATATGAATGGTATCATCGCGCAGATACAAATTTTGCAAAGCTTATCGTAAGCTGTTGTTTAATAAGCCTGTTTTTATCTATGATCGGCCTGTTTGCAATCTCATATCATTCCAGCAGGAAACGTACTAAAGAAATAGGTATCCGTAAGATCAACGGGGCAACAATTTTCGGGGTGCTGACAGTTGCTCAACAGAGATTTTCTGAGATGGCTGATTATTGCCTTTGTCATTGCAAGTCCGATAGCCTGGTACATTATGCACAGATGGCTTCAGGGTTTTGCATACAAAACAGAACTAAGCTGGTTGATATTTGGTCTGTCGGGAATTCTTGCTTTCGGTATCACTTTATTGACTGTGAGCTGGCAGAGCTGGAGGGCAGCAACGAGGAATCCTGTTGAGGCATTGAGATATGAATGACCCACCCCCAAACCCCCCAAGGGGGGCTTAAAGTATAATTGCGAATTGCGAATTGCCGAATCGGATATTGAAGAATTTCCTGAAAATATCAATCCTGAGATCAATGATCCGAGATCAGAAATTGGGAAAAGTCCCCCCTGGGGGATTTAGGGGTAAAACAAATGAGAACATGATTCTAAAAAACATTAAGCTGTCATTCAGAAACATCCTGAAAAACAAGGGTATAAGCTTCATAAACATTACTTGGACTTGCCATAGGGATGATGGCTGTATTATTGATCTGGCAGTATATAAGCTTTGAAAGAGGCTATGATAAATACCTTGATAAGGCAGATCGTATCCAAAGGCTGGTCTTTTACAGATATTACCAGACAGGATTAGATAAAAGCGTCGGAAATAACTATGTGTCAGGACAAATTGCTTACGAAAAAATACCGGCGATAGAAAATTTCTGCCGCTGCAAGAGAGTGACTCAATACGTTGAAGCAGAAGATCAGATTTTTAAGGAAGACAGGACCCTTTTTGCCGACAGCTCATTCTTTGATATTTTTTCTTATCCGGTAGTATCAGGTGATAAGGATGAATTTCTGAGAAGTCCAAATGTGCTAATAATAACCGAGTCCACTGGCAAGAAATATTTCGGCAACGAGAATCCGGTAGGGAAAATAATTTATGGAGTAAATCCGTGGAAGGAAACCTGTAACTATACAGGGAGTTGTAAAAGATGTCAGTCCCAATTCACACCTGAAATTTGATATTGTAATTTCCCTGTCAACAATAACTGATAATTCATATTGTTATAGCATGCAATAATACAAATACATATTTTCTTCTTCGGGAAGGGACTGACCCAACGGTCAAGTTGCAAATGAAATAACCACTACTCGCAAAGGAAAATTTTAAATCAATGAAGATATGAAATTGATTTATCCGATTGAATTTCATCTTCAGCCAATAACAGACATCCATCTGCATTCAAATTACAGGTTCGAACATGAACCGAACGGGAACAGTAAATACATATCCATACTGCTGGCCATTGCCATACTAATTCTTATCAGCGCCGGACTCAATTACTTCAACCTGTACTCATCAATAACCGGAAGACAGGATCAATGGGATCGGCATAAGGATCGTTAACGGGGCATCAGGAAAAAATATAATATCAGAATTTATCACTAGAGTCAGCTGTTGACAGGAATAATTAAGCCTTGTCCTGGCATTTATATTACTGGATCTCCTATTGCCGTTCTTTAAGAATTTTCTTAACCTTGATTTTACTATGGATTCATTGTTTAAGGTTCGTACATGGTTAGTTCCTGTGATTATACTTATTTTTCTAAGTATCCTGACAGGTCTGGCATTGGGGATAAGAATTTATGGCTTAGCACCGGTTTCTTTTATACGGAAGGATGTGCAGATCAGCAGCAGGAAGTTCACCAGAAAATTTTACACCATCGGGCAATTTACAATTGCTATTATCCTCATTGCAGGAACAATAGGAGCTCTCAGACAAATAAGGTATATGCAGAAGGATGCTTTTACGATGAATATCGATCAGACACTTGTGGTAAAACGACCGGTGGCAAGGGAATTCAACACCTCTCAGAAGTCATTCCAGGAAGTCACTTTTAAAATTCCCTGAAGTATCTGAGATCACATTTTCAACAATCTCACCCGGGTGAAAAAAACACCTGGGTAAAAGGAGGCATTTCACTGAAAGGTAAAGAAAATCTGGGTTACCAGTTTTTTCAGTCCGATGTAGCTGCAAATTTCTTCGAGTTTCTTTAATGTGAGGCTTCTTGCAGGCAGAAATTTCTTTCCCGATGAAAATAACTGGCAGGGAGGGCCGCGTCATATTATTCTGAACAAGGAAGCAGCTCTGGCCTTAGGGGTGGATGATTATAAAAATGTGATCGGGAAAACAATGATTGACCTGGATTCCGATAATAAGGACGAACTTGGAGAAATTGTCGGTGTTATCGACGGATATTTCCAGAATTCACTGGATCAGGAGATAAAACCCACGATCTTTAATTGCGATCAGGGAGGTTATTTTATTTTCATCAGGGTCAGGAATGTAGACATGCAGGATTTCGTAGGTAAGGTAAAAAGTGAATTTCAGACACTATTTTAAAGATCAGTATTTTGAATACTTCTTCCTTGATGATTATTTCAATACTCAGTATAAATCTCATATCCAGTTATTCAGGTGTTTCATCCTGTTCAGCCTGATGGCGATTATCATTACTGCGCTTTCGCTCTTCGGACTTGTTATGCTGGTATCTGTATCGCGGACCAAGGAGATCGGTATACGTAAGATTAACGGAGCCAGGGTATCATGAGATTCTTATTATGCTTAACAAGAACTTTTTTGCCCTGGTATTAATTGCCTGCCTGGTTGCAATACCGATTGCCTGGTATGCATTGTACAAATGGTTGCAGACTTTTGCTTACAGGACAGATCTAAGCTGGTGGATATTTGGCCTTGCTGGTATTCTTGCTTTCGGGATCGCTCTGCTGACGGTCAGCTGGCAAAGCTGGAGGGCAGCAACGAGAAATCCGGTGGAGGCACTGCAGATATGAGTGAGTACCTACCCCCAACCCCCCAAGGGGGGGCTTAATTTCGGGATTGCGGATTGCGGATTTCAAGAATATTCCGGAAATATTTAAATCCGAAATCGAAAATTCGAAATTCGAAATATTAATAATTTCAGTACATTCGGTATGCTTAAAATTCATTTTGTGTCTGCAATCCGGACCCTGCTGAAGAACAAGGGGATCAATTTCATAAATGTATGCGGACTTACACTGGGACTGTCAGCATTTTTATTGATTGCCCATTATCTGTTTTACGAGACTTCATTCGATTCATTTTTCCCTGAATCGTCCTCAATATATCGCATAAACGCAGATATCAAGACCGGAGAGGAAGTCTTTTATCATGGCACAAAAACCTCGAGGGGATTATATTTTGCACTTAAAAAAGATGTGCCGGGAATAGAAGCCAACGGAGATGCCTATTTTGAGTCCTGTTTAATCCGGTATGAAGAGAAACAACTTGCCCAGCAGGAAGTATTGTGGGTCGATGAAGGATTTGAAAAAGTCTTCCCTCTTCAATTCCTCAAAGGTGGTGCCGACTTTACAAGACCTCTGACAGGAATAATAGCCAGGTCAAAAGTTCCCGGAGTGTTTGGCAATGATGACCCGATCGGTAAAATCATGAGGGTAAATGAAGGTATGCCTGTGGAAATAACCGGAGTTTTTGATGATCTGCCATCAAACACACATCTGACGGCAGATTATTTTATTTCACTTAAAACATGGGAGCAGTACGGCTGGATAAGCAGGAATCCGGACTGGTACTATAATGGCTACTGGAATTATATCAAGCTCAGTCCAAAGGTTAATCTGAGGACTATGGAAGAAACTCTGACCGACCTAGTTAATGCCAATATAACACAAAGGGTTACTCAGCGTAAAACGACAATATCTCTCCAGCCATTATCAGATCTGCATTATATCCGGGATCTTGAGGGTGAAATGGGTTCGCAAACCAATCAGAAATCTTTAATCTTCCTTTTTATCATTGCCTTGCTTACAATTATTATTGCATGGATCAATTACGTGAACCTGTCTACTGCTTTGGCAGCAAAGCGCGCCGACGAAATCAGCATGCGAAAACTGATAGGAGCCTCCGGATTTCATATCTGGCTGCAATCATTTATCGAGACGATGATTTTAAGCGTTTTGGTCATGTTATTCACAATTATAATCTATCGTACTCTGCTTAACCATTTTGCAGACTACTTCGAAATTCCATTGTCTCAGGCTGTTTTCCCTGTCCGATATGTCTTCGGGTCACTGCTTGCAATAGTTCTTACAGGCAGTGACCCAAAGACATGGGACAGGGAAAACAGCCTGGACGATGAAAATTAGAAGTAATCTGCAAAATGGTCAAGCAGAGTACGATAGATTTATAATTGTGAATAACATGACCAAAACGCTTAAAATCATCGTCTCGATAAATGATTGCAGCCCAGATATGAAATGCAAAACTCGTATCAGTTTTCGCATGCCGATTTCGTCGGCGCGCTTTGTTGCCAATGCAGTAGACAGGTTCACGTAATTGATCCATGCAATAATAATTGTAAGTAAGGCAATGATAAAAAGGAAGATTAAAGATTTCTGATTGGTTTGCGAGCCCATTTCACCCTCAAGATCCCGGATATAATGCAGGTCTGATAATGGCTGGAGAGATATAGTCGTTTTAAGCTGAGTAACCCTTTGTGTTATATTGGCATTAACTAGGTCGGTCAGAGTTTCTTCCATGGTCTTGAGATTAACCCCGGGACTGAGTTTGATATAATTCCAGTAACCATTATAGTTCCAGTCCGGATTCCTGCTTATCCAGCCGTACTGCTCCCATGTTTTAAGTGAAATGAAATAATCTGCCGTCAGATGTGTGTTTGATGGCAGATCATCAAAAACTCCGGTTATTTCCACAGGCATACCTTCATTTACCCTCATGATTTTACCGATCGGGTCATCATTGCCAAACACTCCGGGAACTTTTGACCTGGCTATTATTCCTGTCAGAGGTCTTGTAAAGTCGGCAGTACCTTGAGGAATTGAAGAGGGAAAACTTTTTCAAAACCTTCATCGACCCACAATACTTCCTGCTGGGCAAGTTGTTTCTCTTCATACCGGATTAAACAGGACTCAAAATAGGCATCTCCGCTGGCTTCAATACCCGGCACATCTTTTTTAAGTGCAAAATATAATCCCCTCGAAGTTTTTGTACCATGATAAAAGACTTCCTCTCCGGTCTTGATATCTGCGTTTATGCGATAAATTGAGGACGATTCAGGGAAAAATGAATCGAATGAAGTCTCGTAAAACAGATAATGGACAATCAACAGAAATGCGGACAATCCCAGGGTAAGTCCGCAAACATTTATGAAATTGATCCCCTTATTCTTCAGCAGGGTCCGGATTGCGGATACAAAATGAATTTTAAGCATACCGAATATACGGAAGTTATTAATATTTCGAATTTCGAATTTTCGATTTCGGGCTTAAATATTTCCGGAATATTCTTGAAATCCGCAATCCGCTCCCGAAATTAAGCCCCCCTTGGGGGGTCGGGGTAGGTACTCATTCATATCTGAGTGCCTCAACCGGATTTCTTGTTGCCGCCCTCCAGCTTTGCCAGCTGACAGTCAGCGGGCGATCCCGAATGCAAGAATTCCTGACAGCCCAAATATCCACCAGCTCAGCTCTGTCCTGTATGCAAATGTCTGAAACCATTTATACAACGCATACCATGCTATGGGATTGCTACCAGACAGGCAATCAGTACCAGTACAAAAAAATCCTTGTTCAGCATAATGAGAATTTCCAATACCCTGGCTCCGTTGATCTTGCGTATTCCGATTTCCTTGGTCCGGGATACAGATACCCAGCATGACAAGTCCGAAAAGCGATAGCGCAGTAATGATAACTGCCATCAGGCTGAACATGATGAAACACCTGAATAGCTGGATATGAGATTTATACTGAGTGTTAAAATATTCATCAAGGAAGAAATATTCGAAATACTGATCTGAAAAATGTGTCTGAAATTCACTTTTTACCTTACTCACGACATCCAGCATGTTTGCATTCCGTATCCTTATAAAAATAAAATAACCTCCCTGATCGCAATTAAAGATCGTGGGTTTTATTTCCTGGTCCAGTGAATTCTGGAAATATCCGTCAATCACTCCGACAATTTCACCGAGT
>CAVYYM010000020.1:0-88403 GCA_963772715.1 uncultured Bacteroidota bacterium
TAGTGTTTTCCAGCCTGACAGGCAATGGCTGGGCACAAAGCGCAGCAGCGAGAAACACACCCGGCAGTAAGAATATTAATCGCTTCATAGACATTTATTAACCGCTCAATTTACTAATAAGAATTTAACGTTTGCACGAATTATTTATTGGATCCGTGCAGAAAGCAAATTTACGATTAATCAGTTCAGGCAAAGTCCACTCCTGAAATATATGCGGGAAGCTCATGGAATTTTCTTGTTCCTCAGGGCTTATATTTGAAAATGAGGCATAAACAAATCCCTTACTGGTCGTAAGGATCTTGTTCAGCACCCCCATCCTCCCCTTGTCTTTAATTGATTTGTTGAGTTCTGAATTTTCATCAACCCATGTCACTGCAGAATAATAACCTTCTGCGGCACATACGGCTTCAAAAAGATCAGCAAGGAGATGATCATGCCCTTCACGGCAGTAAATTGAATCGAGAATGAGGAATCTGAATTCGCCGGGCTGAAAAATCCTTTTAAAAAAAGGCAGATAAGGCATGACTTTTAAAAGCATCCATCCCTGAAGACCCGGGAAATCGATAATCCTGAAAGTTGTAGGTAGTACGCTGACACCGGCAACAATCATATTGTCTTTCCTCATTACATAATAACTATGGTTCAGAAATGAGTACTGACCATGATAAAAACTATAGTTCCGGTAATGCTCAGCAAGCAGTTCAGCCATGGCCGGCTCCTCTACCGGATCAAGCTTTGTAACACAAGGATTCCGTTCAGGCTTAAACCTGCTGAAAGCGATAGTCTCGAGTGACCTGATATGCTCATAACCTGCCTGCCTTACAAAATTCTTCGACCTCTCGTTCTCTCCCTCGACACATGCATAAACTATGTGAGGCTCAACAGGATCTTCCTTCCCCCCAGGCAAACCTGACGGATTGCTGAACATCGAAAATATCTGCTGCTTGAAGGAATCTTCAGCATGGGCCAGCTTTTCTCTGCGGTGGTCTGCGACTCTGGCCACCTGAAAAGAGCTGCGAACTGCAAGGTAACGAAGAAAAGTGGTGTTATACTCCTTGCCGGCGCAGGTTGTTCTCCGGCTGCAAAGGCCTATTGCGCCTGCCAGGTTATTCCGTTTATACAACGCTATAAAGGATAAACTCCTTCCATAGAATTTCATCCTTTCAGTAATATCCCTTACAGAATACCTCAATCCTCCCTCAGTACCTAAAACTGTTCTGCCCAGCAAGGCTGAAATCTCTTCATCTGCACATTCTTTATGCTTGATTTCCAGCTTCTTATAGTCAATAATGGTATCCTGTGCCATTAAATGCCGTTTTGATGAATAACCGGGGAATTATAAAGATAGCACAAATTAGAGGATTGCTGAAATGATGAGGCTGTCAAAAATACTCGAAGATCCGGTCCGTTTCCTCGTATCCGACTCTGACGCCGGTACCCGAGAAAAGAAGATCATTTCCCTCTTTCAATTCCAGAAAGACGCCGGAATTGATGCTCTCCTTTATAACATTATTCATAAGTCCCATCAAAGGCGCTTTCAGGGTGCCAGACCCTTTTTAGTTATTACTGCCGAAAGGGTAAGGGCCCCTGACTGATAATGACCTGGGTGTTGTTGCCGTCAAGCCTGCAGAGTTTTACCACCTTTGCCCCGTTATAGGAAGCAAGTATTTTAGTTCGACCGTTAATGTTTATAAATGAGATGAATCCGATGAAAAAGCTCCTGCGCCACGGGATCTTTGCTATTGACATCATCACCGATACATTATTTGTCCGAAGTTGTTGCACTGCATCCAGAGCCAGGACTCCGGGAATGAGATTCCCCAGTCCTTTTCTATATAGCCTTTGCCTCCGCTATAGTCTGATACCTGACCGTTTACGTTATCTGCCCTTCAAGACTGTGCCCTGTGGATACCACTCCATGATTGCATTCCATAGTCGGTACAAATGAGTACCAGCCCATAATGCCTGGATTGAGGATATTCTTCGGCAATGGTGAAGTATTGAGATTCCTGATCTCTCCATGATACTGAATTCGTCATTGCTGAGGTCAAGTCTTATCGCTTTTTCACTAAATGAAGATCGTCCAATCCGGACTTCAAATTTCCTTCTGTTTAAAACAAATTCACTAAGGCTATACCTGAAGTATGATGTCTTCCCTGTGTTGCCGTCTATGTACTGAATAAAAGAATGGGAATCATCCGAAAGGGAGATGCCTGCTATAATTGCGAATGCATTTCCGGTATCCGCCGAAACATGCTTGAAGTACCAGCCTTCAAAGTAGTTGTTGTTCTTCAGTGATCCCTGAAAAATTTCCGGGTGAAAGATTTTGTAAAGCGATTTCATAATAATTAGGTAACCATCAAGATACAAAATTGTTCTGACTATAGCACGGTTTTGTCAAATTAATCATCTCCGCAATCACTCGCAATCGTCGCAATCGTGCATTCAGGGATCTTGGGTCTTTAGATTTAATTGATTAATTTTGGTAGACTTCAACCTTACCCTGATGAAACACCATTCCAATTCCCTTTCACGCCGTAAGTTCATTCAGACGACATCAATCGCCGCAATCGGCGCACCAATGATTCTCAGGTGCACCAGAAGCAAACCATCTCCAAACGGCAAGCTACACCATGCCTGTATAGGCGTGGGAGGAATGGGATGGCAGGACCTTAACAAATTCAGGGAGGACCGAATGTCCAGATCGTTGCCATCTGCGATGTCGATGCCGACAACCTGAAAAGAGCTTCCGAAGCGCTTCCTGATGCCCGGACCTATACAGACTGGCGCGAGCTTCTCGAAAAGGAGGATGGCAATATTGATTCCGTAAACGTCACTGTTCCGGATCATAACCACTTTCATATTGCCTATACTTCCATCCGTAAAGGCAAGCATGTTTACTGTCAGAAGCCAATGTGCCACGATGTTGCAGAGGTAGGAAGCTAACAGAGGCTGCTATAAAATATGGTGTCATAACACAACTCGGCACACAGGTGGCATCAAGACCCTGCGACAGAATGGCGGTACAGATGATAAAAGATGGCGTCATCGGGAAGGTCAAACATGCATACCTCTGCTCCAATCGTCCCGGCGCTGTTGAAAATTACCGGCTGATGGGTCCGCTCCGAAACAGGAACTACCGGCTCCGGCAACCCTGAACTGGGATATCTGGACAGGCACTGCACCTGTACGTTCATGGGCTCCGGAGATATATCATCCTACGAAATGGAGGGCTTGGCAGGATTTCGGTACCGGATGGTCGGGAGATATCGGGTGCCACATTTTTGATGCTGTATGGAAAGGGCTCGATATGAAAGCTCCCCTTATCCATAATTGCAGAGGTTCAGAAATCCTGGAAGGAATCGCCTGAAAGAAAGGCCGACACATGGCCGCAGGGCGACCATATAACATGGATGTTCCCCGGAAATGAAAAAACCGAAACAGATATTTTACCGCTGGAATGGTACGACGGAGAGTTCTATCCGCCTGAAGAGATAAGAGCTATCGTCACAGGTATGGAGTATCCTGCAGAATCAGCGATGCTTATCGGCACTGAAGGGGCACTGCTCAATCCGCATGGCGGCAGAGAAACCTGTTCTTTTTCCGGTTGAGAAATTCAAGGATTACAAGCTTCCGGAATTTGAGGCCGGCAACCATTACCACAGCTTCGTTGTCGCATGCCTGGGAGGTCCGAAGACAGAATCGCATTTTGCACAGTCAGGTCCCATGACTGAGGCAATATTGCTTGGTACGGTGGCTATCCGTGTTCCCAACACATTGCTTAAATGGTACTCAGAGAGCCTGACTACGAACAATGCTGATGCCAATAAGTTCCTGCGCAGAAACTACCGCAAGGGATGGAAACTGGCCGGATTCTGATCCCGGTGACCGGCGACCGGCTGCAGGCAAAACCTGACAGAACATAATATAATCGAACCAGGTTACCTGGATAGCTTCCGGCGAATTATGTTGATATCCGCTCCGACAACAATCCTCCAGCCCGACCAGCCTGTCTTTACCTTTTCATCGTTCACCTGCAATACAGCATCTTTATTATCACTGAGATGAAGATAACCGCCTGTGTCGAACATTCTTCCCGCATACGCAAAGCAAGATATCTTGTAATAAACAGGTAATGTGACTTTTACAGCCGGTGTAAATGAATATGAAACTGCCGATAGCTTCTCGGAGTTACTGGTTTCATAACCCATAAGTTCAAGTGTCTCTATCATTTCCATTCCGGTAAAAAGCACACCGGCCTGTACGACTGCAGATATCCTGAATGAATTTCTGTCCAGAATTATATAACCTGGCTCGAGTCCTATAAGATGCCCGTTCAGGATCTGATCGAATGCATAATACCCGGAATAGTCTTTTAGACCCTGGCGGGAGCCTGTGGTATAATACTGGTAAAATATCCCGACTCTGATTTTTTGATGTATAGTTGTCTGAACAGAGCCGCCAAAATGAAATCCGGGATCGAAATTATCCACCATATTTACAGTGAACGGTAAAAAGGATTCATTATAATCGTTGAGCGCCTTCAGCTGTTCCATACTATAGTTTCCAAATCCGGCTTGAACGGAAACGTCGAGAAGATCCTGTCTTGTCTGAGCACCGGCAGAGATCCGGAATATTAAAATAACCACAAACAGGAATTTCAGATTCTTTATCATCATGATTAAAATTCAGGAATTATAAGCTGATATCCGTATGAAGCGATGACATAGTTCCGGTAAAGCATACAGAATCCTGCATAGCCCATGTCAACCGTCCTGATAACCTCCCCTGTATCAAGATCAACAATCTGGCTCTTATCGCCCGATCCAAGTCTCAGCAGGAATCTTCCATTTTCAAGATCAGCACTTTGAAAATAGCCATCAGAGGCTATCGGATAGCTGTTTACAAGAGAGAAATCGCTGGCATTGCGGACATGCAATTTGCCATATCCGGCGACATAGATCAATGTTCCGTCAGCCGAATAGAATATTCTGTAAGGCACCATCGGTCCCCTCCCCTTTTCAATCCAGCCTTCCGGTTCATAGGTAAAAAGTATTTCTGCACTGTAATTGTTCCAGGTGTGTGCTGTCATCCTGGTTCCATCAGGCGATATAAGCACCACTTCAGTTCGGTAGCCATCAACAGTCACTGTATCCTGATGCAGCAGAACCCCGTTTTCAGTGTCATAATAATAGACCACACTCATGTTATCCAGTGCTGTCAGCCTTCCGTTATCTGAAAGAGAATAGTAAACCATGGCTCTGTTCATGGATTGCAACGGAGGACCCTGAAATTCACTGACTGCCGAGAAATCTTCTGTTCGCCTGACATAAAATTTATCACCGGAATAATATACGAACCGCTCTCCATTGTTTGACACTGACAACATGCAACTGCTTAACAGGTCTGAATTTATTGAATCTTCAGCAGATGATGTAGTTGGAAAGTAGCGCCATATCCGGGTATAGCTCGATAAGAGGATGAAATCCCTGCCGTTGACATTGTAGGAAGCCTTGTGCCTTGGGATGGTGAAAGGAGGCACCAATCGCATAGTAGTATATTGAAGGTATTGAAGATCGCCTGCGGTCAGTCCGGCAGGAATGAACATCAGAGAAATATTGAGATTAAAGGCAAAGCCTCCGTAGTTAAAGGAAAAATAATTTTGATCCGGATCATAGATCCTTTGTTCTGCAAGGATATTATTCGTGGTAAAAAAGGCATAAACGTGGTAGCTGCCGAAAGATTCCAGGTTCCTGGCTTTATCCCAGGTCACATCGACTGTGCCGTCAGGATGCCATGAAGCCTTCAGCCCGGAAAGAACTGTATATACCCAGATATACTCCCCATCGAGTCTTCCGGCAGGAGTATTGATCCTGACCCAATACCTGCATTGTTGTCCTTCCCAGAAGGTGCTGTCGATAAAGTTGTTGTTCAAAGGATCGGTAATTGTTGCGATCACCTCAGGCTCAGACTGGATAAAAGAATATTGCCTGCACACCTGGTATGAGACAAAGTTCACATGGTTGAATGAGGGCCATGTCAGCTCAATACCTTTATTGGTTTGATTTGCTGAAATTACATAATTATAGATGCGGTCCGGAAGCGTTTTATCGATAAATACAGGCCATTCGAAATCATAGATATATCCTTCAGCTCCCACTTTGTCTGCAATGCTGCCGCTTCCTGAACCCGTTATAACCTCGACGCTTAAAAGATAATCACCATCGGGGTAGACAGCAGGATCGAACGGGAAAGAGAAGGATTGTCCGTTGTCAGCAATATAATGATGAAGTTCTGTGCCTTCAAAATCGACCGTTACGGATAATATCTTGTTATCTGTCCCGGAAATTTCATATTGGAAAGTCGCTACCCACCCAATCTTTATTGTATCTGTAAAGTCGTTCAGCCTGAATAAAACAGGCGGCCCATCCCCTGGCGGGTCCAGTTTTGTTTCAGGTATATCTTGAGGAGTGAATTCACATCCTGAGATAAGAAGGAAGATTAAAATGGAGATCGTCCAGATATTATATTGTCTTTTCACGAACACAGCATGCCTGTAATATTCTAGTATTCAAACAATATCAAGTCTGGAACCAAATGGATGAAACTACCAGTTTTCATTTTTGTTCTTTGCACTGTCAGTTTGTAAGCTTCTTTCAACTGATGCTATGGTTTCCAGCGCTTTCTGCTGCGAAATATTAAAGGCTTGTTCATAGAGATCCTTCTGGTAGCCGGTAGGATTGAAAGGATATTGCTTAGTTACAGGATATAAATAATGGACATCGGGCAGTTCTCTTCCCCTGACTATTTCTTCGTACTGTGTGAGCGACAGCGTGATCCTCGACCTGCCATCCTTAACCTGCACTTTAAGCAGATGCCAGGTATCGACTGTTTTATTTTCCAGATCTCCGTTAAGGGCATTGACTTTCTTAAAGACGCCCTTTCCTATAATCACTCCGTTCGGGATATCCCTGTCCAGGATGATTGAATTGACATCGGTGTAGTTGTGCAGAAAGAAATCCAGAGTCCTGTTATAAAGCTCTGTTTTGTTCAGTTTCGGACAATCGATCACTCTCTGCCATGTAACATACTCGTTTTCATCAACTTGCCATTTACCTTCGTTTTTCTCAGACATTTTATTACTGTTTTAACTCTCATCTGCAAGTTAGTAAATTTTCAGGAATTGCAGGCAACAGATTATAATCAAAGCGTCAGGGTGAGGAGCAAAGCGACGAAATCCCGACATTCCGGATAATGAGGAATTGTCGGGACGTCAGGCCAATGGCTATAAAATCTCGTTCCAGGTATTTTTGTCTTTCAGCAGTTCTTCGCGGAGAAGCTGTATCTGAGGCATTCCGTTTTCAAGTATCAGGTCATGGAATTTCAGCAATGAGAAATCATCTCCCTCCTGTTTCTGATAATCCTGACGAAGTTTAAGTATCATTAGTTTCCCAAGGGAATAAAAAAGATACCCGGGATCATATGTAGCACGTATTGCTTCCTCATTGGAAGGTTTTTCGCCCTGGTACCAGTTGTCCATAAAGAATTTTGTCGCTTCCTCCACTGTCATTCCTTCACAATGCATCTTAATGGATACGCATAAACGACAAAGGCGCAAGAGCGCTTCTCCGGACTGAGCCAGACGGTATTTAGCGGCTTTGACCGGATCACCTGTATCTCCATATCCCTCATCAATCATCATCTTTTCGGTATAATGTGCCCAGCCTTCAATAAAAGCGTAACTTCCAAAAGTCTTTTCGATCTTCGTGGCAGGAGATGAATTAAGGCGAACAAGCTGAATGTAATGGCCGGGGTAGACCTCGTGGATAGTAATTATATCACTTGTGTAATAATCAAACATACTAAGCACTTCTTCTTTTTGTTTCTCAGTCCAGGAAGATTCCACAGGAGTGATATAATAATATGCTTCTGTTGCTTTCTTTTCCAGAGCGCCCGGGGGATCCATCATTGCGAAGCCCAGTGATCTGAGGAATTTTGGCGTTTCCTCGATCAGCAGGTTATCCTTGGCCGGAATAGTGACAATCTGTTTATCAATAAGAAATTGCCGGATAGCTTTTACGTTCTTCTTAACGTCCGGGATAAGGCTTTCGGAGGTCGGGTGGTCTTTCTGAATAGCCTGCAATACTTCCATCGGCTTCTTGCCGGGATCAATAATTTTTGCCGCAGTCACGAATGCATTCTTCTCCTTTTCAAGTTCAGCCAGTCCGAGCTCCAGGATCTTTTCAGGAGGTACCGTAACACCTTCATTATAAAGCATTTTACGAGTATTTTTCTCTGCCAATCGAAAAATTATTATGAGCTCCGGGAAGTTTTTCATTTTCAAGATAATCGGCAAATGCCCTTATCTCAGCAATAGCTTTATCATTTACAATTTTAAATGCAGCCATGAGTGAATCATTCCTGACATCTCTTAATCCCAGGATCAGATCATTTTCCAAAAAATCGGCTGCACCCTTTACCATCTGAACAGCTAATTCAATTTTTGGCCTGGCGAGGGAATCATCAAGATTTAATTTTGCATTGGCAATGATCCCGGGAATATTTTTTTCTATTGAAATAATTGATTTAAGACGCTCTTCAAGCGGTGCGAAATTCCGTTTGATATAAATGCTCAAATCTCCCAGATAAGCATATGCCATTGGATTCTCCGTGTAAGACGCCATATCCTCATAATAGAAGATCTCGCTCTTTATTCCGTATTGAAGGATACGGAAATCATAATATGCCTTGCGGCTTAGTGAGGAAGTGTCGAATTCGTTAAGCATCTGATCATATGATTTGAGCCTTGCAAGCTCCTTTGAGAGTGATGCCCGCTCATATCCGAAGATCTGCCATCGTACTCATGCAAGCCGAGATAGGTTCCATACTCAGGACGGCTTTCCAGGTAACCTGCCAGGAATTCTTCAGAAAGCTGCCGGAATTTTTCGTCACCTGCAGCTTCGGTTACAGGCTTTCCATTATTCCTGCAACTTATTACTGCAAATGATAAAGCAATCAGAATGTAAAGTAGCTTCTTCATGATTGAAAAAATATTAAAATCAGGTTTTGTAAAAGCAAGTTATAACAAATAAACAGGCAAGTCAAGTTTATTTTTGCTGCCGGCAACCTGCTTCTCGCTATCCAGTCTCCAGACACATTCTTTATAACTATTAGCAATGAATATTCTTTTGCGTAAATCATTTATTTATACGAAATTAGATTTTAATTAAGGCAGAGGCTAATTTTTCATAATTATGAAAATCCTGAATTTAACAATCCAAAATGTTTTATTATTGCTGTTCATCCTTACGTGTCTCGCAGGGTGCGAGGAAAAGGAGAAATTTTCGCTTAATGCGACCGAAATAATACTGCATAGAAAGCAAACATTTACATTATTTGATCCTGCTTATGCAGGCAAATGTGTATGTACTTCAGAAAATGAAAATATCGCATCAATATCCGGGGATGGTGTGATAACAGGAGAATTGGTCGGTGAGACTAATATCAGAGTAAAAAACACTGAAGAAGGATTCGATGGCATCTGTAAAGTGATAGTCAATCCTCAATACGAGATGTACAGGGAACCCTATCTTTATTTTGGCAATGTCAAAAACAGACATAAAATCCTATGAAATACGACTTTTATCTGCAGAGACCGATACATCTTTAATGTATGTTGGAGAAAATTCCAATATTCTGGGTGTCCTTTATTTTTTTGAAAACTCTGCATATTACATATGCGAATGCATCATTCCTGCAATTCAGGTTGGATTGTTGTCAAATTACCTGCTGGAAAGATATTCAGTCGTATCTTCCGAAGAGGGTATTGTCATAATGTTGTCACCTGATGAGCAAACAGTTGTAGCTCTTATGGCAATCTCCGCCTCATATTATGTTGTCATATATTTTGACGGGTCAAATTTCAAGGGCAGTTCAGGCTTGAAATCTAATTCATATCGGTCCGGATTATTCCGATTGATTGAATGATCCTTCCTTTTGAACTGGAAAAAATCAGTTTTACAAAATACATACCCGGGGGAAGATTCTGATCAATCATGCGGTATGTTTGCATACCATTAAGCTGAGGTATGTTAATCAGAGTCCTGATCAATGTTCCACGCATATCAAAAAGCTGCAATGTCACATTCCCGTTCTCCGGCAGATTATATGTAATTTCCGTATTGTTGTTAAAAGGATTAGGCCGGCAGTTTAAATTCAGACTTTTTGTTTCATTCTGAATATTTCCTTCAATTGAGGTTATTATTGATGGATCATCAGGTCTTTTTATGCTGTCAATCCATATTGGATTGAAATACAATATGCCGTTACAGTAGTTTTCAACCGAATTCTTTGTAAAATTACCCCAGCCTTCGTTGAAAGGATAATAAAGAACCAGTCCGCTTTCATTGCCAACGGGAGGTGTAAACATATACTGGATAATTTCATTGCGGCTGAGTGGTTTTTCCCAGACCTGGACTTCATCAATTAGTCCTATGATACCAGCCCCCCAGTTAGTAGGATCATTCCTGCCGCCAACATAAAAACCTGCTTCGCTCTCACCGGAAAAAGCATATGCCCATCTGGAAACCTCTGTTGCATTTAGATACACAATAGCCGAGTCCGCATCCTGACTTGTTGTTAAGGCCAGATGATACCATTTTCCCGGGATTAAGTTCAGATTTGTCAAGGGTGTATAATTATCTCCCATTCCTGCAAAAAGGGTATTATTATTGTTTATCCCAAGGTAAAACCTGTGGTTTTTCAGATCATGCGCACCTATTCCCTGGACTGAAATTGTATCGAACCTCACCCAGTACATTAAAGTTCTGGTCGAACTGCTAGGGTAATAACCTGTTGTAATTACATTGCCGCCATCAAATTCCAGTAAATAATTCTTCAGCTCTGTTTCCGCAACATAGTAGTGATAAAATACCGGCCACGAATAATGGTCCCGTGCAAGTATTACCCAGGTGCTATCGAATGATCTCTTAGTTAATGTAGTTTGATAATCCTGCTTTTCATTTTTGAATATCTTCCCTGATGATGGAGATATTGTCAAGCCAGTTCTTGCCAGAATTAATTTGAAAATTATAATGCATTGTATCTGTCGGAAAATAATCCGTTACGCAGGTATTGCTTTCTATGCTCAATGGGTGGATATCTTAAATAGCTTTTAAAGGTCAAAGATTCCTTATTAACTCCAAAAGCTCTAGTACTATGTAGTATTACAGGCGATTTTGTCACCTTAAGTTCCACCCTCACAGAGTCCCAGCGTCCCAGGCTGTCAATAATGGTTGTAACATAGAGACCTTCGGTTGCCGGCGCCACAAAAGAATATTTAACAGGGATAATATCGGTACACGCCGTTGAAGTGATATTTTTGGGTGTGACGCTGAGCCAGGTCACTTCCGGAGATTCTTTATTGACACCGCTTACTGTTCCTCCGTTTGACCAGCAGTACCACCAGCCAGAATATATCTGACCCGGAAATAGTTCAATAGCGTAAATTTCTGAACCTGCCTGCGTACCTTTTATCCCGTCTGATATGAATCCTGGTTTTTCAGAAAGATCGATTGCCGGACTTGAACCACCCTGTTTCTGCTGAGAAAATGCAATCTGGAAAAACAGGCTGAATAATATAATCCAAACAGATGATTTCATGGGAATATTTTTAAATTTAATTATCCATAAGTGTTTGTCAGTATCAAAGTTACACCCTGAAAAAGCCAAAGTCAAGTTTTTTTTATGGTCGGTCCTTTACACAACGTACGGAAAGTCCGATCATTTTGCCGATGTGGTCTCTGTTCATATCACTCGCATTCCAGAATATGGAACGGTGCCATGAGTTCATCGGATCAAATTCTGTTGACGACCACCAATATGCTCCACCTCCAAAGTACAGGAATGTACCATCAAGGTCACGAAGGCCGCCCGGGATGGCAGTGAACCAATAATCATTGGTTGCCCCGTAATTTGGAGTACTCCATATTTCACCACCGGTTTCCTTCAAAATACCGCCGGCAACAGCCTCTCCGCCTAAGAAAATCCGTAAGTTCAGTCCATTCCTGATGGGTCGGAACATGCCAGCCCGCAGGCGCAAGGATACCTGTGTTAACCGCATACCAGTTATACAATGCGCCCCAGGATTCTTCATTATTGTACCAGCAGTAAGCTCCTGTCCTGCTGTTTGCCCAGGCTGTTTTTTCAGTTATATATGTTATGGCTGTACCGTCATTATACCTGCTGACTTTAAGGTCCTCAGCCATCCATAACTGATCGCCGATCATTACGGTATTGTATATATTGCCGTCTATGTCCGTCACGGTCTCTCCTGAATAAACCGGATCTTTCTCTTTGTCACAACCAAACGCTGAAATTAACAGCAGCCACAGTAATGCATTGTGCCACATCCTGATTTTTCTTCTGATTGTCATCTTATATAGATTTTATTATTTAATACCAATTTTTTTCAATCACAAACCTGACTTGGGAGCAGATGAATTTTTGAAGTTTATTCCAATGGTCAGTTCAGGCAGAGGATAAGGATATATATCAGCCGGATAATCAGTGTTAAAGGATTCTTCCTTAATGTAAGTACCCGTTTCGGGGTCAAGTGTGTAAGTTGAATATAGTTCATCGCTGAGGGTATAAGCAAATCCAAATTGCAACCCGGCTAAGATATAAAGGTGTTTTCCAAGATTCCATCTCCGACCTCCTGAAGCAAAAAAGATTAAATCATGCAACTTTTCTGCTTTTTCATTGGGATATCCGGAATGATAGGCGGCTTCATTATAACTATATCCGATGTAAAGGCCGCAATACCAGGCATTTTGTACTATATTCTGTTTAAAATAATGTTTTGCAAGGATACCTGCTCCCATACTTTTCGGGCTATGGGCTGTAATGTCGCTGTCGAAGATTAAAGGTCCGGCGAGCACGCCCATGTAGTGGTACACATAGTAGGCCCCTATATATGTTTTTTTTGCAATCTTGAAATCTGCCTCCAATAACGGACCCATCACCAGGATATCTCCCACATTGAGACTAAAACTGTATGAAGGCCATTTATCGTATGCAGATTCAATCCTGAAATTCGCTTCCGGGAAGAATAAAATCACCGGATGAAGGACCTCCTGAGCTTTGCGAAAAAGATAAGCCGGAGATCAAAATACACAAAACAGCAAAGCCGGCCCGCTTAATTGAGGATAATTGGATCTGTGTTTTCATAGATGGTTAGTTAAATTGTTTTCAGCTGTATAAGTCTTTTCAATTAACAATAAATCCATAAGAGTGATATTTTAAATAAATAAGCTATAAACCGCCATACCCAATCAAGATAAATGGAGCCCAGAAGAATGGATTCTTCTCTTTTGACTTGTTGCCCGATTCTATTTCATATTTCAGCGCCTCATCCCAGACAATATCACCAGCGCCTCTTTTGACCGAAGCCTCGAAACTGTTATTTATCAGATCGCGCTGGGCGAATGCCAACGCATCCTGAAGCTTATAGCCTGCAGAATAATACTGATGCAGTCTTGTCATCATAACTGCCGTGGAAGCATCCTCGACCGACCAGAGGCTTACAATGATTGCAGGTGTCCCTGCATATATAAATGCCCTGCTTAAGCCGATCAGTTCATCTCCTGTCGATAATAATCCAAGACCTGTTTTGCAGGCGCTGAGCACCACCAGTTTCGATTGCAGATTCAGGTCAAATATCTCGCTGACAGTAAGCTGTCCGTCATTTTTGTCGTCGGACGGCATAATCAGGTACGAGTTCATCGGGCGCCTGCTGTTTAAAGATCCATGGGTTGCAAGATGCAGAATATTATGTTTTCTGGCTTCCGTCTTTAAATAAGTTTCGGACATCTCATTTTCGTATCTTGCTGTTGCACCGGGATACAACTGCACGATCTGGTTAAGCTCAGCTTTTGTTCCCGGAAGAGGGGCCAGATTTCCTACAGACATATTCCCCAGCGCCATCCCCAGAAAATCGTTGTTAATGCGGCTTTCCTTCAAACTGCATAGTTTCAATACTGAAGAGGAAGGAGCATACGACAGATTGAATTTTTCTATGAGAAATGTTCCGCTGTTGTCAATAAGAGCCTGAAATGGAAGAAAATGCAAACTCCGGTGAGGGACTATGTACAATGATTTATAATCCTTTATTTCCGGCTCTATCGGCAAGATCAGCGTATTATACAATTCACCCAGTAACAACTTATACTCTTGTCCCGCTCCGGGCTTAATTATTCTTCTGCAGTCAGAAACCGTTCGTTCAATCTTAGCTGCTCCGGTGTCAAGTATCTTCGCAGTGATGTTTTTATTCGTAATAACCCAGATCACAGATTTTTCCTCACCGATCCAATACTCGATTATTGCATTTTTTTCAGCCAGGAGCTCTTGTATTTCAGGCAATTGGGAAGGTTCAACAGAAATCAGGGAATTGTAATCACTATTGCTTAATTTGATCAGATCCAGAGTTTTATTATACTCTTCATTCAGAAATTCGAGGTGCTTTTCCAGTTCTTCGGTATCGGTCTCGTTAAGCTTGCCCAGTTCGATCTCTTTCGTTACCTTCTGGATCTGCAGCCTTAACCTGAATTCCTTATCCAGAAGCATCGTATCGGAAGATTGCTTGGAACTGATTTTATTGTTTCCCAGCATGTCCAGGAAAGATCTTGACCTGGCTCTTTCCGAATAGTAAAATGCCATTTCTATGGGTGATTGCTTCAAATCATCGAATACCGGGTTTTTACTATTCTCCATCAGCAGCATTATCAGTTTTTCATAGACGTGCATTTTATCCGTCATATATGCTGAGCGGAATTCTTCAATGCTCAGATCTCCCCTGATCTTCTCAATGATTTCTATCGATTTGCAGTATTCCAGGAAGGCAGCATTGATATTATTCTGTTTTTCAAAAATCCTTCCTTTTTCAAAAAACACCTGCCATTCTATTTCCGGGTTTTTGTTTAGACTAATAATTTGATTTATCAGACTGCCTGCCTTGTCTGGCATATCCTTGTCGATGAGCACCCGGCATAAACCCAGTTTCGCATGGGATTGTCCAGCATTTGAACCAATGATCCTGAAAATGCTATCCGATTTACTGAAGTAATATTCAGCCTGGTCGGGCTTATTATTCTTTTCATTTATTTCGCCGAGCTTCAGACCTGCCAGAGCTGTTCCTGTAAGTGATCCGGATCTGATATAATAGTCAGAGGCCTGCTGCACGTCACCCAGCCTCATCTGTAGTGAAGGTGTAGCTGCCAGGATTTCCTCCTTGGTGCCGGAAGCAGATGAAAGTGCTGATTCATAATAACCTGCAGCTTTCTTGTCATCTCCTATATAGGAATATACGTCGCCTACTTTTATATTCATCCACGTGATCTGGGGAATGATCTTCGACTCCTCAGCTTTCTTCAAAGCTTGCAATCTGCTTTTAAGAGCCTCTTCGTATTTAGATTCCAGCAACCAGGCGCTTCCTATCGCCTGATAATGTCTGGCAGTGTTGATATTATTCCTTTCGGCAATCTGAATTGAGTTTTCTATCAGGTTGAGACCATCCTTAATTTCTCCCCGTTCAATTCTTATTTTACCCAATAAAAGGTAAGATTCCATCAGACCCAGAAATTCATTTTCAATTTTATTATAGATTGAAATTGCCTTTGCAACTTCTTCCTCTGCTTCCTTAAAATTCCCGATTACAAAATTCACCTGGGCCAGGGATAAATATGTGTCTCCGAACGAGGAGCGCTTAACTTCCTTTAAGCTTTTATCCATCCCTGAATTCAGCTCCAATGATCTTTTCAGAAACTTTATGCTATTGATATAATCGCCTTTATATCCATAAGTCTGCCCGATCTTCCGGTAGTCATCAATAATATCAAGTGCATTTGCCCCGGAAACGGAGTCAATTTTCAGGGCTTTTTCCAGGTAATAGAGCGATGAATCGTATTTAACTCTCGTAGAATAGGCATGAGCAATCTTCCTGCATACATTTGCTTCCATAGCAGGATTACGGTAAACTCCCAGACCCGGAGCCATTTGAAGGTATTTTTCATAATAGAGGATCGCTTCACTGTATTTTTGCTGATTATTATATTCATCAGCCTGCTGAATGGTTTGAGTTGCAATAACTGCAGGTGTCTTGCATGATTGTAAACATGAAACAGAGAAAAGGGCAACTAGAGCGGCACCGATTTTTATCGAATTAAACATCTCACCTGTTTCTGATGACTAGAAGATATATTGAAGGTCAATATTAAATTGTGGATCAGCAGTTGTTGTCTTTACCAATTAAAGGCAGTAAAACACCCTGGACAAGCCTGAATTTTTTAAATTGAAAACTTATATTAGGATTATAAAACAGTGCATACTGAGTAATTTCAGTATGGCCGGTTTCGCCATAAAATCTGTTGTTCCGCTGATAGAAAAAATACAAATCGTTTTGAAGTGCTAACCAATCATTCAGAAGGAAGTTGAAATTTACGCCTGCATTATAATAATTCCCTGATTTAAAAGAAATCGGGTCTTCGTATGGGACCATTACCTTTTCTCCTCCAAATGAATACTTAAAAAGACCGTAAAATGAATAGGAATAAGGAAAAGTAATTTTTCTGTAAATCAATTCTAATGAAAGAGTTGGTTCTCCGCTACCGGTCGGCATCTCATATTCCAATCTGCTCTTAATATTAGTTGGATTTTTTTCTCCTGTGGGAAAAGTTGCGCTGAGCTTGCTTACCAGTGAGGGTTTAGTTTTGCTTCCTTTGATTATCTGATAATATATTCCAAATTCTATATCGCCAATTCCTTTACCCTGTAATTTAGCTTTTGTCATAAATGACGTGTCAAGAAGTGGAAATTCTGTAATTACTGAATAAGAAAACGACAGTATCTTATAAGGTAAAGCAAATGCAAGCTCAATCCTGTTTGTCAGTCCATATTGAATATGCAAATATTCAGTCGAATATTTTGCACTACCATTGCCTGTTTCATATTCTTTTTCCCCATTGGTAGAAAATGCTTTATCACTTATGGCATAAGTAAATGTTGATCCAAGCAGAAGAAATCCTTTATTGAGGGTGGCTGGCTGTGTTACAACTGTACTCTGCTTTATTTCAGAAATGAGCAATTTATCCTCTTCCTGCGAATATGCAATACCTGCTAAAATTAATAAAACCAGGCTTACGAATATTTTTTTCATTTTGATAAATTGCTGTTAATTTAAAGTATTATCAACCCGACCTTGCCTTATCTTCCTGTTAAAAGGGAACAGGTTATAGCTTATTCCAAGATAGATAGAAAATGGCGCTAGCTGGTTTTTACCGGATACAGGAATATCTATAAATTCATTTATCCAAAGGTTACTTGTAGCTTTTATTTCATAGCCAAGTGATAATAAAGACAGTTTGGATTCGGGATTTCCGATCCGGAAACCGGTTATTTCGCTCCAGCCTGAAAATGTCTTTTTATAATACCAGGATAAGGATACATTAAACCATGAAATTGCCTGATAAGATATATTTACTTCATAGTCCAGTGTATTGCCAATTAGATATTTATAAGGAATATCATCATAAATAAATGTAGACCCGTTAAGCTGATGTATCCAGCTGATTGATTCACTTTCAGAAATTGGCCAGGAATAGTTCAGCCTTGCAAGAAAGCTGAAATCATTGACGGGCCTCACTATGGCAGAGGTCCCTATTTTTAGGGCTGTGGCTCCATTCCCTGTCTTGTGATTATTATGATAAATAATTTCTGTAGCAGGTTGATCTTCAGTAGGAAATGAAATAATGTTTTCCGGTTCTCCGGGATCGTTAGAAAACAATGGCATATAAATCCCTGGAGATAATGCAATTTCGATTCTGCTGGTTTTTAATGGCAACTTTATAGCAGTTCCTAAATACAAGTCTTCAAAACCTTTGTAGTCGTCAAAATAGGTGACAATAAAATCCGGTTCATCATTGAGGAGTGCATGAATTCGGTGGCTTTCATGCCTTTCGCCTCTTTTGGCATAATTCAATGAAATCGAAGCTTGTAAAAAATCGAGTATTCCATAATTGAGTTCAAAAAAGAATTTGTGCAAAACAGAAGCAGTCCCCAGGTCCGCAAGATTAATAGTATTGCTGTTATTGTCATATTCCTTCGATATGATGGAAATTTTATATGCCGGATTAAACTGCAGCTGACCTTTATGCAAAGTCAGAGGGCGGTCAATTTTTCGTTCGTTGGCCAAAATGGAATCATTTAATGTCTGTGCATTTAAAGTCAGGCTTGTAAGAATTAAGTAAAAGAGAAGAATGGAATATTTCATATACAATCTTATAACTTAATTAATTCATGCCTGGCATATATCTGGCAACCCCGTTTCTCATTGTTCCAAACCATAAATAACCATTCTTGTCTCTGAGAATTTTCGTTACAGAATTGTCCGGCAAGCCATCTTTGTCAGTATACGGCTGCATCATAGACCCATTGTAGTTGAGAGCTCCTATGCCTAATGATCCAAACCATACATTCCCGTTATTATCAGATGCTATAGAAGAAATCCAATTTATTGATAAGCCATTTGACAAGCTCACCAGTTCAAATTTTCCATTGTAATATTTGGCAACGTTCGCACTTCTTCTGGTTCCTATCCATATATTACCCCAGATATCCTGGTGTATCGACATAACAGCACCGCCAGGCAGGCCATCACTCTGAGTATAGGAAGTTGTAGAATTGCTGGTCAGTTTTTTTAAATCCGCCTCGCTTCCAATCCATAGATTTCGTTCATTATCTTCAAAAAAAACGTATACCAGGTTACACATCTCACATTGATCATCATAATATTGATACCATGTGTTGTTCTTATATTCTAAAATTGGATAGTAGTCGGTGCTCAGCCACATATTATCATCATAATCTTTCAGTATTGCATATACGCCGCCAAAATCAGAAATGCTTGTCCATTCATTATGTGACAATATGCTTAACCCGCCTGAAGTTCCGATCCACATGTTGCCATATCCATCCTGTGCAATACATTGCACCGCATTATTTATCAATCCGCTGGAAACATTATAAATGGTCCATGTATTGCCATCGAACTTACTAACCCCATTATTCATGGTGCCTACCCAGATATTGCCTTCCTCATCTTCAGCCATTGTCCAGACCGAATCAGATCCTAGTCCATTTTCAGCATTATAGATTTCCCAGGTTTCAAGTGATTCCGGGTCGATGACATTTTCCGATTCAACGCAACCCGACAAAAACATGTAAGAAATTACAAGAACCAGTATTGACGGAATTCCTTGAGCGTGACAATGATTCATAGCCGGTTGGTAACAGGTATAGCAGTTTTGTTCTAAACTCTTTAATCAAAGTTACGAGACAAACACTATACAAGTCAAATTTATTTTTAGGGCTACCGGCGTCGGGCGACAGGCGATTAGATTTCACCCGCACCATCTTCGGTCTTCGGTCTTTGGTCTTCGGTCTTCGGTCTTCGGTCTTTTCGGTCTTCGGTCTTCGGTCTTCGGTCTTTTATCTTTTATCTTCTGTCATGCTCGACCCATATAAGGTCTGAAGTGACAAAGCCAACTTTTTTCGCCAGTTCAAGATATTCCTTCTTTATATCATCCGGTACTGTGGTTTCACGCGACAGAATCCACAAATATTTCAGGTTCTCGCCTGCTATAAGGGCATATTTATATTCTGCATCAAGGGCAATTACATTGTATCCGGCATAGAAAGGTCCGAAGAATGATACTTTAAGCATGGCTATGTTTTCCTCATTGACAAATTTGGCTTTCCCGACAGCCTGCTTCCATTCATTTGTCTTCATGTTATATCCCCGGTTGTCTACTTTTATTGTGCCATTGTCATTCATTGAATATTCTGCCGTCGTGTTATTCAGATCCTTTTCAAATCTGAAATCCAGACGGGCTATCTCATACCATTTCCCGAGGTATCTTGTCTTGTCAAAAGGATGAACGGCAACTGCTCCTTTCGGAATAGTCGAACATGAGCAAAAAGTGAAAGCCATAACTGCTGCAACCATGGTTCGGATAAGGTATTTATTCATCATATGATAATCTTTCAGACAAAGTTAAAACAATTTTATGTTCAATGATTTAAGCACTGCATAAACGATGGCTGCCATCCAGGTCTATTCTCACCCCTCACCCTCTCCTTCTTCGGTCTTCAGTCTTCAGTCTTCGGTCTTCGGTCTTTTATCTTTTGTCTTATTAAAACCACCCCCTCTTCCTGTTGGGCAGGTCATTAAGAATATCGATCGTAAGGTTTATATCATTTATCATCTGGAAGTCCAGCATTCCGGCATTGACAAAATCAGCTCCGTTCTCGAATGCCCACCTGATACCGTCCTTTGGAGGGATAGCCCCTGCCGCCATAGTCTTGAATCCCATGACAGGAACAGTCGTTTTATTTACAAACTCAACTGTGCGGTCCGGGAAGGTGCAGAAACAGTTGTCATGCCATTTATTGTGATCAGCCTGCTTTGTACCTATCGATTCATATGCCACTCTGTTCTCAATGGGATGAGCCGACCAGTAATTGCTGTGATGCATCGTAACCATGTAATAATCAGGGATGATGCCTTTTTCAGCACACACTATCTGCGAATCCACCATATGGGCTCCCATGCCTGCCACCATGCCCTGCTTTCTGACATAATCGAGCAGCTTCGCAACGTCGTCGAACCTTTTTTCGACGACCAGGCGGTCACACCACTCACCATGAAGCTGTATCATATCGACTCCAAATCCTATAGCCTGGTCGAACTGCTCGAAAATGTTCGTGGTATTCCTGTTTAGTCCCACCTGCCCTATGATAAGTATCTTGCTGCCGGTCTCCTTTTTATATTTTGCAAGAAGGGCCAGCGATGCAAAACCAGATCCGATGCAATTGATACCTGCCTGCTCCGCCATCATCAGGGTTTCAAATACTTTCTTCTCGGTGTTATAGGCTTTGAAGAGAGAGCCTACATAGGCAAGGTCGCGCGAATGTGCAAAGCCGTTTATCGGATTGCTGCCGATGATCAGCCTGCTGATCTCATGCTTCCCGAGCCTGGCTTTCGGCAGCACTCCTTTCAGTTGCTGGAGAGCTGTAGATGATACCTGCGAAGAGGCATCCATTTCAGTGAACATTCCCTTGCCTGCGACTCCGATAAGCGGTAGTACGGCAATATTCTTCAATACCTGACGGCGTGAACAGATTTTATCCTTTTTCATAATACAATCCTTATGTTTCTTTTATCTTGTATCAATGATCATGATCCTTGTAAGTCCTATACCTGCCAGCTCCGGATAATACTGGTAAGTTTCCTCGCGGGTATAGAAGCCTCCTATGATTATATAATAATAGCCCCATCGCTCAACGATTTCGGATTCGAGGCCAAGCTTCTTGCTTACCTTTCGCTGTGCCTTCAATGCCTGAGATTTCTTGATGAATTCTCCAACTCTCATTGAAACGGGAGGAATTTCTGCGGCTTTTTGCTCCGGCTTAACCTCCGGTGCTATCTCAAGCACCACAACAGGAGCATTTCTTATGGTATCGGCAGGAGGCACTTCGACCTTTGTCCTTGCCGTATCGGCAGGTACGACAACAGGTTTTGCAACCGGCTCAGGCGTCTTTACGGGAGGCACCCACAGATCCCTCAGCCCCATCATGCCAAGTGAAGGAAGAAGCCGCTCCATGTCGAGCCTGTTGGTAAAACCTGTGATCCTGACTTTATAATATCCGTCTTCGACGATTATCTCGACAGGATTGTTTATCAGGGAAGCCATCCTGTTCCTGAGTGCAATTGCATAGTTGTTCGACCTGAAAGCTCCTATCTGTATCGACATCAGTGCCGGCACCGGCTGAACACCGGTAGTGTCTATTATATCCCTGATCACGGCAACCGAGTCAGCCCTGTCAACCAGTATCCTCTGCTGCTGTTTTGCCTTGAGCGTGATCACCCACAGTTCAGTTATGCCGTTCTTCCTCAGGACTTCGATCTTCTGATCCACTTCAGCCCTGGTCTTAATGTCGTTTATCCTTACCTTATAGAAGTTGTCTGCGACAACTATATCAACTTTCTGACCAAAGATCTGCTCAAGTTTCCTTCTCATTGCCTCGGCATTTCGTTTCTGCCTGAAAGCTCCGAGCTGAATCGCCCAGCAATCCTCCGAAATTGTAACAAGCTCTTCAACAACCTCATGCACAATAAAATATGAAGTGTCTTTCCTGACAACCTGCACAACCGGTACTTCCGGTAAAACTTCCTTTGTGACTTTAACGATCTTTTTAAGATTGAAATCGAGTCCGTCGACAATGTCTCCGTCAAGGTTGGCTTTCACCGAAAAAGCGATTGAATCAGGTTCCGATGTCATTTCAAGCCTGCGGAGCTGAGCCGTATCGACCATTACGATATAGTCGCCCGGGCTCAATCCGAACAGGCTGAAATAACCATCATTTTCAGTAAGTGTTCGCCCGGCATACTTCAACCTGTCGGTAAAGAAATTGACAATCACGCGTCCCTGTCCGGTTTTTGCTCCCTTATCATCAAGAGTAACAGTTCCGTTGGCTTCACCTGCAACATTTACAGGCACATACACAGGTTTAAGCATGTTCGCGTCAACATTGACGCTGACGGTCCGGAAAGCCAGCTGCCATGAGATATTTTCGAAGCTGTTGGGATCGAGCTCGATGAAACAGCTGGTGTAAGGTTCCAGTCCGACGATGCGTATGGTTGTATCCTTTTCCGACTGGATTATCCGTCCTGCGTTCGCCCTGAGATTCAGTCCCGGAACTTTCTGTTCACCGTTATCCAGCACCCCGTTCACATTCAGATCGAAAAACGGGATGACCGTCACACCCCCGCGGCCCACATTGGGTCTATTATCTGGCACGATGAATCCCTCCTTGCTGTCGCTGACAAGGCTTCCCGAGGCATGTTCTATAAAGGTCGACTTATTACCAGACTGCCTGAAGCTCAACCCTGTCCTTGCAAAGCTGAAATCGTACCTCATTCCGAGCTCCAGCATATTTATTGAATATGTGAAATTCCTTTCATATGAAACACTCATGAAAGCATGGTCGAGTATATACTTCTCCACCTTCAGTTTTGCAGAGAGAATCTTATTCTCTGATATTCCATACTGAGCCTGCGACATTAATACAAACCTCCCGGGAAGCCTGCCTGAAACAGAGATATTGCTGTAGAAATAAGGCTTGATATCGCCGATGAACATCCCGTAAGTGGTGATATTTGTGTTCACCCCGTATAATGATCCTGAAAACATCCATTCGCCTGTAGTATACCGCGATTGAGGGAGTATCAGCTGGTTAACGGAGAACCTGTTGAAGGATGAGAATTTCCCGATCCTGAAAGGAACCGAAGCTGAGACCTTCCGCTCTTCGAGATAATTGAAATTAATGGCAGTCTGATCTTTATGGTACCATATATAATCAAGATCGAACTGGATATTGGAAGGCATTCTGTATGAAAGTGTTCCCTTCGCCCTGACTCCATAGGTATATTCTCCGAACAGAAGGATGTTGCTGGCAACCCTTACAGATGCTTTCAAAAATGGCATTAAAGGCCCTGAAGTAACAGATGACAGGTACTCCACGCCTCCGCCAACGGTTATACCTCGCGTCAGACCATAATTCACGGAAGCCCTCGAGAACCTGCTGAACGATGTGTCTTCAACAACTCCTGCACCGACAGTATATTCCAGTGTTTTTTCAGGAAGGAAGGTAAACGGGATATTTATATTCTGCTCTTTCGATCTTTCTTCTCCCCATGGCCCGTAAAACTTCAGCTTAACCATCGTATTGCCGTAAACCAGAGGCACCTGGAAAGTGAAGAAGCCGGAAGCATCGGCTTTTACATAATCCACAAGGACATTATTTACATAGAGCTCAACAATCCAGCCAGGTTCTGTTCTGTCGCTCAGGGTGTATGATCCGAAAGAACGCCTGTAAGTCGCGGGAGTATTGGTAAACTGCACACCTATGACCGGATTGTATATTGTAGATGTTGCCTGCGTGGATATTTTTCCTGCCATGACCTGGCGAAGAGGCTTAAAGTCGTTGTTCACATATCGCCAGAGGTAATTTTGCTGTTTCTCGGTAAACGGATCACTGCTGCTGTAATTCAGGGATATGTTGGTCTCTCCCCCCAGTATTACTGAGCCGAGCGTAAGGTTAAGTCTTGTCTCGCTCTTGCCGCCGATCTCCTCTGTCCCGATGGCCGACCAGTCTGCCATGCCGAATCTGAATTTCGGGTAAGATCGTCCAATAATCTTATCTGCAATTACTTCCCCCTTGAGCCTGGTAAGGTTTTTTCGCATTTCTTCCTGTTTCATTTCCCTGATAAGAGGAAGCTCGAGCTCGCTGGTTATAATTGCAGAAAGACTCCTGAAATTAAAACCACAGTTCAGCCCGAAGATCCTTCCGAAATATGCCGACCTGAGGTAGAGATTTGTTTCTGTCCGGATCAGGTCTCCCTTCTGAAGATCATACAGCTTCTCCTGGTAAATAATCCTGTTGTTCGTCCTGCTTATATAGAACCTGGCCTCCGGATTAATAAAGAAACCCGATATGGAATCGAGTCCGTCAGAAGGAACGTTTCTGATATGAAGAAAGTCGAAGAGATCCGTGACCGGAAGGAAAAGCTCTTCTCCTTTTATCACTGCGGGCAGTTCGAGAGAACCTATTCCCTTTACTTCTGTCAGAACCGTGATCTCATCGTAACCTGTCTCCTCCTGACCTGCTGAATTTACTGAAAATGAGAATAATACCGCAAAAATAAACGAAATACGCCGTGTAATGACCAGAGAAAGTATACCCCGTGAATTACAACCAGCGGGGTATTCTATTCTTTCTGTCATAAATAATAAATCAGGGCGATCTTTAAAATACTATTCCTGGACAAATGTTATGTTGAACGTGCCATTATAGCTTCCCGCAGGATTCGCCAGAATGCTCCCCACATTAAGTGTCCCGCCTATATCGAGGGTTGTTCCGTTGGGCGGCGCAGTATTGATCACATATGGCAGAACCGGAAGCGTGGAGTCGATGGTGAACGACATGGTCTGGGTGCCATTAGTCAATGTTGATGAAGGCCATCCCAGCAGTGATATAATTGTTCCGGGATTCGCTACCAGTTCGAATCGTGCAGTGGAATGGACCGGATTTAAGCTTAGCGGGATAACACTGCCTGAAGCTCCGCGCGTACCGTTGGAATATATGATAACCGTTCCTCCTGCACCTGAAAGCGTAAATGCGCCAAAGCTCAGCTGCTGTGTGGGAGTGATCTCCAGCGGTTTTGGAGGGGGCTCCTGTCCATAAACAGCAGAGGTGAAAAGGAACATCACTATTGCGATGAAGCCTGCCCTGAAGGCGGTCCTTTTCAGTCTAGCCTTTTCCCCCATCATCTTGTTATAACGAATTTCTGAACTGTCCTTTTACTGCCTGAGACAAGAGTTATGAAATATACTCCGTCTTTGACTGGTATACCGAATTCATGATAGCCTGTTTCATAGACTTTCCTTTCAAGCAGTCTCTGTCCTGTCAGGTTTGTCAGATAAACAGTGCCATTATTTCCCTGAAGTTCAAAAATATCGGTCTTAAGCATTCCGTCCGAAACCCAGGCGAAGAATGGTTTAGCGTTTTCTTCCGGCCCTTCGGTTCCTGTCATAACATTGTTTACGTCTAGAAAAAACCTGTTCAGGTATTCTGCAACCGGAAGATAAACACTGTACTGACCACCGTTGGTCAAAGGCTGATTAGTACCTGTTACCGCATCATAGAGCGATACCGGCAAGCCGGCGAATGATCCTGTCGCCGATCTCATCCTGAAGAGAACCGTTCCCTCCGTATTGGCCTTTAATCCCAGGGGGATCCTGAGCCAGGGCTCCGTAATCGAGGGCAATGCGTTGATCGAAAGACGTTGATTATCAGAACTGATTGAATATATGTTCGGTACTTTAAGGTCGGTGTTGAAGAGTTTCAACCCGTCAAACTTGCTGTCGAATAATTCCGTCGACATGTCGTCGATATATACAAGCATCGGATCGGAAGCCGTCAGGTCTGTTGAGAATGCAGCAGTGAGTCTGATCACTGAATGGTCGCCTTTGGCCTGAGATTTAGAGAATGGCTGACTCATATCATTGATCCTCACGGAGTTATTCAAGCCGAAGGTACCGGTAACCGGGAATGATCCGTTTGATACATGAATGAAGAATCCCTGCATCGATGGTATTATATTACTGACAATGCTGTCGCTCGACTCTCCATTCACATAGCTGTTGTATGTTCCTACATACTGGTCGGTATCGCTCGGACTAAAGAAATATACAGCATCGTCGATGTTCGTTTTTGTCCAGCCTGAGGTCGCATCCCAATCGATGGCTGAAGGATAAGGATTCCCGACAAGGTTCATTCCCCTGGTATAAGTATAATTGTGATTATACAGGGTTGCCGTGAAAGACCCATTGTTTACCGTATCCGTGATATCGAAGGTCAGAGGCGCGGCCACAATTCCGAAGTTGACCGCATATCCCTGGAGTGGATTGAGTATCGAGGAGGGATTAACGTAGCTTACCCATCCCGAGCTTGTACGGTTCTCGTCGTAGCGGTAAACAGGCGGAAATCCTGCGGCTAGATTCACCTCATCTGAAAGTTCATTAACCTGAGCTGTCTGAAACGGTGATGAAATGTATCTGTAGCCGAATCCTGAAGGAAGATATCTCTGCATTGTCACATTTCCAATCACCTGACCAGAACCCGTACCATCAATATAAGCTGTCTGGGTTGCAGTTGAAGCAAGAGTCAGGTAGCCGCCGGTAGCCAGATTCCCGCTGCTGGCAAGCACTGACCTCGTAACAGTCAGTGTTCCCTGGAGTGTCACACCTGACGTGTTGTTTATTATCAAGTCGCGTATTGTATTTGTTGAAAAGAGGTTAGCGGCTATCAGCTGTGCCGAAGTGCCGTTAAGTTCAACGGTTCCGGCAGTGGCATCAAATGTTCCGTTGTTTGTTATCGTGCCCGAGATCCTGATAGTATTATCGGTGATTGTCAATGAGGAACCGATATCTATTGTTAAATTATTAACAGTAGCTGCTGCGCCGGAACCAAGTACAGGTTTCGTCGTCACGTTCGGTATTGTAACCTGGTTGCTCTGGTTCGGGATATATCCGCATGACCAGTTGCCGGTATTATTCCAGTCACTATCAACCGATCCTGTCCACAGGTTGTTATTGATGATGGTGAGTGTTGCTCCTGTGCTGTTGAGAGGTGAAGTTCCGCAAGTGCTTGTCAATACACATCTGTAAACCCTGCCGCTAAGTGCTGACCCCGGATTTGTGAGGAGAAGCGTTGGCGTATTTACACCGCTGTAGACACCTCCGTTGGAAAGATTTGCTCCATCTTCCTGCCACTGGTAGGAAATGTTGTAGCCTGATGCCGCGATGGTGAAGGTGGCATTGTTGCCAGCGCAAATTGAAGCGGATGAAGGCTGTGTTACAATTGAAAGAAGCGGATGGATTGTCAGACTCACAGTTGTGGCAGTGCTCTCACAATCATTCACTGTTTGTGTGACATAGTATGTATATGTTCCTGCAGCTGTCTGTCCGGTTGCGAACGGAGTGCCGTTACCCTCAAGGACGGTGAGTCCGGCATCAGAATACCATTTAAGATTTGTTCCTGTTGCCGCCAGGTCAGCGATATTAGTTATGCAGCATTCCACGTTTGAACCTGAAGGTGCAGAAGGAACAGGAGTTACTATAATATTCTTTACATCGCTTTTATTGCAACCCAGAATATTATATAAATAGGTAATCGGATGTGTTCCTACACCGGCTGTGGAGGCGTTGAAATTAGTTCCTGAAACACCTGTACCGGAATATGCTCCGCCTGTTGGAGAGCCCTGATTCAGTGTATAAGTTGTTGAGCAGACTCCTACAGCACCGAGCAGAGTGTTGGCACCTTCACTGCCGAGAGTGATGAAGCTGCCAGGATCATTCTGGTTAAGGTATTCCGTCATGATCCATCCGGCACTTCTCGGGCTCATGCAGAAACGAGGTTCATCGAGGTTTGCGGCCAGGTATTCGCCGTCGTTGTATCTTCCAATATCGCCTTCGGTAGGTCTGTAGGTCTGAGGGGCCACCTTCGAGGAACCTTTCAGCACGCCGTCAATATAAATGTAGCTGGTTGTTCCGTCAAACACGTAAACATAGTAATGCCATGTATTTGTCGATGGAGCCGGGCCGCCATCGGCAAGTATTGTCCCTCCCCATTTCCATGCGACAGCATTGCCGCCACGGAATCCCATCTGTATGGCAGATAATTGTGCGGCGTTCTGAAATGAGATCAGGTTTCTGTTTCCAGCCGGTGTGGCCGAATAATTTCCCCAGATGCTTATTGTCTGGTTATTATCGTTATCGACAAAACCGTTATTCGGAGTCATTATATAAGATGTAGTGCCGTTGAATCCCCTTCCCCCTGCTATTCTGCCGGTCACATCGGTCGTGACATTGTTTGTTCCGTTATTGAGGTTGCTTGTTGCATCATCGGTAAATCCTGTCCCGTTGAGATGCCATACACCCTTATAGGTGCTGGTCCAGATTGAAGTTGTTGATGGATTTACGGAAACAGATGGATTGCCGTACAGCATTTTAATAGTCGTGCCTGATGTATATGACAGGACAGGTATTCTGACCCAAGCAATATACTGACCGGTCGTTGCATCATAATATTCGATCTGGTGATTGAGTCTGCTCCCGTTCAGGTCAGTGAAAATAATATCATAGCCATTGGCATTGTTCGTATGGCCGCCATTTGCCGTTGTCTTCAGCAGAGATGGAGGTAAAGCTGACAAGCGCCGGAAAATCAGTCAGATCAGCAGTTCCTGATGCAGGATCAAGGGTTACATCCATTGTATATTTATAACCAAGAGTAGCAACGGGGACCGTAAGCGTTGCGGCATTGCTTGTCGCGGAGTAGCTGAACGCATCCGTAACCACACATCTGTACCGGTATCCGCTCATGGATTCTGCAGCGCCAGTGATCGAGAGGGTGCTGGTTCCTGTACCGGAATAAACTCCGCCATCTGACAGATTGGTAAATCCGCCGCCGTTGTCTTCCTGCCACCTGTAAGTAAAAGGGGTGCTTCCGCTAACCACCACGCTGAATGAGGCGTTGCATCCTGTATAGTCAGAGGGCTGCGTCGTAATTCGCGGATGCGGTTTGCCTATAGCCAGGTCTGTGGTTGTGGCTGATATCCCGCTCATCCCGGTTCTGGTTATCTCCGGGCTTGCCACAGTTCCATGAGTGCCATCGAGTGTCAGGTTTCCGCCGTTAGTTCTCTTCAGGATCCTGGCGCGTGAATCAACATCTGAAAAGCCATTATAGTTCAGGTTGACACTGTAATTTGTCGATGCTATTGTTCCGGCTGTCATTATCCAGTAGCCTGTTGTCTGACGGTTATAAATCCAGTTTCCTGAATCATTAAGGGGAAGTCCCGCAGTTCCAATATCAGCGGTTTGAAAATTGACTGTAAGTGTTCCTGCTGTAAGGTTTGTACAGGTGATTTTCAGGGGATTATAAGACAGGGCTGTACCGACCGGGAACAGGTATTCCGTTCCCGCTGCGGTCAGGTTCCTTCGCAATTTTCCAATTACGGTCCCTGCTGCATATGAAAGGCTTCCGGTAACTGCCAGGGTGTTTGCGCCGGCATCGATATTGCCCAGTGTCATAGTCAGGGTATTATTTACAGTTATGTTTCCGGGAAGCGTGACACCAGCCGAATTATTGACACTGAGATTATAATAGGTATAGTTCCCAAGAGTTTGTGCTGCACCACCATTATATATAACAGTTCCTGAAGTCGGTGCGGCAGCTCCTCCTGCTTGCTGTACTTGTTATATTCCCTCCTGTGATGCTGCCGCCAATATTTAATGATCCTGCACCTGTAAACAGTATATAAGTCCTCAGATTGCTTGAATTCAAAGCAATATTGCCGGTACCGTAACAGTACCTGTTGATATCCTGATAAATGCATCCCTGAATCCCCATTGGAATTGGCGCTAACAGAGCCGGTGCGTGAAAATGCCGGCATCAACCAGCACAGCTTTCGAAGTATTATTATTATCCGGAATTAAGAAAAGTCTGACCCGTACTGTCAGCGAAAAGTTGCCGTTGAAAGAGACATAGGAATTATCGTTGCCAGCGCCAATACTTAATGCACCAATACTGTTGGGAACATTTGCTGATAACTGTCACATTGTGGTGTTCAGTATATTTACTGTTCCTGCCCCGGCATTCTGTCCCGGATAAGTAGTGTTTGTTGCACCAACCCATGTCCCTGCCGTAACACATCGCTGCCAGTTAGCAGCTGTGTTCCAGTTCCATGTGCCAGTTGCATTTGTACGGTAATCTCCTACCGCCTGGCCTGATGCAATCAGTGTGGCAGTGATTAATTCTACAGTAATTAAAAATCTCCTTGCTGAAATCAGTGGGCTGAAGGTCTTCATACTGGTTATATTGGTTTCACTTACCTGATTGCCAATTCTGCTTCAGCATATCTTTCAGGCTTGACATCGGAGGGTGCAGAATATATCACGCGCAATGTTCCCGACCTGAGGTTCGTTCCTTTCGGGGGATTGAGGTTAAGTGCAAAGTTTCTGACAAGATTGGGTGTATAGACCGCAATGCCATTTGCAATTCCAACCCGGGTCACTTTACCCTGGGGTGAAATATGATCAACGGTAAGGTCACCGTAAACTGACATGTTTCCGGTACGATTGAACTTCATTTTCAGTCGTGGTATCGTATCACTGACATATTCCAGCGCAAGGTCAGTGAATTTTGCCGAGACGGTGGTATTGCCCGATCGGATTATTACAGGTATCGTTATTCCGAATATCGGTGTAAGTCTTACCGTGAGTGTTGTAGTGTCCCTGATCTCCGGCTCACCCAGCGGATCTTCCTTTGGCACCGCCCTGAAATAGAGATGAGAGCGGTATTCCCCTTCTGTAAGTTCCCCTGTCCTGATGAGTTGCACCTTTACTACCTGAGCTTCTCCGGGACCCAGTGTAACGCTTCTCGGGAAAAAGCGTACAAATCTGTCGGCAAACATCTGTCCCGGATCGGGTTCAGTTATCGTTTCGAAACTGCCGTCCTCCTTCATTCTTTCCTGGAGGAAAGAGACAGCGTATATGGCTGTATCTTTCCCGATGTTTGCAAGGTTAAGGTCGATCGTACGTTTCGATCCCTCGAACACCAGGCGTTTTGGTGTAATGAGAAGGTTACCCTGTGCGTTCAAGCCGCCGGATATCAGAATGAAAATACCTGCAGCCAATGCTGCAGAAAAAAACAACCTGCCGGGTTTATGTGCCCGGCCGGTCAACAACAAATCGTATGCTGCCATTTTACTGTTATGTTTAGACTTTTCTAGTTGAAGTCAAATGTAATTGAATATGTACCCGTGTAAATACCCACAGGATTATCAATAAGCGTACCAACTTTCAGCGTTGCACCAACGTATACAACCTGAAATCCATTCTGCAGCATACCTGTACCTGTTCCGGATGATGGATGTGACACCCATTGCTCCACCTTCATCGTCCTGGCATTGGCAGTATTGGTCAGAAGCACCGGCCTGTCAGGCAGATTTATCGAAAAAGCGGCATCCTCGTTTCCCGAGACATAAAAGCTTGCCGCATTGTGAAGCCCGGTTCCGGCAAACACGCTTCCGAGAACAGAGATAGTGCTTTGAGGTGTCAACACTATCTCACCGCCCTGCGGGCCGGGAGAAAACTTCCCGAAATTCATCTGGGAAGATTCACTTACCGAAAATACAGGAACGACCTCGGCGGTAATATGACCGGTCACTGTAAATTCCTGGCCGGACTGGGCACTCAGATCAAGTGCTTCAATCAATAATATAATAAGGCTGAAAAGTATCTTAACAGTCCTTCTCATTATTCCCCCGGAATAGAATCTTATACCTACTAATTATATTGCACGGTCACCGGGTATGTTCCCGTATATGTGCCGGATGCCTGACCAACTGCCACTGTCAGGGTAGCGCCTACGCTAAATGTCTCTGTTCCGGTACCGGGAGCAACTCCGGGTATAGTGCCTGAAGCATTGGAATTGAATCCGTCTACAGCCATGGTGACTGCTCCGTTGGAAATAGTAACGGTTCCATTCGCCGGAAGGGTGGTTGTATAAGTAAGTGCTCTCTCCCCGGTAACGGTAAATGTTCCTGCTGTATGAGCCGGAGCAGCTGCAGACACAGCACAGGTACCTGACCGTACACCTGCAGTTGAAACGATCACTGTACCGCCAGTGTTATAAGCGACACCAAAATGAAGTGTTGTACCTGCGGTAAGTGTTATTGGAGCAATTATTACCGCTGCAGCATTTCCGTTTGCAGTTGCACTTGTCTGCGAAAATCCTGATAAAGTAAACCCAAGCATTACGGTTACTGCTGCAAAAATTTTAATGATTTTTTTCATTTTTCAAGAGATTTTAATTGAGGTTTATTAATAATGATCACTGTTTATTCGGTTTATTTATTTAAAAAAGTCTAAAATTTTTCACAAAATAGAACTTCTAATCGTATGTGCAATCGCTCAAATTTTCAACATATCAACACCATTTGAAAATTATTAACAAGTCATATTAAACCTTAATGCTAACCCGGAATCTAAGAGCGCTCCGACTACTCCTTTCTCCATCAGCTAATGCTCCCATTCCATTTTTCTTTGTATATTCGTATTACAATTATATTACCATGCAGAAAGGATCAATATCGAAGAGCGGAAGATTTATCGTCCTGCTCCTTCTTTCCGGTTTCATTTTCACCAGCTCCCCGGCACAGCAGGTACAGAATGTAAGATTCACTCAATCCGGAAAACAGATCATCATAGCCTATGAAATTACGGGCGCCCAGCAGGGACAGACATTTGATGTGCAGGTTTACTGCAGTATCGATAATTTCAGCTCGCCTCTGAAAAGTGTTACAGGTTCAGTAGGTCCGGGAATAACAGGAGGCAGTCCAAGAAGCATAATATGGGATGTTACGTCTGACCGTGAAAGCCTGAACGGCAATATCAGCTTCGAGGTCAGGGCAAAACCAAGTACAGTCAAAAGCACATCGACATCGACAACGACAACGACACCGACAACGGCACCAGCAACGGCCAGGGTCAATCCGGCATCGGACGATTACTGGGTCAGTGTCCCGGGAGGAACATTCAGCATGGGAAGTCCTGCCGATGAACCGCAAAGAGGGTCGAATGAGACTCAGCATCAGGTCACACTCAGCTCTTTCAAGATCGGAAAGTACGAAGTTACATTTGAAGAATACGATGCTTTTATTTCAGGTACCAAGAAGAGAAAACCCGGGGATTTTGGCTGGGGTCGCGGCAAACATCCGGTAGTGGATATAACATATGAAGAGGCCAAAGCCTTTGCCGAATCGAAAGGGTGCCGCCTGCCTACTGAAGCAGAATGGGAATATGCCTGCAGGGCAGGGACTACGACACCTTTCTTTACTGGCGATAATATTACATCAGGACAGGCAAACTACAACTTTGCCGAACCATATAATAATAATGCCAAGGGAAAGCCCCTGGGGAAAACCCAACCGGTTGGCAGCTATGGTCCAAATGCCTGGGGGTTATACGATATGCATGGGAATGCATCGGAATGGGTAAGCGATTACTTTGGTAATTATGAGTCTGGAAATCAGAAAGATCCAAAGGGTCCTGCGACAGGGGCCGACAGGATACGCCGGGGCGGGAGCTGGTATGATAACGGAGCGAGAACAAGATCAGCAGCCCGGATAAAATGGGATCCGGATAAGGCCGACAAGATTCTGGGCTTCCGGCTGGTATCAGACAATTAGTACGACAACACAATAATTAACAATAAGATAACAGAATATTTCGTATCTTTATAGTTTGTATCCAATCGACCGGTCATGGAAAAATATTTTCTGGCCATACTGCTTTCCCTCCTGACACTTAATGTGTTCCCTCAGACTATCATTAAGGGAAGGTCGCAACAGGAAAATGTAAGCATTAAGAAGGATGCATCCGGTGCAATTGCAATGGGAACCGAAATCAGGGGCAAATCGCCTTCAAGCCCTGTAGAAATCGTTCAGGAATCTGCCATCAATCCTCCTCAGCTTCAGGCTGAGAATCTCCAGTTTGTTGATGCGGACGGCAACAATTTCATCGACGCAAATGAAAATGCAAGGATTTTCTTTACCGTCAGAAATGCAGGTGAAGGCCCTGCTCTGAACCTGGAAGCTAAAATAACAGAAAAAAACAGGGTTCAGGGACTTGACTTCAAACCCAAGACTCTCGGAACTTTAAAACCGGGCGAGGTCAGGACTGTAGAGATTCCTATAACCAGCAATCTAAACACAACGAACTCGACAGCATCATTCAACATTTCCATAACTGAAACGAACGGATTCGGTATCGATGTCGGAAATATGCTGGTTCAAACCAGAGCTATTGTTGCACCACTTGTAACTATTGCTGAAATAGATTATGGCAGCCTTCCGGTGAGGAAGAACGAGAAGTTCGATGTCAGGGTGATTGTTCAGAATACGGGACAGGGAAATGCCGAAAATGTCAATTTATCACTTTCACTCGTGGCCAATGTATTCCTTACTAATGGCAATTCATCTTTAATGATCGGGAGCCTTGCCCCCGGTGAAACCAGGGAGGTGAGATACACATTCATCACAAACAATAACTACAACCTCAGCAAAATAGTCATTCCTTTTATTCTTACGGAGAAGTATGGCAAGTATGCTGAAAACGGAAAAAGCCCTGCAACAATACCGGTGGACCTTCAGCTTACAGCCGTCAAGCAAATGGAAGTCCAGGGAGAACAAAGGGCAGTTCCTGAAACAAGGCCGGCTGCAACAGCAGTACCGGCTGGTACGGCTGCTGCATCATTCACCTCCGATGTCGACAGGGATATCCCTGTTATTACTTCTAAGAATGCAGCTAATAAGGTTGCTCTTATTATAGGCAACGAAGATTATTCGAAAGCCTACAACGCCGAGTCAAATGTCGATTTTGCAGCAAGGGATGCACGGATCTTTGCAGAATATGCAAAGAAGGTACTGGGAATACAGGAAAAGTTTGTACTGCTGTCGGTCGATGCAACCTACATGGTCATGAAATCGCAGGTTCAGAGGGCCATTGATATAGCAAAGGTCGTAGGTCCGACAGCTGAAATAGTTTTTTATTATGCAGGACATGGTTTTCCTGATCAGTCTACAAAAATACCATATCTTATACCGGTTGATGTGAGCGCCTCCAATCTCACGTCAGCCATCAAGCTCGCCGATATTTATGCACAGCTGGGCAGCTCCGGGGCCAGCCGCGTAACTGTCTTTCTCGACGCTTGCTTCAGCGGCGGCGGACGCGACATGGGACCTGTCAATGCCAGATCTGTAAGGATGGCGCCGAGCACAGAGGAGGGCATGGTCACAGGCAACATGGTCGTCTTCACGGCCAGCACGGGAGAACAAACAGCGCAGGCACTTAAGAAACAACAGCATGGACTTTTTACATATTACCTGCTGAAGAAACTAAAGGATTCTCAGGGAAACGTTACATATGGCGATCTGTTCGACTACATCAACAAGCAGGTTCAGCTCGATGCATTGACTGAAAACAACAAGCCTCAGGTTCCGGTTTTTATTTCCAGCGGCCTGATAGGTGATAAATGGAGAACGTGGAAGATCAGATAGTAATTAAAGATCAACATAAAACAATATCAATATATGAGGAAGTTCTATCGCGATTTTCATACTATGCCTGATTGCATCATACGCATCATCACAGGAGGCAACATACGGGGAAAAATGCCACCCTCTCTGAAAAAGCCTCCAAGGAAGCTGCAAAGGAAGCAAAGAAAATGCAGAAGGATGGATGGACAGTTGCTCCCGGATCCGTTCCTCTTGAAAGGATCATTGAAAATGCCTGGATGAAGCAGGTGATGGTGGATGAAAATGGGAATCCAGTGTATTTATATGCTGATGGCAATGCTGTTGCCGAAACAAAATCGGCTGCACAGATGCACGCAATTGAGGTCGCAAAACTTGAGCTGGCCAATATGCTGCAATCAAATATGAGCTCGCTTATTTCAGCAAACATCGGAAACGCACAGCTCTCAACCCAGGAGGCCGCTTCAGTGACCGAGGTTGTTTTATCGTCCAAGAACCAGATCGCAGTGAAGCTCGGATATATAGATCCTACATTCAAGCTTTTCAGGGATATAGGCAAGAATAATGTCGAAGTGCAAGTGAGGCTCTTTTACGATATTAAGCAGTCGATGGAGATAGCCAAGGGGGTGATCCGTAATGAGCTCCAGACCAAGCTTAAACTAAACGAGGAGAAACTGGATAAACTGATTGCTAACAGTTAGAATCCGGTAATGAAGAGAGTCCTGGTGATATTATCGCTTCTCTCCTGCTTTCAGCTTTCAGCACAGGAAAACATAGTCAATATGCTTGCCATACGGGGATACGGCAAAAACACCCGTGCAATAATCGTGGCAAATGAGGATTACCAGTCATACTCGGGCTCCCCGGTCTATGTCGAAAACGAGGAGCTGGCGATTCTTCAGGCCGAGAAGTTCCAGCAGATGCTGATCAAAAAACTTGGTGTACTGCCGCAGAACATACAGTTCTATCCTGATGCGCAAACCACTCATATCAAGCTTGCCATAACGAAGCTGCAAAGAGATCTGCCTGGTGATGCCAGGATAATATTCTATTACCGCGGCAAGCTGTTCACCGACGACAGGAAAAGAGATACTTGGATAATCCCTGTGGATGTAATCCCAGTTAATATCTCAGATGAGGAAACTTTCTTTATGCTCGGCATGAGTGATCTCTGCACCCGTCTGAACACCATAAACAAGGGAGGAGTGGCCATTTTCCTCGACGCGCAACCAAACGTATCTGTTGGTTCTGCAAACATTCTCGAGAATGGATGGCTTGCCGGTGAAATTCCTATTACAGGCACCAGAAATATGGAGCTCTTCATGCTGAAGCTCCCTCCTCCCGCACCAAAAACGGAACAACCTGTTACTGCCGTTAAGCCTGCCATTACAATAACGGAACCCTCTGCAGATATGATCTCTACACGGGAGGCGACTGTAACGATAAGAGGCAAGGTGGACTCAAATTGTCCTGTGGAGGTGGTTGCTATCGGCGGACAGGAAGCAAACTTCTCCGAGGATGGCCGGTTCATGGCAAAAATGGTGCTCAGCGAGGGAGAGAATACCATTTTGGTTGAGGCAAGAAACTGTGCCGGATGGACAAGAAAAATGCTGACCTTTAACCTTATCAGTCCTGAAGCCAATGTCGTGGATGATGCAGAATCAGGCACCCTGAAGGAGATGGGAAAGAATTATGCAGTCGTGGTCGGAGTGAGCAAATATTCAGATCCGGTGATGCCCGATCTTTTCTACCCTATTCTGGATGCCAGGAAAGTCGCAGGTGCTTTAACTGCAAACTATACATTTGAAAAGAAGGATGTGTTGCTTCTCGAGAATCCGACAAAAGGCCGGATAATAAATATTCTTGATTCACTTGAGACTGTAATCACAACCAAGGATAACCTGCTGATTTTCTATGCCGGTCATGGAAACTGGGATGAAAAAAAATCCATCGGATACTGGCTGCCTTCGGATGCAGCCGCACGTTCACTCGACAACTGGCTGATGAACAGTATTATAACAGCATTCGTGAGCGAAAGCAAAGCCCTTCACACTCTTGTAATTGCTGATGCATGTTTCGGAGGCAGCATTTTCAGGACACGTGCCTTACCGCCGGAGGAGGTAAAGAGCATCACTGAATTGTATCAAAAAACAAGCAAGAAGGCGATGACCAGCGGCGACCTGATGGAAGTGCCAGACGAAAGCATATTTGTAAAAACTTTCATTGACCAGCTCACTTCGAACAAGGAGAATTACCTTCCGACTGAAAAGCTTTTTTTCAGTATAAAACCAAGTGTTGTAAAGGTGGCTGACCTGATCCCACAATTCGGCACGATAAAAAATTCCGGAGACCAAGGAGGAGATTTTATTTTCTTCAGAAAAAATCCATAACCACAAAGAACACTAAGTATTTCACAAAGGCGCACAAAGAATAGGATTTTAATAATTCTTCGTGTTCCTTAGTGTGTACTTTGTGAACTTTGTGGTTAACATTAGTTTTATTTTGAAATTGTTATATCAATATAATCCACTTCCACATTTGCTTTTTCGTAGCTCCGGTATTTGTTGAGCCAGCGCTGGAAATCCTCTGACTCAAGTGATTTAGGCAGAATATACGGATATTCAGTTTCCTTAACATCATTTAATGACGGCTTATTTAATGGCTGCTTGGAAAAGACTATGAAGAGCCTGTTTATGGAGCGTGGAGCGTCGGTGTACATAAAGCAATCCAATTTGAGAAAATTCTTTCCCGGGAAATAATCAAACTTCGGATTATTTGAAAAGATAATGTATTTTTTATCGGCAGAGACCGGAACACCGCCTTCATATTCAGATGGCATTGTATGGTACGGATACAGGCATTGTGTCTTGCCATCCTCATCGAGAAAGATGGAAATATATCCGGTCGATGGTGAAGAGAAGTACAAATAAAGCTTTTCATTCAGCTTGAAGTCTGTGGTCTTGCATCCTTCATTCTCGCAGTTCAAAGTGAAAGCGGTGAAATTCACCGGCGGCGTGGTAACCTCCCTGGCTTCGATCTCAATATCGCATTTTATTTCAATGTAAGTTTGCTTTTTGCCTTCAATGGTCCTGGTGCCCTGTATATCGCTGAATTGCGGCGTGCCTATCACTCTCACTACCTCACCTTTCACGGATGTGTTGGCTATGGTGTTGAAAGCAGATTTGGTCTCTGTCTGTTTGCCAGTCTGAATGTTTGAGATGTAAGTTGTGTTACCCTGGATTACAATCCTGCCAAATGCCCTCTCGAGAGCATCAATGGTTGCCTGCTCCTCAGCTTGCCTCTTTACCTCCTCCTTTGTAAGATTGTCGGGGAACTCGACCTGAGCAGTACCCTTTACCTTCACTGTTTTTTGTGAGAATAAGAATACAGGGCAGAAGGCAATGAAAAGACAAAAACAGATAAACTTTCGCATAATCGAAGAGATTATTAATTATCTGCATTAAAAAGTAAAGGTACGAAATAATCGTGCAATCGTGCAATCCCACCTACGCTAAAGCATCGGAGGGCAAAGCGTGCTTCGTCAGCCGTAGCCTTGGCGGAGGCTGGCAATCGTGCAATCGTGCAATCTCCTTCTCATTAATATTTCAGTCCTGCCTTCTTCATTATTTTTGCCAGGTCATATTGGGGATCCTGGGCAGTGCGGTACATCATTTTGTCAGCCTCCTTGTCCTTCACGAACTTTTCTTTCCGGGCATCCCATGTAAGCTTGCGGCCGAGCTTCATACCTATCCATGCGGCTGCGCATGCTTCCAGGCTTCTGGCTGAATGGTCAACGGGAGCTATGGGATCCTTCCTGCTCTTTATGCTTTCAAGCCAGTTGCGATAATGGTCAGGACTTGGCATCCATACTTTTCCTTCCGGTCCGACACGCGGCATTAATATCTTTGGATCCGATGCCCAGAGGGGGCCTTTCCCGGTTGTGGTTATCTCAGGATCGCTGGCTGTCACCCTGGCGGCGCCTCTTGCGCAAAAGAGAGTTCCTTCTGTGCCTTCGAAAAGACAGCCGTTAGTGAAGGTGTTATCGAGAATAACCTGTATATCACCGGGATACATCATCTCAACATGATATTTGGTATGGACGGTCCATACATCATCCTTCATGAATTCTGCTTTTGCCTCAATGGTTACAGGTCCGCCAAGTTCTTGTCCTATGGCCCATTGCATGATATCAATATGATGAGCGCCCCAGTTGGTGATCATTCCGAGTCCGAAATCCTCGGTGGTGATCCATCCCGGCCTGCCTGATATGCTGTTCTGCGGGTGAACCCTGGCTTCCATGTACGGCTGTTTTGCAACAGGACCGAGCCAGCGGTCATAGTCGAGGTTGGCAGGAACCTGCTCAGGAGCCGGCTTCTGTCCTTTTATTCTGTCGATACCGATGCCAATCTTCACGCTCTTCACTTTCCCGATGCGGCCATTGCGGACTGCTTCGCTGGCGATGCGGAAGGTCTCCCATGGACTTTGTGAACGCTGCTGACTCCCTGTCTGCAATATTCTGCTCTTTGCCCTTACGGCAGTGCGGAGCGCCTTTGCCTCAGCAATTGCGTAGGTGAGAGGTTTCTGCACATAGACATCCTTGCCGGCCAGAACAGCCTGTACTGCCACAAGAGCATGCTGATGGTCAGGAACGCTGACGATAACCGCGTCGATATCGGATCGGGCAATAAGCTCCTGGAAATCATGGTACATCTTCACCTCAACATTTGTTTCGCCCTTTGTTTTGTAAAACTCTTCGATTGTGTTTTTAGCTATTTCGCGGCGTTTGGAATCGAGGTCGCAGACAGCCACCAGCCTGCAGAGGTCGGTGTGCTTCATAGTACCCTTATAGTCTTCAGTGCCCTGACGGCCGCAGCCTATCTGGGCAAAACGGATCAGGTCATTGGCAGATCCCTTTGAATAGAGTGATCCCTTATAGATTGACGGAACTGCAATCAGACCCACTCCTGTAAGAAATGATTTCCTGATGAAATCACGACGGCTGTTGTTTCCCATAGCGTATCGTATATTAGAATTTAGGTTTATTATGTATGACAAATATATCAAAATAAATATTTAATGGTGCAAGGTACCAGATACTCGGTTATTATAAAAGAAGACCTGAAGACCGAAGACCGAAGACAGAAGATCGAAGACTGAGAACCAGATTACAATAACGAGGCTGAATCAATATCAAGGTACAGCCATGCTTTTTCGTGATTTCTCAGAATCGATGCCGGGATCAAAGGGGAGACCGGTTCCTTTAATGTCTTCCTTACTGCTTCAGCCTTTCGAAGATCGGGGACACTGCAGATGATCGCTTTCGATTTCATTATCTGCCTTATCGACATGCTGATAGCCTGTAACGGGACATCTTCGATGGAGGCGAACCATCCCTCCCCCAGCTGCTGCCTCCGGCAGGCTTCGTCAAGATTCACAACCAGATACGGCTCTTCCGTTTCGAAGTCGGCAGGCGGATCATTGAATGCCAGGTGACCATTTTCCCCGATACCAACAAATGCAATATCAATCGGACATTGTATGATTAACTCTCCAAGCCGTCTGCACTCTTTCCCGGGATCGGTTTCGCCATTCACATAATTGAATTTCTTCAGTGGAACAAGGCTGGCAAACCTCTCCCTGAGATATTTTCTGAATGATGCAGGATGAGATTCAGGAAGACCGATATATTCATCGAGATGAAAGGCAGTGACTTTTCGTCCAATCGATATTTTCCCTAACAAGCGCTGAAAGCATCTCAAATTGGGAAGCACCCGTGGCAACGATAATGTTTGCTTCTCCCCTTTCTGCAATGGCTTTCCTGATCAGAGTCAGCACCTGTTGCTGCGGCTTTCAGTCCAAGCTCCTTCTTATTTACTGATATTATTGTTTCCATATTTCTTTAAATAATTTAAGTTATCATCCATGGGTGTCATTTTTGGCATAAGCAAGATGAACGAAACCAATATCACCAGGTAAAGGAACCCTGCAATAATAAATGCCCAGAAATATCCCGAGTTGTTTGCTTTGTCAAGAACTGAACCAAGAGCAAGATCAGCGATGATCGAGACACCTACCCCAACCATTTTTCCGACGCCAATGACCGAGGCTGTCGCCTTTTTCGGGAACACGTCAGGCACAAGTGTATAGCTGTTTATCGACCATGCCTGATGTCCTGCAGCGCCTAGAGCTATCAATGCTACTGCAATCCATTTGCTTGTCACCATGGGTACAATGGTCAAAGGCAAAATGATGACAGCACAAACAAGCAACGTTATCTTTCTGGCTTTGTTTATCGGCCATCCCCTTTTTATCAATGCCCCTGAAGCCCAGCCTCCGATAAGACTTCCTGCATCTGCCATGATAAAGATTACCAGGAAAGGAAGTCCGATGTTCTTTATATCAACGCCATACTGTTCACCAAGGAATTTGGCACCCCAGAAAAGGTAGAACCACCATACTGCATCTGTCATTGTGGTAAGTGCAAAAGCCCACGTTTCTCTTTTTGGCAGGATCTTCACCCAGGGGATCCTTTCTTTTGATTCGACCTCTGAATCGCTGTTGATGTATTCGAGCTCTTTTCCAGATAGTTTTGGATGTAGTTCAGGTTTCCGGTAAGTTTTCAGCCATAGGAATACCCAAAGTGCGCTCAACGCGCCTGTAATCAGAAACGGTATCTGCCAGTTCTTCCCTTCAACTGTAACAATTGCCCCGACAATGAATGGTGCCAGAATCGCCCCTACACTGGTCGAAGCATCAAAGATTCCGGTGGCAAACGCACGGTCCTTTTTCGGGAACCACTCAGCGACAGTTTTAATCGCGGCCGGAAAGTTTCCCGACTCACCGATACCAAGTCCAAACCGGGCCGCCATAAATCCGACCAGACTGAATGATTGCCTGATCACTGCATGCAGCATGCCGAAAATACTCCACGTTACGATTGAGATAGTATATCCTATTTTTGTTCCAAACCTGTCAATGAAGCCGCCCATGAAGAATAATCCGATCCCATAGGCAATCTTGAAAGACACTGTAATTGATGCATAATCTTTGTTGGTCCATCCGAAAAGGTTCTGCAGTGTCGGAGCCAGAACCCCTAGTATGCTCCTGTCAAAATAGTTGATTGTTGTGGCCATGAAGACCAGGGCCAGTATCCTGTACCTGTAATGCCCCACCCTCTCATTTAAATTCTTATCACTCATTAATCTATCTTTTCAACATTCTCAGATTAATTCTACTAATCACTATTCACTAATCACCATCATTTTTAACCACTGGTTTTATTTTAATGGTAAAATCATATCGTACAGGCATTACCTGATATTGTGTGAATACCGATAATGCAGTGCATCCTACTCCGCTGGTGGCATAATCGAAATTGAATGTTATTCCGTCGAAAGGATTAAGCTGGTAAGTATAAAGAGCTTTTGTAAGGTTATCGGCAGAATATGGCTGAGCACTGAAGTTGAAAAGCTTATCACCTGAGAATTCGAGCCCGGTGCCATCCTTATCGGTAATCCTTACCCAGCGGTTATCGGTCCGCAATCCATAATCCTGAGGAATAAGGTATGGCTCATACATATCTTTTACAGTCGATTTGTACTGACCTATTCTGTAACCGCTTTTCCTGTCGGGATAATTCTCCTGCGGTCCTCTTCCATACCATTCGACATTTTCAAGTGATTTGCTGAGAATCATCCCGAGACCTACCCTGGGAAGCCATGAGGGCATGTCGCCGTCGGGGATCACTGAATGCATTATCGTTATTTCGCCTGCTCCTGAAACTGTGTACCTGTAATTATTTATGAAGGCACCCCTGCCTGTCGGAAGTGATGCAACACTCACCACCGACACTTCAGCGTATTCCATCATCATTGGTCCTTACATTGAAAGAAATTGATTTTCATCTGAAGATTGTCGAGTCCTGTATTAAACCATTCCGATGATGCCCATTTTCCATTAAAATCGGATAAATGTTTGTTATTTGAACTCCAGAAACCCCATTCATCGATTTCATTCGCAAGCGGCGCCCGCCATACATTCAGCTGTGCGCCCTTCTTTATCATTTCCCTGCCTGATACTATCATTGAGATCAGCATTCCTGAACTTTTACTGAAAGTATATGAGAAATTATTCCCGCCAATTTTAACTGTCCCGTTTTCTTCTGTAACCGGACAGGTTCAATAAAGCCTTTACCATTTTTTTGTATTGGTTTGTACCAGGAGAGATCAAACTGATCCCAGGCAATCTCGAATCCCTGCTCAGCCCACATTGTCTTCTCCTTCTGATGAAACTCAATGTCAAACGATACTCTGCTCCCTCCTTCAATGCAGGCTTATGAAAAGGCACAGTTACGATTTCCGATTCAAGAGGTTTGATATCAAGTTTCAGTTCTCCTTTTTCAATTATCTCACCATCAGCCTGCAGCATCCATTCTGTTCGAAGGTCAGAAAGGTTCGTAAAGAGATATTTGTTGGTAATCCTGACTTTGCCATCCTCTTCCGATATCAGTTCAGCCCTGACAGGCTGACCCATCTTCTTAAACTGCCACATTTCAGGCTGAGGACGTCGGTCGGGCCAGATAGAGCCGTAAGTCCTGGCTCCAATCCCATAACTGAAAAACTCTCCGCCTGTTGCAATTTCTTCAAAGTCGAGCCATAGGGCAGCCTCTTTCTTAAGCTCCGGAGAAGGTGATCTTAAAAGCTCCTGTTTAATGTTCTTACTGAAGATACCAACCTGATCGATTATTGCATCACAGATATATGTACCGTTTCCTGACCATGGATCTCTGCATTTCTTCCGATATTGACCGGAAATGGGGTGTTCCTGATATTGCCGGAAACAGGCTGCCTGGCACTCTCCTTTCCGTCGATGGTCAGATACATCTCCTTTCCATCGTAATTGGCTGAAACCAGGTGCCAGTTGTTCTCCCAGTTTTCAGGAAGAGGAATTCTTACCGTTTGTCTGCTGCGTGTGGTCAAATAAAACTCCAGTGACTCTTTTCCAATCTGGTGAACCCCGAACTGGTTATTGCCCTTGGTTATCAGTGTGCCGGCAGAACTGCTCAGAGCCCTTGGGTACACCCATAATGAAAGTGTGAGCTGATCGCCGTCGATCTCAAGGGCTTCATCCCCATAAACCTCTACCCACTGGTCGTGTCCGTTCAGGTCTATCCCTTTTCCATGGAGACCCGGAACGAGCTTTGCCCTGCCCATTATATTCACCTGTACATTGTTAGGTGATGCATCTTTGAGAGTCTGACCTTTTCGGTTATACCCGTGCTTACAAAGTCCCAGATGGCGCCGCCCATGCTTCTCGGGTATTTATAAAAGATCTCCCAGTATTCATCAAGTCCTCCGCCGCCGTTACCGGTAACTGCAACATATTCATCGAGAAAAGAGGGTCTTGGATCATCAGCCGGCGGGAACAGGACATTACGTTTGTCAGAAGTTCCCGTATCGAAGGATACCTGGGGCCGATAATATCCTCGCATTTCTGTGCAAATGCATTTCCTCCGTACATCCAGTATCGGGTTCTGTCATAGTTTCTTTCCCTCATCAATAACTGCACAGATATTATCTCCTTCCCCGCTCTCATTGCCTGCGCTCCAGAAAAGGATGCAGGGATGATTCCTGTCGCGAAGCACCATTTTTCTGGCTCTTTCCCGATACATTCCCTCCCACTCCTTCCTGGTCGAAACATATTCCGTGCCATGTGATTCGTCGCCGGTTTCATCGATAATGTATATTCCATATTCATCTGCCAGCTCCAGGTATCTGATTACAGGAGGATAATGTGAAGTCCTTACACAATTGATATTGAACTGTTTAAGAATTGACAGGTCCTTTCTTATCGTTGCCTCATCCATTGTATGCCCAAGCAGAGGATGCTGCATATGGCTGTTTATGCCATTGAGCTTCACCGGTTTTCCATTAAGATAGAAAACCTGATTGCGTGATCTCTGTCTCTTTAAAGCCAATCCTGCCTGTGATTGACCTCAATGAGTCTTACCCGACTGATCAATCAGTTCAATAGTCAGGGTGTAAAGATTTGGCTATCTCTGCCGACCATTTTTCAGGATTATTGATTTCAGCAGAAAGTTGATTGTTGTTGTCCCTGATGCGGCAGTAACGGAGAATTTTTCTGAATTCATTGTTGTAATGATCTTCTTTTCCCGGTCATAGAGCACGGCGCGAACAGAAAGATCCCCTGAAGTTTCCTGTGAATAATTTCTCAACATAACATCAAGGGAAAGATGTGCATCGGTATAAGTATCATCGAGATCGGTAACGGCATACCAGTCGAAGATCCGTGTCTTCGGGGCGGCATACAGCCATACATCATCAAAAATCCCGGCCAGTCTCCAGTAATCCTGGTCCTCCAGGTAATAGCCGTCGGAATATTTATTCACAATCACGGCCAGGGTATTTTTGCCGGGTTTAAGATACTTTGTAATATTATATTCAGCAGGTTCCTGGGCGCCTTCATTATATCCAACCTCTTTTCCATTGATCCATACAAATGATGCTGAAGCTGTTTTCTCCATCCTGCAGGAAGATCTCTTTCCCTTTCCATGAAGCTGGCAGGGTAAAGCTCCTTCTGTACGAACCTGTCGGGTTATATTCACGCGGCACAAACGGAGGATTGGCTTTAAAAGGAGTCCTGACATTTCTGAAAAGGGATCACCAAATCCCTGCATCTCCCAGTTCGATGGCACATGAATCGTATCCCATTTTTTGTCATTGAAATCCTGAATAAAGAAATCCGCCGGAACTCCTTCAGGAGTATCTGAATAATGAAATTTCCATGTTCCGTTAAGTGAGAGGAAAGACTGATGCTTTGATTCTGTCGTTATTTAATGCCTCACTGAACAGACAAATACGGAACAAATGGAACATGACCATCTTCCTGGTTCAGTTCAAAAACCGTGTGTTTTCAATGTAATTGATAGATATCCGACAGGAAAGGTCTTCTGCTGGGCATTGCAGGCAAATGCAATGTCAGCAGGAAAACAGATGGATAATAAGTTTCTTTTCATTGCGGTCAGGTTTAATTGGAAGTGAAATATACGACAAATTGATTATTCCGCCATGTGTCATAAATTTTCATCGAATTTGTCGTCATGAATTACATATTATATTAATTTTCAGTTCACATGAAACAATCATCTAAAATACTTTAAAAATGAACAAATTCCGTATTTCAAGCATCCTGGTTGCCATTGCGATCATCATGCTTTCAGTCGCATCATGCAAGAAAGCTCCTGCAGAAGGACAAACGTACTGTAAATCACCTACGAAAAGTATACAATGCCCAACGGATTGCAGGTGATCCTCCATGACAGATCATTCGAACCCAATGATGGCATATGCAATAATGTATCATGTTGGATCAAGCAGGGAAATTCCCGGCAAGACAGGTTTTGCACACCTCTTCGAACATCTTCTTTTCGGAGGCTCGGAGAATGTTGAGCCCGGCAGGTTTGACAAGATAATTGAAGGTGTCGGAGGATCGAATAACGGATGTACCAGCCGCGATATAACAACGTATTATGAGATGTTCCCGAAAAATGCCTTTGAAAAGATTCTCTGGCTGGAATCCGACAGGATGGGTTTCTTCATCAATTCAATAACTCCCCGCTTGATGGCCATACAGCAGAATGTCGTCCAGAATGAAAAAAGACAAAGTGTGGATAATTCACCTTATGGTTTCACGCAGGAAGTTATTTACAAAAACCTCTACCCTGCAGGACATCCCTACAGCTGGGACGTGATCGGTGAAATGGAAGATCTCAAGAATGCAAACCTGGATGATGTGAGGAACTTCTATTCAAATTTCTACGGACCAAATAATGCCACACTGGTTATTGCAGGCGATTTTGCACCCGATTCGGTTAAAATGCTTATCGACAAGTATTTCGGGGAAATAAAGTCACACGGTGAAGTTGCTCCGCGAAGTGCCATGCCGGCTGTCATTGACAGAAACCAAAAAGCTGTATCATGAAGACAATTTCGCCAATGTTCCTGAGATAAACATGGTTTGGCCTGTTCCGGAATCGTATCAGCAAGGACATGTATCCACTTGATTTCCTGGCAAAAATACTTGCCGATGGCAAAGAAAGCTCCACTGTATAAAGTTCTGGTGAAGGAAAAAGAGCTTACAGCTTCAGCCGATGCCTATAACAGCTCCAGCGAACTTACCGGAGAGTTTACAATCTCAATCAGGGCCAATGAGGGTAAAACACTCAAGGAAATTGAAGAAGCGGTTTTTGAAGCTTTTGCGCGCTTCGAGAAAGATGGAATAACCGATAAGGATGTTGAAAGGATCAAGGCTTCAAGCGAAATGAATTTCTACCAGGGACTTAACAGCGTGCTCTACAAAGCTTTCAACCTGGCATTTTACAATACATTCCTGAATGATCCGGGATTTATCGAAAAGGATATTGAAAATATCAAAGCAGTTACCAAGGATGATATTATAAGGGTTTACAACCAGTACATCAAGGAAAAACCGCATCTGGTAACAAGCTTTGTACCGAAAGGAAGCATGGAGATGGTAGCTGAAAATTCCGTTCCTGCGGGAATAAAGGAAGAGAATATAAATGAAGCAAGCCAGGTGGCGATAGCCGAAGAGGGAAAAGATGAGATAGTCAAGACACCATCTTCGCTCGACCGTACAGTTGAACCTCCTGCAGGTCCGGAACCGGTCGTAAAAATACCCACAGTATGGAATGCAGAGCTTTCAAACGGACTTAAAGTTTACGGCATTGAGAACAAAGAGCTTCCTCTCGTCAACATAAGCCTGGTGTTCACAGGAGGTGTTTACCAGGACAAAATTGACTTACCCGGAGTGGCAAGCCTCGTAGCGAACGTTCTTCCCCAGGGAACCAAAAACAAGACCCCTGAAGAGCTTGAAGAGGAGATCGAGCTTCTTGGCTCAAACATCTATATGGGTGCCGGAAGGGAAGAGATGTACCTCGATGCTGCTTCACTGTCAAGAAATTTCGGCAAGACTGTATCTCTCATGAAGGAGATTCTCCTTGAACCAAGATGGGATTCTGCAGAATTCTCCATTGCACGAACCAGGGCAAAGAACTATATTCTTCAGTCGGAAGCCCAGCCCAGGAGTGTTGCCAGTCAGACATTCAACAGACTGATCTATGGCGAAAATAATATTTTCGGATATGACACCAGAGGAACAAAAGAATCCGTTGACAGGATCACCATTGAAGATCTTAAATCATATTATGACAATAATTTCTCCCCTTCAGTGCCAAAGTCCTCGTAGCCGGAAACGTCTCGAAGGAAAAGGTTCTTGAAGCCCTGAAGCCGCTGGAAACCGAATGGAAAGCAAAAGAGGTGAAATTCAACAATTATCCGTCACCGGTAATTCCGGAAAAATCCACACTCTATTTTGTCGATATTCCCGGTTCACGCCAGTCGGTCATTTATATAGGTTACCCTTCAATTACCAGGGATAATCCCGACTATCCAAAGGTTGATTTCATAAACTACAGACTTGGGGGAGCTTTCACCAGCATCTTCAATCAGATCCTCCGCGAGCAAAAAGGATTCACATACGGGGCATCAAGCTATTTCCAGCAGATGAAGACTCTTGCGCCTTTTATTGCTGCAACCAGTGTAAGGTCTGATGCCACGTTGGAATCAGTAATGATATTCAGGGAGGAGATGGAGAAATACCGTAAAGGTGTTTCAGAAGAGGATATTCAGTTTATCAAGAACTGCATGATCAGGTCAAACGCGCTTAATTATGAAACAAACAACGACCTTGTGGGCATGCTCTCAACAATGACCAAATACGGATTTCCGAATGATTATATGCAGGAAGGAAGAGGAGATTATCAGGAGTATGACTGTTGAAGCACATAAAGCCATCACCAACAAGTATATAGTACCTGATAAGATGTACTATGTGGTTGTCGGAGACGCTGCCACACAGCTTAAACCGCTTGAAAAAATCGGGCTCGGGAAGCCGGTGCTGCTGGAGAAGAAATAAATTATTTTTTTATTTGCCGGCAGCAGCTATGTCGTATACCATAAGGTATGCGCCGTGCCTTACATAGAGCCTCTTGTTGTTTATCACCAGATGCGCCCAGTGTGTTCCTGCGCCAAGAGGCACGGGAAAGCTGCTTATTATGTTGAAGCTGTCAGATTTAGGTTCCACCAGATTGACGGTTCCCTTTTCGCTGTAAATGTACAACAGTCCGTCGTCTGCAATGATGTTGCAGGGAGCAAGCTGTGGTGATGAATAGATCTCCTGTCCTGTTTTCCAGTCTATGCAGAACAGTTTCCTGTTCCTGTCGCCGCCTCCATAGATCCTGCCATTCAGAACAACCACTCCCCCGATTTTGGGATCGAGGAATGCATTTTTCCATACCTCGGTAACACTGCTTCCGTTGGGTGACAGCTTCAGCATAACGCCTCCGAGCCCGTAACCGGATGTGCAGTAAAGATATCCGTCGATATAGACGGGGACATTTGGACTCACATTCGGATCGATGGAGTGCCTGAAGCTCCAGAGCATAGTTCCTGTTGAAGCATCAAAGCCATGGATTGAGGTCTCCATCATAGTCACAAGCAGTTTCCTGCCGGGCAGACTAATGAGAAGGGGTGAACAGTAAGCCGATTTTTCACCGTTCCCCTTGCTCTTCCAGATCAGCTTTCCGGTATTCCTGTTGACTGCAATAACACTTGCACCATGGCCGCCTGGAGAACAATAGAGCACATCACCGTCATAGAGCAGGTTCTCGGTCACTCCCCATGAAATATTTCTCCCGCCATAATCCTTGAATGTGTCCACTGTCCAGATAATATCTCCATTGCTGGTTTTCATACAGAACAGATTTCCAAATGAGCTCATGAAATAGAGCTTGTCCTTAATTACAAGCGGTGTTGAACGGACTCCAAAATGACTTTCGGTCCATTCGGGGCCATACTCTTTCTTCCACTTTAGTTTGCCATTCAGGTCGAGTGCGAAAATGTTGCCTTTGCCTTCGATCATGCCAGTGATATAAATGCCTGTGCTGGTAACCGCCGCGGAGGTGTGGCCCTCTCCGAGCCCTTCAAAGCTCCAGAGCATTTTTGGTCCGCCGTCGGGCCATGCCTTCATCAGACCTGTTTCATTATATATGCCGTTCCGGTACGGTCCCCGCCACTGAGCGACGTCCTGGGCACTAACGTTGATATATAAAAGTGTATGAAGAATTATGAGAATTGATCTTGTCATATCTTGATTTTTAAAAATAAAATTTGCCAAATATAGTTTAAAAGATGAATCATAATAATCCGAATGATTTTTACAAGGTCAAGAATAATGCCAAAAATGGTTAAAAGTGTAAACGTCTTCAATCCACTCACTTTGGACTGATGTAAACACTACCCTGCTTCTTTCTGGTCACATGTACTCACCCCCCCAGCCCCCCTCTCTGCTAAAGCAACGAGGGGGGGGTAATTGTGTAATGTATTAAATATCTGTGATTTATTATAAGGAATCTAGGAAGATTAATAATCTTGAGAGGGCTTTTTCCATGTTCTTAAGATCTTCGTTATTGATCCTAAAGATGTGTAATCCAAGGTCTTTCATTTCCTCGTCTCTGAAGGCATCGTACTCCTGGTTTGCTTCGTGAACAGGTCCATCAAGCTCTATGACTGTTTTCTTTTCAAAGCAAAAGAAATCAGCAATGAAATAATTATACCTTCTCAGGTTTCCCTTGTAGAGAATAGGATGCTGTCTCAGAAATTTATATCCATTCAGTTTTCTCCCTTTCAGCTCAATCCATAGCAATCTCTCTGAATCAGTAGGATTCTTTCTAAACTCCCTGACATGGTTTGTAATTTTAGCAAAGTCGAATTTCCTGGCGCGAGACATACATTCGAGTAGCAAAAATCACATAAAGTTATAAATTTCAGACATTTATTCCAAACACCGCCCCCCTCTTTTGCTTGCAAGAGAGGGGGGCCGGGGGGGTGAGTACGTGTTATTTTCCCGTCATATTCATCGCCGCCACATAGTAGTTCGGATCGACGACAATTACAGCATTATCCCTGCCAAGGTCGATTGCGGTGAACCTCGCAGTGGGTGTAACAATTTTTGATTCACCCGAGACAAATATTCTGAGAGGCATATTGAATCCTGAAACACAGTTATTCCAGCGGAAATTCAGTTTGTCGTCTTTTACGAAATACTCGAAAACCGGTATTCTGATATCCCTAAGATACTGATCAAAGAATGGCTTCAGGTTCATTCCCATTTTTTCACTTATGTAATTCTCTATTTGCGAGCCTTTAACAACCTGATGATAAAAATCCTTGCTAAGACCACGCAGTATCCCTCTCCATTTCTCATCGTCGTTGACTATCTGACGCAGGGTGTGAAGCATAGCTCCTCCCTTCGGATACATGTCTCCAGACCCGCTGAAATTGACATTATACAAGCCTGTTATCGGCCTGTCGTTCCTGATGTTGCGGCGGGTGCCAAGTACATATTCTGTTCCGGCCTCCTTGCCATAATGGTATTCCACATAGAGGTTCTCGGAATAGTTGATGAAGCTTTCATGTATCCACATGTCTGCCACATCCTCATAAGTGATGCTGTTGGCGAACCACTCATGGCCTGATTCATGAATGATGATAAAGTCGAACTTGTTGCCCCAGCCTGATCCGCTCTGATCGTTTCCATTGTAGCCGTTCCTGTATCCGTTGCCGTAAGTGATACAGCTCTGATGCTCCATACCCAGGTAAGGTGCCTCGACAAGCTTGTAGCCATCCTCATAGAAAGGGTATGGTCCCATCCAGTGTTCAAATGCTGCAAGCATCATTGGCGCCTGTTTGAACTGGACTTTCGCTTTTTCAAGGTTATCACGCAGGACGTAATAGTCGCAATCGAGATTGCCTTTCTCACCCTTGAAAATTTCTGAAAAATGGACATAATCGCCTATATTTATATTTACGCCATAATTACTAATCGGGTTTGCTACAAACCAGTTGTATGTTGTTGTCTTCTCTTTCCGGTTTTTAACAACACTTCTCAGCCTCCCATTGGACACATCCATCAGGTTTGACGGCACCGTAACCGTTATCAGCATACTGTCGGGTTCGTCATACATATGATCCTTGCATGGCCACCAGAGGCTTGCACCGTCGCCCTGACAAGAACTTGCGACGAAAGGCAATCCGTTTATATCCTTCTTCCAGGTTATGCCTCCGTCCCATGGCGGTCTTCTTGCGACATGCGGCTTCCCGCCGTAGCCAAGAATAATGGAATAGACCTTCCCGGCTTCCTGATTCTCCGGCATGGTAATCCAGTAAACATTGCCTTCCCTCCTGAAGCTTAACTGCCTGCCATCCTGTTCTGCTTTAAGCAGATCGAGCGGAGGCTGCAAATCGATCTGCATGATATCTGAACTGTTCAATACCCTGTACATTACAGTATTAGTTCCATATATTGTTGAATCTGAAGGATTTACCTTTATGTTTAAATGATAGTAAGTCAGATCCCACCATGCTCTCTCAGGAGTGACAGAACCGCGAAGCGTATCCTGCCGGGTAAAGACCCTGGTCGCCGGTGGCGCAAACTGTGCATTCAGTATTTCACTGAAGATTATTAAGACTGAGGAGATAAATGCAAGGATAAATCTGGTTTTCATTATATCAGGTTATAATAAAATAATGGGGGGGTATGTGATTTTAGTTTATTTGTTACTTTTAGACAAAAATAGAAGAAAAATGAAGAGACTTACAGCTGTATCACTGATTATTCTTGCTTTTATGGCAGGCTTTCCGGGAATACTTAATTCACAGGTATCACTCCGTTCCCGTGAATCGTTCAATGAAAACTGGAAATTCATAAAGTATTTCAACGCTTCCAATGAAGCCGCAACTTTCGATAAAGAGCCTGCAGGATTGGAATCGCCTTCGTTCAACGACAATGCATGGCGCGCTCTCGACCTTCCCCACGACTGGGCGATAGAAGGTCCATTCAGCGATACGCTTGAAAACAACACCGGCCTTCTTCCATGGAAAGGTATCGGATGGTACAGAAAGCATTTTACTGTAAGCGATTCGGATAAGGAAAAGCGAATATACATTGATTTTGACGGAGCCATGGCTTATTCCGAGGTGTGGCTGAACGGCAAGCATGTAGGAGGATGGCCCTACGGATATACATCATTCAGGCTCGATCTTACACCTTATATTAAATTCGGAAAGGAGAATATTATTGCAGTCAGGCTCGACACCAAGAAATGGGATTCAAGATGGTACCCGGGGGCAGGCATCTACCGTAACGTATGGCTGGTGAAGACATCACCGGTCCATATATCATATAATGGAGTTTTCTGCACAACACCGGAAATAAAGAAGGATAAAGCTGTCCTCAGCGTGAATGCCGAGGTTGAGAGTCATCTGAATGAAGTTGTTCAGATGAGCGTGAAGGCTGCTGTTTACAAGCTTGACAAAAATCTGGCAAAAGGGGCATCTCCTGTTGCAGAATCATTTGAAACGACAGCAGAAGTTCCTGCTCTGAAAACACATAAGTTCAGGCTCGACATTAATGTCCCTGAACCGGTTCTCTGGGATCTCGAGAATCCCGAACTGTATTGTGTAGTAGTAACTGTGTCGAAAGCAGGGAATACAACGGATGTATATGAAACCACTATGGGTTTCAGAACACTTGAATTCACTGCACGCAACGGATTTTTCCTGAACGGCAAGAGAGTTGAAGTCAAGGGTGTTTGCAACCATCACGATCTTGGTGCACTGGGTGCTGCCATCAACATACGTGCACTGGAACGCCAGCTGGAAATACTCAAGGAGATGGGATGCAATGCCATCAGGACCAGCCACAACCCACCGGCTCCCGAATTGCTGGACTTGTGCGACAGGATGGGGTTTCTTGTTGAGGATGAAGCATTTGATGTATGGAAAACACCAAAAAAGCGTGGCGATTATAATAAGCTTTTCTATTCATGGCATGTTGAGGATCTGAAAGCTATGGTGCGCCGCGACAGGAACCATCCTTCTGTCTTCATCTGGAGCACAGGCAACGAAGTCAACGATCAGAATAATCCAGCCCTTTCCGAAAGCCTCAAAGCAATAATTAAATCCGAAGACATCACACGGCCGGTGACATCCGGATGCAACTGGGATGAGTCAGGCACTAACGGATTCCAGAAAACTCTCGACGTATTCGGCATCAATTACCGTCTGTACAGATATGATGCCTTTTTTGCTCTCAAGGATAACGATAACCTGCCTTTTCATTCAAGCGAATCGGCATCAACGATAAGCTCCAGGGGTGAATATTTCTTCCCCGTCGTTCAGGGTGACCTTAATAACAATCTGCCCGGAAAGGGTATATTCCAGATATCTTCCTATGACCTGGCATATCCGGGATGGGCAACAACGCCGGACCAGCAATGGGAGATGCAGGATAAATATCCGGGAGTGTTCGGTGAATTCGTATGGACAGGCTTCGACTACATTGGTGAACCGACTCCCTATGGCGGCGATCTTACCGGGCTGAGACCGGGAACCAGAGCCTATGACAGGGCTAAGGAATTACTTGACAAACAAAATGTTGCAGAGGTTCCATCAAGAAGCAGCTACTTCGGGATCCTCGACCTTGCCGGATTCAAGAAAGACAGGTTCTGGCTCTACCAGTCGAAATGGAAGCCAGATATGCCGATGGCTCATATCCTTCCTCACTGGAACTGGCCTGAAAGAAAAGGTCTCGTAACACCGGTCCATGTTTATACGTCAGGTGACGAAGCCGAGCTTTTCCTCAACGGCAAATCTCTCGGCAAGAAGAAAAAAGGCCAGTACGAATACCGTCTCAGATGGGATGATGTCGTGTATCAGCCCGGAGAGCTGAAAGTAGTTGCATATAAGAACGGCCAGAAATGGGCTGAGGATGTCATGAAAACAACAGGCAAGGCATACCAGCTGGCAATGTTGCCCGACCAGTCTGAAATAACAGCCGACGGAAAAGATCTTGTTTTTATAACGATAAAAATTGAGGATAAAAATAATCTGCTGGTCCCACGGACCAATAACCAGATCAATTTCAGCATTGCAGGTCCCGGCAGGATTGTGGCAACCGATAACGGAGATGCAGCGAGCCATGAATCATTTCAGGCAAAATCGAAAAAAGCATTTAACGGAATGTGCCTTGTGATAGTAGCTGCGGAAAAGGGAGCCACAGGATCCTTTAAAGTTACAGCAGAATCAAAAGGATTGCAGAGAAATACGGTTACTATAAATATTCAGAAATAAATAACCACTGCATCCATGCATAGATCTGCCATACATGAATAATGGTCTGAGGCATGGCTTTGCGCCGTGTTAATTATTCTTAAAATAGCTGTCCCAACCTGTCGTGGATTGCTTTTTTTCATAATTTCACGCCGGAAAATAATCATTCGAATAATTATTTGTTATAAGGAAGATGAAGAAGACAATAATCATAACGGGAATAGTTATTGTTATTGCATTGGCTGCCCTTTACGCCTTCAACTGGATGACATCGAAGGATGATACAGAAGGAATGTTTGCTGAAGTCAGCAGGGGAAAATTTGAAGTTGTGGTATCTGCCACCGGTGAACTGATAGCTGAAAATTCGATAGAAATCAAAGGACCGGCCTTCGGGCAGGGTAATGATGTAAGGTCAACCAGTGTCAGGATCACTGACCTGATTCCTGAAGGAACCGAAGTTAAAAAGGGTGATTATGTGGGAAGTCTCGACAAGACGGAGCTTGACAATGAGGTCAAGAATATCCGGGAGAGGATCACAACGATGGAACAGGAGATGGAAATGCAGATCCTTGATACCGCGGTCCAGTTGAACAGCTACAGAGATCAGATATCCAATCAGATACATACTGTTGAGGAAGCTGAACTCAGGGTCCGGAATTCAAAATATGAATCCCCGATGACCCAGAGAGATGCTGAGATTGACCTGGAACAGTCGAAAATGGTGCTTAATCAGCTTTACAGATCTTATGAGCTGAGAAAAGCCCAGACACGGGTAAATATCCAGAACAGGAAAATGTGGCTGGGCCGAATGAATCGAAGGTTGGCTGACTATGAGAACACCCTTGCTGATTTCACTATCACCTCACCTTCCGATGGTATGATAATCTATTACCGCAACAGATTCGGCACAAAGAGAAAAGTAGGCCAGATGATAAATGTTATTGACCGTACTGTTGCCACTATACCCGACCTGAGATCGATGCTTTCCAAGGTATATATCAGCGAAGTTGAAATCCACAAATTAAAGACCGGTTTGCCTGTGACGATAACTATTGACGCCTTCCCGGATAAATCCTATACCGGGAAAGTTATCTCGGTTGCAAATATCGGGGAGAAACTGCCAAATACCGACAGTAAAGTATTTGAGGTCATAATCAGGATTGACGGAACGGACATGAACATGAGACCATCCATGACTACAAACAACAAGATACTTATCAACGAACATGCGGATGTAAACTACATTCCGCTTGAATGCGTTCATACCGGACCAGACAGCATCCCGGTTGTATACACTAAAAACGGTGTAAGGCAGCCAGTTACGCTGGGAGAAGCTAATGACAAATATGTCATCATTGATGATGGACTTAAACCGGGCACATCCATTTACGTGGAAGTGCCTGCGGACGCTCATAAATTCAAATCTTCAAAATAAAAAGAAGAGGCTGCCCTTTTGAGACAGCCTCTTCTCTTTTAATCCACCCAACCCTACCGACAGAAATCGTGAGCGGGTGTTTAGCTCCTTACTTCTTATCGTAAACTAAAGTGGATACTCTGTCGCCATTTGGTGATGTCCTTGTTGACTTGATGGAAAGTAATGTAGGACTGGTAAGTGTATATTCTTCAGTAGTCTTCATTGTTGTCGTCTGGCCATCGCGTTCAAATGTCCTGTTCGATACAATTATGAGAGTCTTACCGTCAGCTGACCATGTTGCGACCGATTTGGTTTCACCCATTCCGGAGGTGTTAACACTTTCTTTTCCGTCAAGTGTGTATTTTGCAGTAGTGGTCGTTGGCTGACCATCCTGACCTGTCCTCGTCCTTTCGACAGTCAGAAGGTTGGCTTCCTGTTTTACAACGAAGTTTCCTCCGCCGAAGCCTCTCTGTCCCTGACCTTGTCCCTGAGGTTGCTGGCCTTGTCCCTGCGGAGGCTGACCCTGGTTCGGCTGGCTCTTCTCGGCATTGTAAACCCAGCTGCCACTGAAGTTAGCTTTACCTGCCTGTGCATATGTCGTGAACGGCATTGCCAGGAAAGCAAGAATTATCATTGCTGATAATGCGATCTGTAAATTTTTGAATTTTCTTTCCATTTTCCAGTTTTTTGTGGTTGATTAATAAGATAGACAAAGTATCAAAGGTATTTATTCCATGATATACTTGTCATCCTTTAATGTTTTTTAAGAATTAAGAGTTATCCAAAATCCGTGCCGCTCTTTTCAGCTATCTGAAAAAAATTACTATTTTTGCATCCTTACAGTTAACAAAAATCAAAACTAAAAAGTATAAAGCTATGATCAAAAGAATAATACCTATCGTAATTGCAGCTCTGCTGGTGTCATCATGCGGAAACAAAAAAGGCAAGGAAATCTCAGCTGGCGATAAGGCAGTGAAGGTCGAGTTTGCATCACTGGTTTCAAATCCTGCTGACTATATTGACAAGAATATATCAGTAGAGGGAAAAGTTGTTCATGTATGCAGGGAAACAGGCAAGAAATTGTTCATAGTTGGTGAGAATCCCGATGTCAGATTGTTTATATCAGCCGGCGAGAATATGCCTAAGTTCCCGATGGAGCTGCTTGGAAGCACGGTATCTGTCGAAGGTCGTCTCGAAAGAATTGTAACTGCCAACAAACCATCTGAGGAAAAGATGGTTGCCAGTCTTGAAGTTGCAGCAAGCAATGATACAACAAAGAAAGAAGGAATGGCATCTGCGGATCCTGCAGCAGCAGCCGAGTGTGAGACAGAAGCCGCTGTTGCACAACAGAGTTCCCTGGGTGACCTTATGATGGTATATAACAAGCATGAGGTTGTTAAATAATTAACAGATGACTTAATATAAAAGAGGCTGTCTTAAAAGCCTCTTTTTTAATTTTCCTAAAATGAACTTTTCAAAACTTAACCGGATTACCCACCGCGATATCGGATATCTGATAACGGGAATGACTATTATATATGCGCTCTCCGGTATTGCCCTGAATCACAAGAATAACTGGAATCCCAATTATGTAGTCGACAGCTATGAATTTACAACAAACCTGGACCTGTCAAGGGAGACATTTACCGACGAGACTGCAAAAGCGATCCTTAAAACAATTCCGGGAAATCCGCAATACAAGACATCACACTATCCTACAGGCAACAAAGTGAATATCTTCATTGACGGAGGTTTTGTTCAGATAAATACAAAAACCGGACAGGGGGTCGTTGAAAAGATCAGCAGGAGACCCCTGTTCTTCCAGATCAACTTCCTTCATTACAATCCCGGCAAGTGGTGGAAATGGTTCAGCGATATTTTCTGTGTTTCTCTGATAGTGGTTGCTATCACCGGATTATTCATCATCAAGGGCAAAAACGGAATAACACGTCGTGGTGCAGTCCTGACGATCATCGGGATAATCTTACCGCTGATATTTCTGTTTATATACTAATTGTCCTGCCAGTCATGCAAGTCGTGCCAGTCATGCAAGTCGTTTAAGACCTGCAAGACTTGCAAGACCTGCAAGACCTGCAAGACTTGCAAGACTATACTTTCTTGATTGCTTCCAGCACTCTTTCCGGGGTCATCGGTGTGCGGTAGAGTCTTGCACCGGTGGCGTCATAGATTGCATTCGCAACTGCAGCTCCAACTGCAATTATTGCAGGCTCCCCTCCTCCCTTCGGCGGCTTGTCCATACGGTCGAGAATTACACAATCGATCTTTGGCAGCCATGACAATTTTGGTATCTGGTAAGTATCAAATCCCCGATCCAGAATATTGCCGCCTTCAAAATGGACCTCCTCGGTGAAAGTATATCCCAGAGCCATGGAAATGCATCCCTCCATCTGAATCAGTGCACCTTCAGGATTAACGCACTGTCCCATATCCTGAGAACAAGCTACTCTCACAACCTGAACCTTGCCGGTTGCCGTGTCGACTTTCACTTCGGCAATCTCCGCTACCCAGGTTCCTGCGTCATGCCCGCAGGCAATTCCGATACCCCTTTTGCTTGGACCCTTCGCCGGTACATAGCCGAATTTATCCGCAACTGATTTGAGGCATGCGATCATTTTCTCATCCTTGAGGTTCTTAAGCCGGAAATCAAGAGGATCTATCCCGGCTGCCGAGGCCATAATATCGATCTGCACTTCGCGTGCAAAAGTGTTGGAATTATTGTTCGGCGCGCGCCATGGACCCGTGCTGAACGGATGAACACGGAATGCGGTCCTGTTCTCGCTGTAGCTGGTTGTTTTGAAATTAGGAACATCATATATTATATCGGCGCCCCTGGTACCTGCAAACCAGACATGGTAGTCCCAGAAAGTAATCATTCCCGACTTGTCGATACCTGAATTCACCTTTATCACGTTGGCACTGTGGAAAGTATCGTAGAAAAACTCCTCGTCGCGTGTCCATACCAGCATCACAGGCTTGCCTGTAAGCTTTGCAAGTCTGGCTGCCTCAACTCCCTGCTGATATGCAGCTTTGCCGCCAAATCCTCCGCCGACGAATGGCGTTCTCACGCGGACAGTTTCCCTTGTCATTTTAAGCTCATTCACGATTGCATCCTGCAATCCGAATGGTGATTGTGTGGAAGCCCAGACATTCATCTTTCCGTTTTCCATTTGAGCGAGCGCGGTGTGTGTCTCAATGGCAGCATGAGCCACATACGGATCATGGTATTCTGATTGGAAGACTTTGTCAGACTGCTTCTTCCCTGCTTCGAGATCGCCGCCTTCCCTTGCAATACTTGACCTCGATTCAGCTTTTACCATCCAGTCAAAGACAGTTTTATCATTGACAGCCAACTCATTGAAGTCATATTCGGCTTTAATTTTGACGATCGCCTCATCAGCCTTATCCTTGTTTTCGCTTACGACAGCAATAAAGTCGTCCTCCCTGACAACCGTAACACCGGGTATTTTTTCTGCACCAGACACGTCAGCAGATTTCAATTTAGCCCCGTGTGAAGGAGGACGCAGTATCCTGGCGAACACCATTCCCGGTATTTTAAGATCTCCCGTATATTTGGCCCTTCCTGTCACCTTATCTCTGGCATCAACTCTTTTATAGGGTTTCCCGACATATGTAAATTTGGTAAACTCTTCAGAAGCAGGCTTCGTATCAAGGTACTTCTCAAGCTTTTTGCCCTTTGCCAGCGCAGCATAACTTACTGCTTTCTTCGGATCAGAACTGTCAGCCACAATTCCGTCTTTCACTTCAAGCCGGCTTACAGGCACACCAAGCTGTGATGACGCCATGTCGAGCATGACTGCTTTTGCCTCCGCGGCGGCAGCTCTCATTGCAGGGCCGAATGTCTGAGTAGTTTGCGAACCCCAGGTTCCTGCATCATAGGGACACAGTTCAGTATCTCCCATTACCATTTTAACCTTTTCAAAAGGTACGTTTAGCTCCTCGGCCATCATCATGGCCAGTCCCGTTATAATACCCTGCCCCATTTCTATTTTCCCGGTATAACAGGAGATAGTCCCATCTTCTGCAACATGAAGGAACGCGTTATAATCCTTGGTCAGACTCCTCCGTTGCTGCTGCTGAGGAAGAGCAAGAATATCGAGGACATTCCAGGGCTGGAAGAAGATGAATATACCGCCTCCAAGAAGCTTGACGAAGCTTCTCCTTTTGATTCCGGAAACATTTGTGGTCCCGGCCTTTTTTGTTGTTTTTTCGCTCTTTTTCATGGTTACTTCCCTCCTTTCATTTCTTCTGCTGCATCCCTAACAGCATCGAGAATCCTGACATGTGCCGTACATCTGCACAGGTTTTCATCCAGTCCTGCAATAATATCCTGACGCGTCGGTGAAGGATTCTTCTTCAGGAGCGCAACGGCAGTCAGGATCATGCCCGGTGTGCAGAATCCGCACTGCAGGGCGTCATGATCAATGAAAGCCTGCTGTACAGGATGCAGCTTGCCATTCTGTTCCAGTCCCTCGATAGTGATAACCTTTTTGCCGGCGATATCGCTCACGGGAATCTGGCATGATCTTACCGGTTCATAATCGACAAGCACGGTGCAGGCACCACAGAACCCTGTGCCGCAGCCCCATTTGGTACCTGTCAGGCCCAGCTGGTTCCGGAGAACCCAGACAAGAGTCTGGCTGGGATCTGTCCGCAGCTCGGTCTTCTTGCCATTCAGTGTAAATTGAATCGTTTCTTCCATATCAATTTTTCATTTTAAGTTCATTCAAATAATCTTCCTTATCATCGATGTCTTTCAGAATAAGAGGTGTGCCGGCTTCGACTTCAAGCACATCACCTGAAAATCTCTGTGCGAGAGTCCTTAATCCTTCACCCGGATCCAGCAACATCACATCCTCCCTGTATCTGCTGCTAATCAGCAGGGGATGCCCGCGCTTCTTTTCGTAAACAGGCAGTACAATGCCCTTGCCTGACGTCCTGAAGGCTGAAATGAGCATATCGGTCACCTCAGGTCTTATGAGGGGCTGATCGCCGGGAAAAACAAGAGCTGCTTCAAAATCATGCGGTATAAACCTGAATCCGCATTTGACCGATGAGAGCATGCCTTCCCTGTAAACTTCATTATGACAATGCCTTACAGGCCAGTTCCCAATCACCTTCAGGATCTCATCCCTGTCACAGCCAAGTACCACAACAGTTTCATCAACCTGTGAATTTATCACATTTTCTATTACCTGCTCAATTATCGTTGTTCCCCTGAATGGCAGAAGCATCTTGGGGAATCCCATTCTCTTAGATTCACCGGCTGCAAGTATTATGGCCCAGATATTTTTCATCAGAACACTCCCCACCCCCTCTCAAGGGGGGATTTTCTTGGATCTTTTATCTTCTATCTTTATTTCTTACTTGTATCAGTTCTGCCGCAATACTGATGGCAATTTCTTCCACAGTCTTAGATTTAATTTCGAGCCCGATGGGAGTATGAATTCTGTTCCACTGCACTTCGCTGGCCCATTTATTTTCTATGAATTCAGCCTTCATTCTCGCGACTTTCCCCTTGCTGCCGATCATTCCGACATATGCTGCTCCGGAACCTATACATGGCTTCAGTGCTTTCGCATCATCGTTATGACCACGGGTTACGATAACGAAATAAGTATCTGAACTCTTGTCTGCTTCAGTCATTGCCTCTCCTATGTCCTTCACTATAATATGATCTGCATCGGGCAGGTTCAGGGGATTGGCAAAATCTGGCCGGTCATCTATTACGGTAACTTCAAAATCAAGCATCCTTCCAAGATGCGAAAGAGCCTTTCCAATATGTCCGGCACCCGCAATTACCAGCCTTGGCCTGGGGAATACCGGTTCGATGAAGAATTGTGATGAAGTATCCTCTCCAGGCAGGGAGAGTTCCATATGCATATAACTATCAGAGTCTCCGGAGGCAATGATGCGTTGTGCAACCGGTTCGATCTTTTCAAGGAATCCCTGAGGAACCGTAAGCCTGGATTTGGCAGTCATCCAGTACCGGTTTACAAGAACATGATCTTCAGCACATTGTGTGACCATTGTAATGAGAACTCCGGGTTCTCTTTTTTCCAGCGATTGCCGGAGATCCGTTAATACAGGTAAATGAATGCCGGGATCCGCATCTATCAGGATATATATTTCACCTCCGCAAATAGCCTCTTCTTTTTGTGAAATATCGTTGTTTAGCAAGAAATGAAGCACCTGAGATCTGTGCGTTGAAGAGCAGCTCTCTGCAACCTTCTGGACTTTTCCCTCGACGACGCCACCACCGACAGTGCCAGCCAACAACTTTCCGTTTTCAAATAAAGCAGAACTTCCTGGTTTTTGAGGTGTTGATCCAATAGTCCTGATCACAGTTGCCAGCACAAGTCCTGGCCCTGTCAGCTGCATTTCAATGAATTTCAGATGATTGTTTGGCATAAATCTGAAATGTAGCTTTGTTGAAACATGTAAAGAGGCCATGTAAAAACAGGGCTTCTTTAACCTGATCCTAATTATCCTCTGCGCTCAGCTTTGTCGAACTCTCTTCAACCTTCGATGACTTCTTGAACTCTTTAATACCTGTTCCGATGCCCTTCATCAGCTCGGGTATCTTTCTCGCACCAAAAAGAAGCACGACGACAGCCAGTATGAGCAGGATCTCTGTAACTCCGAAATTTGCCATCTTCCCTTATTGTTTGAATTGTTTAGAAATGCATTAAACCTCATCCGGCACCACAAACGGCTTGCGCGGCGGACGTGTAAGATATTTATCAGCTTCCTTGTCTTTCACAAACTTCTCCCTGACAGGGTCGAAATAAAGGGTGCGCCCGGTACGATATGCAATATTCCCGAGATGAGCAAGACCTGATGAGAGGTGGGCTGTTTCAACCGGTGCATTCAGTATCGATTTATCGTGAGCACGTACCGCCTTGATGAAGTTGGCGTAATGATCGCCGCCCTCTCTTTTTGACGGACCGGGTTTCTTATTCCTGCCCAGGAATGATTCATACCTGTCATAGTTGTAAACAACAAGGTAGCCTTCGCTGCCATAGAATATATTACCTACCTCGGCGCCGTTTTCCCCGTTTGTGATCCATGGACGAACCTCAAATTCAATTATCTTCTTCTCCTTCGGATAGTAATAAGTCGTTGCAAGCAATTCGGGTGTTTCCTTGGCATCATCGAAGAGGAACTTTCCTCCGCCTGCCGTAATAACTTCCGGAAGGCCGACATTAAGGCCCCACATGCAGAGGTCTGTTTCATGTATTCCTTGGTTTCCTACATCACCGCAGCCATAGTTCCACTGCCAGTGCCAATTGTAATGAACCCAGTCCTCAGAAAATGGCAGCATTGCTGCCGGGCCCGTCCAAAGGTCATAATCCAGACCTTCAGGAATTGTACCGGGACCTTTCTTCCCTATATCATCCCTCCAGCGGAAAACAAGTCCCCTGGCCATATATACATTTCCGATCAGTCCGTTGCGAAGGTGCTGTATGGCTTCCTGGACAGCCACAGAGCTTCGAAGCTGAACTCCATGCTGGACTATGCGGTCGTATTTTGCTGCAGCTTCCACCATTTTGCGTCCTTCATAGATATTGTGTGAGCCTGGTTTCTCGACATATACATCCTTGCCTGCCTGGCAAGCCCAGATGGTCGCAAGGGAATGCCAGTGGTTCGGTGTGGCCACACTCACGGCATCGATCGATTTATCCTCGAACACTTTTCTAAGATCCTGCACCTGTGCCACTTTTTTGCCATATTTCTTTTCAAATTCTGCTGCCCGCTTTCCAAGAATATTCAGATCAGGGTCGCAAAGACAAACAACCTCAGCATCAGGCTGTCCCATAAAACCTCCGATGTGGCTTGTTCCCCTGCCCATTTACGCCAAGCACGGCAACCCTTACCTTGTCGGCTGAGCCAAGTGAACTGGCTGAAATTATCGTTGGCATTGACAAGAGTGCAGCTGCACCCGCAGACTTCTTTATAAAAGTCCTTCTCGTTTCTTTTCTTTCTTCTTTCATAGGTTATTTTATTAAACTATTATCCCTCAGAATGACGAGGTAAGATAATAAATTATTCATCCTGTTCTGTTTCGACTTTTTTGTTAAATAAATTATTAAGCTTTTTTAACTGTTCCAATAGGTATTTGAACTGATAATCCTGGCATCTTTTTCATGTACCTTTGATGTTTTAAAATCGAAGAGCCTGATGGGTACTGAAACCTCTGACAATCCGGCTGGCAGATCTGCCGCTAAAACCATGTTCTGGTTTTTCGCCGGAGGGGAAACAAGGGATAATAAATTCAATGTTTTCACCGGATCATTTATCAGGCTCATGAAGGAAATCATGGAAGATAAATTCGATTTCATAAAAGGGGTATATTTTAAAACCAACCTGATGAATGTTGTCTGGGCTTTGAATCATGCTCAGAAGCCGATCAGTGATCCTGCCAGTAACCGGCTCATCGACAAAGCTTTAAGTCAATTACTCTCCAATGGGTATACACCTGAAACACAGCTGATTATCGTTTCATCGAGCACCGGAAGCGTGGTTGCAGCGCAGACGGCTTGCTACCTGGCAGAGAAAAACCGCGAGAGACTTTTATTCAGGAAGCCTTTTCACCTGGCACTTGGAGCCAGCATGGTCTCGACAGAATCAGATCTCTTCAGGCAGCTTCAGTCATATCAGAAAAAAGGTCATCTTGGCAAGCTGATCCATGATGAGCTCCAGGATGAAGGAGACAACACCACGGGAGTAGGAAGCACTTCGAGGTTCAGAGCATGGAGAAATGCGGTTGGACTGATGCTTCCATGCCTATCAGGGAGATACAAGAGTCCGTCATTCCTTAACATACATCCTGTAAAAGGGCATCTTCATCGCAGGAGATCGCAGACTGTCAGGAAAGCGCTTGATTTTATAGATGTGTTGCTTGTAGAGAAGAACCTTGCAGGTGATTTCTACAGGGAAAAGGCAATAAGGATTATAGCAGAAGAAACCAAGCCTACTTGATCATCATATCAAGAAGAGCTTCCTCACCCAGATAAGCCACCAGGTTATCATTCTTCTTAAGCGGTCCGACGCCGGCGGGCGTTCCTGTAAAGATCAGATCGCCGGTCTTCAGGGTGAAAAACCGGGAAACGTAAGCCACTATCTCATTTATACTAAAGATCATATCTGAAGTATTTCCCTGTTGTACGATAATGTCATTAATTTCGAGCCTGAAATCGATATTTCGGATATCCTTAACAGATGCCGTGGAGATGAATCTTCCAAGGGGTGCCGCACCGTCGAAGCACTTGGATAATTCCCAGGGCAGGCCTGCAGAGGAATTACGGTTCTGGATATCGCGCGCGGTGATATCAATCCCCAGAGTCAGTTCATCATAGTAACGATGGGCGAACTTTTCCGAGATTCCCTTGCCCAGTTTGCTGATCCTGATCACCACCTCCACCTCATAATGGATCATCGATGAGAATCCCGGGATGAAAAAAGGTTTGTTATTCTTAAGTATCGAAGAATCAGGCTTCAGGAATACAACAGGCTCCTTCGGAAGAGGCCTCCCAAGCTCCATTGCATGCATCCGGTAATTGAGACCTATGCAGATAATCTTCATGTCACCCTTTTTTATTGCCGAAGGTTCTCAGCTTTATCTCAGTGAGGACTTTTTTGGTATACAGAGGGAAATCGCCGTTCATCATCCATGAATAATAGGATGGTTCTTCCCGGAATACCTGTTCAACATGCTTTCCCTTATGCTTGCCGAAGTTGAAAGTCTCAACTCCGTTCTCATCAAGGATTATCCTTCCGGCAAAATCAGCGTTATTATTAAAGGCGCTGAAGTCAGCCAGTTTTTCGACATCATTCTCCAGGTCGGGATAAATGTCGAGCTGAGATTTCAGGACTTCGTATGTGGCAGCAGTGTCGGCTTCCGCTGAATGTGCATTTTTAAGGTCTTTTTTGCAATAGAACTGATATGCGGCTGCCAGTGTGCGCTGTTCCTTTTTATGGAAAATCACCTGTACATCGACATATCTTCTCTTCCTGAAATTAAAATCGTTGCTGGTGCGCAGGAACTCTTCCGCGAGAACCGGAATATCGAATTTAATTGCGTTATATCCTGCCAGGTCGCATCCCTCCAGGAAAACCGCAAGGTTCTTTGCTATATCCTTGAATTTCGGAGCATTAGCCACATCGGCATCCGAAATGCCATGTAATGCCGTGACCTTTGGAGGAATGGGCATTTCCGGATTGACCAGGGTGGTCATCCATTGCTCTTTGCCATTTGGAGTGATCTTCAGAAGCGAGATCTCAACAATACGGTCGGCAGCAACATTGATGCCTGTTGTTTCGAGATCGAGGAATACAATCGGACGTTTTAGCTTAAGTTCCAATGTCAGGCATTTATCATCATCGGCATAAGGAGCATTAGCAGGTCCTCGGCTTCATTTTCTGTTTCTGCGGGCAGGAACAGTCCAGCTCTCGTAGGATCAGCCAGCTCTATCATCACATCCTGTGAGGCGATATTTGCCAGAATCTCCAGCAGAAAGACCGATTTGAACCCTATTTCGATCTCTTCGCCCTCATACTGGCATTTTATCCTCTCATAGGCTGAAATGGAGAAATCGATATCCTGAGCCGAGACCATCACCTGGTTTCCTTTCAACTGAAGCTTAACCAGGTTGCTTGCCTGGTTGGAGAAATACGGATACTCTTTTAAGCGTATTGTAGAACTCAACCCTGTCGATGGTGATCTTCCGCGGATTATTCTTAGGAATAACTGAATTGTAGTTCGGATAATTGCCTTCAACGAGCCGGCAGACTACCTTATAGTCGTTCAGGTTGAAGAAAGCATTCTTATCATCGAATTCGACCTTGAAAGGCCCTTCCTCCCTGGGAAGAATGTTTCTTAAAAGCGATGCTGGCTTTTTCGGAAGGATGAATGATGCATTATCGTCGGCATGAGCGTCGCTCCTCTGGTATCTGACAAGCTTATGTGCATCGGAGGCAACGAAAGTTATTTTGTCGGTCGATGCTTCGATAAATATCCCTCCCATCACCGGACGCAGCTCATCATCAGCTGTGGCGAACAGAGTCTTGCTTATTCCCGCAAGCATGATATCGGCGTTGATGCTGAAGGAGAATTTCTTATCCTTCTTGATTGCCGGCAGTGCCGGGAAATCAATACCATTCTGCCCCATGACATTGAATTTGCCGTTTTCGGAGCTGATAACCACTGCCATCGTATCGATATTGATATCGAATGTCAAAGGCTGAGCTGAAAACTCTTTCAGAGTGTCGAGCAGTATCCTTGCCGGAAGGGCAATCATGCCATCGCCCTGGGTATTCTCCAGCTTCATCCTGGTTATGAGTGTCGACTCGAGATCGGATGCAGTGATTTCGAGATCGTTTCCGCTGAGATTGAACAAGAAGTTATCAAGAATAGGGAGTGTATTCTTCGAGCTGATTACCCTGCTGATGGCCTGCAGATGACCAAGAAGCTCAGTGCTGGAAACTACAAATTTCATATTGTTTTCAGTTTAAGTTGAATTCCAAGTTAAGTCCTTTTATCTATTTCATTAATTATTAACAAATTGAGCCATTTTCTGCGCTCAATTCTCAATTATCAATATTACAAAAAAAATATATTCCCTCAAACAAAAATTATTGGGCATAGAAATAGGATCTCTTTTTAAGCAGCGGGTCAATATCATAATATCTCATAATAAAGATTTCATCCCTTAAATTTGTCATTCCCCAGAGCCTGTCACTGTCCTTTTCTCCTGTTTCCCAGTTGGTTTTTTCCCAGAGTGTAAGCAAAATGTTTGTGCCATCTGACTTTTTCACCGTGATCCTGCACAGAGGACTTTCTGATTTAATACTGTCAGCTTCAGCTTGTGAAAGATCAAGCGCCCAGCTTTCAAAAGGGATCAGCGTAAAATAGGATATGTAACGACTGACACGCGATGAATCCCATCCTAAACGAGTGGTATTCCCATAAGAAAGAGTGTAAACATTATTCCTTCCGTCTATTATGAATGAGGAGGACGGGTCTGCAACATTCTCAAATGAAACGAAAGAGATCTCCGATGGAAGAAGATTAAAAACCGTATACGGCAGCCAGAAGAGTTCGTTCATTGTGAATCCTGAGCCTATATCCCCTTCATATCCCGGAACAAAAACGATAAAAGGCTTCGACTTCTCCTTTATCTTCATGAAATTCCCGTAAATGTTCGATCCGGTCTTGTACACAAGGAAAGAAGACAGGAGCTTGCTGTTCTCGAACACCCTTACCCTTACAGGATCGATGTGTTTACTTGCAACCTCCTGCTGAAACAAGTCAGGAGATACAGGTGACTTGATCTTTATCTCAGTCAGAATTCTTTCGATGAATGAAATTGCGCTTCGCCTTGCCTCATTCCTTCCGTTTACCATCCATGTATCGCCTTTCTTTTCAAGGGAAAGCTTTTGGTCTTCCCCTGAAAGCTCTATACGGGTTATTTCCTTCTGTGGCACTGAAGCGAACGAGGCCTGGTCTTTCCCGAAAGGCGTTCTGTTCCGTAAAAGAAGAACAATTGCCAGGGCAATGATCAGAAGGATGATCAGAGAAATATTCCTGGAGGCTAATTTATCCAATATCAATACCTTGTATATTTCCTTTTCCTGAAAAAGCCATAGATGAGACCGGCAAGTATAACAATAAGGACTGGCCCGGCGACATTTATCAACTGCCACATGCTCTTCCCGGCCTTGATCCTTGGCCTGTCCAGAAGCCTCATTTTCACCTCCCGTGATCTCAGCTGCATAAGACCGTTATCGTCTACCAGATAATTAATGCAATTGACAATAAAATCCCTGTTGCCTATTATCTGGCCGGTATACCTGTCATTGCTCAGCGGGAAGAATCCGGAAGAGGTTCCTGATCTTGAAATTTCATTTCTGATAATATCGCCATCGGCAACGACGATCATCTTCGTTTTGCTGCTTTGATTCTTTAATTTAAAATCTGTCCCTGACACCAGGTTTCCGGTCATCCTGTTCTTATAAGCCGACGGGAAAACTCCCTCAAGCAGGACTGAAACGGGTATATTCGACTTTTGGTAATTCTTTTCATCAGGAGTCAGCTCAGCTTCCCTGAGGCTTATCCGCATTGGTGGTGAAACTGTGGAGGAATACCTGGAAGTGGAAAGCAGCACACTCTTTTTTATAAGAGGATCAAGTCCCACGGTATCAATTGTATTCACAAATTTTCCGGCAACCCTGTTCAGGTTCCTTGTGACAGGATGATCGTTCCTGGGATAAAGCAGAGGATAGTAGATCCACGGAGCAGGTACGATCTGTTTGTTTTCCGGTCCGGTCAGTACAGTCAGGGGTATTACCATGCAATCCATATCCTGAACAATTTCGGGATTAATCCTTGCACCATATCTGAAAAGCTGATCTTCTATATTCAGCGGGGAATAAATGCCCACTGTTTCGCCCTGAGCAAGAGAATCCGAATTGACAAACACCTCTTCAAAAAGCCATAATACCTTTCCTCCGTTCATGATATACTGATCGATTACCAGCTTGTCTGCTTCACTGAATTCCCTAGTGGGACCGGCAATTATTATTGCAGAATAATTGTCAAGAATGCCCTGTTTTCCGCCAATAGTTCCCCTGTCGACCGTAAAGTACTTGGCAAGGTTTCTGGTGACATCCGCAACTTCGATCTCCTGATACTCACCATGTCCTTCCAGAAAGGCCACCTTGTAAATGGTATCAGAGGTTATCGTTTCAATAATCTGGATCATCTCATATTCAAGACTTTCCTGTGAGTGGAGAATATTCTGCTCAGATGAGACTGACTGATCATTCTTAAGGAAGTCGAGAGGCACCTCTGCTCCATTATAATTAAAGATCATGCCCGGGAAGACCATTTTCTGACTTGAACCTCCTTCCTCGTCGCTCGCAATTATTTTCATCGGACTTAGTCCTTTGTCGATCAAAGCCATATACTGGTCTTCCCTCTGTTTTGCATTTCCCGATCCGGCAGGATTAATGAACTCGTAATCGATTTTTCGTCCCGATTCGATCCTGAATTCCTCAAGCATCTCCTGAACGGTTCTTCTGAGCCTCTTCAGAGGGATCGGCATTTCACCATCCAGATAGACCTGGATATAAACATCATTTTCCAGTCCGTTCAGGACCTCCCTCGCAGGTTCGGAAAGCGTATATCTTCTGTCTTCGGTCAGATCGAGTCTTACGCGTACCAGGCTTGTGGCTGCAGCAATGAGGATAACGGCACCAGCCGTTACAGCAAACTGTATCCAGCTTCTGAGCCTTATATTTCCCGGTGCTTTGTTTTCAGCCATTACTCAACCTGTTTTTTTCCATTTGCGTGAAAGAAGCACAAGCCGTGTCGCTTCATTGAAAATGACCGATACAGCAATGAAATATACTATATCCCTCAGGTCGATGACACCTCTGCTCAATGATTTGTAATGTTCGTTTATCCCAAGGCCGATCACAAGCTCATCGAGTTTTTTAAGTCCGGGCAGGTAGGCGAAAGAATCGAAGCCCATGAACATCACTAAACATATGAGGACAGCAAAAATGAATGCAATTACCTGGTTATCGGTAAGTGACGAGGCAAAAATGCCGGCAGAGGCATATATGGCTGCAAGAAAGAAGAGACCTGCAAATGCCCCCCAGGTACCTCCCCTGTCAAGATTGCCGGGAGTTTCTCCAAGAGCATAAACCGAAAGATAATATACAAGGCAGGGAAGAAGTGAAAGCAGAACGAGCGCCACTGAAGCAAGGTATTTGCCCCAGATGATCTCTCTCTCTGTAACAGGTTTCGAGTACAAAAGCTCTATCGTTCCGAGTCGTTTCTCCTCTGCGATCATTTTCATCGTAACTGCAGGAACCAGGAAAAGGAATACCCATGGAGACAGGAAAAAAAGCGTGTCGAGACCGGCATATCCGCTGTCGATAATATTTAGCTCGCCCGGGAAAACCCACATGAAAAGCGAGTTGGCCAGCAGGAAAACAATGATCACTATATAACCTGTCAGGCTGCTGAAAAATCCGCTTATTTCTTTCCTGAAAATCGCAAGCATATTAGAAGTTGACTGGCAAAAATAATGAAATTAGAGATTGGTTTAGATATTTGTTCCTCATTGAACCACATGTACTCACCCCCTTAATCCCCCTCTCTGCTGAAGCAAAGAGGGAAGCTATTCATTATTAATTTATTAAGCCCCCTGCCATGCTTCAGCAGGGAAGGGGGTTTGGGGGAAGGGTACATGAAATTAAAAAGAATTCAGAAGTCTATCCTTACACCCGTATAGTAAGAATCCTATTATCTGCCTGTAATTGAATCCCTTTGCCGCCATCTCCATCGCCCCTTCCTGGCATAAGCCTACACCATGTCCATATCCTCTTCCCCTGAACATGGCTGAATCTCCGACTATGGCAACGGAAAAGAAAGTCGATCGCAGATTGAGATCACTTCTGATCTGACGAAGTGGTATTGAGAATTCGCCTGCCTTGTAATTCGTTGATCTTGTTAACTGTGAAAAATTTAACAGTGACGTATTACCCGTACTGCCCGTGTAGCCTGATTTCCGGAGGTAAGCGATCCACCCTTCGAGACTTATAGATATATTCCATCTGGCGTTCCGGGATGCGAGGCAGTAAGGATCCTTCACTTTCCTGAGGTAAGGCTGCGAGGCAAGCCATACATCTTCCGAAGGAGATGTCTCTCCTCCGCAGTTGGAATGAAAAGCAGAAATTATCGGAAGCGTGTCGGGACCGAGTATCACCTCTCCCATGGTTTCGATGGCTGCCCTGATTATAATAGTATCGCTGGTCAGTCCGTTGAAAGACTGGCAGTGAGTATTGTCGCAAAGATTAAAATGGTCTGCGACATGCTTGTCAATATACCTGTACAAATAAGTGCGTGCTATGACAGCCTGCGTCTTGAAATACTCCCTATTCTTTCCTGAGCCTCCTTCCGATTTAACGACGCCGGCGATATAAGATTCGACATCGCAAATGTTTATGAACAGAAGGGTGCTGAGGTCAGGAAGACACTTAAGATCACCTGAATAGCTTTGTCTCAACTGAGTTTTTCCATATGTTCTGACAGAGAAGATATCCGTGCCGGTCCTGCCTGAAAGCAGGACAGAATCGCAGATGATACCTGTATCGTTCATCACCTTTACGGCCAGCCTGTCCTTGAATTTCGAGATTGCTACCAGGGTTCCTGGTTTTATAATCCAGTTGTCACCTGAATAAGTATTGAGTTCGTATTCGCCGGCAATAACAGAGAATACTGCTGATTCCGGTGTCTGATCCGCAAAGATCCGGATCTTCACCTGAGCTGAAACAGCTGATTTTACGATAAATAATAAAATAAATAAGATTGAAAGTCTTAATCTCATAAACCCATTCCTTTCACACTTTCACACTTTCTCCCATTCTCTATTCTCCTATTCTCCCCTTCTCATTTCACTGATCATTTCAGCGGCGATCCTTGCCGATGCTCCCGAAGGACCGAGCTTTTCACTTAATGTCTTGTAATCATCGATCATTTTCGCCCTGTTTTCACCGCCGGGTAAAATTGATTTCAGTTCTTTAACCAGATTTTTTTCATTGACTTTGTACTGTAAAAGCTCTTTAACAACTTCGGAATCCATAATGAGGTTCACAAGTGAGATATATTTTACTTTAATAAGAGCCCAGCTTATCAGCATCGAGAAGAAATCTCCTTTATAGCATACCACCTGTGGTATCCCCAGAAGCGCTGTTTCCAGCGTTGCTGTACCAGACTTCACGAGGGCTGCATCAGCGATATTCAGGATCTCGTATGTTTTTTCCCTGAAAAGCTTTACTGGTTCTTCATTCAGAATCCTTGAGTAAAGCTCATCCGGCAGGTTCTTTACTCCTGCCAGAACAAACTGGTATTCAGGGAAATGCTTCGCCGCTTTTATCATCTGGGGAAGGATGCTTTCCACTTCATGCTTTCTGCTTCCTGCCAGCATGGCAATCACCGGTTTCTCATCGAGGCCGAGCGAACTAATAATCTCCTTCCGTGAAGGTAATGAGGCCCTCTTTTTTTCTATTTCGTCAACCAGCGGATTTCCACCGTATTTTACAGGTATACCGTATTTGCCGTAAAATCCGGTCTCAAACGGGAAGATAATGAACATCCTGTCCACATACTTCTTTACCTTTTTAACTCTTCCCTCGTTCCAGGCCCAGAATTTCGGGGATATATAATAGAATACCCTTAATCCTTTCTTTTTCGCGAACTTTGCTATCCTGAGGTTGAATGCAGGAAAATCGATAAGGATAATGACATCGGGACTGAATTCAATGATCTGTTTTTTGCACAATGACAGATGGCGAGATATCGTCCCCAGGTTCTTCACGATCACAGTAAAACCCATGAAAGCGGTTTTCCTGTAATGCATAAGAAGCCTGGCTCCGGCATTTTCCATCAGATCGCCTCCCCAGCATACTGCCTCCGCATCTTTATCTGAAGCCTTAAGCTCCCTTACCAGGTTCGATCCGTGCAGATCGCCCGATTGCTCGCCTGCTACCAAGAAGTATTTCATGCCAGGAACTTTACCAAAAGAACAATTAAGGCCCAGAATATTGTTATTCCCAGAACTCCGCGTGATGCCCTCAGCATGTCGAAGTGATTGAAGAGAAGAAAGATAAGCACATTCGGAAAAACACAGAGGCTTATGATGTTTGTCTCCATCCCCGCCGTCGAGATCTTTTGAAACCACTGGGTAAGTGTTGGGTCCCCCTTTGCAAAAATAAAAATGAAAAATGCGACTATCAGGGGGAGGAGGACTCCTGAAACTATACCTGTAGACATCCTGTCATATTTCTCAGCTATTGTCATTTGACAAATCTCTCTTTCAGTTTATCGAGGTACCAGTGTGCAGTCATATCTACAGATACCGGCACTACCGAAACAAAGTTGTGGTCCAGTGCCCATTCATCAGTATCATCAGCATCAGGCTCATGATTCTGGAAAACCCCGGTAAGCCAATAATATGTTTTGCCCATCGGATCCTTCCTTTTTTCAAATTCCTCTTTCCAGTTGCCTCTCGATTGCCTGCAAATCTTTATTCCTTTAATCTTGTCCGCTTCCACGGCGGGCACATTGACATTCAGGCATATTCCCGGAGGCAGCGGCTCTGAATCAAGCTTCTTCATTACGATTCTGATATAATCCTTACAGACAGAAAAATCGGCAGCCGGAGAAAAGCTGTTGAGTGAAAAACCGACAGCGCATATTCCGTATAGACACCCTTCAAGGGCAGCAGCCATTGTACCCGAATAGAGAACGCTCACTGACGCATTGGCGCCATGATTTATGCCAGCCACAACATAGTCAGGAGCCCGCTCGAGCAGCTGGTTTATAGCCAGTTTTACACTGTCGGTGGGTGTCCCGTTGCATGCATAGATCCTGTGCTTGTCATTTTCTTCGAGCAGCTTGACGCGCAAAGGCGTTTTTACCGTAAGGGCCTGCGACATGCCTGACTGACTCTCCATTGTGGAAATGAGAACAATTTTGCCGAACTCCTCCATGACTTCAAGGAGTGTCTTCAAACCGGCAGCATACAGGCCATCGTCATTCGTTAACAGGATAAGCTTGTCATTTTTTTCAATAACCATAAATAAACGTTTGTTCACAAAGATAGATAATTACCTTTCTTAAAATTCTTACTTTTGCGTTTTGTTGTTTATAAAGACGGAAGAAGAAGTCAGAAGACGGAAAAAAATACTTCGGACTTCGGTCTTCTGACTTTTGACTTTTGAATTTTAATATAACTCTGAAATGAAGATCTCTTACAACTGGTTAAAGGATTACCTGGATATTGATATCGATCCCCATAAGCTGTCTGTCATACTGACTGGAATAGGCCTGGAAGTGGAGGCAATGGAGGAATGGGAATCGGTAAAGGGTGGCTTGAAGGGTGTTATCATTGGTGAAGTTCTTACATGTAAAAAACATCCTGATGCCGACAAATTATCTGTCACAACCGTTAATATCGGCGGTCCGGAACCGTTGCACATCGTATGCGGGGCTCCCAACGTTGCCGCAGGTCAGAAGGTGCCGGTAGCAACCGTCGGGACAGTGGTTTTTAAAGGTGACGAAAGCCTTGAAATCAAAAAATCGAAGATAAGGGGTGAACTCTCGGAAGGGATGATCTGTGCCGAGGATGAGCTAGGACTGGGAACTCTTCACGAGGGTATCATGGTTCTTGACAAGGATGCTGTGCCAGGTACACCGGCATCAGAGTACTTCAGAATTACCAGGGATACCATATTCGAGATCGGCCTCACGCCCAACAGGATCGACAGCGGTTCTCAATATGGCGTTGCCCGTGATCTTGCTGCTTACCTTAATATTAATGAAGGTATTGCAAAGAAAGCTGTTAAACCCCCGGTGGAAGAATTCAAGCCTGACAATAACAACAACCCATATGAAGTAATAATTGAAAACAAGGTTGATTGCCCAAGGTATACGGGCATAACAATCAGCGGCGTAAAGGTAGGAGAATCACCCGAATGGCTTAGAAATAAGTTGAAAGCGATAGGCCTCAACCCGATAAACAATATCGTCGACATAACGAATTTTGTCCAGCATGAAATAGGACAGCCTCTTCATGCTTTCGATGCAGACATGATAGAAGGCAAGAAGGTCATTATCAGGAATCTTCCTGATAATTCGAAGTTCGTCACTCTTGACGGAACAGAGCGAAGCCTATCCTCAAGAGACCTGATGATTTGCAATACAAGGGAGGGTATGTGCATAGCAGGTGTATTCGGAGGGATAAAGTCAGGTGTTACCGAGTCGACGAAGAACATATTCCTCGAAAGCGCATATTTCAATCCGGTCGCGATCAGAAAAACAGCCAGGCGCCATGGACTTAACACCGATGCGTCGTTCAGATTTGAGAGGGGTGCTGATCCCGAGATTACAACATGGGCTCTCAAAAGGGCGATATTGCTAATCAAAGAGATTGCCGGAGGAAAGATTTCATCTGACATCGTCGATATATATCCTGAAAAGGTCAGCCGCAGACAGGTTAGGGTAACATATCCCAATATCGACAGGCTGATAGGCAAAAAGATTGATCCTCAGATAATTAAAAAGATACTGGGGCTGCTGGATATAGGAATTATAAGTGAAAATGATGACGAGCTGATGCTTGAGATCCCGGCCTACAGGGTCGATGTTCAGTGCGAGGCTGATGTAATTGAAGAGTTGCTGAGGATCTATGGCTACAATAATATTGAAATAGATAATCATGTAAATTCAACTCTCTATCACCCGGAAAAGCCGGATAAGGAAAAAATAGTGAACATCATTTCCGACATGCTTGCCGCCAATGGTTTTTCGGAGATAATGTGCAATTCACTGAATCCGGCATTATTCTATGAGAACGGCGACTTTGACAGGGAACAGCTTGTGATGCTTGCAAATCCTCTCAGCTCAGACCTCAATGCCATGAGACAGTCGCTGCTGTTCGGAGGACTCAGCTCTGTGGCGTGGAATATAAACAGGCAGAACCCTGACCTCAGGCTTTATGAATTCGGCAATTGCTATTTCTGCAAAAAATCGGGGAAACCTGTTCCCTCTGTTAACGATTACACGGAGAAAAAATCGCTTGACATTTTCATTTCAGGGAAAGCCGGACATCAGCGCTGGAACAACAAGCCAGAGGCCACCAGCTTCTTCAATATAAAATCCACAACGGAAATGATCCTCACCCGTCTTGGACTTGATCCTGAAAATCTTCCGAAAGGCGAGAGTGTCAGGAAATATTTTGCCGAATCAGTCACATGGTCTTTCAGGAACAAGCTTATTGCCGAAGCAGGCAGGATTTCCAAAGAGTACCTGGCAAAATTCGATATCCTGCAGAATGTCTGGTATGCACATCTCGAATGGGATCTCCTCCTGACTGCAATCAGGGATCATAAAGTTTCATACAGCGAGCTTCCAAAATACCCGTGGGTAAGAAGGGACCTTGCCCTCCTCATAGATAAGAGCGTGAAATTCGAACAGATAAGGGATATTGCATTCAGGACCGAGAAGCATATTCTGAAGTCAGTCGACCTTTTCGATGTTTATGAAAGCGATTCTCTGGGAGATAACAAGAAGTCATATGCCGTCAGCTTTATTCTGAGAGACGACCTTAAAACTCTTACAGACAAGAATATAGAAAAAACAATGAACACTCTTGTCAACGCTTTCGGAAAGGAACTAAATGCCAAAATAAGGTGATGAAGAAAAACAGGATTGAACTGTTGAAAGGGGATATTACCAGCCTTAATGTTGATGCTATTGTGAATGCCGCCAACAGCTCTCTCCGGGGAGGAGGAGGTGTAGATGGTGCGATACACAAAGCTGCAGGACCTGAGCTCCTTGCAGAATGCGAGCAGTTGAATGGTTGCAAAACTGGGGAAGCAAAAATTACAAAGGGTTACAGGCTTAATGCAAAGCATGTAATTCACACTGTAGGCCCGGTCTGGTACGGGGGTTATCATGATGAACCCGAAATGCTGGCTTCCTGCTATCAATCGAGCCTGAAGCTTGCCAAAGGCAAAAGAATAAAAACAATTGCCTTCCCTGGCATCTCCACAGGTATTTACGGATTCCCGAAAGATCTTGCTGCAACCATAGCTGTCAATGAAATCAAGCGATTCCTGATCAGTAACCCCTGGCCTGAAAAAGTCATTTTAGTCGCATTTGATAATGACAGTTACGAATCATACAGCAAGCTTCTTAAATGAAAAATTCTTTACTCAGAACAGTCAGAAACTATTTGTCGCTGGTGAAGTTCAGCCATACGGTCTTTGCAATGCCGTTTGCACTTATCGGGTTTTCACTGGCTGTCTGGGGGGATGAAAATATTTTCAGCCTGAAGCTTCTGCTCCTGATAATCCTGTGCATGATCTTTGCACGCAATGCGGCAATGGGATTCAACAGGGTCGCTGACAACAGGATCGATGCAATCAATCCGAGGACGAAAGACAGGGAACTGCCTTCAGGCAGAATCAGTAAAAAGGCAGCTATGGTTTTTGTAACTTTAAATGCCGTCCTGTTTATCGTTACAGCAGGTTTTATTAACAGGCTGACACTATACCTGGCTCCTGTCGCACTGCTTGTAATCCTTGGCTACAGCCTGACAAAACGGTTCACATACCTGTGCCACTTTATACTGGGACTCGGATTAAGCCTTGCCCCAATCGGTGCATATATCTCTGTAACAGGATCATTTGCCATCCTTCCTGTAATCTATTCACTGATAGTCATCACATGGGTAAGCGGATTTGATATCATATATGCTTTGCAGGATGAAGAGTTTGACAGGTCGAACCGGCTTCATTCACTTCCCTCCGCTGCGGGAAAAAAGAAAGCACTCATCATATCGATAGTGGTTCATGCCGTCACTTTCCTTCTCGTGCTCATTGCGGGATATCTTGCGAAAGGAGGCATTTTGTTCTGGATTGGCGCATTTATTTTCACTTCACTGCTTATTTATCAGCACTCCATCGTAAAACATGATGATCTCAGAAAGGTGACACTTGCTTTCGGAACCACGAACGGAATTGCCAGTATTTTGTTTGCAGTTTTTGTAATTCTGGATCTGTGGATCAGGATCCGCGTGATGGCTAATTTTACACCATCATGTGTAATACATATTTTTATTTTTTGTTACTTGGCACAACATAAAGGATCCAAATGGAAGACATAATCGTGAAAGAGGTTGCCACAGCCGGAGAGCTGCGCGATTTCATTTACCTGCCTGAGAAAGTCCACAGGGATGAACCCAACTGGCTCCCGCCTCTTTATATGGATGAAAGACTCTTATTCAACAAGGAGAAGAATAAATCCTATAAATATGCCGACGCAATACTTCTTATTGCCTATCAGCGAAGCAAAACCCGTCGGAAGGATAATGGCACTTGTCAATAACAGGTACAACGAGATCCACAAGGAAAATCACGGACGTTTCTGTTTCATGGAATGCTATGACGATAAGGAGGTTTTCCATGCTCTCATTTCTGAGGCTGAAGAGTGGGCAAGGAAAAAAGGGATGTCAAGAATGATCGGACCCCTGGGATTTTCAGACAAGGACCCGCAGGGATTTCAGATTGAAGGATTTGAATACCCCATGATAATGACTTCAGCAAACAATTCATCTTATATGGTAAGCCTGATAGAATCGGAAGGCTACGGGAAAAAGGTCGATCTGGTAAATTATCTGGGCAAAATACCGGAAGACTTGCCAGAGATCTATAAAAAAGTTCTTGCCAGGGTTGAAAAGACTGAAAGCTACCAGATAAGGGAATTTGAAACCAAGGGAGAGCTTAAGAAAGTGATCGTTCCTGCCCTTGAGCTGATGAATGAGACTTTCATGGAAATTTACGGATTTGTCCCTCTCACCGATAAGGAGAAAGTTGAATTTGTAAATCGTTATCTTCTGATACTTGACCCCAAATTCATCAAAGTTGTTGAAGTAAATGGTCAGCTGATAGGATTTGCAGTTGGAATACCTGATCCCAGCCCCGGAATACTGGCGTGCAAGGGCAGATTATGGCCTTTCGGCTTTCTTAAAGTACTAAATGAAATGAAACGAACCAGGAAACTGATGATGATGCTGGGTGGAGTAAAAAAGGAATACAGGGGCAAAGGGATAGATGTACTTATGGGAGTCAAGATACTTGAATCGGCGATAAAACAAAAAATGGAACTCATTGACAGCCACCTGGTGCTGGAAGACAATACTAAAATGCGCGCCGAATATGAGAGAATCGGCTGTAAAGTTGTCAAGAAATTCCGCATCTACCAGAAGGACCTGTAAAATCAGAACCTGAAAATAAACGAGAATCCAAGCAGCTCCTTGAACTGAACCCTTGCCGTTTTCCTGGAATTGGGGTCGTCAGGATCTATGGGAGATTTTGTATCATCATCAAAGATCAGATGAGTGTTGAGCCTGACATCAGTAAACCAGTTGATGTTTGCAGTGACTATCATCTCCCAGTCTACATCAATATTCTGAGGATTATTAATATAATTGGTAAAAAGCTGCAACCTGTTGGTCATTGTGACAGTCCTGAAAGGCTTGTACTCGTTTGTTATCATGAAGCTTGCTCCAGGTTCATTCTTTGCCTTCTTTCCGACAGGAATGCCATATTTGGTCTGATCGACAGCATTTACTCCTTTTGTTCCCGTCGTATCCGTTACGAAAGTTCCCTTGTACGAGAATGGTGAAAAGTTAATTGAAGTTTTCTTACCCGGCTTATAATCAAGACCTAATCCTGCTGTCAGGATCCCGGGACTCATGAACTTTGAAACAAGTGTTTTGGAACCGTCGGTGGCATAGTTGTATCCACTTGTGAGTTGTGTCTTGAACAACAAAATGGCACTGAAATCAAATTTGCCGAAGGCCTTGTGGTTCAGCTTGGAGTTCGTCTCCAGCAGGTCGAGATTCTTTCTGAAGCCATTTTTGTCAGTCCAGACAAGCCCGTATTTCAGTCGGCCAAAATTATTCGAGGTGATCTTGAGCGCCTTGTTATTATAATCGGCATATCCGGTAATATCGAGCGAGGATGAAACGCTGCTCTCTCCTCCCTTGACCCAGTTCGTCAGCGAAGCCTGGTTAAGTGCGAAGGAAGCTTCCGTCCGATATTTCCAGTACTGTATCCTTACTGGTATCTTCTTGACTTCCTGCAATTTGGATCTGTCAATCTGCTGAACATCGACCCTGGCATCCGTGTAATACCTGTTGTTTAGCCGGTCTTATAAAGCTGATGCCATTCTCAAGATATAAGGCAATCGTGTTTCTTGACTGACCTCCTATCCATACTGTTGCTGAATCATAAAGGTTGGTCTTGAGCCAGTGCCTTTGCATCATATCCGATTTTGAATTGAGCCATACAGGGGTTACGGTATTCCCTGCTCCGGTAAAGAGTATGAGGCTCGAGTCGCGTTCCTGAACGTAATCCTTGAGTAAGCTTACCGCTGCCTTGATGGAATCGGCCTGGTATGGATAATCGTAATATGTAAACGGGAAGCCTGGAAAATCCGAAGTAACCTCGTGAATAGTATCTATAACAACCAGGATAGTGGTATCTTTAAGACCAGATACTGGCAGACTATCCCTGGAAATGAGAGGCTTAGGATATGAAATTACAGGGATTTTGATCCGTAATGGTTCCCAGATATAGAATTTATCCCAGCTTACAGCCAAAGAATCGAACGGATATTTGCTGAGATACACTTCAGCCGAATCGTAAGGCTTATGCGAAGCCTCAAAGACAAGCTGTCCGATAGCCACCCTGAGAGGGTCAGCTGGATCTTTCCAGTACTGAAGCCTTAATCGCTTCTGAAGAAACCTGATCGCCTGGGTTGTATTAAGATCGACTGAATCGGTCTCCTGCCGTTCTCTGAAGATATATCCGCTTTTAATCAGCGAGTCAATTATTGGTCCCGGTAAACCTTTCGCATTTTGAATATCCTGTGATGACAATGACATCCAGATGCCTGAAAATAAAAGAATTGCCAATGACCGGAAAGTTACTGTACGCATTATTAATTGTTTTTCTTTAGAAATTGACAGGTTGAATATATCATAAAATACTATTAATTTTACGTATTGTTAAAATCCAATCAGGATGTACTCCCTTTTTATAACGGAAAACTGGCCTGTCAATATATACAGGAATATCAAAAACAGGGATTCTTATTCCTCATAGTTTCCACGTCATTTTATTTATTCCACAAAATTGCGATTGCGATTGCGGATTGCGAATTTCGGAATCCGAAATCCGAAATCAAAAATCCGAAATCAAAAATTATAACTATGGAACTCCCATTCATCGAACCGTACAAAATAAAAATGGTCGAACCTGTATATACAAGCACAAGGGACCAGAGAGAAAAGTGGATCAGGGAATCTCATTTTAACTTGTTCAATCTGAGGTCGGAACAGGTTACAATTGATCTCCTCACCGATTCAGGTACAGGTGCAATGAGCGACAGGCAATGGTCGGCTCTGATGCTCGGAGATGAAAGCTATGCCGGTGCCTCATCTTATTACAATCTCAAAAAAGCAATAGCCGAAATAACAGGATTCAGGTATTTCCTTCCCACGCATCAGGGAAGGGCGGCCGAAAATGTTCTTTTTTCTGTGCTCGTGAAGGAAGGCGATCTTGTTCCGGGAAACTCTCACTTTGACACCACCAAGGGTCATATCGAGTTCAGAAAAGCAATCCCCGTTGATTGCACTGTAGATATAGCTTCAGACTTCACAAAGATGGATCCCTTCAAAGGCAATGTAGACCTTGTCAAACTTGAAGATGTGCTTAAGAAGAACCCGCGTGAAAAGATCTCCTGCATCATTGTCACGATAACCAACAACACAGCCGGGGGACAGCCTGTAAGTATGGCGAACCTCAAAGGAATCAGGGTCCTTGCAGATAAATATGGTGTGAAGTTCTTTCTCGATTCCGCGCGGTTTGCGGAAAATGCATGGTTCATTAAAACCAGGGAGGAAGGCTATGCAGATAAGGGAATCAGGGAAATCGCTCTCGAAATGTTCTCTTGCGCTGATGGCATGACCATGAGCTCAAAGAAGGATGCCATTGTCAACATGGGAGGATTCATTGGCTTCAGGGACGAAGAGCTATTTCGGAAGGCCTCGACCTTTAATATAATATATGAAGGATTTCTGACCTACGGAGGTATGTCTGGCCGTGACATGAATGCTCTTGCGCAGGGATTGTACGAAGGCACTGATTTTGAGTTTCTCAGCTCACGCATCGGCCAGATCGATTACCTTGGATCGAAGATGAAGGAGTACGGGATACCTGTTCTTCAGCCATATGGCGGACATGCGATCTTTATCGATGCGAAGCAATTTCTTCCTCAGATACCTGATGAAGAGTTTCCCGCACAGACCCTCTGTGTTGAAATTTACATGGAAGGCGGAATAAGAAGCGCCGAAATAGGAACTTTGATGGCTGATCGTGATCCGGTTACCCGTGAAAACAGATTTTCAGGCAGGGAGCTGGTAAGGCTTGCAGTCCCACGCAGGGTTTATACCGATAATCATATGGATTATGCAGCTGTCGCGGTGAAAAATGTATATGAGCGGAAAAACGGGATAAAGAAGGGATTAAGAATAGTCAGGGAAGCACCAATACTGAGGCATTTTACCGTCGAGATGGAAAGGTCGCTTTGAAATCTGACGATAATTCTTAACTTTCAGTCTGTTTTCAATACTTCAGGAGATGATAAAATCCATGACCGGCTTTGGCAAGTCAGTTGCTGAAATCCCACAAAAAAAGATCTCTATCGAAATAAAATCGCTTAACTCCAAATCTTTCGACCTCAGTGCCAGGCTTCCGTGGCTGTACAAGGAAAAAGAATCGGAGGCTAGGAATATTATCAGCCAGAAACTCGACAGGGGAAAAATTGACCTGATTATCAATTTCGATGTTCTCGACAGCGAGATCGTTCCGGTGATCAACAAGAGTGTAGTGAAAAATTATTTCATGCAGCTGAAGGAGATAGCTGATGAACTGAAGATCAAGGCCGACGATCAGCTTCTTTCGACAATAATGAGACTCCCCGATGCCCTGAAGACCGAGAAGCCGGAGCTGGATGAGAAAGAGTGGGAACTGGTGATGATAAAACTGAATGAGGCAATCGAACAGCTGGACGTATACAGGATCGAAGAGGGAAAATCGATCGAAGCCGACCTTACAAGATGCGTGGAAAAAATACTTGTCTCTCTTCAGGAAGTAGAGAAATTTGAAGGTGACAGGATAGCAAGGATAAGAGAGAGACTCAATGCATCATTGTCTGAATGTGTCGGAACCGAAAACATCGACAAGAACAGGTTTGAGCAGGAGCTTATCTTCTACCTAGAAAAGCTCGACATCAATGAGGAAAAGGTGAGGTTAAGAAAACATTGCGAATATTTTCTTGAAAAAATCGCATCGGCTCCTCCAAACGGAAAAATTCTCAACTTTATCTCACAGGAGATCGGGCGTGAAATAAACACTATAGGTTCAAAGGCAAATGACGCTTCGATCCAGAGGCTGGTGGTGATGATGAAGGATGAGCTTGAAAAGATCAAGGAACAAAGTTTAAATGTATTATAATATTTCAATACTGTCCAGTTAATATTGTGAGATTCTTCGTTCAGAATTTCATTATAATTTCAAAAATTATCCGTTTGATAATATTATTTATACTTCATAAACATCCAATAAAAGAAATACTGTTAGTTGCAAACTATTTTAAACATTATCAATACTTATAAAAAAGAAAGGAAATGAAAATAAAAGCTATCCTTTTTATTCAAATTGTATTCTTTTTACTAATTACATATCTGTCTCAAGCACAGGATAAACCTATTCTTGAAAAGGCATTGACGTTTACATCGGTTAAAAATGGTTTCACCTATGATCTGCAATTACCTGAAAAATTAAATTTTCCTTCTTGTATAGGGATGTCAGTAGTTGTAACAAATACAGGTGACAAAATTTTCCGGCTCGAAGGTAGCGTTAATGATGATCCATGGATTAGCAGTTGTATTTACGTTGAACCGGGTGAATTCAATCTGCTCAAGATTATCACTGTAAAACAAAAGGAAGATGTATCAGCTATTTTTCCTGCAATGAGAGGTCTCCCCGGAGGTGCAATGAAGTCTACGTCGGGCGATCCGAGTATCAGAAAATTCACTTTTAAGGTGTTCTCTAAAGGAAATGTATCTTTCGTCATTTCTGATATCAAGCCATATGGCCAGTTTATTTCTCCTGTTAAAATTTCGGAATCACCCGGTTTTTTCCCATTTATCGATAAGTTTGGTCAATATAAGCATTCTGACTGGCCCGGGAAAACAAAAAGTGAGTCAGAAATGATTAATGCAATTGCCACCGAAGCAAATGACCTCAGATTAATGCCGGGCCCTACAGGTAGAAATCGCTTCGGAGGTTGGGCAGATGGTCCAAAACTTAAAGCTACGGGCTACTTCCGCACAGAAAAATTTGAAGGAAAATGGTGGTTGGTAGATCCTGAAGGCTGCCTTTATTGGTCGCACGGAATAACATGTATAGATTTTACTGGTGCTCAAACACGTGTTTCACGTCGTGCTAATTTTTTTGAAAACCTGCCAGTTGCAAATGATCCTCTGAGTTCGTTTTACTCCGCAGGCCGGGGAGACACTACATTCAATTTTACAAAAGCTAATCTTTACAGGAAATATGGACCTCAATGGGAAGAGAAAGCTAAAGAGAATGTACTAAAAAGACTTACAAGCTGGGGTATCAATTCATTTGGAAACTGGTCGGATAGGGAAATCTACCTTTCAAGTGTAAACAGGATACCTTATACTGTCAGTGTATCTTCCGGAAGGTTTCCAAATGTTTTCGATCCAGCTTTCAGGGCCGCTGTAAAATCATCATTTAACCGCCTTGATCCAAGAATAAAAGACGATCCTTATTGCATTGGGTTTTATATTGATAACGAATTAAATGTTAAGCAAATAACAGCTCGTTTAATATCCCAGTCTGGGATCACAAAATCCGGATTGCCATTTTTAGAATACATTAAGGACAAATATACTTCAGTTGAAAAACTAAATAGTAATTGGAAAACATCATATAGTAATTGGCAACAAGTTGATACTATTACCAGATTACCGGAGGGAGCAAATGAAGATATAAAGTTGTTTGACCTGAAAATCCTGGATCTGTATTACAAAATATGCAGGGAGGAATTGAAAAGTTATTCTTCCAATAAAATTTACTTTGGGTCAAGGTTACACTGTCACTTTTTCCCCGATGATCAGAGTGAAATTGATATTATAAGAGTCAATGCGAAATACAGCGATGTAGTTTGTTTTAACCGTTATCGTTTTTCTGCCGAAGAACTTATTCTTCCATTTGGGATTGATAAGCCTACTTTAATAGGTGAATTTCATTGGGGAGCTCTCGATCGCGGATTGTTTCATGTTGGTATGAGAGGGGTCGGTGATCAGAATCAGAGGGCTGAAGCATACTTCCATTATGTAGAAGGTGCTTTGATCAATCCTCAGATTGTCGGAACACACTGGTTCCAGTATGGCGATCAGGCTGCAACTGGCCGAGGTGACGGGGAAAATTATCAAATAGGTTTTGTTGATGTTTGCGATAATCCAAATACCGAAATAGTAGCTGCAGCCAGAAAAATAGGATATCAAATGTATAAAATAAGATATGGGAAATAAGCTTCTTGGGATCAAACTTTGATTATGATCCTGTGGATCGGATTGCACAATTAAAAATGATGATTGCATTTACTCAACACTACGGTGTAACTTAACACATTTAGTGGTAGATAATGACGTTAATGTTAAGATAAATGTTTCAGGGGAATGTACATTGATCGGTCTCGGCTCGGGAGATTTGAGTTACATGGATATTTTCAAGAACAACACAAGAAAGCCGTATAATGTGAAATTATTGATTGTCATCAGGAGTACAGAGAATCCAGGATTGATAAACATTGAACTTAATTCAGAAAAGACAGGTTCTTTAGAACTGCAGATGAAAGCTATCAAGTGACTATTGAACGAAATTAATTAATAAATCTGGTTATAATTCAGGAAATTATACTCTATTTAAATATTCAATAACTTAAAAACCGCTAAACATTATGAAAAAGAGTTTTAATCCAGGCATTTGTATTTGTATTTTGATTCTCTTCCTGCCTTCTAAATTGATGTCGCAAACTGGCAAGGTTTATGACAACCTTTCTTTAACTAGTAAAATACTCAAAATGGATCGTAAATTTTCTGTTTATCTTCCACCTGATTATGAGATTTCCAACCGCAGTTATCCTGTACTTTACCTTTTACATGGTTCAGGTGACGATCAAACA
>CAVYYM010000021.1:0-27805 GCA_963772715.1 uncultured Bacteroidota bacterium
ATGAGTCGTAGAAAAGAGGTTTGGCTGTCCTGATTGTGATATTGGCAATATCATTCATCCTGATTTCGGTGTTGGCCGGTTTCTTTTTCCAGGGTTTCAAATTCAATTTGTGAACCGAATGGATTTGACAATGCATGCCGTTTCATTGCTGTAATTCCTTACAAGGTATTTGCTCCCGGTTTTGAGCGGCACTTTCATTGAACCAGCATGTCATCAGAGTTATATCCTGTCCTGATTCAGGCAATTCATTTTCCTTTACGATCAGATTGCCTCTGCTGACATCGACCTGATCTTCAAGGGTTATAGTTACGGAATCGCCATTTACGGCTTTTGCCAGGATTTTTTCCATAACATCAATTCCTGAGATCTTCGATTTGATCATTGATGGAAGTATTGTAACAGCATCGCCTTTGGCTGAAAGTTCCGCCGGCAACCCTTCCTGCATAACCCCTGTAATCGTGATGAACTTCGGAAAGCGGCCTTATAACAGTCTGAACCGGGAACCGGGTCCATTTGAGATTTTTATCTTTCTTTATTTCAATAGTTTCGATGAGCCTCAGAAATGTCTTTCCGTGATACCAGTTCATATTTTCGGATGGTCAGCACAACATTATCTCCATATTTTGCACTGATGGGAATATAATGAACATCTTCTATCTTAAGCTTTGCAGAAGAGCTTTAAGATCTTCCTTTATTCTTATAAAAGACATTCTCTGAATAGTCGACCATATCCATCTTATTGATGCAGAATATTATATGCCTGATGTCGAGAAGCGATGCAATAAAAGAATGTCTTACTGTCTGTTCGAGAACTCCTTTCCTTGCATCGACAAGGATCACTGCAAGGTCTGCGGTGCTGGCACCGGTAACCATATTCCTGGTATATTGGATATGTCCTGGTGTATCGGCAATTATGAATTTGCGTTCAGGTGTGGCAAAATACCTGTATGCAACATCGATTGTGATACCCTGTTCTCTTTCAGCCCGCAGTCCGTCTGTCAGCAGGGAAAGATCGACCTCCTCCTTGCCCAGGCGTTTGCTCGACTCGACAATATGATCCATCTGATCTTCGAAATATCGACTTGCTGTCATATAGCAACCTGCCGATAAGCGTGCTTTTGCCGTCATCAACACTCCCTGCTGTCGTAAACCTCAACAGACTCTTATACTTACTTTCCCCGTTAATTCCCATTTTCTAAACCTGATATTAATATTACTAATCTTTCACTTTAGGCACTCTAGGCACTCTTAGGCACCTTGCCGAACTTAAAAATACCCTTCTTTTTTTCTGTCTTCCATTGCCGCTTCCGATCTCTTGTCATCATATCTCCCGCCTCGTTCAGTTATTCTTGTGGCTGCGATTTCACTGATGATATCTTCGAGATTATCGGCTTTCGACAATGTGACGCCTGTGCATGTAATATCGCCTATTGTCCGGCATCTTACATCTGTTTCAAATACTTTCTCAGTTGGTTTAAGCTGCATAAACGGAGCCCAGGCAAGATATACTCCGTTTCGCTCAAATATCTTCCGGCGATGCGTATAATAAAGATCAGGCAGTTTGATCTTTTCCTTCAGGATATACTGCCACACATCAAGCTCTGTCCAGTTGCTGATCGGGAATACCCTGAAATGTTCACCCATATTCTTATGCCCGTTGAAGATATTCCAGAGTTCAGGTCTCTGATTTTTCGGGTCCCATTGACCGAATTCATTCCTGTGCGAGAAAAATCTCTCCTTGGCCCTTGCTTTTTCCTCATCACGGCGACCTCCCCCGACAGCGACGTCAATCTTAAGTTCTTCTATGGCATCGAGCAGGGTAACAGATTGTGCCTTGTTCCTGCTGGCATTTATTCCTGTCTCTTCCTTCACCTTTCCCTGGTCAATGGAATCCTGTACCAGACTGACAATCAGTTCCACGCCCAGTTCCTTTGCCAGGTCATCCCTGAATCTGAGAGTCTCCTCGAAGTTATGGCCCGTATCTATATGAAGGAGGCTGAATGGCATTTTTGCAGGCCAGAAAGCTTTTCTTGCAAGATGGACCAGAACTATTGAATCCTTGCCTCCGGAGAATAGTATCACCTTTTTCTCGAACTGTGCGGCTACCTCTCTCATTACAAATATTGCCTCATCCTCCAGCTCCTTCAGGTGTTCATCATTGATTTTCATATATACTATAGTTATTAACTGTCATTGCGAATCCTGCATTGGCGGGATGAAGCAATCTCAACCCTGTGCAAGCGTGCTTCTGCTCCTTTACTTATGCAATCCGCACTCCTTGCCGTTGCCATTTTCCCACCACCATCTGCCTGACCTGAAATCCTCACCCGGTTGAACAGCACGTGTGCACGGCTCGCATCCTATGCTCACAAATCCTTTATCATGCAGGATATTATATGGTATTTCGTTCTTCACTGCAAATTCCCTTACTTCCTCATATGACCAATCGAACAACGGATAGTATTTGAATATATTCTTCCTGCTGTCATATTCTATCCAATCCATCATCTGGCGGTTATCCGAATGACCTGACCTTATCCCGGATATCCAGACATCTTTCCCTTTCAGCGCCCTTTCGAGAGGAAGAACTTTTCTGAGCCTGCAGCATTCGATCCTGTTCTCCGTCGAATAATAGAAACTAAAGGGTCCTTTTTTGCTCACCATCTCCTCAACTGCCACATGGTCGGGAAAGAAGACTTTTATCGGGACCTTGTATTTTTTAATTGTCTCACTGAATACTTTATAGGTCTCCGGGAAGAGCCTTCCTGTATCGAGAGTCACAATTTCAACAGGCAGGTCATTCTCGCAGATATAATGTGTAATTATCTGGTCTTCAATGCCAAAACTCGTTGTAAAAACCACTTTCCCGGGATAAAGACCTGCAATGATTGTTAATGATTCCTCAATCGTCCTGCCTTTAAGCCGGGATCTTAGTCCGCTTAATCTTGAATCTTCTTCCATAATGCCTGTTTAATATACTTACCCTCAGCTTAAGCCTTAACCTGTGGACATGAGCCCATATACGTTCATGGAAATAGTAAAGGACTGTTTTGGTAATTACCTCAACGCTCCCTATCGTAACTGCCATTGTGACTTTCCCCGTAATAAAATAGCTTATTACCATTGTGTCAATGGTACCGACAATTCTCCAGGATACTGCTTTGAGTACGCTTTTTATGGGTTTGTCGGCCCTGTCGCTGAACTTAAGGATTTTACGTTTTCCGTCCTTATACTCCGGATGTTTAATGAGAACATCAAGCATACTTCAATTGTTTAATTTTTAAACAAATGTAGTCCCTGAGCCCTGACCTGAAATAGGTCTATAAGCGGTAATTAGGATTGGTATTAATACATATTTACCGATATGCAAATACCACTATTATGACTAAGCATTTTACTAACGAGGATCGAAGGCAGAATAGAATTCCTGAAGAATCATGTATCTTTTTCTGTGTCTTTCTATCAGTTCAGGGTATCCAGGGAATGCACTTTCAAAATTCCGGAATCGTTTCCCGGAGTTTTGAATTACCAGTTTCCCGAGGTCTCCGGGTGATACGCCTCTCTGCAAATAAATATCAGCATAGCGAAGTATGCCGGTGTAGCCAAAAGCATCAAGGTCGTCGGCAACTGATAACAGAAGAAGCAGTTTATTCTCTGAGGGAGAGTCAGCATATTCCTTATTGTCATGATTCTCAATCGCCTGGAGAAGATCTGTGTAATCAGCCGGATTTAGTTTGGTTTCGTGCAGAAACTCTTCACAAATTGTCCGGCTCTGTCTGCCATGCTTTTCGCCCGGGTCGGTTGCCATCCCGATATCATGAAGATAGCATGCGATCAGGAGCTTATCGGCAAACAGGTTAGCCTGTACAGCCGAATACTGAAGCAGTTCCTTTGCATAGCTCCAGACCCTCCTGTGATGGGAGAGATCGTGTGACCAGAGTCTTGTCTCTCCCCATTTTTGCATAAAAAATGATTCGAGAAGTTTCAGGTACTTTTTCTCAGCCTCGTCAATCAGATTTATTTGTTTCATTTTTGTTAAAAAGAAAAAAGCAAAAGACCGGGCCTTTTGCTTTTGAACAGGTCTTGTGATCCGAATATTACTTATTTATCATATCCTTGGCAATGTCAAGGATTGTCGTATCGTCGAATGTAACTATTCCGCCTCCCGGACCCTGCTCAAAATGAATTCCAACGCTTTGTCCAAGATCAAAATTTCTCCCTCCGAAGTAGTTTCTTACAGTTTCCTCATTGAGGTCAAGCTTGTCTGCAATAATCTTCATACTTCCGGAGGGCAACTGATCTTTGATCTTCCGGAGCTCGTTAAAAGTGATTGTTTTGGTCATGATATTTTCCTTTAGTGTAAACATAAATAATATTATCCCACGAATTATCAAAGATACTCATTTAATACTAAAATTAAAAATCGATAAGTATATTGTCAGTAATGTTCCTGATAATATAAACATTGTAATTTCCAAGGTGTTGAAAACCAAATTTCTTATACAGATTGATCGCTTTCTCATTTTTGCTGTGAACCTCGAGCTTTACCTGGACCCCTTTATCCCTGACGAATTTCAGTGACTCCTTCAGCAGGAGTTTTGAAAGTCCTTGTCCCTGGCATTCCGGTAAAATGCCAAAATGATGAAGGTGTACCCGCCGTCCATCATATGTCAGCCATGAAGTACCGCATATTTTTCCTGTCTTTATTCTTTCCATTATCAGGAGATTACCGCCAATCTGTATGCTCTTTTCAATGGTTTCCTCATTGTCCCCCCTTTCCGGACTGCCCATATCGGTTATATCCCATAGATGAACAACGCCCTGAAAATCACCTTTTCTGTACGGCCTGAAGAAGTATTCATTTTGCGTTTCACTGTCTGTCATAACTTATTCATTAGTCCCAAAAACAAATTTATAGCTTTTCTCTTGTCAGCATTCAAATCGAAATTCATATTTTCTGTAAGATAAATACGAAGGTCTTCTCCCCTTATAGCGCCTGAATTTCCGTATTTTTCGACCACCGCAGGTATATTCCTGACGCCAATTCCAAGTACTTCATTGAACTCATCCAGAAATTCCCTGTCAAGTTCCCTGTTCGCCGTCCAGCATGCAAAAGCAAACGGCAGACCCGTGAATTTATACCACTCCTCTGCAAGGTCGATTTTATTGCTGAAGCATTTTTCAAATTGGAAACATTGGTCTCCGATAAGCACAATTGCTTCATCTTCAGGGATATTGCAAAAATCAAAAAGCTCTGAGGTGCTTTTCCACAAAAACTCCCTCTTCCATGAATTCTTTGCAAGTATCCTTGCGAGGTTGACCGAAGAGAGTGACCTGTAGTCGAGGTTGATCGTATGTATCCGTCCGAAGGGGCAATTGCTTAAAAGCAGTGACTGTACGCACTTTCCCGTAAGCGCCAAGACAGTAATCCGATATAATGTGATAATCCTTTACAGCCGGCAGGGCGGCTACGGGGATCAGACCTATATCGACCTCCCTGCTGATCAGCTTTTTTGCACAATCCGCCGGATGATCTGTAGTAAGGACTACTTTCTTATCAAATCCCGTCTCTGTCAATCCATATATGAACGGATATGTATTGGCATATTTAACCGCTGATATTCTTACTTTTGAAGTAAGCATGATTTACTTTGTGATGATTTGAATTATTAGCCGGAATTCAGTTTTTTTACAACTTCTAAAATACTACTTTTGTATGTAACGTTATAATCATTAAGTGATCAATTAGACCAATAATGGATTTGAATTCCCTTACAGCAATCTCACCGCTTGACGGAAGATACAGACAGAAGGTTAATGAGCTTGATCTATATTTCTCTGAATATGGGCTTATTAAGTATCGTCTCATGGTGGAGATAGAATATTTTATTGCCCTCTGCAACATTCCGCTTCCTCAGCTGGCTGATTTCAGGAAGGATAATTTCAAGGAGCTCAGGTCGATATATGAGGATTTCGGGATTGTCGATGCAGAGAAGATAAAGGAGAGGGAAAAGATCACAAATCACGACGTCAAAGCCATAGAATATTTCCTGAAGGAACAATTCTTTCACAAGGGATGGGGCAAATGGAGCGAATTCATCCATTTCGGACTGACGTCTCAGGACATCAACAACACAGCCATACCACTCTCCATTAAGGACGCCCTGATCAATGTTTATTTTCCGGTGCTGTTCGAACTGAGGGAAGCATTGGCGGCAGTTGCAGATGAATGGAAGGATATTCCCATGCTGGCACGCACACATGGACAACCTGCTTCTCCCACCAGGCTGGGCAAGGAGATCGCCGTTTTCATTGCAAGGATCGACGAGCAGTCGAAATATTTCGGGCAGATCCCTTATTCCGCAAAATTCGGGGGAGCAACAGGCAACCTGAGCGCACATAAGGTCGCTTATCCTGATATCGACTGGATTTCATTCGCCAACAACTTCGTGAACGAGGAACTTGGATTGCAGCGTTCGCATCCGACAACGCAGATAGAACATTATGACAATCTGGCGGCGCTGTTCGATAATATGCGCAGGATCAATGTTATCCTGACTGACCTTACGCGCGATATCTGGACATATATTTCCATGGATTATTTCAGGCAGAAGATAAGGAAGGGCGAAATAGGTTCTTCTGCGATGCCTCATAAGGTTAATCCGATCGATTTTGAGAACGGTGAGGGGAACCTGGGATATGCGAACGCCATTTTTGGTCATTTTTCCGAAAAGCTTCCCATTTCGAGGCTTCAGCGCGACCTTTCCGATTCAACGGTCCTCAGGAATATCGGAGTACCCATAGGCCATTCGGTAATAGCCTTCAACTCGATCCTGAAAGGACTTAACAAGCTTATCGTCAATCCGGAAAAGATAAAGAGCGATCTTGACAGCAACTGGGCCGTGGTGGCTGAAGCTATCCAGACGATTCTCCGGAGGGAGGGATTTCCAAAACCCTATGAGGCTTTGCTTGACCTTACCAGGACCAACCAGAAAATAACCGCCGATTCCATACTTTCCTTCATCGATAGTCTTGATGTAAGTGAGGCTGTGAAAGCAGAGCTCAGGGCGATAACTCCATTCAACTTTACCGGATTTTAATCTTTCCTCTGCGCAATGGATAAAATAAAGTTGATGCTGAAATATATTGCGCCATACAAATGGTCAGCAGTAAAGAGTATCATTTTTAACATTCTCAGTGCAATCTTTGCGCTCTTTTCCCTGACTCTGATCATTCCATTCCTCAATATCCTGTTCAAGCCGGCCGCCGTTGTTCAGTCACCGGGTGAATTCCAGCTAACCCTCGATTACCTTAATCAGTTTTCCAAATATTTCTTCTCAAACCTTATTTATGAATCAGGAGCTGCAAAGGCTCTGCTTCTTGTAAGTGCGGCATACGTGGTCGCAGCCATTTTCAAGAATGGATTTATCTTCCTGGCAAATAACACAATGGCTTACATCAGATCCAGCACTGTCAGGGATCTGAGAAAGAAAATGTATTTGAAAATACTGAAACTACCGCTTTCCTTCTTTACCGATGCCCGGAAGGGCGACCTGATGACACGCATCTCCAACGATGTGCAGGAGATTGAGATCTCGGTAGTGGCTTCACTGACAATGATTTTCAGGGATCCGATAACTGTTCTGGTATTCATAGTGTACCTTTTTATTACCAGCTATCAGCTGACACTTTTTGCGCTTGCACTGTTGCCGATAAGCGGCTGGCTTATCGGACGGGTAAGCAGAACATTAAGGTCATCATCCCTTACAGGACAGCAGAGGCTCGGAAGGCTTTTATCGGTGGTCGAGGAGACTCTTTCGGGTCTGAGAATAATAAAGGGTTTCAACGCTGAGGAGAAAATGAAGAAACAGTTCGGAGTGGTCAATGATCAATACTCCAAGATACTGAAAAGAGTCTTCCGTAAAGCATACCTGGCATCCCCGTTAAGCGAGGTGCTCTCATCGATGGTTGTGATAATGCTGTTGTTTGTCGGCGGATCGCTGGCTTTAAAGGGGACAGGCAACCTTGACTCCGAAATGCTTATTGCATTTGTTCTGGTATTTTCCCAGATCATCCAGCCGGCAAAAAACATAACCACTGCATGGTTCAACATTCAGAAGGGACTTGGATCGATCGACAGGCTGGAACAGGTGCTTGGCGCAGAGGAGAAGATCATCGAGAAGCCTGATGCACTTCCGGTTAAAGAGTTCAGGGAATCATTGGAATTCAGGGATGTATGGTTTTCATACAACAGCGAACCTGTACTTAAGAATATAAATCTGAAGATACAAAAAGGACAGACAGTCGCGATCGTCGGAAAATCAGGTGCCGGAAAATCGACACTGGCAGATCTGCTTCCAAGATTCATCGATGTCGACAGGGGCAGCGTCCTCGTCGATGGCAAGGACGTGCGTGACCTTAAAATGGCCGACCTTCGAAGCCTTATGGGAATAGTAAGCCAGCATCCGATCCTTTTCAACGCATCCTTCACAGAGAATATCGCCTTCGGAGTCGATGTTCCCGATATGGACCAGGTCAGGAAGGCGGCCATGATCGCCAACGCGCATGATTTCATTATCGAGACTGAGAAGGATTACGAAAATGAAGTGGGAGAATCAGGAAACAAGCTGAGTGGCGGACAGCGGCAAAGGATAAGCATTGCCAGGGCTATCATGGCCAATCCGCCTATCCTTATACTCGATGAAGCAACTTCTGCCCTGGATACCGAATCAGAGCGCCTTGTACAGGATGCAATAATCAAACTGATGGAGAACCGTACATCGGTTGTTATTGCTCACCGCCTTTCCACAATTCAGAATGCCGACCTGATTGTCGTTATGGATAACGGCATGATTGTTGAAACCGGAAAACATAGTGAACTGGTGAATAAAAAGGACGGATTTTATGCCAAGCTCCATAACTTCCAGGCTATTTGAAGAAGGAGAGAGAGATAAATTTGATATCACATTTAATTGCAAGACAAGATGATAAAAAGAGGATTATTGTTTCTGGTGGTGGCGGGATTGCTCTCACGGCACATCTTCAATTGAAGCACAGAAAGTAAAACATACATTCAAATTAAGTCAGACTGAATTTCTCCTTGACGATCAACCGTTCCAGATTATAAGCGGTGAGATGCACCCTGCCAGGATTCCCGAACAATACTGGGAGCATAGGATACAGATGGCCAAGGCAATGGGATGCAATACCATTGCTGCATATATCTTCTGGAATTATCATGAAACTGAAGAGGGTGTGTTCGATTTCACTTCAGGGAACAAAAATATTTCCGCATTCATTAAGGCTGTTCAGGATGAGGAAATGTGGCTAATCCTGCGTCCCGGACCATATGTATGCGCCGAATGGGAACTGGGAGGGATCCCTCCATATCTGCTTCGCATTCCCGATATCAGGCTGAGATGCATGGATCCGAGATATATGGCTGCTGCTGAACGATATGTTGTCAGGCTTGCCGAGGAGATCAGACCATATCTGATAACAAAGGGCGGACCGATCATCATGTTGCAGATCGAAAATGAATACGGAAGTTTTGGCAACGACCGCAATTATCTGAACAGGCTGAAAGAAGTCTGGGCCTCAAATGGCATCGACATTCCGACCTTCACCGGTGATGGCCCTACTACCTATATGCTTGAAGCGGGGACACTTACCGGGAAGCGCCGTCGGTCTCGATTCAGGAAGCTCTCCGGAGGATTTCGCCCTTGCCTCCAAAATGAATCCCGGCGTTCCTGTGTTCAGCAGCGAGACTTATCCCGGCTGGCTTACACATTGGGGAGAGGAATGGTCAAAGCCTGACACGGCCGAGCTGATGAGGGAAGTCAAGTTCCTGATGGATAACAAGAAATCATTCAACCTTTATGTTATTCACGGCGGGACGAACTTCGGTTTCACTGCCGGCGCAAATTCAGGCGGCAAAGGGCTATGAGCCTGATGTGACAAGTTATGATTACGATGCACCTATAAACGAACAGGGCCAGGCAACCCCCAAATATATGGCTCTGAGAAAGCTCATAGGTTCATATCTTCCCAAGGGTAAAAAGCTTCCTCAGATTCCCGACCCTTTCAAGGCTATTGAAATTCCGATGATATTCCCGGTAAGATTCACTTCGATATGGGATAATCTTCCGCAACCAGAAAGCTCTGTAACTCCAAAATCATTTGAGGCATACGGTCAGGACTATGGATTCATTCTTTACAAAACAGAGCTGATAGGTCATAAGAAGGGAAAGCTGACCGTCACCGAGATCCATGATTATGCAACGGTATTTCTCGATGGCGAATATATAGGCCGTCTTGACAGGAGAGAAGGATTAAATACAATTGACCTGCCGGCAGGAAAAACCGCCAATCCTGTTCTCGAAATTCTTGTTGAAGGGATGGGTCGTATAAACTTCGGGCAGCAGCTTATTGACAGAAAGGGTATTACTGACCGTGTTACACTCAATGGGATGACACTCTTATAACTGGAAGATCTACAAGCTCCCTATGGACTGGAAATTCGTGTATGATCTCCGCTCTTCAGGACGAACAGTCAATAAACCCGGAGTTTATTTTAAGGGTAACTTCTCCCTGCTCGAACCCGGCGATACATATTTCGATGTATCGAACTATAAGAAAGGCATTGTTTGGGTCAATGGTCATAACCTTGGCCGTTACTGGGACATCGGACCACAAAAAAGGCTCTATTGCCCGGCATCATTCCTGAAGCTTGGCTTGAATGAAATCATTGTCTTCGATCTCCATGTGCTGGAACCAAAACCGGTTACCGGGGTTCCAACCATGGAATAATGATAACAGTCAGTAACCATAATCTGAAAAATGAAAAATATATTCTTTCTTCTGCTCCTTGCAGTATTTGTTGCCTGTACCGGACAGACTTCGAATAAGAAATCCTCATCAGCTGACTTGAAATGGTCAGTAAAAATGGCAAATACTGTAATGACACAGGCTGACAGCCTTACCAAATATGTGTCGGGAAGACCGAAATGGGCATACGATGTCGCATTTCTCGGAATGGCGATCGACAGGCTTGGCAACATCGATCCGAAATATTCAAAATATATGGAAGACTGGGTGAACTATTTTATTCATCCCGACGGATCTGTAACTGATTACAGGATGAAGGAATATAACCTCGACAGGATATTCCCCGGGAGGAATGTCATAACTGTTTACAAGAGAAATCCGGATCCGAAATACAAGATTGCTCTTGATAATTTCATCGAACAGCTGAAGACTCATCCCAAAACAAATTCCGGCGGATACTGGCATAAGAAGATCTATCCATGGCAGATGTGGCTCGACGGAATATTCATGGCATCGACTTATATGGCGCAATATGCAAAGGAATTCAATGCGCCTGAATGGTACGATGTTGCCACTGCCCAGACAAAAATGATCTATGAGAATACGCTTGATCCTGCCACGGGTTTGCTCATGCATGCATGGGATGAAAGCCAAACGCAGAAATGGTGCGATCCTGCAACCGGACAATCACATTACCCATGGAGCCGTGCAATGGGCTGGTATACAATGGCAATTATTGATATCCTCGATTATCTTCCCGCGGATCATCCCGACAGGGACGACCTTATCAATATTCTCCAAAAAACCTGCGATGCTCTTCTGAAGGTGAGGGATCCGAAATCAGGAATATGGTACCAGGTACTCAACCATGGCGGAAGGGAAGGAAATTACCTCGAAGGCTCAGGCTCGGCAATGTACATTTATGCTTTTGCGAAAGGAGCCAGGCTTGGCTATCTCGATAAAAAATACAGGGATATCGCAGACAAGGCATTCGACGATTTTATAAAGGAACTTGTGACAGTCGATGAAAAGGGGATGGTTACAATTCATAATATTTGCGGTGGCTGCGGACTTGGCGGAAATCCTTACAGGGACGGATCATATGAATATTATATCAATGAAAAGCGTTTCGACAACGATACGAAAGGAGTGGCGCCATTTATTCTTGCTGCAATAGAGCTTGACAGGTAACGTCATGCACGGAAAATCTCTTATTTTACCATGATTACTTTCGGCATTCGCCCTGGCTGGCTGCAACCAAATCCATTTTAAACAGGTCAGGCTGACGGATGATTTCTCTGCTCTCGATACCGGAATGTTTCTCTGCACCGGTAGGAGCCCATACCGAGTACCATTATCTTCCCGAAGCAGCACCCAAAGGAAACTGGGTCGTTTCGAGCTTTGCCTCAGGAGATGCACTGGGGAAAAGCCTGGCAGGTAAAGCAGGAAGGAACCAGTCAAATGTAATGTGCCAGACATTTTTGAACAAATCGCAGAGATGGACTCACCCCATGATAATTACAGGTGATTCGTTATGGAAAGATTATAGTCTTACAGTAAAGTTTCGACCAGAAAATGATTCACAATATTCCGGTATTGCCTTCAGGTACAGGAATGACAGATGTTTCTATTTTTTCGGAATAAAGGATTCAATGGCATATATCTCGAAATTCAACCATTCTGATACTTTTAACGTACTTAAGGAGATCAGGCTGGCAGAAAAGCCATTTATCCTTGCATCCTGGTCAGGATCTTACTGCTACTGTGACAGTAACAGGTAATTCGATAAAAGCAGATTTGAATGGTGAATTGAAGCTGGAGGCTACTGATGATACCTATAAAAACGGGAAAATAGGTCTTGGTTTCAAATGCAAAGGCAAATATTATAAAAGCGTGAAGTGGTGACATCTGAGAAAGAATTGGCATTGCTTGAAAACAAAAATGCAGGGTATGAACTTGAATCACTGAAGCTTCAGGATGCAAATCCGAAAATGGTGCTCTGGAAAAAAGTAAAAACAGAAGGATTTGGTGTCGGGAAGGAATATAAGATTTGGCGATCTTGACGGTGACGGAGATATTGATTTTCTTCCTTGGACAGGTTATTCATCACGGTCCCAGAGACAGTCACAGCGAGCTCAGCTGCCTGACAGCTATGACATTCGACGGCAAAATAATCTGGCAGACAGGTAAACCTGATCCTGAAAAGTATCACCTCACGAACGATGTCGGATTCCAGATACACGACCTAAATAATGATGGCAAAAATGAGGTGATCTATTGCATGAATTTTGAAATTATTGTCGCTGATGCTGCAACCGGTAAAACCCTTTACAAGGCACCGACTCCCAAATCAAAACTCAAGGATGATAAATTTGACCGGATACTGGGTGATTGTCTGTTTTTCTTCGATTGCGAGGGAAAAGGATGGGATTCTGATATCCTTATTAAAGACCGTTACAATAATTTCTGGGTGCATGAATAGTAACCTGCAAGTGATCTGGGAAGGAAGTTGTAAAACAGGACATTATCCATATGCATATGATATTGATAATGACGGGATGGATGAACTCGCAATCGGATATTCACTTTATGACGAGAATGGTCAGCTTCTCTGGTGCCTCGACAAGGAGATACCTGATACCATGGCGATGGTGTGGCAATAGCTAAATATACTGATGATCAGTGCAGAGCCTGTAATAATGTATTCTGCAAGCAATGCAGGCTATCTGCGCGTCGAGCAGAAGGGAATATTCTGAAGCATATTCTGAACGGACATGTCCAGAATCCTGCTATTGCCAATTTCAGATCTGATATGGAAGGACTTGAGACTGTTACAATCGATTTCTGGGGAAGCCAGGGAATTATTCATCTCTACGATGCTGATGGGAATATTTACCACGATTTTGAGCCCAACCAGTATGGCAGCATGTGCCTGCCGTTAAACTGGACAGGGGAAGGGGAGGAATATTTTGTTCATAATCCGAATGTAAAGGAAGGAGGAGTCTTTGACGGATGGGGAAGGAAGGTGCTTCAGTTCCCTGATGACGGACATCCCGATATGTGCAATGCAGTGCTTGATCTTACAGGTGATTGCAGGGACGAAATAGTGGTGTGGGATCAGCATCAGATGTGGGTGTACACTCAGAGCGACAATCCGAAAGCAGGGAAGCTTTACAAGCCGGTCAGAAATCCATTATATAATTATTCAAATTACCAGGCAACTGTTTCAATGCCTGGCTGGGAATAACCTATGCTGATTCCGAACAGCCTGCAAATGTGCCTCTCGTACATGTTGTCGAAAACACACTTTGCGACAGTCTTCTCATTGGCTTCGAGCAGCCTGAAATATTCATCCATCTTCATTGCTGCCACCTTATATGCCACGTGTACGAGCTGCCTCATATTAGGATTATAAAACTTATTTCCGGGGATATGCCTCAATGACGCTGCAAACTTACTGCTGTCCCATTCTGCAACTTCTGATTGCGAAGGAAGCTTAGCGATGTTAATATCGATTACATCTGCATATGGAGCACAGAGCTCCTCGATCTTTTCAAGCGACTTTGCATATACATCCTTTACGAAATCGAGTGCTTTCCCTCCCGATTCGGCCAGACCTATAACTTCTTCAAGCCATGTCGTACCTGCAGTCTTAAGGTGAATACCCTTGCTATGTTCCTTCAATATTTTACCGATGATCGGATAGATCGTAAACTTATCGGAACCGGAGTGAACGCTCATTTTCAGGTTCGGGGGAAGTCCAAATTCATGAACTGCAAAATCTATCACCATCAGGTCGGCTTCAAATTCCTCCTCGAACTTATCCGGATCACCAACATAGTCGACACCCTTGTTAAACCGTCCTGAAAATTTGGGAGCGATTGTCTGGACAGGTATGTTTTCCTCACCCAGCATTTTGAGAATGAAGAAAAGCTCGACAGGTGTCTGAGGATCAGGCACTTCATCCATAGAAACCTCGGTTACAAAGTTGCCGCTTCCTTTTGTTTTCTCGATCTTTCTGAAGATCTCCCATGCCTTGATGGCTGCAAAGAGATATTTATTTGCTATTTCCCTTATTTTCTGTTCTGAGATCATCAAAGGTTTTTTGATCCCCGGAATTTTCAGTTCCCCAGAGTATTTTTTTGCTCCCGCGACGAAAGTTGTGATATCATCGTCATCAGCTTTTTTGCCGATATATGATGCCACATCGATGGTGAAAAAATCGGAGCTCTCTATGAATCGGTCCACAGTGTCCAGATTAATATGATCAGCATCAACAAAATAAGGTTTATCAAATCCTGCTTTCTTTGTGACGGTATCAGCTTCTTTTCTGACATCACCAGGCTGTGTCCCGATCGTATTGTGCTCCCTGTTCGATTTATTCCAGACAGGAGTGATCTCAATTCCTTTCTTTCCTGCCTCAATAATTGCTTTTAGCTGGGCAGCGCCCTGGTGGCCGAACCTGTCACCCATGCCGATTGAGTATTTTCCGAGTGTCTTCATTATTTGAATTTTATGTTTATGGTATTTATTAAAGGAAGAATTTTACATTTTCTGAAGTCACGACATCTACAGGAAGATATTCCATTCTTTCAGGAATTCTATCCATTGAAAGATAGTCGTACAGTTTCCTGACTCCTTTATATGTTTGTTCCTCAGGTCTCTGACCTATAAGGAATTTTATTTTTCCCGAGATCAGGTATTTTACATTTCTTTCGAGCAGATCGTACCCTATCAGATTCAAGGAATTAATTCCTTCTTCTGCCATGTAATCGGCTATTTTGTACGATTTGGAGCCTGTCACAAAGATTGATCCTATTCCGGGATTCCTGCCCAGCACCTTGTTCAATTCCTTCCTGATATTCAAAGGGACAGGATCGATAATACTGATATTTATCAATTCCCCTTTATTTTTTCCTGATTCAGGGAAATAGCTCAGGAATCCCTGTGTTCTTTTATTAAGGTGATGAACATTCTGGATATTTCTGGCAATATTGATTATCAGGATATCCTTGTTCACCGGTGTCACCATATCCACCAGCTGGCCTGCAACTCTTCCGCTCTGAAAGATATCCTCTCCTGTATAGGAAAGAAATTCAGTTTCTTCAATGAAACCGTCAATAAAAACAAATGGTATATGCTTCTTTGACAGACGGTTGCAGAAAGCAATAGATTCCGATTTAAAAATAGGTGCGAGTATGACTCCGTCAGGATGAAGACTGAGTGCTTGTTCTGACTTTTCTGACGAAATCCTTCTCATCGAGCATGTCGAATGTAATCTGGGATAACCCTACCGGAAAGGATCAAGCTCTTTCATTGCTCTCAGCATGCCCTCGGGATGTTTCAGCCAGAATGCACTTTCGTCGGTAGGATCCGGAAGTAAGGAAACCAGATTGAGCTTCTTTTTTGATTTAAGAGCCTGGGCGATGACGTTGGGAGAATAGTCAAGGTCTTTTACGATCTTAATGACTTTCTCCCTCGTCTTTTCCGCCACTTCACCCCTTTTATGCAAGACTCTGTCGACTGTACCGATTGATACACCGGCAAGTTCGGCAATATCTTTTATTCTTGCTTTCTTTGAGAGGGCATAGCTATCAGTTCAAGTTGACATACCTTTATTGAGAATACTTTTTTGGTGCAAAAACTGCCATTATTATCCATGCAAGAGGTAAGCGCTTCCTGCAATTGAAAACATTACCACATATCCGGTTTCAATATGTCCAAGATCTTTAAAATGCTGAATTATACCACCTGCTATATATGAAATAAATGCACCACCAACAGCACCTGCCATCCCACCGATTCCTGTAACTGAGCTGACAGCTTTCTTTGGAAAGGCATCTGAAACAGTTGTAAAAATGTTGGCAGACCATGCCTGATGTGATGATGCTGCAAGAGCAATCAGGCAAACTGCACCCCATGTACTTACTGAAGGTGATTGGGCAAAAATAATTGGAACGACAAGCAGTGCAAAGATCAGCATTGTTACTTTTCTGGCTTTGAAAGGCGACATGCCTTTCTTTGATCATATATCCTGAAACCCATCCGCCGCCGATGCTCCCGACAGTTGTCATAGTATAAATAAATGCAAGAGGCAATCCGAATGATTTTACATCAAGACCTGCACCTCTGACAGTTGACAGCCAGCCGGGGATCCAGAACAGATAAAACCACCATATCGGATCAGTAAGACCTTTACCGATAAAGAATAGCCATGTCTGCCGAACTTGAGAAGCTTCAGCCAGGAAACCTTTTCTTTAGTCTCTGCCTGTTCATCAGCATCACTGTGTATATAAGCAAGTTCGCCTGCCGAAACTTTCTTATGTTTTTCAGGCACTTCATAAAAGATGAACCAGAGAATTACCCAGATAAATCCTATTGCTCCGGTAATTATAAATGCTGCCTGCCATCCCCATGCAACCACAATGGCTGGAATAGCCAGAGGCGCCACAATTGCCCCGACATTTGTTCCGGAATTGAATATTCCGGTGGCAAGAGCCCTTTCTTTCTTTGGGAACCATTCTGCTATCGATTTAATAGCTGCAGGAAAGTTGCCGGCTTCACTTACACCAAGGAAACCTCTCCAGAATCCAAAACCCAGAACACCTTTTGCAAGGGCATGTCCCATTGCCGCAATACTCCATAGTATAACGGAAATACCATAACCTAATTTAGTTCCGAATTTATCGATCAGACGTCCGGCTATGACCATACCGATGCCATAAAGGAGCTGGAAAGCCATTATGATGTGGGAATAATCTTTCTCTCCAATTCCCAGATCAGATTCCAGAAGGGGTTTGAGGATCCCTATAACCTGCCTGTCAAGGTAGTTAACTGTCGTGGCAAAGAAGATCAGATGCGCAGACTGTCCATCTGTAGTTACTGAATTTTTTTTCTTCTGTCATATTAATTTGGTTGTTAGGAATTTACACATTGTATGTTGTTGAAGCAGTTGTTCCTCCTCTTCCAGTCCAGTTTGTATGGAAGAATTCGCCTCTCGGTTTGTCGGTTCTTTCATAGGTATGAGCACCAAAGTAATCTCTCTGAGCCTGAAGCAGGTTTGCGGAAGCTTTTCGCATCGATAACCGTCAAAATATCCAAGGGCTGAAGATATTGCAGGAACAGGGATTCCGTTTGTTACTGCGGCTGCATACAACATTCCTCCATCCCTGCTGTGCTTTTTCGACTTTATCCTTAAAGAACGGATCAAGTAACAGATTAGTGATCGAAGGATTATTGTCAAATGCCTCTTTTATTTTTCCGAGGAATGCAGACCTGATTATACAGCCGCCCCTCCACATGAGAGCAATACCTCCATAATTGAGGTCCCATTTGTATTCCGCAGCTGCAGCTCTCATAAGTGCATATCCCTGGGCATATGAGACTATTTTTGAAGCATAGAGTGCATCCTTGAGATCGTTCGATAAGTTTTTTCCTGTCTGCAGAAAAGACAGGTTTCGGTCCGTGAATCATTTTTGATGCTTTTACCCTTTCTTCCTTGACGGCGGAAAGGCATCTTGCAAATACTGCTTCTCCGATAAGGGTCAGTGGGATTCCCAGATCAAGGGCCGCAACAGCTGTCCACTTACCTGTTCCTTTCTGTCCGGCTGTGTCAAGTATCTTATCCACGAGCGGTTTTCCGTCCGTATCCTTATAAGCAAGAATATCCCTGGTTATCTCGATCAGGTAACTGTCGAGATCGCCTTTATTCCATTCCCTGAATACCACATGCATTTCATCGGCACTCATATGAAGCAGGTCTCTCATAATCTGGTATGCTTCGCAATAAGCTGCATATCGCCATATTCAATGCCATTATGCACCATCTTAACAAAATGTCCGGCTCCGTTTTCTCCAACCCAGTCACAGCATGGAGATCCATCTTCAACCCTGGCGGCTATTGCCTGGAAGATTGGTTTAACAAACGGCCAGGCTGCCTTCGAACCGCCCGGCATTATCGATGGCCCAGAAGAGCGCCTTCCTCACCGCCTGAAACACCAGTCCCGATATAAAGCAATCCCTTGCTTTCAACAAAGGCAGTTCTCCTGTTTGTATCCGGAAAATGGGTATTGCCTCCGTCGATGATAATATCACCTTTTTCCAGATGCGGGATCAGTGTGTTTATCATGTCATCCACTGCACTTCCGGCCTTGACCATTATCATTACTTTTCTGGGCTGTGCCAGGGATTTTACAAGCTCCCCGATCGAGTGCGCTCCTGTGATGTTTTTCCCTTTTGCCCTCCCGGCAAGAAAGTCATCGACTTTTTGTGTTGTACGGTTATAGACAGCCACATGGAATCCCTTGCTCTCCATATTGAGAACAAGATTCTCGCCCATAACCGCCAGCCCGATTAATCCGATGTCTGCTAATTTGCTCATACTTATTTAATATTAATAGATCTATAATTAATTTCTGTCATTGCGATCCCGCATAAGCGGGAGAAGCAATCTTAATCCCTTTCAATCATTTTCTATAATACTCCTTCACAACTTCATCCATCACCCTGCTGGTTCTTGCTGCTGTAATTCCTGTGCTTACAGCTGTCCCGTTTTCGCTCAGGGCTTTTACCACCTGTTCTATCAGATTGAACTGCACATGTTCAGGTCTGACATTTTCATACTCTGTTCTTCCATCCTTATTTTCAAGAACTATGGGTATGAAGTCGAAGCATGAGAATTTTATCAATCCTTTATCCCCGACGATCTCGATTGAATCCCTGCTGCTGGCAGGAGATGCGCTGAAGCTCCATGTTCCTGATCCGGCAATATTATTTCCGAAAAGGAATTCTGCTGAAACATAATCTTCGGCTTTGTAAAGACCTGCCTGGTTAAGTGCAATTGATTTTATCTTCTGAATGGGGCCGAAGAGAAAATCCAGATAGTCAAGCTGATGTGATGCCAGATCAAAAAAGTGTCCGCCTCCGGCTGTTTTCGGATCGACCCTCCACGGAAGATTTCCATCCAGCTCTTCTTCGGAGGGAGACTTGAACAAGTGCAGCTGGACAAAAAGAGGCTTGCCTATTTCTCCCCTGAGCACCATATCCTTTACCCTGACGAATCCGGGAAGAGCTCTCCTGTAGTATGCCACAAAAACAGGGATGCCGGATTTCTCTGCAGCTTTATTGATTTTCAGGCATTCTGAATAGTTTACAGCCATAGGTTTCTCGATATAGACCGGTTTTCCAGCCTTTATCGCTTTAATTGCATACTCCGCATGACTCGAAGGGGGCGTGGCGATATAAACAGCATTGATTTCAGGATCATTGATCAGCCGGGAAGCATCAGAGTAAAATTTTGGCACATTGTGCCGCTTTGCATAATCCTCAGCCAGGGCGGAATTCCGTCGCATCACGGCAACAAGACGTGAGTTTTTCACTTTGTTGAATGCCGGACCGCTTTTAACTTCGGTGACGTTGCCGCAACCTATGATTCCCCAGTTTATCATTTTTCAAGCCGTTCCCTGGAGCTCCATAATCCGACTGCCGGATTTGAGATATAATAGATCTCTTCTCCGTCCGGCATTTTATTGAAACCGTCCTTTAGCTTTTCGGGATTATATTTCTTTAATAGTTTCAGAAAGATCAGCATATTTGAAATTGACAGATTCTATCTCTTCCCTGGTCAGATGCCCGGGGCAGTAGGTTATCGAGAATCTGCCTTCAGAACTTCCATGAATAAGATGCGCGGCAGCACTCAGATTCTGCTTCAGTTCTTCATTATCCTTCAGTGAGGCAAGTGTGGCAGGAGTTCCCCTGTATCCATATTTTCTTATCAGCCTGTCTATCTCCTTATCTTCGCCAAATTCCTTCAGTCCCGGTGCGATAACAATAAGTTCCCCATTATCGGCCATCGCCATCCTTGTCCTGTATATGCTCTTATTGCCAAGCCAGGTGGTTTTGAATTCAGAGGGATCAAGATATACTACTACTTTTTTAAGTGGTTTTTCAAGAACGGTGAAATTGACCTTCACGGAAAGATCGGCTGCCAGATTGAAAACTTCGTCATCATCGCCAATAAAGAGTCCGCGTATTACCAGCTTGCCTGATTCATCACGGCCGATTACTGTATGAACATAAACCACAGGAAGGTGCGAAATGAAATGTTCCGAGGCATAATTAAGCAGCTTTCTGACCGGTGTGTCAGCTTTGCCCATCATTCTCTCCATGCCATATACTGCTCCCACGAAATGGCTTTTGTTTATCCCTTCAGGTCCGCCCGTTCCAATAAAAAGATTCTTGTTGATAATTGGCCATACCTACCACTTCATGAGGAACAACCTGACCTACTGAAAGTATCAGGTCATGACCTCCGTTAAAGACCAGTTTGTTCAGCTGGGCAGGCCAGGAATAATCAAGTGCCCCATTTGTAATCTGAGAAACATATTCTCCCGGAATGGTGCCGACTGTGACAACATCATTTCTCCAGTCATGAACCCGGAACAGATCTTTCGGAACCTCCTTGTACATTTCGGTAATCTCACTGTCAGTCATTGGAACATGTGTCCCCAGGGCCGGAAGGATATCCTTAAGGTTTTCCTTATAATATTTGTATATCAGCGTGGTTATTTCTCCTGATCTTGAATGAAAACGTGTGAAATCGGGAGGAACCACAAGCACCTTTTTCCTCGATCCCAGCTTAACAAGGGCAGAATAAAGGCCATATTCCAGATCGTTGGAATTTATTACTGTAGTGGAGAACCTGATGCGTAGTAAATCATTTTATTTTTCAATATTATTAAATCCTATATCATACTTAATATTCAGTCGCTCCGGAACCTGAAACCTAAACGCCACTGTATGCACTGAACCCTCCGTCAACAGGAATAATAATGCCGGTAACAGCCTTCGAAAAATCTGAAGCCAGGTAAAGCAGTGTTCCGCATAAGTTCTTCAGGCGTGCAGATAACGTTCCATAGGTGTGCCATTGATTATTTTCTTGCTCCGGGGTGTCATCTCTCCGGTTTTTTCATCAATAAGAAGAAACCGGTTCTGGTTTGTCAGAAGGAATCCGGGTGCAATGGCATTAACTCTTACACCACCTTTGCAAAATGGACAGCCAGCCATTGTGTGAAATTATTAACAGCTGATTTGGCTGCCGAATAGGCCGCGATTTTTGTCAGAGGCCTGTATGAATTCATCGATGAGATATTGATTATTACTCCTGATTTTTTCTGACCATGTCGGCAGCGAAAACCATCGATGGCAGGAGGGTCCCTTTAAAATTGAGATCGAACACCTTGTCGAATCCTTCGATCTGAAGCCCGAAAAATGTATCTTCCGGTTTTTCATTTCCTTCCATCTTTTCAACTTTTGTTGTTGCCGCAGGCGAGTTTCCTCCGGCTCCATTGACCAGGATATCGATAGGACCGATTTTTTCATGGATCTCTTTCAATGCTCCTTCAAGAGATGATTTATCGAGCACACTTGCCGACAGGCCTATCGACTTTGTCTGGAATTCTTTTTCAATTTCTAGCGGCTACTTTATCTGCTGCTTCCTTGTTCAGATCGAGAATCACTGTTTTAACACCCTCAGCAGCAAGCGATTTGGCCATTGTGGAGCATATTACTCCGGCACCACCGGTTATAACGGCTACTTTGTTTTTCAGGTTAAGTTCGTTCATGATCAGATATTAGTCTTTTTCTTATTTGTTAAAATCCAAAATGTTCCTTCGCGTTTTTATATGATATGCCTTCAATCAGTGGCTTAAGCAGTTCCTCTTCATCCGGTATCAGTACCCTTCTCAACTTCTTCTCCTACATAATTGCAGACCATACGTCTGAAATATTCATGCCGAGGGTAGGAGAGGAAACTCCTCGAATCGGTTACCATGCCTATGAACCTTCTCATCAGTCCAAGTGATGCGAGGTCCCTTATATGCTTCTCCATCCCGTTCTTCTGATCAAGGAACCACCATGCAGCACCATACTGAACTTTTACCGGTGTTGTGCCGTCATTAAAATTTCCAGCCATAGTGACCATCATTTCATTATCGGCCGGATTCAGATTATAAAGAATTGTCCTGGCAAGCTGATCAGTGTTATCCAGGCTGCTAAGGAACCTTGACATCTTGATGGCATCCTGTGCTATGCCTATTGAATCCCAGCCTGTATCCGGTCCCATCTGCCTGAACATCGTGACATTGTTGTTTCTCATTGCTCCTACATGGAACTGCTGCGTCCATCCTCTTTTATGATTCATCCTGCATAGCTCGGTCATTATTGCAGCTTTGTATTTTTCTGCTTCCTCTTCGGATAGCAATCCTCCCTTCATCAGTTTCCTGAAGGCTTTGTCTGCATCAGATTCGGTGAAGGTTGCATAATAAAAGCGATCGAGACCATGATCGGAAAGCTTTGGTTCCCATCTTATGAAAGAACTTATGCCTGTTGTCAAGTGCCTCGACAAGTCGAACTGAAGTTCTTGATTTCAATTCCGCTTGCCTTTTCAAGCTTGCTGATATAAGCCTTGAATTTTGCCGGATCTTCAGTTTTGACGACATTGTCGGGGCGCCAGGTCGGGAATACCGTGATTTCAAATGTGCCCTTGAGCTTTTTGTGATATTCGAGAGTATCTGCAGGATCATCGGTCGTGCATACAACCTCGACTTTCATCCTTCTGAGCAGCGACCTTACACTGAACTCCTTAGTCTGAAGAAGAGAGCTGGCTTTTTTATAAATACTCGTCGCCGTTTTAGGTGAAAGAAGATCAGTTATTTTAAAATACCTTGCAAGTTCAAGGTGTGTCCAGTGGTAAAGAGGATTGCCTACAGTATATGGAACAGTTTCAGCCCATCTGGCAAACTTATCGGTGTCGGCTGTCTTGCCGGTGCAATATTTTTCATCAATACCATTGGTCCTCATTGCCCTCCATTTGTAATGATCGCCCTCAAGCCATGCCTGAGTGAGATTCACGAACTGACGGTCATCGGCTATCATTGAAGGTGATAAATGACAATGAAAATCAATAATAGGCTGATTTTCAGAGTATTGATGATAGAGCTTTATTGCTGTTTTATTGCAAAGCAGAAAATCATCATTTATGAATGGTTTCATTTGAATGGGATTATTATGTTATAAAGGTAAAATATTGCTTTTTAAAAATACAAAAAAAACGTTAACGAACACGAAAACAGGCAATAACTGAAAAAATATTTCAAGGTTCTTCTGACCGGATAAATTAAAATGATAAAAGTGACTTGGTTTTTAATTGTGTTTATGGTCAAAGATTGTATTTTTGTCTGTATTCAGTAATTGTCCAGAAAATAATTATAACGAATATCCGGAATTATTATGAAGACAGATCTCCGATATGCAACTCATCCTCTTGATTTCAAGAGTTATGATACTGAAAGAATAAGGAAAGAATTTCTTATTGAAAAGGTTTTTGAACCTGACGGGATAATCCTGGTTTATTCGATGTATGACAGGATAATTGCAGGCGGCGCAATGCCAGTGAGGAAAGCCCTGAAGCTTGAATCGATCGATATGGTTAAGGCATCATTCTTCCTGGAAAGGAGAGAGATGGGAATTATTAACGTTGGCGGAGAGGCGCTGGTGGAGACCGGTAACGGTAATTTTAATATTGGACATAAGGAAGCCCTCTACCTTGGGAAAGGGACAAAGGACGTAGTCTTCAAGTCTGTAGATCCGGAGGTGCCGGCAAAGCTTTACATTAACACTGCCCCGGCGCATCATGATTTCCCCTCGAAAAAAATCACCCTCAGGGATGCATCGGTAGTCGAAATGGGAAGCCCTGAGGAATCAAATCACAGAACCATTAACAAGCTTATCCATACCAGTGTACTGCCTACATGCCAGCTCCAGATGGGGTTGACGGAACTGAAGCCCGGAAGTGTCTGGAACACGATGCCGGTGCATACACATATCAGGCGCATGGAGGTTTATTTCTATTTTGAAGTACCGGAAAAACAGGCTGTATGCCATTTTATGGGCGATCCTGACGAAACACGTCATCTCTGGATGAAGAACGAACAGGCTGTTATTTCACCCTCCTGGAGCATCCACAGCGCAGCAGGCACTTCGAATTATACATTTATATGGGGAATGTGCGGTGAAAATATGGATTATGGAGATGTCGATACGCGTATGCCCGACACAATGAAATAATGCTAAAAATTATGAAAGAATTATTCGATCTGACCGGAAAAGTGGCTCTGGTTACCGGGGGCACACATGGAATAGGCCTGGCTATAGGATTGGTGCTCGGCAAAGCTGGCGCAAAGGTATGCGTGAATGATCTCAATGATGAGAAGCTTAATAGTTGCAGGCAGGATTTCAGGAAGGAGGGACTTGAGGTTTATACACTGAAATTCAATGTCACTGACGAGAAAGATGTTGATAAAGGTATTTCCCAGATCGAAAAGAATGTCGGTTCGGTTGATATTCTCGTTAATAACGCAGGGATAATCAAGCGTATACCCATTCTTGACATGGCTGTGGCTGATTTTAAGCAGGTTATTGACGTCGATCTTGTTGCGCCTCTCATCGTCTCGAAGAGGGTTGCTCCCAAAATGATCGAAAAACGAAGCGGCAAGATCATCAACATGTGTTCAATGATGAGCGTATATGGACGCAATACGGTATCAGCATACGCTTCAGCAAAGGGCGGGCTAAAGCTTCTTACACAGAATATGACCTGCGAATGGGCAAAATACAATATACAGATCAACGGTATTGGTCCGGGATACATTGTCACCTCCCAGACAGGTCCGATCCGCGAGAATGGACATCCGTTCAACGACCTGGTAATGACCAGAACACCTGCAGGCAGGTGGGGAGAGCCTGAAGATGTGGCTAATGCTGCGTTGTTCCTGGCTTCAAAGGCCAGTGATTTTGTCAATGGACATATCCTTTATGTCGACGGCGGAATCCTTGCCAACTTCGGCTACGTGAAAGGCGAAAATGATATATAACCGGCTACCGGCAAATTAACCCTGAACCTTTAATACTATGTCCAACAAGATCGTTACTTTCGGTGAGATAATGCTCCGTCTCGCAACTCCGGAACACCAGAGATTCTGTCAGGCTTCGTCCTTCTGTGCTTCATACGGAGGAGGAGAGGCAAATGTGGCTGTTTCCCTTGCCAATTATGGACTGCACGCAGATTTTGTAACACGACTGCCGGATAATGATATCGGACATTCAGTGATTATGGACCTGAAGAAGCATAGTGTTGGCACGGATCACATAATTTTCGGGGGAGATCGTCTGGGCATTTATTTCCTTGAAACAGGTTCAGTTTCAAGACCGAGCAAAGTGGTTTATGACCGCAGCCACTCGTCGGTCTCTGAAATGAAACCAGGAATGATGGATTGGGATAAGGTATTCTCAGGTGCCGGATGGTTTCACTGGACAGGCATAACACCGGCAATTTCAGAGGGAGCAGCTGATACCTGCCTCGAAGCAATAAAAGCCGCTAAGAAAGCCGGACTTATGGTTTCATGCGATCTGAATTTCAGGAAGAACCTGTGGAAATGGGGTTCATCTGCAAAACAGGTTATGCCTGCAATGGTCGAATATTGCGACGTTATTCTTGGAAATGAGGAAGATGCGGATAAGGTATTTGATATAAAACCCGATAAAGCCGACATATCCTCAGGAAAAGTTGAAAGCGCCGAATTCGAATCCGTATGCAAAAAGCTGAAAGAAAAATTCCCCGGAGCAAAGAAAATAATTATAACCCTTCGCGGATCAATAAGTGCTGATCACAATACATGGTCGGGAATCCTGTTCGACGGCGAGAAGTTCTTCAGGGCGCCTGTATACCAGATAACTCATATCGTCGACAGGGTAGGCGGAGGTGATTCCTTCATGGGCGGATTGATTTTTGGCTTTCTGAATTACAGGGATGATGACCAGAAAGCCCTAAACTTTGCTGTTGCTGCATCATGTCTGAAACATACCATACATGGCGATTTCAACCTCGTGTCAGTCTCAGAGGTCGAACAGCTGATGAAAGGAGATGCCTCAGGCAGAGTTGTAAGATAAGGATCCCGTTACTTCTTATCCGGATTATCGGGATGATCCTCCGAATATGGTTTTGCGTAGAGGTCTTCGACCTTCACTTTATCAGGCTCGGCAGTGCCTTCAAGAGGATTCGACGCTTCATTCTCCCTTGCCCTTGCATTGAAATAAATTATCGCAGAAAAGATCATAAGCACCGGTGTGAACAGTGCACTTGCCAGGGCTGAAAGTCCGATATACCATGGATTCGACATAAAGCTCATTGCTTCCAGTGCATTCTCAGGATTTGTTATAATCTTGAAAAAACTGCCTGCGAAAGGAAGAAGTATCAGTGATGAAATTACTATTGTGCCGACAATTACAATAAGCAATATAACCGCTGTCCATCCGAGGTTAGGTCCGAAGTGCCTGTGAGAGAGAGTAAAGGAGCGGCCAATTGAATTTCCGATTTTATTTCCTTCAGTCATGAGAGTCGGGAGCATGAAGAAATATATCATATAGATATAGAGGATCGAAAAGAGAACGCCAATTAAAAAGGCAATGATTCCTGCTAATATGGCAAACGAGGCAAAAATCATGAAAAAGATCATGAGGATGAAATAAGTGGGAAGATACTTCAGCGACTTATAAGTTGAGTTAAAGATATTTACAGTGTCGTCGACTGGTTTGTAGATAATATAATACTGCAATATGACCATCAGCAGGAAGCTTATTGCAACCATGCCAAGCATCGGCAAGGTCCATTGCTTCATTGCCTCTATCATCTCAAACGGATCTGTCATGCTCATAAACTGAGTGAAGTCGATTGTGGAGTACAGGATTCTCACGACGAGGTTAAATACGAAAGTTGTCAGGAATAAAACAAGGAAATTCTTCGTGTAAAATGACCATAATGAACTCATTACACTGTCGAGGTTGTGCTTCCTGTATAACGGGTGACTGCTGAACTGATCCATATTTTTCTATTTTATCAAATTTACTTATTTAGTTAACTCCT
>CAVYYM010000022.1:0-258129 GCA_963772715.1 uncultured Bacteroidota bacterium
CAGGGGAAACGGCAATACAGGTTATTAATCCATAATGCCTTGCGACAATCGAATAAAGATTATTGTCATTATATATATTATTGATATTATATTTGATATTGAGATTGCCTGTGTCGAGTGAGTGGGCATATTCTGCAAGACGCAGTGCTTTTGTCGGATCTTTTTCAGTAACCTCCTTTGCTAGGTAATTGTAATTCTCGGCTAATGCTTTTATACTGCTGTTTTGCCTTGTTTCTTTCTTTTAATGCCCATACAGAAAAAATTGAGAGAACTACAATTATTGCAAGTCCCGATATTCCGATAAGATTCCTTCTCAACTGTTTTTTTCTTACCAGATCCTTTTTGCTTTTATTAACAAGCTCACTGATCTCATCAGGCAGATGCAGCTTTGATTCATAAGGTGAAATATATTCAAGGTCCTCAGCTGAGATCAGAACTTTTCTTTTCTGCCAGTTCTCCCACATGTTATCGATGAACTGTCGGATCTCTATAAGTTCTTTCTCGACACTTGTGAATTTCTCGAATATCTTTTTTGCAAGTGCGTCATGCCTCAGCTCGTATTTCCCGTGCTGGTCCTTGTCGCAAAGTATCCGGAGATGAACAAATCTCTGAACCAGGTCCATGAGACCGGTATCGTTTATCGGGGCGCCAAGGGTATGAGCATTATTCCTGGCCTCGTCTATGGTAAGTTGTTTCTTGGTACCTTTTACCGAGACAAATGATTTAAGAAGAGCTAGCGCCGATTCCTTATTGCCTGTTAGCGTTATCTGGTCATCGAGAAAGCTGCCGAGAATATCCGATACATCTCCGGCTTTGTCAAGCAGGCTGTTCGTAAATGCAATGGCCCCGGTTTCTTTTTGATCCCCTGCTGAGGCTGCAACAAGGTTGAAGATCTTGTCGAGGTATACCTGAAGCCAGGTAAGTTCAACACCCGGTGAATCCGGATTAAGCTTTTTAAGAAGCTTGTCCGCAAAACCTTCCTCAACATCGATATCATAAACCTCACACGGGCCGTTAATAGCTTTCATAGCATTTGCGGCAGCCATCTTTTCGATCCTGATCCTGTTTGAATTAAACCCGGGAACCAACTTTTCAAATTCGGTAACATTTGCGATGTACTCTTCCCTCATCACGAAGATGAACCTGCACTCGATATCTGACTCCGTTAGAGCATGCAGGTGAACAAGAGATTGTTTCTCCTCCTTTGATCCGAAAATAAAGAGCTCTTCGAACTGGTCGAAAATAAAGAAAATAGGCTTATAATAATCAATATATAAGGATCTTATGGCTTTTTTGAATAAAGCCGTGGTCAGCAATTCGTAATTAACTGGTGTTATGGCAGCTGCCGTAATTGCCCTGGAAATGCTGTCGGGAAGATTGTCTCCGCGGCGTATCATTACCGGCAGCCAGTCAGTATCGCGAAACTTGTTTGCAAGACCGCACTGGATCAGCGACGATTTACCTGTACCTGACTCCCCGTAAACCAGCATTATCCTGCTGTCGAATACCCTGTGGTACAGCTCAGCGATCTCTTTTTCACGGCCGAAAAAGATATCGATGTCTTCTTTCGTATAGGAATCAAGGAATTTAAAAGGAGATTTCATAGAAGGATAATTTATTTCGAAGCTCCTGCCCCCGATATCGTATCAACCATATCTTTGAACTGTGAAAGCAAAAGCGGATAATTCCTCAGGGTCCGGAGATCACATTTTTCTGTAACCTCGCTGCCATTGTACATCAGGTAATTACCCTGTGCCTTGCGATAAAGCAGTATGTCATTTTCTACATCATAGTTTTCTTTATCATCGGCAAGAAATGATCCGGTATTGATAATGAGTGGAGTGAGGTTCAGGTACTCATCAAGTGTAACCTGCGATTTAAGCAGCAAAACCGAATGACTTTCGGCACAGCTGTCGCGCACAATTTCCATTGATCTCGGATCAGTACTTTCGTTTCCGTGAATATTAATAGTATGCAGATACCTGGGCAACCTGTGCCTTGCCCTTATGACTTTAATCTCCTGTATAGAGGCAAGTTTGTAGTTACAAAGGAAAGAGAGCTGCATAAGCAATGAAACCAGCTTTGTTTCAGATTCGAGGCATTTACTTTCCATCTCACCAGAGGGTATATCAAACCTGAAATGTCCTGCTTCATCTACTGCCGGAGAATATAATCCGATTTCATTGAAGAAATTGTCATCGAGGTTATACTTCATTTCAGGCATAAAATATGGAATGGAGTATTGTTCAAACAAAGATCTGACAAACCTTATGATCCAGATATAATTTTCAATATTCAGGTCGATGATCTTCCCTGCAAATTCTTTTCGTGAAGTTTCAGTAATAACGATATTCTTCTGTTTTTTTTCATCCCACAGCTGCGAGATCAGGATAAAACTTATGAATTGGAGGCATCGCTCAATGGAGGAAAATATCTGGTCAAGCCGCAACCTGTCCGGCTGCCTCAGTGAAATAGAAAAAAGGCGGCGCAATTCAACTCCGATCAGCAGCGGAAGATTTCTGATGACAAGCTGGCCTGTATACCTAGGATCTCTTAAATCTTCCCCATCTCCTGTCTCCCGAATTTTCTGCAGAGAAGGCTTGTATTTTATCATCTCCTTCAATACAACCTGAACAAGGCTTTCATTTATTGACGTCAATGTATGAGATATTATTAGGTATATTTTGATAAAGTTAACAAAGATAGGGATACAATTCAAATATATTTATACTCATTCTTTTTTCCTCAAAACCCGCACTCACACACACTTTTTTGTCTTTTTGTCTTTTTGTCTATGGGTCTGATTGTCAGGAAGTTTATGAAAATATATTTGACTCGAATACACTTCTTTCCTAACTTTATCCAAAGCTCAATCTGATGGCCAACCTCATCCCTGGATACGAATACGGCATCTTCATATGCTGCCGCCAGAAAAAAGAAACAGCGAATGGGGAGGGAGAAATCAATAAGACAGCCGCTGATCATCTCAAGAAAATGATTGCACGATTGAAATATATTTGACTTTCATTCCACACTTTCGTAAATTTATCAAAGTTTCCTGATCGTTGAATATTTAGTCAGTACTCTATGGCTAATAAAAGACCTAGTCTTTCATTATTGGCAGGCTGTCTTTGCGCGGTTTTCGTCCAAGGACAGGCAGCTATCACTGCTACAGGAGGAAATGCAACAGGCAGCGGAAGCTCGATAAGTTATACAGTCAGACAGGTTACATACCAAACATTTGAAGGAACAACCGGTACAGTTGCCCAGGGAGTCCAACAACCTTGTGAAATATCAGTTATGACCGCTATTGAAAACATGGAAGGGATTACGCTTGAATATAAAATTTACCCTAATCCAACAAGCGGGTCATTAAGGCTATTGATAAAACCTTATGATAATGAGAATTTTAGATATAAACTTTTTGACATTAACGGATTGTCACTTCCGGATAATACAAAAACAATGTTTATCGGGGGCAAAAACACGGAAGGGCCGTGGGCTATATATTTAAGCACGGACAATGGTGCAGGTGTTACCACACCAAGAATAGTCGTTTCTGGCACAACCGGCCATGTAGCTGTTAATCAAACTGGTATAAATAGCACTTATCAGTTCTATGTAAATGGTCCTGCCGGCGGGACAACTGCCTGGAATTCTACAAGTGATGCAAAATACAAGACGAACGTCAAGACTATAGAAAGTCCATTGCAAAAGGTACTTGATCTAAGAGGAGTTACCTTTAACTTTATTGATAATCCAAATTTCGAGAAAGGGATCAGAATGGGATTTATTGCTCAGGAGGTATTACCTGTAATACCTGAGGTCATAACCAATACCGAAGCAGGTTATACTATGCAATATGCCCCACTGACTGCGCTCCTGGTCGAGGCGGTTAAGGAACAGCAGAATTTAATCAATAAGCAGGAGGCTGAACTTCAGTCACTTAAAGATGAGTTGAATCAGATAAGAGCGATGCTGGCAAGAAGATTTGATGAATAGGTTATTTACCCTGGTAAATTGGTGTCGGGTTGCTCTATTTTAAAGAAAAATATTGTCGCTAATTGATCAGATATATATGAAAAAGATTATAGCATTTTCTTTTATTGGCATTCTTATTATGTCCTGCTCATCGACAAAACCATCAACAATCCAGGAAGACGAGTTGTTTCTTACACGAAAGTATGTAGGTGATTTTAAAGAATACCGTTATGTCAAGCCAGAGAGGTTTGGTGACCAGCATCTTATATTGATTAAGACTAACCTGGAAAGTACATATGGAGAGATATCAGCTTTTTCAAAAACATGTAAGTTTCGATTGGGAGAAAGATTATACGTACAAAGAAAATATATCAATAAGGGTGGAGTATGGGGAGACTGGATTTACCAGATAGAATCAGAAATTGATAATACAAGTTATATCTTAAGTCAATTACAGCTTGGGAATAAGACATTAGTTCAGACATGGTTCTGATTTACTTTATTTTATTTAGTTCGTTTGGGTTAGTGCACACCTACCTCTTTTCCCCCTCCTCCCAACCAGAATCCTTCCTCGCAGATATAATAAATATAACTAAACCGCACAGATCCTGGTTCTCAGCTTCTTTCCTTTGAAGGCAAAATAAACTTGACTTTGGCTGAAGTAGGATGTAACTTTGGTATATAAAATCCTTCTGATTTAGTCATTGCTAAATATCATGACTCATGAAGAATATATTCAGAATTTTAGCGACTGCCATTTTAATTACTGTCATTTTGATTAGCACTTGTAAGGAAGGTCCACCTTTACCTGTTGTGGAAACTACAAATGTTAGTAACATATACCTCTTCTACTGCAGAATCTGGAGGGAATGTTACTGATGATGGGGGTGTTGAAGTCTATTCAAGGTATCTGTTGGAATATAACAGGAAAACCAAGACATATGAAAATGGAGACTGCGCATATGATGGTTCTGGCATAGGCATTTTTACATGTCCCATGGAAGGTCTCATTTCAGGAACAACTTACTATGTACGTGCTTATGCAAAGAATAGCAATGGAACCGCATATGGAAACGAAGTAAGCTTTAAGACCAGGACCGCGAGTGATATCATTTTTAATTCAACCCTTACCTATGGCACTATAAGCGACATTGATGGCAACATCTATAAAACAATACAAATAGGCACACAAACCTGGATGGCGGAAAATCTAAGAACTACAAAACTAAATGGAATTGGTACGTCGATACCTTTAGTTGCAAATGCATCAGTATGGAATTCTTCAATGACTTCCGGTTACTGTTGGTACAATAATGAGCAAAATATAAGAATATATATGGTGCATTGTACAACTGGTACGCAGTAAACACATGGATACTTTGCCCAACAGGTTGGCATGTACCTGCAGATGCCGAATGGGCGATCTTAATTGATTACCTAGGTGGAGAACAAATAGCAGGGGGCAAATTGAAAGAAACGGAACAATATATTGGATTAGCCCTAATACAGGAGCAACTAACGAAAGTAGTTTTGATGCTCTCCTCGGGCGATCGTATCGGTGCAGATGGTAGTTTTTATAATATTGGCGGTTACGCAATCTATTGGAGCAATGACGAGTCATCTCCTACTCAGGCTGTAACAGGGTTTTGATTAATGATGGTACCAATTTTAGAATAGGATATGATAATAAGACTGCAGGCTTTTCTGTTTGCTGTGTGAAGGATTAGTTAACCATTGTTGAAAAGTACACTTATGTAGCCCTCGGATCAGCTCCGGAGGCTTTTTTATTTGCTTCGTATTCAATCCTTTCATAACTTTATCACAATGAATAACTAACATGGCAAGCCTAATCCCGGGATACGAGTACGACATCTTCATCTCCTACCGCCAGAAAGACAACAAAGCACGATGGCTGGGTAAGCTAAGTTTGTTGATAACCTGAAGAGAGAGCTGGAATCTACTTTTAAGGAAGATATTTCTATATATTTCGATGAAAATCCACATGACCGGCTTCAGGAGACACATAATGTCGATAAGAGCCTTGAAGGAAAACTGAAGTGTCTGATATTTATACCAATCCTATCCCAGACCTATTGCGATCCAAACAGCTACGCATGGCAATATGAGTTTCTGGCATTCCTCAGATGGCTAAAAAATGATCGTTTTGGTAAAGACGTTAAGCTGAGGAGCGGCAATGTCGCAAGCAGGATACTCCCAATCCGCATACACGATCTTGAACCTGAAGATGTGAAGCTGTATGAGAAGGAAACCGGAAGTGTGCTGAGGGCAATGGATTTTGTATTCAAGACAGGAACAGGTGCTATCAGACCTCTCTTACCCAATGAAGATCACCCAAATGACAACCTTTATAAGACTTTTTATAGAGACCAGATAAGTAAGGTTGCCATTGCTATTAAAGACATTATAGGAGGGATTAAAGCAGAGTCAATTCCTGATAAAACAGTGAAGGAAACTTCAGTAAAACCACTTGATGAACATGCTTCTGAAGATAAAACTTCAAAGGGGAAGCCAATAATCCCTAACCGGCAAAAGATGATGGCGGGAATATTTATCTCCACACTTATCTTATTTCTGCTTCTTTATGTTGTTTTTCCGGATCTTTTAGATGGAGGGAATCCAAAAATTGCCAAAGATCCCAATGGGAAAATATCACTAATCGTTAACGATTTTGAAAACAATACCAATGATGAGACTCTTGATTATCTGACTACTGGTATCCCTGAACTTATAAGAGTTAATCTTGGTGCAAACTCAAAAGAGCTGTCGATTCAGAATACACGCACCATGGCTGAGGTTTATGAAACCGTAGGTAAAACAAAGAATCTTTCGCTCACACCCGCATTATCAAGGGAGACAGCCAGGAAATTAAGAGCCGGCGCATATATTACCGGGAGTTACCAGAAGTATGAAAATAAAATCCTTGTCCTGATAAAATTAACAGACACCGAATCTGATGAACTATTGTGGACAGGTAAAGCAGAAACCGATCAGCAGAGCGCTGATGGGATACCGGCACTGGGCAATATTCTTTCTGAAGAATTAAGAAACTTCCTGGAGATAAAAGCGCTTAAACAACGGACAAAACAGGAATACGGGGATGCGCTTACAAAATCGTCTGAAGCATTCCGGAATTATATTGAAGGCATGAATTCTAACATGAAGAATGATTTTGGTTCAGCCTTAATTTCATTCATGAATTCTTACAGACTCGACTCAACATTCGTTCTTGCAGCTTTCAATATTGCCATGTCGTATGATGGTCTGTCCGTTTTTGAAAATGCAAATTACAGGCGACAGGCAGCTCTCTGGACACAAAAAGCATACAACAGGAGAGAGATCCTTTCGGGGGATTACCGGTTATGGATTGAAATGTGGCATGCATATTATAATACGAAAAATACTGAAGATGTATTGAAATATTGCGGATTGCTCGAAGGATCTGAAAGCAAATCAAGAATTTTTTGGTTTGATATTGGGTCAACCTATGGTATTTTCAAAAAACCTGATAAAGCATTGAAAATGTACGAAAGGATTGAACAGATAAGTTCAGACTGGGATGAGGACTGGAAAAACGTACACTTTTACAGAATGTATTCAATGTGGCTCAATTCTTTGAAATTGCATGAAGAGAGGAGAAAATACTTCTGAAAGGATTGGAATTATTTCCTGGAGATCCCGACTTATTGTGGTTAATGGGAAGATTTGCGATTTCTACCGGCGACTCTTCTTATGTTAGAAAATATATTGATAAATGGAGAAAGAATCTCAGGGATGAGGGACGGTCACTAAGCCAGATAGAAAAAATTATAGGAGATTTGTATGAACAGGCAGGAGATATTAAAAAAGCAGAGGAGAAATACCGTAAAGCAGTAAAGCTTGATCCGGATTACTTCAATGGGAAGGCTTCTCTGGGTTCTCATCTGATAAAATATAACCTGAATGTTGATGAAGGTATGGAGTATCTGAAAGAAGTGGAGAAGAAATATCCGGATAGTTGGAATTTCGATTTCTTCTTCCGGAAAAGTGAAGGTCTGTACAAGCAAGGCAAATATTCATCCGCTGATTCCCTGTTAAAAATACTGAGGGACAGTTGTTATACTGCAAACATAGATCTTGATCAGCTGATGAAGAAAGTAAGTTATTCCCTAAGCCAGAGAAATTAATTCATCCCATCTATGGCAAGCCTAATCCCCGGTTACGAATACGACATATTCATCAGTTCCCTCCAGAAGGACAATAAACATTTCTTTATAGCTGGTATGTAAAAAGATTTTACCAGTCAGAAGAAGATCAGCCGTTAAGAAAACATCTCTTTTGTTATTTTTTGAGAGTGGCCTGAATGCATGGGAAATCAACTAATCATGCCTAATCGTAAACAATGCTTATTGCAGCATATTGATACCCGCTAGTGTTCCTGAATTGGCCATTAGGTATTATTCCGCTGTAGTATCTGATAAAGAAACCGATATTCCTGCCAGAAGCCCTGGTGATATGTTTCCATCCAAGATAGATATTAAAATTCCATAATCTCTTTTCCGGGATATTCATATCATAGCTGAATTTAAGCCGATTGCTTGCCTCAACCGATAAAACCTGCATCCACTTTTCTGAGCAAAGGAATCCTTTTGTCCTTTGCATGTTCATCTGAAAATAATACTCATAGTTCTTTTCACTGGGCGGAATAATTACTCCCTTTGTTTCCAGGCTATCGGTGTTGTAATATCCTTTGGCATCATTCCAGAGCCCATGGAATCCTGCTTTCACAGATATCAAATTCGTTTTTATTGTATCAGGATCATTGAGTACAACAGCAATCTCCCACGCTTCGTAAGAGACATTAATCCTTCTGAAATCAGGAATATTATTATAACCATGCAGTGAAAATTCATCACCAATATGTGTACTTTCATGAAAAATGGGAATAAATTTAAACCCGATATTACTAAAATGCGGTTTATCGATATATTTTAATACACTTGCCTGAAGGCCAAAGAAATAGTCTGTATTTATTATTGGAGATGTGTTGGATTCAAGCATATCTATTAAAAGAATATTCCCGATGTAGCCTCCAGTACTGAATTTAATTTTTTTCATGTGGCTTGTCAGGCAGAATAACGGTAATTCTGCACCCAGATGAGCTTCAATAAAAGGTCTGCCTGTATAATCGTTCACGTAATAGTTGTTATCCAGTTTATTCAGATAAGCAAGTTCGCACTTAACTGTTGTACTTCTTATTTCTGACAGGAAAGGCTTAAGTATATCTGATTCCTTGAAAAAAAATATTCCAACTGCTACCCTGAAATCAATATAGAAGAAAAGGCCAACAAGACCAAAATATTAGTAATTCTTTTCATAATTCAATGTTCTATCTTATACAAAAATATCACTTTAATTGGAGGTAGGAAGTTTTATTTGACTCGTGTTGAAGACTTTCATAACTTTATCATAATGAATCTATAATATGTCAAGCCTAATCCCAGGATATGAATACGACATCTTCATCAGCTACCGCCAGAAAGACAACAAAGGTGACAGGTGGGTGAGTGAGTTTGTTGAAGCTTTGAAGACAGAACTCGAATCAACATTCAAGGAAGAGATCAGTGTTTATTTTGACATCAATCCGCATGATGGACTGCTGGAGACACATGATGTTGATGCATCCCTGAAAGAGAAACTCAAATGCCTGATTTTTATTCCAATCATTTCCCGTACATATTGCGATCCAAAATCATTTGCCTGGGAACATGAGTTTAAGGCATTTGTTGAACAGGCATCACAGGATCAGTTCGGATTGAAAATAAAACTGCCTAATGGGAATGTGGCAAGCAGAGTGCTGCCAATTCGGATTCATGATCTGGATACTGATGATATTAAGCTATGTGAATCTGTTCTTGGAGGAGTACTGAGGGGTGTTGAATTTATTTATAAAGAACCAGGTGTAAATAAACCACTTGCTCCAGAAGATGATGAAAAGAAGAATTTAAACAATACCAAATACAGAATCCAGATAATCAAGGTGGCTCATGCAATAAAAGAGATTATTTCAGGATTAAAAACAGAGCCGGTCTAGTCGGTAAAGAAAAAATTCAGCACAAAGAATCAATTGGAGGAAGTCAAGAAAGAGGAGAGAAAGGAATTACAGGAGAAGCCTGCTAAAATACCTAAGAGGAAGTTACTATCAGGTGTACTATTATTGCGATTATTAATAATTGCTGCAATATTTGCTTATCCAAAAATATTCAAACAGAACACACTTGAAAAATTGAGATCATCAGGTGAAAGAATTTCTGTTGCAGTAATGCCATTTCAGAATATGACAAATGATACTACATGGAATATCTGGCAGGATGGAATTCAGGATGAATCTAATCACCTACCTTTCAAACTCCGAAGAACTTAAAGTCAGACAAACAGAATCAGTAAACAGTCTTATTACAAAGCAAAGGTCTTACCAATTATGCTTCAATCACACCTTCTGTAGCAAGTGAAATTTCACAGAAACTCGATGCAAATGTTTTTATCTATGGCAGTATAAAACAGGCAGGTGATACAATACGTGTAAATGCACAATTAATAGATTCAAAAACAGAAGAGATTATTAAATCTTTTCAAATAGAAGGACCATCCAAAGAAGAGATGATCTTTCATATTATTGATTCACTATCAGGATGGTAAAGAATTTTCTTATAATATCTAAATTGAAAAAAAGTACCTCATGAATTTCAGGATTTGACATCAACTAACTCTCCTGAAGCCTACAAGTATTATATTCTATGGAAAGAATGCTTTTATAAAAGTGATTTTCAGATGCTGCAATAAATTGGCTTAATCAGGCATTAAAGATTGATTCAAATTTTATCTGGGCTATAGATATATGCTTTCAGCATATAAAGAAAACGGGGACTTATAAGACAGGCAAAAGAATGGTGTCTCAAAATTATGAAAAAAGAGATCAGAATGCCCGATACAGAAAAACTATGCATAATTATCATTATGCCTATTTGTTTCGAAAGACCAAAGGAAGCAATTAAATACTTAAAGCAGCTTCTGGAGATTGATAATCAAAACCACTTAGTTTATTTCAGTTTAGGTTTTAGTTACATGACTTTATGTCAATATGATAATGCAATTCCTGAATTTGAAAAAGCATTGGAGATATATAATAAATGGGGCTCAAAACCTACGTGGATTCTTAATTATACTAATCTTGGATATGCATATCATAAAACTGGTCAATATAAAAAAGAGAAAAAGCTTTATAAGAAAGCAGAACAGGATTTTCCTGATGATCCTGATTTAATCTTCAGACAGGCTATCCTGTCATTAACTGAAGGAGATACAGTACGGCAAATAGATATATTGAGAAATATATATCTATCATGTAAAGACAAATTCAGTGATCTGAAGCAGTAATAGATGAGAACTTAGCAGATATTTACTCTGAAGCAGGAATTCTCGATAAAGCAGAGGAATATTACCGGAAGGCACTTTCATTAGAACCTGAAAATCGATAACAGGAATGAATAACCTTGCATTATTTCCTGATTGATAAGGATCGGAATATTAATGAAGGCTTAGAACTTATTAGAAAAGGCCCTGAAATTAAATCCCGATGACTATATCTATTTAGCATACAAAGGCTGGGCATTATATAAACAGGGCAAATATCAGGAAGCACTGGTATTCCTTCAAAAAAGTTGGGATTTAAGAATGAAGAATGCTATATTATGACCATGAAGCATTTCTTCATCTCGAAGCAGCAAAAAAGGCTGTTGCCAGTCAAAAGAATAATTAACTTTGTAAAGCAGATGTAGGTAAAGAGGAGTATTTTTCGAGACCTGTATAAACTGCACCTCTGTATTTAGTTGATATTAAGCGTTATGTGAAAATAGTTCGAGCCAGGTGGGACTACATAAAAATAAGCGCAAACAGTTACACAATGGCTGAATGCGCTTTTTTCTTGTTATGGTTACTGAAACTTTACTGCGGGAAAGCCGTTAGCGTTGACCACTTGAAAAGAATATGAAGATCCGCTTTAGATTAAGGCAGTGTTACTTAAATAATCCGATACCCCTTGTACTCCTGAAAATAAACTTATGAAATTACTCACAAGGTCCTTGGTAAGGGGACATGGCTGAAAGCAAAATAAACTTGACTTTGGCTTGAACAAGGTTTAACTTTATATTTAAAAATCAGTAAATGAGTCTGAAAAGCAAGTTTTTCAGAAAGAACTTATAACCTGAAATAATCATCTTAAAATAGAATGCAATGAAAAAACTACTTATCCTGTCTGTGATTATAGCATTGAACTTTAATGCTTTTGCTCAATCACCTCAAAGAATGAGCTATCAGGCCGTTGTGCGAAAGACAACCGGTGAGTTAATGATTAACCAGGCTGTAGGGATGAAAATAAGTATCCTGCAGGGTTCTGCCACTGGGACTCCTGTTTATGTTGAAACACACACAACAACCACCAATTCAAATGGTATGGCAACCATAGAAATTGGCGGTGGTACTATTGTTTCAGGGACTTTTACAGGAATAGACTGGACGTCAGGTACTTATTATATAAAGACTGAGACGGACCCGACTGGTGGCACAAACTATTCCATTACAGGAACAAGCCAGATATTAAGCGTTCCATATGCCTTATATTCAAAAGTTGCTAAAACAGCAAACTACAATGATCTTACAAATAAGCCGACTACATTGTCCGGTTACGGAATTACCGATGCTGTCTCTATTGCAGGGACCCAAACCATCTCCGGAACGACAACTTTTAAAGGAACGACACCGGATATGGAAGAAGCCTTATTTGATGTCAAAAACAAGGATGGTCAGACAATCTTTGCAGTTTATAATGAGGGAGTAAGGATCTGGGTGGCTGATGGCGCAAAAGGGTCAAAAGGAGGATTTGCGGTTGGAGGATTTGATATGACAAAAGGTAACACGGGGAACTATTTTAACATATCAACCAGATCTGAAGCTGACACGATAAATGGAGAATCAAGAGTTATGTGGTATCCGGTAAAAGAAGCCTTCCGGTCAGGGAATGTACTTATTGAGTCGAAAGACAGTGTGGGATTGAACTCATGGGCTTCAGGGTATCAGTCAAAGGCTATCGGTGATTATTCGCAGGCGCTGGGTTTCCAGGCTATAGCCCGGAAAGACTATTCCACAGCCATTGGTTACCAGGCCGTGGCCAATAAAAGAAATTCGTTTGCATTTGGTCAATGGGCCACTGCAAAAAATGAAGAGGGTTATGCTTTTGGAAGAGGGGCTATTGCTGAGGGAAAAAGAAGTTTTGCTTTTGGAAGTGAAGGAGTTGACTCCGCAGGGCAAGTTACAGGGGTTGCATATGCAAAGGGAGATTATTCTTTTGCTATAGGACAGGGATCACAGGCGCTGGGAACAGGCGCATTTGCCATTGGATTATCTGATACTGCAACAGGTAACTATTCGACTGCAATAGGATACATGGCTAAAGCTTCTGAATGGTATGCCACTTCCATGGGATACAATACCACTGCTTCCGGAGAATATTCCACTGCATTTGGATACAATACCACAGCTTCTTCGTATCATTCCACTGCCATGGGATCCCGTACAACAGCTTCCGGATATAATTCCACTGCAATTGGGTCCGGTACCATTGCCTCTGGAACTGCTTCAACTGCCATGGGATCCCGTACTACAGCTTCTGGAACTGCTTCCAATGCCACGGGAAATTTTACAGCAGCTTCTGGAATTAATTCCACTGCTATGGGAAATTATACCACGGCTTCGGGACATTCTTCCACTGCCATGGGATACCTTACTACAGCTTATGGGTCTTATTCTACTGCCATGGGTGTTCAAACCACAGCTTCTGGATCTCATTCCACTGCCATGGGATTCCGTACTACTGCTTCTAGATCCTATTCCACTACCCTTGGATATAATACTACAGCTTCTGGTTATGATGGTTCCAGTGCTATGGGGTACTATACCACAGCTTCTGGAACTTCTTCCATTGCCATTGGAAGATATTCAAAAGCAAATACATATGCAATGATGGCTGTAGGCCGATATAATGATACAATTAAATATCATGGCTATAGTTCATGTGTTGATTGGTTCGATGATGATCCATTATTTGTTATTGGAAATGGTACTGCTGATAATAACCGTGGTAATGCTTTTACTGTTATAAAAAATGGTAATATCGGTATTGGAAATTCAGTAAGCCCTACAGCCAAACTGGAAGTGAACTTGGGCAATTCGTCTGGCTGGAGCGGAAACCTCAAGGCCTTAAGAGTTTATGCTCCTGATAATGCTTATTACCTAGATTTGAATACATCTATTATATCTGCCGGTAACACAGGTTATCATTTCAACCCGAATGGGAATACAGGTATTACGATTTCTACCCCCGGTAATGTTGGAATCGGATATAATGCTCCTGAATACCGGCTGGATGTTCTGAACGGTACCCTTGGTTCTTCTCTGAATGCAGAAGTACTGTGGGAAAGAGTTTCAGGATTGGCCCAACCGGGTGGTAATCATGATCAGCTTAGGATATATCACAGAAGATTTATTGCAGGAGATGGCTGGGGAAATGCAGAAACCCGAATTCAAAAAACCATTGATGTGACTAACATGGGTTATATTTCTTTTAAGGCTGACTATTTAGAGTTTGGCGGCGGCTATGGCGGAAATACATATATGACTTTAAGAAATGGCAATCTCGGAATCGGTAATAGCGACCCTGGTTACAGATTAGTTGTCAATGGAACTGCCTGGTGTTCTTCAGGTTCATGGAGTGGATCAGATATCCGGTGGAAAAAAAATATTAGTGAAATTACTAATGTACTGTCATCAGTTTTACAGCTAACACCAGTAAGTTATGAACTCAAGAAAGAAGAATTCCCTGAACTGAATTTTACCGAAGGCACACAGGTTGGACTCATTGCACAGGATCTTGAGAACATATTTCCACAACTTGTAAGTACAGACAATAACGGATATAAAGGCATTGCATACGATAAACTCAGCGCTATTCTCGTTCAGGCAGTAAAAGAACAGCAGCAGCAGATCGACTCCCAGCAGCAGCAGATAGATGAGCTTAAAGGAATGGTAAAGGTGCTGATGAACAGATAGGGATAACGGCGCAAAGCTTTGCCGGGTTGAAGAATTTTTATCTGCTCGCATTCAATCCTTTCATGCCGGAATCAAGGATGATTGTTTTCAATCCACGTCAGGCGCTTTCCCTGAGCGTTCAATCCTCAGGCCATCAAAAATAATTGCATCTCCTATCTCCTCAAAATACCTTCGCTCTAATTCAACCCTGTCACGATCCTGCCATGGGGTTTTGGTTATATTTTCCAGAATCCACTTGTGAGCCTCATCTGTTTCAGGATACAGCATTATCACTGATCCTGCATTGCAGAAAGAGAAATCTATTGATTTCATAGCTTTAAAAATTAGAAAAACCTATTGAAAGGTAAATGAGAAAAAGCTCTCTTCAAAGGCGATTTTGACAGGTAAGTACCTGCTGTTGATGAAGTAAGAAATTAGTGCGACAAGACATTCTGCCTTGTTACGAGTTGGAGGGAAAAGCCAGTAGTGCTGACCACATTTAGCCAGCCGGATTGTCACAATTATGTTTCAGAAGGAATCAATGATTTAAACCTGGCCTGAGATGGCCATAATACTCCGGCGAAGAATGATCAGGGTAAATGGCTTTCGCCCTCGTATCAGCTCCGCGGTTTTGATTAAATAAAGAAGCCAGCACCCTGAATATGTATTTTACCCCTGAAAATACTATGCTAAACCCTAAAACCTCTGTCAGCAGGATGCTGGCATCATTAAAACAATAATAAATTGAAAAGGTTCATTGATTGGAGAAATACTAAAGGCCTGGCCGATTAATACCTCCCTTTGGGAGTCTTTTCTTCTTTTTCGTTCGTCCGGATATACTTTCCCTTTCATCCACCTAAGATTAAGGCAGGGTTACTCAAATAACCCGATATCTCTTGTACTCCTGACAATAAACTTACCAAATTGCTCACAAGGTCCTTGGTAAGGGGACTTGGCTGAAGGCAAAATAAACTTGACTTTGGATTAAACAAGGTTTAACTTTATATTTATAAATCAGTAAATGAGTTTGAAAAGCCAGTTTTTCAGATAGAACATATAACCTGATAAAATAATCTTAAAATAGAATGCTATGAAGAAACTAATTACCCTATTTGTGTTTATAGAATTGACCACAAGTGCTTTTTCTCAAACACCTCAAAAAATTAGTTATCAGGCTGTTGTCCGTAACAATACCGGTGTGTTGATGGCAAACCAGGCCGTAGGGATGAAAATAAGCATACTGCAAGGATCTGAAACTGGAACTGCTGTTTATGTTGAAACCCAAACCAAAACTACTAATGCGAATGGTCTGGTTACTGTTGAAATTGGTACCGGAACTATTATCTCAGGTACATTTTCAGGAATTGACTGGTCAAACGGAACATATTTTATCAAGACTGAAACAGACCCGACTGGCGGAACAAGTTATACAATTACAGGCACAAGCCAGATATTAAGCGTTCCATATGCCTTATATTCAAAAGTTGCTAAAACAGCAAATTACAATGATCTTACAAATAAGCCGACTACATTATCCGGCTATGGAATTACAGATGCCGTCTCTCTTGCAGGGACTCAAACCATCTCCGGAACAACAACTTTTAAAGGAACGACACCGGATATGGAAGAAGCTTTATTTGATGTTAAAAACAAGGATGGTCAGACAATCTTTGCAGTTTATAATGAGGGAGTAAGGATTTGGGTGGCTGATGGAGCAAAAGGGTCAAAAGGAAGATTTGTTGTAGGGGGATTTGATATGATCCAGAAATATCTTGATGTAAGCGCAGACAGCGCAAGGATTTATGTGAAAAATCCGGCGAAGGGAGTAAATGGAGGTTTTACAGTTGGAGGATTTGACAATACCGGAGGGACAGTTACACCGTTTACCTCACTCACACCGGAGAACTATTTCATCGGACATAATGCCGGATTCTCGAATACAACCGGGATTTACAATTCATTTATTGGATACAAGGCAGGATATTCAAATACTGAAGGTCTGCAAAATTCATTTTTAGGATTTTATTCGGGATATTCAAATACTACAGGTTATAGCAATATTCTTATTGGTGATTCCTCGGGATATTATAACACAACGGGAAGATACAATGTATTTATCGGGAACAATACAGGATTTAAAAATACGTCAGGTTATCAGAATATAAGTATTGGCGTTTTTGCAGGATATTCAAATACTGAAGGACACAGAAACATAAGCATAGGAGCTGCTGCAGGCATGAGCAATACAACAGGTAAACTGAATATTATGGTCGGTAACTATGCAGGTGGTTCCAGTACAACAGGCAGTTATAATGTTTTTATAGGATCATATACAGGAAGAAATAATTCAACAGGGATCGAAATACATTTCTTGGTAATTACAGCGGAAACGAGAATAATGAAGGTTGGGGAAATACTTTTATTGGTGCGAACGCCGGGCAGTCCAATTCCATGGGGAATTTCAACGTTTATTTAGGCATGGATGCAGGTCAGGCCGCAATTGGGACTGGAAATATTTTTATTGGCAATGGAGCCGGTTACAATGAAAAAGGTTCTAATAAACTATATATTGAGAATTCCGGAGCAGATAGTAACGGCTCTTTGATATACGGAGAATTTGATAATGACAAACTAATGTTGAATGCAGATGTAACTATTCATGGCGGGTTAAAGTTTTTCTCAGGGTCGACAAATATCTTTTTAGGTGATTCTGCCGGTTACAACAATTCAACAGGTGATATGAATACAGTCCTTGGATATTGGTCCGGTGGTGAAAATACTACAGGTGGCAAAAATGTTTTTCTGGGTGCTTATGCAGGTGGTTCCAATACAGTTGGAAACAGGAATGTATTTGTGGGCTTATCATCAGGGGTAAATAATACTGACGGTAATGAAAATACCTCCCTGGGCGCTGCTGCTCTCTATACCAATCAAACCGGTAGTTATAATACCGTATTGGGCCGGTCAGCCGGATTCTACAATCTGACAGGAGAACGAAATGTCTTTCTCGGGTATAAAGCCGGATATAATGAACTGGGGTCTGACAAACTTTATATAGAAAATTCAGATGCAAATCCCAATAATGTTCTTATTTATGGGGAGTTTAATAATGATTACCTGAAATTAAATGCCTTAACTTCTGTTCGTGATGCCTTGATTCTTGAGCCCAGAAGTTCAGCACCGCCTTCTCCGGTCAAAGGAATGATGTATTTCGATTCAACTGACAACAAGCTTAAGGTGTTTGACGGGACGATCTGGAGATCTCTATGGTAGATTGGAAAAGCTTCTAGATGTTGACCATATTTAGCCAGCTGGATTGTCACATTTATAGTTCTCTGGAATCAATGATTTAATCCTGTCCAGAGATGGCCAAAACACTCCGGTGAAAAGAGGTCAATGTCAATGGCTTTTATAACAAAACTAAACCGTATAAATTCTGCCATCCAGCCGCTGACATATAGAGATAAAATAAACTTGACTTTGGTACAAGTGATAAAAGGGTTGTGGGGGCATTTACAAGGCCGTTTTAGTATGATATGGTTATCTTTATTACTCATATAAATGCGTTATAGCAAATGCCTATCGTTTTTAACTAAATTATTGACATATGAAAACCTTTATTGCATTCATAGGTATTCTTCTGATCTCCTTGCCGTTAATCGGACAGAATTACAATCCTCTTTCTGATCAGAAATGGCCGGAATCGGATACTTTGCAAAAAAATTACACACTTTCCGGTTTCCGCCATGGGATAAGCTTTTTTCCAAAAGTTAGATTATCTCAAGTCCAATATGAAGCAGGTGATTCACTTACCTTTAATAAATATCATTCAGCAAATGTTATTTATACCTGGCTAGATAGATGGGCTACAAAGTATCCTGATCTTGTTGACATATACGAAGTCGGGAAAAGTTTTGAAGGACGACCTATAATTCAAATAACGATTACGAACAAAAAGACAGGTAAAGACACTGATAAACCTGCCGCTTTTTTTGAAGGAGGAAGACATAGCGTGGAAGTAACAGGAACAGAATGTGTTTTATACGTGGGCAAATACCTACTTGAAAAATATGGCAAAGACCCCGACATTACACATCTTCTTGATAGTAAAACCATTTATTTAAGACCAATTAATAATCCCGATGGGCATAATCTTTATATGAATACTGCCCAGCTTAACAGAAGCACTGTCAGGCCTTATGATGATGATGGTGATGGCCTCCTGGATGAAGATCCTCCAGATGACATTGATGGAGATGGCATGATTCTGAATATGCGATGGAAAGATGAAAAAAAAGGCAATTACATTCTCGATCCAAGAGATCCTACTGGAAGGATAATGAAACAAGTACCAGTTGGACAAGGAATATATTTGTTTGAATGGTTAGAGAGTACAGATAATGATGGTGACGGTCGTATTAATGAAGATCTCATTGGAGGACTTGATCTTAACGGTAACTATCCTGAAAACTGGAGACCAAAAACAGAGGCAACGGGAAGAGGTTATACCAAGACGGGGAGCAGGAGACTATCCTTTAAGCGAAACAGAAACAAGAGCAGTTGTTACATTTTTACTTTCGCATCCTAATATTTATGTCATAAATTCGATGGATACTTCTCTACCTATGCACGTCAGAGCCCCTTCAACATCCCCCTCTTCAGAAAGAATGTATCCTGAAGACCTAACCTTGTATAAGTTGTTTGATGAAACTGGAAGAAAAATTACTGGTTATGCAAAAGCTGGAGATGCTTTTAATGATCTCGCTAATGGTTATCCTCTTTTCGGGCATGGTACTGATTTTGGATACTGGAATTTCGGAGCAATCTGGTATAGCGATGAAATATGGGATGGAGGATATAAAGATTATAATGGCGATGGCACTATTGATGAGATTGATATGTTAAAATGGGATGATGATAATAATGACAGTCTGGGATTCATTAATTGGAAACCTGCAAAACATCCTGTTTACGGAGACATTGAGATGGGAGGATTCGATGTAAAATTCAGCGGTGCAGGAGCGAACCCTCCTTCAAAACATCTTGAGCCATGGATAAAGAATGAGGCATTGTTTAATCTTGAAATGGCAAAATCACTTCCCGAACTTATATGGGAAAACATTGAAGTAAAAAAAATAAAAACTTATAAAACTGATTCTGCAGATTATCAACTTAAGGTAAGTTTTAAAAATATCGGAAAACTTCCTACAGCCCTTAAACAAGCTCACCTTGTAAAAATTGTTAAAGATGACAAAGTCGTTGTTAATTTTGATTCAAGAAACACATCGGGAGAAAACCCAGAATTCAAAGTTCTGCCAGAAGATAAACCAGTATCCGGAAAAGAAGGATATACAATTCAAGGGAAATCAGTTTCAAAAATTGTCGGAGATACTCAGGGAGGAGAAATAACTTCAGTTGTATTTAAAATAAGAATCTATAAAGGAATAGAATTAACTGGAAAGGCAAACGTCCTATCTACCAGAGGCGGAGTTCTGAAAGACAAAGAATTCTCAATCAAATGATCAATATGTACTTAGGTTAGATAATACTTCATCAATGACATAAAAGATAGTGAATACCTTGACTGAAAGAATTGCACTTGCTATAACACGGACAACTTACCGGCTAAAGAACTATCCCGAGTACCCGTGACTGCCTGGAGCTGCGTCGGGTAACGCCCAATAAATTATACCGGCGGGCTGTTATGGCTAATTGTCGGACTATTTCGTCCTGAAATAGGTGATGTGATTTTCAAAATTGTCAATAATATTTACCACTTTGAACTTTACTTTTTGGGGCTAATGTATTTTTTAAGATCATTTACATAGGATTCAAATGCCTTAACTCCTTTATCAGTAATTGACACAAAGGTTTTTGGATAATTATTTTTAAAGGTTTTTTCAACTTTAATATATCCTGCTTCCTGCAGATTCTTTATCTGTATACTGATATTACCGGAAGCGGCTTTTGTTTCTTCTTTAATATGCGTAAACTCAACTTTCTCTGAGTAAATAAGCATAGAGATGATCGCCAACCGTAATTGCGAGTGTAATAGAGGATCTAAATCATTGTACATATTACTATTCTTTTGCAGATTTTAAAAAATATCCTGGTATCAAATAACCGCAGATTATCGCCGCAAAGACAATTAATGATATGTATTCATTTGACACAAATGTTGCAGCTATACTGAATATAAAAAATGCCATACCTCCAATTATAAGAGGCCTATACTTAATAAGCAGCCCTGATGTGGTGGTTGCGATGCCTGCGATTAACAACATTATCGGTGGCGGATTTATTTCCAATTTTATACAAAGAAATGTTGCAATAAAAAAGGAAGCCGCAGTTACTGTCCAAAGATTTTTGAAATAACTTTCTAAATAGCTGAATACTTTCTTATCCTTATTTATTTTACGTTCCATAAAAAGCATGATTATAAATCCAATTAAAATAAACACAGCCCAATTACACAAACTAAATAGTCCCATTAATTCGATGCTTCTCTGCTGTATAAAATCTTTAAGATGATGAAATTAGAAAAGCTGGCAATAGCTAATACCCAGCCCCAAAGGAGAAATACTTTTGCAGTTTCTCTATAATTCAACTTAAAGTTAGCAATAGCTTTATTGATGATACTAAAGCTCTCTTCCGGTGTCAAGTTATTATTTTCCATATTTCAAATTGTTAAATATATTATATAGGCACAAATATAATCTAGTTAATTATATTAACCTAATTATTTTACGTTTTTTTTTAATACTGTCCGACTAAAAGTACGAGATTCTTCGCTTCGCTCAGAATGACAAGTATTTAGAAAGTTTGTTGGGAGGAGGGGTGGCTGGATTGTCACATTTATATTTCTCCCGACATCAGTGATTTAACCCTGGCCGGAGATGGCCATCATACTCCGGTGAAGAGAGGTCATGCTAACTGGCTTTTGCAAATCATTAAGTGAAGTGTCAAACAGGATGTTCTTAGATCATCCAATTATTGTAGCATATCATGTGTGAATTGAATACAGATTCTACAATAATTCGATGATCTGCGATCATCTTAAAAGTTTGAAGGCAAGCCGTGGTAATCTGTCAATTACTGCTGGCCTTAACAGACGATAATTGAATTTCCTTTCTTAATATCCAACACAGAAATTAATTTGACTTGCATTCAACACTTTCGTAACTTTATCAAAATGAATGTAAGTATGGCAAGTCTCATTCCGGGATACGAATACGACATCTTCATCAGCTACCGCCAGAACGATAATAGCTTAATGAATATAATTTTTGCACCATGAAAAACAATTTACTAACGTTGTTACTTCTGTTTTTAGCTGCAGGTATTCTTGCGGCTCAACAGGATGTTATACCAGTTTCTGATAACCTGGTTACCGAAGGGATACCTCCCCTGTCGTCATCATACGTCACTGAAGTTAAAAACTATACAGAATCGCGATCTGCATCACTGGTAGACTGGAATCCCCTGAAGAAGGAAATGATGATCACTACCCGTTTTGGCAACAGTAATCAGCTTCACTATGTAAAATTCCCCGGAGGCGACAGAAAACAAATAACCTTTTTTGATGAACCGGTAAGCTCAGCCACTTTTGATCCCGTTAAAGGTGAATATTTTCTTTTCCTAAAGGATATAGGGGGAAATGAATTCTCCCAGATATTCAGGTTTGATCTGTACAATAACAAAGTTACACTCCTCACCGATGGGAAAAGGTCACAAAACGGAGGAATAGTATGGAATAATAAAGGTGATCTGATTGCTTATGGATCGACAAAAAGAAACGGTCAGGACAGGGATATATACATCATGAATCCGCTTGATCCGGCATCAGACCACAGAGTTATAGAAAATACAGGAGGCGGATGGTATGTTGTCGACTGGTCACCGGACGATGCCAGCCTTCTGTTAGCAGAGGAAATTTCAGTTAACGAAAGCAGGCTTTATCAAATAAACATAGCAACAGGCAGTAAAACCCGGCTGATCCCTGAAAAGGATGAGCGTTCATCATACTACGGAATCTGCTATTCAAAGGATGGCAAAGGCATTTACCTGATTACCAATAAGGAAGGAGAATTTAACCAGATGGCTTATTTTGATATCCCGACACGGAAAATGAAAATCATTACAGGCAGCATTCCGTGGAATATTCAGGATGCAGATGTCTCAAAGGACGACTCCAGGCTGGCATTTGTGACAAATGAGAATGGCTTATCAAAACTGTATATATTATCAACCGCAAGCAATACATATAAAATAGTCCCGGATATTCCGACCGGTTTAATTGGCGGTTTAAACTGGTACGATGATTCCAGGTCTATTGGCATTACTTTCAGCAGTTACAATTCATTTGCTGATGTTTTTGAATATAATACGTCAACCGGAAAGCTTATCCGCTGGACTGAAAGTGAGCTGGGCGGCATGGATGTGTCTGCCTTAAAAGAGCCGCGGCTTATTTCCTGGAAATCCTTTGATGGCAGGATGATTTCTGGTTACTTCTATAAAGCATCCGGCAGGTTCGCGGGGAAATGCCCTGTAATAATTGTCATCCATGGAGGTCCGGAAGGTCAATCTTATCCATCATTTCTGGGACGGTCAAATTACTATCTGAATGATCTTGGTATTTCCCTAATCTATCCCAATGTAAGAGGTTCTACAGGTTATGGGAAAACATTTGTTGATCTTGATAATGGGATGAAACGGGAGGAATCAGTAAAGGATATTGGTGCGCTTATCGAATGGATAGGACAGCAACCTGACCTTGATAAGGACAGGATTATGGTAACGGGCGGAAGCTATGGCGGGTATATGACCCTGGCTGTATCCTATTTATACAGCGACAAAATTCGTTGCTCCCTTGATGTAGTGGGGATCTCCAACTTCAACACCTTTATGAAAAACACTGAAGCCTACAGGAGAGATCTGCGACGAGTGGAATATGGCGATGAAAGGGATCCTGCCATGGCCGCTTTCTTTGAATCAACAGCACCTATTAACCATACCGACAAAATCAAAAAGCCATTGTTCATCGTTCAGGGAGGCAATGATCCCCGAGTGCCATATACCGAGTCAATTCAGATGAAGGAGAAAATTCAGCAAAATGGCGGTATTGTCTGGTTCCTGATGGCAAAGGATGAGGGGCATGGATTCAGAAAAAAGAATAATGTAGATTTCCAGTTCTATTCAACAATTGAATTTATAAAGCAATTCCTTCTGAATTAATAATATTCACACCAGATAATTAGTATGGTCAGGCTCATCCTTAATTGCAAATGCAATATCCCGATATGCTGTCAGCTGAATGACAATAATTAAATCTTACCTTTTAGTTACTTACCATATAGTAACATACTATTTGGTGAGTTGATAAAATATTCTTATATTTGAAGAAAAAAGATCATGGAGACTCCATTTGTTTTCGGGAAAATAGCTTCCGACAAGAACTTTACAGACAGGGAAAAAGAGACCGGTAAACTGATTCAGAACTTCACTTCTTCAGTCAACACTATCCTGATATCACCCAGGAGATGGGGCAAATCATCCCTGGTGGCAAGATCTGCACAGATCGCAAAAAGGAAAGACAAAAACATCAGATTTTGTTTTATCGATCTTAATAATGTCCGGACAGAAGAAGAGTTTTACCGGCATTTTGCCACCAAAATCATGATCGCTTCTTCGACCAAAACCAAAACCCTGATCGAAAACACACGCAGATTTCTCGGCAGGTTTATACCAAATATCACAATAAGTCCCGCCCCCGGGAGCGAAATAAAGCTGGGACTTAACTGGAAGGAGGTGAAAAAAGAGCCTGACGATATCCTTGACCTTGCAGATAAGATAGGCAAAGGCAACAACCTGAAGTTTGTAGTCTGCATCGATGAATTTCAGAATATTTCAGAATTCGAAAATCCTGCCGAACTTCAGAAAAAACTGAGAGCCCACTGGCAGAAGCATGATAAGGCATCTTACTGTCTCTATGGCAGCAAGCGTCATATGATGATGGAGGTATTCACCTCGCCTTCAATGCCATTCTATAAATTCGGGGATATTATATTCCTTGAAAAAATATCCACAGACGATTGGATTGACTTCATAAAAAAGCGTTTTGCAGAAACAGGTAAAAAGATAGGGAAAGACGAGGCTGGCATGATCCCGCAGCTGACCGACTGTCATCCATATTATGTTCAGCAGCTGGCCCAGCAGGCATGGCTGAGGACAGATACAGAGTGCACAGGGGCAATAATAAATGACTCATTCAATGACCTGGTCCTCCAGATGAGCATGCTGTTCCAGAACCTTACCGACGGACTCAGCAAAACCCAGCTTAATTTTCTCAGGGCGCTTACAGATAATGTCGGACAATTGAGTTCCCAGTCAGCAATCATGGATTACCAGCTGGGGACCTCCGCAAATGTTGTCAAAATCAAGAGGACCCTGGTAAATAAGGAAATTATTGATATCCGGGGAAATAACATTATTTTTCTGGACCCGCTTTATAAAGTCTGGCTGAAGGAGTACTTTTTCAAATATTAAAATATAAACCGACGGCAATTGAGTTTATAAATCTGAATCCCTTATAAATTTTATTTGACTTGCATTCAACACTTTCGTAACTTTATAACAACTAACAACAAATATGGCAAGTCTCATCCCTGGATTTGAATACGACATTTTTATCTCCTACCGTCAAAATGATAATAAGTACGACGGTTGGGTGACCGAGTTTGTAGCCAATCTCAACAAAGAACTCGAGGCAACAATCAAGGATAAAGTAACTGTTTATTTTGACGCTAATCCACATGATGGTCTCCTCGAAACTCACACTGTTGATTTATCTCTAGAAAACAAACTGAAGTGTTTAATCTTTTTACCGATACTTTCAAGAACATATTGTGATCCCATAAGCTATGCCTGGAATCACGAATTCCTTGCATTTCTTAATACTGGAAAACTTGACAGGTTTGGCCTCAATATTAAGTTAAGCAGCGGTAATTTTGAATCCAGGGTATTGCCAGTGCGTATCCATGATCTTGATGCAGAGGATATTAAACTTGTTGAGTCTCAGCTGGGTTTTATTAGATCAATTGATTTCATTTATCATTCCCAGGGAGTTAATCGACCATTAAGGCAGAGGGATGATGATGTAATTCAAAATGTAAAACAATTACTCTATCGCGACCAAATAAACAAGGTAGCTAACGCTATTGATGAAATAATACGCAGCCTGAAAAGAGCTCAGCCCAAATCTTTGAAGGAAGATATACAATCTGAAGATACTGCAGAAAAGAGAAAGAAATTAAAGGTCGCGAATGCTCAGCAAGACGGAAGGATGAAGGGATCAGAATCTCCAATCAGGAAAATCAGTCTGCCAAGATCAAAAAAAGCTTTAAGAAACATATTAGCTATTCTAATAATATTTACTGTTATAATTCTTGCTTCTTTCAGTTTTAGGTTTTTTTATCTCCAGAAAAAAAGTGATTTTGCCCGAACGGAGCTGATCCCACAGATTCAAAAATTGACAGAAGAAAATTTCACAGTTCCTGTTAGGGCATTTGAACTTGCCCTTGAAGCTCAACAATATTTAAAAAACGATTCTGTTTTAATTCAATTGTGGAATAGAATTTCTGAGAATATTTCTTTCCAGACTCTACCTGAAGGTGCAGGTGTATACTGGAAAGATTATAATCAGCCAAATAATCCATGGAGAGAAATCGGAATAACGCCATTTAAAAATCTAAAGGCTCCGGTTGGCTATAAGAGAATAAAGATCGAAAAAGATGGATTTCAAACTGTTTTTTTAACCTCATTCAATCTGCTTGGTCCTGGGCCTGATTGGTCTGTGAAACTTGACAGCCTGGGGAAATTGCCGGAAAATATGATTCGTGTGCCATCACGGATAGCACCAAGAAGTAATATGGGCCGAGTGAAATATGCCGGAAAGGTTGTCGGAGAATTTCTTGTTGACCGTTTTGAGGTTACCAATGAAGACTATAAACATTTTGTGGATTCAGGTGGATATAATAATATAAAATATTGGAATCATCCTGTCTATTTGGATGGGGAAAAAATATCATGGACTTCAGCTATGAATATTTTTGTTGACAAAACCGGGAAAAGAAGTCCGGCTGGTTGGGAAATTGGCAACTATCCGGATGGAGAAGAGAAACATCCGGTTGCAGGAATATCATGGTACGAAGCCTCTGCTTATGCTTCTTTTACCGGGAAGGAACTTCCCACAATATATCACTGGAGTGTTATTGCAGAAACTTCTCAGGCAATGAATATTATCCCGTTGAGCAATCTTAATGGGATTTCAACTGTACCTGTCGGAAGCACATCGGGAATGAGTTCATATGGAATTTATGATCTGGCAGGAAACGTCAGAGAATGGTGTTATAATGGGAATGGTATAAACGGAGAGAATTATATTGTAGGTGGTGGATGGAATGATCCTGCGTATTCTTTTCATGGAGCTGGCACCCAGCCTTCCATTGATCGGTCCTTATCTAATGGTTTTCGCTGCATAAAAAAGCTTCCCGGGGATTCCACATTTAACTATTTATCAGGACCTGTAATCCAGCCATTTAACGATTATTACAAAGAGAAACCTGTTGATGATAAGACCTTCAACATCTTTCTAAGACAATATTCCTATGACAAGACACCATTAAATTCTAAAGTCATAACTTTAAGTGATTCTGGCATATGGAAAGTGGAAAAAGTTATAATTGATGCAGCATACAATGAAGAAAGATTCGATATTTACCTGTATATACCAAGAAATACTCAGCCTCCTTTTCAACCTATCATATATTTTCCCGGTTCTAATGTTATTCTTCAAGACAAATTTAATTATTTGAATTTAGCAGCTGATTTCATCGTTAAAAGTGGGCGAGTTTTAATCTTTCCTGTCCTAAAAGGAACCTGTGAACGAAAAGATGACCTCAATTCTGATCTGCAGGAAGAAACGGTATTTTATAAGGACCATGTAATTATGTGGCGAAAGGATATCGGCCGTGCTATTGATTATATTGAAACAAGAAATGATTTACTCTCTGATAAGGTGGGGTACTTCGGATGGAGCTGGGGTGGCTTCATGGGTGGTCTAATCCCTGCTGTTGAAACACGTATAAAAGCGGTTGTTCTTCATGTCGGGGGAATTGACAGAAACAAAGCTCTTCCTGAAGCAGACCAAATAAATTTTCTCCCTAGAGTTTTTCAGCCAGTACTAATGCTGAATGGCAAATATGATATGTATTTCCCGGAAGAAACTGCACAAAAACCGATGTTTAATTTACTGGGAACTCCTGCAAAGGATAAAAAAATCTTAATATATGATACAGGTCATAGGGTCCCTAAAACAGAATTAATTAAAGAAACTCTCGGCTGGTTCGATAAATATCTTGGTCCTGTTAAACAATAATTCTCATTTAGAGAATGCCTTCAACAGTACCAGGTTACAATAACGACATCTTTATTTGCTTTGGAAAAAAACTTACTTTCGGTAATGTTTTTTAATAAGATCTGCATGAAATTTACATTTGCTTCATTCCTGGCAGCAGTGATTTTGCTTTTTCTTTCCTGCGACACACAAGACAATTCTGTTTTCCGTGATGCGATCTTCATTCCGGCAAGAGGCAACAGCTGGATAACCAGTGATTTTTCGAAAAACAATACCATGATCTCCGATTCCGGAATTGTAGAATGGGGTGATCCTGAAACGGTAATAGAAACATTTTTTAAAACCGGCAGGGCAGGGTCCGTCCGCGTCGCCCTCAGGGCAAAAGGTGGCGGAGGAAAATCAAAAATTGAATTCAACCTTGGGGCCAGGTCGGGAAAAGCGGTAATCAAATCTGCTGATTTTGACACTGTGGATCTTGGAAGCTTCATTATTGAGAATCCGGGTTACATCTCACTCAAGCTGAAAGGAATGGAGAAAACTGCAGGAACTTTTGCAGAAATATCCGGCATTCTAATTACAGGAGAAGTGACTCAAGGCAAGATCTGGTATGTAAAAGATGATTTTTACTGGGGACGGAGAGGCCCCTCCGTTCACCTTAGATACGATATACCTCCCGATGCCGGAGATATTTCATGGTTCTACAATGAGATAACCGTTCCGCAGGGAAATGATGTACCCGGATCCTATTTCATGGCAAATGGCTTCACCGACGGATATTTCGGCATTCAGGTCAATTCACCTGATGAACGCCGCATATTATTCTCGGTTTGGAGCCCTTATAAAACTGATAATCCAAAGGAGATACCCGATGATTACAGGATCACTCTTCTGAAAAAGGGTGAGGAGGTTCATTCAGGGGAATTCGGAAACGAGGGTTCAGGCGGACAGAGCTATCTGAAGTTCATGTGGAAGGCCGGAGTTACTTACAAGTTCCTGCTTAGAGGGGAGCCGTCGCAAAATAATTCAACTGATTATACTGCCTGGTTCTACGCACCTGAAGCAGGTGGCTGGAAGTTGATAGCAAGCTTCCGGAAACCAAAGGGAAGCAGATATCTTGGGAGTCTTTATTCCTTCCTTGAAAATTTCCTGCCGGAGTCAGGAGGTGTAACCCGTGAAGGCTTTTTCGGTAACCAGTGGGTGTGCAACAGTAAGGGAAAATGGAGTGAGCTCACCACCGCCAGGTTCACGGCTGATGCCACCGCCCGTAAAGAATCACGGCTCGACTATGCAGGCGGGGCAGCTGATAAAACATTTTTCCTGAGGAATTGCGGATTTTTCAGCGAAAATTCCGAAATGAATTCTGTATTCAAAAGAGCGTCCTCAGGTGAGAAGCCTGTTCAGGATTTTGAAATATCGAATCTGAAATGATCTTGTTGCTTTACCGCAAAGATCAGTCCATAGTGCCAACTTCATTCCATGCAGGAATTAAAAATAATGCTGTAAATCTGCTTTGTTATCTGTTTTTATGGCAATTAAGGGTTCCGATTGTCTCTCCAGATTAAGTTTAATGATATTTCTTAAAATCGTTGTCGCAATTCTTTTTGCCGGAGGAATTGATTTTTTCAGTGCAATAAAATAGTCTTCAATAGAATCCCGCCTGAAATCGAGAATGTCATTCAACAGGTCACCATCTTCATAATTGCCGCAATGGAAGTTCTTCCTGGCAAACGCGTTTTCCTTAAAATCAAGCGGCCCCAGATCCAAAAATTTCAAATGAGCGGGAAAGAAAATCCGAATAAGATATTCTGCATTTTTCACCTCCGCCCAGGTTATAGATATTATGATTCAGAGTATCAAGATGCTTAAGCGCATTTATAAAAGCTCTTCCCGTATCCCGGGGCGTTGCGATCTCCAAGGGAGTATCCAAGGGGCATATGGAACATGAGCGGGGATGGTTTATGATTGCTTGTTCCCATAATTGCCGTAAGCCTGAAAATCGTCCAGCGCAGCTTGCTGTCTGACTATTATCTTTTCGGCTTCAATTTTGGTCCTTGCATATTCATCCCTGTCGCTGGGTATAAGCTGGTCGTTCGTTTTTATCCAGGGATTTGTGATTCTGTCGCCGTAAACGGAAATGGATGACGAATATATGAGAAAGGCATCCGGGGAAAGCTCCTCGGCACACCTGACCAGGTTTCTGGTGCCAGTAATGTTAACTGCTTCAGCTAAATGAGGAAGCTTATCCGCCAGAGGAGGAATAATGGCTGCCAGGTGTATTATTACATCTTTGCCGGCACATGCCTTGGAGATATCTGCCTTGTCAGAAATATCACCAAAGATTATATTAAGATTACAAGCTGACTTTTTATAAAAATCCCCTGCTCCGGTAAATTTTTTATCAAAAACCGTAATTTCAATTTCATCAGGATATTCACATAACTGCCGTAAGACTTCTTTCCCAACCGTTCCCGATGCACCTGTTAACAGAACCCTTGTCATTTTAACTGTTTATATCCTGTCCCTAAAGATAATTAAAAAAAGAGGGTGAGATAACGTGAAGGGGTGAACGGGAGAATAATTTGCTTCATGTTCAATAGTTTCCTAACTTTATCACAATGAATGACTAACATGGCCAGCCTCATCCTCGGTTACGAATACGACATCTTCATCAGCTACCGTCAGAAAGATAACAAGTATGATGGCTGGGTAACGGAATTTGTTGATCATCTGAAAAGAGAAATTGAAGCAACATTTAAAGAGGACGTATCAATCTATTTCGACGAAAATCCTCATGATGGATTGCTGGAAATCTATAATGTCGATAAAAGTCTTGAAGTTAAGCTAAAGTCGGTGATCATCATCCCGATCATTTCACAGACTTATTGCGATCCTAAAAGCTATGCCTGGCAAAATGAATTTGTAGCATTTAACAGACTGGCTTCTGCCGATCAGTTTGGAAGGGATATCAGACTGGCAAGCGGTAATGTTTGCAGCAGGATTGTTCCCGTAAAGATTCATGACCTTGATGCTTCTGATACCGAACTTATTGAAAAGGAACTCGGTTGCAGACTTCGTTCCATCGATTTTATATTTTCAGCTGCCGGAGTCAACAGACCATTGAAACCTGATGATAATCCCGATAAAAACCTTAATAAAACCTATTACCGTGATCAGGTTAATAAAGTTGCCAATGCTGTTAAAGAGATCATTTATGGGCTCCACCCTGACGAGCGAAAAAGGATAGCAAAAACCTATCTGACAAGGACACAGGAAGGATATGCTGAAAATGGACAATTCCGGGTCGCCAAAAAACCTGTTTCACAAAAGCAATTATCAGGAAAAATAATTATCCCCTCAGTTTTTGGATTGATATTAATGCTGGCATTAATATTTTTTATTCCAGCATTGCTGGAAAAAGCAGGAAAGCAAATTTCTACCGATAAAACAATAAAAAAAGCGATAGCTGTTATGCCTGTACTTAATTTCACTGGCAATCCTGATCTTGGCTGGATAGCTGATATGATCCAGAACGACCTTACAGGCCATCTGCAGGGTATCAGCAACCTGATCGTAAGGCCAAGGCAAACTACACTGCAATTCAGGAACAGCCAGGAAACGGTGCAGCAGATCGCAGAAAAGCTGAATGTCAATAATCTTATTGAAACATCAATAAAAGGGACAGAGGATAATCTCCAGATTGAGGTAAGTGTTGTTGAAGCTTTCCCTCAGGAAAAATACCTGTTCCGCTATTCATTTAATCAGAGCTTTTATGGAATGACGGATATCTACAATGAGATAGTCAATAGAATTCTAAGGGGTATGGAGGTTAACACTACGGAAGAGGAGGTAAAGGTATTATCTGTGAAGCGAAAAGTTAATCCTGAAGTCAGAAGAGCCTGTGCCAGGGGACTGTACAATCTGAATCTGCTGACCGATGAGGGTGTGGAAAAAGGGATTAATTTTTATAAAGAAGCTATTGCTATAGATCCCGGTGACCCGGAACCTTATATCGGACTAGCTCTGGCTTACGGTACGGCAGGCCATGGCGCCGGAATCCTGCCTGATGCCCTGCAGCAATCAAGAGCTTATGCCCTCAAAGCCATCGAACTTGATCCTGAGGAATTGAATCCTAATATTGGTGACGCTCATATTATCCTGTCACAGGAGTATTTCTGTTATGATTATGATTTTGACAAGGCAATATTTCATTTGAAGCGTGGTCTTCAGCTTAATCCGAACAGTCCTTTGGCACATTATCTTAATGGCTGGTATAATGTTTTGATCTATAAAGTTGAAGAGGGTGCAGAAGAAATGAAAAAAGCAATTGAGATCGATCCCCTTAATCTTCTGTGGTCAGGCAATCTGGCCTGGCTATATCAGTGGACCGGACATAATGAAGAGGCACTCGTCTATGCAGAAAAAACATTAAAGATTAATCCCAAATTTCCGATGGCGTTATATGTTAAAGGTATGGTATTGTCAGCTATGGGCAGGAATGAGGAAGCAATTGTGATACAAAAAGAAGCAAACGCTGTCCAGACAAGATATATAAGCGGACTTGGTGTTGCTTATGCCCGTGCAGGACAGAGAGATGATGCACTTGAAATTGCCACCCAGATGGAAAAACAGAATAAACGTTGGTATACATACGGGCTCGCGGAAATTTATGCTGTTCTCGGGGATAATGACAAGGCAGTTTACTGGATCGAAGAAGCCTACAGACAGAAACACGATTTTATTCCATGGATAAGAGTTAATCCTCAATTTAATAATCTTCATAACGATTCCCGCTTTAAGGATATGATCAACCGGTTGAATCTTCCTGAATGAGATTTTTGTCAATAAATCCTATCTTTAAAAGAAAAACCAATGGATAAACGTACATTCCTAAAGAGTGCCGGATTAATTGGTCTTGGAACTATGGTGGGCCCCTCCGGACTGGCCAGGTTGATTGAATCTGTTGCTGAAATTCCTTCTTCGGAACTGGCGAAAGACGAGGATTTCTGGAAGAAGATCAGGGCAGACTACCTCCTGAAACCTGACTACATTAATCTTGAAAACGGTTATTACAATATCCTCCCTAACCCGATTCTCGAAAGCCAGATAAAGCATTTAAGGGAGATCAACTACCAGGGATCATATTATATGCGTACAGTGCAGTTTGACAATAAGAAAGCCATGGCTGCAAAGCTTGCCGCTCTTGCCGGATGTACTGCCGACGAACTGATAATAACAAGGAATACCACTGAGTCACTTGATATAATAATCGGCGGACTGGACTGGAAGCCGGGCGATGAGGCTGTGATGGCAGAACAGGATTATCCCTCGATGCTGAATATGTTCAGGCAGGTCGCTGCCAGATATGGTGTCATAAACAAGATCATTTCTGTTCCGAACAATCCATCCTCAGATGAAGAGATAGTAAATCTTTATGCGAGTGCCATCACCGATAAGACAAAGCTCCTGATGATCTGCCATATGATAAATATTACCGGGCATATACTGCCAGTCAGGAAGATATGCGATATGGCTCATGCCCGGGGAGTGGATGTGATGGTCGACGGGGCGCATGCCTTCGGCCATTTCAGGTTTACTATCCCTGAACTGAATTGCGATTATTACGGCAGCAGCCTGCATAAATGGCTGAGCGTTCCTCTCGGATCAGGTATTCTTTATGTGAAAAAGGAGAACATAAAAAAGATATGGCCTCTGATTGCTTCAGGTGAAACGAATCCCGACAGCATCCTTCGGCTGAATCAGATAGGGACACATCCGGTTTATACAGACCTTACGGTAACTGAAGCTATTGATTATTATCAATATGCTGGGTGCCGAACGGAAGGAGGCAAGACTAAGATACCTCCAGCATTACTGGACCGATAAGGTCAGGAATATGTCACACGTCATCCTCAATACTCCTGCTGATCCGGCCAGGTCGTGTGCGATTGCAAATGTTGGAGTAAAAGGGATCAAACCAGGCGAACTTGGAGATATCCTTCTTAAGAAATACAAAATTTATTGCGCACCGATCGATGGAGCCAATGTGTTTGGGTGCAGGATAACCCCGAATGTCTATACATCCACTGAAGAGCTTGATGTGCTTGTAAAGGCACTGACAGAACTTGGCTGACAGGACAGGAGGTCTGCTATGGTGATTTTCAATGACCCCATTTTTTCATAATTTCCAGATCCTCCTTCACGCATTCCATCGGGGTTTTGCCCTGGTATGCTTCCTGCTCTATGATAAACACCTTTGTGCCTCCCATCTTCTTTGATAGTTCAAGCACTTCCCTGGCATTAACTATCCCTTCTCCCAGTATAGTGCTTTCAAATTGCTCATTGCTGTTGCCGGATTTTATCTCATCCTTGACATGAATATTCTCAAAGCGCCCCGGATATTGATTAAGAACGTCCATTGCCACGGCACCACCATTATAAAGATTGCCGATGTCCAGCTGCACGACTACGAGGTCGGGATCTATATTCTTCATCATGATATCAAACAGTTTTTCGCCATTCAGCTTTTCGCTGAATTCAAAATCATGATTATGATAGCCGAATTTCATTCCCCGTTTTTTGCATAATTCCCCGCATTTGTTGTAAATATCCATGTGATGTCTGAAATCGTCATATGTCTTTCTTACGCTCTCGTCCATCCAAGGGCTTACGACATATTTCTGTCCAAGCGCTGCCGCATCCTCAATTGTATTTTTCCAGCTATCGGAAAAATCTTTCCTTGATTCAACCCAATGCTCTGCACCCATGACAGTATGGCCGCTAATCATCTTCAATCCAAGGCCATCGAGTACTTTTTTGAATTCTGAAGCCGGATAGCCATAGAATTTACGGTCAGTGTAACTGGCATGTTCAACATATATATAGCCCATTGCCGCAAGCTGTTTAAGTGATCCGAGTGGATCCTTTTCCATGTCGTCACGAATAGAGTATAGCTGCAGGCCAGTAATTCCCTTTTTCTTTGGAGAGGCTGAGAATGAGTTGTTAATAAACATCGTCCCGGCCAGAGCCATGGCACCTGTTTTAACGAATGTTCTTCTGTCAGTTTTCATAGAATAGCTTATTTAACTCTCAATAGACCGATAATTCCTAAATCTTTTTATCAGAAATAATTATCAATAAAGATAGTATAATTGAAACTGACTTAAAAGAATCTGCATTTTCTGCTTGTCTTTGCCTGCTGGGGTAAAAATCAGGTAAGGGATTTTAGCCTGAGAAATTATTTATTTGGCTTGTGTTTAAGCCTTTCGTAACTTTAGCATGATGAACAGTTCACATGGCAAGTCTCATTCCCAACTACGAATACGACATCTTCATCAGCTACCGCCAGAAAGATAACAAGTATGATGGCTGGGTGACGGAGTTTGTTGACAATCTCAGGAAGGAACTGGAGGCAACATTCAAGGAGGAGATCAGTGTTTATTTTGACATAAATCCTCATGACGGACTGCTTGAAACACACGATGTGGATGCCTCCCTGAAGGAGAAACTGAAGTGCCTGATCTTTATTCCAATTATATCACGTACTTATTGCGATCCTAAATCATTTGCCTGGGAACATGAGTTTAAGGCATTTGTTGACCAGGCTTCAACAGGATCAATTCGGGTTGAAAGTAAAACTGCCCAATGGTAATGTATCAAACAGAGTACTGCCAATCCGGATTTACGATCTGAATAATGGCAGATATAAAACTTTGCGAAACGGTACTTGGCGGAGTACTCCGTGGTGTTGAGTTTATTTATACGGAACCGGGAGTTAACAGACCGCTCAAACCTGAGGATGATGAAAAAATCAACCTGAATAAGACCAAGTACCGAAATCAGATAAATAAAGTCGGCAATGCCATCCAGGAGATTATTTCAGGATTATCAGGCGAACCACGAGCAGAGAAAAGATTCAGTCATGGTGAGCCATCGGAGGAGATCAAAAAAGTGCACAGAAAGGAAAAGCAGCCGGAATCCTCCAAATCAGGTAAATGGAAATATTTGACATTTTTAGCAATTGTTTCAATATTAATAATTGCCGGAATACTTGTTTATCCGAAATTATTCAAAGGATCCGGTAAGACAAATGTTGAAAAGTCGGTTGCTTTAATGCCTTTTAAAAATCTTACCGGTGATGTTTCAAATGATTTTCTGGCTGATATGCACCGTGAGGCTTCATATCAGGAGTTAGGAAAAATAAGCCAGGTAAAACCATTAAGGATAGTAGGTTCGCGTACAACTTCCGCAATGGAAAAGGACAGGATGTCATTATCCAAAATAGCAAGAGAAGCCCGTGTGGATTACCTGATAGAAGGATCTGTTATTAGGTTCGGGAGACCTGGAGGAAATTATGATCAGGCTGATCCAGATATTTCCCGAAGAGAAACCTATCCTGGCGAACAATTATTCCATCAATCGCACAAACATTCATTTAGTGCATAAAACCATTGCAGAGCAGATAGCTGAAAAAATCGGCCTTGATTTATTGCCGCAGGACCTTGTAAAATTATCTCAGCCACGCCAGGTTAATCCGCAATCATACGAAGCATATTCCCGGGGAATGTCTGAAATAGAAAAAACGACGGAGGAAGGAATAAAAAAAGGTCTGGAATATCTTCATGAAGCAGTAAGGATTGCTCCTGAAGATGCATTTGCAAATGCAGGGCTTGCACAGGGTTATCTGACAATTGCTCATAGTCCTCTTGATCCCGGTGATGCACTGATAAAAGGAGAAGAATATGCCTTGAAGGCAATGATGCTTGACTCTACAATCGCTGAAGTCCATGCTGCCCTGGCTATTGCATACCTCTATAAATCCTGGAAATTTACCGAATCAGAAAAGCATTTTAAACGTGCCCTTGAATTAAATCCTAACCTGGATATGGCTCATTATCATTATGCATGGGGTCTTTATCTCTGGGACCGGATGGATGAAGCCATTGCTGAGCATAAGCTTGCACAGAAGTATGATCCCTACAACCCCTTGCATACAGCATGGCTGGGAGGTTTATATAATTTTGCCGGCAGGTATGAAGAAGCGATTCAGGAAGCCCTTAAATCACTTGAAATTCAAAAGGATTACCCAATGGGCTATGTTGTTCTTGGTAGGACATATCTAAGAATGGGCAGAAACGAGGAAGCGATTAAAATGCATCAGAAGCTTGCAGAGCTTTATCCCAACTTTGGACCGCCTTATCTTTGCCTTACATATATTGCTACAGGTCACCGTGAGGAAGCAGAGAAAATACTTCATGAAATTGAAAAGAAGGAGGTAATTCCAATTAGCGCGTTGAACCGCGCGAAAATTTATGCAGCATTAGGGAGAAAAGATGAAGCTTTCAAATGGCTTAATTATGAGCCGCACCATGGCTGGACAGCATGGGTGGTGAAATCTCAATGAATTTGATTTGTTTCATGATGATCCCCGCTGGGATGAATTTCTGAAAAAACTTAATCTGCCGAAGAAATAGACCTGAGGACGAATTTTTCCGTCAGGCCCGGATTTTCAGAGGCAAGCAGATATTCTGTGAATAGAAGTATGTTAATCCGTTCATCTCCGTCATATCAATCACTTTAAAGCCATACTTCCCCAATAGCTTTGAAACGTCTTTCTTATCCATAATACGTTCCGTCCTTAAATCCAGCAGATTATTGAACCTGGTTGACAGCTCTGAAAGAAATCCAATCCCTATAAGAGGCTTGCTGTCGGAAAAGCATCCTATGAAATTGACATTCGGAGGCAATACACGTGTCAGCGTGGCTAGAAAGGTATCAAGATTGCTTATCGTATTCAGCTTTATCAGGTTCACAATAGTCCTGACATTTTTGAAGTCATTCTCCTCGTAGTAATAATGGCTGGTCGGGGAGAGTATTAAAAGATCTGGTTTATCAATCAGATTGAAGCTCTTCAGGTAAAGGAATATATTCTTTCCTCCTTCCGCCGTAAGCCTGTTGCTCAATGAATTGAAACCCTGTTCCTCATTTATGGCTTTAGCCCTGTAATAGTCAGTCCCATTACCAATGGCAGTATTTGTTTTTAATTTATTCTGAACCGAAACGTTTTCCATTTTTTTGAATCAAGATCACTTTTAGTTCTGATATCAATTATAATACCAAACATCAAACGAAAACCAATTGTTCAAAAAGAAATCATAATTTGTTTATTAGTCAGGGAAACTGCAAAAAAGTTTATTTGCCTTGTGTTCAGAAAATATGTAGTTTTAACAGAATAGCCAGATTCCAGTAGGATTATAAATACAAAAAATCATGAATACTTTATACGAGCTCAAACGTGACAGCTTGTCATCGAATTTTTCCGGCAGGGACCATTATGACATGGTAATTATTGGCGCCGGATTAAGCGGACTTGCATGCGGATTAATGTGGATGAAGAATACGACAGGTATGAAAACCCTGATAATTGATAAGAACAGCTATCCCGGAGGCTACAGCACGGCTTACGAAAAGGATGGATATGTCTTTGAAACTTCTCAGCTTTTCCCCGACATTGTTGATATTCTTGATTATCTGGAGATTGACCTTCCCCTGAAGAAATATGAGAAGAACTTCATGCGGAGGCTTGTTGTAGATGGGGAACATGTCGAGGAATACAGGATCCCGGCAGGAGCTGAAAATTTTACAAGGTATCTCCTGGAAAAGTTCCCTGATGATGCAGAAAAAATATCTGCACTTATGGATTATTCAGTGGATCTTTTCAAGCAGGTAAGAAAACTGAAGGCAAATGCCACTCTTAAAGATAATCTGGCAACCGTATTCAAGGCTCCTAAAGTGATTGCCAACCTCAACCAGACTTACTCCGGATTGCTGGATAAATTCAGAATTACTAATCCGAAGCTGAGGGAGGTGATGGAGACATTCACTTCTTTTTCAGGTGTGCCCTCCGACCGTGCTTCAGCTATTCTGGCAACAGGTGCCATGCTTTCATCCATGACCAGGTGCTTCCGTCCCTTTGGCTTCTTCGACGAGTATCCTGCAAAGCTTGCTGAGAAGTTCCAGTCACTGGGAGGAGAAATTCTCTTTAAGGCTGAAGCCGGGAAAATAGAGACGAAGGATGGCGTTGTTACAGGAGTGAGAATAAAAGGTGAATCTGCCATGATAAATGCAGATAAGGTTATCACTACAATTGATCCGATGCTGGCAATGCGCAGGCTTGTAGGTGATGAAAATCTTCCGCAGGAATACATTCAAAAGCTTGAAAAAACTATCATGTCTCCTTCATCGTTCAACGTCGCCCTGGGACTTGATGACAGGATAGACCTGAAAAAGCTGGATCTTGACTATCCCTATAATGTCGTTTCCACCGGACTGGGAACTTCAGAGAAGCTGTTCAATGCATTTCTGGCTGGCAATCACGGATTCTCGAAGGATTGCTTCCATGCAGCAGTTATCTGTCCCTCGCTTACGACAGGAGCAAAGAATACAGTCACAATCCGCAGCACACCCTGGGCTTTGAACGGGTGGAAGGAACTGAGGGAGACCGACTATGAAAAATACAGGGCAGAAAAGGAAAAATGGGCTGATTTCCTGATCGATATTGCGGAAAAGTATTTTATTCCGGACCTTAAAAAACATATCGTGGTAAAAGACATTGCCACTCCCGCAACATATGCCCGTTATTCGGGCTCCCCGACAGGCAGCATATATGATATTGCCTCGCTGGTAACACAATTCGGACCAAAACGCATTTCAATGAAAACACCGATCCGGAATCTCTATCAGCCAAAATTTGCTCATGGCCTCTATGGAACAATGATGGGTGCAGTTCAGGTGGTGGACCTTCTTCTGGACAGGAAATTCAACAATGGGAATTCCTTATTTATTCCACCCAAATCAAAGAAGACAGACTCTTAAAATACCTTGTAATATAAGACTTTACGGTTTAAGCAATCAGTACGGATACCTGATCCCGGTATCGATATTGATATCAAAACGTGTTGTCATTTCTGAAACGATTATAACAGTCTCCGGCAGATTGCTATGGCTGGTGCTGTTTTCACCTGTTTCGAGAGTAACCAGATAGAGATCTGGATCCAGTTCAATTTTAAAATAGCCTTCCACTGTGGGATAAATCTGAGTTATCTTCTTCTTTCCGTCAGATGTCCAGATGACCACAGGATATGCCTTGTACGTTTCAAGTGTTGGCAAACAGTCAGAACTTTGCGGATACGTTTCCACGGGACAAAGCGGACCGATGGATATATTCCCTTCCAGGAATCCGGGTTCCTTCTTTTGACAACCTGAGAATAGAAGAAACACAATCGTAAATACACCGACTAAACTGAAACTGGCTTTGCTTTTACCCATAATGCAAAAATATTTGAACAAAATTAAGCTATTGTTTTACACAATACAATGCTTCAACTCCCTTGAAAACATAACCATTACCGGTTATTGCCACTGAAGACCAGAACTTTCCGTTGAGCCTGTTCTCAGAAACGAGTTCGAATTTTTCACCGGCTTTGAATGAACGCGTAATACCTTTCTCATCGTAGAACCAGATTTTGCCATTGTATGCCCATGCCGATGCCCATACTGCTCCCAAGTCCGCTTACCCTGTCCTTGTAAACAAGGCTTCCGTCAGCGGCTCTTATGCATTTGATCTCACCTCCTCGGCTGGCTATTATGTAAAGATTTCCCTTGTACAAAAGAGGTGATGAGTTGCCCAGACCGGCGTCCCGGAATACCCATGCAACCCCCTCGCCTGTGGTTGTGCTGTCCGGAGGAGTTATATCACCTTCGGCTCCGGCTTTTACTGAGAACAGGATTGCTTTTAGCATTCTGCCCGCCTGTATTGCCCAGGTAAAGAAAATTTTCATCACCAGCAGGGGAGGGGATTGCCTGTTCTCCTCCGGCTTTCAACTCCCAGTTAAGTTTTCCTGTTTCAGGATCGTAAGATCTGGCGGTTTTGCCGCCGACAATCAGCTCTGTCCTGACTTTATTCTTCCAGATATACGGGGTGCTGTAATTGGTTTTCTCTTCCCGCTTCACCCTCCACTTCTCTTCACCGGTAACAGCATCGATAGCTGTGAGAGATGAATTCTCCTCGTTATCTGCCTGTATGTATAATAATCCCGTTGTATATCACCGGTGACGATCCTGTTCCCCATCCATTCAAAACCTTATAAGCTCCCAAATCCTTATTCCACAGCTGAATGCCCTCCATGTTATAGCAGAATAGCCCGATATTGCCAAAATATGCATATACTCTTTTGCCATCCGTCACCGGAGTCTCTGTTGCGTAATTGTTCATGGGGTGTTTCTTCACTTTCGGATTGCCATGAAAAGCTACCTGCTTCCAAAGTTCTTTCCCTGTATTCAGGTCAATACATGTCACTTCCCATCGGTAAACATCCTGTCTGAATGTAGTATCATTATCTTCCTGCGGCGGAGCTCCGGGCTGTCCCTGTCCAGGCCGTGGATCCCTGTCCTCCCTGGGGGGCTTGTCCGGACTGAGATGCACCTGGCCGCGAAGGTGGCGGCGGACCCTGCATGGGAGGACGTTCAGGCACTGGCGCCACTTTTTCGGGGAAAGACGATGTTATGAATACTTTATTCCCCCATACAATCGGCGACGACCATCCTGCTCCGTCAAGCTTATATGTCCATGCAATGTTCTTTACCGTGTCCCATTCTTCAGGAAGATTGTCAGCCGGAGAGAGCATATTGCCATCCGGCCCTCTGAACTGCGGCCAGTTTTGCTTTTGTGAACAGGAAGTGATAATAACTAATGCAAGAATACCAGCGATGACATTCTTAATCAAGGAGGACATATATTTCATAGAATATCCAGGATTTGGTTTATAGTTAATCTGTGTAAATATGACAAAAAAAATAGTATTATTAATTCCATCATTATCAGAAAATGAAATTTTGGGAAAGAGTCCTGGGAATCATTCGAAATATTCAAAAGCGTCTATAATATCCATATAGACACCATCAAAGCCGGCATTAATAATTTTCTTTGTATAAGAATCTTCAAAGCCGAAAATAATCTTTTTCCATTCCGGCTCCCAGTATCTGACCTTATAATTCCCTCCCCAATCACGATTTTCATCATCAAGCCAGAAGGGATCTCCCGACTCCCATCCCGACTGCCAGTAATACCTGTAATTTTCAGCTTCTCCGATTGACATATAGGATATAACCAGACGTTTTCCTCCATTTGCCTTGTATTTTAACTGCGTGACTTCTCCTGCCGTGAATTCAGTCGTTTCATCAAAAAACAGATCCATTATCAGAAGATCATAGTTTGTCGATGTTATTGCATTTATAAAATCTGTCTTTGAACTGAAATTTTCCGGATTGATGAGGTATAAAAAGTTCTTTACCTGGGAAAGAGAAGTAATTATTGAATTATTCTCACCGTAAACCGGACTTGGAAAGTTTGGTATATTATCTAATTCTCTGTGGGTTGCTGCAAAAGAAATATATCCCGAGGAATTATTCCGGGTATACGAGTCTGACATTTTTGATTGCGTATAACAGTAGTCGGTAACCAGAATTGTCTTCCCGTTATTCTTTGACCTGTCCAAAAATGTCCTTAAGTAAGCTATTATCCTCAGCCGGAGTAGCCTTGTCGTCATCATTATAGCCATAAAACAGATCTTCCTGTCCGTGACCATCAATAGCTTCTGAATAACTCTCTGACAGTGATCCGTCTTCTTCTCCGTTGATCGTTATCAGTTCAATGCCGTTTTGAGGAATTATTATGAAATCAGGATCGCTGAGCCTGGAATAATTGCTGATCCCAATTACAAAATCACGCATTTCCTGTTTAAAATCCAGATCGGGATAATCATTTTTGCTGCATGAAACAACTGAAAAGAATAGAATCAGAATGAATACATGTTTTCTTCATATACTTTTTTCCGAGATGAGCATTTAACCGTCTTACCAAAGTTACACTATTACAGGTTAGTGCCAAATATTTTAATTGTGAGATTGATTGAAATTCCTGTTTCCATTTCATTTCATTATGTTTGCAGTACGAGTAAATAATCCTGTATGCCTGAGCCAGATACCACTAACCCTGAAAACGGGAAAACCAAAGCAAAATCAAAGATCCCGAGGCTTGTCATCATTTCGCTGTTTGCAACATTGTTTGCGGCTTCGCTTCTTACCGTACTGGACCATTATGATATAGTGCATATTGGCAAGACCGTTCTTCTGGTATTCCGGTGGATCTTCATTTCTACTGTCGTAGCATATGCATTCTACAAGAAATCGCTTACAACATGGATCCTGATAAGCATGATCATAGGCGCAGAATTCGGTTTCGATCTGCCAGGTGTTGCGGTTAAAATGAACCTCATCAGCAAAATATTCCTGCGCATGATCAAGACGATCATTGCTCCGCTCCTGTTTGCCACACTGGTTGTCGGAATTGCCGGCCATTCAAACCTGAGGCAGGTAGGGCGTATGGGATGGAAATCACTTGTTTATTTCGAAATCGTTTCTACAATCGCACTTTTTATCGGACTGGCTGCAATCAATATCAGCAAAGCAGGAGTAGGAGTTACGGTACCGGATGTTGTCAATCAGTCTGAAATTGCACAGGTAACAGCGGTTACCGGATCTGATCTGATCCTCCATATTTTCCCGGAAAATATTGCAAAAGCAATTTATGAAGGACAGGTTTTGCAGATAGTGGTTTTCAGCATCCTTTTCGGGATTGCCGTTGCCCTGATCAAGGAGAAATACAGAAGCCCCATGGTGCGGTTCACTGAAGCCCTTGCTGAGACTATGTTCAAGTTCACACAGCTCATCATGTACTTCGCCCCATTTGCAGTATTTGCTGCAATAGCTTACAGCGTAGGGCATATGGGACTCGATATCCTGGTAAATCTTTTCAAGCTTCTTGCTACTTTATATGTTTCGCTGATAGTTTTTCTCCTTTTTGTGCTCCTTCCGGTCGCACTTATTGTTTAAGATTCCCGTGAGGAAATTCCTGAACAAGGTTGCAGAACCTTTCACCATTGCATTTGCCACTACCAGTTCAGAGTCGGCATTGCCGATCGCTATGGAAAGAATGGAGGAATTCGGTGTTCCGCGTAAAATAGTTGCGTTCGTGATGCCAACCGGTTACAGCTTCAACCTTGACGGTACAACACTTTATCTTTCACTGGCAACCATTTTTGTTGCACAGATAAGCGGGATTCATCTCTCTTTTGACAAACAGCTTCTTATTGTTTTCACATTAATGCTGACCAGCAAAGGCGTGGCAGGTGTTCCCAGGGCTTCAATGGTAATCCTCCTGGGTACTGCTGCAAGCTTCGGGCTTCCCACATGGCCGATCTATATAATCCTCGGGATCGACGAGCTGATGGATATGGCCAGAACATCGGTGAATGTCCTCGGCAATTGTCTCGCCACAGCAGTTATTGCCCGCTGGGAAGGGGAGTTTAAACCAACTTGAATTAATACTTTCTTTTAAGCCATTCTTCGGGTACGGGAATTATGCAGATATTCAGGGACCTGTTGTCTTCAGAAAGAAAAGCAGATTGTATTTCTATTTTTGTTCCGTCGGCATTGAATGTGGGATGCGGATGATCCGATGCCGTCATTTTATGGCCGGTTGAGAGAAGGATCATCTCACGCGTATGCCTGTCGATCAGGTAGATGCCGCGTGAAAAATCGTCTCCGACAGCCCAGCGGCCGTCACCCGAACCGTTGACATGCCAGAGACCGCTGCCGGAAGGTGTCTGCCCGGCAATTGTCATCTCCCTGGTCCTCAGGTTTACAATACCCAGCCCTGTCGGATGTTCGCGAGTCCCCGAAGGACCCCAGCCGACTTCCTGCCCCGGATTTTGCGGATCTGAAGGCTGTTGAGGAATACCTATTTTTCTGTGCCCCATTATAGCTATCGCAACCTCATCCTTTGTTATGACAGCTTCGTGTGTTACCCATTCGAATTCTGCCTCGGGATAGAGCGGCCGCAATCCGCTTCCATCAGCCAATACCGTCCATGTTCTCTGCGGTGCCTTTCCACCTGTCTCCCAGCAGAAAACTATTTCACCGGGGACCCAGGGATTCGTCTGGATATGGCCGACCTGGAACGGAACTGCCACAACTACTTCGCATTTGCCGGTTTTGAGATCCATTTTCCCTATTCCGGAAGGACCTGCACCCATGTTCCTTGCACCAAAGTTAGATTCAATCTTAGTCCCTTCCGGAAGGCTCCTGAGTGCTGCCTCCTTTCCAATCCTGAAATACACAATCTCCTCGCCGGCATCCAGGGCCATATCACCTCCGGCACCCAATTCAGGAGGGGTATATCCGCAGATACGCTGATATTCGGATGCGGGCTTTAATTTTCCGGATTCGCTGTCCTTGAAAAGCTTTGCAAGATCAACTTCAATAACCTGAATCGCACTGCTCATCCTGGGTGTACCCTGCTGAGGGTTTCCCTGAGCAGGCGGCTGGCCTGCCGGCGGGATGAACCTGCGCCTCGTGGTTGTGTCTCTCATGAAATAAAGCTTCATCGATTTTCTTGCTACATTCAGCATCCCGGTATATCCGCCTTCAGATACCTGGACAATAACCCCGGTAGACTCATTGACGGCCATGGCTTCTCCCCTGACTCTGTTCGACCTGAATATCACCCAGTTGCCGTCAGCAGTCCATTGATTATGTGTCTGATAGATCTTTGAATCTCCCTTTGGAGTGCTTGTCAAAAAAGTAAGCTCGGTCCCGGTAACAGGATCCTTTAACTACTTTCTTCTCAGACGGAAATCTTGTGCCAATCTGGGCAGAAATCTGAGATTGTAAAGACAATGCAATGTTATCAATACCTGAATTTTGTTTAAGTTCTTTTCATTTTAATGAGTTTATTTTCATGAACCATTGTCATTGCGAGTCCCGCCCAAGCGGGACGAAGCAATCTTTGAATTCATGCACTCACCCCCTTAATCCCCCTCTCTGCTAAAGCAAAGAGGGGGAAAATATTGTGCTCTAACTATTTAGCTCCCCTCTTTCTTAGGAGAGAAGGGGGTTGGGGGGATGAGTACATGGTTCTTATGCCAGTTTCTTGTACTTGATCCTCGCCGGTGTGGTATCCGTAACCCGTTTTTTATAGTTTTCCTCATAGTCGGAATAGTTCCCTTCGAACCATACAACCTTCGAGTTGCCTTCAAACGCCATCATATGAGTCGTCACCCTGTCGAGGAACCAGCGGTCGTGGGAAATTATCACGGCACAACCTGCAAAGTTCTCAAGTCCCTCCTCCAGGGCTCTGAGAGTATTGACATCTATATCGTTTGTAGGTTCGTCGAGCAAAAGGACATTCGCTCCGGACTTAAGGGTAAGGGCAAGATGCAGGCGGTTCCGTTCGCCGCCCGACAGCATTCCGCACTTCTTCTCCTGGTCAGCGCCCGTAAAGTTGAATCTTGCCACATAAGCCCTGGCGTTTACGAGGCGGTTTCCAACCATTATTTCAGGCTGTCCTCCGGAAATAACCTCATAAACAGTCTTTGCCGGATCTATTTCCGAGTGAGCCTGATCGACATACCCGAGAGATACCGTCTCTCCGATTTCAAAAGTTCCTTTTGTGGCAGACTCCTGTTTCATAATCATCCTGAACAATGTTGTTTTTCCTGCGCCGTTGGCGCCAATCACTCCTACGATTCCGTTAGGAGGAAGATTAAAGTCAAGGTCATCGAACAGAAGTTTTTCGCCATATGACTTGGCGACACCCGTTGCCTTGATCACTTTATCTCCAAGCCTCGGACCGTTAGGAATGAATATTTCAAGTTTTTCTTCTTTTTGTTTGACATCCTGATTGAGAAGGTTTTCATAGGCTCCGAGTCGTGCTTTGGATTTTGCGTGGCGCGCCTTTGGCGACATTCTTACCCATTCAAGCTCACGCTCAAGGATCTTCCTTCTCTTTACATTTCCCTTCTCCTCGACTTCCAGGCGTTTAGCTTTCTGCTCCAGCCATGAAGAATAGTTGCCTTTCCATGGAATTCCCTCTCCCCTGTCGAGTTCAAGTATCCAGCCTGCAACATTATCCAGGAAGTACCTGTCGTGGGTTATGCATATCACTGTTCCGTGATATTGTTTCAGGGTTGTTTCCAGCCACTGCACCGATTCGGCATCAAGATGATTGGTCGGTTCGTCGAGCAGCAGAACATCAGGCTGCTGGAGCAGAAGTCTGCAGAGCGCAACGCGTCTGCGTTCACCGCCTGAAAGGACATTCACTTTTGCAGTGCTCTCCGGGCACCTGAGGGCATCCATTGCCCTCTCCAGCTTGTGTTCGATGTTCCAGCCGTCATGATATTCGATCTTCTCCTGCAAAACAGCCTGCCGGTCCACAAGCTGCTGCATCTTGTCCGGATTTTCATAAACCTCCGGTTCTCCGAAGCTGGCATTTATCTTTTCATATTCATTTATGATATCAATAGTCTCGCGAACGCCCTCTTCCACTATCTCCCTGACAGTCCTGCTGTCATCGAGAAGCGGGTCCTGGGGCAGGTGGCCGACCGTGTAACCGGAAAGAAAAGTAATTTCACCCTGGTACTCTTTTTCCTTCCCGGCAATTATTTTCATCAGGGTCGATTTGCCTGATCCGTTAAGACCGATGATGCCAATCTTGGCGCCAAGGAAGAAGGAGAGGGAGATGTCTTTAAGCACCTGGCGGTGAGGTGGGTATGTTTTCCCGACACGGTACATCGAAAAGATTATCTTGTTGTCGTCAGCCATTTGGTTATGATTTTCTTTAAAATTAGAAATTAAGTGATTGATGGCAATGTAATAAAATAAAAAAGTAGGTGTGTTGCATGCAACACACCTACTTTTAGATTATTAAATACTTTATTTCCTTTCAAACAGCTTTATCGTATCATCCTGAAGCAGCACCCAAAGTGAATAAACCCCTTTAAGTGTTCCGATCGGGATATTCAGGCATCCGAGGGCTGCTACCACGATGATCAGATATCTTGCCCAGGGCTGGACCGAGAGCAGACCTATTCCGCCTATCAGTCCCAGCGTAGAAGTGAATCCGACCAGCATGGGAAGACTGATTGAAAGAAATTTAAGCACTACCTCAGGTATATCTTCACCGGAAACGAAGCCGGCAGCAAACCTGAGCGCGAAGAAAATAGCCAGGGCGCCCATCAATCCTATCAGACCAAATCCGATGTGGATGGCACCGACGACTGTTACATGCTTTCTCATTTTATTTGCTAATTCCATGACGATTAATTTTTTATTCCTTATTTGTTTTACTCATTCCTGCTCCAATGACAGGCAATTTAGCCAAATGATGCATTGTTTCGTCAAAAATATCGCATTAAAGCAACCTTTTAAGAGGAAAATCGTTCTATAACTTTGAGAGTTACATATATTTGACTTTAATGAAAACCGTATGAAGAGGAAAATCTTTTTTGCTGTTGCACTTTTTTTCATAGCCGTATACTTCAATTCCTGTGAAATTCTGAGTGATTGCAAAACCTGCAGGCAGGTGACATATGTAGACGGAGCATGGGATCATGAAACTGCCCCTGCAGATTACTGCGGCGCATCACTCATAACCATCGAGGCAATGGATGATTATATAAATGGCAATATCAGGACAGCCTGGGAGTGCAATTAAATCTGAACCGAAATCCAACAATATGAAAAGAAAAATCTTATCTGCTTTTATGTTCTTATTCATCGCCTGGGGATTTACTTCATGCGAAGCCCTGAACGATTGTGAAACATGCAAGCTTATTACCAGAGACACTGGACGGGAATGTGACTGACACGGGAGTTGAAGGAGAATATTGCGGAGCTACCCTGGTGGCATTTAAAGCTGCAAATCCCGATTATACAAATCCTGTAACGGGGGCTGTAACTTCACTCGAATGTAATTAGTACCTGATTCCTATCAGGGTTACGTCATCGACCTGTGGTGCATCGCCGCGCCACTCCTCGAATATATCATTTAGTTTTTCTGCCTGCCTGAGCATGGGAATTTCCGTCATTGAGACAAGTATTTCCTTGAGCTGATTTGACATGAATTTCCTTTGTCTGGGCCCGCCGAACTGATCAGCAAAACCATCCGAGAATATATAAAATGCATCACCCTTTTTAAGCGCTATTTTATGAAGGGTGAATGGTATCATCTTGTAATGGATCGATGCGGGCATCTTGTCGGCACGGTAATGAACAAGCTCATTCCCCCTGACAAGGTAGAGCGGGTTGTTTGCACCTGCCCACCAGAGTATGTTCTCGCTGAAATCCACGACACATACTGAAATGTCCATGCCATCTTTTATCGAATCTTCGTCAGCGATCTGGTTCAGAGACCGGATGACTCCCTGACGCAGGTTTTCAATTATCTGGTCAGGCATCAGGATATGCTTGTTGTTTACAATCTCATTCAGGAGCGTAACTCCAAGCATGCTCATGAAGGCTCCGGGAACACCATGACCTGTGCAGTCTGCGACAATGATCACCTGCTTATTCTCCAGGGAGCTGACCCAGTAAAAGTCGCCGCTGACTATTGCAAGAGGCTTGTAAATCACAAAGTGCTCAAGCTTGTCGCTGAAAAGCTCCAGCGAAGGAATGAGGGCCGTCTGTATCCTCTTTGCATACAGGATACTGTCGGTTATGTGTTTTTTCTGATATGCGATCTGATCCCTTTGCGCGGCAGCCAGATCTCGTTGCTGGGCAATCTCATCCTTCTGCAGCGATATTGTCCTGTTCTTCTCTTCAAGCCTTTTGTTGGCTTCTTTTTTAATCTTATAGCTGCGGTAAATGTAATATCCGAGGACGCTAACCATAAGCAGCGCCAGGATGACAAACCAGAGGATCAGCTTTTGCTTCTCAAGGGTGGCAAGCTGAATCTTGATTTTTTCTTCCTGCAATCCTATTTTCTTCAGCTGTTCATCCATCATGGCGATCTGCACCCTTATTTTTTCCTTCTGATTCCTGAGGGTATCGTTCTGAACCATGGCTTCCAGCTGCTGGACTATTATCTTTGACTCCTGGGCTGAGATTTCACCCTTTTGCCTTTGAATCTGAAGTATCTGGGTATTCAGGATCTTTTGCCTTTCATTAAGAGCTTTTTCCTTTAATATGATCTCACTGTCGAGACTGTCAAGTAGTTTTCTCTGCTTTTTGATTTCTGTTTTCTGAAGCTCGATTTCGACCTGTTGCGCTTTTACCGTTTCTTTCTGCACCTGCAAATCTGCATCGGTAACCGTAAATAGCTTCTCCCAGTCTTCCTTTGTTTTTATAGCAGTGAAAATTACGGATTGCGGAATAGACATTCCCTCTTTTTTGATATAATCTTCATTTATCTCATAACTCGGGACCCCGTTGACTACAACAAAATTTATCATCGATTCCCTGAATTCATAGCCTTCGGTAACGAGAAGGGTTTGCTTTCCGGATATCATTTCCCTGATCTTCTGAAGATCGAAGCCGGAGGATTTATTGACGTACAGTACCTGTGTGTGAGTAACGCTCTCCAGTCTTTTATATCCGCTTATCTGGACAGGCTTGTTCTGGATCCGGGGCCTCGACTTGGAAAGGTTTCCAAGTTCAAAAAGCAGTTCGTAGTCACCAAGCATCATCCCGATCTTGAATGTGGAGGAATCAGCAAAACCTGGTCCGAAATTGACATATTTTCCGACCATGTCGAAGATGTACAATGCCCTTGAAGAATTGTCAAACCCGTTCTGCCCGTATGTGGTTACAGCCGACAGGAACAAGCATATCGAAATCATGGTCTTTCTGAGAGAGCCGGTTATCGTAATCATGGGCTGCTTTTTTGCTTTACGAATTTGAGATATTTTCATTTAGAAACCAAATATTTACTATATTCACATTGCCAAATGCGTGTTGAAAAAATGTTTATAACTGCAGAATTGCCAGAAGTACTGCTCGGTTACTTATTGTAATTTTATACAGTTTAATGTAACTCAGAGATTAATTTTGAATATCAACGAATTACAACTGACAGACAAAAGAATAGTTATTGTTGAAGACGATGTGCCGTCTATCCGATACTATGAAACACTTTTGAAAAGCACGGGAGCCGAAATCAGGATTTTCCACAATGGAAAAGAATTTATTGATTACCTGGGCCGTGAAAACGAGAAGATAGATCTCGTCTTCATGGATTTTCTTATTCCACTTATCAACGGGATAGAATGCATCAGGTTGTTTCGAAAGGAAAGAAAGAATGTGCCAGTTCTGATGCTTACCGCATACTCTTCCGAGCAAAGCAAGACTGAGGCATACCTGGCAGGTTGCAATGAATATGTCCTGAAACCCGTTTATCCTGATAAGATCGTTTTCCTGCTCGAGAAGTATCTCAAGCACGAAGCCACTCATTCCCTGATAGACTGATCCGGCTCACCTCGAAGCCGGCTCCACCAATCCCATATATTTCGTATAGTATTCCTGCAGTTTTCTGTTTATCTCGATCCCCATATCTGTCTGCCGGTTGGCGATACATGCTTCTCCTGCACGCCGTGCATATTCAAAGGCTGTTCCGATGGCATAATCAGAGGAACCTACGATATATGGCTTCTGCTTCAGGTAATAATCGAGATGTGCATAAAAATGATTACAGAGGTCGTTGGTCATCTCAACTGCTTTTTCCGTATTCCCTGCTGCAAAATATGCCTCGATGATATCATTCACATAAGGATCATATTTGACAGTGCTCAGCGGCAGCTTCTCCATGCAGTCGTCCAGGACATGAAGGGCTTTTTCATTCTTCCCCTGTGCCGCAAGCGCTTTTGCCAGCTTGGCATAGTTAAGCCTTGCCCTGACCACCATCAGTGTGCGTGTATGGTGATAATCGAGATTGACTTTAGGATCATTGGCCCCGCCCCAGACAAACTTATTCATCATGTTGTCGTACATTATGTCCGTGTCAATCCTGCCATAATCGAGCCAATTCTCTTTGCCTGACTTTATAGGAACCAGCCTGTAGGCAAGTCCCTCAAGCTGAAAATACTCTTCCAGCCCGAGTGCATCGTGATGGTATCCGGTTACAAAATAAATGGGACGCTCCCAGTTATTGTGGGCAAGAATATCCAGAACAATAAGCTGACTCTTGATTATTGAACTACCGGTCAGCTTTATGTCGATATAGGGAACTATTTTGGCTGAATCCTCCGGTTTGACCGTTCCTGATTCAAGTACTTTCTTTTTGTCGACAGGTATACGGATATACCGGGAAGGAATAATATCGAGCCATTCGCTTGCCGATACCTGTACCTTTGTTCCCCTGTTGCTGCTTTTTACCCATTCAATTGTTGTTGAGATATCCACTGTTTCCTTTCTGTTCGGATCAATGTAAATCTGGTTATTGATGCCGTCGTAGTACTTCTGTATCGGCAGAGAAATCGGAAGAGGATCGGATTCATATACTTTCCTTTTCATCTGCTCTGTGTACCAGTCAGTGTTAAGCAGCATAAGGTTGCAGACTCTGACATCCGTTCTCTTTCCTTCAACCTCCTGTGCATACCAGAGCGGGAATGTGTCGTTGTCGCCATTGGTGAAAAGTATCGCTTCCGGGGCGCAGGATTCGAGATAATCGAATGCCACATCCCTTCCCAGATAACGTCCCGACCTGTCGTGATCGTCCCAGTTTTCCGTACCCATTATCACAGGAACAGCCAGGCACAAAATCCCCGACAGGGGGGCCGCAATGCCTTCTCCGGTAAGCTTTTTGATCTGATCATAGATAGCGATCACTCCCAGGCCGATCCATACGGCAAAGAAGTAGAAGGATCCTACATATGCATAATCACGCTCACGCGGCTGATTTGGGTACTGGTTAAGATAGAATACAATGGCTAATCCTGTCATGATGAACAGCAGCATGATTATCCACCAGTTCTTGTTGTCGCGGAAAAGCTGGAAAAGAAGGCCGGCCAATCCAAGCAGGAACGGCAGGAGATAATATTTGTTCCTCGAAATGTCATTTTTGATATCTGCCGGCATATCGGAGGTTCCCTCACGCGGCTCGTCGATGAATTTTATTCCCGTGATCCAGTTTCCGTTCACAGCTCCTCCGGTCCCCTGAGTATCGTTCTGTTTGCCTGAGAAATTCCACATGAAGTATCTGAAGTACATGTATCCAAACTGATAGCTGAACATGAACTTCAGGTTTTCGCTGAATGTCGGTTTCTTGATAATTGTTTTTTTGCCCGACTGGTCCGTCACGGTTGTGGGGATTCCCTTCGATCCACCCCAGTCTTTATATATCTGGTCATGCCCCTCCTGATCACTCCACATCCTGGGGAAAAGCGTTATAAACCTTTCATCATATACCCGTTCAAGGTTCTTGTGAGTAATGACATATTTGCCATTTTCGAGAACGTATACCGGCCTGCCGTTTTTGTAGTCTGTAACAGGGGCATTGTAATATGCTCCCCTGAACAAAGGTCTTTCGCCATATTGTTCCCTGCTTATATAATATTTAAGGTTGAAGGGATCCGACGGATTGTTTTCATTAAGGGGCGGATTTGCGTCAGCCCTGATCAGTATTATTGCAATGGATGAATATCCTATGAGGATTACCGTTATGGTGGTAAGGGTCGTGTTCAGCATAACCCTGTTTTTTGAGGCTATCAGCCAGATAGCTGCTGAAACAGCAATCAGAATGACAATGTTGATCAGTGCCGAGCCGGATACAACCCATATCCCGGTGAAGAACAGAGCACCCGCAGCCAAAATTGCAGTCTGAACGATTTTTCCGGGTTTCATTGTAATCCTGATACTTATAATCAGAAGTGCTGCCAGTATGATCATATGAAAGATCATTCCCGAGTTTGCCGGAAGCTTCAGGGAATTCACGAAGAAAAGATCGAATTTCGATGATATCTTGACCAAGCCGGGCAACATTCCCCACAGCAGAAGGGCAAGAATGGTGAATGATCCTGCCAGTGAATAAAGAAGCCCCTTCCATGAGAATTCAAATTTCCTGAAATAATATACCAGAACTATTGCCGGAATTGCAAGAAGGTTAAGAAGATGCACTCCGATGGAGAGCCCCATCAGATATGCGATAAGTATAATCCATCTGTCAGCATTTTCTTCATCCGCCACATCTTCCCATTTGAGTATGGCCCAGAACACCGCTGCTGTAAAGAGCGAGGAGGTCGCATATACTTCGCCCTCGACAGCCGAAAACCAGAATGAATCGGAAAAAGTGAATGCCAGGGCGCCGATAGCACCTGATGAAATAATTGCGATAATCCTTGGAATACTGAATTCGCTTTCGTCCTTCACGATTGTCTTGCGGGCAAGATGAGTGATCGTCCAGAAAAGGAAAAGGATAGTGAATGCGCTGAAAATGGCCGACATTGCATTAACCATTGCAGCGACTTTCGTTACGTCATTTCCGGCAAAAAGGCTGAAGAACCTCGCAAGGATCATAAACACCTGGCTTCCGGGAGGATGCCCGACTTCGAGCTTATAGGATGAAGCAATGAATTCGCCGCAATCCCAGAGGCTCGCGGTCGGCTCAATTGTCATCAGGTATGTAATCGCCGCAATAGCAAATATCACCCATCCGGTTATATTGTTTATCAGCCTGAATTTTTTCATTTTGGGCACTGTTTTATTGAAGAATAGCTGGAAAGAACCAGACGACGAAAATAAGGATAATTTGTTACTTTTAGCCAATAATTAATCCGATGAAATTCCGGTCCATCCTGTTTTTCTTCTTTCTCCTTGCACTTTCCCGGATGGTGTCAGGACAGTATTATGATACGGGACAGGATCCGGCAAATCTTAAATGGCTCCAGATAAAGACCGACAGGTTCCGGATTATTTATCCTGAAAAATATGGCACCCGGGGAATCGAATTTGCAAAGTCTCTCGACAAGGCATATTCGGATCTTGGCTCAATTTTTCCTGAAAGAAAATTCAGGCTGCCTGTAGTTATCCATAATTTCACGACAGAATCCAACGGATATGTCGCCTGGGCTCCAAAAAGGATGGAAATCTATCCCACCCCTGAGCAAAACTCAATTCCACTTGATGCCAACAGGCAGCTTGCCCTGCATGAGCTGACACATGTCTATCAGATGGAATCATTGAATAAGGGTTTTACAAAAGCAATGTCATTTATCCTGGGGCAGCAGATTACCGGAGTTGTTGCGGTACTTCTTCCCCAATGGTTCATGGAAGGCGAGGCTGTATATGCCGAGTCGGTGCTTTCAGAATCAGGAAGGGGCAGAAGCCCTTCATTTCAGAAAGCTCTAAAAGCCATTGCCGTTGAGAAGGGCAAAATGTACAAGTATGATAGAATTGTGAACGGCTCTTTCAGGCTTTTCATCCCCGATCATTATGAGTCGGGTTATCAGATAGTTGCCTGGACAAATTCCAAATACAATCCACTGACGTGGGATAAGGCGCTGAAATTCACTTCTAATGCCCCCTACCTGCTGAACCCTGTAAATATAAGCCTGCAAAGCACTATCGACATGAATAAAAGGAAGCTTTTCCTGGAGGCATTCGACACCCTGGGGAAGGCCTGGACTGAAGAGAATTTGCGTAAAAAGACCAAAGCCTATGAAGCGCTTAATCCATCAAAGGGCAGGAATTTTGCGGATTATTACAGCCCGGTAAAGATCAATGACAACAGCTATATAGCAGTAAAGAAAACCCTTTATAATCCTCCTGAATTTGTAAAAATTAATACGTCGACAAAGGAAGAAGAGAGAATTCATGTTCCGGGGTACATGAAGCCATACTATATCTCCGCAGGCAATATGATTCTTGCCTGGGTGGAATTCCAGAGAGATCCGCGCTGGGATAACAGGGATTATTCGGTGATCAAAATCCTTGACCTGAGGACCAATATCACAAGGCAGCTTACATGGAAATCGAGGTATATGTCAGCAGCGGTTTCTCCAGACGGAAAGAAGATTGCAGCAACAGAGAATACCCCTGAAAATAATAACAACCTGGTCCTCATAAATACTGTGACAGGAAAATCGTTATTGTCTGTTCCCGTTCCCGGAAATGCATACCTTCAAAAACCCCAGTGGTCGGCCGATGGCTCTGAAATTACGTTCATAACATTGACTGAAGACGGAGAAGGCATAATATCCTTCAGGCTTTTCGATCAGTCATGGCAGTCACTCATATCAGAACGTCCGGAAGATTTTCAGTCTTCCTTCCTCCGTAATGATTCCCTCTTTTTTGTAAGCTCCTCTTCGGGAACAGAAAATATTTATGTGCTCTCCCCTGAAAAGAAGATGTCCAGAATAACGAACTCACGTTTCGGGGCGACGGATCTGCTGATAACCGGAAGCAAGGTAATGTTCTGTGATTATTCCTCGTCAGGAAATAATTTCTGTTTTACAAGTCTTAATGATGCAGAACCGGAGGATTTGAATTACGATCCTTCATTTTTTCTTATCGACAACATAAAGACGCCGGAGAAGACATATATTCCTGAACCTGAAGAAAAGTACTCCCCGGAAAAATACCATAAATGGAAGCATCCGTTCGGACTTCACAGCTGGATGCCGTTCTATGCCGATCTCGAGGCGATACAGTCTGATCCTCTTTCGGTAAAACCCGGAATTACCCTTATGAGCCAGAACCAGCTAAGCACCGTTATTGGTTCAGTTGGCTATGAATATTCCGATCAACTCCATAAATTTCACACTCAGATAACCTTGCAGGGCTGGTACCCTGTTCTTGAATCACGGCTCGATTACGGGGATAATCCTTTTATATATAAGCCGCAATCAGGCATAAGCGATCCTTCCAATGTAAAGTCCGGCATAACTTTTACAAATACACTTTCAATTCCGCTTATTTTCAGGAATGGCAAGTTTTCACTTTTTATCCGGCCATCCCTGACAGCCAGCTACGAGAATAATTATCTGTATTCAAAAGAGAATTCGACTTATGATTACGGGCAGACATTGTTTGCAGGCAGATTCTATTTTTCAAATTCCTATGCGACTGCTGATCGTGACATCTACCCGAGGCTGGCACAGGTTCTTGACCTCTATTACTCAAATTATCCATTTGACAGTGAATTCTATGGTTCCGATTTCATATTAAGAACAGCTTTTTACTTCCCCGGGTTTTTGAAGAATAATTCCTTAAGGATCCGGTTCGAAAATGAATTTCAGACGACAGAATCGTTTCTTAACTTCAATCTTATAAATTTCCCCAGAGGATTTGAGAACATCATCTCGGAGGACCTTATCTATGTTTCCGGCGATTATTTCGCTCCATTGTTATATCCTGATCTGAATCTTGCAAGCTTTCTGTATCTGAAAAGGATACGTGCCGGACTCTTCTTTGATTATGCGGAAGGCACGCATAATTACTACCTGGAATATGGTGACAATGGATATGAAGTCGTGTCGGAGAATGAAAATACAGAAACATTTACATCATATGGCGGTCAGCTTATAGCGGATTTTCATGTTCTGCGCCTTCCCTATATGGTATCGGCAGGAGTTCAGGCAGCATGGCAGAAAGGGGAAAGGATTCCAGTGCTCGAAGCTGTCTTCAATATCGATATTTACGGAATGAGCATCGGAAAGAGATCCCGCTTATGATCCTCCTGCAAGATCGCGTGCCTTTTCCAGTATCAGCGCCCATGCTTTTTCGACATGACCGAAAGTTACATTTGTCTGGCCTGTAACCATCCTCAGCGTGTACTTTCCGTTGACAACGGTATGTGAAAGATATATTTTCCCTGAATCGTTTAGAAGATGATTCAGCTTTTCATTCAGTTCATTTAATTGCTTTTCGTCATAGCCGGATGGAGCATATCTGAAACAGACTACATTTATTACGACCGGCGCAAGAATTTCAAAGTCCTTTTCCTTCAGGATCATCTCCTTCAGCTTCGCAGAGAACGCTATATGCTGCCTTATCTTTTCCTGCAATCCTTCCGTTCCAAATGATCTGATGACGCTCCACAGCTTCAGGGCCCTGAATCTTCTCCCCAGCGGTATGCCCCAGTCGCGGTAGTCGTTTACCTGTCCGCGGGTTCTGGTTTTCAGATATTCAGGCAGTATTTCGAATGTCCTTATAAGGCTTTCTGCATCTTTTGTAAAGAAGGCCGTGCAGTCAAAATTCGTGAACATCCACTTGTGAGGATTGAAAAGGAAACTGCTGATATGTTCACGTCCGTCGAGCATCCATTGAAATTCGGGCAAAATAAGGGCTGTGCCGGCCATTGCGGCATCGACATGAAGCCAGATATGGTTTTTGCTGCAGATCTCTCCTATGGGCCTTATAGGATCAACAGCGGTGGTTCCTGTCGTACCTATCGTTGCGATCACGCAGCATGGCAGGTATCCTTTCTTTTTATCCGAGGAAATCGCTTCATCCAGCTTTTCCGGATCCATCGAGAAGTCTTCCCTGACAGGTATCCTGACAAGGTTCTTTCTTCCTATCCCGCTTATCCTGACTCCCTTTTCCACCGACGAGTGTGCCTGCTCCGAGCAGTAGACTCTGAGAACCCTCCCTGAATTTATGCCTTCGCTGTTGGCTGTGAATGCCGTAGCTTTTTCCCTTCCTGTAATAATGGCCGCAAGTGTGGCGGTCGAGGCAGTGTCCTGGATAACCCCTTCAAAATCAGCGGGCAGGCCTATCATATCCCGCAGCCATATCATCATTTTTTCTTCAAGTTCGGCAGCTGCCGGCGATGTTTCCCAGTTCATGCACTGTGTCCCAAGAGTGGCGATAATCATTTCTGCCAGCACAGAAGGCGGACTTGTGTTTGCAGGAAAATATGCGAAGAAATCGGGGCTCTGCCAGTGTGTTATGCCAGGCATGATGATCTCTTCAAGGTCATTCATAAGGCAGCTGAATGGTTCCGGCTTCGATGGCGGTTTTCCAGGGATGCGGCTGAATATCTCACCTGGCCTGACTTGTGATTTTACAGGATATTTCCCGACATTTTCCATGTAGGAAGCCATCCACTCGACCAGCTCATGGGCATGCTTCCGGAATTCGTCAGGTGTCATTTCAGTTTTCTTATCGTACCGATTCGGCAAGAAGGATGATCTTGTTCTGCTTCACCTCGATCACTCCACCGTTGATTTCAAAATCCACATGGTTACCCTGCTGGTCGACGATGATCACCGGGCCGTTTTCAAGCGTTGAGATGATGGGGGCGTGGTCCTTCAGAACCTGGAAAGATCCTTTCTCCCCCGGCACTCTTATCGAGCTGATGTCTCCTTCATATACTTTCCTGTCGGGAGTGATGATTTCCAGTTTCATCCCTGTACGATTTTATTTTGACTGGGCGAGGATCTTTTCGCCCTTTTCTATTGCATCTTCAATTGTGCCAACCAGCATAAATGCTGCTTCAGGATACTGGTCAACCTTTCCTTCCATAATCATGTTGAATCCTTTGATCGTATCCTCTATTGATACAAGCGCCCCCTTGATGCCGGTGAACTGTTCGGCAACATGGAACGGCTGTGAAAGGAATCTCTGAGCGCGCCTGGCCCTGTGAACAACCAGCTTGTCCTCTTCTGAAAGCTCGTCCATCCCGAGGATTGCAATGATGTCCTGGAGTTCATTATATCTCTGCAGCAGTTCTTTGACCCTCTGTGCACAGTTGTAATGTGCTTCGCCCACAATATCCGCTACAAGTATCCTGGACGTGGAGTCGAGCGGGTCGACAGCCGGGTAGATTCCCAGCTCTGAGATCTTACGGCTCAGCACTGTGGTTGCATCGAGGTGTGCGAAGGTGGTTGCCGGAGCCGGGTCGGTAAGGTCGTCGGCAGGCACGTAAACAGCTTGTACAGAGGTGATTGAACCATGTTTTGTAGATGTGATTCTCTCCTGCATGATACCCATCTCAGTTGCCAGGGTAGGCTGATAACCCACAGCCGAAGGCATTCTTCCGAGAAGGGCGGAAACTTCAGATCCTGCCTGTGTGAAACGGAATACGTTATCCATGAAGAAGAGTATATCCCTTCCGCCGCTCTTTCCGTCACCATCCCGGAAATGTTCGGCAACCGACAGACCTGACAGGGCAACTCTTGCTCTTGCTCCCGGAGGTTCATTCATCTGACCAAATACCAGGGCAAGTTGTGATTCCTTGAGAGCTTCCTTATCTACTTTTGAAATATCCCAACCGCCTGATTTCATGCTTTCAAGAAATTCCTTGCCATATTTAATTACACCTGCTTCAAGCATATCGCGAAGCAGATCATTTCCTTCCCTTGTTCTTTCTCCGACACCGGCGAATACCGATAATCCTGCATATGATTTGGCAATATTATTTATAAGTTCAAGGATAACAACTGTTTTCCCGACACCTGCACCGCCGAAGAGGCCTATTTTCCCTCCTTTTGAATATGGCTCAATCAGGTCGATTACCTTGATGCCGGTATAAAGAACCTCTTTTTCGGTGGAAAGGTCGTCATACTTGGGAGGCTTGCGGTGAATAGGGTAGCCGCCCTTTTTGTCAAGCGGTCCGATACCGTCGATCGCCTCTCCGGTCACATTCATGAGGCGCCCTTTTATCTGTTCGCCGATCGGCATCGTGATCGGTTGCCCTGTAGCAATTACCTCCATCCCTCTGCGCAGACCGTCGGTGGAGTCCATCGCTATGGCACGGACCGTGTTTTCACCAATATGCTGCTGGCATTCAACGACGAGGGTTGTGCCGTCATTTCTCTTTATTTCCAGGGCGTCGTAAATATCGGGCATTTCAGAACCTTGCCTCTGGAATGTCACGTCAACCACTGGTCCGATTATCTGGCTTATTTTACCGGTACTCTGTGCCATGTCTGATGAATATTTTAGTTCTTTTTCGGTTGGTTACAAATTTAACAAATTTTGAAGATGAATCCCTTTTATGGTCTTATTAATTGGCCTGGGTTAAAGATTTGTTGTGGCGGGTGCCAGGTGCCTGGTTCCTGGCAAAAACTTGGCAAATACTTCGTAATTAATTATCTTTATAATATTTACAGGATTATACTTAATTTGTGCTTCCATGAAAAAACTCATTTTCAGTTTGTTCCTTGTCATACTGGCCTCTTCGGCACTGAATGCCCAGATAACAAAGATAGGCGGCGGGATGGCCTATGGAACCGGGTACTGGTTCGGGAAGACTGAGCTGGACAGTTACCGCAGCGGACATTTTGCAGGTTTTCTCGAGGGAGTTTATGAAATTACAAAGCCGGTCCAGATTGCTGCATCCTTTAGTTATTTCTATCCGCACAATGAAGAATATACATTCAGTAAAACCTCTGTTTCATCGATGATGTTTGATATCAACGGACATTATATATTCAATCCTCTCGCCAGATTTGAATTTTATGGCCTTGCCGGCCTGGATTTTTTGCTGACATGGAAAAAAGAAACGATGACAGGCAATACCTCAGAAACTTTTACAGAAAACGATAATTCATTCGGACTGAACCTGGGAGCAGGCACTTATTTCAACCTGTCGAAAAAGATCTGTTTGTTTGCCGAAGCAAAATATGTATTGAGCAAATACAGCCAGTTCATGGCGAATGCAGGGATATTCATTAGTGTAAACTGGCTCCCGAAGCAGGAAAGTGATTAGCAGGACCTACTGTTTCCGGCCTATCAGGGAGATGGCGAGATCTGTCATCTCTTTTTTTCTGGTTTCATCAACGTTTACTTTCTGAAGGAATCCGAAAGCCTTGTTAATGTAATCGTAAGCGAGTATTTCCGTAGTGTCTTTAATATTAAGCTGGTCGAAGATACCGATCACCTCTTTTATCTTGGTTTCGGGGTCAGCATCGGCGAGTGAAAACAGTTTCTGAAGCTGTTTCAGCTGATCGCCCTTAGCCAGTTCCATCGCCTTTATAAACGGCAATGTCTTCTTGTTTGCCTCTATGTCGCCTCCTGATGTCTTGCCAAAGAGCTTGACATCTCCCCACACATCCAGCAGGTCGTCCTGGATCTGAAATGCGAGGCCGAGGTTCCTTCCAAATTCATACAGAAGATCTGAATCCTTGTCGTCAGCTCCTCCGATCACTGCCCCGATCTTCACCGAGGCAGCCAGCAAAACAGCTGTTTTAAGATCAATCATTCTTATATATTCATCCTCTCTTACGATGGCAGCCTTTTCAAAGTCCATGTCCAGCTGTTGCCCTGCACACACTTCTATGGCGGCCTTGTTGAACACCCTGAACACTTTCAGCAGGCATGATGAAGGGGCCTGAAGAATACACTCATTGGCAATAAAAGCCATCACATCGCCCGATAAGATCGCCTGATTCGCATTCCACTTCTGATGTACCGTCGGCAATCCTCTTCTCACCGGTGCCTGATCCATTATATCGTCATGCACAAGGGTGAAATTATGAAACACCTCCAGTCCGGCTGCCGGCAATATCGCCTCGTCAATCGTGTCGGTGAAAAGATTGCATGCCATCAGTGACATAACGGGACGAAGTCTTTTCCCTCCTTTGGAAAGCACATACCTGACAGGGTCTATCAGCTTTGGAGCTTCCATGTTGTACGAAAGGTTCACTAAAGCCCTGTCGATAACATCTTTTAGTTCGGAATGATTGTACATGATAATAATTCAACGATAAGAAAACCTGAAAAATGTCAACCTCTGAGAGCCTCCGCGCCACTGACGACTTCGAGAATCTGGTTTGTAATTGCTGCCTGCCTTGCCTTATTGTACTGAAGTGTCAGGTCCCGGATCATGCCTGTTGCATTATCGGTCGCCTTGTGCATCGCAGTCATCCTGGCTCCGTGCTCTGCCACATAGGAATCGAGCACAGCCTTGTAAAACTGTATCTTAAGTGATTTTGGTATAAGCTCCCTGATGATCTCCTCTCCTGACGGCTCGTAAATGTAGTCGGCAGGAATGCTTCCTTTTGAATCTGCCGGAACAGTTTCGACAGGCAGGAATGTCTCAGCCGTAAGCCTCTGCACAGCCGCATTCTTGAACTGATTATATACCAGTATGACATTGTCAAACTCGCCGGATAGAAAGCTTTTCATGATCTCTTCCGCAATAACAGAAGCATTATCGAATGTGAGATCGTTCAGAAGAGTGTTGCGTTCCGGAAGAAGATTCAGCTTTTGTTTCCTCAGATAATCAAATCCTTTTTTGCCTATTGTAAGGAATGCAACATTCCCCTTCTGGAACTGATCTATGTATTTTTCCGATACAACTCTCCTGGCTTCCTTTATGACATTTGAATTAAAGGCACCGCACAGACCTCTGTTGGAGGTTACCACCACCACGAGGATCTTCTCTGCCGATTTCACCCTGGCATAGATATTATCTATTTCAGCTTCGGCAAGACTCTGTGAAAGACCTATAAGGATATCATGCAGCTTATGAGCATAAGGCCTCAGTCTCAGAATTTTATCCTGAGCTTTCCTCAGCTTCGCGGCGGAGACCATCTTCATGGCCGAGGTGATCTGCCGGGTCGATTTGACAGAACTGATCCTTATCCTTATTGCCTTTAAATTCGCCATCTGATTCTTATTTATCTCTCACTGTGTCCCCTCTATCTTGGTTTATATTTTTCAACCATGTCACGGGCAACCTTTTCAAGGGTGCCTGTAATGTCGTTATTCAGTACTCCGTCACGAAGGTTGTCCAGAATATCCCTGTGCTTAAGTTCGAGAAACTCGACATATTCCTTTTCAAATTCCTTCACCTTGTTTACCGGCACATCCCTGAGAAGACCCATTGTTCCGCAGTAAATTATTGCAATCTGCTTTTCAACGGGCACCGGGGCATATTGAGCCTGTTTAAGTATTTCGACGTTCTTGGAACCCTTGTTGAGAATAGCAAGAGTTGTCGCGTCAAGGTCGGATCCGAATTTGGAGAATGCTTCAAGTTCCCGGTATTGTGCCTGGTCGACCTTGAGTGTCCCTGCGATCTTTTTCATCGATTTGATCTGTGCGTTACCTCCTACTCTGGAAACTGAGATCCCGACATTGATTGCAGGGCGAACGCCGGCATTGAAGAGACCGGATTCCAGAAATATCTGACCGTCAGTTATGGAGATCACGTTTGTCGGAATGTATGCTGAAACGTCACCTGCCTGAGTTTCAATAATAGGAAGGGCTGTCAGTGAACCACCTCCTTTTACCATGTGTCTTATCGATTCAGGAAGGTCGTTCATCTGTTTTGCCACCTCTTCTGATTCGATGATCTTTGCAGCTCTTTCAAGGAGCCGGGAGTGAAGATAGAATACGTCTCCGGGATAAGCTTCACGTCCCGGGGGACGACGCAGAAGAAGCGATACTTCCCTGTATGAAACTGCCTGTTTTGAAAGGTCGTCATAAATAATAAGAGCATCGCGGCCTGTATCCCGGAAGAATTCGCCGATTGCAGCGCCTGCGAACGGCGCATAAAACTGTGCTGCTGCCGGATCGGAGGCCGTTGCCAGCACTATAACAGTGTAATCCAGAGCTCCATGTTCCTCAAGTGTCTTGGCTATATTGGCAATCGTTGATCCTTTCTGCCCTATAGCAACGTAGATACAGTAAACCGGTTTACCTTTTTCGAAATTGCTTCTCTGGTTGATTATGGTGTCGATGGCAATTGCAGTTTTTCCTGTCTGCCTGTCGCCGATGATCAGCTCTCTTTGTCCTCTTCCAATTGGGATCATTGCATCGATCGCTTTGATACCTGTCTGCAGAGGCTGCTTGACAGGCTGGCGGAAAATGACACCGGGAGCCTTTCTTTCGAATGGCAGAATATATTTCTCACCCTCTATCGGGCCTTTCCCGTCAAGTGGCTGCCCCGTGGGAGAGATAACTCTTCCGAGCAAGCCTTCGCCAACGGCTATTGAGGCGATTCTTCCGGTGCGTTTTACAATATCTCCCTCGTTGATCTCTTCCGTGGGGCCTAGTAGCACAGCGCCGATATTGTCTTCCTCAAGGTTAAGGACGATTGCCTCGATGCCATTTTCGAACTCTAAAAGTTCGTTGGCCTCTGCATTCGAAAGTCCGTAAATACGGGCTATCCCGTCCCCTACCTCAAGAACGGTTCCTACCTCCTCAAGCTCGGCGCCTGTCTGGATCCCCTCAAGCTGCTGCCGGAGAATGTGAGATACTTCTGCTGGTTTAATGCTTGCCATATTGCTTTTTCTTAAATGCCATAAATAATATTCAATTCCTATGCTGAAAGAGTATTTCCTTTCAGTTCCTTTTCAATTTTGCGTAGTTTATTTCTGATGCTTGCATCGATATAGTTGTCTTCAATCCTCAGTACAAACCCTCCGATTATTTCCTTATCGACCTGTTCCTTAAGCTCAACTTTCGTCTTGAAGATACCGGCAATAAGGTCCTTTACCTGTTTCTTTATTTTTTCGTCAACTTTTACCGCCGTGGTAAGCACCGACTCGGTGATGCCATTGTATTCCTTTGTTTGGCGGATGAATTCCCTGGCGATCGCAGGCAGGTAGTTTTCCCTTCCGTTCTTAACAACCATGTCGAGAAGGGAAAGCGAGATCTTCTGGAGATTGTTTTCCGTTACTTTATGCAAAATATCTTTCTTCTTTGTCGGAACAATGATCGGGCTGGCGAGCACCTCTTTCATCTCCGGCACTTTACAGAGCTCGGAAATGAATATCATATCCTGATAGACTTCATCCAGAATCTTATTTTCAATAGCCGAATTGAAAATTGCCCTTGCGTACCTGACTGATATTCTGCTGCTGTTCATTAATGGAGCGGTTATCCGGTGTTAATTCAGATCAATATCCTTAAGGTACTTGCTTATAAGCTTTTCCTGTTCTTCGGTCCTGCTTAGCTTCTCTCCAAGAAGCTTCGATGCTATGTCGACTGAAAGAGTGGCGACCTGTTCATGGATTTCCGACAGGGCTTTGGCCTTTTCCCTTTCGATGCCTGCTTTAGCCTTTTCGACAATTTTTTCAGCCTCTTCCGAGGCTTTCCCTTTTGCTTCTGAAATAAGCTTATCGCGCACTTCTCGTGCTTCCTTCAGAATAACCTCCCGTTCCTCCCTGGCTTTCCTGAGGATAGCCTCGTTGTCGCTCTGGAGCTTGATCATATCTTCCCTGGCTTTTTCTGCCGATGCAAGTGAGCCTTTTATCATTTCATCCCTTGCCTTAATTGCAGAAAGAATAGGTTTCCATCCGAATTTTGCCAGAATAAGGAAGAAAATGCCGAAAATGAGTGCAGCCCAGACAACTACTCCAATTCCCGGCGAAGTCAGACTGTTTGATAAGAATATCATAATTATTTTTTTAAAATCATTGTAAAATAAAATGAAGGCCTGCAACCAACCGTTGCAGGCTTCATAGTTCATCCCTTACCGTTAGATAAGAGCTACAACAATTGCAAACAGGGCAGCTCCTTCTATAAGGGCTGCTGCAATGATCATGGCAAGCTGGATCTTCGAATATGCTTCCGGCTGACGTGCGATTGCGTCCATTGCCGAACCGCCTATTCTTCCGATACCGAGACCTGCTCCGATGACTGCGAGGCCTGCTCCGATTGCTGCGAATGAGATGGGTTCCGTTACTGCTGGTTCCATAGTACAAGAATTAAGTTAAATTAATGATGCTCCTCCGCCACTGCCATTCCTATGAACAGAGAGGAAAGAAGAGTGAAAATATATGCCTGCAGGAATGCCACGAGAAGCTCGATGCAATCCATGAATACGACAAATAATATTGATACCGGGGCCAATGCCAGTGAATCGAAGATGAAGATCAGGCATATCAGGCTCAGCACGATGATATGTCCTGCCGTGATGTTTGCAAAAAGACGGATCATCAGGGCGAAAGGTTTTGAAATCAGCCCTATCAGTTCAACGGGAATCATCACCGGCAACAGCCAGAACGGAACTCCCGGTGCTGCAAAAACATGCTTCCAGTAGGCTTTGTTTCCGCTGAACTGCGTAATAAAAAATGTACACAACGCCAGTATAAATGTAACTCCCACGTTACCCGTCACGTTGGCGCCGAAAGGCGGCGGAAAAGGGATAAGTCCCAGCAGGTTGTTCAGCAGGATGAAGAAAAATGCCGACAGCAGATAGGGCATATACCTCTCATACTTGTGTTCCCCCAGATTCGGTATTGCGATATCATCACGGATGAACAGAACAACCGGTTCAAGGAAGCTTTGAATTCCTTTAGGATGACTTATTCCTGTTTTCTTGTATGAACGTGCAAGGGAAAGAAAAAGGAACAGTCCGAGAATGGCGGCGAATAACATTCCCACTACTGTTTTTGTCATTGAAAAATCCAGGGGTCGTTTCCCTCCGGCGACTATACCTGCTCCGTCGACATTCACAATCTTCCCCTTGAGATCTCCTTCCTCTTCGAGTTTATATCCTTTGTAAACATGTCCGTGAGCAAGTTTTTTTGAAGAAAATATATCAAGACCTTTTTCCTTGCTGTAGAGAATGACCGGAAGGTAAATGGCAACGCTCTTGCCGCCATTAGTTGTCAGGATATGCCATTCATGAGAGTCAGAGACATGATCAATAATGAAGGTGCTGGCATCGAATTTTTCCTTTTTCTTTTCCTGTCCGTCTGCCCGGGCAGAAAATGCCAAAAGAATCATGAAATAAAAAACCCCCCTGACGATTCCGGTTTTCAATTGTGCTCTGTTATAAAGATTTGTTTTTCAATGTTTTCACCATTATTAATGCCGAAAACAAAGTGAATGCTAAATATAAGACAAAAAATAATACAACTGAAGATAATGCTGTTTTTTTAGCAACAAAAAACCAGACGAAAGCAAGGATCAGTTCAAGCAGGAATTTAAGAGTCACTGAGACAAGGCTGTGCATTGTCTGGCTCGCCGGATCCTTTCCCTGTCCCCTGAAGAATATAATGATTGTCAATAATGCGATAAGTGTAAATATAACGGAGAGAAGGGCTATTTCTCCAAAGCTGATTCCGATGCCGGATTTCGAAATGACGAAGAATCCTGCTGCAAGAAAAAGGCATTCGAGAATTGCAAGCAGCCGGATATATCTTAATACAGGTTTCATTCGGGCTTATTTTTTCAGAAAACCCTTGATAGCGATATAAATGGATGCAAACACGCCGAAGAGAGAGAGCACGATGGTAAACACGGGAGTTTCCCATCCGGTATGTTTGTCTAGCTTTACGCCGCCAAATGTTGTCAGGGCAATAATGCCGATCATCTGGAATGCCAATCCGGAATACCTGGCAAAATTATCGAGGCCCTTATTTGGCAGTTTTTTCTGATTCTTTTTGTTTTGCTGAGTCTGCTCCTCCATTATTGTCGTTTTCGCTCATTTTGCAATTTCCGGAAAAGATTGCTCCTGGTTCAATCGAAAGCTTTGATGTTGCTATATCGCCAAAAATCTTGGAAGATGCTTTAAGAATAAGCAATTGACTTACAATGATCCTTCCTTCGACGGTTCCTGATACCTCCGAGTTTTTGCAAACAACTTCACCATTCACTTTGCCTGAAGGCCCGATGACAATTTTTCCCTTGGTATTGAGGTTGCCTGTAAGTGACCCATCTATGCGTATATCGCCGGTTGATTTAACATCTCCGGTAATGTCAGTTCCGAGGCTTATCAGATTTATTGCAGCTGGTTCCGTCTCATTGTATTTTGCCATAGTGGTTTAAATTATTGAGTTATGAATTTAATAACTCACAAATATAAAAACTATTGCAGATAAAATATATGATAGCCCTTAAATCCCTTGAAGGGGATTTTGACTTGCCACCTCTGGGGTCGGGGAAATAGGGTCGTATGCCCATTTAAGATATATTGATCCCCATGTGAATCCGCCTCCGAATGCAGCAAGTATGAGGATGTCACCTTTCCGGAGCTTGTCCTGATATTCCCATAAACAGAGCGGAATGGTGGCGGTAGTTGTATTCCCGAAATGTTCAATGTTAATCATCACTTTTTCAGGGGGAATCCCCATTCTCCTTCCCGTAGCCTCGATAATCCTGAGGTTGGCCTGATGAGGAACAAGCCAGGAAATATCTTCCGGCTTAAGGTTATTCCGTTCCATGATCTCTGCGGCCACGTCGGCCATATTGACGACGGCAAATTTAAATACACTCTGTCCTTCCTGATACACAAAATGCTCCTTTGCATCAATGGTGTCGTGTGAAGCCGGTTTTACAGATCCTCCGGCTTTCAGGTGAAGGAATTTGCGCCCGGAACCATCGGTACGAAAAATAAAATCCATTATCCCCAGTTCTTCGAATGTAGGTTCAAGCAAAACTGCACCTGAGCCATCACCAAAGAGCGGACAGGTTGTACGGTCAGTATAATCGGTTATTGACGACATTTTATCGCTGCCGACCACAATAACTTTTTTAAATCTGCCGGTTTGAACATATGATGCACCTGTCTGGAGCGCAAACAGAAATCCGGAACAGGCGGCGTTAAGATCAAAGCTGAATGCGTTTTTAATTCCTACTTTATCCGAAATGATATTTGCGGTTGCCGGGAAAACCATGTCGGGGGTTACCGTAGTACAAATCAGAAGATCGATTTCATCAGGCGAAGTGTTGGTTTTTTCAAGCAATCCCCTGACAGCCTTCTCTCCCATATCGGAACTTCCATGTCCTTCTTCTTTCAGTATGCGACGCTCTTTTATGCCGACACGCTGCATGATCCATTCGTCAGAGGTGTCAACCATTTTTGAAAGTTCCTGGTTTGTCAGCCTGTATTCGGGAACCCATGCGTGGATGCCAGTTATGGCGGCTCTGATTTTTTCCATTATTTAATCGCTTCTCTGATCTTCTCGGCAAGATTGACATGAACCACCGCCATTGTCTGCAGGATCATATTCATTATCGCCTTGCGCTTTGATATGCCATGTCCGATCACGACATTGCCATTAATACCTATTACAGGCGTCCCTCCGATGCTTTCGAAATCGAGCCTTTCAAAGAATGGATCTTTAAGGTTGAGGCTCTTGTATATGTGGTGAAAAGCTTCCGTTTGCTTCAGCAGGACATTCCCGACAAATCCGTCACAGACAATAACATCGGCCATTGCTTCCCTGAAGAGAAGGTTTGCCTCAATGTTCCCTTCAAAATTAAGTTCGGGATTATCCTTCATAAGCTCATATGCGGCCTTGACTGCAGGTGTGCCTTTTGATTCCTCCTCCCCAATGTTGAGAAGCCTTACCCTGGGATTCTTTATGTCGAGCACATATTTTGCAAAGATCGATCCCAGGATTCCGTATTGAACCAGGACTTCCGGTTTTGTATCCGGATTAAGCCCGACATCGAGGATCACTGAATTGCGTCCGTCAACAGCAGGCAGTATTGTTGCGAGGGCAGGTCTCAGTACTCCCGGGATCACACTTACCGTATAGGTTGCTCCAACGAGCATGGCACCTGTGTTTCCGGCACTGCAGAAACCATCTATTCCCTTCAGCTTAAGCGCTCTGAATCCTACAGCAATGCTTGAATTAGGCTTCTGGGAAAATGCCTTTGACGGCACATCTCCCATTTCGATAACCTGGGTGGTGGCTACGATCCTGAAACGAGATGGATCGATGCCCAGTTCCCTAAGCTTGCTTATGATGGAATTCTCGTCTCCAAACAAAACCAGTTCATCATCAGCTGATAAATGGGAAAGCGAGTCAACTGCCCCCTCGATTACCGCCTCGGGTGCAAAATCTCCGCCCATGACATCAACGCCAATTCTCATGGTCTTAAATTTTGGTTACAATATGTCAGGCAGTTGCTTTTTTCTCAATGGCAAGCTTGCCCCTGTAAAAACCGCATTCAGGGCATACCCTGTGATACTGAACTGAAGAGCCGCAGTTTGAACATACTGCAGTTGTAGGAGCAGTTGCCTTATAATGTGTCCTGCGCTTGTCTCTTCTTTGTTTCGAGTGTTTACGTTTGGGATTTGGCATTTTTTACTTATTTAATTGTTGTTCATCAACTTCTTTAATTCATCCCATCTGGGATCACTGTTATCTTCTTCTTTTACTTTGTGTTCCTTAAGCTTGTTCAGCATTACCGGATCACATGTGCTGTTTCCGTTCATGTCGTCGGGATGAATTCTTTGTATCGGCATGGCAAGCAGAATATATTCGTAAAAGTACTGAGCCATGTCAAGCTCGTTTTCATCAGGAGGAACAGTAATTATATCCGGATCGCTTTCGTCGTGCACTTTCCCGAATTTAACAAGAAGCCTGTTCTCACAGCTCAGCGGATGCTGAAGGATCCCCAGGCACCTGTCACACGATATGCTGACCAGCCCTTCAATCCTGATTGTCAGGCCGACATGTGATGATCTTTTATCGGTCTCAACCTTCACTGCCAAGCTTTCCCTCCTTTATTTCCGATTCCTCAAACTGCTCAAAAAACTCCCTGCCGATGCCGAAATCATAAGTCTGCTTCCCTTCCCTCAACCCGCTGATCGGTATAGTATAAAATCCCGACATCTCATCAAAATTTGGTCTGCAAAAATATGAAAGCTTCTTCAATTAAAAAAATTATCAACAAAAATGTAACAAAACTCCCTTCAGACAGCATTTTACCCTTAAGAAACCGTCATTCGCCGATTTTTGCTCTCCCAGGGCTTAATAGTGCACTATTTTTGGTCCATAATTAAATATTAATGTCATGAGACACAGTATGAGACACGGTAATTTTGCATTTAACAGACAGAGGGAGCACCACCCACAGGTAAGCATCGGACTTTTCTTCATCCTTCTCGGAGTGGCACTCCTTATTGCAACAAACGACTGGCTGCATCTTGGAGGAGTACATGAATACTTCACCTGGCAGACTGCAATGATCTTCATCGGCGCCCTTCTCCTGCTTAATCTTCAACTTCGTCGGAGGCCTTGTGATGATCTCCATCGGAGGATGGTTCTGGATGGATGACCATTATGGTCAGATCCCGGAACTGATTAAATACAATCTACTGGCCTTCGGTAATAATGCTTGCAGGAATAATATTTATCCTGTCCTATTTCATAAAAAGGTGGAAAAAAGAATAATTAATCAAGAAACAAATAAATTTACAACCATGGAAACAATAAATGATTACAAAGATGAAAATCGTGAGAAGCGTCACGAACATCTTACAAATAACAGGATAGTAATTGGAGTTATACTGGTACTGGCTGGTTTGGCCCTGGTGATAAAAAACACGGGTTTTTTTCCTGATTTCATCGATCATGTGATATTCAGCTGGCCAATGCTGCTGGTAGCTATAGGACTGATCATGACACTGGGCGCATCCGAAAAAACAGGCGGGATAATTGTCATGGCCGTTGGAGGATTCTTCATGATACCGCTTATTTTCAGGGAGACCTTCCACATGTACAATATGTTCTGGCCGTCAATATTTATCATTGTAGGCATAATCTTTATCGTCACAAAGAGGAAGGGCTGGAACGCAATTACATCGAAGGGAACTGCCGGGGATGATTTTATCGATTATGTGAATGTCTTCAGCGGAGGCGAGCGTCAGATAGTGTCGCAAAATTTTAAGGGGGGCAAGATTGCCTCAGTATTCGGAGGCATTGACCTTGACCTTACAAAGGCAAAGCTTGCCCCGGGAGGAATGTCCTTGAGATAGCATGTGTGTTCGGCGGAGCAACAATCATAGTGCCTGACACCTGGTATGTCACAATCGAGGTAACTCCCGTCCTGGGTGGCTTCAGCGACACACGCAGGTTAAATCCCGGAAGAACCATTGAATCTGAAAGCCAGCTGCTTATCAAGGGAGCTGTTGTGTTCGGCGGAGGTGAAGTTAAAAGCTATTGATCGTCTGAAAAATGAAACATCCTGTACTTGAACACAGGAATCGTCTGATAGTCTGGGGACTGGTCTGGCTCTTTGTTGCAGCAGGCCAGACCCTTTTATTCTATTATGCATACGGAAGCTTTGTCAATCTCAGCATACCCGACACTATTGTTTCGTTGCTTTTATATTCAGGCCTTGCCTTATCGGTATGGTATCCCTTCAGCTACTTCAACAAGAGCGAGACAAAGGTTTTTTCACTGATATTGAACATTGTTATTACAGGTGCGATAACAGTGATATGCTGGGTATTGATTTCTAAACTCATAATGACTCTGGTACTGCCTGAACAGAACAACTACCTGGCATACTGGGATGCCACATTCCCTTACAGGATAGGCAGCGGTGTGTTTATATACGGCCTTGTGATCCTGTCCTATTTTCTTTTTGCCAGCATGACAAACCTGGCAGAAAAAAAGGCACGGGAAGCAAAGCTTGAAAGTCTTGTAAAGGAGACTGAGCTGAAAATGCTGAGGTCCCAGATCAATCCCCATTTCCTGTTCAATAGCCTGAATTCGATCAGTTCACTTACGGTAACCGATCCGGAGAAAGCAAGGACGATGGTTATCAAGCTGTCCGATTTCATGAGATATGCCTTTCCCGCAAGGATGAGCAACCTGTGTCGCTGCGAAGCGAGCTTGAAAACCTGCGGCTGTATCTTGACATCGAAAAAGTAGATTCGGGGAACGTCTTGCAACGGAGGAAAATATAGATCCCGGCTGTCTCGAGGTTAAGATCCCGGTAATGCTGCTTCAGCCTCTTTATGAAAATGCAGTAAAGCATGGTGTTTATGAAAGCATTGAAAAAGTCAGTATTAAAACCCTGGCATTCCTTGAGGATGGACATCTTGAAATTACAATAAGTAATAATTTTGAACCAGAATCCATATCTGCCAAAGGAACCGGAACAGGACTTCTAAATGTATCCAGAAGTCTTGAGCTTACTTATGGCAACAAGGCATCTGTAAGTACAGAGAAAAAAGAGTATCTTTACAGTAACGCTTTACATACCGGCATAGAATATACCATATGAAAAAAATTCGAACCGTAATAATTGAAGACGAAACTCCGGCAAGGGAAATACTGAAACATTATCTGAAAGATTTCGCCTGAAATTGAAATAATTGGTGAATGCCCGGATGGTTTTACAGGACTTAAAACCATTTCAACCTGAAACCCGATCTTGTTTTCCTGGATATCCAGATGCCAAAGCTTACAGGTTTTGAAATGCTTGAGGTGACTCGAAGAAGCCGGAAATAATCTTCACAACAGCCTACGACCAGTTTGCCATTAAAGCTTTTGAGATGAATGCAATCGATTATCTTCTTGAAACCTTTCCCGAAGGAACGTCTCAGGAAGCGGTGAAAAAAGTCATTGAAAAGATCGGCAGGAAACACAGAAGAAAACCGGACACGATGGAGCTTCTTGTAAAAAGTCCGAAACCATCCGGTACCTTAAACCGTATGGTTGTCAGAAAAGGAAATGCAATAAACCTCATCCCTGTAGATCAGATAAAATATATTGAGGCGCAGGATGATTACGTAATGATCTACCATTCAGCAGGTAAGGCTTTAAAGCAGCAGACAATGAAATACTATGAGGAGAATCTTCCGGGAAAAGACTTCGTAAGGGTACATCGTTCTTACATCGTGAAAGTGTCAGAGATTAACCGTATAGAACCATACGGGAAAGATAATCATGTTGCAATTCTGAAATCAGGGGAAAAATTACCGGTCAGTCGTGCAGGGTACAAACATTTGAAAGAGGAGCTCAATTTCTAATTGGTCTTGCAGTCGTGCAAGTCGTGCAGGTCATCTTGCAATTATTTCAGACGGTTGCAATTTTTATAATCAGTGAAAAATGCTTATATCTTTTAAACCTGAAAAGGGGAACGGATCGTAGCCATGTGTCCCGCCGGGACGGCATCTGAGGATCCTGTTTGTGCCCAATGCCAGACCGAAATGGTCCGTGGATCTTCAGAGCATCAAGCATATACTGAGAACATGAAGGAACATGCCGGCATGCCGGTCTTATAAAAGGAGATATGGCATAACGGTAAATAATAAACCGGGACAGACAACAAAAATGCAAATTGATATTGTTATTATTTTTACCATGTGTCAAAGATAACCATGTTTGCACTGACAAAATGATCTAAGGATGACAGAATTTGATAAAAACCTGCATTAATGGCAAGGTCTTTTGAAGAATATGAAAAAAAATAAAAATAATTATAAAATGAACCACAAGATCTGGATGATATTTATAGCTATTATGATCCTCAGCTGGATCGTAAGCATGGTACTAAAATCAAAATTCAAAAAATATTCAAAAATACCTGTTGATAACGGCATGTCTGGGAAGGATGTTGCTGAAAGAATGCTCCGCGATAACGGGATTTATGATGTACGCGTTGAAAGTGTTCAGGGACAACTTACTGATCATTATAATCCGGAGAACAAAACAATAAATCTCAGTCCGGATGTTTATAACGGACAGAAGCATTTCTGCTGCTGCTGTTGCTGCACATGAAACCGGACATGCGGTACAGCATGCAACTGCATATGCATGGCTCGGATTCAGATCAAAGATGGTCCCGGCTGTCAGCTTTTCATCAAAATGGGTTACAATGGATTCTTCTGGGAGGTGTGCTTCTGGTAAATACATTCCCTGCACTTTTACTTGCAGGAATTGTTTTATTTGCACTTACAACCCTTTTCAGCTTTATTACTTTACCTGTTGAGATCAATGCAAGCCAGACGTGCTCTTGCATGGCTTTCGAATGCAGGGATAACTTCATATCAGAATCATGATAAGGCACAGGATGCACTTAAATGGGCTGCCTATACATATGTTGTTGCAGCGCTGGGTCGCTTGCAACACTGCTTTATTATATAATGATCTTTACGGGAGGAAGGGACTGATTGATCTCTACCAGACAATCCAGGATTATCTCCCCTCTACTTCAAGCCATTTCGTATATTTATGGATCGACCTGATGATCAGCCCAGAAGCCGACTGCTCCTATCAAAAAGCCACATCCATATTTCCGTCAAAATAGATTCTTTCTGAAAGGAAGAAATTCCTGAAAACGTCAAGAACAGCAAATATCAGGAAAATATTTACAAAGCTGTTATATTCTCTTTTCAGAACATTCCTGAATGAAAACGAGAGTTTAGGGGGAATGAAATTAAAAGGAAGGGAAGAAGGCACTTACTTTCTCAGACCATTTATCATAGGCATTCTCCGAATTTTCTTCTGAAGATATTGTTCTTCAGCAAACATTATTCTTTCATAGTAAAGCCAGTAAACAAGGCAAAACACTACTGTAAACCATACAGATCTCAAAAAAAGGACCGGCCCGAGCCACATGAAAAAGTTACCCAACATAAAGAGGATGCCTTACCAGGGAATAGACTCCGGTTACATTGAGTTCGTCGGCAATCTGTCCGCCGGCTGTATTGCGCCCTGAGGTGTTTTTTGGTGCAAAGCCTACAGTGATTATCCTGATTATCTGCCCGAAAATACTGAACCCAAGAAATATCATCTCATCACGCAGATCAAAAAGAATTGCCTGCCTGTTTCCCAGGATACATCATCACAATACCGGCGACGATCATAAATACAGGAAGCCAGCTTCTTCTTTTAAAGAGCCAGTTGCCGCTGTTCTCAAATTCATGTACCAGTGCCATAATTCTTAATATTACTGCGGCAAAAGTAGGAAAATTCTAGAAACTGTATTTAACCCTCAGAAATCCGAGGTTAATCCTTGTCTTTGTATCCTCCCATTTCAGCGTTGAAATGCTGCCATATAAGTGAAAAATCAACGATTTTCAGCAAGTGAATAATCAAAAGACGGTCCGGCAAAATATCCTTTAAGATCGGGGAACCACATTGCCGAAATGCCAATGTTCATTAAAGGGGTGGCTGCCCAGGTGAACTGTCCGAAAGCTGAAAATTCCGAAAAGGCAAGGTCTTTTGCCGAAAGGATTCCCTGAGTAGAAACTTGAGAAATTGTTCAGCTTCAGAGGATTGTTGCAGTACATGAGCTGAACCTGGCAATTGAGTTATTCTCAAATATCTTGTCAATCCCGGCAGTTATAATTGTTGTTCCCGGTGGTGTCGCTGAAGATTTTCAAGTGGCTGGAACCATGATGCCTTCTCCCCTGAATGATACTGACCCTATTGAGCCTGACCATCCGGCTCCTGCAACAATATCGGAGCTGTTCGAATACCCGGCAAGGAACTGGATATCATAACCCCATTTGCTGAACCGGTATAAACCTGCAGCGGTAACATCTTCTCACTGTCAATCTTTGCAGCCAATTCAATCGCTGATGAAAAGGAAGGATAATATTGCAGTCTTATGGCATCGCTTCCCGGTCTTTCCGTATAATCAAAATCAAAGAATGAATATGCATTGAAAATATCATTGGGATTCCATACAAATGTCTGCCCCCAGTTTATTCTCTGCCGGCCTATTCTTGCCTGGAACTTATTGAAATTCAGATCGAGCCAGAGCCTGTCAATAGTCGTATTCAGAAAAAAAGAGTTTTCATCCACGATATTCCATGACATGTCAATCCAGCCCGTCGTCATGCTGCAATCATATCAGAATAACCATAATATGACCTTACCATATCGCCTGTAAATAAGACGGTTTCTCAATTCTGCAGCCAATGTAATTTTATCATTTATATAACCTTTAAAATTGAGCCTGTTATGCAGAGATTTTCATAAAAGACAGGTCCGGACAAGAGTATCAAACATTGCACTCTGCATAGTTGTAAGATATCCGTTCAGATTCAAAAGGTTTTTGTTTTTCCTTCTGTGAAAGAAGATGCTGAATTACAAGAATTATCAATAAGGTTGAAACAATGAATTATTCTTTTCATAATGAAGTTCCGCATTTCATTCTATTCCCTTATATCATCAGAAACTACTTTTCCGTCTTCCAGGGTGATAACCCTGATGTGCTCTTTTCATCACTCTTACATCATGAGTTGAAAAAATAAATGTCATTCCTTCTTCATGGTTCAGTTTTTCCATAATATCGAGAAGCGATTCAGCAGATTTGGAATCGAGGTTGGCTGTCGGCTCATCGGCAAGGATGAATTCGGGGTGTGTCGCCAGTGCCCGGGCAACAGCTACTCTTTGCTGCTGTCCTCCTGACAGCTGTGACGGCCTGCTTTTATGCCTGTCAGCCAGTCCGACTGAAGATGAGAAGTTCGTCTGTACGTGCCATACGTTTTTCTTTCGGCCATTTCTGAAGGTTCATAATGAATCCCACATTTTCGGCTGCAGTAAGCACCGGAATGAGATTATATGACTGAAATACAAATCCCACATGATCCATCCTGAAGTCAATAAGTTCTGAAGGTTTGAGTTCGGAAAGACGGTGTCCTGCAATCAGGATTTCGCCTCCGGTAGGCTGATCCAGGCCTCCGACAAGGTTAAGCAAAGTTGTTTTCCCGGATCCTGAAGGGCCAACAATCACTGCAAAGTCTCCTTTCTCAAAACTTAGCGTCACTCCGTTAATTGCCTTCACTTCAACTTCCGTATCATGATAGGACTTAAAAACGTTATTGATTTCTACAACTGCCATGACTCTGTTTTTTCAATGTTTTTATTCACCTCTTAATGCCTCAACCGGGTTAAGCTTTAAAGCTTTGCGTGCCGGGTAAATTGCCGATATTATTCCTGTAAGTATGATAAGAATAGTTGTTGTAATAAAGAATTGTGCATCAATCGTTGGAAAGAGGTGTGCCGAATAGCCCATATGCCTCCATGCCTTCTGAATATTTCATCAGATTAATGCCTGTTTTTCCTGTTATTGCTATTACTACCTCACTGACAGCCATCCCTGCAAAACCTCCGACAATTGACAGGAAAATTGATTCCAGCATTATCATGATGAATATTTTCCTGCGGTTCATCCCTATTGCCATCAGCATTCCCAGCTCCCTTGTTCTTTCAAGAACTGCCATAAGCATCGTATTTACAATTCCGAATGCCAGGGCAGCAAGTATTAACACCATAAATACTGCGTAGATCTGCTCTATGAAATCTGTGATCATTGCAAGGTCGGGTTGAATTTCTTTCCAGTTAAGCACCTCATAATCTGGCAGTTTTTCTCTTATTTCAGGGGTAACCCTATTTGTAATGTCATTATTTTCCAGCCTGGCTATAACCCTGTGAAAGGCACCTTCCTCCATCCCCGTAAGCTGCCTCAGCTCATCAATGGGAACAAACAGGGAAAGTGATTCAAACATATCATTGTTCGTCCTGAAAATGCCGCTTACTCTGAATGCTGCGCCGGTCTGGTTATTATTTATATCGAGGAACGAAAGGATGATCTTTGAGCCCTCCCTGTATGACCATGCTGCTTCCCTGATCTTCCATCCGTATTTCTTTATTTCTCCTGGTTCCAGTATTTTTTCGTATGCTTTTATCGAACTTTTTATCCGAGGTAAATCTTTGTCCCTGAAGTGCTTCAACTTTAGAAACAACCTCTGATGGAATGCCTTTTTCCTTTATTGATGCCAATGCTTCCGGAGTAATGATATACCGGATAATATTCAGTTCTTTTGCCAGTTTTTCGCCAATAAATGCAGTGTTGAATTTAGTATCTGTCTCAAAAAAGCTTCCTGTTCCGGGGATAAGCTTTTCTGATAATGTGAATATCTCTTTTTCCTTCTCAATATCAATTCCTGTTATTTCAACTCCCGAGCTTTTTGTGGCTGTAGAGGCAATACCCCTGATTATTATCCTGCCGGTTACTTTTGTGACACCGTGGTGTGGATTCAAGGGCAGCGACAACTCCCGGATAATCGTTTATGACATTCTGAATATCGGCGCTGCTCCGGAAATCCTTATTGTTAACCTGAATATGTGAAAGTTCTTCATTGACGGCAGCATCAATTCTCTGCACAACCGAGCTGTTTATTGCGGCCATCGAGAAAATTCCGGCAAAAACGCCAATCGTTACCGCAGCAATAACTATCAGGCTTCTTGTTTTGTTTCTCCAGATGTTTTTCCAGGCTATAGCTGTAATCATGTTTTTCTTTTTAAGCTCTCATTGCATTAATAACATTCATCCTGAAAATCTTGCGTGTGCTGAATATAATTGCGATCAGCAAGAATTATCAGCACAACCACAATCTGCCACAGGTAAAAAGTATCCGGCAGCATCGTGGGCATCACCGGTTCAAATCCATAATCCTCATACATCCGGGCAAATTCTCCGGTAAACCTCAGAGGATGAAAATTCCCGTAAAATACAAGCGGCAGTGATGCGGCAACACCTGCCGCAACACCAATAAAACCTATCAGGAGCATTTCCAGGGATACAATCTTTGCCAGTTTTCTTTTCTGCATGCCGATAGACACCAGCATTCCGAATTCTCTTTTTCTTTCAGCCATCATCATCAGTACTGTACCAAAAACCCCAAAGGCAATTACCAGATAAAGTACTGCTATCATTATCATCCCGCTCCTGTTATCAGCTTCCATCTGGTTGACCATCAGTGCATTCAGTTCCTGCCATGTCTTTATGGTCATTGGATCCGGGACAATATTCTTAAGGCGGTTTCCCGTCTGCAGTATATCATCGTCATCGTTGCTGTTAAGACTTATTACCGCTGATGTTGCCATCCCGGGTGCTGCATAAAGTTCCCTGGCAGATTCAATAGGGATATAGACAATGACATTATCAATATCCGGTGCAGGCAGCTTGACTATTCCCTTTATCCGCATATTTACCTGCGGCCGTTGTTCCATGATAACCCTGACCCATAAGAACAATTGTATCGCCTATACTGGCTTTCAGATAATCAGAAAGGCCATCACCAATTACTACATCGCTTGTTTCGTTTTCCGTCAGGAAAGCATTGCTGAAAGAAGCGATGTTTCCGGATTACGGGAAGAATGGCCGCACTATCATGCTTCACTGATACCAAAATCAATCATAAGCCTTGATTCACTTGAATATGCTTCATTGTGAAAAGATCAAGAAGTTTTTTTGTGCGGTCGGGTATTGAATCTTTTTTTATTTTTTCAATGGCTTCGGGGGTCAGCTTGTATTTAACCAGCTTATTGCTGATATTCATAACCTTGTTTTCACCTTCGGGATCAATTCCAAGTACAATTACTCCCTGTGTATGGCTGCCAGCAGCTGCCAGGGCAAAGGATTCAAGTCTGGGTACAATATCTATTTACATTCGGATCATTCCTATCTGATCAATCAGTGACTGGTCAATTTCAAAGCTGTTATCAAGATTCGGATCATCAAAATAATCCATATGCTGAAGCTGCAGATATCCGCTGTATGATTCAATTACGTTTTTGAAAAGCCTGTCATAGGCTCCAAGCTGGAAAGACCGCATGACAATGCAAAGAAGACAGCAAAAAACACAGAGGCGGCAGTGATCAGGGTCCTTCTCTTATTGCGCCAGAGGTTTTTCCATGCCAGTTGATAGTCTTTCATGTTTTGGTTAACTTTATTCGTTTTCATATTTTGCTGAGAGAAGAAGCTTTCTTCGATCTTTATATTGAATTTTATTTCAATTATCTTCACGATAGTCTTATATCCTTCATTTTCAGCAGGGACCAGTTCAAGGACAGTGGGAATAAGCCTGCCGTCCATCATCTTGAGTTCAGAAGCCTTTTCTGATCTTACCAGGTAGCCATCTTCATCATAAAGCTCCGCTTTAAGCGCTATATATTCATTCCTGTCGATCCACCAGACCTGGTGACCCCAGAGCACATCGGCATCTTCCTTTGCAAGCAGTTTTATTTTCCAGCATTCATGTCCGTCGATGATTTCAGTGCCTTCCATTGAATGATTATAGTCATCAACCACCGATGACTCCCTCAGGATATCGTCGTTTGTATAGTCGGAGCCCATCCATCCCTGCGACATCATCGAAGGTGGAAGTTTAACGAGTCGGTTTATGGCTGGATTCCAGCTCCACATTTCAGTTTTTCGTCTTCAGGAATGTTTGTCCCTTTTCACGGGCCGGAGCAGTGATAAGGGTCAGTGCATAATCATCTTCCTTCGTCCATGATTTGAATTCGACTGTTCTCTGCCATGAAGGTCTCACTATTGTCATAGTCATCACGCTGAATCCGCTCTGTTCGCCCTTGAATTTGTCGTCGGTTTTCTTGACGATCTCCATCGCGGTCAATGTCTGGCCACCAAGACTGGCTGAAATCGCGGATAAAGCGGCAATCAGCAACCAGGTTAGCATAATTCTCTTCATCATGAATGACATTTTACAATATAACGGTAAGCCGAAGTTATGACAGGTTTTCTGGAAAAGCAATTTTCTTCAGGAATTCCCGTTTTTTAAGCTGCCGGAGTTATTTTCTTTGCCCCCGGAGGGCATTTACCGGCACCCCTAAAAATGAAATAATTAAAGAGTGCTTCCATATTTTCAGAAAAGATTTTCTATCTTTATCAGTTGTACTTAAAACATTTATGCAATGGCAAGTCTGAAGCTTCTACTTGGATTGATTCCCTCAACTGCTAAAATTGAGCAGGCAGAAAAGGCCTTGATAACCGAATTTGAAAAGCTTAATGCCTTTACAGGATCCGAAACCCTGAAAAAATTCACTCAGCTTAAAGATCTGGTTACTTCATCCGATTTCCTTTCAAAAAAGAAAGAAATGGAATCACTGAGCTTTAAGGGTTCTGAAGAATTTGCAAAGGAGAAAGAGTTTCTCTCCCTTCAGAAAGCAAAGGATATTGTCATGTATTTCAGGACAATAGCAGGATCAACCCTGAAGAAATTCAGGGAACTTGATGGTTCTGAAAAGATATCGAGCTTTGAATCGCTTCAGAAGCTTGTATCGTCTCTCGAATTCCGTGAAAAAATGAAAGCCAAAGAGTTTAAAGGCACTGATGAAGAGAAAAAACTCAGGAATTCAACCGTCTGAAATCAAGCTCTGAAATAAAGGAGTATTTTGCATTTAAAAAATCGAAGGAATATTCCAACTTCCTCAATATCGACGGATCCGCAAGGCTTGCACGCTACAATGAGCTTAAGGATTATGTGGCAACAAGCGAATTCAAGGAGAAGAAGGCATATCTTCTCGACAAGAAGAGATTCGAAAAAACTGAAATGTTCAAGTCTCTGCAGGAGTTCGACAAGCTGAAAAAGAATGAGGATATCCTTTGGTATTTCAAGGTAAAGGATTCAAATAAATTCGATAGTGCTTAAATCGAGGGAGCTAACTTTCAGCGACGAGTTCGACGGAGACAAACTCGACACAAAAAAATGGCTCACTAATTATTACTGGGGCGACAAGCTTCTGAAAGATAATTATACTGTTGGCACTGACCTCCAGGCATATACCGAAAAAGAGAATTTTGAGGTCAGGAACAGTCTCCTGAAAATCATAACCAAGCCTCAGAAAAAGGAAGGCAAGGCATGGACTGCCGGCGGATTCAAGGTACATGAATTTGCCTTTACCTCCGGTATCGTGAATACCGGCAACAGCTTCAGGCAGAAATACGGCGTCTTCAGTGCAAAGATGAAGCTCGGAAATCCCGCCGCCAAGTCGGCATTCTGGATGGTTTCAGACAAGATCACTCCGCATATCGATGTATGCCGGACGGCAAACGGTAAAGTTGTCTCTGATTTCTTTGCCACTCCTGAAAAAAGGGCCAAAGGATCCATAGGAGGCAAATATGCAAACGATTTTTATATCTATACCCTCGAATGGACACCCGATAAGCTCGTCTGGAAAATAAACGACACTGAAGTTCTTACCCAGACCAGCAATGTCCCGCAGGAACCCATGTTCATCAACTTTTCCGGCGGCCTCGACAAACCAGTCAACAGCATGACAACCATGGAGATTGACTGGGTGAGGGTGTACCAGCCAAAGAAATAACCGAATTCTTAAGTCATTGACTGTCATTGATGTCATTCAATTGTTGTCCATGGATGATGTGCGTAGCACCAATGCCATGATGACGCGCGTAGCGCATGACATTTTCATTTGTAACATTTTACATTTTCATTCGTCTTTGCATTGTAAACCGCTTTATGACAGTAAGGGAATACAACAGGGCAGTCGATGAATATGCCGATGCCGTTTACCGATTCATACGCGCCGACCTGCGCGATGACGACAGGGCAAACGACATTGTGCAGGACAGTTACGAGAAGCTGTGGAGACATGTGGCTGAAATAGACTTTTCAGTGGTTAAATCATGGTTGTTCTCCACCGCCTATCATGCAATGATCGATATTATCAGAAAAGAAAAGAGGATGACAGGACTGGAAGAATCAGTTGAAAATGATCTGTTAACTGATTCACAGTATACCGATCTTAATGAAATACTCCATGCTGCCCTTGATCGTCTTCCTGAACAACATCGTTCTGCTGTCCTCCTGCGCGATTATGAAGGATACAGCTATAAAGAGATCGGTGAAATTACCGGACTCAGTGAAGCACAGGTCAAAATCAATATATACCGCGGCCGGATGACCCTGAGAAATTACATCGGCAAAATTGAAACTGTAATCTGACAATGGATTCTGACAGGATAAATATGGATGAGGATGAATTTATGGCTGCAGCCAGGCTGGAGCCCGTTAAGATTTCATTCCCCGGGAAGGATAAGCTCAGGAAATCTGCGTCAGACCTGACAGATGAACAGATAGAATACCTTTCTGTCTCCTGCCTTGAAAAAGATATTTCCCCCGAACAGATGCAGGAACTGGAAATCAATCTCAGGGAGAATGTTGAAGGCCGGACTATTTTTGACACTATGCAGAAAACAAAACTTGTCGCTCCTTCCATCATATACAAGCATAAAAGCTCTCTTAAGAAGCTTACGGCGGGACAGAAAGCATTCAGAATTATAACAACCGGATTAAGCGCAGCAGCAGCAGTAACCATACTAATAATAAGCTACATTTTTGTGCCCGATCTTGTTAAAAGCAGAAATGACCGGATTGCCTCCGGGATAGTACAGGATCCTGTTACGGATATAATTCGTATTGAAAGGAAGAATCCCATAATCGCCAGTGCTGCTATGCCATTAAAAGAAAAGGAAAATGACATGGTTGCTGCAGAAACCATCACTCTCCCGGTTGTCACACCGGATAGATTGCCGGGGTCAATGGTAACTGAAAATCAATCAATGCCTTATATTTTCGTGCCTGCCGCTACAGGCATCCGTTTTCAGACTACTGAAATGTTCCTGATGGCATCAAATAACAGTTTTGCTTCCATATCCCCCGGTGATGACAGAAGCCGTTTGAGAAAATTCATTGCTGGTACTTTCCGTGAAAAACTTCTTGGGGAAGAAAAGCCATCTGATCATCCGCTCGAGCCTTTCGAGATCGCACTAGCAGGAGTAGACGGCCTGAACAAGTTTCTCGACTGGAATATGGAGCTTAAGAAAATCACCAGCGAAACCGGAGAAGTCAAATCCGTTTATTTCAGCTCTGCGCTGCTGACATTCAAATCGCCTGTGAAAAAATCCAGTGAGTGACGGTAACTTTTTCAGGTGTCACATCGTCTCTGCATTAGAAACAATATTTATTTAATTTATAACTGTCATGAAAAGAATATTAGCAATCACTATCTCGATCCTTATGGCATTGCCAGCCATTTGCCAGGAGGAAAAAGTAAAACAGCTTGAAAACCTTGAGTCGGGGACCGACACCACAATCAAAAAAACGGACACGGTCTCTCAAGCCTCAAATCAGGCAGAAGAAACGACTTCAGACGTGAAGGATACGGTTATCGTTGAAGTGGGGCAAGAGATTTTCTCGGTAAAGGAAGTTGGAGATGAAACACTGATAAAGATCGGCAACAGACAGTACCGGGTGGTGGAAGACAACGACGGCGTGTCAGTGTATAAAGGTTCGCACGAAAGGTATAGAAGGAACCCGGACAGATTCAGGGGACATCTTGGCGGCCTGGAAATGGGATTTAACGGCTTTCTTACAGATTACTGGAGCATTTCCCTGGAGCCTGAAGACAGCTATTTCGATCTTAATACTACAAAATCCTACAACTGGAATTTACTCCTTCCATGCATCAACATACCCTTTGCCAGACATTTTGGGATGGCGACTACTATAGGAATCGCCTTCAATAAATACCGTTTTGACGGGGATAATTCTATTATCAAAGGCGAAGATGGTGTAATTGGTCCCTTGTATCCCGAACCAGGAGATTCTTATGACAAATCCAAGCTTGTCACAACTTATGCTATACTGCCCTTGATTCTGGAAGCCCAGATTCCGGTTTCGAACAATGACAGAACCATAAATATCAGGAGCAGGAGTAATTGGTGCTGCAAAACTGGGATCACACACAAAGATTGTCTATGCCGGCGACGACAAGCAGAAAGAAAGCAATAAAGATGATTTCAGCCTTAATACATTCAGATGGGGCGCTACCGCAAGAATCGGATACGAGTTCTTTCAGATATACGGCACATGCTATTTTACCCCCCTGATTGAAAAGGGAAAAGGGCCTGAACTTTATCCTTTTGAGGTAGGTATAGCCTTTACTATCAACGATTAATAATTCCCTCTGTTGTTTTTTGTTTTGTGAATGAAGGGATGCGACTCATCGCATCCCTTCTGTTTTGTATATTTGCATTAATCAAGCAAGCAGAGCAAGATGCCGGATAGTATTCTATCTCCCCGTGAGCTTAGGAGGTACAGCAAACAGATCAGGTTACCTGAAATAGGGATTGAGGGACAGGAGAAGCTTAAAAGAGCCTCCGTGCTTGTAATCGGCGCAGGGGGTCTCGGATGTCCCGTTCTCCAGTACCTGGTCGCTGCCGGTGTCGGAAAGGTTGGAATTGCCGAGTTCGATATGGTCAGCGAGGAAAATCTGCAGAGACAGATCCTTTACGGATCAGACGATGTCGGTAAGCTGAAATCAATAATTGCAAAAAACCGGCTTGAGCATTTGAATTCGCTTGTCAGCCTGGAGATTCTCAATATCAGGGTCGATGAGTCTAACGCCCTGAACTTTCTCAGGAATTTCGATGTTATAGTTGATGCCACGGATAATCTCGAGACAAGGTATATTATCAGCGATGCATGCGTAATACTCGACAAACCAATGGTGCATGGGGCTATCTATAAATTTGAAGGTCAGGTTTCTGTTTTCAATTACATGGGTGGACCAACATACAGATGCTACAATCCATTCATACTGGAGAAGAAAACCAAAAATCCAGCCCCTGCAGAAGTCGGGATTATCGGTGTCCTGCCCGGAATAACAGGTACATTCATGGCAAATGAAGTTATCAAGATCATCACCGGTACGGGCAAGGTATTGAGCGGCAAAGTAATGCTGCTGAACATTTCAGAAAATGCATTTCATCTTATCTCTGTCAGGAATGTACCTGAAAATCATGCTTTAAAGCAGCCCAGCAGTACATTGAAAATATAATCTGTAATCTTATCGATATGAAACTACTGCTCATAAGCAATTCGACAAATCCGGGGGAACCATATCTTGACTACCCAAAAAATAATATCAGGGAGTTTCTTGGTTCCCGTCCGGTCAGGGTTTTGTTCATCCCCTATGCTGCAGTCACTTTTACCTATGATGCGTATGAAGAAAAGGTCACTGAAAGATTCAGGGAGATTGGCCATGAGATAGCCTCCATTCATCATTTTTCAGACCCCGTGAATGCTGTCCGGGAGGCAGAGGCTCTTGCCGTGGGAGGAGGAAATACATGGAAGCTTCTCAAAACACTCAGGGAAAATGAACTAATAGAACCTGTAAGAAAGAGAGTCTTCGAAGGGATGCCCTATATCGGATGGAGTGCCGGTTCAAATGTTGCATGTCCTACAATAATGACAACTAACGATATGCCTGTTGTTCAGCCTGATTCATTTAGTGCGTTCAACCTTATCCCTTTTCAGATCAATCCTCATTATCTTGATGCCAATCCGGCGGGACATGCAGGTGAAACCAGGGAACAGCGAATAGAGGAATTCATCGAGGCAAATCCTGACTTATATGTAATCGGGCTTCGTGAGGGAACAATGCTCATGGCAGAAAAAAAGAAACTGAATCTTATCGGTCCCCGGCCGGCAAGGATCTTCAGGAAGGGAATCTTGCCAAAAGAAGTTAATGCAGGAGATAATCTTTCCTTCCTCCTGAGGCACTGATCAGGATTTCATTCAAATAAACTAACTTTGTCACCCGTTATAAGTCGATTAATACAGTAGTTACGGGTCATGAAGGTTTTTTACAGATTCCTGAAATTTCTGGCTATACTTGTTATTGTCATCACAACTACTCTGTTTCTGGCTTCATTTGTGATGCAGGACACCGTGGCAGGGATAATCCTCAGGTCGCTCAACAAGAACATTTCTACAAAATATGAATTCAAATCCGTAAGGCTCTCTTTTCTGAAAAAATTTCCAAACGCTTCACTTGACCTGAAAAATGTTTTCGTACACTCATCTCCGGGCTTCGATAAAACCTGCTTTACCGGTATCAACACGGATACCCTGCTATATGCAGGATCAGCTACTGTCGAATTCAGCCTGGCAGATGTCATAAGGGGAATTTATGATATCGACAGGATTGGCGTAAAGGGAGGGAGATTGAATCTTTATACCGATACGGCGGGAGCCGTCAACTATGAAATATCAGTTGAGGGAGACAATGACGGAACAGGTAATTTCATACTAAATCTGGAAAGGATTAATGTATCCGGAGTAAAAGCTACTTATAATGATCTGGAAACCAAATTACTGATAAAAGGTTTCGTCGATAACGGCCGCCTGAAAAGCAGAATAACAGGAAAAGATATTGATTTCTCAGCAGAGGGGGAATTCAGGATAGACCTTTTCAGGCTTTACAATTTCACTGTGGCAAAAAGCATTGAGGCAGAATCAGACCTGAAGCTTTTCAGTTCCGACAAAGGAATACTCTTCAGGAAAAGCACGCTTAAGCTGGACGATTATCTGTTCAACCTTTCCGGATCTATATCCTCCGATGATGTATATGACCTGACAATTTCCGGAGAACAGATTGATATTTCAGCTATAAAGAATTATCTGCCAGATAAGCACCAAACCAGAATAGCAGGTTACAATCCTTCAGGAGTATTAAATATTAAAGGCATTGTCAAGGGTCCGTCAACACCCGTTATCAATCCCGGAATACAGGTTGACTTTGAAGTTGAAAATGGGAATGTCACATATGGAACTTCGGCTGTTACAATAAAGGATCTTTCATTTGACGGGAAGTTTACGAACGGCAGCAGGATGTCAGCGGAGACAAGTTCGTTGTCAATAACCGGCTTCAGGGGAACTCTCGGATCGTCTCAATACACAGGATCCCTGGTTCTCTCTGATTTCAATGCCCTCTACGGGAAGCTTGATCTTAAAGGGAAAGTTCTCCCTGCAGAGATAAAGGAATTCTTCAACCTTCAGAATGTTTCCACTGCTTCAGGAAGCATCGACCTTGACCTGAAAATGCAAGGCATGATTCCAAATAAGGAAAAATATTATCTGTCTGACTTTTTCAGCCTCGATCCCGATGCGGATCTGAAATTCAATTCATTCAGCCTGGGCATCAGGAAAGACAGTCTGCTGGTCAATGATGTTGCCGGAAATATATTGGTCTCCGATACGGTCATTGCAAGAGATGTGAGGCTTACATTCAGGGATCAGAAATTCATTTTGAACGGGCTTTTCATCAATTTCCCCGGTTGGGTTGCAGGGGAACGGGTTGTTCTCAGAGGTTCTGCCGATATTTCGTGCGACAAGCTGATGCCTGAAATGCTCTTTCCTGCATCAGCTGACTCAGCTTCAGAAAACGAAACCGGTTATCACTTCCCGGGAGATGTAATTATGGATCTGAAAATCAAAACTCAAAAGCTCATTTACAAGACGTTTGAAGCGGAAAACATAACCGGAGAATTTAGTTATAAACCAAGATTGCTGAATTTTAAATCATTGAATTTCAATTCGATGGAGGGATTCATATCCGGAAATGGTTTCGTGGTCCAGAATGCTGATAAGTCTTTCATGGGAAGGGGGAATTTTATTCTGGATAAGATCAATGTCAACAAGGCATTCATATCTTTCAGGAATTTCGATCAGGATTTTATCAAGGCTGAAAATCTTTCAGGAACAGTTTCAGGCTCCCTGTCTCTTCTTCTTCCAATGGATTCCCTGCTCAATCCAAATTTCAAATCCATAACCGCAGAAGGAAAATTTGTTTTTACAGATGGAGCGCTTATCGATTTTAAGCCTGTTCAGGAGCTCTCTTCCTTTATTCATATCTCAGAACTTAAGGATATTCATTTCGACAGGCTCGAAAATGACTTCTTCATAAGAAACAACTTCATCTATCTTCCCATGATGGATGTAAAATCGTCAGCGGCAGATCTCACTGTCAACGGGAAACATAGCTGGGATAACGATTATGAATATCACGTCAGAATATTGCTTTCCGAAGCCCTTAGCAAAAAGATCGGGAAACCGAAGCCCAACACGACTGAATTCGGAGCTGTGCAGGATGACGGACTTGGGCGCACATCGCTTCTTCTGAAGATTGAAGGCAATGATGAAGATGTCAAGGTTGGCTATGATTTAAAGGCTGCAGGAAGTCAGGTTAAGAGCGAGATCAAGTCGGAAAGGCAAAACCTGAAGACAATCCTGAACCAGGAATTCGGGTGGTATAAAAATGATACTGCTGTCATCAACACTACTACAACAAAGCCAAAAAGATTCAGGATAACCTGGGAAGAAACAGATACAACAAAAATTGAATAACTACAGGCATAAGACTTTATGGACGCTGATTCTGCTTCTGTGCGCAATCCTGATAGGTATGGGCTCGCTTGTATATACCAGTTATCTTGTCGACATTCTGAAAATTGAAGAGCGAAAGAAGGTGGAACTATGGGCCCAGGCCACTCTTCAGATCATTGACGCCGACTCTACAGAAAACATAGAATTCCCATACTCGATCATTGAAAACAACAGCACTGTTCCGGTTATAGTCACCGATGAATCCGACAGAATAATTGCAGATAAGAATTTTGATGAAACCCGAAAGGAAGATCCGGATTACCTTCCCAGGGCACTCGAAAAAATTAAAAAGAGGAACAAGCCGATCGTGATTGATTTCAGCGGCGGCTATCAGAATCTCATATACTACAAGGACAGCATCATCCTGACACAGCTTACCTTCTATCCTTTCGTTCAGCTCGGTATAATCCTGCTGTTCATCCTTGTCGCCTACCTGGCGTTCAGCTCATCGCGCAAAGCTGCAGATAACCAGGTGTGGGTAAGCATGTCGAAAGAGACCGCACATCAGCTTGGCACTCCGACCTCGTCACTTGCCGGATGGGTTGAAATCCTTGGACATAAATATCCTGATATTCCCATTACAAGCGAGATAGCACGTGATGTCGAGCGGCTTGAAAAAATAACGGAAAGATTTTCAAGGATCGGATCAAAACCTGTATTGAACAATGAGAATATTACCGCGATAATTTCCGGAACAATAGACTATCTCAAGAAAAGAACATCATCCAAAGTCAGGTTCAGGTTCGATCCTGGTCCTGATGGAAACGTCATTATTCCTGTCAATGCAGCTCTTTTTGAGTGGGTCATCGAAAACATTTCAAAAAATGCCATCGATGCAATGGAGGGAAACGGAGAGATAAGCTACCGGATCCTTGATTCTGAAAAAAATGTAATAATCGATATTTCCGACACTGGAAAGGGGATTCCCAGCAAATCTTTCAAGAAGATCTTTAATCCCGGTTATTCAACAAAGCAAAGAGGATGGGGCATGGGACTTTCTCTGGCTAAAAGGATCATTGAAGAATTTCATAATGGCCGCATCTATGTCAGGAGCTCCGAGATCGGCAAGGGATCCTGCATCAGAATAGTAGTATACAAGGATTGAAAATTCCGGAAGATGAACAGGAAGGATTTTGAGATAATGGCTCCGGCCGGATCATATGAATCGCTGATGGCAGCAATCCAGGGCGGCGCAGATTCGGTTTATTTCGGAGTTGAACAGCTCAACATGAGGGCAGGATCTTCCAATAATTTCAGCCTTGACGATCTGAGGAAAATAGCCGGCATCTGCAGGGAAAATGGACTTAAAAGCTATCTTACTGTCAATGTCGTGGTTTACGATCAGGAGATACCTCAGATGCAGGAGATAATCGATGCTGCAGTGGAAAGCGGTGTCTCCGCCATTATTGCTTCCGACCTTTCAGCTATTAATTATGCGTTCTCGAAGCGGATGGAGGTTCATCTATCAACCCAGCTCAACATCTCAAACACCGAAGCTCTGAAATTCTATTCGCAATGGGCTGATGTCGTCGTACTTGCCCGTGAGCTTAATCTTGACCAGGTTAAGCAGATTTATGACAATATCAGGGAACAGGATATCCGCGGACCCCGGGGAGAACTGGTAAAGATTGAAATGTTCATTCATGGCGCCCTTTGCATGGCAATATCGGGGAAATGCTACCTGAGCCTGCATGAAAACAACACTTCCGCAAATCGCGGAAACTGCTACCAGACATGCAGGAAATCATATATAGTAACTGAAAAAGAGTCGGGATACCAGCTCGAGGTCGACAATGAATTCATTATGTCACCAAAGGATCTTTGCACGATCGGATTCCTGGATAAAATGATCGGATCAGGAGTAAGGGTATTCAAGATCGAAGGGCGGGCCCGGTCGGCCGAGTATGTAAGGATTGTCTCTTCCTGCTATGATGAAGCCGTTAAATCGGTGTGCGATGGAAGTTTTACCGTTGAACGGACAGAGGCCTGGAGGAAGAGACTGGCTGCCGTTTTCAACAGGGGATTCTGGGATGGGTATTACCTGGGACAGAAGCTTGGAGAATGGAATTCACACTATGGATCGAGCGCCACAAAAAGAAAAGTATATCTAGGCAAGATCACAAACTATTTCAAGAAGCAGGGCGTTGCAGAGATCAAGCTTGAAAACGGCGATCTGAACAAGGGGGAGACAATTTTAATCACCGGACCCACAACAGGTGTTATTGAACATACTGTTGAGGAAATAAGAGTCGATCTCAAAGAAACACTGAAAGCCCTTAAGGGAGAGTTTTGCTCAATCAGGATAACTGATATTCTCAGAAGATCTGATAAAATTTACAAATGGCTTAATTTTGAAGATCTTAAGAACCTCTGAATAAATAATTTCAAAAGGTTATCTGCCTTGATGCTTCAAGCACTTTAACTGCATTTTCTTCGACATTGTCCGTATCGGTTTCGATATAGATTATTTGTCCGGAATGATTTTTTGAAATGCTGTACATATATGTTTTGTCATAATACCTCAGGGTAATTGCAATGGCTTTGGTAAAGTCATCGGCTTCAATTGCCGCAAGGGCATCCCTGGCATTATCTCCCCCCAGTCTTTTACTGATTCTTATAATCGATTCCCTTAGCAGATCCTTGGGATAGGATGAATACTCTTCAACCAGTCTTGGCATTCTCTTTTCGACGCTCATTCTCAATACTATGGCCGGCGATAAACGGATATGGTCATAGAAAATATCCGGCATGAAGACTGTTCCTATATTATGGCTTTCATCCTCGAGCCATACCGCCTTCTTTTCATCTGTCTTTCTCCATTGGTCATAAAGAAGGTTCGAAAAATGCTCTGAAGATGGCTGTGGTGGCTGGCCAAGGGCGCCAAAAGCAGATCCCTTATGGTTCGCCAGTCCTTCGAGGTCGATAACCTGGTGATCCAGATTCATGATATGCTTCAGAATTTGTGTTTTGCTGCTGCCTGTCATTCCCCCAAGGACAATGACTTTTCTCCTCTCTGCAAGACCTGAAAGAACATGGTGCCTGTATGATTTATAACCTCCTTCAAGCACTTCAGTGTTGATATCTCCCAGCGAAAAGAGCCAGGCCATTGCTTCTGACCTCATGCCTCCCCTCCAGCAATGGACCAGAATATTGTTGTCTTTCGCGATTTTGAGCGCAGCCTGCAGCTTGAGATGCATCGAAGGTCCTGTGAGTTCTATCCCCTTAAGAATAGCCCTGTCCCGACCCTCTTTTTTATATTTTGTCCCTACTAATGCCCGTTCTTCGTCGTCAAAAAGCGGAATGTTGAATGCCCCCGGAATGTGTCCTGTGCTGAATTCCGAGGGTGATCTGACATCAACGACAGGAAAGGCAGCGGCCAGCTTCAGGAATTCATCTGTATCAATCTTATTTAATGAATGAAATGCCATAGGTTAATTGCCGACGATTTTCGTCGACAGGAAGATACTACGGGTTTTTTCTGAAATACCTTGCGAAAAGCCTTTTAAGTTCTTCTATCCTGACGGGTTTGGTAATAAACTCCCTGATTCCGGACATATCTGCCTTTCTTTTCGCATCAGGCATATTATCGGCAGTAAAGGCTGCAATGATGGCTTTCTTATCAGCGGCAAGTATCCTCCTTGCTGCATCATAACCTGTCAGCTCGGGCAAAATGAGATCCATAAAAATAAGGTCGTATTTTTTATCGCTTGCCATTTTGACCCCTGTGAGTCCGTCCTCAGCAATGTCGCAACTATAGCCCAGTGTTTTCAACATAGTGCTTAGCACTTTCTGGTTCATTTTGTTATCCTCGACAACAAGTATGTTTATATCGGATTTTATATTGCTTACGTCAACTGATGAATGTGATGACTCAATGTAAGGGAAATTGTCAAGTATCACATTTTTAAGCTCAGCGCTGTTGAGCGGAAGGACAAAATAATGATCCACTCCCAGGGTTATCGATTTCATATAGTTCCCTTTCTGGTCATTGGAGCTGATTATCATAATGACAAAATTTCCTGAAAGGTTGTTATCCCAGATAGCCTTCGAGGCATCAAAGCCATTGAATTCCTCATCATCAAGAATTATCACGAGGCTGTATTTGTTATCCGGATTGTTGATGTTTGCCCTTATCTGTCCGATCGTGGATTTCTGAAAGGTAGTTATGGAGATGTTGAGTCCCAGCTTATGCAGTGAAGTAAGAATTTCCTCTTCCCGGTTCTGTGCACCGGTAATAACAAGAGTCTTGATATGTTCAAATCTGAGGATCTTCTCCTGGTTCAGTGTTTTTATGGTCTTGTCGTTCGAATATGCCACAATTGAAAAGACGATTTTCGTTCCCCTGTCTCCTGACAGGCCTGACGGGCTCTCTGCCGTCAGCTCTCCGCCCATTATTTCAACCAGCTGCCGTGCAAGAACGGGACCGAAGCCAGACTCGTCGTTGTTCTTAACGGTTTTCGACTCGATATTGACAAATTCACCGAAGATCTTCTTAAGGTTTGCCCTGTCGAAACTTGCACCTGTATCCAGAAGTTCAAACTCCAGCGTGATGATCCCGCTGTTGTTGTTTTTAAGTCTGCAGTTAAGCCTGATCTCTCCTTTTTCGGTGTTATTTGCAGAATGGTTTATCAGATTTGTCAGTACCTGCCTGAGTCTGTAGGGATCTGCTATAATACTTTCAGGAATATTCTTTTCGACGTGGACCGACAAAACGATTTCTTTATCATTAATGTAAGTATTGGCCAGGTCGGTGCAGTAATTTATCTCTTCCCTTATGTTGAACGGCACCTCGTCGAGCAGCATTTTCCCTGTTTCGATCTTCGAAAAATCCAGGATGTCATTGATTATCCTCAGAAGCGTCTCAGTCGACCTGCGTAAAAGCATCACGATCTCTCTTGTCTCATTTGACAGATCCTGCTTATTGAGAATATCTGTCATTCCGATTATACCGCTAAGAGGAGTCCTGATTTCATAGCTCATCCTGGCAAGGAATTCCGACTTTGCCACATTGGCCTTAGCTTCCTGTTTTCTTGCTGCTTCGAGCATGGTCACATCGATCAGGAGTTCCATGTTTGCATTTTCGCCCATGAAGACAACGGGGATAGTTGTTCCGGAACAGAATGATCTCTCCGGTTGCTTTTTTATTGATGACAAACTGCTCCGGATTGAATGATCCGCCAAGGTTCTTTGAAAAATAATTGCTTACATCAGAAATCGAAGACTCGGGAAAGATTTCTCCTTTCATTTGTGCCTCGCTGTCGTATGAATATTGAGATGCAGCAACTTTATTGGCTTTGATTATTTCCCGATTCGCATTATAAATAATAACTCCCAGAGGCATATTTTCAATCAGGCTGAAAAGCGTTTTTTCTGATTCTTCAAGTCGTTTTTTCTCTGCAGCCTGGGATTTGATATATCTCCAGAAAATATAAATAATTGCCTGTATCAGCAGCAGTGTTCCGATTACAATAAAAAGAGAATTTCTTGTGATATACCTCTGAAAGAAATCAGTGGTTGCCGAAAAAACCAGGCCAAGGTCCCTTGTTATCAGCTGAGTGGAATAATAGGATGATATTATATCCTTTTCTTTTCCGTCGATCACAGCGGTATGCCTTATATTGGCAATCGATCCTGATTCTACTGCGGAAGTGATCCTGTCAATTTGATTATAGGTGATACGCGGTACCGCAGAATTATTAAAGATTATCTCTCCTGAACCGCTTACCACCCATTGCCACTGGTAATCCTTGAGATTGAATGCGGAAAAAAGTTCTTCGAAATATTTCCAATAATCGATGGAGACAACGATATTGCCGGCGGGGACATCTTCTTTATAAAAAGGCAGGTAGAAATTGTATTTTTTGTTTTCAAAGGCTAATTTTTCCGGATAGACGATTTCGCTCTGGACATTTGTAATAAAACTCTGAGGGAGCCAGGTGTCTTCATCTTTCTTAAGCGTATATTCATTTCTTTTGCTGTCGTACAGTTTGATGCTTGTAATCAGGTCCTGATACTTTGAATAGAAGAGTTTCAGGTTTTCTTCAACCATGGTCCTGGTGCCAGGATCTGTAAAGAAATTCAACAGGTCATCCGGATTGCTGATTCTTGTGAGATCGCTTGTGAAATTGTTATTGGCATCATCGACGGCAAGGCCTACAATCTGCACCTGCCTGTCGAGCAATGTGGTGATATACTTTATTTGCTTGTTATACAGGCTTGTGTAATAAAATAAATTGGCGAGCACAATCACAAGAAATGCTGCATAAACAATGATTAATAGCTTTTTCATTTGTGCGCTTTTTTCTTCTGCCGGAGGTTATAAAGATAAGGTTTAAATAAGTTACGGATATCAGGATCACCGGTATTTACTGTTTTCATCCTCAAGAATATTTACATAGCTCCGGTAGCGCAAAGGATCTATAATTCCGCTTTCAACCGCTTTTCTTACTTCACATCCCGGCTCATCGAGATGCAGGCAATTGTAAAAACGGCATTTTTCAGATACCTTGAAAATTTCAGGGAAGAAATGATAGATCTCATTCCTTTCCATATCCACGACTCCAAATCCGCGGATGCCTGGCGTATCGATCACAAAACCGCCAAATGGCATTTTATGCATCTCGGGAAATGTCGTGATATGCTTCCCCTGCTTGTGATAATCCGAAATTTCTCCTGTTTTGAGGTTCAATGATGGTTCGAACATGTTAAGAAGAGTTGTTTTTCCTACTCCGGAATTGCCTGCAAGCAGGTTGATTTTATCTTTCATCTTTTCCCTCAGGGAGTCGATCCCTGTTCTGCCGGTCAGTGAAATCATGAAGCATTCATATCCTATTTTCCCGTAAATGGAAACTATTTGTTCCATTCTTTCTCAATTCGGATCCCCCGTAAATATCTGTTTTATTAATGATTATACTTGAAGGAACTCTGTAAGCCTCCGCCGTCATCAGGAATCGGTCGATAAATTCCATAGGTGTCTCAGGCAGAATTATTGTGATCATCAGAAATGCCTGGTCGATGTTTGCAGCAAGCACCTGTGTCTGCTTCGATAGGTTGGAGGCTTTCCTGAGGATGTAGTTTTTACGGTCAAGGACTTCAGTTATAATACCCGAATTACTGCCTTTTTCAAATTCAAACAAAACGTTGTCACCTACTGCAACAGGATTTGTGGCTCTTAGTTCCTTAACCCTGAATTTTCCTTTGATGGTACACTCCACGGTGTTTCCGGATCCGTACAGAATCCTGTACCGGCTTCCGGTGGATTTTATGACAAGGCCTTGTTCCAAATCCGTATTTTATTAAAATGCGTAGAGACGTGCAAATTTGCGCGTCTCTACAGCTATATCAGTGATAAATGTTCATTAATTGTCCGATGCCATCAGCAGGAACGGCTTCATTTCGAAGCTGTGGTAATAGGGCCTCAGTCTTTCGATGTTATAATGTTCTGATACCTTGACGACTTTCTTCGATGCGGTCACGACATCGATAGGAACATTGTCATAGCGGCCGTTCTTGAGGACCACGATTCTTCCATGCACGCCTTTCAGGATAAGGTCGAGAGCAAGGTTCCCGTAAGCCATCGGGACTATTGAGTCGAGTGCGTCAGGATCTCCTCCGCGAACCAGGTATCCGAGCTTCTGGTTAATGACGTTTATCGTTTTGCCTCCGTTATGCTTGGCAGAAAGTTCCTTGATTTTCTGTGAAACGACATCGCCGATGCCTCCAAGCTTGGCATGTCCGTATGCATCTCTTTCGCTGTCGGAGAATATCATTTCCCCGCCCTTGAACATTGCTCCTTCTGATACCAGCACTATTGAATACTTGCTTGGGTTATGATTCCTGTCTTCAACGAGTAACCTGGTAAGCAGGTCAATGTCAAACTTATATTCCGGGATGACACACCTGTTTGCTGATCCAGCCATGGTGGGAAGCATTGCTGTGAATCCTGCATATCGTCCGAACACTTCCAGTACCATAATCCTTTCGTGCGAGCCGGCTGATGTTCTCAGGGTGTTTGTCATTTGAATGGTACGTGATACACAGGTGCTGAAGCCGATGCAGTAGTCGGTCCCCGGAACGTCGTTATCCATTGTTTTAGGTATTGCCACCACCTTGACACCTTTCTGGTAAAGATGCACCCCATAACTCAATGTATCATCCCCGCCTATCGGGATGAGATAATCAATGCCAAGCCATTCCAGGTTTTTGATTATCTCCGGAGTGAGATCATTCATTTCCGCATTATATGTTCCCTTCAGATGATCCGGCACACTTGATTTTGACATATGGCTGGGTCTTGTCCTGGATGTATGAAGGAAAGTTCCGCCGGTCCGTCCTGCCTTGTTTACTATATCGTCGGTGAGAGGTATGAAATTACTGCTGTTGTCATATTTATGATCCTTAATCAGTTCTGTAATGCCAGCCCATCCTCTCCTGAGCCCTATCACCTGATATCCTTCCCGGTTTGCACGGATCGTCACCGCACGGATAGCGGGATTAAGTCCCGGTACGTCTCCGCCTCCGGTCAGAATAGCGATTATCCCTTTAGTTTTCTTCACGTTTGCCGTGTAAGCCTGCTTTTTAGTCGTTGCCATTTTACTGTTATTTTTGAGACCTCTAATGTAAGGCATTTTAAAATTATTGCAAATAACTATTGAAGAACATGCCCTGAAATATAAGATTGGCTTTAAAATGTTGACAATTTTTATTATTCATTCTTATTTTTACAGACGAAATGACAGGGGAATTATCCAAAAGAAAATCCAGGATCCTGATTACAGGCGGAAGCGGCCTTGTTGGCAGATATCTTACCTCGGTGCTGCTTGCAGAAGGCTATTCCGTGGCTCATCTTTCAAGGAGTCAGGGTCAGTTTGGCAGAGTGCGGGTTTACAGATGGGATCCCGTAACAGGGGATACTTGATCCGCTGGCTCTTGATGGAGTTGATTATATCATTCACCTCGCCGGAGCCAATATAGGAGAAAAAAGATGGTCAGAAAAACGCAGGAAAGAAATTGTTTCCAGCCGCGTCGACTCAGCCCGGCTTCTCCACAGAATTGTCAGTGAAAACAAAATCATGCTGAAAGCATTTATCTCAGCATCAGCTGTCGGATATTATGGTTCTGTAACCACAGAAAAAATTTATACTGAACAGGATCAGCCTGCAAGTGATTTTCTTGCCTCAACATGCCGGCAATGGGAAGAAGCAGCTGATGCCTTTGAGATATCCGGGATCAGGACGGTAAAGATCAGAACCGCCATGGTTCTTGAAAAGAACGACAGCGCACTTAAAAAGCTGATGATGCCGGCAAAATTTGGTTTTCTTATCAGGCTGGGAAGCGGCCGGCAGTATATGCCATGGATCCATATAAACGATCTTTGCGGTATATATCTTAAAGCTATTGAGGATCAGAATCTGGCAGGGGCAGTCAATGCTGTCTCACCTCAGCATGTGTCACATGATGAATTTATTAAGGCTCTTTCATCAGAAATGAAGAAACCGGTTTTTCCTGTTAATGTGCCTTCATTCATTCTTTCTTCAGTGCTCGGGGAAATGTCGAATATAGTTCTATTTGGGAGCCGGATATCTTCTGAAAAAATAATAACAGCAGGTTACCGGTTCACCTTTGATAATCTGCAAAACGCCCTTAATGATATAATTAAACAATAATCCCTGTTATTTGCCTCCAATCTGCATTTCGGCGACCCTGAATGTTGGAGCAGTGTTTATCTTATTCAAATCCAGGTCGTTCCCCATCATATCAATTGCATTTAGGATATCAAATGCTTTTCCTGCAATAGTGATCCCTTTGACAGGATGAACAATTTCACCGTTTTCGATCCAGAAGCCGCTGGCCCCTCCGCTGAAATTACCGCTTACAGAGTCTATTCCATAGCCTGTCAGGTCCAGCAGAAAGAGTCCTTTTTTAGTTGCTGCAATTATTTCATTCCGGGTGTGTTTCCCTGTTGAAACACAGACATTGTGAGTGCCTATTCCCGGTAAAGAACTGAAACCTGCGCGTGCAGCATTGCCTGTGCTCTTTACTCCTGCTCTTTTTGCTGCTTTAGTATTGTAAATAAAGCTTTTTAAAAAGCCGTTTTCAACAAGTACGTTTTTAACAGTTGGAACTCCCTCCCCGTCAAAAGGAGCGCTCCCAAGGCATTTCTGAATAGTCCCGTCATCAGTCAATGTAAGTAACGGTGATGCAATCTGCCTGCCAAGGTATTCTTTAAGGAAACTTGCCCCCTGCAGCACCCGCTCTCCGTTGATTGCAGAAATAACTCCTCCCAGAAGAGCCATTGCAACATCCGGATCAAAAATAACTGCAGCCTTTTGTGTATTTATCATAACAGGATCTAAAAGTTCAATAGCTTTCCTGGAGGCTACAGCAGCTATCTCTTCAAGGGGTACCAGGTCGGAAAAGAAAACCCTTGAACAATATTCCCCTCCTGTATTTTTTTGTTCTCCCTTCTCTGCGACAACAGAAACACCCATCGAGCAGCCCGATGATTTGTAAGATTTAATTAGCCCGTTCGAATTCCCAATATAGATCTCGGATTCACTTTCACTATAGCCTGCTCCGGCGCTTTTTGTGATCCTCGGATCTTTCATGGCAAGCTTTTCAAGGTCAAGAGCCATCTTGATCTTTTTGTCCATCGGCTCTTCTGTAATTCCAGGATCATAAAGGTCTTTAATTGTCGTAATCCCTTTATCGTCTGTAAGAACATTGTTTTCATCCGGTGTAGATAGTCTGGCAAAGGCTATTGCCCTTGAGATTGTATCATCAAGCGACTTGCTGCTGAAATCATTGCAGTGGCTGAACCCCATTTTGCCTTCAATAAAAACCCTGAAACCAACTCCCTGGGATGAGGCTTCCTCAATGGTTTCAATTTCAGATTTCAGTACATTGATTGACAGGTTCCTGTTGGTTTCAAGAAAAACTTCTGCAGCATCTGCTCCCAGGCTTATGCATCTATCAACAAGCTTTTCAGTTAAATCTGTATTTTTCATGTTTATTCCGGTTGACATTAAAATTATGCTTTGCTTCCTCCCACATTTATCCCTCTTATCCTTACCGTCGGCTGTCCGACTGTAACTTCTGCTGACTGGCCTTTCCCACATATGCCTGGTCCAAATTCAAGGTCGTCGCCGACAGCGTCGATGTTGGATATAACATCCATGCATGAACCTATCAATGTTGCTCCTTTTATGGGATTAGTCTTCTTCCCGTTTTCAATGAGATATGATTCCCTGCATGTAAAATTAAATACCCCGGTCACAGGGTTGACACTGCCTCCACTAAGGCTCTGCACATAAATACCTTTTTTGGTTGAAGAAAGAATATCGGCCGGATTATCTTTACCTTTTTCAATGAAAGTATTTGTCATTCTCGGAATCGGAATATACCTGAACGATTCGCGCCTTCCGTTCCCGGTTCTTGTCATATTAAGCTGTTTTGCACTGAGAATGTCGGTCATGAAACCTTTTAGTATGCCATTTTCAATCAGTACATTTCGCCTGGCTTCAGTACCTTCATCGTCAAAATTTATCGTCCCCCGGAAATTTGGAAGTGTTCCGTCGTCAATCATTGTAAAGCAGTCGCTTGCGACTTTCTGTCCCATTTTTCCTGTAAATGCACCAATCTCCTTTGATATGTTATCGGCTTCAAGAGGATGCCCAACAGCTTCATGAACCAAAACTCCTCCCAATCCGTTCTGCATGACAACATCCATGATACCTGCCGGTGCATCTTCGGCTTTAAGCATTTCTATAGCCTCCCTCGCTGCATTCCTGGCAATTGTTTCAGGAGTCACTTTCTCAAACATCTCAAATCCTGAATGATTGCTGAGCCTTTCGCGGGCCATGTGTCTTGTTTTGCCGTCATCACTCATCGCCTGAACAATGAAAAACAAGAGGGGAAGTTCATCCTTGATGATAGATTCCCTCACTGTTGGCGATAATCCTGCTTCTCACTTCATCGTAATAGTCGATCATTACCATTTTAATTCTCGGATCATAATCTTTTGCAGCCTGATCAGCCCTTTTTATTACTTCAATTCTCTTTTCATCAGCAATATCTCCAAGTGGTTGTGCTACTGTAACGAATGAAGGACGTGTTGTTTCAGAAATATTTGCAGGAGATACCGGAGTGCTGTTCAGTGCAACATATGATGCTACTTCGGCCGCTCTCATCAGTTTTTCTTCAGTTATTTCATCAGTATAGGCATACCCGGTTTTGTTACCCGAGATGACTCTTACACCTGCGCCCTGGCTTATTCCGTATAATCCGCTTTTGAATTTGGATTCTTCCATCACTATCTGCCGTGAAACACGGTTTTCAAGATATATGTCGGCAAAATCACCTCCTTTTTCAAGTGCTTTTGCAATTACCCTGGCGGCCAAATCCTTGTCCATGCCCGGACCGGACAAACCCACAGCTCCTTTCTGGCAGGATACCAGTTGTGTAAGCAGGGCGGGAGTGGCTGCGATCAGCAATCCACCTTTCATGCTCAACTCAAGAAACTTTCTTCGCGGGATATCCCTTACACTATATTCTTTGATTTTCATGATTTAAATATATAAAGTGGATTAATTGAATTCCTAAAAGATAGATTTTTTATATTTTGACCTCATCTGATTTCTAATTCTGAGGTCCGGAAATTTTGTCTTTCTTAAGTCATCCTATCTTTGCCATGATCTCAAGGCGGCGCATATCGGCAATCTCAATTGTTTTTCCGAAGATCCTGATTATGCCCTCCTTTTTAAAATCTGAAAGGGTTCTGATAACATTCGCAGTGCTCATGCCGATATAATCCGCTATTTCCTTTCGGGAAACCGGGAGATCAAAAACCTGTGTACTGTAAATCTCATTTGAAAAGTATAAAAGTATATATGCAACCCTTCCCACAAGGTTCTTTCTGCCTGATATCAAGTGTCTGGGAAATGATCTTTTCATTGATCTTTGCAACTTTCGACAGCAAGCCCATTGCAAATGCAGCATTCTTCAGCAAAAGCTCTTTAATGAAATCGAGTTTTATAGCACATATAACAGAATCCTCGACTGCCGAAACCGAATACTTGTACCTGTCTTCGGAAAACACACTGATGTTGCTTACGAATTCAAACGGCTTGGTGATTGTTACAACCTGCTCTTCGCCTGAAGGGGTTTTTCTGTAAAGCTTCACAAGTCCGCTCTTCAGATATTTAAAATAGTAGATTTTGTCTCCTTCATGATGAATTGTCTCCCCTTTTCTGAAAATCTGTTCTTCCTTCTGATCACATAAGTTCTGTACTGTTGCATCGTCAAGCGAAGAAAAGACAAGGTTCCGGAATTCGCAGTTTTCACATATGCATCTCTTGTCCATCCGTCTGCGTTCTAAAAATTAAACAAATTTATGTTTTTATTGCAACAATGTATTTTATCTATTTGTTTTATTACCAAATTTATTCCTACTTTGATGCTTCAGGTCATATAAATTCACTTCCCTGGCATGCCTTATAAAACTGATTATCACATACACACCAACTTCAGCGACGGGAAGGCTGCGCCTGAAGATTATATTCTGGCTGCCAGGGCATCAGGTATTTCTGAAATCGGTTTTTCGGAACATCTTTCACTTTTCAGGGATGATCAGACCTGGTGCATGGATCCCGGGAATTCCGGCAGGTATATAGAGTATTTGCATGACCTGCGAAACAGGACGAAAGGGATCAAGGTCAAAGTAGGCCTGGAAATAGACTTTATATCAGGAAAGGAAAAGGAGACCGGAAATTTTCTGGATAACCTTGAACTTGATTACAGGATAGGATCCGTTCACTATTTGGGAGAGACAACGGTGGATTCCGGACCAGAGTTCTATGAAGGAAAAGATATCGACAGCTTATATGAGTCTTATTTTGAAAATGTCATTGGGGCAGTTTCATCGGGACTTTACGACATAATAGGTCATTGCGACCTTATCAGGATCTATGGATTCAGGCCAGCATTCGATCCGGAACCTTTATACAGGGCGCTGGCGGCAAGCATGAAAAAACACGATGTGGCATTTGAACTGAATACCAATGGAAGAAACAGGCCGCTTGCTGACTTTTATCCCGACAGAAGATTTCTTCATATTTTCAGGGAAGAAAATGTCGCAATATGTGTCAATTCCGATGCCCATTTCCCCGCAAGGGTCGGGCAGTATTTTGACGAGGCTTATGACCTGGCAAGATCTGCCGGCTTTACCGAGATGGCAGTTTTTTCTTCCAGAAAAAGAAGCATGTTCCCCCTTTAAGGAAAGTCGAAGAAGACTGGCAAGCGTTTTCAGCCGAGCATATGCTCCAGAAATATTTTTACACCTATTGCAATCAGTATCAGTCCGCCGATAATCTCTACCCGCTGACCAAGTCTTGCCCCCGCTGATTTGCCGATCCTTATCGCAATCATAGAGGCCAGAAATGTTACTGTTCCTATTATAACGCCTGAAAGCCAGATCCTTATATCCAGAAGGGCAAAGCTAATACCCACGGCAAATGCATCTATGCTTGTTCCGACAGCGACAGTCAGAAGCTCCTTTGTCTTAGTGTAGTCACGAGTCTCGTCATCATCCTTTCGCCTGATACCCTCAATCATCATTCTTATTCCAAGGAACGAAAGCAGTCCAAGCGCGATCCAGTGATCTGCAGCCTTGATAAAATCGCTTACAAATGAACCCAGAAAGTACCCGATCACAAGAAGTCCTGCCTGAAATATCGCAAGCACAGTTGCCACCCTCACAGCCTGCAGGAACAATATCTTATTCCGAACAACCCCGAAGGAGAGCGAGACGGCAAATGTGTCAAATGATAATCCCAGGGCAACAAGTATAATGGTTAAGAAATCCATGATGGCATTTTTACCTGCCAAATATAATAAAACATCATCTGCGGTTTTTAAATTGATTGTCTATATTTGAGCACCATAGTTGTTATCTGATGAGAGCCGTCATACAGCGTGTAAGAAGAGCTTCCGTAACAATTGGAAACGTTTTAAAGTCCGAAATAGGTCCGGGCTTGCTTGTCCTTGCCGGAATTGAAGATGAAGATAATCACGAGGATGCCGAATGGCTGGCAAACAAGATCGTTCAGCTGCGCATTTTCAATGATCGGAACGGGGTAATGAATCTGTCGGTTCTTGAAACGGCAGGAAGTATAATGGTTATCAGCCAGTTTACTCTCCATGCCAGAACTAAGAAAGGAAACAGGCCTTCCTATATAAAAGCGGCGCATCCTGAAACGGCAATTCCTCTTTATGAAAATTTTGTCCGAAGGATCTCCGAGCTTACAGGAAAGGATGCAGCAACAGGGGAATTCGGTGCAATGATGGATATAAGCCTGGTCAACGAAGGCCCGGTGACAATAATTATTGATACCAAAAACAAAGAATGAGCTGATGCAGGAACAAGTAAACCAGCCGGACGATCAGAATACTGAAAAGATCTGTTTTGATCGTCACTTCATTTGCAGCTTTTCTCACTCCATTCCTGGGTTCAGCCATTAATCTCGCCTTGCCGGCAATAGCGAAAGATTTCAATACCACTGCAATAGAGCTTGGATGGATTGCCAGCAGTTTCATTCTCTCTTGCGTGATTTTTCTTCTCCCTTTCGGCAGGCTGGCTGATATCGTGGGCAGAAAGAAAATCTTCACATACGGAATATCTCTTTTTACTTTGTCGACTTTCCTGATCATTTTTTCATGGAATATCGAATCGCTGATAATTTTCCGAATATTTCAGGGTATTTCAGCAGCGATGATCTTCGGCACCAGCCTTGCTATCCTGACTTCAGTATTCGGTCCGGGCGAACGCGGCAGGGCAATGGGTATCAACATAACTGCCGTCTACACCGGTCTTTCAGGAGGACCTGTTATCGGGGGACTTCTGACACAACATTTCGGATGGAGAAGCGTTTTTGGATTTCTCGTACCGATCGGACTTGTCTCCATCTACCTTATCATTAAGAAGATGAAGTCTGAATGGATCGAGGCAAAAGGTGAAGAATTTGACTGGAAGGGTTCAGTCATCTATGGCATATCAATGGCTTCCGCCATGTATGGATTCTCCAGGCTCCCGACATCTGCAGGCTGGATCTTCCTGGGTTCGGGAATAGCTTTAGGATTTATTTTCCTGCTCTTTGAAAAAAAAATCGACAATCCTGTTTTCGATATACGCCTTATCCTCCGAAACAGGGTTTTTGCTTTTTCGGGACTGGCAGCCCTGATACATTATTCCGCTACTTCTGCAACCGGTTTCTTTATCAGCCTTTATCTCCAGTACCTTAAAGGACTTGACGCAAGGAGTGCCGGATTTATTATGATATCCCAGCCGGTCATGATGGCTTTGCTGTCGCCGATTGCAGGGAAATTGTCTGACAAATACAATCCCGGAATAATTGCGTCGGCAGGCATGGGTCTCACTGCCTCAGGATTGATCATGCTATGCTTTGTGACCACGACAACCCCATTATATATGATCACAGGTCTTCTGATAGTAATGGGCATCGGATTCGGACTTTTCTCCTCTCCCAATTCAAACGCAATCATGAGTTCCGTAGAGAAAAAACATCTTGGAGTTGCATCCGGCGTTGTTGGTACAATGAGGATGGCTGGACAGATGCTCAGTATGGGAATAGCAATGATGCTCCTGGCCGTATATTTGGGACAGGTGGCAATCACCCCGGCCACGTATCCCGGACTTATTTCCGGAATGCGGACAGGATTTATAATCTTCTCCCTGCTGTGTATCCTTGGTATTTTCGCTTCACTTGCCAGAAACAATAAGTTAAATAGCAAATAAAAGCAATTGAATACCAAAAAACATTAAATTGAACCCGTTCTTCTTCTATAGATAAGTCAAGTGGTCTAAAATATAAGTTGCTGTATGACAAAACTATATGAAAAACTGATTAAATCGTGTCCCTCGGAATCCGAAATCACGAAAGGACTGAAGAGGGTCGCTTCCTCCGTTCCGGAAGTCCCGGGGAAGCACCTTCTGATGAGTATTCTTAATTCCATAGATCTTACCAGCCTGAATACCACGGATTATAAAAGCAGCATCATCCGCATGACCGGAACCGTAAACAGCTTTCAAGGGCGTTTCAGTAATATTCCGAATGTTGCGGCTATTTGCGTATATCCGAATTTCGTGCCTGTGGTAAAGGAAAAACTGACTGCAAAAAGCGTGAAAATAGCTGCCGTCGCAGGGGCGTTTCCAACGTCTCAGACATTCAGAAGCATCAAGATCGCCGAATGCAAAATGGCTGCCGATGCCGGGGCGGATGAAATAGACATTGTGATCCCTATCGGTGCTTTTCTTGGGAACGACTATGCATATGTTGCCGAGGAAATACAGGAAATAAAGGAAGCTTTGGGAGATAGGCTTTTAAAGGTTATTGTTGAATCAGGATTGCTGGGAGATTATCAGCAGATATTCAAGGCAGCAATGATAGCGATGGACGCAGGGGCCGATTTCATAAAGACCTCCACTGGAAAAGTCAATGTGTCTGCCACTCCTGAAGCGGCATATGTCATGTGCAGGGCGATTTCCGATTTCTATGCAGAGACGGGCATCATGGTCGGATTCAAGGCTGCAGGCGGTATCTCTGCTGTTGCAGATGCATTGTTATACTACCATATCTTCGACGAGTGTCTGGGCCCGGAATGGCATAATAACAAATACTTCAGGATAGGAGCAAGCCGCCTTGCAAATAATATCCTTTCCGAAATCGCCGGTGAACGACATGAGCATTTCTGAACAGGAACAGGATATTACCCGACAGGATTCGGTAAAGCAAAAACCTGACACTTCTGTTCAAAAACAAGTATCGCAAGCCGATACCATCAGGATCCGGGATTCTCTCCCGCTTAAAAAAAAGGAGATCAGGCAAATCACCGGGAAGCCTGCAGATATTGATACCTTATCGGTGTCCGTAAGAAGCCATATTTCAGATGTTACCCTATATGATTCGGCCAATATCATCACCAGGATAAACAGAGATCATATCAACGGATTCCCCTTTAGATTCATCGAAAAAAACAGGGAGCGGGAGAATAAATCAAACGCTATCCTGATGAAGAGTCTCCGTGAAGGCGAGAAAGTGGCTGAAAGGCCTTTCCATGACGATTGGATAATATTTCTTATTCTGATTGCAGCATTCTTCTATGCATCCCTGCCGGCATATTCCAGAAAACTATTTCCCGGAGCAACGCGTTTTTTCCTTTTCAGGGGTGTCGGAGACCCTGAAGCCAGGGAAACTTCTGAATTGTTCCACTGGCAATCAACAATCTTTAACCTAATTACATTTTTCAACCTTGCTCTTTTTATATACTTTATTGCAGTCTATTATGCACTTATTCCCAAGAATTTAGCAGGATTTACAGTATGGGCGATCGCTCTCGGAATTGTAATAGTATCGATTACCCTGAGACATATCGCATGTATGATTACAGGATGGCTCAGCGGCCAGCAGGAGACCATGGATGAATACATAATTGCCGTTTATCAGGCTTACCGCTATCAGGCATTTGCCTGCTTTATTCTGGTAATTCTGCTTTCATATACCAAAATATTCCCTCCCAAACTGTTGTTCCTTACAGGTTATCTTTCATTTGCCGCCCTTTATTTCATGCGAATAGCACGTCTCCTTTTAATTTTTCTAAAGAGGAATGTTTCTCTTTTGTATTTGATTTTATACCTTTGTGCGCTGGAAATTTTACCTGTAGCGGTCATAATCAAATATGTTACAGGGCTGTTTTAGGTCAGTGACTAATATTTGAAGGTGAAACTAAAACTGTAAGGAGTTGAAAATAAGGAAGGTATTAGTGTCGCAGCCAGAACCGATGAATCCGAAATCTCCATATTTCGATCTGGCGAAGAAGTACAATCTGAAAATAGAATTCAAACCGTTTATCCAGGTTGAAGGGATTCCTTCAAAGGATTTCCGTCATCAAAAGATCAATATTCTTGAATTCACGGCAGTGATTTTTACAAGTAAAACGGGGATAGATCATTTCTTCAGGATATGCAATGAACTCAGGATCGTGGTACCGGATACCATGAAATACTTCTGCATCACTGAAAACGTCGCATTTTACCTGCAAAAATATATTGTTTACAGGAAACGCAAGATCTTCCATGGCAAAGCCAAATTTCAGGATCTCATCGACGTGATCGTCAAACACAGGGAAGACAGTTTCTTCGTTCCTCTTTCAGAACCTCATAATGCTGAGATCCCTGAACTGCTGGTTAAAAACAATATAAAATTTACAATCGGAACCCTTTACAAGACTATAAGCAGTCATTTTTCAAATAATCCCAAGGATTTTGACTATGATATTCTTGTCTTCTACAGCCCGTCAGGAATAAAATCGCTAAAGGAAAATTTTCCTGATTTTGTCCAGGGAGATATTAAAATCGCAGCTTTTGGGCCAACAACAGCCACCGCCGTGGAACAGGAAGGATTGAGGCTCGATATCAATGCTCCGAACCCGAAAGCACCATCAATGACAATGGCCCTTGACAATTTTCTCAAGGAGTATAATAAGAATCCCCGGTAACCAGTTACCGGTATCTGACTCCCCGGGGCTCCGGAAAAATGGAGACATTCCATAAATCAGAAAGGCTTTGCAGCAGAAAGGCCATAACTTCTTTGTTTGAAGCAGGAAACTCCTTTTATACCCCGCTTTACAAGATTGTATGGTCAGAAACTCCTTCGCCTGTGGAATCCCCTGCACAGGCAGCTTTCAGCGTTTCAAAGAAGGGTTTCCGAAAGGCCACGGAAAGAAATCTTGTCAGGCGCAGAATGAGAGAGGCTTACAGAAAAAATAAACAAACCCTTTACGACCATCTTGCTGCACTCGGTATCAGAATAAACTTCATCATCATCTTCAGGGAGAATAAGATTCCTGACTATGGCACAATTGAAAAATCCATGGTTGAAATGATCGCAAAACTCTGCCTTGAAATGAGTGAAAAGCAATCAAAACGTTAAAATTGTATTAATTGTTTCTGTCGGTGATCCTATGAAAAATATTCTTGTTATTTTCGACGTTTCAAATCAGGCAAATACTATAAAATGAAAAAGATACAGCCCCGCAGACTAGCAATATTTCTGAGTTTGCTTTTACTGGCAGCCATCAGTACCGGTTTCCTGGCAACACAGGAATCCCGCGATTTCAGGATTGCAAAGAATCTCGATATATTCTTATCCCTCTTCAGGGAATTAAACACTTTCTATGTCGATGATATCGACCCTGACAAGATCGTAAAGACCGGTATCGACAACATGCTCAGCACACTTGATCCATATACGGTTTATTATCCTGAATCGGACGCTGATGAATTCGCGATCATGACTACCGGCAAATACGGAGGAATAGGATCTCTGGTGCGCGGTGGCGGTGATTACGTAGTGATAAGTGAAGTTTACAAAGGCTTTCCGTCGGACCTTGCGGGGATAAAGGCCGGGGATCTGATCACCAAGGTTGACGGAGTTCCCCTGAAGGGGGTTCCTTCCGATAAGGTAAGCGACAAACTTAAGGGGAGTCCCGGAACAGACATAACTGTGACAATATCCAGGAACGGGAAGGAAATGGATTTCAAAATGAAAAGGGAAAAAATAAGTATCCCGGCAGTTCCTTATTTCGGAATGATCGATTCAAAAACAGGATATATCCGGTTTTCTTCTTTCACTCAGGATTGCATTCAGGAGGTTAAACATGCTCTCGTAACACTTAAAGCCAGCAATCCCCGGCAGATTATCCTTGACCTAAGAGGCAATCCGGGAGGGCTCCTAACGGAGGCGGTCGAAATTGTAAATCTTTTTGTCGGTCCGGGAAATAGCGTGGTATCGACAAAAGGCAAGGTTCAGCAATATGACGAGGATTTTAAGACAACCAGGGCGGCCGTTGACGAAAAAATACCGCTTGCAATACTTATAAACAGAGGCTCGGCTTCTGCCGCAGAGATAGTTGCAGGCGCCATTCAGGATCTTGACAGGGGCGTAATCGTCGGACAACGCTCCTATGGCAAAGGACTGGTTCAGGTGACAAGAGGGTTGAGCTATAACACTCAGCTTAAAGTTACCACGGCAAAATATTACATTCCAAGCGGGAGGTGCGTTCAGGCACTTGATTTTTCTCACCCCAATGAGGATGGAAGCGTAGGATATATTCCTGATTCTCTAATCTCTGAATTCAAAACCAGGAATGGCAGGACAGTTAAGGACGGCGGCGGCATCACTCCTGATATCGAAAGTCTTCCCGAGCCCCTAAGCCAGATTACCGCCGAGCTTTACCTGAGGTATTACATTTTTGACTTTGCAACTCAATATTACTGGGAACATCCGGACCTAAAGTCTCCTTCTGATTTTGTTTTTACGGATAAGGACTATTCCGATTTTTCGAACATGCTGGACAACAGGCATTTCAGCTATAAAACAGTGACCCAGACTTCCCTGAATACTCTTATCGAAAACGCCAGAAAGGAGAAGTATTATGATCTCCATAAGGATCTTTTTACAAAGCTTGAAAATGACTTGTCGCACAGTCTTAGCCAGGATCTTGGTCTTTTCCGTCCGGAAATAACAGAGCTTATTGAAGAGGAGATCATCGGCCGGTATTTTTATGAGGACGGGGCAATTGCCTGGGGACTGAAGAAAGACGAACAACTCAGCAAGGCTATTGAGATACTTGACAATCCTTTGAAATACAGTTCGATTCTCAGCGGAAAATCAGGAAGCATGATTGTCAGCAGCAAAAACAGCACTCCTGTTTCAGCGACGATCGGAAACGAAGGTTCTGAAACGGAAGAATCTGTTTAAGCAAGGTTATCCTGTACCCATTCATGGGTCTCGTCTTCGAAGATCTCCCTTTTCCAGACAGGAAATTTTTCCTTTATCAGCTCCACCGTTTTGGAGCAGGCCGCCATTGCCTGTTGCCTGTGGCCTGCCGATACCAGCACAAGCAGGGAGACCTCCCCTGCCATAACTCTTCCTGTCGAATGCAGAATATCGATGGATCTCACATCAGTGAATTCAGAAAGTATATTATTCCTTATGATGTCAGCTTCTTTTTGCACCATCTCACCATAAGCGGTGTATTCGATTGCTTTTACCTTTCTGATTCCCTTTACATCAGCCCTGACCATGCCAAGGAAAATTGAATGTCCCCCAAGTTCTTTATTTTCGCTTATCAAACTAATCGTTGATGAGATTTTTTGTACGGTAACCGGGCCGTTTATCAAGACAGAATCAGCCATTGCTTACATTTTAGTTTTCAACCTCCTGCAAATGGCGGCATAAATGCCACCTCATCCATATCTTTTAGTTCCGGATCTCCATTTATCATTTCACTGTTAACTGCTATCCGGTAATTATAATGAACTATTTCAGGAAACTCATCCTGGATCCTGTGCATCAGGTCTCCGAATGACATTACGTTGCGATAGTGCCTGAACATGGTCTGCGTGACCTCTGCAAGAACTCCGAAAAAAAGGACGTTTATTTCCATATCAGTTCTATTTTGCTTCAAACCAATTCTTTCCCGTGCCCCAGTCGACCTTGAGCGGGATGTCAAGCCTTGCAGCATTCGACATTTCGTTCATAACCATGTTTTTAAGCCTTTCCAGTTCTGATTCCGGAACTTCAAAAATGAGTTCGTCATGAACCTGAAGGATCATTTTCGATTTGTAATTTTTCCTGTTCCAGCTTCCCGTGAATCCTGACCATGGCGATTTTTATTATGTCGGCAGCAGAGCCCTGTATTGGGGCATTAATGGCGTTCCTTTCAGCATTGCCCCTCACAACCTGGTTGCGCGAATGTATATCCCGAAGGTATCTCCGCCTTCCGAACATGGTCGTAACATAGCCTTTTTCCCTTGCTTTTCTGATGCTCTCATCCATATATATCCTGACACCGGGATATGAATTGAAATATCCGTCGATAAGGTCCTTTGCCTCCTTTCTTCCAATAGTCAGCCTTTCAGACAATCCGAATGAGGAAATGCCGTAGATGATCCCGAAATTGGCAGTTTTGGCCCTGCCTCTCATTTCCCGTGTGACATCCTTAATGTCAACACCGAAGATCTTGGCTGCAGTTGCGGCATGAATGTCATTTCCGGAAAGGAAATCCGATATCATGCTTTTATCGCGGCTGAGATGTGCCATAAGCCTCAGCTCTATCTGGGAATAATCTGCAGAAAAGAATATATGTCCTTCAGCAGGCACAAATGCTTTTCTTATTTCGCTTCCCCGTTCATCCTTTACCGGGATATTCTGCAGGTTTGGATTATTTGAACTGAGCCTGCCGGTTGCCGCAACAGCCTGGTTGAAAGAAGTGTGAATGCGTCCTGTCTTCTTGTTGATCAGCAAGTGGAAGAGCTTCAACATATGTCGTTAACAATTTCTTCAATCCTCTGTATTCCAGCACTTTGTCGACAATAGGATGCTTGTGCGTCAGTCGCTGAAGTATCTCCTCATTGGTTACAAATTGCCTGGTGTTTGTCATTCTTGCCTTATCATCAAGCTTAAGCCTGATAAAAAGAATATCTCCAAGCTGTTTCGGAGAGGAGATATTAAATTCTGTCCCGGCAAGATCGTATATTTCTTTTTCAAGAGTCAGGATATCCCCGCGCAGGCCTGAAGTTATCGATTTCAGCGCATCAATGTCAAGAATAACGCCATTCCGTTCCATTCTGGCCAGAACAGGAATCAGCGGCATTTCAATTCTGGCCGAAAGATCAGCAAGTCCTTCTGCTTTAATTCTGGGTTCAAAAAAATTCTTTAGCTGAAGCGTAACATCGGCATCTTCTACAGCATATTCCTTGAGTTTTTCTGCCAACCGACCTCATGTTTTTTTGCATTTCTCCTTTTTCTCCAATCAGAGATTCGATATGAACCGGGCTGTATGAAAGATATATTTCTGACAGGAGATTCATATTGTGCCGCATATCAGGCTCAAGCAGATAGTGGGCTATCATCGTATCAAATAGAGGTCCCCTGACCTCAACTCCATAATTTGCCAGGACCTGGATATCAAATTTCATGTTCTGTCCAATCTTCGGAATATCCGGATTTTCAAGAAGCGGCTTAATGAATTCCGAGAAGTCTCTCGGTTTCTTCCTGAGATTCAGGAAATTGGACAAGATATCCGGAGCCTTTTTCCCACGAAAATGCGAGTGCCACAATTTCAGAATCCAGCGGATTTATGCTGGTTGTTTCTGTATCAAAACAGATCTCTTTCTGCTGAGTGGCATTCTGAAATCATTCCCTTCAGCATGCATTTCCGGAAACAAGGATATATTTATGATCGATGTTTTCAATTGTCGATTGTAGCTGAAGGGACGCCGGTTCTTCCGACCCGAAAAAAGAGAGCCCTGTACAGTACCTGAGGGATGTTTGCTGAGGTTTTTCTGTTTCCGGTTCTTCTGAATAAGTTTCTCCTGTTTATCTATTTCAGACAGAATCCTGGCCGCTACTGTTTTGAATTCCAGTTCATCAAAAAGAGTTTTCAGCTTTTGTGAATCAGGTATTTCGGTGATCAGCTCTTCCTCATTAAGATCAACCGGTACATTTAACATCTATTGTTGCAAGTTTCTTTGAAAGTTCGATCTGTTCCCTGTTGTTTTCAATTATCTCTTTAAGCTTGCCTTTCAGCTGACCGGTATTTTTGAAAAGTTCCTCAACAGAACCATATTCGGAGATCAGCTTCATTGCAGTTTTTGGGTCCTACACCCGGTGCTCCCGGGATATTGTCGGAAGAATCGCCCATAAGAGCAAGTATATCGATCACCTGTTCAGGATCGCTTAACAGAAAATTCCCGTTTAATATCTTCAACTCCCCATTGGACAGATTCATTTCCGCTCCGTGATGGTTTGAACATGAGAATATTGTCAGAAACAACCTGGGCAAAATCCTTGTCTGGCGTCATCATATATGTGATAAAGCCTTTTTCAGGATGCTTTCCTGGCAAGAGTTCCGATCACATCATCAGCTTCAAAACCCGGATATTCAATGACAGGGATTTTATATGCTTCAATCAGCTTTTTAATATATGGCACTGATTTTATGATGTCTTCAGGTGTTCATCGCGGTTGGCTTTGTACTCTTTGAACATCTCATGTCTGAATGTAGGTGTCGGAGTGTCAAAAACCACGGCAATATGAGTGGGTTTTTGTTTCTGAAGCACTTCTTCAAGGGTAAGAAGAAATCCGAATATCGCCGACGTATTTAATCCTTTGGATGTTATCCTGGGATTTTTGATGAATGCATAATATGATCTGAATATCAGGGCATATGCATCAAGCAAGAATAGTTTTTTGGGTCGTTATTCATTGGGTTAGCTCTGTTTTCTTTTTATTAATATAGTGGTTTGGAGTGCCTGAAGTACTTAGAGTATTTAAAGTTATTCTTAACTTTAGTCACTTTAGCACTTTAGCTCACTCTAAGTACTTTTTACTTCTGATTATCTTCTGCAAACCATTCCGCATACGATTTTGCAGTTTCATAAAGCCTCAGGCTGTGAAGACGAACCCCTGCAGGCATTTCATTTATAAGCCGGCTGGCAAAATCGACGACCAGATTTTCACATGTGGGTTGATAATCTACAACCACCGTGTTCCCAAAGATTTTTTCCATCATTCCCTGTTTTTCTCTGTCAAAATCCCTGCTTACCACAACTGAATGGTCAAACTGGTTGACTATTTTATAAAGTACAATATTCTTAAGATCCGTAAAATCTATCACCATGCCGTTTTTTGGATTGCCGGAGTCGTTTACCGGAACTCCCGACAATGTTACAAAAAGCCTGTAGGAATGTCCGTGAACATTCCTGCATGGACCGTCATAGTTTCTCAGAACATGCGCCATTTCAAAAGAGAATTCCCTGGTTACCCTGATAGTTGAAGTCATATACGGAATACTAAATTACCTGAGTCAAAATTAGTCATTCCTGCGGATAAAAGTTAATTTCACGGAATGCTTTGAGAATCAAAAAGTAATATATAACATAGTTTAACATATGGTTATCAAATAATTGAGTACCTTTGCTTACTTTTATAACTAAAGATGAAGTATTTATGGAAGATAGCCATCTAAAGCTGACATTTCCCTCTCTATTCAATGAGACAGTGAAGAAGTGTGGAAAATCATATGCATATTCATTTGTCGGGGAAGAACCGATAACATGGGAGGTTGCAGGCAAGCGTATTAACGCATTGTCAGCCCTGCTTGAGAAGAAGGGTATCTGCCCTGGCGATAAAGTTGCGCTGCTTAGCACCAATATGCCCAACTGGGGTATTGCTTATTTCTCCATTACGTTTATGGGAGCAGTTGTAGTGCCGGTTTTGCCTGATTTTTCAGTTACCGAAGTAGCAAATGTACTTGAACATTCCGAAGCAAAGGCGCTTTTTATTTCATCGGGGCTTTTAGGAAGGATCGAAGGTTATAAATCAGAGAATCTCAAGACAATCATCCAGATTGAAGATTTTTCACTGATCCTTTCTGAAAACAACTCATCTGTCTATGACGAGGAAGCAGTGCCAGTAAAGAAATATGACGTCGCAGAAGATGATCTTGCATCAATTATCTATACTTCAGGAACAACTGGCCGATCGAAGGGTGTTATGCTGACACATAAAAACATAGCTTTCAACGCAACCAGGGGGAAAATAATACAGCCTGTTGATGAAACCGACAGATTTCTGTCTGTTCTGCCATTGGCTCACACTTATGAAAACACTCTTGGTCTGATCCTTCCATTGCTCGGCGGGGCTTGTGTTTATTACCTGAGAAAACCACCCACTCCGCCCGTTTTGCTTCCGGCCCTTGAGCAGATCAAACCAACGATAATGCTGACGGTTCCCCTGATTATAGAAAAAGTTTACTTTAATAAGATTCTGCCTGCCTTCAGGGAAAAAACCATATTAAGGCTTCTTTACAAAATACCGTCCTTCCGGAAAATCCTGAACGCGGCTGCAGGCAGGAAGCTGTACAAAACATTTGGCGGTCATCTCAAGTTTTTCGGCATTGGAGGCGCCAAGCTCAATAAAACAGTCGAACAATTTCTCAGGGAGGCCCGGTTTCCTTATGCTATTGGTTACGGGCTTACGGAGACATCCCCTCTTCTTGCCGGGGCGAATCCTAAAGAAACCGTTTTTACTTCAACAGGACCTGCCATTAAAGATATTGAACTGATTATCCATAATCCCGACAGGAAAACCGGGGAAGGTGAGATCTGGGCACGCGGGGCTACCATCATGAAGGGTTATTATAAAGAGCCTGCGATAACCGCGGAAGTCCTTACTCCCGACGGATGGTTTAAAACAGGTGATCTTGGAACTCTCGATAAGAATAATAATCTTTTCATTAAGGGAAGGCTCAAGAATATGATCCTTGGGGCCAGCGGAGAAAATATCTACCCTGAGGAAATCGAATCTGTAATAAATAATTTCCGTTTCGTTGTGGAATCTCTGGTGGTCCAGAAGAAGGGAAAGCTTGTGGCCTATGTTCACCTGAATATGGAAGAGCTTGAAAAGAAATACCAGAACCTGAAGCAGGATATGTCGGATATATATGAGCAGAAGAAGGAAGAACTGCTTGCCGAACTCAAGGAATATGTCAATTCCCAGGTCAATAAATTCAGTCAGATAAACAGAGTAGAGCTTCAGCCTGTTCCGTTCCAGAAAACAGCAACACTTAAGATAAAGAGGTTCCTGTATACATGATAAATATTATCACCCAGTTCTCACTACAAAGAGGGACGTTTTGTATGCAATACGTGCCCCTTCTTTCTTTAGCTGGCAAGAAATACAGGGGTGATCGTATTATTTCACAGCTTCCTTATACAGCCTGTTTACCTCATCCCAGTTCACAACATTCCAGAATGCCTCAACATAGTCTGCTCTCTTGTTCTGATATTTCAGATAGTAGGCATGTTCCCATACATCAATTGTCAGGATGGGTGTGCCTTTCAGAGGAGAAATGTCCATAAGGGGATTATCCTGGTTTGGAGTGCTTCCAACAGTCAGGGTTTTATCGGCATTTACACACAAGCCATGCCCAGCCGCTTCCGAAACGTGTCTTGGCCGCATTGCTGAATGTTTCCTTGAATTTGTCAAATGAACCGAAAGCTTTATTTATTGCAGCCGACAGTTCAGGTGACGGACCTGAAGATCCCTTGCCCAGTATCCTCCAGAAGAACACATGGTTATAATAACCGCCTCCGTTGTTTCTCAAAGCGTCTCCTGCTTTCGAAACTTCGGCAAATACTTTTACAATGGGCGTATTCTCATAAGCAGTGCCTTTAAGAGCGGCTGCATAATTGTTGAAATATGCCCTGTGGTGCCTGTCATAATGGATTTCCATGGTCCTTGCATCAATATAAGGCTCAAGAGCATCATATGCGTAAGGCAATGCCGGAAATTCCTTCGTGCTTAAATTTTCCATATCGATTTTGTTTGTGTTGGTTACTTGTCCGGAAAGGGATGTTAATGCTGCGAACATAAAAGAAGCGCTTAATCCCCAATTCCTTAATAAATTCTTGTTTGCCATTTCTTTAAAATTTTAGAGTTAAACAAAGAAAAATAAGGATTGTTCAAATAAAATACATCCGGTAAAAGATCGCATGCAGCCCCGTAAAGGCAAATTTATTATTTAAAATGCAACTTTTAGCGTAATTTTGCCGTTATATCAATAGTTAACTCACGTTGGACAATAAATACATTTACATATGAAAAAGTTCTTCACGTTATTGCTGTTGACTCTCTTTCTTGGCAGCCTTATGACTGGATGCAAGGAGAAACCCGGAGATCCTCCTTTGCTGCCGCCAGCCGAATCAATGGCAATCGATTTTTCCAATTTTGAACAAGGCAGGAAATCAGGAGATGTTTTACTGCCGAAAGGCGTCGAAAACAGCAACTGGGAATTTGCAGCTCTTGTTGCCGGTTACTGGAGAGCTGTAATTTATGTAACGCTTGCAGTTCCCGTAGTGTCATTCGATTATATTATCGATCAGGAACCTGTTTATCTTGACGATAAAACATGGCAGTGGGATTGTTCCGTACCTGTGCTTACCTCGACATACAAGGCAAGACTGACCGGACAGATCAGATCCGATGATGTGCTCTGGAAAATGTATATTGCCAGGGAAGGAACCGGCGCATACAGCGAATTTCTTTGGTTCGAGGGCACTTCAGACCTCGATGGCAAAGGCGGACAATGGACACTAAACCACAGCAATACGTACCAGGAGCCAGTATTGACTATTGACTGGGAAGGAAACGGAACCGAGGTGACTTATGTCAAATACACTTACGTCAGGGCGCTCAATGATTCGCGTGTTGCCGATCCATTCAAGAACAGCTTTATCGAATATGGCACCACAACCGGTATCTTTGATTCATATTATACGATCAACTATTATAACGGTTCTGCATTTTCAGACATGGAGGTGAAATGGAGTTCCACCGGCTTTAATGGAATGGTTCAGTGCCAGGCATTCTTCGGTGATGCCCTCTGGCATTGCTGGGATGGCAATTATGTAAATATCACCTGCGAATAAAAATCTGTAAGAATATGAAATAGTTGTAGCGACGTCAGATCCTGACGTCGCTACTCTGTTTTATTGCCCCTTTATAATCTGCTGCAATTCGTCCGATTCGGCAATGGCTGTTCCCGTCTCCCCCTGGATCAGTAATATCATTGCCCTGGCAACATCCCTGCCATGAATGGCCCTGTATTTCTTCATCTTCCCTGTAAGCAGGGGTTGAACAGTTTTCATCACCACCTTGCCAACCATCTCTGCTGTTCTCTTTTCTTTCCGGTCACCCAGAAGCATTGAAGGCCTTACAATAACGGTCCTTTCAAAACCAATCTTTTGGATCCCTTCCTCCATTTCACCCTTGATCCTGAGGTAATAGTTTTTAGACGACGAAGCTGCTCCTATTGACGAAACCACTGCAATCCTTTTTGCTCCGTTTCCATGTGCCATCATTGCCACCATTACCGGAAGGTCCCGGTCTATCTTTTCCATATTTGCAATGGATCCGGCCTTTTTTATCGTAGTCCCCAGGCATATGAAAAGGTCATCCCCCCTGACCTGAGCGGCAAGAGTTCCCTGATCTGAAAAATCAGTTACGATCTCCTCAATGCCCGGTAAGGGAATTCCTGTTGACTGCCTGACAAAGATCCGGATTGCCGAATATGCTTTTGACGCTTCCAGTTCTTCAAGAAGAAGATTGCCTACAAGTCCCGTTGCTCCGAAAACAATTGCTGTTTTTCCTTCCATGATCGCCTTAAGATTAATTCTGAAAGTTACTAAAAAGCATTTGGCTGGCAGAAATAATGTCAAATAGATTTTGCAATCATAATAATTTGTACTTACTTTGTATTTCAAAGTACTTTTAAACCTCATTTTATGGAGAATCAATCGGAATACATTGAAGATCTCAGGGTCATAAAGAAAGTCATGGAAGAATCGTCCCGCTTTCTTTCATTAAGCGGGCTGTCAGGCTTTTTTGCCGGTCTGATTGCACTTGCAGGAGCTCTATTGCCGTTTTTGTGTTCCTTGACGGAAAGTTCATCCTTTCATACGATCTTTTCAGGGATTATGATGCGCAGGCATTAAATCTGCTGAAAATAAACCTTACATGTCTTGCAGCTGCTGTTCTGGTCCTCGCAATTGCCGTATCGATATGGTTTTCCTGGAGGAATTCGGTTAAAAAGGGGCTGAGGATGTGGACACCTGTATCAAGACGACTTTTAACAAACCTGATCGTTCCTTTGGTTACAGGAGGAATTCTTATTGCAATATTGCTTATTCATCAGGAATGGCAGCTTGTTCTGCCGTCCATGCTGATATTCTACGGCCTTGGTCTCGTCAGCGTTAAAAAATTCACTTACAATGATATATTTTATCTCGGGCTGATTGAAATTGTTTGTGGCCTTGTGGCTGCTGCTCTTCCGGCTTATGGCATCATTATATGGTCAATTGGCTTCGGATTGCTTCACATTGCATATGGTCTGATGATGTACAGAAAATACGAAAGATGAAAGTTGATATTTCCGGTTTAAGCAAATTCTTTGAAAATCGCATCAGACTGGGGATTATGTCTATCCTCATTGTCAATGATTCCTATGATTTCAACAGCCTGAAGGCTGCCCTCGGCGTAACTGACGGGAACCTTGCAAGCCACCTCAAGACACTTGAGGAAAACAGACTTATAAGGGCTAACAAGAAATTCATCGGAAAAAAGCCTAACACCAGCTATTCTGCAACCGAAACAGGCGAAAAACTTTTCAGGGCACATTTGAAGGCTCTTGAAGAGATCATCAGAAAATAATAATTTTTTTATATAAACACTTTGCATTTCAAAGTACTTTAAAACTCTTAGATATGAAGATCGAAATTAACGACACAAAAAAATGGCAGCACTCACTGACTTTGAAGATCATGCTGCTGACGGTCATGGGTTTGTTTCTTCTTGTTCCTCTCGAAATGATAAAATCGATAATCAGGGAAAGGCAGCAGAATTCCGAAAAGGTCAGGCAGGAAATTGCCTTTCAGTGGGCAGGAAAACAGAATGTATCAGGTCCCGTCCTGAATGTTCCCGTGAGGATAATCCCCGGGAATGACAAGACTCTGCCGTACAAGGTCCTGTATCACATTATGCCGGAGACACTGAATATAACAGGAGATGTTAAGACAGAAAAGCGACACAGGAGCATCTACGAGGCTGTTGTTTATAATTCACATCTTAACCTTTCAGGGGAATTCCTGATTCCGGAAATAAATCCTGAACAGGAAAATGAAATACTCTGGAAAGAGGCTTATTTCACTCTCGGGATAAGCGATAGCCGGGGTATAAAAGGAGGAGTCATGTATGAAAACCGGAGATTCTTCAATAGATGCTGTCCCGGGATTAAAGGACAATGAGGTTTTCAATCCGGTGATCTCATTCCCGTTTCCATTAAGGGAAGCGGATAAAAAAATCCCTTTTGAATTAAGTCTTGATCTTTCCGGATCCGAAGATCTAGGCTTCTCCCCGGCAGGCAAAACAACCAATGTAAATCTATCTTCAGCCTGGCCGTCGCCAGGATTTAACGGTAACTTCCTGCCGACAAACAGAACTATTGACGAAACCGGTTTCAGGGCAGCTGGCTCATAACAAACCTCAACAGGAATTTCCCGCAGAGCCTGGTCAGGGAATGAATTCAAGCCTGCAAACGATTCCTTCGGAGTGGAATTCGTGATTGCTGGCCGATCATTACCAGAAATCGCTGAGAAGTGCAAAATATGGCATATTATTCATTGCTCTTACCTTTCTTGCATTGATGTTCGCGGAAATGTCAACAGGCGAAAACCTCCATGTCATCAGCTACCTTCTGGTCTCCCTGGCGCTGGTACTGTTTTTCTCCCTTCTTAATGCCCTGAGCGAGCATACGGGATTTAACCTGGCATATCTTATTGCTTCCCTGTCGACCATCAGCCTTATACTTCTTTTCCTCCGTAAGCTTGTGAAAAAACGAAAGCCGGTTTTGCTGATCGCCGGACTGCTTGTATTTCTTTATTCGTTTATATTCATCCTGCTTACGCTTAATGACTATGCATATCTGGCAGGCAATATCGGGCTGTTTGTCCTGCTTGCCGTCACCATGGGGCTTTCAGTGAAGCTGAAAGTCTTTAAGACTCCGCAGAATAGCGAAAATTAGAATTATTTCGTTACTTTGCGGGCCTTACCGATTGCGAGTAAAGAATGTCGACAGCCAAGAAGTCAATCCTGTTTGTAGCCATGTTCCTGATATTGGATCAGGCTCTTAAAATATGGGTTAAGACTCATATGCAGATAGGCGATGAGATACATATTTTCGGAAACAGAGGAATGCTTCATTTCATCGAAAACAATGGAATGGCTTTCGGTATGGAAATGGGCGGGAAAGCCGGGAAACTGGTACTCAGCATTTTCAGGATAATTGCCATCGGCGGGATTGGCTGGTTTCTTTTTTCGATTATCAAAAAGAAGGTCAGCCTGGGTCTTGTAATGGCGGTAAGCGCTATTCTTGTCGGTGCAATCGGGAATCTTATTGATAGTGCCTTTTATGGAATGATCTTCAGTGAAAGCTATACTTCGCCTGCGGTAATGTTCCCCCCTGGCGGCGGATATTCTTCATTTTTACAGGGAAGAGTGGTTGATATGTTCTATTTCCCCGTAATCCAGACTCACTGGCCGGAATGGTCGCCATTCCGGCCCGGAGAATCATTCATTTTCTTCCGGCCCGTATTCAATATTGCTGATTCATGCATCACATGCGGAGTTATCTCCATACTGATCTGGCAGAAGAAAATGTTCAAAGACTTCAAGTAAGAACATTTGAACAACAGAACAGCGAAGTCAGAACTTCGGATTTCCTGATTCGTTTGTTTTATTATTCTTACTTCCTATTCCTTACAACAGTCTCCGACACTGGACAGTACATTTCTCAGATTGGTATGCTTAAGAAAGTACCAGGTATTTTTCCCTTCCCTTTTCGAGGACAGAACACCCCTGTCCTTCAGGATGACAAGATGATGTGAGGCCGTTGCCTGCTCTAGTCCCGAGCTTATTATGGATTTCTGTCACGGTTCTTTTTTTCCCGTCCTCAAGGTACTGCACAATAGATATTCTGACGGGATGGGCCATGGCTTTCAGCATGCCTGCTGCCTTTTCAAGGGTCTCGGGATTAAGCTCTTTCAACTCCATCTATTAAGAATATTAAAACAAATATATATAAATATGTTGATATGATCTGGTGACCCCCACGGCTCAGCTTTACGGCATAGCTTTTCTCAGGGGAGATTTCTTCCTGAACTGCCTGTACTGCCCGACGCCTAAGAATTTCCCGCCTTGCGAAATTAACAATGGGGGATATAGGTCACAAATTATTATATTTGACCGAAATAACCTGTCATGTCGATACTTGCTGAGATAAAGAAGCCTGTTGAGAAGGAGATGTCTGAATTTGAATCCTACTTCAACAGGACGATGAAAAGCAACATCCCTCTCCTGAAGATCATTCTGAATTATATTCTTCGGCGCAAGGGAAAGCAGATGAGGCCTCTTTTGGTACTGCTTACTGCCGGTCTTAACGGAAAAATTACAGAGGCGGCATATATTGCCGCCACCCTGATCGAGTTGCTTCACACCACTTCGCTTGTGCATGATGATGTGGTGGACGAGGCAGAAGAGAGACGCGGAGCCCTCTCGGTGAATGCCCTGTGGAACTCTAAAATAGCCGTTCTTGTAGGCGACTATATGCTTTCAAAGGGGCTGCTTATAAGTGTAGAGAAGTCCCGCTACGATATGCTTGAGATAGTTTCTGAAGCCGTTAAGGTCAATGACGGAAGGAGAACTGTTACAGCTCCAGAAGTCAAGGAAGCTGAATATTAAGGAAGATGATTATTACAAAATCATTATAAGCAAGACGGCTGCACTTATTGCTGCATGCACTGCAACAGGAGCACAGGTCGGCAACTGATGACCTGGACACTATTCAGCTGATGAAGGATTTTGGAGAAAACATCGGAATCGCATTCCAGATCAGGGATGATATCCTTGATTATGAGCCAAATGGTCTGACCGGGAAAAGAGCCGGAAACGATATCAAGGAAAAAAAGATTACTCTCCCTCTTATTCAGGCGCTGGAGCTGGCCTCTTCTTCGAGGAGGAGGGAAATAATGTCGATCGTCAAGAAAAAGAAGAAAACAAAGGAGGAAATAGATGAGGTGATACGATTTGTGACCTCGTCGGGAGGACTGCAATATGCAGAAGTAAGGATGAACGGATACCGTGATAAGGCTCTGGCAATACTTGATTCGTATCCCGATTCAGACTATAAAACCTCCCTGAAGAAGTTTGTCTACTTTACAACAGCAAGGAACAGTTGATCCGGTTACTCTGCAGTTTCAAGTTTTATTTTGGGAACTTTAGCCATATCAGAAAGATAATATCTGGATCCCAGATAAAACAGCAGCGTTCCTATCAGAAGAACGAACGGAAGAATGCTTATAGCAGTCCTGATGTTTGACAAATCCGAGATCTTGCCTAATACTATGGGTGCAGTAAATGATCCCAGCAGATTCTGAACAGCAACGGCAATGGCATATGAAGTTGCGCGCATTCCGGGATGGATGACATCCTGGGTAACTGCTGCAGCCCCGGCTAAAAAAGTCATTATCCAGGCTCCAAATATGAACAGTCCTATAATTTGTGCCGTTCCCTTGAACAGGAATAAAGAAATGAATAGCAGCAGGGCTGAAATTATAGTCGAAATGGTCGGAAACAGAAGCCGGGCATTATGTTGTTTTTCCCGCCACTTGTCTGTAATAAATCCTCCAAGAGGAGCGCCGATCAAGGCCAGAACCATTACAGCACCAGCCAATGTTCCCGCCATTTTTGGTTCGATCTTTAATTCGGAAGCAAAATAGGTCGGAAGCCATACGATCATGGCTGTAGTTACAAAAACAATTGCTGCCATTCCGAAATATGTAAAAAGCACAGATGGTTTGGAAAAAAACTCCCTGAACATATCCTTTCTTTCCATCTTGATCCTATTATTGCTCTTGTCAACATAGGAAAGGTCGACGGTTTTGTAATCCTTGACGAATAAAAACAATATTGCAATAATCAAGCCTGGTACGGCTACAATACCAAAAGCATGTTTCCATCCAAGTGATGCAGCAATAATCCCGCCCATTGTGACACCAATTGCTGACCCTAAAGGAATTGAAGCATTCCATAATCCCATCATTCTGGATCTCTTTTCCATAGGATACATCCCTGAAATCAACGCGGTTCCCCCGGGGGCATATCCGGCTTCGCCGAAGCCGATCAGGATTCTTGCCATGAATAACTGGATATAATTACCTGTGAAAGCGCACAGGGCTGTGGCAAGGCTCCAGACAATTGCCATAATCCCGATTGTTTTTGTCCTGCTCCAGCGGTCAATGACAAGGGAAACGGGAAAAGTAAGTATGCCAATGGAAAGATAGATTATCGAAACCAGCCAGCCGCTCTGGGTGTCATTAATTGCCCAATCGGTCTGGATGAATGAAAACATGGAGTTGACAACCATCCTGTCTGCATAATCGAAAACGTATAACAGAAACAGCAATATGAAAACATAATTGGAATAACTTTTTGAATACAGGTATCCCGGGCGGTTTTGCGGTTTATTCATAGTGAAGATTTTTAATTACCCTATGACCAAGTAAATAAAAATTACGTCAATTGATGATTTTTGTCGTAATTTTAAGTCTTTATACTTATCTTCCCATTTGAGAACATGTCTACTTTAAACCGAAATTACAACCGAGAAGTATGGTGACACAAAAACAAATTAACGAATTCATTGCATCCGAACCGATAGCAATGGTTGGGGTCTCACGGAATCCGAAGAAATTTGGATTTACGGCATTCCGCGAACTTAAGGAAAAAGGAATGAACATTATTCCTGTAAATCCTCATTCCAGTGAAATACATGGAGTAAAAGTATATCCCGACATCAAATCTCTGCCTGCAGAAGTTAAAGGATTGCTTATTATGACACAGAAAAGCTCCACTGCCGGTGTAGTGAGAGAGGCAAGGGAAAAAGGCATAAAACAGATCTGGATCCAGCAAATGTCTGAATCACAGGAAGCCCTGAAAGAACTGGATGGTTCTGGAATAAACTTTATTTCAGGTCAGTGCATTCTGATGTACTACAAGCCTCACAGCATCCATAAGTTTCATGGCCGGCTGAAAAAGTTCTTCGGCCGATGGCCAAAATAATGTTTTGATCCCCGATCAGAATTTGAAGACATAATTTTTGATGTGTGTCCGGAACTTCAGAAAATAACGAATGGAGAAGAAGTAGCCAGATACCGCTTCCGCTCAGGAAGGAATATTCAGGTTCAGGTAATTATGACATCTATCCTTCTTTCATAATTCCTGATAATACGATCTTCGAGGGTTATGAATCACTTGCATTGGAAATCTGCAGGTATAAAACTGTCATTGTCGATGGATTTGGCGGTGTGTTCTTTAATTATTTTAAGATTAGAATTAATGCACTGTTAACATCCAAAGGTTATTCAGTGGAATGGACTGACGTCAGCTCATTTCTAAAGCATCCTGATGATATTCTTGCATTAAAGAAACCATTCCTGGGCGGAGATGATCCTCTTTTCGGCACCCGATGCACTCTTCGCCTCGAAGATTTTTTCAATGCTGATGCCCTGAAAAACATCACACTTAAACAGGATCATGATATTAATATTATTATCGGGTCAGGATCATATCTTTCCGGACTGGAAGGATTGTTCGTTTATATAGATCTGCCTAAAAATGAGATCCAATACAGGGCCCGCGCAGGCGCTATTTGTAATTTCGGAGACTCACAGCCTTCAGATCCGAAAGAAATGTATAAATGTTTTTATTTTATTGACTGGATAATCCTGAACCGTCATAAGCAGAAAATATTATCATCTATCGGCATTTTTGTTGACGGACAGAGACCGGAAATGCCAGTCTGGATTGAAGGGAACGACCTGAGAAATTCTCTTTCATTAATCAGCAGCAATCCATTCCGTGCAAGACCATGGTTTGAGCCCGGCCCCTGGGGTGGTACCTGGATAAAAGATAACGTCCCCCGTCTCTGCAAAGATGTTGAAAATTATGCATGGTCATTTGAACTTATCTCCCCTGAAAACGGCTTGATTCTTGAGAGTTCAAAAATACTCCTTGAGATTTCATTTGATTGCCTGATGTACCATGCTGCAGAGGCTGTGCTTGGAGATTGTTACAGTCGTTTTCATTATGAGTTTCCAATACGATTTGATTTCCTTGATACTTTCAACGGAGGAAATCTTTCTCTTCAATGCCATCCCGGACCTGAATATATAAAAACAAATTTCGGCGAGAATTTTACACAGGAAGAAACGTATTATATTCTTGACAGTAAAGATAATGCATCAGTTTATCTCGGATTTCAACAGGATATTGATCCTTCGGATTTCAAAGCTTCTCTGGAAAAAAGCCGTGATCAAAACATTCCTTTCGATGCAGATAAGTTCGTAAAAGCGCTTCCTTCAGGCAAACATGATCTTTTTCTGATCCCTTATGGAACTATCCATGGCTCAGGAAAGAATAACCTTGTTCTTGAAATAAGTACAACTCCTTATATTTTCACCTTCAAGATGTACGACTGGCTGAGAAACGATCTTGATGGCAGACCAAGAACTCTAAACATAGAAAGGGCGATGGAAAACCTGCATTTCGGCAGAAAGGGAAATTATGTTTATGAGAAACTCGTTTCCCGGCCTGTTCAAACAGACGAAGGTAAAGACTGGCAATTATATAACCTTCCGACACATGAAACACATCTTCATGGAATAATGAGGTATCATTTCCTCAGAACAATTGATATCCAAACCCGTAATAAGTGTCTGGTTATGAATCTGGTGGAAGGAACGTCCATTGATGTTATTTCAGCATCAGGTATCAGTCAGTCATTCTCTTATGCCGAAACATTCATTGTCCCGGCTGCAGCAGGAAGTATTAAGGTAGTCAATCGATCTGTTTCTGAAGCTATTCTGGTATATGCTTTTGTTAAATAATTAACAATATGAAAAAGTTACTTTTGTCAGCGTTATGTTTTCTCATTCTGTCAGGCTTTCTTGTTAAGGCACAGGAGTTTTTTACAAGCGAAGACCTGCTGATTAACGGCTATTCCCAAAAGATTTCCGGACTTGACTATAATTATCATTCTTTCATCCCGGGATTGAGAGAGAGCATTCTTATAAGGGCGTCGGGCGGGAAGGATATGCTTGAGTGGTCAACGGACCCTGCAGAATACGGTGCAAATAAAAAATATGCAGCTTTTGTATGGGTTTCTGCAATCGGATCAAGTCCCGGACTTGCAGGAATGGATCTTGCAACGGATGCCGGTCAGTATTTTAGTTTCTATACAGATGGAAAACCTTCATGGACAATCTCTTCCGATGATGGATCATCATTGAGCTTTACTTCGATGATGGTTGATCAGTATGGCGATCATCACGGGTATATGACACTCCGGATTCCCATGTCGGAAATCATTCAGGGAAAGCCATTGAAAATTAGGGTTACCGGACAAAAAGCAGGGCTTACCTCATGGTATATGACCTACAAAAAAGAAGTAAAAACAGGTGTTACCCTTAATACTTTCCCTGCAATAATTAAAAAGGATGCAAAAGAGCTTCAGCTGGTGGAAGTAGCTGTATTTTATTTTGGCAAAGAATCTGAAGCCAGAATATATGCTGATAAAAAACTGATTGCCAGAACAAAGCTTGAGTTTGGCTACAATACTGTAAGCGCAGGGCTGCCTGTCGTTAACGAGCCTGCAAAGACAACTCTCAGGGTTGTGGCTGGCAGCTACACCATGACCGGGGAAGTTACTCTCTTTCCTGTTAAAAAATGGAAAGTTGATTTTATCCAGCATTCACATACCGATATCGGATATACAAGGTCGCAGACAGAAATACTTGCCGAACATCTGAGATATATAGATTATGCACTTGACTATTGTGATGCTACAGATCTCTACCCGGAAAATGCAAAGTTCAGATGGACATGCGAAGCTTCCTGGCCGGTGGATGAATACCTTAAAACACGTCCGGCAGAACAGGTCGATCGCCTTTTGAAAAGGATCAGGGAAGGGAGGATTGAGGTCACAGGAATGTACTTCAATTTTGATGAACTTCCCGATGAGCAGATCCTTGCATCTTCACTGGCTGCTGTTGGGAGAATAAAAAATAAAGGAATCCCGGTTAAAGTAGCCATGCAGAATGATGTAAACGGCATTGGCTGGTGTATGAATGATTATTTCAATCAGCTGGGAATAAAATATCTCAATATGGGAACACATGGTCACCGTGCACTGATTTGTTTCGATAAACCCACTATGTTCTGGTGGGAATCACCCTCAGGAAATAGAATCCTCACATTCAGGGCCGAGCACTATATGACAGGGAATACCGTCTTTGAGATGCAGACAGGCGATATTGACCGGTTCAGGAATAATATGCTTGATTATCTTAAAAACCTTGAAGCAAGGAATTATCCCTTCGATGAAATAGCAATTCAGCATTCGGGTTACCTTACCGATAATTCTCCTCCATCTACAATCGCAAGTGAGCTGGTAAAAAAATGGAACGAACTATATGAGTGGCCTAAAATTTCCATAACAACAGTTGAATCATTTTTCACCAGAATGGAAAAAGAACATGGTGATGAATTCCCGGTTATAAGAGGCGCCTGGCCGGACTGGTGGACTGATGGCTTTGGTGCCTCGGCAAGGGAAACTTCTGCCACCAGGAAAGCTGCCGCTGCTCTTATAGCAAATACGGAAGGCCTTTCGATGGCAGCCTTTGAGAATTTATCCCTTCCGGATGCGACAATGAAAAAAATTGATCTGGTTAATGAAGCGCTTCTATTCTACACTGAACACACAACAGGTTATTCTGAAAGCGTAAGGGAGCCATACAGCCTGCAAACAATGGAACAAAGAGCTTTAAAGGAATCTTATGCCTGGGAAGCCAACAGACGTTCGGCTTCACTCGGAGAGGATGTGCTGGGATTGCTACAAAGCAAATTTGCCAGGGAGAAAGATCCTTCGTTAATCGTTTTTAATACTCTAAACTGGTCACGTTCGGAGCCGGTAACGGTTTATATCGATCATCAGATTGTCCCCAGAGGGAAGATGCCTGCTGTTTATGATTTTGAGGGAAACAGGTACCCGGCACAGGCTCTTTCAAGTCGGTCGGATGGCACATACTGGTTTATCTGGCTTAAGGATATCCCTGCATTTGGTTACAGAAAATTCCTGATAAAACTTGCCGATGAACAGAAATCCGGCACAAGCCTGGCAACAGGAACAGTTCTTGAAAACCAATGGTATAAAATAACAGTCGATCCTTCAAAGGGAATTATTAAATCGTTGTATGATAAAGAATTGTCACTGGAGCTGGTTGATCAGAAGGCTAAGTACGGTATGGCTGAATTCATTCTCGAAAAATTGGGGAACAGGTCTCAGATGGAAAGTAAAAAGCTGGATGATTTTGAACGGCTTCCGCTCGATACAGTCTGGTTTGATTCAATGAACCATGGACCGGTCTTCAGTACCATCCGTTTTTTCGGAGAATCCGAAACGACAGTGGCACCAAGGGGTTTTGAAATCGACATAAGACTTTTCAATACCGAAAAAAGAATTGAGGTGCAATGTTCTGTCGTTAAGAAAAGCATTGTGTCGCCTGAAGGAATTTATATCGCATTCCCCTTTGATCTTAAAAATGCAAAGCATTATACCGAGGTGCAGGGAGGAGTTATCGAAACCGGGAAGGATCAGATCAAGGGATCTTCAAATGACTGGTATACTGTTCAGAGTTTTACATCGCTGAGGAATGATGAAACCCAGCTTGTGTTTGGATGTACCGAAATGCCCCTGATGCAATTCGGCGCTATAAACACAGGAAGGTATATTGCAGGAGCCATGCCTCAGGGAACACATATCTTCTCCTGGCCGATGAACAATTACTGGGTCACCAATTTCAATGCCGATCAGCGTGGCGGACACACATGGACATATTACCTTACAACATCGCGGGATATCTCCAACGGATTTGCCACCAGGTTTGGGTGGAGCTCACGGATACCATTGCTGACCAGGATTCTTCCTGGAGGAGGACAGGGAGATGGCAACAAGGAGGCTTCATTAGTTAAAGGATGGAATGAAAATCTTCTCCTGATAAGCGCCAGGCCAAGCCCGGATAAGAACTATTATAATTGTTCATCTGAGAGAAATAAACGGGAAAAAAGTTGTTCCGGAGCTTACAGACACTAAAAACCGGAAAGCCGGTCAAAATGATTCCTTGTGATCCCACCGGTGAAAAGACCGGAGAACAGAGTATAGCAATAAATCCGCTGGAGTCCAGATTTTTCCTGCTTGAGACAGGTTTATAAACATGGTCTCAGATATTTTGTAAATTGTGGACAAAATAACAGAAATATCAAATGAGTGAATCTCCATTTAGCCATAGCCTGGAATTTACCGTGCGGGACTACGAATGCGACCTTCAGGGTGTTGTAAACAATGCAAATTACCAGCATTATCTTGAACATGCACGGCATGAATACCTTATTTCAAAAGGAATAAGCTTCTCCGGGCTCCATGAAGAAGGTCTCGACCTTATAGTCACAAGAGTCGAAATTGATTATAAATACCCCTTGCGAAGCCATGATAAATTTATAATAAGGACTGGCCTTCGCAGGAAGGGAAATGTAAGGCTGGTCTTTGAACAGGATATATACAGACTCCCGGATGAAAAGCTTATTGTAAATGCGCAGGTCATTGGTGCTGCAACTAGGGCTGGAAAACCAGTTCATCCAGGAGACATTATTGAAAAACTTGGGCTTTAGAAATATAATCAGCAATGAAGCCATAAGAAGTATTCTGCGTCTTTAACCTGCCTGAATAACTATTTAAATTACATTTAACATGAAAGCAAACTCATTTCTGTCTAAAGCACCCGGCTTTTTTGCCATTTTATTGTCTCTCCTTACATATCCCATATCTTCCCAGTCAATTACCGGGGACTGGTATGGAAAAGCAGATGCCCAGGGTCTTGAAAAGAAATATGACAAGAAAGAAGTCTATATAACCATGCGTGACGGAGTAAGGCTCTTTACTTCAATCTATACTCCAAAAAACAATTCCGTAAGCCATCCCATACTTCTTAACCGAACGCCTTATAACATAGAACCGGGAGGTCCGGAAAATTTTAATTTCTTCATGCAGGGCTATTCGAGATATGTGGACGAGGAGTATATCATGGTTTTTCAGGATGTCAGGGGAACGTATATGAGCGAGGGTGTTTTCGAGGATATACGTCCGGTAATTACCCTCAAAAAAAGCAACAAGGATATTGACGAAACCACTGATACATGGGATACTGTTGACTGGCTGGTAAAAAATGTTGGCAACAATAATGGAAATGTGGGGATTTTCGGAATATCCTATCCCGGATTCTATTCAACAATGGGAATAATCAATGCACATCCTGCCGTTAAAGCAGTTTCTCCGCAGGCGCCTGTTACTGCCTGGTTTTCGGTGATGATTTTCATCATAACGGTGCATTTTTTCTGCTTGATTGTTTTCCGTTTTATTACAGCTTTGGGCGGCCGCGCAGGGCTCCTACAAGACAGGGGGCGCCGCGATTTTGACTGGCCTGTACATGACAATTATGATTTCTTTTTATCGCTTGGAGCAATCAAAAATATAGCTCCGAAATATTTTGGCGACAGCATAAAATTCTGGAATGATTACATTTAATCATCCCGATTATGATGAATTCTGGAAAGTCACGGGATCCCAGGCAATATCTGAAAAATGTAACACCAGCGGTAATGACTGTTGGCGGCTGGTTTGATGCCGAAGACCTTTACGGTAGCACTTACACACATATGAAGCCATCGAAAATCAGAATCCCTCCAACCGTCAACAATTATCCTTGTTATGGGTCCATGGTCGCACAGCCAGTGGGCATTCGGAAAAGCAGACAAACTTGGAAATATCTCATGGGGAATTGATGCAAATAAGAGGTTTGCATGAACATGAAGTCAGATTTTTCAATTATTACCTTAAGAATGAAGGCAGCAATGGAATTTCCGGAAGCTACAATATTTGTTACAGGGGCTAAAACGAATGGAAGAATTTTGACTCATGGCCGCCAAAAAACATTGCTGAAAAAAGTCTTTATTTTCATCCCGGTGAATTTGCTGCTTTCACATCTCCCGTTGACAAAACAAGCTTTGATGAATATGTCTCTGATCCGATGAATCCCGTGCCATATACTGAAGATGTTCATGCGGACAGAACTGCAAGATATATGACAGACGATCAGCGATTTGCATCACGCCGACCTGATGTAATGGTTTATCAGACAAATATTCTTACCGAAGATATTACATTTACAGGGCCGCTTACTGCAGATCTTTTTGTTTCCACTACAGGAACTGATGCCGATTACGTTGTCAAATTAATCGATGTATTTCCGCCAGATCTCAAGCTGCACCGGATGATCAAAATAGATGCCGCTTGGCGGATACCAGATGCTTGTCCGAGGTGAAGTTTTCAGGGGAAAATACAGGAACAGCTTTGAAAAGCCCGAACCGTTCATACCGGGAAAAGTGACCGAAGTAAAATATGAGCTTCCCGATGTGGCACATACTTTTAAAAAAGGTCACCGCATAATGATACAGGTTCAGAATTCATGGTTTCCCCTCGTTGACCGGAATCCTCAGAAATTTGTGAATATTTATAAATGTTCTGATTCAGATTTTCAGAAGGCAACGATGAGAATTTATCATGATTCCACATATCCTTCACATCTTAAGGTTAACATTCTACAGTGATAAATAACTATTTGAATCTGAACAGAAAATTCCTTTTATTTGTTTCTTCTTAGGGTTTGTGGATAAGTTACTAAAGGATTTTCATTATGCAGAAGAAAAAGCTTACAAGAAGGCAATTTGTCGGCACTCTCGCAGGAGGAACAGGATTTATCCTGGCCGGCAGCAGACTGATGGCCTCTCCTTTTACAGGGCCGGGGAAATCTGTCGATCCTTTTAAGATTGTTACTCTTGGTAAAACCGGGATTAAAACCACTTTGCTGGGCATGGGTACCGGATTTAATGGTGGTAACAGGACTTCTGCCATAACAAGGGCAGGCAATGCAGAATCGATTATCAGGTATGCATTCGACAAAGGAATACGATTCTTCGATTGCGCAGACACGTATGGGACACATCCATTTACAATGAAAGCCCTTAAGGATATCCCTCGTGAAAAATACATCCTGAGCTCCAAGATCTGGATGACACGCGGCGGAATTCCTGAGGCTGAGCGCCCCGACGCAAATATCGTCGTGGACCGTTTCCGGAAGGAGCTGAATACCGATTACCTTGATATTGTGCAGATCCATTGTATGATGAGCGGAAGCTGGACCGACGAGCAAAAAAAACAGATGGATATTCTTGAAAACCTCAAGACTAAAGGAATTATACGGGCACATGGTGTTTCAGTACATTCATTTCAGGCGCTGGAGGCTGCAGCTGCCAGTCCATGGGTCGATGTCATCCATGTAAGGATAAACCCTTTCGGAGTGTCAATGGATTCCAATGATCCCGAACAGGTTGTTCCTGTTATTAAAAAGATGCATGATTCAGGCAAGGGAATCATCGGAATGAAACTTGTCGGCAACGGCAGTTTCAGCAACGATTCGGATAAGGTAGATCAGTCAATAAGGTATGTCCTGGACCTGGGAACAGTTGATATGGTCATTATAGGATTTGAAAAGCCTGAACAGATTGATGACTATATCCTCAGAATGGAAAAAGTCCCTGTCCCGGTAAGCAAAACCAAAAAGTAATTACAGTAATATGAATAAGTTGCTTTCCTGCACGTACTCTCATACTGCTTCTTAGTATTCCCCTTTTATGCCAGGAAGATAACCTGAAGGACATTCTTGAACCGGGCGCAAAAATTGAAAAGCTGGCCGGAGCATTTAGTTTCACGGAAGGACCAACGGCAGATAAAGAAGGAAACGTTTATTTTACCGATCAGCCAAACGACAGGATCTACCTGTGGAATGAAAAAACACATCTTTCCATCTTCATGGAATCTGCCGGAAGATCTAACGGACTTGCCCTCGATGCTGAAGGAAATATCTGGTCCTGCGCTGATGGGAAGAATGAACTTTGGCGGATTTCTCCCGATAAAAAAATTGAAGTAATTGCCGGAAGTTATGAAGGAAAACTTTTCAATGGCCCCAATGACCTGTGGATAACACCATCGGGCGGAGTATATTTTACTGATCCTTTTTACCGCCGGGAATGGTGGAGCCACAAGGAAATGCCCCAGGAAAAGCAACGTGTTTATTATCTGAACCCGGATCATAAATCTATAATCATCGTGGCAGATGATCTGTTGCAACCAAACGGAATAGTCGGAACTCCTGACGGAAAAAATCTTTATGTTGCTGACATCCGGGGAGGTAAGACATGGGCTTATACAATTAATGCCGATGGATCGCTTACAAACAAGCGCCTTTTCTGCGAATTGGGATCCGACGGAATGACCATAGACTCTAAAGGGAATCTGTACCTGACCGGCAAAGGGGTTACGGTCTTTGACAAAACGGGTAAAAAACTTGGTAATATCCCGGTGCCGGAAAACTGGAGCTGCCAACGTATGCTTCGGAGGCAAAAACAGAAAGATACTTTTCATAACAGCCAGCAAGGGATTCTACCAGATAAGGCTAAAAGTCAGGGGTACATCTGGTTAGAATGATGACCGTCAATTCTTTCAATGATTAAGTTTTTTTGTGAATAACGGCAGGGAAAATTACTTATAATTGTACCCTTATTCTTTTTACTATGGACGGAACACGCAGGGCAGATATAACACCGGGCATTTCAGTAATGGTTGAGCTGGCTGAGCATAAGCGGACAGGAAGGCTTACCGGGGGAAAAGTTAAAGATGTTCTCACCTCATCACCAAATCATCCTCATGGGATAAAGGTCAGGCTCGAAAACGGGCTCATCGGAAGGATTAAGCGGATAATCTGATACATCCTGGGTGCTCCGTTATTTGTCAATAGTTCAAAAAATTATCTAAATTTACAGGTTCATGAAAGCTTTCGCGTTTTTATGTCCTGCAGCTATTAATTCAACATTCTACAAAAATGAAATATGAGGATTTTCTGGTCACCACCCTTGGAAGAGGGAATGTTGTTTCTCCTCTGAAAAACAGCCAGCGGGAAGATAGTCCGGTTTATAAGTTCGTAGAGGATAACGACAGGATCGTCTATGATAATTCCAACGAATATTACAAGAAATGCATGGAAGAGGGCATCACGCCGGTTTCCTTTGAAAAAGCCGGCCCCAAGGAGATGATCTTCTTCGAACCTGCCAAAACGAAGGTAGGCATAGTTACCTGCGGGGGAATATGTCCGGGACTCAACAATGTCATCCGCAGCCTTGTAAACCAGCTTTTCTACCGTTATGGTATCAGCAGGGTGCTTGGATTTAAATACGGTTACGAGGGTTTCATATCCAATTACAATCATGAAGTTGTCGAGTTAACACCTGAGATGGTAAGTGATATACATATTGCCGGAGGTACAATTCTCGGAACATCCCGAGGGAACCAGGATGTCGACAAAATTGTTGATACAATGGAGATAATGAACATAAATGTTCTTTTCTGCATCGGAGGTGACGGAACGCTGCGTGGCGCACATGCAATTCACGAGGAAATCAAGAACAGAAATCTTAAAATAGCGATTGCAGGAATACCGAAGACAATCGATAATGACATTGACCTGATACAGAAATCTTTCGGTTTTGAGACCGCTTTTTCCATCGCGAATGATATTATCAGGAATGCGCACAATGAGGCCCAGGGCGCTTATAACGGTGTTGCCATCGTCAAGCTGATGGGCCGTGATTCAGGATTCATCGCGGCCAGCGCCTCGCTTGCCACACAGGAGGTGAATTTTGTGCTTGTCCCCGAAATAACATTTGAACTGTACGGTCCCAGGGGATTTCTCAAAGTTCTTCGCAAGCGTCTTGAAACCAAGCATCATGCAGTTGTGGTTGTGGCAGAAGGTGCCGGACAGGAGCTTTTTCAACTTCAGAATTCCGACAGGGATGCATCCGGAAACATCAAGCATAAGGATATCGGTGTCTACCTCAAAGAGAAGATCAAGGAAGAGTTCGACTCCAAAGGCATTTCCGTATTCTATCAAATATATTGATCCAAGCTATATTATCAGGAGTGCGCCGGCAAATCCAAACGACAGCAAGTTCTGCAGCCTTCTTGGACAAAATGCAGTACATGCCGCCCTGGCAGGTAAAACAGATTTCGTGATCGGTTACTGGAACAACGAGTTCACACTCCTTCCTATATCGATGGCTGTAGCCCAGCGCAAGAAAATAGATGTGGAGGGAGAACTCTGGTGGAACGTTCTTGAAGCAACGGGTCAGCCGATAAGCATGAAGAATCCCTGAGATGATCAGAAACATCGTATTCGACCTGGGAAATGTGCTGTTAAGCTGGAAACCAGGGGAATTTCTGTTAAAATCAGGGTATGACGAAGAAGCAACCCGATTGATTCTGAATACCGTTTTCAGGAGCCAGGCCTGGATCAGCCTTGACAATGGAGACATTACAAAAGAAGAAGCCATAGATCTTATGGCATTTAATTCCTTGCTTAAAAAGGACCAGATAGTGTCTCTGTTCAATTTATGCCGGGAAATCATATTCCCCATTCACAATAACATAAAACTCCTTCCAGGGCTAAAGAAACAGGGATTTAAGCTATACTATCTTTCCAACTATCCCCTGGAGTTTTTCAATGAAACAAAAAACAGATTTGATTTCTTTAAATACTTTGAGGGCGGGATAATTTCGGCTGAGGTCCATCAATCAAAACCCGACTCTGAAATTTACAATACTTTTCTGAAACGATATGGACTTAAGCCGGAGGAATGTCTTTATATCGACGACATTGATATCAATGCAAAATCTGCGGAATTAACCGGGATGAAAGTCATTCATCTGTCAGAGACAGATTCACTGGAAAGTAAACTGGTGGAATTTGGAGTTAATTTAAAGATTGCTTCGTCGTAACACGGAAGTGTTACTCCTCGCAATGACAAAATAATTAATATGGGTTGGTGGCAGTCGGGAAAGATTGCTTCGTCCTTCTTCGTCGGACTCGCAATGACCTCAACCTTTATTTTGATAGTGGTCATTGCGAGGATCCCGCTTCAGCGGGAGACGAAGCAATCTCCAAAAATTACCTGGAGTAAAATCCTTCACACTCTTTTTTCGACTATTCCTGGATTTTGTTCGAAATCTTCCCTGTTATGGTTCAGAATTTTGCCACCGCCCGCCCTGGGATCTCAAAATAATCGATTCTCACGAAGTTGAGGAAAAAACAATTCGATATAAGTCGCTGTAATATAATTAATTATAAGTGTTAGCTTTTATTTTCTGTTCCACGTGGAATCCAAGAGCTATTTTTTAAGGAATTCCGTTATCAGCGATGCTTTTTGACCACCAATCAGGTTTTTCAATTCATTAAAGGAGCAGTTTTTGATTTTTTCCACCGAGCCTATTTCTTTCAATAATATCTCCTTTGTCTTTGTCCCTATTCCCTTTATGTTATCAAGATCTGACTTCGTCATATCAGCGGAACGCTTTCCGCGGTGGAAATTAATTCCGAATCTGTGAGCTTCATTTCTTAATTGCTGAATGATTTTAAGGCTGATGGAATTTTTGTCAAGATAAAGCGGAACACTGTCCCCGGGAAAATATATTTCCTCGAGCTTTTTTGCGATACCTATTACCGTGATCTTATTATCGAGGCTTAACTCTTTAAGGCTTTTCACTGCAGAAGAGAGCTGTCCCTTGCCTCCGTCAATGATCACCAGCTGCGGAAGGCTTTGATTTTCTTCTTTCATTCTTTTATATCGCCTGAAAACAATCTCTTCCATGGAACTGAAATCATCTGGTCCCGACACTGTCTTTATATTGAAATGCCTGTAATCCTTCTTGCTTGGCCGTGAGTTTCTGAAGACCACGCAGGCTGCGACAGGGTTCCTGCCCATAATATTTGAGTTATCGAAACATTCAATATGTACCGGGGTTTCGCTCATGTGCAAATCGTTTTTGAGCTTCTCAAGGTTCCTTGCAGTGCGGTTTTCCGGAGCTCCTGATCTCTTTCTTTTTCCGCTGTTCAAGTTTATAGTATACGGCATTCCTGTGTGCCAGCTCCAGCAGCTTTAGCTTTTCTCCTCTCTCAGGAAGAATATATTTTACTTTTTCGATCAGAATATCGGGTTTGAATGGTACAATTATTTCCGGTGAATCGCTTGATAATCTATGTCTTATCTCAGTAATGGCAAATCCCAGAAGTGATTCTTTTTCTTCATCTATCCTGCATTTCAGATCTAGCGTAAATGCCTGAATAACAGCACCATTGACCACCTTAATGAAGTTCACATAAGTATTCTCAGCTTCCTGTTCCATTGCAAAAACATCTACATTCTTAATTGTAGCGCTGACTACGGTTGACTTGCTCTGAAACCTTGAAAGGATTTCAATCTTACCCTTGATGATCTGAGCTTCCTCGAAGCGCATTTCCTTCGCCAGGCCTTTCATAATGCTTCTGAGATGTTCCTGGACCGTTGATATGTTTCCCTTCAGGATATTCCTGATCTGCTGAATTGATTCTTCGTATTCGTCAAGTGTCTGCAGCCCAATGCATGGTGCTTTGCAGTTTCCCAGGTGATATTCCAGACATACTTTGAATTTGCCTGCCTCAATATTGTTTTTTGTAAGATTCAAAGTGCACGTCCTAAGCTTATAAAGCTGCCGGATAAGCTCAATCAAAGTCTTGACCATAAGTCCCGAGGTGTATGGACCGAAATACAAGGATCCGTCTTTATAGGTATTCCTTGTACTGAATACCCTGGGAAATGGCTCATTCTTAATACATATCCACGGATACGTCTTGTCATCCTTAAGCAGTATATTATATCTGGGCTGATGTCTTTTAATCAGATTGTTCTCAAGTAAAAGTGCATCTGACTCGTTATCTACCACGATAGTCTTAACATTGCTGCTTTTTTCAGCATTATGGTCGTCTTTCCCGACTGATTTTTCGAAAAATAGGAAGAGACTCGTTTTTTCAGGTTTTTGGCTTTCCCTACATAAATGATATTTCCATAGGTGTCCAGAAACTCATAAACACCCGGTTTGTCAGGGATAAGCGGTAATATTTGACTGGGATCGACGGACATATTGCAAATATAGGAAATAGAAAGAGGATTGCTTCGCTTCGTCTCGCAATGATCGGTACTCTTCAGCAATGACGGTGCAAATTGTTAAGGTATTGCACTTTAAAATCTGAACACCGTCATTGCGAGAATTACCGTCATTGGGAGCGTAACGAAGCAATCCCTGAGCACTGATATAAAATCAAACAAACAGCGGTACATATTTGAACTGGTTTACATCGAATAATCCCCGGTCGCTGATTTTAAGTTCGGGTATCACCAGCAAGCGCCATGAAAGAAAGTGTCATAAAAGGGGCCGACATTGTGCAGCCCATTTCTTTTACCAATATCAGACAATCTTCATAATCATGCGCTACTTCAGGGCAGGGCCTTGTGGACATTATCCCGGCAATATTCAGCGGCAATGAATTAACCTTGCCTCCTGCTGAAACAGCCAGCCCTCCTTTCATTTTAACTATTTCATTTACAGCTTCTACGATATCGTTATCGTTTGTACCTATCGAGATTATATTATGGCTGTCGTGTGCAACCGAGCTGGCAAAGGCGCCCCGCTTCAGCCCGAAACCTTTTATGAATCCGACTGCCGGAGGGGCATCGTTGTATCGGTCTTTTACAACTATTTTAAGCATATCCCCTGAAATATCAGGTTCAACATAGTTTCCTCCAGGTGATTTCACAGAGAGTTTCCTTAGTAAATAGTTCCCCGTCAAATGCGGTTATAACCCTCATTTCGCTGCTTTTCCTGACGGCACTAATATTTCATCTTTTGCGAGCTTGCTGCAATTGAATTTATTCAGCGGTATTCCTGGTAAATACTCGAACAGAATATTTGACCCTGTCAAATACTTTTTCTCCGTCTATCCATGTTTCAATGACATTCATCCTGCGCGGATCATCGACAATAATAAAATCTGCCGGATCGCCTGGCCTTAGCAGTCCGGCATCTAATCCGTAGTGCATAACCGGATTAATTGTGACGCTCCTGATAACATTATAAATGTCATATCCTTCATCTATAAGAGATGCCACAAGCTTTTCAAGATGCCGCTTCATAAGCATTTCAGGGTGTATATCATCGCTGCTAAGCATTATCATTCCGGGATGATCGCTGTAAAGACTTTTAAGTGCGTCCAGGTTTCTTCCTGCGCTTCCCTCCCTGATTATAACCTTCATCCCGAGCATAATTTTTTCTATGGCTTCTTCAATTGAGCTGCACTCATGGTCGGTTGATATTCCTGCATTTATATACTTTCTGAGATTCGCCCCTGAGAGACCCGGGGCATGTCCGTCTATCGGCTTTCCGTACTTTTTTGCCAGAGATATCTTTTGCATTACTTCTCTATTCCCGTTAATCACTCCAGGGTAAGTTCATCATTTCTGCAAGGAAGCCTATGTCTTCACTTTTTAACAATTCTTCTATTTCCTTTACTCCCAGCCTGGCTCCACTTGTTTCAAGATCTGTTGCGGGAACACATGATGGTGCTCCGAAATAGAATTTAAAAGGTGTTTTCCTTCCATCCTCAATCATGAATCTTACTCCATCCATTCCTATAACATTTGCAATTTCATGTGGATCTGAAACTGCACCAATTGTTCCATGTGGAACACTTGCCTTAGCAAATGATCCCGGGGTCAGCATCGAACTTTCGATATGTACATGTGCGTCTATCAGGCCCGGCATAATATAATTTGCCTTCATTTGATTGCTTTTCAGTAATGTTTAAAATTCTTCTATTCTTTATTGTGATTTCCCCAGAATAGATCCTTCTTTTATGAATGTCGACTATTCTTCCCGTTACTTTCATAAAAAATAAATATAAATATATTATTTATTGTTCCACGTGGAACTCTTTTACCTGCCAAGATACATTAATAAAATATTTATGTCTGATGGTGATACCCCGCTAATTCGTCCCGCCTGCCCTATACTATCAGGTCTTAATTTTTGAAAGTTTTTGCCTTCCCTCTGTCGAAATAGAAACCAGTTCCTCATAATTTATATCTTCCGGAAGTTTTAATTTCTCCAGTCTTTTTATTTTTTCTGCAATAATTTTTTCTCTTTGTATATATCCCTCGTACTTTATTTTTATCTCAGCTGATTCAGCTATTTCGTGCATTCTGTTACCAAGCTTCTTCAAAATATTTCTTCCGGCCTGCAATTTTTCAAGAAGTTCTTCTATCCTTATCTGAGGCCTAAGAGCCAATGCGATAGCTTTCTGTCTTTTGCTTTATCTCCGCAGTTCCTTTCTCTTTAAGGAAACTATTTATTTCATCTGGATTTATGCTTGTTTCATTCAGCAAATCAATTATTTCTTCTATTGATTTCTCCTTTTCCTCCAGCAGTTCTATTCTTTTCTTCTCAGCAAGACCAATTTCATATCCTTTTCTTGTAAGTCTTTCGTCTGCGTTGTCCTGTCTCAGTAAAATCCTGTATTCCGCCCTTGAAGTAAACATCCGGTAAGGTTCGTCAACTCCTTTTGTTACAAGATCATCTATAAGAACTCCTATATATGATTCATCCCTTCCCAAAATCAATTCATCTTTTCCTCTTTGTTTAAGCACTGCATTTATTCCTGCCATCAAACCCTGGGCTGCGGCCTCTTCATAGCCTGTCGTTCCGTTAATTTGGCCGGCGAAATATAAATTGCTTATTTTTTTTGTTTCAAGAGTGTGCTTTAATTGTGTCGGCTGAAAAAAATCATATTCTATTGCATAACCTGGCCTGAAAATTTCCACTCTTCTCCAGTCCCTTTACTTTTCTGAGTGCCTTTAATTGTGTTTCTAGCGGAAGACTGCTTGAAAATCCGTTTATATAATATTCTATAGTATTATTTCCTTCCGGTTCAATAAAAAGCTGGTGAGCATCCTTTTCTTTAAATGTTACAATTTTAACTTCAATGCTTGGACAATATCTTGGTCCTATTCCCTTTATAATTCCTTTGTAAAGCGGGCTATATTCCAACCCTTTTCTTATTTCATCATGTACTTCTTCATTAGTATGAGTTATGTAGCAGCTTTTTTGCTCTGAAATATTTCCCTGGTAATTCAAGTATGAAAATGATTTTCCTTCAGTATCTCCCTTTTGCTCAGTCATCAATTTAAAATCTATGGTTCTTCCATCGACTCGTGCACTGGTACCGGTTTTCATTCTCTCTACTGTAAATCCCATTTTTGCCAGCTGATTGCTAAGTCCGACAGATGAAGCATCTCCTGATCTTCCGCCGGTTGTTTTTTTGAATCCTACATGCATCATTGCATTCAGGAAGGTACCGTTTGTAAGTATCACAGCATTAGCACTAAATCTTGTTCCAAATACGGTTTCAACTCCTGTTGCCTTATCATCATCCAATATCAGTTTCTGCGCTTCTTCCTGCCATATATGTAAATTATCCGTATTTTCAAGTTCCTTTCTCCATTCCATTGTGAACTTTTGTCTGTCGCATTGAGCCCTGGGGCTCCACATTGCAGGACCTTTTGACCGGTTAAGCATTCTGAATTGTATCATGCTCCTGTCCGTTATCAATCCGCTCATTCCTCCCATTGCATCTATTTCTCTTATGATCTGTCCTTTTGCTATACCTCCCATGGCCGGGTTGCACGACATTTGTGCAAGCTTTGTCATGTCCATTGTTATCAATAGCGTTCTCGCTCCCATCTTTGCAGATGCATGAGCGGCTTCACATCCTGCGTGTCCTCCACCGACGACAATTATATCATATTTGAATTCCATCTTTTGTATTATTCAATTTTCCCAAGCCATTTGTCCTCTTTGAATTTCATTGCCTCTTTCTCTTTTAAATTATTATCCGTATAGCCGCATAAATGCAGTATTCCGTGTATCATTACCCTTATCAATTCATTTCTTAAACTATCTTTATAGTTGTATGCGTTCTTTTTTACCGTATCCAGGCTTATGTAAATCTCTCCATTAACAATCTCTTCATCATTATTGTTGAATGCAATTACATCCGTGAAATAATCGTGATCAAGAAATTCCCTGTTTATTTCTATAAGCTTGTCATCGCTGGTAATAATGAAAGAAAGGTCACCCGGGAGCTTCTTCTCGCTTCTGATGACCTTTTCAATCAGTTTCAAACACTCTTTGCTGTTTTTCAGCCTGTAATCTATTTCATCATAGAAAATCTTTATTTTCAAGATATTATATTTTTAAATTTCAATATTACCCTATTTCCCGTTTTATTGAATTCTATCTCGTCTGCCAGATTTCTCATCAGAAATACCCCTCTGCCATTTAAATTTTCAAGATTTTCAGGCTTTGTAGGATCCGGCACTTCCGATAGCTTAAAACCACCACCCTCATCTTCTATAATAACTTTCAGCAGATTATTCTCAAGAAGAATATCAATATTCACGAATTTCTTTTCGTCAAATTTATTTCCATGAACTATCGCATTGTTAACGGCCTCCATCACTGATACCAGAATCTTTCCATAGTTTTCCTGATTAATCCCTGCTTCACGTGTAATTGAATCAATAGCATTTTCAACAATGCCTAGATTGCTTAGACTGGATTGTATTCTTATATTTTTCTTCATTAATTATTCCGGCAATTCCCTTATACTCGATAAAGTATCTTTTGTTTCATAAAGCTTCAATTTTTCGCGATCCAGCTTTCCGGATCAAGATATTTTGTCTCAAATATCATAAATTTTAATATACAATTATTTCCAGATCCCGGATCATTGAAAACATCACCCAGGGTTTGCTTTGTTTCGACTTTGTCGCCTTTTTTTACTTTTAAATTAATCAGGTTATTATATACTGAATAGTATTTCCCATGACGTATTAATACCGTCATATTGGAGCCTGAAATTGCAGTTATTGCAGCAACTTCACCCTTGAAAACACTTCTTGCCACAGTCTTCCCCGAACTTGTAATTTCAATGCCGATATTATCCTCCGTAAGATACTTTAGCACTGAATGTTGTTGCTTTCCGAAATGGGCGGTTATAACTCCTCTTTCGACCGGCCATGGCAGTCTTCCCCTGTTGTCCAGGAAATTTTCTCCGATAAGCCTTTGCTCTGGTGTTAGCGCCGTTACTGAACTCTTCCTGCTTTCTTCTTCTATAATTTTTGCAAGCTCTTTTTCAAGTCTTTTTGCAATCTCACGCTTCAATTCCAGGTCCTTTTGCAATTGTTTTTCCTTTGTAGTCAGCGACCTTACCATTTTTTGTTTCCTTGATTGTTCTCCCTGCAACAGGTTTTTCTGCTGCAACTCTCTGTACTGAAGATCTGATATTTTCGCAAGATCGCTCTCCAGTCTGGATTTAGATTTTTCAATTTCCTCTATCAGTTCAGAAATTATTTCTGCTTCACTTCTTCTGATCTTTGATACCTGCTGCAGATATTTAACCCTCTTGTATCCCTGATTAAAATCCTTTGCAGAAAGAATATACACGATTTCAGGATTCAGCTTTGCGTACTTGTATGAGTTAATTATGGCATTTGAATATTCCCTTCTCAATGCAACAAGGTCTTCTTCCATAACCTCTATTGCCAGTCTGTTCAGATCAATTCTTTGATTGAGCAGATCTATTTCGTCGTTAATTCCCCTGATAACAGACTCTCTAAGGCTTAATTTATTCCCAAGAATCTTTAGCGCATTCATGCTTGCGCTTTTCTCCCTGGTTGTATTGGTGAGAAGACCATCAACATATGCAATTTCATCCAGTGTCTTTTTCCTCTGCTCTTCAATCTCCGCCCTGCTCTGCGCTTTAAGCACAAATCCACTCCAAAAAAACAACATCAGAAAAATCAGGAATTTATTCATTTTATAAGAACCTTTTCATAATTCGTTCCCGGAATGAATTTTAGGCTTTCATCTTCATTAAACCCAATTTTTTTTATATTAATTCTTATTTCTGATTTTCCTTTAACTTCCAATAACTCTACAGTACCCGGAAACAGATTATCCTCAAAATATTGAAAATTATCAAGCTTGCCTTCTATACGGCTTTCTTCCTTATCATCCATTATCCTGAGACCTGAGATTTTCTTTTTATCACAATCGATCTGGTATTTCAGGATCTTTGAATTTAGTCTGCCACTTATTTCGGCCTTACCGCCTTTGCATTCTATAATTTCTTCCTGATTGTCACCGATAATAAGATCGCCAAACAGGATAGGAAGCGCTTTCGCTGATATGCCATACTTATTTTCCAGGTAATCAGACGATCCGTAATAAAGCTTTCTATTTACTCTGTCATTCAGCAATATTGTATCATTTGTTACAAATATTCTCGCTATTTCTATACCTGTCCTTGATCTAATGCTTATTATATATTCTTCACTCGTCCTGTATTTCAGGCTAGCTATCAGATTAACTGTTTTATTATTGTCAGTATATTGAATTTCAGCTTTTTGTATATCAAAATTATTCCTTGTCAGGTTCTTTTCGATAATACTATTAATGGATATTTCCCTGTTAGATTCTGTCTCTGCTGGTGTCTTTTTTTCATGCCTTAAAACACTGCATCCGGAAATAAACAAAGCAATTAACGCTATCACTATTATTTTCTGCAACTGTCAATTTCTTTAATAAGATTTATTTTCGTGCTATCCAGTTTCAGCGCCGTTTCCCAGACAATAACCGCCCGTTTGCATTCATGCCTTTTTTTAAGGATATAGCCGTAATGTTCGTAATACTCAGCGTCTTCCTTGTCCAGGTTCCTGATGATTCCCTCCATTACTTTTTCCGCTTCTGCATATTTTCCTCTTTTATACAATACCCAGGCATACGTGTCAAGAAAGGTATTGTTTTCCTTCTCCTCGCTGATAACACGCCTGGCCATTTCTTCCGCTTCCTTCAGCTTCATATCCTGTTCAGCCAGGTAATATGCATAATTGTTAAGCAGTGTAAGATCATTACTGTTCTTTTTAATTGCAATGTCGAAGGTTTCAAAAGCTTTTTCATATGCTTTTGTCCTGTAGTAAATATCTGCTCTCAAAGTCAACACCTGAAGTTGCATTTCATCATTATTTCCAGCAAGTATCTCTGCCTTTCTAATCTCCTCCAGCGCAATATCGTATTTCTTATTTTCAGTAGCCGCTGTTGCGTATAGCAGCTTAACAAGAAACGACCTGTTGAACCTTGTGGCGCACTCCTCTCCCTTGATCTCAAGATTTTTATAATCTCCATTCTGAAGATATACGAGGAGCAGTTTTTCCCAGGCATAATAGTTCTCGGGTCTTTTCTGGATTATCTCCTCCAGTCTCTTTTCCGCGTCTTCAAGTCTTCCCTGAGCTATCAGTAATTCTGGTCTGACAAGCAGAATAAGATCATCATTTCCATAAGCAGATTCCAGAACCATCAGAGAAATAAGCAATTTATCTCCACCCGCCTTTGCGATTTCAGGATCTTCTATTATCCGTCCGAAAAGTGCTATCTTGTCATTCCTTCCTATATTCTCATTTAATATGACCGTATTAATCAATGAAACAAGATCCTCGTATTTTTTATCCTCTATAAGAAAATCACAAATTGCAAGTTGTATTTCAGGATTATGCGGATTTCTTTCGATCAGCATATTATAGACTTCCATAGCCTTCTCTGGCTGGCCTTTTCCCCTGTATATCTCAGCAAGAAGTCCATTATACAGTATTACATCCGGATACTCCTTCAGCAGGAGCTGGGCACGCTCAAGTGCTTCATCCCACTTTCCAGCCCACATCAGGTTTTTTACCACACCTGCCGACGATGATTCATTAACTCCATGCTTCTTGTCCAGGTCTCTCATAGATCTGGGCAGCCTTGTCGAATTTATTGCCTTCAGAGTACAAGTTTGCCAGTGTCATCTGCAATCCTTCCTTCTCAGGAAAGAACATAACTGCCTTTTCATAGAATATTATGGCACTGTCAAGGTTTTTTTCCTGGTAATATGTGCCGGCCAGCATCATCTGATACCAGAAGTTTTTCTGGTCAATGCTCCATGCCTTAAGTGCATATTTTTTCCCGTTATGCAGATCTCCGTTGGCAATAAGTATCTGTGCCATCTGGAAATATGCCGCATCGCTTTCCGGATTGATTTTTATACTCTGTTCCAAAAGCTTTAGTGCATCTCCTGCGTTTCCCAAAAGCTTTTGCTTAACGGCTTCGACGAAAACATAATTGAAAGTTGCGGTATCGAAGGGTTTAATTTTTCCTCCCGACACTTCATCAGGCACAATTTTTCTGTTGCAGGAAAAGAAGGATATCGCAAGAACTAAAATTACTAATGAAAGTAAGCCAGTTTTCCTCATTTTGTTTTTTCCCCGTATGTCCAAATCATTCTGCACATCTGGCAGTTTCACCTTTATTTCCATTTCAGCTTTTCTTGAAAAACACAGTTAATACCTTATCCCTGTATTGTGCAAAAAGGATAAAGATAATGATCATAATAGTATTAATAATAAGCTCAGCTGCCGTACTATTGTAATTGAACAGTCTCGCGCAAGCCACTATTGCGATGGCAATTAAGAAGTACGGTATCAGCTCTCCCATCCTGTATTCGATCTTATAATGTTTTGAGGCAAAAATGAATGACATTATGATCATTGCGCCATAAGAAGCCACGTGCGCCCATGCTGATGCCATATATCCGTAAACCGGTATCAGGAATACATTGATAATAACCGTTATCCCGGCACCGACCAAAGTAATGTAGATTCCGAATCGGGTCAGGTCGTTAAGCTTGTACCAGATGCTGTGATTTATATAAATGCCGTAAAGAAGGTAACCCATGCTCACAATTGGAACAACTATGAGCGATTCGCGGAAATCTGGTCCAATTATGAATTTAAACCCCTTTATGTACAGGTTAATTCCTAAAAACACCAGGAGCATTGCAATGACAAAATATTTCATGACAAAGGCATAGGTCTCCTTTGCATTTTCCTTCTTTGCCCTTTCGAAAAAAAACGGTTCCGCGGCAAACCTGAACATCTGAATGAAAAGAGACATCAATACTGCTACCTTATATCCTGCACCATATACACCCACTGTTTCAAGGCCGGTTTCATTGCCCAGTATCCTTCTGAGTAATACCTTGTCAAGGACATCATTCAGCGATCCGCTCAAGCCGGCAATCAGAAGAGGGAATGAGTAAGCTATCATCCTCTGCCATAGGCCTTTATCGAAAACAGGTTTTATCTTTACCATGAACGGCAGCAGCATTAACAGTGTTGCAATGCTGCCGGCCAGGTTGGCAACAAAAACATATCCTACCCTGTATCCGGGATCGTAAATCCTTCTGAACCATCCATCGCTGTTCTGCCAGATTTTGGGAGCTGCCAGTAAAAGAAACAGGACAGTGACAATCGTAATTGCCACATTGGCTATCTTTATTATGCTGAACAAAACAGGCTTGTTTTCTTTCCTGAGTCTTGCAAATGGAATGGCAGTAAAAGCATCTATCGCCATTATCGCAGCAGTCATCAGCACAAAGTCGTGATGATCAGGGTAGTTCAATACAACGGAGACTGGGCCTATGAATAAGAAGACAAGGGCCAAAAACAGCGTCGAGGTGGCGAACAGGCTGATCAGTGAAGTGCTGTAAACCTTTTCGTAGTTTTCCTTATTTTGTGCAAACCTGAAAAATCCTGTTTCCATCCCATATGTAAGCACGATAAGCAAAATTGCCATCCAGGCATAAAGTTCAGTGACAACTCCATATTCAGCCTTCGAGAATATCCTGGTATAGAAAATTGCCATTACACCGTAATTCAGGAACCGGGGCACAATGGTTCCGAATCCGTAAACGGCAGTCTGTTTTGCCAGTGTTCTTACTTCGTTCACTTTTTATTTTTGGATCGCGCAAAGTTAAATATCTTTGCATTCAGATTTACAGAACATTATTAACCAACAGAAAATTTTCATGAACAAAATATTTAGCCGGTTTTTAGCTTTTTGTGTGTTATTCATTGCAATTTCCTGCAATGCTCCGGGAGGCAACGAAAATACCGTTATTCTCATGAAAACCTCCCTGGGAGACATTACATTAAAACTATATGATGAAACTCCCCTCCATCGCGATAACTTCATTAAACTGGTTAATTCGGGCTTTTACGAAGGTATCTCCTTTCACCGTGTTATAAACGGCTTTATGATTCAGGCAGGGGATCCCGTGACAAGAAGCATTCCCATTGCAAAAACAGCTGATTCCCTGAATACTTATACAATCCCGTCCGAATTCAATAATAAGCTTTTCCATAAAAAGGGTGCCCTTGCGGCAGCCAGGGAGGGAAATGATGTCAATCCTGAAATGAGATCTTCCGGCACACATTTCTATATCGTACAGGGGGTGAAGCTGACAGATGAAGATTTCGCCCTTGCCGAAAACAGGATAAACAGCAACATCAAGCAGGCTATGTTTAACAAAATCATCCGTCAGATCACGGATAGCGCCAAAGTGGCTGGAATTACTATTTCGGAAGGAGAAGTACAGGATAAGGCCTCGGTAAGACTATTTGAATTTTTTACTGCAAATCCTGCTTACAAAATACCCGGCGACCAGCGCGAAGTTTATAAAACCATTGGCGGTGTTCCCCGCCTGGACGGCACCTATACCGTTTTTGGAGAAGTGCTTGAAGGTCTGGATGTGGTTGACAAAATCGCTGCGGTTGAAACCGATGCTGCCGATAAGCCTGTATCAGATGTCAAGATCCTGAAAATCAAGATTATAACTAAATAATCATGTATTCCAGTTAAATATCTTATCAATGCTCGAAAAAATAAATAGTATTCTGTCTGAGATCTCTGATATAACCGTAAAGGGGCCTGACGAGCTGGAATCTTTTCGTCTCAGGTTTCTCAGCAAGAAAGGACTTATCTCAGAACTTTTTGAGGAGTTCCGCAATGTGCCTGCTTCCGAGAAAAAGGAGATAGGGCAGAAGCTGAATATGCTCAAGCAGAGTGCTCTTGACAAGTACGATATCCTCAAATCTGAAATACAGGTCTCCGACAGCGGTTCTTATGTTGAAGACCTGACACGGCCATCTTATCCTTACAGCCTCGGATCGCGTCATCCCATTTCGATAATCAGGAATGAAATAATAAACATTTTCGAGCGTATTGGCTTCACGGTATCGGAAGGACCTGAAATAGAGGATGACGACCATGTCTTCACAAAGCTTAACTTCGCTCCTGAGCACCCTGCCCGCGATATGCAGGACACTTTCTACATATCCAGGATCTCTGCAGAAGATTCTAATCCGGGCGATATTCTTCTGCGCACACATACTTCAAGTGTACAGGTGCGCGTCATGCAAAGCCAGAAGCCCCCAATAAGAACAATCTCTCCGGGCCGTGTTTTCAGAAACGAAGCCATATCTGCCAGGGCACATTGTATTTTCCACCAGGTTGAAGGACTCTATATTGATGAAAATGTATCATTTGCCGATCTGAGGCAGACCCTGATTTTCTTTGCCAGGGAGATGTACGGAAAGGATACAAAGATAAGGCTCAGGCCTTCATATTTCCCGTTTACAGAGCCTTCGGCAGAGATGGATGTAAGCTGCACCATTTGCGGAGGAAAGGGCTGTAATGTATGCAAGTACACCGGCTGGCTTGAAGTTCTCGGGTGCGGCATGGTCCATCCTTCAGTGCTTGAGGCATGCGGTATCGACAGCAGGAAATATACCGGCTTTGCATTTGGCATGGGCATAGAAAGGCCTGCAATGCTTAAATACCAGGTCAACGACCTGCGTCTTTATTTTGAAAACGACGTAAGATTTCTTGAACAGTTCAGGACCGCTTTCTAGCGGACCAGAACAATTAATGAAACATATTGTTATCCATTATCTAAAATATTGTATCAAAAAATGAAACATCAGGATGTTCCTGTTCCGTTCTGTGATAAATGTGCACTCGAAACCGGTGCAATTTTCAAGCATCTGAGCCGGGATGAAGTTGATATGATAAATTTCGAAAAAGAATTCCGCCAGTTCAAAAGGGGAGAGGTTCTTTACAATGAAGGAAGCCGTATAAGCGGTTTTTATTGCATTCACAGTGGTGTCATCAAGGTTTTCAAGACAGGCCTCGACGGCAAGGAACAGATTATACGGTTTGCAAAACCTGGAGATATTATCGCTTACCGGAGTGTTCTCAGCAATGAAGTTGCATGTACCTCGGCAAAGGTGATCGAGGATTCACAGGTATGTTTCATCCCTGCCGAAATACTTGTTTCTCTCATAAAATCCAATTCCTCATATGCGCACGAACTGCTTAAGCTTGCATGCCACGAGCTTGGTGAGGCAAATTCATTCATTACCGATATAGCCCAGAAAACCGTTCGCGAAAGATTGGCTGAGATATTGCTTCTTCTGGTTCATGATTTCGGACTCGATGATCAGAATTACCTTCAGATATCGCTTACGCGTGAAGAGCTTGCAAATATCGTGGGAACTGCGACAGAATCCGTAATCAGATTGTTGTCGGAATTCAAAACCGACCGGCTCGTCGAACTTGCCGGCCGTAAAATAAAGATCCTGAATAAAAAGGGTCTTGAGAAAATCAGCAACGTGTTTAACTGATCCTGAATTTCAATTATCAGAACAGGGTTCCGTCTGCATCACGCCTGAATACTTTTCCCAGGTGTTTATATGCATGTTCGGTGGCTTCCCTTCCCCTGGGTGTCCTTTTCAGGAAACCTTCCTTTATCAGGAAAGGCTCGTAAACTTCTTCGATAGTTCCGCTTTCCTCTCCGACAGCCGTGGCGATGGTATTCAGGCCGACAGGTCCGCCGTTGAATTTATTAATGACTGCAGATAGTATCCTGTTGTCCATCTCATCGAGTCCGTGCTGGTCGATGTTCAGTGCATTCAGGCCATATCTGGTAATATCAAGGTTTATCTTTCCGGAACCTTTCACCTGGGCAAAATCGCGTATTCTCCTCAGGAGGTTATTGGCTATCCTCGGCGTTCCCCTGCTTCTTTTTCCTATTTCGACAGCTGCATTGTCTTCAATCTTCACATTCAGGATTCCTGCTGATCTTTTCACAATGCCCGTAAGTACATCCTGGTCGTAATATTCAAGATGGAATTTTATTCCAAACCTGGCCCTGAGCGGGCTGGTCAGTAATCCGGATCTGGTGGTTGCACCTATAAGGGTGAAATGGTTCAGTGTAAGCTGCACTGACCTTGCGCTGGGCCCTTTATCTATCATGATGTCGATCTGGAAATCTTCCATTGCAGAATAAAGGTACTCTTCGACAACAGGGCTTAGCCTGTGTATTTCGTCAATGAAAAGAACATCTCCTTCCTCAAGGTTTGTAAGCAGTCCTGCCAGATCGCCGGGCTTGTCAAGAACAGGACCTGAAGTGACCCGGAGATTTACGCCGAGTTCGTTTGAAATAATGGCTGCAAGAGTCGTTTTGCCGAGACCCGGAGGACCGTGTAGCAGTACATGGTCGAGTGATTCGCCTCTTTGCTTTGCGGCGGTAACAAATACAACAAGGTTGTCAATTACCTGCTGCTGCCCTTTGAAGTCTTCAAAATTTACTGGACGGAGCTGTCTGTCGAATTCCTTGTCTGTTACCGATAAATCTTCTTTTCTGATATTGAAGTTTTCCTCCATAAGGCAAAGTAACTACTTTATCAGCTTTGTATCGCTTTCAGGGAGGTTTATTTTAATTCCGTTTATGCTGGTTTCGACATCGTCCTTGTAGGTAATTGTAATAACCGGCACACCTTCTTCATCGAATTTCTTCCATGTCTTCTGACGGATGCCATTTTTATAGAATTGTTCTTCTTTTATCTTGCCGCTTTCGTAATAAAAAAGGTGCTGGCCGTCGGGATTTCCCTGCACATAACTACCTTTGAATCTCAATGTTCCGTCGCTGTACCAGGACTTCCATTGTCCGTCCTTCAGTCCGATTATATATTTTCCTTCTTCTGTGTTGTCTCCTGATTTGAATTTCCATGCGCCGTTCCTCTCCCCGTCAGAGTACTGTCCCTGTCCTATGATGTCTCCATTCAATGAATATTCAGCATAGGCACCATCTCGCTGGCCTTGAAAATATTCCTCCTCCCGCAGTATGGCTCCGTTTTCATAGTACCATTTCCAAAGACCGTCAGGACGTCCGTTATTGAAGAATCCGGTTTGTTCTGTTTTTCCTGATTGTGAATAGAACTTCCATAATCCGCTTCTTCTGTTGTCAGTATATGTTCCCTCGGCCATTACTTTTCCGTCAGGATACAGGTCTTTCCATTTCCCGTTATATCTGCCTGTCTCATCCACAATTCCTTCCGACAATAATAATCCATTGTCATTGTAAATGAATGCGTTGGTAATTTTTCCGTCTTTCCCGAATTCCCTGTGTACGCCAACTGGAACGTTGTTTCTGAAGGGTCCGGTGTAAATCAGCTTGTTATCGCTATCATACCTGTTAACTATTTCAATATCAGGCTGATCTTCAACATTCGATTTGACTATTGCTCCGTTGTCATAAAGCATGGTGAGCGTCAGTACTCCGCGCTGATCATATTCCTTGTAGTATCCGTGAAGCTGATCGTCCTTGAAGGTTCTCTCTGATTTCTTTCCTCCACCCGGATAAAAGTCGACCCACTCACCCTGCTTTAATCCGTTAATGTCTGTCCTGTTTATCTTCTCCCTGCTTACGAGGAAATCATTATTGTACTCCATCAGGGTAATCACGTTTCCGTTTTTGTCATATTCCTTTGACAATCCTTCCCGTTTACCCGAATTGTAGGATATTGTCTGCTGGATCCTGCCGTCCGGAAAATAGACATACCCCGTTCCTTCTTTCCTGCCGCCGGCATAAAGCTCTTTTGACCAGATATAAAGTCCTGCTGAAAGATCTTTTTTGTACTTAAGATAATAGCCGTTTTTCTTGTCGAACAGGTAACTTATTTTATCGGTGGTATCCCCAGCCTGATCATAGAACAGCCAGATACTGTCGAGCTTGAAATTTGTATATTTTCCTTCTGATTTCTTAATACCGGTCACATAATAGGTTTTCCAGTAACCATCAGGCTTGCCATTTTTTATTACCCCTTCGCTGGAGATGCTTCCGTTTGGATATTTGAATACCTGGTAGCCATCCCTGAGAGTTTCAGTTCCCTGACCCGAGACAAATACTGTGATGCAAAGGAATAAAATTGATATTGAAAATTTCTTCATGATCTAAAGACCAAGTTTTTGAGAGATTTCCAGCATTCTCATTATAGGTTTTTGTGCCGCAGCAATTATTTTCTTATTAACGTTGATTTCAGGCTTTTCAGTCTTCAGACAATTAAAAATCTTTTCCATTGTGATCAGTTTCATGAAATTGCATTCGCTGCAGCCGCATGTTGAATCTTTTGGAGGAACCGGCAAATATGTTTTCTGAGGATTTTCTTTTCTCATCTGATGTATAATGCCTGGCTCGGTTGCAACAATATAGCAATTTCCAGGATCCTTCCTGGTAAACTGAAGCAATGATGATGTGGATCCAATAAAATCAGCAACCATTCTTACCGGCAATTCACATTCAGGATGAACTATAACTTTCGCATCCTTATGTTTTTCCTTTAACTTAATAATTGCCTCAAGTGAAAATTCTTCATGAACATGGCATGTGCCGTTCCATACAATTATATCCCTTCCTGTCTGATTTATAATATAATTTCCAAGATTTCTGTCCGGAGCGAATATTATTTTTTCTTCAGGCGGAAGTGAATTTACAATCTGCACTGCATTAGATGAAGTGCAGGAAATATCCGATAAGGCCTTTATTTCTGCAGTTGTATTGACATAAGTTATAACTGTTCTGCCAGGATTCTCCTTCAGAAATTTTTTAAAGTCTTTTGCCTTGCATGAATCAGCCAGTGAACATCCTGCATTCATATCCGGAAGAAGTACCTTTTTTCCCGGAGCAAGTATTTTTGCTGTTTCTGCCATGAATTTCACTCCTGCAAAAAGTATAATGTCGGCATCATTGACTGCAGCCTTCTGAGATAATGCCAGACTGTCACCTACGAAATCAGCAATGTCCTGAATGTCTCCTGTCTGATAATAATGAGCCAGGATGATTGCATTTTTTTTCTTCTTCATCCTGCTTATCTCAGAAACAATATCTATAATTTTACTGACGGCCATACTCTTCAGAACATCTTTTCAACAATATATATATCTTATAACTTATAATAATTGAATTCTTATGATGATTATATTATGCTGTTAATTGTGTTGAAACTAAAATATCATAAATATTGCTTTATTTGAAATCATTATTACATTAACACTTTTTCAACATATTAGAATCACTTTTATTACTGATAATCAATATTTTATTTTATAAATTAACAATTGTTATTAAACTGAATACCGGCATGACAATAGAACAAAATTATAGATTTAAATGTTCATTTAAGGTTTATTATGCCACTTTATTTTATTGAAAGAAAATTAAAAAGAAGACCGGAGTAAATAAATCAGTTGTTTTGTTCAAATAGCAATAGTTATTGAATCATAATGAAACAGGTTTTGTACAGGTTATCAACATGAATATTTTCGATTAAGAATATATATGCCTTAGAAAAAGATAAAAGAATATCTTTTTCCTTAATTTAACAGTTTGATTCAAAAATAAGCCTGATGGAAAAAAAGAAGATTGCAATAGTCTCGGATCATGCAGGGTATTTTATGAAGGAGAAACTTCTCTCTTTTCTTAAAAAGAAAAAATATGAAGTAAAGGATTTCGGCTGTTCTTCTCCGGAAATTGTGGATTATCCTGATTTTGGCCACCCAATGGCGAATGCCGTCGCAAAAGGGGAATATAAGCTTGGAATTTCAATTTGCGGCACCGGAAACGGAATAAACATGACAGTGAACAAACACCCGGGCATAAGAAGCGCGTTATGCTGGAACGAGGAGATAAGCAGACTCGCCAGGGCTCATAACGACGCCAATATCTGTGCGCTTCCCGGCAGATTCATAAACGAGGCGGAAGCATATCTGATTGTCAGGACTTTCCTGGAAACTCCATTTGAGGGAGGAAGGCATAAGAGAAGGATAGACAAGATACCTCTAAAAATGTATTGAAATGCTTTCAAACTCGTGCAGGTACGGAATCAGGGCAATAATATATATTGCAAGCAAACAGCAAGGCAACAATAAGACGGGGATAAAACAGATATCAAAGGATCTTGACCTTCCGACACCTTTTCTTGCAAAAATACTCCAGCAGCTGGCAAAGCAGAAGATACTGAAGTCACTTAAGGGTCCTCACGGGGGATTTTCATTGCTGAGAGATCAGAAAAAGATCACAATGCTTGATATAGTGAGAACCATCGACGGCGAAGAGTTATTTACAAATTGCATCATTCACGGGAAGGAATGCACCTGTGTTGATAGAGACAAGGAACCTTGTCCCCTTCATGACGACTATGTAAAAGTAAGATCAGAATTAATAGACATGTTCAGCCATACCACTGTTTATGATCTGGTAAAAAAAGCCGGCACATCTGAAGAGATACTTATTTAACCTGATCCCTGAAGTAGGGTTTATAGATCATCCATATATAGAGTGCGGTCGCTACGCCTGCACAATCGAAAATAGCGTCAAGCACCTCTCCTCTGCGGTCAGATGTCAGGAGCATCTGAATGAATTCCATTGCAACACCGAAACATATTGGCACCAGCGCAATAAGCAAAAGATGTCTGGTATCCCTGAAATAGTTTCTGTGCTCGAGGATGATAACAGCCATGAGAACGAAGTAGAGGACAAAATGACCTATTTTGTCAATATACGGTATATTAATGAAGGCTCCTGAACCGAATGTCTGAGAACCAGCCAGGCTCAAATAAACAATCAGCAGGGCTGTAAGTATGGTGAACTTATTCTTTCGTATCATTGTAATCGGTTTGGCGCAAAATTAATAATTAGAATCTTAAATAATTTATAATTTTAAAAATCTCAATTTTTTCTGATGGCCGGCATCTATATTCATATTCCATTTTGTAAAAAGCTTTGTCATTATTGTGATTTCTATCACGTGGTTTCAGACGGGGATCATTCTGATTATATAAAAGCGCTTTTGCAGGAAGCAGAAATAAGAAGAAATTACCTTGGCCCCGATACAGTTTCGACGATTTATTTCGGAGGAGGAACGCCATCAGTACTGCCGCCGGCCGCTATAGGTTCGATCATTGATCAGCTGAAAAAAATTTTTAAAGTAGAAAAGGAAAATGAAATCACCGTCGAGCTTAATCCCGACGATGTAACCGGTGAATACATAAAAGATCTTAAGAATCAAGGTGTTAACCGGGTGAGTCTCGGCGTGCAGTCATGGTACGACGATGACCTTAAGCTGCTGAACAGGAGACACAACAGCGCTCAGGCCTCGGCGGCTCTCGAAATGATATTTAAAGCAGGATTCGGGAATGTAACCATTGATCTGATATATGGAATTCCGGGAATGGGCACTGAAAGATGGGAATCAAATCTCGAAAAAACACTCATAACAGGAATTTCGCATTTGTCGGCATATCATATGACAATAGAAAAGGGTACGGTTTTCGGAAAAATGAAAGAAAAGGACCTTCTCCGGGAGATAGATGAAGAGGAAAGCACAGCACAATTCAACATGCTGATAGACAAAACCGGATCAGCCGGCTTTATTCAATATGAAATCTCGAATTTCGCAAAACCCGGTTTCTTTTCAGTTCATAATACAAATTACTGGAAGCAGGTGCCCTATCTCGGACTTGGCCCCTCGGCACATTCCTTTAACAAGTATTCGAGACAATGGAATGTGAGAGATCTGAAAAAGTACATCAAAAGCATAAACGGCAAACGGGAATTCTTTGAAAGGGAAGAGCTTGATCTGAAAACACGGTTCAATGAATATGCAATGACATCGCTCAGGACCATGTGGGGGATGGACCTTGAATATGTCGAGAAAACATTTGAGAAAGAAGGTTATGATTATGTAATTAATCTCGCCGGAAAATACATCGGATACGGACTCATGAAACAGGAAAAAAATACCCTGGTTCTTACAAACCAGGGTAAAATGATATCTGATAATATTATTTCAGAATTTATGATGCCGGTAGCCTAGCTATCTTTTTGTAAGCAGAAAGGTCGTCTTTCCGATCATTACACCCTCAAGATATATTTCAGCACTGTAATTTCCGGGCACGAAGTCACCTGTGTTATCCACCCATATGGTCACGTCAATATCCTGATTCATATAGTCGATAGTGCGGCTGGCGGAATAAATTATCTGATTTCCATTGTACTCGAACAGGTTGTCCGGACTTGTGGCAATTACAAGAGAATCGGGCCTTATGACTCTCAGAAAGACCTGTTTCTGACCTGCCTGAGCTATCGCGTTTTCGCGAAGAGTGAAGCCAACGCGCAGCTTTGTCATTAGATTCAGGCGCGATGTTTCCTTGTTCTTTTTGTTCACTGCAGCAGCAGAAATGTTCTTTGCCTGGATAATAGAAGCAACCTCAACCTTTTCGTTCAAGGCATCCCTGACTTTCTCGAGCTCGGTATTTACATTCTGAACTTCAGTTATCTGTTGTTTGATCTGTGTGTTTTCGGCAACAAGGATTTTATTTCTTGTATTGAGGGAATCGATCTGAACTATATAGCTTTTCATTATTTCCCTCATCGTGCCGATTTCTGCCTTATATTTTTTTATCAGCTGTATGTCGGAGGCATTTATTGCAAGAAGCCTGACTATCCTCTCTTTCTGGCGTTCGATACCTGCGTTAAGACTGTCATTGTCAGTCTTCAGCGTATCATAGGCCAGCGCCATTTTGTTAAGCTCATTGGCGAGCGAATCCTTTTCCTGCGTCAGGGCAGTTTTCATTTCAATCATTTTGTTTTTCTGGTCAAAATACATGACCACCAGAAAAACCAGGGCGGCGGTCAGAATGATCGATAATACTATCATTCCGATAGGTGCACCTTTTTTTGCTTCCGGAACTTTTACCGGATTGGTATTTAAGTCTGCCATTTATATGATTTTTAATAAGATAACGGTTTGCAAAAATAATAATATAAAATAACATATTGAAATTTCATCCCAATGATTAAATTTACAAGTAAAGCAAGGTTTCTTAATATATTAATAATCAGCAATATGAGTGGTTTCTACGGCGTCGTTTCAAAGAAAGATTGCGTTGAGGACGTTTTTTACGGTACGGACTATCATTCCCATCTTGGAACAAAACGGGCAGGCATGGTTTTTATTGTACCGGACAAAGGTTTCAGGCGATCGATTCACACCCTTGAAAACGCATATTTCAGGTCTAAATTCGAAGATGAATTGAAGGAATTCGCGGGATATTCAGGAATGGGAATCATCAGCGACACTGACCCCCAGCCGATCCTTTTCAATTCGCACCTTGGCCGCTTTGCCATAGTAACTGTCAGCAGGCTTGTGAATATCGATGAACTGGAAAGAAAAATACTTGACGGCAAAAAACACTTTACCGAGAATTTTGAGGGTAATATAAACCCTACAGAAGTAATTGCCAACCTCATTTGTGAAAAGGAAAGCTTTGTCGAAGGAATTGAGAATGTCTATGGGAATATTAAAGGATCATGTTCGCTCATGATCCTGACCGATGACGGAATTATAGCTGCCAGGGACAAGCTGGGAAGAACACCTGTGGTAATTGGTAAAAGGGAAGGAGCTTATGCCATCGCATCAGAAACATGCTCGTTTCCAAACACCGGATTTGAAATTGAATATTATCTTGGACCGGGTGAGATAGTTCATGTGAAAGCTGACGGTTTCACACAACTGAAGAAACCCGGAGACAAAATGCAGATCTGTTCATTCCTGTGGGTTTATTACGGTTATCCGCCATCGTATTATGAAGGGATAAACGTGGATGAATGCCGTTACAGGTGCGGAGCATGCCTGGCGAAAAGAGACAATGTACAAGCCGATTTTGTTTGCGGAATACCGGATTCGGGAGTTGGACATGCCATCGGATACGGCAATGAAAAAGGAATACCCAACAAGAGACCATATTCGAAATACACGGCAACATGGCCGCGAAGCTTTCTACCATCGTTTCAGGAGCAGCGTGATCTGGTGGCAAGGATGAAGCTTATTCCCAACCGGGCAGTTATCGAAGGAAAAAAGATGGTTTTTCTCGACGACAGCATTGTCAGGGGAACACAGCTCAAGGATAATACAAACGACATGAGGAAAAACGGAGCAGCAGAAATACATATGAGGATTGCATGTCCACCTCTTTTATATTCATGTGATTTTCTGAATTTTACGCAATCGAGGTCACCCATGGAGCTGGCGGCCAGAAGAGCCGTTAAAGAACTGGACGGAGATGAGACGGATCTGAAGGAATTTTCGAACCCCGACACTGAAAAATATAAAAAAATGGTTCAAAAAGTCACTGAAAAGCTGGATCTGGATTCTTTGCTGTACCAGAGGCTTGACGACCTTGTTGAAGCGATTGGACTTCCCAAGGAAAGGCTGTGTACACACTGCTGGGATGGGAGCTCATATTTTTAAGATAAAAGATAAAAGACCAAAGACCACAAGAAAATCCCCTCCGGGGACGCCGGGTAGGTTTCTAATAATAATTTACAAGAAAATGAAATACGTAGGTGCTCATGTAAGTGCTGAAGGAGGAGTTCAGAATGCTCCGTTAAATGCCAATGCGATAGGAGCAAGGGCATTTGCGCTTTTCACAAAGAATCAGCGGCAATGGTTTTCGAATCCGCTGTCTGCCTCGTCGATTTCAGAATTCAGAAAGAATTGCGAAAAATTTGATTTTAAGCCATTCCAGATATTACCTCATGACAGCTACCTTATAAATCTTGGACATCCGGAGCAGGAACCCCTTGAGAAATCAAGAACCTCTTTCCTCGATGAGATGAAAAGGTGCGAGCTCCTTGGGCTCGACAGACTGAATTTCCACCCCGGAAGCCATCTGAATGCAATTACAATAGAAGATTGTCTGAAAAGAATAGCGGAATCCATCAATATTTCTCTCGACAAAACAAAAGGCGTGATTGCTGTTATTGAGAACACTGCAGGCCAGGGAACAAACCTGGGTCATACATTTGAACAGCTGAGGTACATAATCGACTTTGTCGACGACAAATCAAGAGTCGGAGTCTGCATTGACACCTGTCATGCTTTCACCTCCGGATATGACGTTAAATCGTTGAAAGGACTTAAGGAAACTTTTGAAAAATTCAACACGATAATCGGGTTCGAATACCTGAAAGGAATGCATCTCAACGATTCTAAAAAAGAATTCGGCACACATGTCGACAGGCATGAAAATCTTGGATCCGGATTTCTCGGCGAGGAGACTTTTTCATTTATAATGAACGACAGGCGATTCGATAATATGCCGCTTATTCTCGAAACCCCGGAAGAGTCGCTGTGGGAGGCAGAGATAAAGAAAATTATATTCCCTGATAAAAGAATAAGTTATTCCTAACCCGCCAGTTTCTCCGAAATAATCTTTTGCACCTCCGGGTCCCTCAGTCTTTCTTTTGTTTTCTTGTAACCCATTTCATAAATATCATCAGCTTTTTCGACTTCAAGGATCCCGAATTTTGTGAGTTCCGGCGGCGCAATCAGAAGATCGAAATTCTTCTTTTTTCCAGCACCTCCTTTGTCTGGTCGAGCATAAAAACCCTCATGGCTATTGTAATAAGCCCCGATATCGATTCTTCATAGCCAACTGGATTCACGAAGGAGCCAATCAGCATGCTGCATTTGTTCAGAATTGGTTTAACAGGCAGATTATCAAGCACGCCGCCATCGACATAATATATTTTATTTATCACGACCGGCTTGAATAATACAGGAATACTTGATGAAGCTATAATAGCGGTGATAAGCTCTCCCTTTGAGATATAAACAGACTTTCCATTATTAAGATCTGTGGCACAAACAATCAATGGCAGCTTAAGCTCGTCAAACGTTTTTGCCTTCAGATGGCTTTCCAGAAGCTTGACAACTCCGGAGATCTGCAAAATTCCGTCACGCGGAACAATAGGCCGCATATAATCAAGCTTGCTCTGGAGTTTCATAATGCTGAGGATCTCCCTGGGGGAATGACCGTCACAATAAAGAGCCCCAGCCAGGGCTCCAGCACTTGTTCCTGTAACGATATCAGGGAAAATATCCGCCTCATTCAGTGCCTGAATTACACCCAGATGAGCAAAGCCCCTTGCTCCGCCACCGCTTAGTACCAATCCGACTTTATATTTTTCTTCAGGCATGAATTAAAAAGTACTATTTGAAAATTATTTCAAACAACAACTTAAGGTTCAGGAATATGACAATTGCTGCTATTGTTGATAATAAAACAACAAGAAACCGGCTGTTCGCATATTTCCCCATTACTTTTTTCGAGGATGTAAGATATACCTGGATAGCCACGGTAAAAGGAAGCTGGATGCTCAGGAACACCTGCGAAAGGATAAGCCCCTTGAACGGATCACCAATAAAGAAAATTATTATCAAGGCGCCCACGAAGGGAAACAAGCACTCCGGCCGTGGTATGGTTGTCCCTGATATTATAAGGTTCCATGAACATTCCCGAGACAATTGATCCTCCCGCCATTGCAGACGTTATTGATGAAGCAATCCCGGAAAACAGAAGGGCAACGGCAAAAACCACTGCCGCATTCGATCCCAGCAATGGTTCAAGAAGGCTTTTCGCCTGCTGCAGCTCCTCGACCTTAATATTGCTTCTTAAAAAACGTCGCAGCAGCCAGGATGATCATTGCACTGTTTATAGCCCAGCCGATGATCATTGAAAGAAGGGTATCCGCAAATTCAAATTTAAGCTGTTTCTTTAATAACTGTTTCATTTTCAAGATTCCACTGCCGGCTTTGAATAATCTCTGAATGAAGAAACAGATTATGAGGCATTACCACCGCGCCAAGGACACTCATTAGCAGAAGCATCGAACCGTCTGGTATCGATGGCCTGACCCACGAAATGCCGGCAACGGCCCAGTCGACATCTACAAGGAAAAGTTCATATAGAAATGAAAGCCCGATAATCGACACAAATCCTATAATCCACTTTTCAATCTTTCTGTAGGAATTTGTGAAAAGCATTATTAATACAAAGATTGTGACAAGAAGCGCACCGACTTTCATCGGAACCCTAAACAGCATTTGCAGCGCAATTGCTCCGCCGAGGATTTCTGCCAGAGAAGTTGCAACCGAAGCCATCGTGGCAAAGGAAAGCATGATGCTTGGCAATTTTTTTGTTGGTATAAACGGCTGCCGCTTCTGCGAGGCAATAACCCGTGGCTATTCCCAGATGTGCCACATTATGCTGAAGGATAACGAGCATGACCGTCGATAAGGTTACAATCCAGAGGAGCGTATATCCGTATCCCGAACCTGTTGCGATATTGGCAGCCCAGTTGCCCGGATCGGTAAAGCCGACTGTCACCAGCAGACCAGGACCGATATATTTTAAAATATCAAGTGCGCCGAAAACAGGACGATGATCTTTTCTTTTAAGATCCCTGAAGAACTGAAGCGGATTTAATATGTTTTTCAGACTTGACATCACCACAAAGATAGAAAAATCAATACGACGATTTATTCCTTTGCGGTTACTTTGTGAAGTGTTGCAGTACTATGTGATATACTTTGTTATAATCTTTAAAATCATACAGATATGCAGTTTCTACTTGTAGCTTATGACGGAACAGATTCCGGAGGCACTTGGCCGGAGAATGAAAAGCAGACCGGATCATCTTGAAAAAATAGCTTTGGTAAAAAAGAAAGGACAGTTTCTCTGCGGCGGAGCCATCCTCAATAATGAAGGCACGATGATCGGATCAATGATCCTTTATGAGGCTGAAAACAGGGAGGCTCTGGATAAGCTATTGGAAAATGAACCCTACATTTACAATAACGTATGGGAGAAAATAGATATCAGGCCCTTCAGAATGGCAAAAATTGAAGTATGAAAACACTTGTTTACAGGCTTAATCCTGCAGTTGACAAGAAGTTTTTGATACTTATGGCCGGTGCGGTATGGTGCGGCGTTGGAATTATGCTGATTTCATTTGCCGTTTCATGGCTGACAAATTATCAGGGTAAAGGAAGAATTTTCTTTTACATCGCCGGCTTTCTTGCTGCAATGCCGATTCATCATTTCGGATTTTTGAAACTTGTAAACAAAAACCTTGGCCGCCTGATTCCGATAAATGAAAAAAGATGCCTCTTTTCATTTATAACATGGAAAAGCTATCTGATCATTTTCATTATGGTCTCCATGGGGATTGCCCTGAGGCATTCACCAATTCCAAAACAGTATTTATCAGTTCTTTACAATGGGATCGGCCTGGGATTATTTCTTTCCGGTATAAGATATTTCCGGATTTCTTTCACCCTTTTATTCTCAAATTGAAAGATGATTTTACGACATTAAAATATTACAATTATGAAAAAAATTATTACACTTTTATTTTCTGATTACTGTCAGCGTATCATTGTATCAGGCACAAACAGGCAAATGAAAATCATTCTGCCATTTAAAATGGAAGAGCTTTCTTCTCCGCAGTTCGTCAAAGCGCTCGAAAAATCAGGAGGTGTTTGCGTGATTCCCCTTGGCATTATAGAAAAACATGGTCCGCACCTTCCTCTGGGAACAGATCTTTTCGAAGCCCGTGAAATAGCAACCGCAGCAGCACAAAAAGAATATGCAGTCGTTTTTCCGCCCTATTTTTCCGGGCAGATCCTGGAAGCCAGGCATCAACCGGGAACCATTGCATACAGCACCGAACTGATGTGGAAAATGCTGGATGAAACATGCAACGAATTATCGAGGAATGGATTAAAGAAAATAATATTGATGAACGGACATGGCGGGAACAATAGTTTTCTGGCATTTTTCTGCCAGGCTCAACTGGCAAGTGCAAAAGATTACATTGTTATCCTTTTCCAGCCAGATCCGGACCCGGCAACAAGGAAACAGATCAATTCCCTTAAAAAGACAACATTGGACGGACATGCCGGCGAGGAAGAAACATCGATGATGTACTTTATACGACCAGACCTCGTACATTCCGAAATGGCCAAGACACAATCAGGGGAAGATCAGGCAAGGCTGAAGGAACTTCCATATGCCTATACGGGAATATGGTGGTACGCAAGATTTCCAAATCATTATGCAGGCGATGGCAGCCAGTACAGCAAGGAGCTTGGTGAGACATTGATAAAAAGCGATGCTTCACAGCTGGCAGAGCTGATAAAATATCTAAAGGCAGATAATTCAGTCAAAAAACTTCAGGAGGAATTTAATGCAAAAGCGCAAAACCCGGCTCAAAAATAAACATATTACAAAAATTCATAATGCCAGGAACATGGCATGTGATTGTTAATTAATTAACAATCAGGTATTTTTGGGGTTTATCCAGGTTACAAAACTCATTAAGGTTAAGAATGATTTAAAGGATTTCACTTCTTTGAAAGTTTGAAGGATCATCTTTGGCCTGAAGTAAAATTTACGGTAAGCATAATCCCTGATTTTCTTAACCTCCATGGCCGACAGGGTTTCGTTACCCATGACCGACTTTGTCAGATCCAGATCCTCATAATCATACTTGCCGGCCCATCCTTTTTCCACGGAGATCCTTCCAAGCTCCGTCTTTGGATATGGTATTGCGCAATAGAATTGAGCAAAATCGACATTTTTGCAGGCAAACCTTATTGTCTTTAGTGCAGTCTCCCTTGTGTCTCCCGGAAGACCAAAAACAAAATGACCCATTGAATTTATTCCGGCCTTCCTGACCATGGAGACAGCGTTGTCAATCTGCTCAACTGTGATTCTTTTAAGAGCGCCGTTTAACACCTCCTGATCGTATGATTCAATGCCAAGCCCGAGAAGAATACATCCCGCCATTTTCATTTTATTGAGCAAACCCTGATTTAGAGTGTCAACCCTGGTGGTTGTAGACCATGAGATCTTAAGCTTTTTCCTGATAATTTCGTCGCAAACAGATTCGCCATACTCAGGATCTGTCGTAAAAGACTCTCCCCAGAAAAGAAAATTCCGGATATCATATTTGTTAACGCATTCCTCTATTTCTTCAATCACTTTTTCTACTGAACGTTTTCTGAACCGCCTGCCGTAATAAAGGTTTGCAATACAATAAATACATTTTTCCGAGCACCCGCGGCCGACACTGAGAAGAGTAAATTTTTCGCCATTGGAAGGCAGCCTGTAGGCATCGTTGTTTAAGAGGTCTCGGGCCGGAAAAGGAAGGTCGTCAAGGCGGTTTTCAGAGAGATTTTGCCGTTCTCCGACAATAATATCAGAACCGTTTCTGAAAATCAATCCTTTAATTCCTGCCGGAGAACCCTTAAGTGCCATGGAATTTACAAGAGCAGCAACAGCCCATTCGGGCTCATCCATTATTGCATAATCAACCTGTGGAAATTTTTCCAGGCATTCATATTCAAAGATAGTAGGGAAGATTCCGACAGCGGCAATTTTAATTTCAGGGAAGCCTTTTTTTATAACGGCCGCAGTGTTCATGTCGCCATAAATTGATGGAATGGCAGTGTTCAGAATAACCATTTCAGGTGCAAAATGGCCGGTAAGCTCCATCAGTTTTGTATTATCTGTTTTTTCAGCGATGCAATCAATGAGCAAGACTTCATGATTTTGTTTTCTGAGCACTGCTGATATATAACAGAGGGAAAGCGGCATCCAGAGCGCCGCCCAGGAGGATTTGGTCTGCATGCATCTTCCTTCACGGATAAAATCCGTATTGTTCCAGGCCGGAGGATTAACAACAAGCACTTTCATCCAAAAATCCTCAGTTTAAAAAGATTATAAAGGTTATCCATTCCGTCCACGAACATTCTTAATTTTACTTTTCCAACTCTTTTCCTATAAGTAGAATCAACCTCGCGGGCTTTAAAATTTCTGAATGCACGGATCTTAATCTCCTGGCTCAGGGACATACCATTACCTGTCAGTTTTATTTTTTCAAGTAATTCCCTCCTGAAAACCCACATTCCGCTCTGGGAATCCATGAGATTGAAATTAAAGAGAAGATTTGTGATAAAAGTTAAGATTCTGTTCCCTAATTTATTCAGAGGCATCATTGATTCACGGTCCATAAAAGCAAACCTGTTGGTGCTTATGAAATCAAGATTTTCCTCTCTTAATATCTTTAAAAGACCCGGGATTTGTTCCATCGGGTAACTGCAATCTGAATCGGCAGTGACAATAATTTCTCCATGCACATTTTCAAATCCATACCTGTATTGACGGCCATAGCCCCTGGGTGAAGAAATCACTTCAGCCCCTGCCGCTTTTGCTGATTCAACTGTCCTGTCCCTGCTTCCACCGTCAACGATCAGCACATCGGGTTCATACCCTGATTCTTTCAGAACATCTAAAGGAATCATCCCTATTGTTTGTGCAACAGATTCCTCTTCGTTGAGAGCCGGCATCAGTATGGTTATTTTCATGCTTAACCTCTAAATCTGATTTTATCAAAAATAGCATTTCATTGTTAAATTATCAGCAGGAGGCAGCCATTGTTACCCGAATAACCATATTATTATAATTTTGATGTAAAATACCGGCCAGGGTAAAACTATTCAGAAAAATCATGAGATGAACCTGAAACTAAAGAAAATCTACCAGCTTTTACTTGCCTCTGTGGCTGTTATTATATTGGTTATCATTGTCTTCCGCGAATCATTGAATAACAGCTTTACCGACTGGGACGATTATGGATATGTCATCAACAATGAGCTTGTAAGGAATCCCGGGGATAATTATATAAAGGACCTTTTTACAACTCCGGTACTGCTCAATTATCATCCCCTTACGATATTGAGTCTCAGGATAAACAACAACGAATGCAAATCCTGTGTTGAGAGGATCTCGCCAAAGCCCTTTATCCGGGGCAATATTATTCTGCATATCCTTAATTCCCTTCTGGTTCTTTTTTGTGTATTTCTGCTTACGGGAAAGAATCTGACAGCTGCTTTTCTTGTTTCCATAATATTTGGGGTGCATCCAATGCATGTGGAGTCGGTAGCCTGGATATCGGAAAGAAAAGATGTTCTTTACTCCTTCTTCTTTCTCGCCGGGCTGATCTCGTATGTCATTTTCAAGATCAAAGGCCATCAAAAATATTTATGGCTGGCTGCGGCATTCATTCTGTTCATCCTGTCGTGCCTGTCGAAAGCAACAGCAGTGGTTTTTCCTGTCGTGCTCATACTTGTTAACTTTTGGTTTGATTACACCGGGGAGAAGCCTCTTTGGGAAATTCTTAAAAGCTCTCTCTCACGGAGAAACATATTATTGTTGATGCCATTTTTCATTGTATCCCTTTTCTTTGGCATTATGGCATACAGAATCCAGAACAATGAAAATTTCCTGGGGATTCTAAATCTTGAAAAGAACGCAACAGACGTAGTGAATGCTGTTCTGCCTTTAAATATACTTCAGAAATTACAGGTAGCCGGATATGGATTCATAATGTACATTGTCAGGTTTTTTGTTCCGGTTGATCTGTTGGCCTTTTATCCTTATCCTGAAATGAGAGAATTTACGGAAGGATCTTTTTCTGTCATTCTCTGGCTCTGCCTTTCAGCTGTCGTAATAATTATCGCAACGACATTCTGGTCGATGAAAAGGACAAGGCTATATGCATTTGGAATCGGATTCTTTTTCGTTACGATCGCACTCGTGCTTCAGTTCATTTCTGTCGGAAATTCCATCATGGCCAACAGATACTCTTATCTGCCCTATATTGGCCTGTCATTTATTCCCGCAATTCTGATAGCCGGAACAGAGAAAAGGACCAGGAATATTCTTCTTCTCGTTTCAGGATTTTTTATTATTCTGCTGATGGTTCTTTCGATGCAACAGGTAAAAACCTGGAAAAACACGGATACTCTATGGACAAATGTCATAAAGAAATACCCGCAGCTTGAGCTGGCAAGAAGATCGAGAGGGAAGTATTACAGCAAAATGTCTGGCCTTGCCAGGAGCGAGAAGGAAAAGAAAATACTTGAAGATAAGGCATTTGCAGATTTTAACATTGCAATTGATGCAGGAACAAAAAGTCCAGATGTATATGAAGGCACAGCGTTAATATTCAATTCAAGAGGAGAACCGGGCAAGGCATTGCTTTTCATTAATAGGGCAATTGTCATGAATCCGCAGAAGGGGGGTGCGTATTATAACAGGGCAATGATAAATGATGCACTGAATGATAAGGAAATGGCAATTCTTGATTATACCACTGCATTGAGTTTAGATCCGGGATTAACAGTGAAGATTCTCAGCAACAGATCGGTTCTGTATCTTGAAACAGGTAAATATGCCGAAGCCGCTGAAGACCTCGACAGGCTGATTGAACTTGACAGAAATAACTACAGATACTATTATAACAGGGCATTTTCAAGACTGCAGCTTGGCGACAGGGAGGGAGCAATAAATGATTACAGGAAGTCACTTGAGCTGAATCCGGATGACGAGGTTACAAGGAAACAACTGCAGCTTCTTCTTAATAACTCTGATAAGAATTAATCTATAGGTCCGTAAATCATTAAAACTATGAAAAAACAATTCAGTTGTCCATTTCGGTTATTAGTATTTATGGCTCTGGCAATCATGCCTTTATCTCTCATTAAAGGCCCAGACGGAAGTAATGGCATGGGGTAACATTACCGGTATAAGGGTGGAGGGACAGCTGATGGAATTTGAAACAAGTCTCAGAGTAGTGGGAAAGGACTGGACCAGAATCGAAGCCACAGGCAGAGAAAGGCAGCGCCCTCGATATGTCAGGGAGGAAGAGGTCCAGATGGTGAAAACCGATTTTGCCGGATTCAAATTCGGCCAGTCTGTGTTTGAAAACGGAAACGGCAGCGCAGTGGTTCTTGTAACAGCAGCGGCAGACAAGGATACGCTGACAGGTGGTGTTTATTTCTGCATCGATCTTCCCGCAAAATATTATTCAGACGGAACCATTCGTCTCAACGGATCGTCAGGAAAACAGAAACTTTCAGATAAAATATCCTCCGATGAAAAAGCAAGAAGCTTTGCTGCAAGAAGCATAATCGTTGAATCGGCAAAGCAGCAATTGTCTATAACTCTTGACACCCCATCACCGGTTATTCTAAGAAAAGATGCAGACAATTCAGGATACCAGGTCTACATTGGATTATTGGGATCCAGGGTGAAAAAAAATCAGGAAGCCCATAAAACAATTATTTTGAAATCGACCGGACAGATCGACAGGTCGCCGGTCGAAATCTCAGTCGATTCAAAAGATCCGGGACGCAGGTTTGACGGATTCGGGGGAAATTTCCGCCTTCAGAATCCAAAGGCTGATCCGATGGTAATACAATATTGTCTCGACAACATGAGAGTTGCATGGGGAAGGGTTGAGATGCCCTGGGCTATGTGGCAGCCCGATGAAAACTCCGATCCGGCAGAGGCAGCAAAGTCAGGAAAGCTGAATCAGCACGTACAGGAATCAATGCTGATGGCACAAAAACTTGCAAAGATAGGAATGCCTGTAATAATCAGTGACTGGTCAGCTCCAGGCTGGGCAATTTTAAAGAATCCGACAGAGAGTGGCCGGAACATCCGTGGCAATGCTTTAAATCCTGACAAAATTGAAGCCATATACAAATCTTTGGGCGACTACATTGTTTACCTCAAACAGAATTATGGTGTCGAGCCGGTGGCTTTTTCATTCAATGAATCTGACCTGGGGATCAATGTACGCCAGACGGGAGAAGAACATGCCGATTTCATAAAAGGATTCGGAGCTCACATGGCTTCCCGCGGACTGACCACTAAATTGCTCCTGGGAGATAATTCAGACGCCAACACGTTCGAATTTATTATTCCTGCCCTGAATGATCCTGAAACACATAAGTACATCGAGGCAGTATCGTTCCACTCGTGGCGGGGATGCGACAACGAAACACTCAAAAAATGGTCCGGAGCGGCCAGCTTGCTGAACCTTCCGCTTATTGTCGCTGAGGGGAGCACCGATGCTGCAGCCTGGACATACCCGCAAATATTCTATGAGCAGACTTTTGCCCTTTATGAAATCAATCTGTACATCCGGATTTGTTCCATATGTCAGCCACTGTCAATTCTGCAATGGCAGCTGACATCTGATTATTCTGTTCTGATGGGAGAAGGGATATACAATAAACTGGGGCCACTGACACCAACCCGGCGTTTTTGGAATCTGAAACAGCTTGCATCTACACCCGAAAATGCATTTTCGCTGCCTATGACATGTAATAAAGAGGAAGTTAATTGTGCTGCGTTCGGAAACCTCGCCAGGGGCAAATATGCCGTTCATATGGTAAACAACGGGGCAGAAAGGCCCGCTGAAATAAAAGGATTGCCTCCCGATGCACAAGTTATGGAAGTGTATGTCACTGATGCCACACGGGGCATGGAAAGGATAGGCGAGATTAAAGCTTCAGACGGAGTTTTCAGGCTGAACCTTCCTCCGGCAGCCTTTATAAGCCTGATAAGTAAATAAATAATGATTAGTGATCAGTGATCAGCTTGTTAAGGCGATACGGGGAACCCATGTTTTTCTTAACTTTGTTCATGCAGTGTCAGTGAAGCTGCATTCCAGGGGATATTAAAATGTCACATCAGGAAGCATCAAAAAAATCGATAACATTTGCCCTCCTGGCAAATCTCGGGATTGCAATAACCAAGACAATCGCCGCCGTTATTACCGGTTCCGGAGCGATGCTGGCCGAATCCATTCACTCTTTCGCTGATTGCAGCAATCAGGGTCTTCTGTTCTGGGGATTGAAAGCAACCGGGAAGAAACCTGATACCGAACATCCTCTCGGATACGGGAAAGAGATCTATTTCTGGTCTTTTATGGTTGCCCTGATCTTATTCAGCATGGGAGGATTGTTCTCGATATATGAAGGCATCCACAAGATCAGTCTGCACGAGGGACTAAAAAGTCCCGTAATTGCTATAATCGTCCTGACTGTCAGTATGGTTTTCGAAGGAGCATCCCTTTACGGCTGTCTGACACAGATCAATAAGCTGAGACATAATGAGACTCTCCGGGAATGGTACAAGAACAGTCGTCAAAGTGAGCTTATCGTGGTTTTGGGTGAAGATACTGCCGCATTGCTGGGTCTTTCCTTTGCATTGATTTCTGTCATTTTATCCATAGTTACAGGAAATCCTGTTTTTGATGCCCTCGGAAGCATCGGGATCGGAGCATTGCTCGTGGTTATTTCATTTGTCCTCGCCGTAAAAATTAAAAGTCTGCTGATCGGACAAAGCACTGATGAAGAAACCAGCAATGAAATAAAAAAATTTCTGGAATCCAGAACCGAAATTGACCGGGTTCTTAATATGATAACTTTTCAGCTTGGCCCCCGGATTATGGTTGCCGTAAAGGCAAAGATGAAGAATACTGATTCGGTGGAACAGCTGATCAACTAATATAAATATTTGTGAATCAGAGTTAAAGAAGAATTATCCTGCAGTTCAGTGGGTATTCTTCGAACCTGATATCGAATGATAAAGTTCACCATCTTTCTCGGAACATGAAAGTTTTTGATGAAAGCGATCTGGCAGAGGCATCTCCTGTTTTCAGGGGAAAAAGGGGACATAAACTTACTGAATCCCGGCCTGATTTGATCAATCTTTAACGCATCTTACTGACATACCGGTCTTCTTGTTATAATATGCCTGGAATAAATTGCTGTAATTGAACAGGATATTAAAAAATGTTGCATTCATCGTGCTGTATTCATCGGATGTCCACCAGTTGCCTTCCACCTTCTTAAAATCATCAATCCCGGATTCAGACCTCTTTCCGCCGCCGCGTGCAGAGAATTCATAGAAATCGGTGGAGTCAACATTAGGTGCATTCCAGTAGGTGTTTCCCGGTTCCTTGAGCAGCTTTCCTGCGGTAGCCGCACCTCCGACATATTTAACAAGCTTTGTCACATCCTCATTTGTAGGCACCCGCCAGCCCGAAGGACATAAATTTCCGTTATTAACTGCATACCAGTTATATAAAGCCCCATAATTATTGCAGTTTCCGGTGCTGTCGTTTGCATACCAGCAGTATGCAGCAGTTGTCAGCTTTACCCACACCGAATCGGGCCTGACCAGAGGGATCTTTGTTCCATCATTGTATTTTACAGACCTGAGGTTCTGTCGTCATCCACTCCTGGTATCCTATGCCTATAGTTTTGTAAGAATTATTTTCATTGTCGTAAACAGTCCCGGTTATCCCGGTTATCACTGTCCTGAATTCCTTATCATCGCTCAGAACAATTCCAAGATCGTTTTCAAGCCTGATCCTGTAATGGTAATATGTAAGCTGTGCAAGTCCGTCAATATCAACAGTTATTACAGTATCTCTTTTTGTTACAGGGATATTGACAATAGCCGACGAGTTTCCATATGAAGTGGTAGTTCCATACTCAACAACAAGGGAAGTGATCAGAATACAGGTGTCAACCTGTATTTTCAATGCGATTTCATTGGGCTTAAGATCAGAATAGTAGACCCTGTCGAGTTTTGGTGGTCTCCCCGGAGTTTTAAAGCTCTTTTCCTCGCCATATGCAATGCCGACACTGTTTTCTGCATATGCCCTGACATAATAAGTCACTGCCGGACTGAGAGTATCGATAGTTACCGCGAAATTTCCAGTGCCTGTTCCAATCGCCAGCTTCATTCCTGTGGAAACGGGATTTACCGATCGTCCCCAGTATATTCCCCTGTCAGTAACCTCTGCTCCTCCGTTTGCACTGATATTCCCTCCTGTTGTGGCAGCATATGGTGTTATGTTTAATACTGCAGAAGTCACTACCGTTGCCAGTCCGGGTTCGGTTGAAAAGCTTATCTCACTGCCGTACGATGTTCCTTTGATGTTTGTTGCATATGCAACGACATAATAAGTATTATCGCGGTTAAGACCGGTAAGAGTAGTTGAAAATTCACCGGATCCGCTGCCTGCGGCCACCTTGCTGCCCTTAAGTCTTGGATTAGGCTCTATTCCCCAATATATTCCACGCTCTGTTATTTCAAAGCCTCCGTCACTTATTACATTGCCGCCAACTTTTGCAGTTGTCGATGTAAGTTCCGTGACTCCTGATGTGGTTACCTCCGGCATGCTGATCTGGGTTGTAAAGAAAGTTTCTTCACCATAGGAAATTCCGGCAGTATTGATGGCATATGCCTTTACATAATATTTTCTTCCCGGAGTGAGACCGGACAGTGTTTCATAATAAGTTCCGTCTCCTGTTCCTGACTGTAGTTTTGTCCCGGAAGATTCAGAATCATTTGTTGTACTCCAGAAAACACCGCGTTCAGTTATTTCAGCTCCGCCGTTGTCAGTAATTTTCCCGCCGACTCTTGCCGTGGTTCCGGTAATTTCATCCACCGAGGCAGTTATGACCCCGGGAGGGAAAGTCTTTTCCTCCCTGTCGCAGGAAGGCATTATTAAGGATATCAGGAATAATGCAAATAAACTTATGTATATCATTTTCATACTTCGGATGCTTTTGGAATTATGATCGGATTTTCAGTTCAGCCTGATGATATTAGCCCCGGATTTCAGATCGGCATTATAGTTTTTGTCCATTTCACTTTTAATGGATGTAAGCGCATCATTTATGAAACATTCCCTGTAACCGGGATCTTCTTTTATTTTTTTGAAGAATGGATTATTTTCCACGTCCACACCCTTTTCCCTCAGGATAGCTTCGGCCATGCTTAATCCGGCAACTATCTGCTGGTTTGTAATCTCATGGTATATAACCGTTCTGTATTCCTTTGGTGAAGACTGAGCCTGTGCAACAGCTTCGGGAGCAAAAACTTTTTCCTGTTCATTCTGCATCAAGGCTGAATATTCGGGAACAGCCCGTGAAAGGACATCATTCATTTTGTCTATCTGAGATCTGAGATTTTTAATTTCAGCCTCCTGCTCCTTCAGCTTTTTTTCCTGTGCTGTTCCCATCTGTGTAAGGATATTTGCATTTATTCCAACCGCGACATTGACATAACCGGACAGATCAGACAATGATTCAGACCAGGCAACTCCAACTATTTTCTGGTATTGATCGGGCTGAATCTTTTCAGGAGATACTGCAATTCCAACGCCATCATTTTTTCCTGAGGGCAGTATAAAATCACCAGAACGCACTTTTCCGGAAGTCCTTACCAGTACCTGACCCATAAATGCAACCTTTTCATAATCCGGAGCCTTGTCTTCATCTGGCATATTTCCCAATACAATAGGATTATGAGATATTACCATAAAATGATCTGCATTATTTGTTGTTCTGGAAATGAATCCTCCCTTAACGCCCACTATATCACCGGGAATTAATTTCTCCCCGGGGTCTGATTTTTGCAGCCATTCCGCATAATCACCTGAACCTGATTGGTAGGTAACGCCGATATTATTTCTTACAGATTCATTGTAAAGCACCTGGTCTGCGACTACCATTGCCAGATTGGCGATCTCCAGTGCAAGCTGTGCAGCAGCAGCTACGATCAGGGAAGGTACAGGTGCTGTCACGCAGGCACCAAGACCAGCACAGACAGTTGATGATGATGAAGCAGATACGACTCCGGCCGTTGCTATAGCCACATCTACTCCCGAACGGATCACCTCATTGCCCATCTTTATATTATTAAAGATATATTCAGGATCATTATCAAGCTCATTAATCGTTTGTCCCTCAATACGGCCCTGTATCTTTTCATCATCCATGAATGTTACAAAATAATTATTGTTGCTTCTTGTGCCGTCAATTTTGATGGCTATCCCCTGGTTGCCTCCTTCCACGCGAAGAGGATATGAATCATAATTCGATTTGTCTCCCGGTGACTGGAAATCAGGATTAATAGTAACCTGACCCTTCAGGCTGCTGGCCGCATTAACAGTAAGATCGTTATTAAGGGTTGTCTTTTCATCTACTGTAAGATCGCCTGAAAGGAATGCAGGACTTCCTTCACTCACGTCCAGCCTGCTTTTAAGGTTGGTTATTCCGTCAACAATCAACGATCCGGTTGCAGTTATGTTACGGTGAAAGGCATAAGGAACAAATGTCAGTTCATCAAAACTGAAATCCGAATAAAAAATGTCAATATCACTCATGCTTATATCGACTTTAAGGGATTTAAGGGTTCCGCTCCAGTCAATTCCGGAAAAGACATTGGGACTGCTGGCAGTAGGAGTACCCTGACCGATAACCAGGTTAATCATCCCATACAAATCCGTAACCGTTGCATGTTCTTCCTGGTACTCTATTGTTCCGGCAGCATCCAGAATTGAAAACCGCACCAAGATCGGTTGGTTGGGCATTATGTTCCCCGTGATATCATTTCCCGGTATCTCCTGGGGATTTTTATCAATAATGACTGCCTGATAATTTAATCCCTGTATCTGACCGGAAATCTTCAGGGCTTCCAGGAGTAACAAAATCAAAAAAGTAAATTTCTTCATATGGCGGATATTTATTTTCTTTTATATCTGAGGTCTGCGGTTATTCCAAGCGTAATAGCATGTGTAGTGAAATTCAGTTTTTCCTGTCCGCTATAATTCCCGAAGAGGATACTTCTCCCGAAGATATACTGTGCAAAAACAATGTAATCTCTTGTAAGATAATAGTTTCCACCAATTCCTCCTTTAATGAAAAAGACCGGCTTATCGAATTCTTCTACTCCTGAAAGATCATAGACCTGGCTGTTAAGCTTCTGTTTTCCGGATAGGAGGAATTCGGTTGCTATGAGTCCGCGGATATAAAAAGACAATCCGTTCCTGTCGATGTTGATCATCTTTGGCTTGAAAAACTCATAGTCGGCACCGAGGTTTATACCAAGATACGAAACCTCCCATTCTGAAAAATTGCCAAGTTCCGGATCACTGCTGGTGGCGCCGTATTTATTATCTGACACCTCCAGCAATGCATTCCATTGTGATTTCATAACGGGCATTCTTACTCCCAGTCCGAAGCAGCCGTTAACGGATCCTTTTAAATTTTCAAGCTTAGTACCGTCAGAGGTTTTATAATCAAAAGATGAAATAATCATCCCTGTTTCAAGGAATACCTGCTGTGCAGGCGCAGTGAAAATAAGTGAAGCAAGGAACAGACTGATGAGAAATTTTTTCATGGAATATGGAATGAATGAGAAATTCTAAAGCTTGATAATCCTGGAGTAAAAATATTTTGTTGTTGTATTTACCCTGATAATATAAACCGAAGATGGAAGGGAAGAAAGATCAAGAGTCAGGACCCCGGATGCCTCATATTTTCGGAAAAAAGCAATTTTACCGCTGAGATCATAGATTGTAACATACAAATGACCATCTGGCGAGGCGGGGAGAGTGACACACAGGTGAGAGAGAATGGATTAGGATAGATAACTGCCGGCAGCGTTTTCTGCACTGTTTTATTATACTGTCCGTCAATTGGCTGAATAAATCCCTGCCTGAGCAGATAGTCTTGTTTCTGAGACATCCCGATTATTGACTGTTGCCCGGTACATTGCTGCATGTAATATTGCTTGCCGTTTATTGTAATGATCCCTGATGATCCCCCGGCACTTAATGCGGATCTGGGTCTTAATGTCTCCTGCCCGCTTCCTGTAACTATAAATAAAACTAGAAACAGGAGGATAAAAATTAACTTAAAATGCTTAACTCGAGCGGAACATCCGGTGACAATTATTAAATAATCAGAAATAGATCAGAATACAAGACACAACACAGATTACTGAAGAGATAATTCAGTTTTTCCCCAGGAATGATCTATGAAATCAAATTTACACCAATTATTCAATAATCACAAATTGATTTATTCAGCAAAGACTTTCTGCACAATAGTTTTTTTGAAATTTTCCAGCAGCTTTTTTATATTCTTATCGGGTAGACTCTTAGACCGTATCGCAATTTCATTCAATACCTTTATCAGTGTATTAATATCCTCCTCAGTATTTCCGATACCCAGGCTAATCCTGGCCAGGCCAGGAAACTTTATTTTCCTGAACAGTGTCGCTATAAGGAACTGGAATCTTTCGAGGGAAGGGCCGACTCCAACCAGGTGTTTGATAAGAATATGGGCGCAATGACATCCATATCGTATACCTATCCCACCTCTTTCAGCCAGTTCACTTGCCACCACATTTGAAAAGACATTCTTAAGGCTGAATACAATAACTCCGCCTTTCTGATCGAACCTTGGAGAATCAGTATCCTTTATCCCGGACACTTCGAGCCCTTCTATTTGTTTCAGACTGCGTAATGTGAATTCTGTCAGCAACTGTTCTTCCTTCTGTATCACCTCCAAACCAATCCTTTGCAGAAGAAGAAACGCCTTTCCAAGCGCAGCAATGCCGATTGCGTTTTCTTCACCTGAAGTCCGGATCCTTTTCATTTCGGCAGGTGTGAAATTCAGCAATCCCTTTTTTGCTATCAGCACACCCGTACCGAATGGTGCATATACCTTATGAGCAGAAAATACAAAATAATCAATTCCGGAAAGTTCAACATCAACCTTGCGGTGAGCTGCCATCTGAGCTCCATCTACCAACAAATGAGCCCCATAATTATGAACGATCCTGCTGATCTCCCCGAGATCGTTGAATACGCCAAGAACGTTCGAGGCTCCGCTCACGGTTACCAGCCTGATCCGTTTTTTCCCGTGCTGCCCGTCCTTGTTGTATATGCGCAGAAGGGTCTCCAGCTCATTCATATCCACGAAGCCTTCGGCATCCATCTGCAGACGTAAAACAGAAATGTTTTGAATCCTGCGCCAGGGCAGGTCATTTGAATTATGTTCGAAAATAGTGTTAAGCACAACTTTTTCATCGCCTGGTCCGAAATCTCTGCCCAGACTTTCGGCTGCAAGATTAATGGCTTCGGTGGTATTGGAGGTAAAAATCAGATCATATGCAGCAGGAGCTGCCCCTAATGCATCTGCACATATAGCCCTGACCTCATCAATAATCTCCTGGTGTACTTGTTCTGATTGCCGCCAGGTGGTTCGAACAGCATTCCAGACAGAGACGAAAGCGGGAGTGCTGGCTGCGTTGTCGAGGTTAATAAAAGGCGTCTCTCCTTTAATCGTGGGAACAAGCAAACCACGACCGATAACCGTTTTCCTTAGCTGATCCAGTAATTCTTTACCGGAATATTTCTCCAGTTCATCATGGTAAAGAATTTCCGCGGCAGAAAGTTTTTCATCTTTCACATTCAGAAAGGCTTCATTTCCATAATACCCTATAAGTTGCAATGCTCTTGCGAAAGCAATATCGTTAATGATTGCGGGAGTGCCGGCCTCGAACCTGTCCGGCGGATCAGCCCAGACAACCCAGCCCGGAGCGACAAGCGTTGTCGTTCCGCCGCCTGTCTGAAAAGGAGGGCCTTTGGGCAACGCTCTTTTTTTTACAGCTATTGCATATACTCCAAGGGGCAGGCAAATGTCTTGACTTGATATGCATCTGTAGCTGGTCGCCTTCAGTTTTGATTTGATGAATGCGGCCCTGTTGGCAGTAGCAAAAATGACGACATAATTGCCTTTCTTCAAATTTAAATATTCGAGTACAATTTCCCGCGCCTGTTCATAAAGGGCTGTGGAAACCATTGAATAATGACCGCTGCCCCTGTGAACGTTGGAGTACACTTCAAGGGCAGCATTTACGCTTTCTTCAAGCCTGGCAAAAGCCTCATTGCTTATCATCTGAAAAATTTAAACCGGCATTGATAACGGCCGGTACAGGATATAAATTTAACTAATCCTCATTAAAAAGTGTTTATTTTGCTCTGAGATACTGAGCTGGCCATTTTATTTCTTCCCCAAGCTGCCTGGCTGCCTGAAGGGGGAAATATGGATTCCTGAGCAGCTCTCTTGCCATCAGGATCAGATCAGCTTTGTCTTCCTGAAGAATTGATTCTGCCTGTCTGGCATCGGTTATAAGTCCCACCGCGGAAGTCAGTATACCAGTTTTCCTTATGGCTTCAGAGAAAGGCACCTGGAATCCGGGAGCTGCAGGAATTTTTGCATTATAGACATTACCTCCTGAGGAACAGTCTATGAGATCGACATCCGACTCTTTCAGGATTGAAGCTAACTTTACGCTCTCTTCCGGTGTCCAGCCTCCTTCTGTCCAGTCAGTCGATGAGATGCGTACAAAAAGAGGGTTCCCTGCCGGCCAGACTGTTCTTACAGCAGAAACAACTTCTTTAAGCAACCTGATTCTGTTTTCGAACGTGCCGCCATATTCGTCACTCCTGTGATTGCTTAAAGGGGAGAGAAATTCCTGGAGAAGATATCCATGGGCGCTATGAATTTCAATGATCTTAAATCCTGCAGTTAGTGCGCGCCCGGCAGCTTTTCTGAAATTGCTGACAACATTAGCGATGCCTTCCTTATCCAGCTGCTGTGGCTCTCTTTCTCCCGTCATGAACGGAATTCCCGAGGGAGCAACTGTATGCCATCCGCCGTTATTCAGATCAAGTTGTTTCCCTCCGGCAAGTGGAATTGCACATGATGCTTTTCTTCCTGCATGTGCCAGCTGTATGGCGGCAACCGAGTCCTGCTGGTGTATGAATGACACAATCCTTTTCAATCCGGGTATATGATCGTCACTCCAGATGCCTAAATCGCCAGGGGTTATACGTCCCTCAGGGGAAACAGCGCTTGCCTCCATGATCACGAGTCCGGCTCCGCCTGAAGCCCTTGTGCCGTAATGTACAATATGCCAATCGCCTGCGAATCCGTCATGTGCGGAATACTGGCACATGGGCGACATGGCGATCCTGTTCTTAAGGGTGATTCCCGATAGCCAGCTGAGAAAAAAGTCTTGAATTGGAATGTCCATAAAGTCAAGGATTATCAAAGGCCAGTTTCAGACCTTCCTTGTTATCAGTCACATTTAGGAACAAAAAAATAGGTTTTAATTTATCGATCTTTTTCGACGATCTGAAATTAGTCCATGAAGTTACCGGGGGTTTTGTGATCCTGTTTCCTTTTTCCTTCCGTATTAAACAGGTCTCCTGAAAAATCCTAAAAAATTTTGTCTTATTATATAGATTATAATTAAATATTCTGACATAGTGGAAAAAAGCAGTAACCAAAATGAAACAGAATTTCATAATCTGACATATTCGTTGAGAAACACTGATAAAATGCCGGTGTTGTTTCTTGGACACGGTAGTCCGATGAATGCCATCGAAGAGAATGAATTTGTGAGGGGCTTCAGGTCCATCGCCAAGGGTGGACATCCGAAAACCCGCAGCCATTCTTTGCGTTTCCGCACACTGGGAAACAAAAGGGACCATGGTTACGGTAATGGAGAATCCAAGGACTATACACGATTTCGGAGGATTTCCGGAAGCACTATATGCTGTTCAGTATCCTGCTCGCGGAAATCCCGGACTTGCAAGAATAACAAAGGAGCTTGTAAAGTCTGCTGAAGTAGAGCTGGATGAGAAGTGGGGACTTGACGATGGGGCGTGGTCAGTCATAAAACACCTGTATCCTGATGCCGATGTGCCTGTAATACAGTTGAGCCTTGACTACTATAAGGCTCCCCAATATCATTTTAATCTTGCAAAAGAGCTTAAATCCATGCGTGAAAAGGAGTACTTGTCATCGGGAGCGGAAACATGGTCCACAATCTCGGCCTTATTGAATGGAGCAGGATGAATGATGAAAATTATGGTTTTGACTGGGCTGTTGAGGCAAACGAAAAAATGAAAAGATACATTATCAACGGAGATACAAAGTCACTGGTGGATTTCCGTAAGCAGGGAAATTCATTTCAGCTTGCAATACCAACACCTGAACATTATCTGCCTCTATTGTATGCAATGGCACTGAAAGATGAAAACGACAACATATCGCTGTTTAACGATAAGGCCGTGGCGGGCTCCCTTACAATGACTTCTGTCAAGATAGCGAAGGACTGAAAAGACTGCATTATTTGTCCGACCTGCCCCAGGTAAGAACAATGACCATTCCCACCAGTCCGTATATCACTGCTGCGACAACAATTTCAACCAGGATAGTCGTGATGTTTGAATAAAGCGTTGACATCGACCAGAATGAAAAGTCGATCATGATGGTGAAAAGTGCTCCGAAATATACTCCGTAAAATTTTCATTGCCCTCTGATTAAAATTTAATTGTGGATTCATAAGAGGGCTATTTCATAAATCCAAGGGTTTTTCGTGCCTGATAAAAGTGTTGTTGTCAAGTTCGGCGAAGGCAGTTTCAAGCTCCTCCTGAGTATTCATCACAATGGGGCCGCCCCAGGCGACAGGCTCACGCAGAGGTCTGGCAGCAATAAGTAAAAACCGTGCTCCTTCCGGTCCTGCCTTAACCAGGATTTCATCAAAATTGGTGGTCAGGTCTGTGGAGGCAGTCATAAGCATGGCACAGGCTTTTTCCTCGAATTTTGTCAAAGTATCATCTGCAGCCAGGGTGCCTTCGATAAGATATAGAAACAAAGTCTGATCATTGGAAGTTTCACTGTAATTCCAGGTAGAGTCAGGTTTAAGGTCTACATCCAGATACTGTACTTTGACATATTCGCCTTTAACTGCACCCGGATTGTTTTTGTAGCTGCCCGATAATACCCTGACTATTGTTTTTTCTTCATGAACTGATGTCACATCTATTCTGCCGGATATCCCTGTACGCAGGCAAAGTCATCTTAGATTTTTTCGGAAGATTAACCCAGAGCTGACAGCCCAGCATTCTTTCCGAGGCTTTTGGCATCTCCTGGTGTATGATTCCGGATCCTGCTGTCATCCACTGACAACCAAGATCACTAATCACTCCGCTGTTGCCAAGGCTGTCTCCGTGTTCGATTTCTCCCTTCAACAAATAAGTAACAGTTTCAATTCCGCGATGAGGATGCCACGGGAATCCCCTGGTATAATCCTTAGGATCGGTGGAATCAAATCCATCCAGCATCAGGAAAGGATCAAAATCCTTTACTGTCCGTAATCCAAGAACCCTTCGCAAACGGACGCCTGCTCCGTCAACAGCATTCTGACCCCTGACAATCTGTGTGCATTTTCTGTTTGGCATGTCCTTCCCCTTAATGAGAGTTAAATAATTCTTTAACAAACCGGCAATATTGAAGCCATTTCCTCAGCATCAATATATCTTGCCGTCTTCAGCAAATTGAGTCTTGATAATTTTTCTGCCATAGATTTGACTTATGGATTAAAGGACAATAAATAAATAACGGATTCATGATTCCAATGAAACCCATAAAAGTCTGGCTATAAATATACTTAATATTAATAAAAACCGGAGATTTTTCATAAGGATTACATAAGCCTGTCAACCAAAACCCCGGCATTTACTTGGGAATAATTACATAAGGGCAATCTAAGTTGTGTATTTCACATAGTGCCAAAGAGCTATTGATATGTCCATTGATTATAACCACATTTGACTTTTCGAAAAGTTAAAGTAATGTCCAATATGAAAACATATCAGAAAGTACTCTTGCTTTTAAGCCTGGCCGGATTAATTATTGCCTGTTCCACAACAACCCAGATACGGAAAAGCTGGTCAGATCCGTCATTGGCAAAAAACCCGGTTGAACCCTTTAAAAAGGTCTTTGTCCAGATTAACGTGAAAAATGCTTTGTCCAAAAAGACAGCCGAGGATCTGCTTGTTGAGCAGCTCAGGAATGTGAATGCCATTCCGTCATATGCTTATGTGACATCAGCAGACACATCACAAAAGGAACTGGTGGAGAAGTTGATAAAAGATGGTTTTGACGGAGCCATTACGATGCGCGTGAAATCTGTTGTACAAACCGAGACCAAAAAATCCAATCCTGGCACATCTTATGCGTCCTGGTCCAATTATGGTTATAGCTATTCCTATACGGTTGACCTATCCGACAGAAACTCTTCTTCAAATATAGACGTAAAGAGTCCCAAAGACTATATTGTCGAAACGAATATTTATTCGCTCACGTCAAAAAAGCTCCTCTGGTCAGGTGTTACTGCATCAATCAGCGCAACAAAGATCGACCCTATGATTACGGGTATTGTCACTACAATAAGAAACGAGCTTCACAAAAAGGGATTTGTCAAGGATTAACAGGGTTAATTATCTCCTTCTGCCGCCACCCCTGCTTCTGGATCGGGAAGTTCCCGATGAGGATGATTTGTTTTGCTGTGACGCAGAGGTTGAACTTGACTGACGGGTTGATTTAAAGTTCCGGATGACTGACGGGTTGTAGCAGAAGCACCCGACTGACGAGTTGAGGTACTTACAGGCTGACTTGCAGGTGCGCTGTTACGATTATAATTACCGTTGGCCATATTATTATTTACGGTATTGGAAGTGTTTCTGGAATTATTGTAATTATTATAATTATTCGTATTATGAATCACACGTTGTATTACCATGATAACCATAACCACCATGGTAATAATAATGATTATGACGATAAATGCCAACTGCCATTACCGTAAATGCAGCAAAATAGGGCGGATAATATCCGTAATAATAAGGCGGGACATAGGGCACATAAACAGGTGAATACACATACTGCACAATTGGTGCTGATTCAACCACCACAACGTAGTTGTTGCCGGAACACTCACAGTAACAGGATCGTCACCGGTATATGCGGGATTAGCAGTAACTGCAGGAGTTGTGGTTGTTTTGGGTTCAACAATATAATCTTTGCCGTACAAATCCTTATCTCCAACAATTTGCATGGTGACTTTTTTATCTTTATCTTTTGATACTAAAATGACGGCAACATCTTGTTTTTCATTTTCAGTGACATCAACCTGAAGAATAAATGTAAAATCATCGTCATTTTTCTTTGTAACAACCTTGATAAAATCAACTTTATTATCCAGATTTAAATCCAGATTATTGATTCCTGTTTTTTCAACATTTAACGATTTTTCAAAGTCTTCAATGGTTTTTGACTTTTGAAAAAGATCCAATACGGCATAAAGATCAAGGTTATCTCCCGGCAAGCCTAATAATGTCGTATCCTGCCCTGTCTGATTCTCTGCCTGAGAAAAAACAGGACAGCTTAACAGGCTCATTGTTAATATTGAAATTAATAAAAGGCTTTTACTCATGATATTATGATATAAGTACTGATGATTTCATGGTCAAATGTACACATCAAATATAAAACTAAAAATTATAATAAGCAAAACAAAATCAGTTAGTTGTATTAAGAAATCCGGGGTTCGTTTCATCATTGAATGGAAAAACCTGAATTAGCCGGATGCTTAAAAGATAGTTGACCCGTATTGAATTATTTCTGATCTTTGATAATACAATTAATTAAAACGGAGGTGTAGCTATGAACACACTTTTTCTTGTCGGCATGATACTTGAAGCAATATTTGGCGTTGGCTTCATTTTTATTCCTGATTTTGTCATGGATCCCCTGGGCGTGACTCTCGATGAAACATCAAGAACCTTTGCCCGGTTGTTTGGTACAGGAATATTAAGCATTCCGGTCCTGCTTTTTTTCGCACGGAAATCAGCAAGCATAGAGTTTAAGAAAGGAGCGGTATATTGTATTTTTACCTACTATTTTGCGAGCACGGTAATACTTTTGATTAATCAGATAAAAGGCCTGATGAATGGCATGGGCTGGAGCATAGTCGTTCTGCATATTGCGTTTATGCTTTGGTCCGGTTATTATATGTTAATGCCTGGGAAGAAGGATTCTGCCTGAAAATAAATAATATGTTGACCAATAAAAGAGAAATACAAATATGAAAACAAACCGGCGAAAATTCATTTCGACTACCATTGCAGGGGGGTCTGGCCGCTGCGGCACTTCCATTATCATGTTGTAAAACAGAAGCAGCATCAAATGTTTCTTTAACGGATGTAAAATCAAGATATGCAAAGCTTGATGAGATTCTTAAACAACCTGTATTAAAAAAGGGACTTTTTGCAACACCCGTAATCATAGAAACCCTCGAATTATTACATTTTGAAAATAATTTTTTATGCCGGGTGCGTTCAAAAGACGGAGCAGAGGGAATTTCGGTGGGCCATGGAGGCCTTTCTGTTCTTTTCCCTGTTTTCCTGAAGAAATTGCAGCCTTATTTTATCGGTCAGGATGCCCGCGAATTAGACTTAATATTAGAAAAGATATATATCTATGGTTTCAATTTCAGATATAATGGCATTACACTTGGATTACCCCTGGCAACAATTGAATTTGCCATTCTCGACATGCTTGGAAAAATTGCAAAAAAGCCAGCGGGAGAACTGATTGGAGAAATACATAATCCTGAAGTTGCTATTTATGTCGCTACTGAGTTTCGCGAAAAACCATTGGAAGAACATTTTGACCTTATTAAAAAAGCTGTATCGGAATATGATACTAATGCACTTAAAATTAAAGTGGGTTATCAGTATTCCGGTACAAAAGATATACATTATCCCGGAGTGCCCGGGAAGACTGAAAAACTGATACCGCTTCTTCGGCAAACATATGGTGATAATATGTTTCTCTATGCTGATTCAAATGGATACTATAATGTAAGTGAAGCTATACGAATCGGGAAAATTCTGGAAGAATATAAATACAGTTATTTCGAGGAGCCTGTTATGTACGACCATTTTGAAGATATAAAAGAGGTGGCAGACGCACTTACAATACCTATTGCAAATGGTGAACAAGACCAAAGCTTTGTCCATTTTCGATGGTCCATTGCCAATGATGGTCTTGAAATTGTTCAGCCTGATATTTATTATTTCGGAGGAATGATCCGTTCGATGAAAGTGGCAAAAATGGCAGATGCATTCGGGAAAACAATTGTTCCCCACATGTCAGGAGGCGGATTAGGATTTCTTTACGATTGCATACTTGTTTCCGTTGTGCCAAATGCAGGAGCTCATCATGAATTTAAAGGACTTGATACAGATGTGAAATTTGAATGTCCGACCTCACCTCTTAAAGTCGTGAACGGAAGGATTAAAGTACCTACCGGACCCGGGATGGGTGTTAATATTGACCCGGATTTTATTAAAAAGCACGAGATTGTAAAAATGTAATGATTTCAATGTATCTGCGAGTTCCAGGCCTTCATTAATATTATCTGCTTGTTTTCTTCAAGTATTCCACTTCCCCGTGAAATGAAATAATTTGACATTTTCACGGATCGACTTCAGCTTCAAAGATTTCTTCTGCCGGCTTTTGGATCTGAATGGCAACTTTTATTTCCAGACGCTTTTGTCCCATTTAATTATGAATTCAGAATCTTCTGTTAATAATTTAACAATACAAACCCTAAAATAGCACTTTAATTCCTGCAACCCGTACAATCTCTTTTTTTTGAATGCTGTCTGCAGCGTTTCAGGGTTCATTTGCGTATTAGTGATATAACCTGTTTTAATTACTGACCTGAGACTATTAATCACAAACAAAGAAAATATGAGAAAAATAATATCAATAATTGGGTTAACAACATTTCTGTGGACTTCACACTGCATGTGAAAAACAGCCGGGAGAACCGGATCTGACTCCGAAGCCCATATCACTTACAGCCGCGGCTCCGCAGGCTATACAAAGCAGTAATGATTTCGGGATCGAACTGTTCAGGAAAGTTGCCGAAACTGATGCACAGAATCTTATGCTCTCTCCCCTGAGCGCAAGCACCGCCCTTACAATGCTTCTTAACGGATGCGGAGGCGATACTTATGATCAGTTGAAGGGAACACTTAAATATCCATCAGAAATGACGATCGGAGAGATCAACGAAGCATACAAAAGCCTTGTCGATCAGCTGCTGATTGCTGATCCGCTGGTGAAATTCACCCTGGCGAACGCAATATTTTACAGGAACGGCTTCACCGTTAAACCGCCATTTCTTGCCGCCATGAACAATGATTACAAGGCAACTATAGGAGGACTGGACTTTGCAGCGCCCTCCGCGCTTACAACTATCAATAAATGGGCAAACGACAATACTGCCGGGAAGATCCCAAAAGTGCTTGATGAGATTTCAGACGATGCTGTCATGTTCATAATGAACGCCCTCTATTTCAAAGGCGACTGGAGCTACCAGTTCGACAAGTCGGCAACAGAGGACCGCACTTTCCACCCTGATGGAGGCACCACGGTAAATGTCAGCACCATGAAAAGCGAGGTGGGGGCCAAGGTAGTCTCTGGAAACAACTACAAGGCGCTGGAGATGCCTTACGGGCGCACAAATTTTACCATGATTGTAATTGTTCCCACAGAAACTCTCGCGACATTCTATACATCATTTACATCCGCAGTATGGAACTCGATAACCTCAGGATTCGACGATGCTGATGAATATGGAAAGTTAATCGTCTATATGCCGAAATTCAAATTCTCCTATGAGAAATATCTGAACGACCAGCTCCGGGCCCTGGGCATGGTTGATGCCTTCATTCCTTACCAGGCCAACCTCTCGGGTATTTCCGATCAGTCGATCTTTGTAAGCTTTGTGAAACAGAACACATTTGTAGAGGTTGATGAAGTTGGAACCGAAGCGGCTGCTGTCACTACTATCGGCATCGATCTTACAAGCTTTCCTGCGGAGCCAACGCAGTTCGTAATAGATAAATCATTCGTTTTTGCCATCCGCGAGCGGACTACCAATACACTTCTTTTCATAGGGCAGGTATTGAATCCCTGACCAGATACATTTTAATTAATACAGAGAAACATTAAACCTAGAATAATGGACATGAAAAACGCTGTTAAAACATCAGTCTTGCTATTCGTCCTGGCAGCCTTCTTTTCCGCCTGCGCGGACAGGACAGTGGAACGTATAACTTATACTGCCAATGTGCCCGTTTATATGCCGTTCTCCGAATTTCGAACAAGTTTTAAGAAGGGCGACACTATTGAAATTAACCTACCCGGCAAAATATACTTCAAGGACGGGTACCTGTTTGTCAATGAGTATGGCAAGGGAATCCATGTTATTGACAATTCAGATCCCGCAAACCCTAAAAAAATAGCTTTTTACGAAATAATGGGAAACGTCGATATGGCAATAAAGGGCAATATTTTGTTTGCCGACAGCTACATTGACCTTGTTGCAATCGATATAACCGATATCAACAACCCTAAAGAGACAGGGCGCCTCACAAATATCTTCCCCGATGTAGTGCCTGAAGGCGACATATGGTTTCCCTATGCCATGGTTGATAAAACCAGGGGTGTTATAATTGATTGGGAGACCAAAACCGTCACCGAGGAACGCGATCCCGGTTCTCCCTGGGGTGGCTGGATATACCGTGGAGACTTTATGTTAATGTCAGCTGCCGGGTCTGAAGCTAACTGGTCGGCCGGTGCCGGGACAGGCGGTTCAATGGCCAGGTTCATGCTCAACAACGATTTCCTGTACCTGATTTCACATCCCTGGATGCTTAAGACCGTTGACGCAAAAGAAGCTGATAAAATGAGTGTGGTCGACAGTATTGGCGTTTCACGCAGCATGGAAACCCTGTTCAAAGTTGAAGATAAAATGTTTGTGGGAACAACCACCGGGATGCTCATTTATGACATTTCCAACGCGGCACAACCCAGGCAGATATCCAGTTATGATCATCTTACTGCGTGCGATCCTGTTGTTGTCGACGGGCAGTATGCGTACGTCACACTGCGTACGGGAACAAGGTGTACAAACGCACAAAACCTGCTTGAGGTGATCGACATTTCATCAATTGCAAATCCCTTCCTTGTGAAATCGTACCCGCTGTTCAATCCGCATGGTCTTGGTGTTGACGGTAACCTGCTCTTCATCTGCGATGGCACGGCAGGACTGAAGATCTATGATAAATCAGATCCCCTTGCAATTATTACTAACCAGGTGGCATATTATCCTGATTTCGACACCTTCGATGTTATCCCATTGGATGGCATCCTGATGCTCACAGGCGAGAAAGGGATCTATCAGTATGACTATTCAGATCCGGAAAACATTGTACAGATAAGTCACATTACAATTGTCGGTGACGGGGAGTAATACCATGGATATCAAAAAGATTTTATTTCCCTTCTCTTTTGCTGGTATTGACAATTGCTGTTTCGGCTCAGAAGCGTGAACGGCATGCGGTTGTGCTTAACGATGGTTCCGTTATTGCAGGTACCATCGTGGCCGATTCTTCAGACTTCCTTAAGATCAAAATAAAAAGACCCCAGGTAATAACACTTAATAAGGCGCAGGTTTACTCGACTGACAGGGTCAAACGCAGGGTGTATAATCCTGGCGAAACATATGGTTATTCAATAAGGTTATCAGCATCAATACTGGCAGGCCGGAACACCAGCGGAAATAAGGGAAGCCCGAGCATACATCTGTCAAATGGTTATCAGTTCAGGAACGGATTCGGGGCAGGCTTTGGCACCGGCATTGAAAAGCTCGACGTAATGGTGATGCCGGTCTTCGGCGAACTAAAATACCAGCCATTCAAAACAAGATTGTCTCCTTTTCTATGGATAAAAAGTGGTTACGCATTTCCGTTGAGCGACAAGGATGGCGGAGAATATTACTACTATGGCAATTACACGGAAACAAAAGGAGGATTAATGTTCGGCGTTGGATCCGGATTGGCGCTTTATTCATGGAAGCGGAACGCCGTTAACATCGGTATAGGTTACCGCTACCAGAAATTAAGTTTCGAACAGAAAAATATATGGAACCCGGAACTCCAAAATGAACTTGTTACGTATTTCGACAGGATTGAGGTACAGTTCGGGTTTATTTTCAGGTAGGCAAATAATTGTGAGGAAAGTAATCATAAAACCAGTCTGATTTAGTTATTTTGAAAGAGCTTAATCAGACTATGGCGAATGGGCAAGAGGGGAAATAATGAGCAGGAATTGTCAGATCTTGAACTTATCAGTCAATGTTCGGAAGGGAAAACCCGCGCACAGGAGCTTCTTTACAGGCGTTATTTCTCATTTGCCATGTCAGTGGCCATCAGGTACACCTGTGACGAGGGCGAAGCAATGGAAATAGTGAATGACAGCTTTATGAAGGTACTTGAAAAAACAGGCGAATTCGACAGCACCAGGCCTTTCAGGTCATGGTACGGAAAGATACTGGTCAATTCAGCCATTGACAATTACCGGAGGAATGCAAAACATGCATCCCACCTTCAGATATGCGAAATTGAAACAACAGAAGAGCAGGAACCTGAGATAGATGCAACTCTTTCGGCCGGGGACATTCTTCTACTGTTCAGTCAGTTGCCGGAACAACTCAGGGCGACTTTCAACCTGTTTGAGATCGAAGGTTATTCCCATAACGAGATAGGACAAATACTGGGCATCACTGCATCCAGTTCGCGTTCCAACCTGACTCGTGCCAAGAAAGACGCTCAGGGAGCTCTATATCAAGAATTTTAAGACCTTAAAAGTGAACAATGAAGCTGTTTGACGACATATTCAGGGAAAACGTCGATAAAGCATTCAGCGACTACAACGCCGATCATCTGGCCGACGAAGGGTGGAATTCGTTCATGGCTTCGAGGAAGAAAGCGCGCAGGCTTAAGGCAATTGCAGTACCTCTTTGGGCTAAAGCTGCATCAATAGCACTGATAATCGGAGCAGGCGCCTTAACCGCCTACCTGTTCATCAACAGGAACAGTTCTGCCGGTAACATGGCTGAATCAGAAACAAAACCGGAAAAGCAGACGACAGAGACAGTACAGTATGGATCTTCAAATTCGGTTTCAACTGTCATAGCAGAGAAACTCATTGCAGTGAGGAATAACAATGAGGTAATAAAGGCAGCAAGCCGGAAATCAGAAACTTCATCAAAACAACCTGTAGCAGAAGAGTATTTGACCGGGAAGATAACCATGGCGCCATCCGATACAGCCTTACTGCCTGTTGTCGCAGAAAACAGATTCCCGGAGTCTGAAGATACCATAAGCTTTACATTTAAAGAGACACTTCAGGAATTACCGGAAGGAGAAGCTAAGGAAACAGCAGCCAAAGGAGAGAAGAGCCGGTACAGCAAGCCCAGATTCATGACCGGTCTGTCTGGAACTATGGCCCATGTCAAAGATGCTTCTTCCTCGGCACCAGGTGTCTCGGTTGGGTTTTATGTGGAGCAAAAGATCACGGAAAGAATTTCTTTCAGGCCCGGGTTGGCGTTAGCCGTAAACTCACTTGGAGTCGATAATGAAAGCGGAAGTTTCGAATCATCCTACCAGGTTCCTCTTATTGACGGCAACAGCGGAACGCCCGATTCCTATAACGGCGAGCTGAGGATGTTAGCCATGGAATTGCCTTTGAACTTTGTATTCAAAGTGTTTGAAAGGAAACGTTCAGGGATTTACCTTTCAGCCGGAGCCTCGACAATGATTTATTTCAACCAGAAGTTCACGGGTGAATTCGTAAATGAATACACGCAAGCATATTATAATACTAATACAGGTTCAATGTCTTCCGAAACCAGGGTTTCAAAGGTTTCGGTAAACAACAGTTACAGCGCATTTGACCATACCGACTATTTCGGTCTTGCCAATTTTTCAGCAGCCTACTCCATTCCATACGGAAAAACCTCAACACTTCTTATTGAACCGTTCATGCAGTTACCTCTCAGCGACCTTACTGCCCTTAATCTTCGTGTACGCTATGGAGGAATATCGATGAAGGTCCGTTTCGGAGGCAATGGCAAAAGATAATGTATGCCGTTCTTCTTGCCTGGCCTGTTCTATTGGAATTATAATTAATAATTTAGCAACAAGCGCTTAATTCCGACTCATTTTTTCGTATAAAACACCTCGTTTTCATTCAAATCCCGGCACCAAATCTGACGCTTCCTGACGCTGCGGTCAGCATCCTGACCTAAATGGCCTTGCCATTTTGCGGCAGGACTGACAACAGCTTCTAAAGAGATTTTTGTTGCAATGTATTTTTAAAAGTGATAATTATCTATTAGGTTTATGAAAAATTTCTTCATTTGATTTTGCAGCTGGACTTATGGAAATACAGAACGAGGAAAAATTCATAAAAGGAGTTGAAAGCTTAATCAATCCCATGGCAGTCAGCAATCTCCTCTTCTTCCAGAAACTTAAAAAATTGCTGCCTCCTCCGATTATGAAGCGATTGCTGTACAGGGCTTCAAAAAATACTCCCTATATAGGTTTTGTGATTGATCCATATAGTCTGTTTCTGTTCTTCAGGCTCAGTAATATTGAATATGCAAAATCACTGCTGCCAGATCGTTATGAGCTTGCAAAGACCAGATTGTTTACTGATGACGAGCCGGATTACTACATGGGAATTGGTAATCTCAATACACGCGGGAGTACTTTTTGGGGTACAAGGCAAGAAACTTACCTCATTGCAACAGATAAAAAAACCGGATTATTATCTTTCATCTTCATTGAAATATTAAGCAATACCATTATTGCCCTGCCAACAAAAGGCATTGCTGATCCTAACTGTAAAAAAGCTGTTTTCACAACGAGTTCAAAGGGAGAAATCTTTCTGGATATTCAGGAAAACAAGACAAACAGAAAGCTTTTATTGACAGGCAGCGTAAAAAGGGGAAAGATGCGAAGACTGGATGAAAGTCTTTGGCTCATGGGGAATACATCAATAGGTCACTGCAAAAAGTTTGCAGATGGTGATGATATTCCTTTTGCCGTGATATTTGATCCGGCCGAAGTTTTTGAAGCCCTGGATATTCCGCCAGAGGATATTCGCATAACCGAAAACACGCTTTTTCCCGGATTGGCACAACCGGAAATAAGCAAGGTAGTCTGTTTTCCTTTCGCTCAGCACTATATTGCTGACAGCCCGGGTTGTTATACCACAATAAAGGACCGTAATGATTTGGTCAGCAAGTATAATAAAATTGCGAACTCCGAAGGACTTAAGACATTTTCCGCCAGGACCATCGTGAAACAACTCTCTATCGGAATTGCTGTTTCTTTATTAATTGCAATATTGCTTATTCTCATTCTGTAGGCAGCTTACCTGTTTAAGATTCTGAGTGCAGCAAGTTTGCCGGTGAGAACAGACATGGGTACTCCGGCCGGACTATATGTCCATTGTCCTGCCTGAAAAATTGAAGGTATTGGTGTTACAACTGCCCGATTTGCGGCCATGATTTTATTGATAACCGGAACCGGTTCGCGGAAGGACCACCCGGTAATCGCTCCCTCAGAAGTGCCAACCCTGCTTTTCATAGCTAAGAGGAGAAAACGAAAAACGCGCTATTACCTTTTCTTTTAACATGGGATATACTGAATCGGCAAGTACTTTAATGATCCGTTCTTCCAATTCCATCATAAACTCCTTATACCAGCCTGCCTCATCAATCATTTTAAACAAATCATAATCAGCAAGGAAGCTGATTATAAGTCCTGTTTTGCCTTCAGGTGCCAGATCGGGATCCTTTAGTGCCGGGACAGAAATCTCGTAGGTATTCAGCGCAAGAAATTTATCGAGCCAACTTAATATCCGGGACTTGTCCGGTCCGCCGGGTGCACTTAAAATCATATTGAGCTCGCTCCAGCGGATTTCACCCAATCCCTTCTTCGAAGGAGAATAAAAGAAGTGTCCATTCGCAATTTTCTTAAAGCTCTCCATGGGTTCATCCACTTCAACAAAAAGTGTAAATACGGAATCCCCGCCCCGTTTTTCCAGCAAGCGGGATTTAACCTTTTCGAATTTCGACCGGATCTTGCCGGAAAAGCCCTCTGTACCGGTAATCCTGTAAAAAGTTTTCAGGTCTGCTGCCCAGACAAGATTTTCGTATGTATAGCTGACATTATTCTGGTCTGTTACCCTCTTTTCGCAAGCCAATACCCTTTCGATGATCGTTTCCCTCATTATCTCGCCTCCACATTCAAGAAACCTTTTTTCCACGGCTTCGGCAAGCTTGCCCATACCTCCCCTGGGATAGAAATAATCGAGGTACAGGGAAAAATAGCTCAGTGCAAAAAAGGCAGGGGTATTCTTAAAGAAATGCTGGGAGATAATGTCTCTCAGCGATGGGTTTTTAACAATCTTTTCCAGGTATGGCTCAACCGGCACATTCATCCGGTTGATTTTTCCTATTGTAAACAGGAATTTTGGCAACCAGGGCAGAAGTTCTTTAAACAGATAGGTCCTGTCACGACTCAAATCTTTGAAATAGGGATTTTCTATACCATAAAGCACATCCATGTGCTTCATTACCTTCCGGATTATCCTTATGATATTATCTGTTTCGGCTTCACTTTCAGGATAGATTCTATTCAGCAGGTTGCTTGTATTCTGTCAGACTGTTAATGTCTTCGATATTCAGGATCTCCTTTTCCACACCAACAGAAACAGGACTTTTGACGATATCGAGCCTGATGCCCAGTTCCTTCAACATGGGGAAAATAATACCGGCATTTTCAAGAGCCCTGATGCCTGTATCAAACTGAAACCCGTTATGTGAAAAAGAATTCACCAATCCTCCGCATTCCCTGTTCTTTTCAATAAGCAAAACGCTACGGCCCTCCTTTGGCGAGATAGGCAGCACAGGTCAGTCCGGCCATACCCTCCTCCAACGACAATTGAATGGTATTTCTTTTCAGCCATGGAGATTCAGGATTTACTGATTATATCCTCAACCCCGGTCATTTCCACACTTTTTGCCCAAAGTTCATAAGCCGCCTCCTTGTCGAGGGCGGGGGGTGCGGGTTCTTCCTCGGTGGTCAGGTTAAAAAACTTTCCGCTTACCCCTTCCATCTCATCTGAAACCCCAAGGTAGTAGATCGACTCTGCCGAAATTTCAGTCGGTCTCAGGATCTTATCGTAAAGATGCTTTTTTACCCAGCGGTAAAATGCACCGTTTTCCTGCCCGGTCTCTGATCTGACAGCGCCCGGATGCAATGCATTTATGGTTACTCCCCAGGGTTTGAAAAATTCAGCAAAGAGGAGCATTGACAGTAGTTGGGCAAGCTTGGCCGAACCATAACTTTTCAATCCTGAATAACGTCGTTTTTCCCAGTTCAGATCATCGGGCCGCAACCCCAGGCAGCAAAACGATGGCCTTCTGAACTGACCAGTATGATTCTCGCTTTCCCCTGCGATTTTAACTTCTCACTACAGGAGAATATTTATCACGAATGAAGAAAGGTGATGTACTACAAAAACCTTGTCAAATCCTTCAGCGGTAAGTTCCCTTTTGGTAAGATAGATGCCTGCATTATGAATCAGCACATCGATCGGTCTTTCAAGCCTTGAAAGTTCTCCTGCAACCCGGTCAATTTCCTGCAAATTACTCAGATCGGCTATTTTGTAATCACATCTGACTCCAAATTCACTTTCAATCTCATGTTTTAAAGCCTCCGATTTCTTCTGATTACGGTTTATGCAGAGCAGGTCTGCGCCATGAGAGGCGAATTTCCTGGCTGTATGGTAACCTATCCCTGATGTGGCACCGCTTATAACCACAAGCCGATCCTTGAAATCATCGGTGCAGATCCTGGGATCCCGCCTGTTGTTTTTGATCATTGCAGCGATGTTCGACCACTGATATTCTTTAAAATATTTTGCAAACTTCTTATTCTTCATATATGCAAATCAGCTGACAATTATGGAGGTATCATATCCAATTTACCATAATTCGAAACAAGCTTCTAGAAATACATACCCAGAGCAAAAATATAGTCCTGGTTACGTAAGGGAACAGGGTCTGCATCCTGTAGCGTTGGGCATTGCAAGTGTATTCCATCCAACTGTCATGCGGTATTCAAAGAAAAAATCCTTTTTAAGAAGCTTAAAATCTGTGCCGGCTCCATATACGAACGAATAGTCAAAAGTATCTAATCCTGCCATATCGCCGGATTCTTCTGTTACTATTAAGGGAGGAGCGCCTGTATTTATTGTAGTGGTAATATTGTATTCCCCGTTGATTAAGAGAGATAAAGCTATGCCTGTGCTGCCATAAATCCCAATATTCTTAATATTGACAAATTTGTATTTTATTACTATCGGCATTTCGAAATAGTTCAGCTTATATTCAGATACAGTATTTACGTTATAAGGGGTCGTAATGGTTACATCCTGTCCTGATCCCTTCATGGCATAAATAAATTCCTGTTGAATGCCTACCGATTCAGTTATGGGAAAGTATACGAAAATCCCACCTGCAAAAGCTTTCCTGCTGCTGGTTTCAACCTCGTAGATGTCATCAGCAGGTGTAATACCATATTGAGTTGCAAGGCTGAGGCCAGTTTTCAGACCAAAGCGAGCACCAGTCTGGGCTGATAATGATCCATAAAACAGGAATGCCAGAAACAATAAAGAACATGTAGTCTTTTTCATTATCCTCTTATTATTTAGTGAAAGTTTAACCAAATTTTTTTATCATAAACCTCCTGTAAGCCTTCCCGAATCGTGGTATATTGTCAAAAATGTCGCCCCACAGATCGTAGTAGTCTCTTTGCTCAATTATTTTCCCCTCCTCACTTAATGTCAGCCGGCTTGATCCATATAAGACTGAACTTGGGTTCTTCTTAAACTTAATGGTCATCTCCCATTCAATAAAAACAATATTGTCGTGCATAACTGCAGTTACAATATTCATTTTCAGGTCTTTTGACCGATTAGTCAAACGTTCGGTCATCGCCCTGAATTCTTCTATCCCGTGTATTGCCTGAATGGAATCCCTGAAGTATATATTATCATCGTAATAGGGAAGAATATGTGACCAGTCGGGTTTTCCTTCGGTATTGTAGGTTTTCGACCATAATTCCTTTATGCTTTCAGCATTTAAACCCGTAGAGGCGGATTTCTTTTCCTGTTCTGTTGGCTTCTCATACATAGTTAAACAGGTTTTGGGTTTGATGTTTATTCTTTTAATCAAGTCAAGCCGCCGAAATTATCTGGCGAAGTTCTCAGAATCTCCTTTTTATTTCTTCTTTGGATAGAATTCCGGTTCTTCCGGGAAGATATCATCTCTTATCTTCATTAACTCCTCGGGAGTATCAATGTCCGGGTCGACCTTAACCAGCAAGACCGGACTCAGTCCCTGTATCAGGATGCTGAGAAGTATTGGATTCCTGATTCAGTATTTTTTTTGAAGCTCCGACAACGAATTGCTCCGATCTGTCAATAACATATCCACTCAGGGTTCCGTTATTGTTCAAAGTCAGGTAATTGCTGAAAATCTCCCTTCGTGTTAAATATATCTCACCCCTGAAAAATTTCCCCACGCTGATTTGAACGGTAACTCCGGGATGACCGTCCTTATCAGGATCTGTTAAATTTGGGTCATTGGGATCGGTAGAAAGGGGTTTCATCGGGTCTCCCTCAATTCCCAGAAGGCTTGGGCTCTCGGGCCTGTAAAGATGCCAGGTTCCATTTTTCCGGAATAATTCAACTTCCTGAACCCTGGGTTTTATAGCCTGGACAGCTTCGTCCCTGAATACTGATTTAGAATTTTTTCTGCTTAGTTTTTGTTCTGAATGCACAAATCGGTCCGACTGCATTAGCTTTCCCTCCTCCAGGTAAAAATCAGTAAATCCGTATGAAATGATAAAGGTCCGCATGGTGGTTCTGGTTGTTGTGTCTTCGTATGCCACCACATCATAGTGTGCATAATGTCCTGCGATCTCTTCGCGTGCACTTTCCAGGTCTGTAGGTTGATTTGAGTTCGGTTCTCCCTTTTCGAAAACATATAAAGGCGATTCCGGCCATTCCAATGGCCTTGAACAGGAACTAAGGATAAACAGACATGCCAGAATTCCAGGATAGAACCATCTGCCTTTTTGCATCATACTAATAAAAAAGATATGCTTGTCGGCAAATCTATTTAATATTCCATTGAATTCAAAAACCATGAGTGTCGATTCCTTTTCTGACTTATGTATCGTGGTCACTATTCTTGTATAAGACAATTGTCTTTCTTAACTTTAATTCGTGCAGGTAAGTTTTACTTTAGATACTGTCAAACAAATCATTTAATATATCTGAAAGCAACAGGAGAAAAATATAAACTGCTTCTGATAAGCCCGAGGCAGGAATACATTGGTTATACTGCCCATGCCCAGCTTGCCAGGATGTTCCGCAGGAAAAGACTGATGATCCCGCTTGCACTGCCGGTTGTGGCAGCTTATACCCCTGATAATTATGATATCCGTATCGTGGATGAGGAAACTGAATCACTGCCATCTGACTTTAAACCCGACATTGTTGGTATCACAACACTGAATGCCACAATGGAAAGAGCATTTCAGCTTGGCGACTATTTCTGCGGGGAGGGAATAACCGTAGTGATGGGAGGCATCAATGCTTCTGTCCTGCCGGAAGAGTATCTCCGGCATTCAGATTCAGTAGTTATCGGAGAAGCCGAAAATGCCTGGGAACATTGCCTGGAGGATTTTGAAAAAGGAGTTCTTAAAAAAACCTATACCGCCGATCCGAAACATGATTATAAAAGACCCAGGCCGCCACGGTGGGATCTGATAAAAATGAAACATATTTTTCAGGTTGCGGTGCAGACTACCAGAGGCTGTCCCTTTAACTGCGATTTTTGCCTGGTATCAAAAATTTTCGGCAGAAAAATGAGGTACAGGGATATTGACAATGTGATTGAGGAGATCAGGAACCTGCCGTCGAATTATATCTTTTTTGTTGACGACAATTTGACAATAAATAAAAAATATGCCCATGAACTTATGGAGAAGCTTAAACCGCTGGGCATATCATGGGCATGCATGGCCAGTATCGATGTGGCTGACGATGAAAAGCTGCTGTCTGAAATGGCCGATGCGGGCTGTTTTAATATACTTATTGGTTTTGAATCGCTTAATCCCGAAAGCCTGGACGAAACTCACAAGTCACATAATGAGAGAGGTAAGATTTTCACTCAGGCTATCAGGAAGATACATGATGCCGGAATACAGATAAACGCATCGTTCATTGCGGGATTTGATAATGATACTCTTGCTGAGTTCGATCGTATTTATGACTTTACACTGGAAACGGGTATGTCAAATGTCCACCTTCATCTTCTTGCATCACCTCCCGGGACTGTACTAAATGACAGGTTGAAGGAGCAGGGCAGGCTCTTTGATGTACCAGTTGAAATGGGAGCCGGCTTTTTTCCTACGATTCACTACGCCAGGATGGGGCAGGCAGAAATGTTCGATAAGTACATGGAAACAATAAGAAGGCTCTATTCCTGGGAGACGATCCTTGCCAAGGCAAAGAACCTGTTTTCGAATGGAAAATTTAAACGCCATGGGGCAGATATTTCAATTACCCAAAAGGCAGGACTTACAGGAATAATAATCAGGGAATTCCTTTTTACCAGGGACAAAAACAAAAGAGCGTTATTCAGTTTTTTCATACACCTTATTAAGGAGCGAAAGATTGCTGTCGACAGGGCTTTTTCGTTCATGCTTACGATGCTGAGTGCACACCTGCAGATTGAATTGAATATGGAACATGTTGAAAAATACAGGTCGATGATCCGGAAGAATGATAAAGGTCCGTGGAATGAAAGGGACAGATCCTGTCTGCAAAGGCCGGACGCCAGTACCACATCCGGCCGGTTAAATTGAAGTTATCATAAATAATTTAGAAACAGGCATTTAACACCGGGAATGTATGGTCAATTTACTCCGGCGAAAAGTGGTCAGGGACACCGGCTTTTGCAGAGAGAATAGAACTCAATTGATACAACCGACACTACCATTTTTAGTTTGTTGGTTTTTGCCTTTCTTTGCAGATTGAGCATGATTTATCATTGGAGGTTGATGAGTACATTTCACCTTTGTATAAAAGAGAATAAAGACACTATATAACAGCAAACAATTTAAATAATAAACTATGATACAGACAATATTAGGTTCAGGCGGTGGTATTGGTGTTCCATTAGCCAGAGAATTGAAAAATTACACGGATAAGATCCGTCTGGTCAGCAGAAATCCGAAAAAGATAAATGATACCGACATACTTTTTCCATCAGATTTAAATGATCCCAGTCAGGTTGATAAAGCAATAGCTGGCAGCAGTGTTGTATACGTGACCATCGGATTCCAATATAATCTCAAAGTGTGGCAAAAAACATGGCCGCCATTTATGCAGGAGGTCATTCATTCGTGCATTAAACATAATGCTAAACTGGTTTTCTTTGATAATGTTTATATGTATGCAAAGACCTCAATACCATTTATGACAGAAGATTCTCAGATACTTCCTCCAAGTGAAAAGGGAAAGATCAGAAAGATTCTTCACGAAATGATCATAAATGAAGTAGAGAAGAAAAATCTCACTGCGTTAATAGCCAGGTCAGCCGATTTTTATGGTCCTGAAAATAAAAACAGTCCACTGACCATCATGGTTGCTGAAAACTTCCTTAAAGGGAAAAAAGCCCAGGTATTCGGGAACCCTGAAAAAATCCACACATATACCTTTACTCCAGATGCAGCAAAAGCTACTGCCATATTAGGAAATACTCCTGATGCATTTAATCAGGAGTGGCATGTTCCGACAACCAAAGAAAAACTTACAAATCTTGAATGGATAGAATTAATCGCAAAAGAAATTAATACAGATGTAAGAGTTCAGAAAGTACCTACAGTTATGCTGCATCTATTGGGAATTTTTATTCCCATAATGAGGGAATTCCCGGAAATGTTATACCAATACGAACAAGATTATATTTTTGACAGCAGCAAATTTGAGAAACGATTTAAAATTTTAGCAACATCTCCAAAAGAAGGGATTAAAAGTTTGGTGGAAAGTTTAAAGAAATAAAGTGTCCGACAATATTGATGGAGAGTTTAAGATGTCTCTTCCCTTAATTAATGATGTTGCATAGTTACATGACAATTTCTTTTTTCCCGGAAAGTGAATAAAGCAAGCTGAATTGAACTACATACTTGGTGTAATATGTGATCAAGAACAAAATCCGTCCTTCTTTGACCACTTCGAAAGAAGGTCAGAGAACACAAAAAATACATAACAAAACAACAAGGATTCAGCTCTGTGTACAGGTGGTCAATTTGGATTGGCTATTGATGGTAAGCGTCACTGATTTTTTCGGCTGTTTTCCTGGTTAAAGCAATATCAATAACCAATATCTCTGATCTGCCGGTGGTACGTACAGGTGGCCCCCATAACCTGATACCGCTTGAGACAAAAAAATGAGTTTCTCCTTTTTTCATATAACCGTAACTTAACTCATAAATCCGTTGCACAATGAGATTGATGGGAAACAATTGTCCGTTATGTGTATGACCCGATAATGCCACATCGGTAGAGGTTCTGCTGATCTGGTCTGTTTCCGTTGGCCGATGATCGATAAGTATTACAGGCAGGGAATCCGAAATGGAACTCATTATCTCTTCAATACTTTTTCTCGTCCTTATATGGCTGTCGTTCCTGCCGGCCAGGATAAAAGAACTGTCGACAAGAACCACACTGTCACTTAATATCTCAATTCCCGACTTGCTGAAAAAACTCCCTTTGTCCTGACTGGCATAATACTCATGATTGCCAAGAACTCCGTAAATGCCATACTTTGCTTTGATACTGCTTAAAAGCCTCTCAAAACGATCCATATTTCCGTCTTTTCTGTCACCTTCAACTATATCGCCACCAAAAAGCATCAGATCGGGTTTGATGTTGTCAATTTTCGCCACAAATTTCTCTACAAAGTGAATACTGGTGCCTTCCTGCAGGTGAAAATCCGAAACAAAGGCAATTCTCAGATGACTGATTCCGGACAACTTTCCCGGGATAGTTATCTGATATTCTGTTGTCCTGATAGTATTGAAGTTTATAATACCTGCAACTACTGCTGACAGCGAACAACAAACGATAACCAGTAACCCGCCTCTCCTGTATGACCTGCTTTTTATCATTTCACGGGGTACTACAGGGAACATGCGGTTAATTAACAGCAGGAGATCAAGGAGAAGCACAAAAAGAAAAAGGTACAAAAAGAACGGAAGCAGATAATCCGCAATTGCTGACAGAACTCTTGCTGCCAAAGCTGTTTCCTCTTCGTTGAAAAGATTACTGATAGGATAAACCGAAAATAAAAGCAGGTAAATCAGTGTGTAGTAAATTTTTTGATCTTTCCTGATGAACAGATTCCAGATGCGCGCAAACAGGTAAATGTTTGGGATTGTATAAGACAGGGTGAGTATTGTATGGAACATTCCGGGCTGACACTGATTTTGTCAGGGCAAGTTAGAATAAAAGTTGTTATAGTAAAAACACAGAATATATTATTGAGATATTGGTACTAGTGTATATAAAAAAATAATTCATCCTTCTTTGACCACTTCAAAAGACGGTCTGAGAACATTTGACAGACTGGAAGAGAGCCCATTATTCCATAATGGGTAAAAAATCTCCTCTAGTTTAATAATTCTATACATGTCTTTTATCAAGTCAAGGTTCGATATTTCAAACCTCTTGTCTACAACCCTGCCGGTCACCATTTTGTGCCATGGCATTCAAAACATGATACACCGGTGGTTCCACCTTTTAAATCAGAACCATGACAACTGACACAATTTACAAGGGGTTGCTCAAGTCCGCTCTTATGCATAAATCCATCTTTACTTATCGTATGGTCCTGAAGGAGGATTGTGTTTTGAATCATTTGCCTTTTCACAACCAATGATCAGGGCAAGCATAAGTAATATCATCGACACTTTTACTACTGCGTGGTTTTTCATATTGTTCTTGATTTTAAGTGGAACCTTCATAATGTTGGATGTTTTATATTTCTTCAATTATAACCGTGTCTTGAGAGATTTATTGTTCTGTTTTTTACAGTTGAATTAGGAACGATTTTTGTCCAATCCTGGCACCAGAGAAGAAAAGTGTGAGTGTGAGAGTGAGTTATGAGGAAAAGAACGAGAGTGAGTTACAGCGCTCTTACTCGCTCTCGCTCACGCTCTCACTCTTTTTCATGTGGGCCCAGCTGGGATCAGGGCCGAGCGTAAAGAAAATGCCCTGTGGGCATTTTTAGCGAAGGAGCCAAGCTTGCAGGGTAGGCTCGATCCCAGCGTGAAATGGAAAAGGCAGCCAATTGGCTGCCTGTGCGTGGGCCCAGCTGGGATCGAACCAGCGACCCCCTGATTATGAGTCAGGTGCTCTAACCATCTGAGCTATGGGCCCGAAAACGGACTGCAATATTATGCAATTGTTATAAATTATGCAAGAAATGGGCTAAAGTTTCTAGTTCACTTCTCTTTCCTGAGATGTGACATCAGAACATTGACCGCTTCATCCATGTCGTGTCCGAAACTCAGAATGCCAGCCCTGTCCCCGGCCATCACTATTATTCTCTTTTCAAAGACATCCGAGTCGCTGAAAAGCCTGAAAATATCCTTGGCAAGTCCGGGAGTTCCGTAATCCATCGAGGGATTCGTTGTCGGAACCTTGTATATCAGCTCGTTCCAGAGCTCGATGGAATGAACATGCACCACTGCATTTGCCCCCGGATCAGCAAGGTAGATCGCTGCATGCGTAAGCGATTCGGAAGATGCTTTAAGCGGACCAACACACTGGACCGCATTATCGTCGATATTGAAGGAGTTTACCTTGACATAATGCCCCGGCTCCAGTTCCGGTATCTCGCCCGTAGCAGATCCGGTTATGATAAACTGGTTCCCTCCCCTGATTCGCATGCTGAGGTTGCCAAACCCCACTCCATTCTCATAGGCACCGATGAGATCCATATTATAAAGTATCTCCCGCCAGTAATTTATTATCTCGTATTGTTCGTCGGAAACAACCGGACCCGACTGATTCCAGTGACAGTTGAATTTTACTACCCCTTCCATGATTATTGAAATTTATCTGAAAACATTTTTTTGATTTCTTCTTCTTCAGCCCTGCAGATACCTTTTTCCGTTATCAATCCGGATAAATATCTGGCAGGGGTAACATCAAATCCGAAATTGGCTGCAGACGTTTTTTCAGGACAAAGACGGACAGTCACTACATCTTTACCGGACATCCCCGAAATAGTTGTCACCTCTTCCGGGTCGCGTTCCTCAACAGGAATTTCACTGATCCCGTCCACAATGCTGAAATCAATGGAGGATGACGGGAAAACTGAATAAAAGGGAATATTGTTGTCATTTGCCGCAAGCGCCTTCAGATATGTCCCTATCTTGTTCGCCACATCACCCCTGCGTGTAGCCCTGTCACATCCGACCAGCACAATATCCACCATTCCGTGCTGCATAAGATGCCCCCCGGTGTTGTCGGCAATGAGCGTATGCGGAACTCCCGCCTGACCAAGCTCCCATGCCGTAAGCCTGGCCCCCTGGTTCCTCGGTCTTGTTTCGTCTACCCATACGTGAACAGGGATTCCGGCTTCGTGTGCAAGATATATCGGAGCCGTAACCGTACCATAATCAATACATGCAAGCCATCCTGCATTGCAGTGTGTAAGAATGTTGACAGGAGCGCCATTCTTCTTTCTGCATATCTCTTCGATCAGAGGCAATCCGTGTTTTCCTATCGCCCTGCAATTTTCAATCTCCAGATTACATATCTCCACGGCCGCCTCAAGAGCTGTTTCTGACAATGATTTTTCCGGAGATCTGCTGCTTATTTTGCCCATCACATGATTGACCGACCACGAAAGATTTACTGCAGTAGGACGGCATGAGACAATATACCTGGCTGCATTGTCCAGATGATGCCTGGGATCTGTCGCAGAACTCATTTCGAGTGTGGCAAGATAGATGGCAAAAGCTCCTGCAGCGCCTATCAAAGGAGCTCCTCTCACAGTCATGTCCTTAATTGCAGTGTAAACATCCTCAACCGAACGCAATTCGCATATCTCAAATGAGAATGGAAGCTTTTGCTGATCAATTACCCTGACAACCGAAGGATCCGATTCATCAAGCCAGATACTCTGATAATTTTTATTTCCGACCTGCATTATTTCCGGTACATTATTATAAAGTACCTAAGTATCAAATTTACAAAAATTATAAGGATATCATTCGAGAATTGCAATTCTGACGACTGCATATGGAAATGAATAACTTCAGTCAGACTTTCGAATAATCGACCAAATAATTCGAAAATTTTGAACTGAATATTTTATATCATATTTTTGCATATACCTGTCGACAGGATATTGTATAAAGGCATAGATGGTTAACAAAGAGGAATTTAGGAAGAAAGTAATCATAACTGCAGGGCAGATTTTCAGTCGTTACGGGTTCAGGAAAACAACTATGGACGAGATAGCCCGTGAACTTAAAATGGGCAAAAGTTCCATATATTATTATTTCGAAAGCAAGGAGGAAATATTTGAAGCAGTTGTGTTGTACGAAGCCAATATCCTTAGAAATGAGCTCACTGCAGCCATTAAGTCCGGGGAATCTCCCATTGAAAAGGTGAGAAACTATGTTTTCGTAAGGATGAAAACATTCGAAAAATTATCGAATTACTACAATGCTATCTTTGATAAGAACCTCAATCACTTTGATTTCATAGAGAAAATAAGGTCCAGATACGACCGTGAGGAACTGGCGATCCTGAGACTGCTGCTATGGCACGGCACGAGGAAGAATGTATTCAATGTGGCAAACAGCGAGTACACCGCACTTGCTATACAGACCACGCTTAAAGGACTTGAAGTACCCCTGTTCTGGATGAAGAAGGAAGTCAATATAGGGAATCGTCTTGATGCGATCCTCGATGTGCTTTTCAACGGGATTTTGAAGAAGTAGCAGGCCTTTTTATTACAGCCCTTTTATTCATTTTAAGACTTATCGCAAATCCGATGCACCCCAGAATAAAAAATGGGATACTGTATTTCTGGCCATAATTCAGCAGCATTCCTGCCTCCTGGGCAACCTGGTCTTCCTTAAGAAATTCGATAAAGAACCTTGCTCCGAAAATCAGAATACACACAAGGCTTATCAGGCTTCCCTCGACGTGTTCACCCTTTTTTCTCCAGTATAACCAGAAAAGAAGTCCAAAGATCAGCAGATAGGAGAGTCCTTCATATATCTGGGTGGGATGTTTTGGCGCAGTCTCTCCGTTACGCAGGAAAACAAATCCCCATGGCACTGTCGTCTCTATGCCATAAATTTCGGAATTCATCAGATTGCCCATCCTGATAAAGAATCCCGCCAGGGCAACAACAATCGCCACCCGGTCCAGGATCCAGAAATATCCCTTTTTCTCTTTATATGCGAAGATGCCAATGGCTATCAGAATGCCAGCTGCAGCCCCATGACTTGCCAGTCCGCCCTTCCAGACCTTGAGAATCTCGAGTGGTTTTGACAGATAGTATTCCGGCTCATAAAGAAGGCAATGTCCCAGCCTTGCTCCAATTATCACTCCCAGAGCCATATATACCGTAAGCTTGTCGAGCAGAGAATCCGGGAGATTCTCATTCTTAAATATCCTCAGCATAATGAAATAACCGAACAAGAATGATGAGGCAAACAACAGACCGTACCATCTTACGGCAAAATCGCCTATGCGGAAAATTTCAGGATTTACATCCCATGGAATTACAAGCAGATGCATAACTTACTGTATAATGTTACTGCCAAAGGTAGAAAATAGAAATGGAAGTGCCTAGGGTGAGCTAAAGTTTGGAGTGCCTAAAGTGAGCTAAAGTTGGAAGTGCCTAAAGTTGAAGAGTAGAATAAGGTTGATTGGAAAAATGATGTATGTTTGTATATGACATCCAAGAATACAGTTATGTTCCGGAATTTGACCAGGCATTTGAATTTAGCATTACTGGTATTAATCGTAGCTGGATCCTGCGCAAAAGTGAGCTCACCGTCGGGCGGAGCCAAGGACAAGAATCCGCCGGTGATTGTCAAAAGCGTACCGGTAAGCGGTCAGACAAATTTCAGGGATAATAAGATCACAATTACCTTCGACGAATTCATAGTTCTCGACAAGATAAACGAAAAATTCATGGTTTCTCCTCCTATGTTGAAGAAGCCCGTGATCACGTAAAGGGGAAAAGCGTGGTCGTTGAATATGACGAAGAGCTTAAGGACAGCACCACGTACACCTTCTATTTTCAGGATGCCATCAGGGACCTGAACGAATCGAATGCAATCGACAATTATCAGTTCGTGATTTCGACAGGCGATGTTGTCGACTCTCTTTCCGTAACAGGCAATGTTTTGTCTGCATACACCCTGGATCCGCCGGAAGGAGCCCTGGTGATGCTCTACAGGGATCCGGCAGATTCTGCAGTGATAAAAAATCTTCCTGACTACATTACAAAAGCCACAAAAACAGGATATTTCCGCATCGACAACGTAAAGGAAGGCATCTACAGGCTATATGCCCTGAAGGATAACGATAACAGCAAAAATTTCAATCTGGCCGATGAAGAGATCGCTTTTCTTGACACTCTCATCGAGGTATCATCATCAGAAAACTACATTCTGCCTGTACCTGATAGTCTAAAAATTAAACCAGCTGAAAGAAAAATCGCCGACACTATCGTACTTAAGGGTGATCATAAGCTCATCCTTTTCCAGCCTGAAAAAAAAATCCGCTATCTCACAGGATCATCCAGGCCCTTACAGTACAAGCTTGTTTATTCATTCTCCCTGCCCCCCGACACACTCGGATTTGACTTGGTAATTCCCGGCGCAGGCCCGGATTCATATTTTATTGAGAAGAACATGAAGGGAGACACAACACTCGTCTGGATCACCGACAGTGCACTGTATTCTCAGCAAGCGATATCCACCATTGTGAGCTACCCGTTTACCGACTCGCTTGGAAACATTATTAAAAAGCAGGATTCTGTCAGGATGACATTCTATGCATCTCGCCCTACCAGGGGCAGAGCCAGGCCGGCACCATTCAGGATTTCATCAAGCCTGAGTGCCGGTGCACTTAAACCAGGTCAGAGAATAGTGTTCACTTCCAGGACACCTTTCCGGTCGCCGGATACTTCAAGGATCAGAATATATGAGTTAAAGGAGAAAGAAAGGATACCGGTTCCATACCGGATTGAAAAAGACAAAGAGAATTCATGCAGGCTTACCATGCATGCAGATTTCCTGCAAAAGAAAAACTATCTTTTAATAGCCGATTCCGCTGCATTCGGCAACCTGTATGGCGAACAGACTGACTCGACCGGAGCCAAATTCATAGTGAGAAACGATGACACATTCAGCAAGCTTAAGCTAAATATTAATAACTTTGAAGGGAATCGCATAATCCAGCTGCTGAACGAACAGGACAAAATTCTCAGGGAGGCGCAGGCGGAAAAGGATGGAAGTATGGAGTTTACACTTTTGGATAAGGGCAAATACAGGCTCCGGGTGATTTACGACATTAATGGTGACGGCAAATGGACGACAGGAGATTTTATTACAGGAAGACAGCCGGAACCGGTCTCGTTTTATCCGAGGGAGATCGATCTTCCCGAAAACTTCTGGGCTGAGCAGGATTGGGATATAAGCGAAAAAAACTTCAAAAAGGTGAAAAGTACGCCTAAGGCCAGTTCCAGAACAGGCCAGGGCAGATAGTAATAATTTTAAAATCCTAATTAATATGAAAAAAGTAGTAGCAGGTGTAGATATCGGCGGTACCAATACGGTTTATGGCCTCGTGGATGAAAAGGGCAAAGTCCTCACCCAGGGGAGCTTCAAAACCACAGATTATCCGAAAGTGGAGAATTTCGTTACAGCACTGACCGCTGCAATCAAGAAACTTCTTTCTGCAGACAAAGAATTCAGGCTGGCAGGTATCGGTATCGGAGCACCCGATGCAAATTATCACAGGGGTACCATTGAACATGCGCCAAACCTTGCCTGGAAGGGAATCGTTCCCCTTGCCGATCTTATTAAAAAGAAAATCAATGTCCCGGTTGTTGTAACAAATGATGCAAATGCTGCAGCGATGGGTGAAATGATATTTGGCGGAGCAAAAAAAATGAAGGATTTTATTGTTCTCACACTTGGAACAGGACTTGGCAGCGGAATAGTCATCGACGGCAAAATGGTGTATGGACATACCGGATTTGCCGGCGAGCTTGGACACATGACAGTTGTGCCAAATGGTCGCGAATGCGGCTGCGGACGCAAAGGCTGCTTCGAAACATATGCGTCGGCAACCGGTCTGGTAAGGACAGTTCTGAACCTTATGAGCGAAATGAGGGATGAAAGTCCGCTCAGGGATATTCCTCCCTCGAAACTTACATCCAAAAAAGATAGCCGAAGCTGCTGCCAAAAAAGACCCGATTGCCGTCAGGGCAATGAACGAAACTGCAGAGATCCTTGGTTTCGGAATCATTAACTCGATCGTCTTCTCGAGCCCTGAAGCGATTTTCCTGTTCGGAGGACTTGCACAGGCAGGAGAAATGCTGTTCAAACCTGTAAGGGCATATCTTGAAAAGAACAATTATGTTCTTATGAAGAACACCGTTAAAATTCTTCCGTCGGGTATTTCCGAAAGCAACGGAGCAGTTCTCGGTTCAGCAGCATTGATCTGGAACGATCTGAAAGGTGAAAAATCTTGATGCTGTCAAATTAAGTTTTGACTCTTTAATTCCTGATCTTGAAACAGTTTCCGTCAAGCTTGACGGTTTGACGAAGCATGCTATTGACCAGCTTAACTGGTCAGGCTTTGACTATAAGCCAACAGTCAGATTTTCAATCGGTTATACAGATAATGAGATAATGCTCAAATACTTTGTCACTGAGGATTATTTCAAGGCTGAGAAAACAGAATCCAACCAGAATGTATTTGAGGATTCATGCGTCGAGTTCTTTATCATGCCTGCCGATGACGGCATCTATTACAATCTGGAATTCAATGGTATCGGCACATGCCTGCTGGGAACGGGAACCTCAAGGGATGACAGACGCAGGGCCGCTCCGGAAATTATTGCAGGAATAAGGCGAAAAACATCGGTTAAAGAGAGGCATGTCGCTGAAAGAAAGGGTAAATTTGAATGGACGATAACAATTGCCTTGCCTCTCGGTGTTTTTTTTCATCATAAAATAAAAAAACTCCGGGGCAAAACCGTTAAGGCCAACTTTTACAAGTGCGGAGACAAACTGACGGTTCCTCATTACCTGACATGGAGCCCTGTAAAAACGGCAAAGCCTGATTTTCACAGGCCTGAATTTTTCGGGTTAGTCAGATTTGATTAGTAATTGGTATATTTACATACATAAAACATTCGACAGATTCAAAATGCCCGTGAAGGAGCTTGCAGTTGGCATTGACATAGGCGGAACCAATACTGTTTTTGGTTTTGTCGACCGGGAAGGGAATATTCCTGCAGAAGGCTCTTTAAAGACGACCGAATATAAGGATATAGAGGGCTTTGTTGCCGCACTCTACAAAAAGGTTATGGCCGCCGGTCAGGGAATAAGCGAGAAATTCAGCATCATGGGCTTTGGCATCGGCGCTCCAATGGGCAACATCAACAAGGGAACGATAGAATATCCGGCCGGACTGCCCTGGAAGGGAATCTTTCCCTTCGCCGATATTTTTCACAAGCACACAAACCTTCCTGTTGTCATAACCAATGATGCAAATGCTGCAGCTGTCGGAGAAATGATTTATGGCGGCGCAAAAGGAATGAAAAACTTTGTTGTGATCACCCTTGGCACAGGACTGGGGAGCGGATTTGTTGTGAGCGGCAAGCTGGTATACGGACACACCGGATTTGCAGGAGAAATTGGCCATACACCGGTTAGGCCCGAGTCTTCCTTCCGTGAATGCGGATGTGGCAAAAAAGGATGTCTCGAAACCTATGTCTCGGCAACCGGACTGACCAGAACTCTAATTAAAATACTGGCCGACAGCAGGGAGCCCAGCAAATTAAGGAAATACAGCATCGAGGATCTTGATTCTAAGATAATTTTCGAGGCTGCAAAAAAAGGAGACCCGCTTGCACTGCTGGCGTTTGAAAGGACCGGCCGGCTCCTTGGATATAAGCTTGCAGATGTAGTTGCACACACAAATCCCGAAGCCATTTTCCTTTTCGGGGGATTGGCACAGGCCGGTGAAATATTGTTCAAACCGGCCATCGAATCGATGGAAGAGAATCTGTTGAGCATATACAAAGGCAAAGTCAGGCTTCTTGCATCTCAGCTCAACGCGCAAAATGCCGCGGTCCTTGGTGCCAGTTCGTTAATATGGTCAAATGAAAAGATATGATCTGGCTGTCAACAACTGAAGAAATAGCGAATTTCAAGGAGATACTTAATTTCATTCTTGGAGCAGTCTTCGTCATATTGATTTTTTCACTTGCTTACGCCTACCTGAAGCCGCACCAGCTGCACAAGCGCAGGCTGCTGTCGACCCTGACGCTTAAATTGACATATCTGCTTTATCTCCTGGTGCTTCTTATTGTGGTCTATTTTTCAGCGCTTGTGAAGGATGGCCTTTTAGAAGTGTTCTACGGGATAGAATTTTTCGCCTTCCTGATAGTCCTTTTTGTTCCCAACATTGGAATACTTGCACGAAAACTTGGATATTTCAGCAAAAAGCGGGAAAGCTACAACTGGTTTTTCACTGTTGTGAATTTGCTGTCGACAGTTGCCATTCTTTTAATGTTCTTTATCTGAAAAACCTCCTCTGCCATTGGCAAAAAGAGGTCTTTATACCGATTATATTTGTTTACCATATAGTAAATTTGTCATTATAAACCAAAACAAAAAGCTATGATCAGGGAACGCTTAATCGGGTATTTTGAGCAGAGCATCAAACAGAACTGGGACATAGAGGCATTGTCTAATTACAAGGAAAAGGGATATTCCTATAAAGAGATAGCCGAAAAGATTCTGAAATTTCATATTTTCTTTAAGGACATTGGAATCAGGGAAGGTGATAAGATCGCACTTGTTGGCCGGAATTCCGCAAACTGGTGCGTTACATATCTTGCAACGGTGGCATATGGCGCAGTGATAGTCCCCATTCTTCCCGACTTCAAGCCTGACGACCTCATGAATCTGATCAATCATTCAGATTCATGTCTGCTGTTTGCTGACGACAAGATCTATGAAACACTCGATTCTGCAAAAATCCCCCTGATAACAGGTGTTGTTTCACTTGACAATTTTTCATTGATAACCTCGTCAAAACCGGAAATAAGGGAAGCATTTGCCTCCAATGAAGCAAAGTACCTGAAAGAGTATCCGGAACTAAGGCCTGAGCATATCAAATTCTCGGATATCACCAACGAAAAGCTTGCGGTAATAAGTTATACCGGCGGTACTACAGGATTCTCAAAGGGAGTTATGATCTCGCACAACAGCCTGGCAGCCAATGTAAGGTTCGCACAGAATAACATGCCTCTCAAGCCTGGCGACCCGCTTGTTTCGTTCCTCCCGCTTGCACATACATATGGTTGCGCATTTGAGTTTCTTTTTCCTTTTACTTTCGGCTGTCATATTACCATACTTACAAAAACTCCATCACCGCAAATAATATTAGCTGCATTTGGTGAGATAAAACCGAGACTCATACTTTCTGTGCCGCTGGTTATTGAAAAGATCTTCAAAAAACAGCTTCTTCCCGTGATCAGCAAACCTCACATGAAAGTCCTTCTGGCAATACCCGGATTGAACAAAGTGCTTCATAAGAAGATCAAGGCGAAACTTACGGAATCTTTTGGCGGAAGATTCAAGGAGATTGTTATTGGAGGAGCTCCTTTCAATGCTGAGGCAGAAAGATTCTTCAGAAAGATCAAATTCAATTTTTCAGTTGGATACGGGATGACCGAATGCGGTCCGCTTATCAGCTACAGATCCTGGGACACTACCGTTCTTGGGGGTTCAGGCAAAGCCGTTGATACCCTGGAGGTTAAAATAGATTCTCCTGATCCTGAAAAACAGATTGGCGAAATAATACTTCGGGGCGAAAATGTAATGCTGGGGTATTACAAGAATGAAAAAGCCACAAGGGAAATGATCGACGAGAAAGGATGGATGCATACGGGTGACCTGGGACTGATTGATAAAAACGGAAATATCTACATCAAGGGAAGAAGCAAGACCATGCTTCTCGGACCTTCAGGCAAGAATATATTCCCCGAGGAGATTGAAGCCGTGATCAACAATATGGATTATATTTCTGAATCACTGGTTGTCATGGAAGACAACAAGCTTGTCGGACTTATTTATCCTGATTTTGACATGCTGAAAAAACATGGCATCGCGGATGATAAAATCCCTGAAATACTTGAGTCAACGAGGAAGGCCGTGAACGAAAAGATACCTGAATTCATGCAGGTAAGCAAATACAGGATCCACCCCGAGGAATTTGCAAAGACGCCAAAGAGGAGCATCAAGAGGTTTTTATACACAAAAGAATGAAACTCTATGTAGTTATAGTCGCCGGAGGCAGTGGTAAAAGAATGGGTGCCGAGCTGCCCAAGCAATATCTCGAGATTGCCGGGAAACCTGTGCTGATGCATACTCTCGAACGCTTCAAGGCATTCAGCGATTCTATAGAGATAATTACCGTTCTGCCTGAAAACCAGCTCAGGTTCTGGGCTGACCTGCAGAAAAAATACTCTTTCGATATTCCTCACACACTTGTAAAAGGAGGCAAGGCCCGCTTTTTTTCTGTCAGAAACGGTTTGAAATTTATCGATGTTCCCGGATTGGTAGCTATTCACGACGGGGTGCGGCCATTTGTAAGCATCGACACTATCCGGAGATGCTTCGAGACTGCCGAAAGACTTGGCAATGCAATACCCGTTATACCGCCTTCAGATACATTGAGGATGGTTTCCGATCAGGGCAGCATGCCTGTAAACAGAACTCTTGTGAGGCAGGTTCAAACACCGCAGGTTTTTGATTCAACCCTCATAAAAAAAGCATATGATCAGGATTATTTGCCCGAATTCACCGACGATGCAACTGTTCTTGAAAAAACAGGAATCAGGATAAACCTTGTCGACGGCAACAGGGAGAACATAAAGATCACAACTCCGGAAGACCTTATCATTTCTGCAGCCCTTCTGCCGACTGTGTTGTAATAGACCTTAATGCAATATTCGATATAAACGATACCAGCTGAAATTATCATGAAAGCCAAAGCCATTGTCTTCATTTTTCTGATGCTTATTACTGCAGGATGTGCCGAGCTGGCAACATTGATTCAAACCGGGAGTACCGCTGCACTCACTGAAGGAGATGTGATAAAAGGACTGAAAGAGGCTCTTATAACAGGAGCAAAAAACTCCGCAGCAAGACTGGCCGCCGAGAATGGTTATTACGGTGATGCCGCTATAAAGATACTACTTCCTGATGAGGCAAAGACGATAGTTGATAATATCTCAAGGATCCCCGGAGGCGACAAGCTTGTTGAGGATGTAGTGCTGAGAATAAACAGGGCTGCTGAAGATGCTGCAAAGGAAGTCGCTCCCATTTTTGTGAACAGCGTGACCCAGATGACAATATCCGATGCTTTCAACATCCTTAATGGTGCTGATAATGCAGCCACAGCCTACCTTAGAAATACGACCTACGACCAGTTATATCAGCTGTACAAGCCGAAGATCCAGGCTTCTACAGAGAAAAAAATCATCGGTAATATCTCGACACAGGACTCGTGGAATACCCTTACATCCAAATGGAACAGCGTCGCAAATTCCCTGGCGGGCAAGCTTGCCGGACTCAAGCCTGTCAATACCGACCTGGATGATTTTCTTACCAGCAAGGCTCTTTCCGGAATGTTCCTTAAGGTGGAAGGAGAAGAGCTCAAGATCAGAAAAGAAGTCTCAGCAAGGGTGACTCCGATATTGCAAAAGGTATTCGGATCGCTTGATAAAAAACCCACCCAGAACTAAACTAAAAATATGCTTGAAAGAACCATTCTGACTTTCCACGGACTTGAAGTTAAAGTTACGGATCATGCCAGCGAAGGGATTATAGATATCCTTAATCATGCCGTTCAGGGTTCAGAGGGAGGCCTTAGATTTTCGCTTCAGAATATCGCAGAAAAGATAGCTGCTTACAAGGATCAGATAAGGTTCATCTCGCTTTACAAAAACAACAAGATCACGGGTACGGTGGGTGCATGCTTCCGTCTTTCAGGGCAAGGGGCCTTGCGATATCCTTCAACCTATATAAGGTACCTCGCATTTCAATCGACATATCAGTCTGATATCTCCTGGAAAAAAAAGAATAAAACGGTTATAAAGGCAGAGCCGGATGATTCGTTCAAGCAAAAAACACTGGAAATATTCAGCCACCCGGATATGCTCGAAATTCCGGGGATTTATGAGAAAGGCAAGCATATTATGTATGCATTTGTCGAGAGCATGAATGAAAGGTCAAAGAACCTTGTCAACCAGGTAGGATATGAATATATCAGATCGTTCCTGACAGTTGCTTTCAGCAGGTTCAATCCGAAGGCCGACAAACGAGTGATGAAGCTAAGTGAACGGGAGAGACCGGCAATGAAAGAGCTGCTAAAGACCTTCTATAAGGATTATTCTTTCTACACCGACGAATATGCCTTCTATGCCGATAAATATTGCGTTCTAAAGGAAGGAGACGAGATTATAGCAGGTGTTTGTGCAATTCCCACAGCATATAAAGTGTACGATGTCCCGGGAGTCTGGGGATGGATAATGATGAAAGTTCTTCCGAAGGTTCCATATTACAGGCGATTGTTCAGACCGGGAGAATTCAGGTACCTCGTTTTCGATGCCATCTATTACAAGAAAGGAAGGGAAGACGCCCTCGCCCCGCTGTTCGAATCAGCCTGTGCCGCAGAAGGATTTTATTCAGGGCTCACATGGCTTGACGACCGCAGTGAATTGTTTGATAAGATAAGGACAGAGGTCAATATGGGCGCCCTGAACAGAATGCTTAACGCAAAGCCAGGACTAGTATATAGCCGGTTCATAAATCTTACGGAAGAAGAAAAAAACAGGTTTTACGACGCTCCGGCATATGTTTCAGGATTCGATTTTTCATAAATTAGGATGTTTTTCCTTTGTGCTCTTTGTGATAACCTTTGAGCTCCTTTGTGGTAAAAGAGCTTTTAACCACAAAGAGCACAAAGGATTCACGAAGGAACATATAAGATTTGTTACTTAATGATTCTTTATGAATCTGAAGAATTCTGTTTTGATATTTTTTCTGATGTCAATAATTTCCGGTTCATACATTGATTGCTCAGGAATCTGATAAAGTGAAAGCAGAAAGGATGCAATGGTTTAAAGATGCAAAACTAGGGATATTCATTCACTGGGGGATATACGCCGTGAACGGAATCGATGAATCATGGTCTTTCTATAACGGGTATATCTCGCATGCCGATTACATGAAACAGCTTAAAGGATTCAATGCTTCAAAATACGATCCTGAGGCATGGGCTTCACTGATTAAGGAATCTGGTGCGAAGTATGCAGTGCTGACATCGAAGCATCATGACGGTGTAGCCCTGTGGAATACTAAAGCCGGGGATCTTAACGTCGTCAGAAAAACCCCTGCTTCACGTGATCTTGTTGCGCCCTTTTGCGAAGCCCTCAGAAAACAGGGATTGAAAGCAGGAATCTACTATTCATTGCTCGACTGGTCACATCCTGATTATCCGAATTTCACAAAAAATGAGAAAAGATATACGGACGATCCTGCCAGATGGGGGAAATTCACCGTTTTCAACCATGCCCAGATAACGGAGCTTTCTGCAGATTTTCAATCCTGACCTCTGGTGGTTTGACGGCGACTGGGAGCAGAGTGCAGAAAAATGGAAGAGCAAAGGAGATCAGGGAAATGATACTTGCCCGTAATCCGAAAGCAATAATCAATTCAAGGCTTCAGGGTTATGGCGATTATGCCACACCGGAACAAGGCCTTCCTGCATCGAAGCCTGCTGACAAATACTGGGAGCTGTGCATGACGATAAATGATTCATGGGGCTATCAGCAAAACGACAAAGATTTCAAAACTCCGGAACAGGTAATAAGGATATTTTCGGAATGTATTTCGAAAGGAGGGAACCTTCTTCTCGATATTGGCCCGAAAGCCGACGGAACCATTCCTCCTGAAGAGATTAACGTACTTAAGGCCCTCGGGAGATGGACAACAAAACATTCTGAGGCTATTTATGGAACCGAAGCAGGATTGCCTGCAGGTTATTTTTACGGCCCTTCTGCACTGAACAGAGACAGCACCATCCTCTACCTGTTCGTCAGCGGAGATCCGCGCGGACAAGTAATGCTTGAAGGAGTGAAAAACAGGATCAACCGTATTTATGTCGTGGGCAACGGAACCAAGCTTGCATGGAAGGAATTATTAAAGCCATACTGGAGCAATAATGCCGGCCTTGTGTTTATCGATGTCCCGGAAACAGTTCTGGATGAGTATCTTACTGTTCTCGCCGTGGTGTTGGATGGAAAACTGGAGATACAGAAATAGATATAACAATATAAAATATGAAGAAATTATTTCTGCTTACAATTATATCCATACTGCCGCTTGCTGTGTATCCGCAGGAAGACGAAAGATATGTACCCGAAACCGATCCCCTGGTTCTTGCAAAACTCGAAAAATGGCAGGATCTGAAATTCGGTCTGCTTATGCACTGGGGGCCTTACAGTCAATGGGGTGTTGTGGAATCATGGTCGATATGTGCCGAAGATGAAGGATGGTGCAGGCGGAGGGATGATGATTATATCCGATATAAAAAAGACTATGAAAACCTTCAGACTACATTCAATCCGATCGACTTCGATCCTGCAAAATGGGCTAAGGCAGCCAAAAATGCAGGGATGAAATACGTGGTTTTCACCACAAAGCATCATGATGGATTCTGCATGTTCGACACAAAGCTTACCGATTACAGGATAACCGGGGAAAGGACGCCGTTCCATAGTGATCCGAGGGCTAATATTGCAAAAGAGATCTTCAGCGCCTTCCGGGCTGAAGGTTTCTGGACCGGAGCCTATTTTTCAAAGCCTGACTGGCATACGGAGTATTACTGGTGGCCAAATTTTGCAACACCAGACAGGAATGCAAATTATAATATCAAGGCATACCCTGATCGTTGGGAAAAATTTGTTCAGTACACCCATGGGCAGATAATGGAATTGTTAAGCGGGGATTATGGCAAAATGGATATTCTGTGGCTTGACGGAGGCTGGGTGAAGAAGAGGACGGAAGAAGAGATTTACAGGGAAATAACTGCTAAAGACTATAAATTTACCAGAGTGCAGAGTCAAGATATCAGAATGGACGAGCTGGTCATAAAGGCAAGGGAGAAACAGCCAGGACTGATCGTGGTTGACAGGGCTGTTTACGGCAAGAATCAGAATTATCTGACGCCGGAGAACAGGGTTCCTGAAAAATCTCTTCCCTATCCGTGGGAATCCTGCATCATTGCAGGTGGAGGCTGGTCGTGGACACCAGATGCAAAATACATGACGGGAGAAAATGCGATTCATCTGCTTGTCGATATTGTTGTCAAAGGGGGGAACCTGCTTCTTAATATCGCTCCCGGACCTCAGGGGCAGTGGCATGATGGTGCGTATATGCTGCTTAATGATATTGGAGAATGGATGAAAGCAAACAGCGAGGCAATATATGGCACAAGAGCACTCGGCACCCTTCAAGGAAGGGAAAGTGGCAATTTCTAAAAAAGGAAACAATACGATTTATATCTATTATCTGGCTGACGATGAAGAAAAAATGCCGGAGCAAATCGAAATGACCACATTTTCACTTCCCGCCGGATCTCAGGTTAAATTATTGGGATCCGGCACTGCCCTGAAGTGGCAAAAGAATGGCAATGGATTTTCGGTTTCAATTCCCGGAAGTATCAGAAAATCGCCTCCTTCCAAATATGTGTGGGTACTTAAAGCAACATATTAATATCTGTCGGGAATAGCTTATTCCGGTACAAAAATTGTATTGGAAATTAGTAGTAATTATTCTAATTTTAACGTGAGATTCTTAGATCAATAATAATTCGCAGGTTCAGCTGTATTATAAGGACCTCAATATTTTGTTTCTAAAAATAATGTCAATGAAAAAATCTAATATTTATTTGTCCGTGCTGGCATTTGTTACAGCTGTTCTCATCATTGTATCCTGTGCAGTAAATCCCGTAACCGGGAAAAGACAGCTTGATGTTAATGTCTGAAGAACAGGAAGTTGCACTTGGGGCTTCTTATGACCCGCAGGTTCTGGCTACATTTGGATCATACGAAAATACAGCCCTGAACAATTATGTTCAGTCTCAGGGAACGCAGATGGGAAAAATCTCTCACAGGCCTAATGTTGTGTATCATGTAAAAGTGATTGATTCACCTGTTGTAAACGCTTTTGCAGTGCCGGGAGGATATATTTACCTTACACGTGGCATTCTTGCCCAGCTTAACAGCGAGGCTGAACTGGCAGGAGTTATTGCACATGAAATGGGGCATATCGCTGCACGTCATTCTGCCAGCCAGCAGACCAAGCAAACACTGGGACAACTGGTTCTCATCGGAGGCATGATAGCATCTAAAACAGTAGCACAATATGCCGACTATGCCATGCAGGGAATGCAATTGCTGTTCCTGAAATTCAGTCGTGACGACGAGCGCGAGGCCGATCGCCTGGGGACCATGTATTCATCATTGATCGGCTATGATGCCCATCAGATGGCTGAATTTTTCAAGGTCCTCTATAAAATGAATCTTGCAAGCAATCAGGGAGGTGTTCCGACATTTCTTTCGACACATCCGGATCCGGGAGATCGCTATAACTACGTAAACCAGAGAGCCAAGGCATGGCAGGACAGCCTGAAGCTTCCGGAGTATAAAATAAACAGAGACCCTTACCTTAAGCTCATCAACGGAATTATTTATGGTGAAGATCCGCGGCAGGGATATGTTGAGGGAACTACTTTTTATCATCCTGAAATGAAATTCAGGTTTACATACCCTGCCGGCTGGCAATTTCAGAATTCTCCCATGCAGGTACAGATGGCACCACCAGATGGCAATGCCTTATTGCTCTTTATGCTGTCAGGGCAAAAAACACTCAAAGCTGCAGCCGATACCGCAATGGCCCGGTTTGGACTTACTCTTGTCAGCAGCAAGAATGTTACGGTCAACACTTTACCTGCGCTTGCCACACTTTCAACACAAACCGCGACAGATCAGTCGACCGGTGCCACTTCGACAAACAGGATATTGTCATATTTCATTAATTACAATAACACGATATATGCATTTCATGGAGTCTCCACCGACGCTAATTTTGCCACATATGCACCTGCACTGGAATCAACGATGGCAAGCTTTGCCAGGCTTACTGATGCTTCAAAGATCAATGTAACCCCCAATAAGATAGTTGTGAAAGCCGTTCCAAAAACAGGAACAGTCACTCAGGCATTGACAGCGCTTGGTGTAACCCAGGACAAAATGGCTGATATTGCGCTGCTTAATAATCTGGAACTCACCGACCAGGTAGCTGCCGGAAAGCTGATAAAGGTTGTGGGGAAATAAGTACAAATGGAAGGAACAAATCCTTTGTGCTCATCATGATTTTTCTTTGTGCTCTCAGTGGTTAAATATTTTTAATTATTTTTGCTTTCTCCAAAGGGTTGTTAGCTCAGTTGGTTTAGAGCATTACCTTGACAGGGTAGGGGTCACTGGTTCGACTCCAGTACAACCCACAAAGCAGCTGAATCAAAAGGACACCTTTCTTATTTATTGATGCAAGTCCCGGATGATCGCAGATCATCCAAATATTGCAGGAGACAGTTGCAATAATCTTGCTTAAGTCTTCAGGGCTATTGGTTATTTATTAGAAGAGACTCTATCCTGTCGACCTTCTCCTTAAGAGTATTGAGTTCTGATCGGAGATCATTGTTCTCGGCTTTGAAGGAATCAATCTGTTGCTGTTGTTCTTTTATTGCTTCAAGAAGAACCGGAGTAAGCTTGGTGTAATCAACCATTTTATAGCCCTTATCGTTTGTCATTACAATTTCAGGATAAACCTTTTCGACATCCTGAGCTATTACACCTATTTGTCTCCCGTCATTAAGCAGCAATCCGGTCTCTTCTGACTGGTTCCAATCAAAATAGACACCTCTGATCAGCATCAGTTTTTCTGTGGCGTCTGTAAGTTGGGTTACATTCCTTTTTAAGGATATATCAGAAACTGTATTAAATACAGTAGCCTCTACATTTCCATTGATTCTGAAAACATCACCGTCAAAATTACCATACACCAGGGGAGTTCCTGAAGAACTGTTTTCAATGATCAGTTTATTGGATCCTGTTTCATTATAGCCGGCCTGGTTTCCTATGAAAATGTTCGAAGAAGTATTTGATAATGAATAGCCTGCCTTGTTGCCGATAATAATATTGGATGAGCCAGAACCGGATCCGGCAAAATAATTTTCTCCCGCTGCACCTGCGCCAATGATAATATTATCCTGGCCTGATTTTATATTTGCTCCTGCACCAGATCCGATAAATGTATTCCAGCTTCCCTCCTGGATGTTCCAGCCTGAACCACGGCCAAGAAAAACATTGTTGCCCCCATTAGTGTTTTTCATGCCGGCATAGGAACCAATGAAAGTGTTTGCATAGCCTATGTTGTTGGTTCCGGAGTTTGATCCCAGACAGGTATTATGGTCTGAATTGGTGCTTTTTCCGGAACTGGAACCAATAAATGTATTATTGGCGCCATTTATATTTGAATGTCCGGCCTGATAACCAATAAAACAGTTCCAGGATCCTTCGGAACCTCCCGGTACACTTAAAGTGCCGAGGGTATTATAACCTGCCTCATATCCGATAAAAATATTACAATCCCCATCTTTAAGTGTCTGCCCTGACCTGTACCCTATGAGGGAATTATATTTTCCATTCGTAATCTTTGCGCCTGCTTCGTGTCCGATGAAATAATTGTCTGGTGTAAGGCTGACAAAGGGTATTGCCGGTCCCTTTGTGGCATCGAATCCGCCAACGGCAAATCCTCCCTTGGCCCCCTTTGTCTGGTTTTTTACATATATCCGCGTGCTGTCAGCACTCACATCAAGATAATTCTGGATTGTCCCCTTGGTCATGTCAAAGCCGCCTACTGCAAATCCGCCTTTTGCCTTCTTGGTGCTGATATTGCTGTCAAGGTACATCCTGATACTGTCATCGCTGACTACCAGATACTCCCTTTTTGTCTCTTTCGTCATATCAAATCCTCCGACAGCAAAACCTCCCTTGGGTCCTTTGGCTCCATCATCTACATATATCCTTACTCCTTCATTATAAACCGCAAAAATAGTCTGTCCGTCTTTGTTTTTCACTTCAAATATTGCCTCATCAAGTTTAGAGGTAGTGCCTTTAATTCCGAGCTTGCCTGTTTCCAGATCATGGGCCGTCAGGGCATAGGGAACTGACCAAAACCTTGAAGTTCCCATTGTTTTCCATCCGCCGTAATTTATCTCCGTTTTAAGGAACTTTGGCGTTACATTCCAATTGATTGAATCGAATTTTGCCACGGTGCTTGTATTTTGCCGGGCCCCTTTTCCAATAACAAGATTGATCACTCCATTATCAGTTGTCACCACCGATGAATGAAGTTCCTGCCACAATATTGTTCCCCCCAGCGAATCGGCCTGAATCGTGATCTTTACAGGCAAGGAAGAATTCTTTATCAGATTGCCCTGGGCATCCCGTGCTACCGCCTGATAGTTGAATCCCTGAGGGACCTGAGCGGTAATAAGCAGGAGGGAAACAATGGAAAGAAAAATAGTGAGTAATAGTTTTATTTTCATAGCATTAGGCATTAAAATATGAAGACCGGATAATTGAATGAAAGTTAGGATTTAAAATAACGCAATTCAACTTTTTTTGACGAACGGACTTATGATTTATGCAGACTCCGGCAGAGCATCACAAAAAAAGGAGTTAAAATTTAACTCCTTAATAATAATAGACATGTTTGAATTCTATATCTGGGCCAGGTAATCGGTTGAACAGAATCCTTCGACTCAGGTTTCAGATTTGAGCTGTTTTTCCGGCAAGGTTACTCTTTGCTTTCAGCAATCAGATTTTGTCCGACGAGTCTGAAAGTGGCAGCATCGGCCGGTGGCACAATGAACACCTGAGTGCCTTCATCGAGTCCCTGCCTGATAACTGCATTCTTGTCATTCAGTTCTCCCACGACAACAATCTGCCTGGTTTTGTTCTTCTTATAAACGAACTGAACACTGTCGACCCCTGCCTGAATGCATTCGATGGGAATATACACGGCATCCGGTATGGTTTGAAGGATTATTTTATTCCAGGTTGTCATATCAGGACGGAGTGCATTATCCATACCGTCGACATGAACCATGACTTCAAACATTTTTGCATCGGAATTAGGCAACACCTCACCGATGTTTGCCACGCTTATCACCGAACCTGTATATGATTTATCCGGAAATGCATCAACGGTGAGGGACACCTTTAGTCCCGGAATTACCTTGCTTACCTCGATCTCGCTGACATATAGCTTTGATAGCATGGATGTCAGATCAGGGAGCGTGGCTATAACATTGTCAAAGGGATTGATTGAAGAGCCTGCTTTTCTCTTGTTGCCCATCCTGTCTTTCTTATAAATGACCATCCCGTCTGAAGGGGCAGTTATCCTGAATTGTGCAAGGTATTCCTGAAGATTTTTCACAAGCTGTTCCTGGTTTTGAAGAGACATTTTCTGACTTTTGATATCAGTGGCAATCTGCATCTTTCTCAGTTTATATGATTTTAGTTTCTGTTCGAGGGCTCGCTGTTCCTTGTTAAGCGTCAGCTCGGCCTTACGCTTTGTGGCCGGTGGTTCGTATTTTGACTGGTCAACTTCGATAACAGCCTCCTCCACGGCATATTTCTGGTTTTTAATTTCATCCCTGAGGGTTGTCAGGGACATAGCAGTATCGAGGATCTTCAGTTCAAGGTTATTCTGCAGAGTCTTAAGAGTTTCAATGGCATCCTTGAGAGTGTTGTCATATGTTGTCCTGTCGAGAGTTGCAATGTAATCGCCTTTTTTTACGATCGTCCCCTCAGCAACAATATCCGTGATCTTGAAATCAACCATATGGAAATCACCTCCTCTGCCTCCTCCCATCATCATATTGCCCCCCTGACGGCCGCCTCCCTGTCCTCCACCCCCCTGTCCTCCATGCTGGCCCTGATTTTCTTCAGACGATTGTTTAAGTTCAGGCCCCCTTATATCTATTGATTTTTCAGCAAGCAAAGAGCCTGAATTTGAGACGGTAATTTCAAACAGTCCTCTTTTTGCTTCAGCATACAAGTTTACTTTATCTTTTTTTGTGAAGAGCCTGTTAAAGACAAAAAGAGCCACTATTGCCAATACAACAACTGTAGCAGTGATTATACCTGTTCTTTTCATTTCGGTAACGCGTTATTTAGTATAAAGACAATCCTCAGCCTCAAATGATTCCATGAAACTGATAAAACATGCTATAATTCTCTTATTTTGACATTTCGGAACCAGATTGCGTAACCGTGATCCTGCAACCCGATATACCCTTCTTTTGCTATTCCTTCGACAAAGCCGGGGAAAGACTTGAATTTGCTGTTCGCTATCATCTCGTTCCATTTTGGTGTCCACATCTCATATTCGACAACTTTGACTCCATTCTGTGTATGAGTGACTTTCCCGTCTTTGACAGAGATGACTATCGTATTCCATTCACCTGCAGGATGAACTGTTTTTGGATCAGCTGCAAGAATATCGTATAAGGATCCTGCAAGATGGCTTGCAATCTTATTGTCGGTAGCTTTTTCGTTATCGAGAACCTGCACTTCCGGAGCTGCATAGTAAATTGGCTGGCCTGGCACCTCCCGGACATTGAAAAAGATTCCGGAATTTGCCATCTCCGATGCTTTCCAGTCGACAGACAATTCGAAGTTCCTGAATTTCCTGGCGGAATAGATTATATCCCCGTTTGAACCCTGACCGGGTTGTTTGCCTTCGCCTGTAAAGACCTTCATCGAATTATCTTCGATGGTCCAGTTTTTTGGCATTTCGGTTCCGTTGCATTGGCGCCATCCGGTAAAATCACTGCCATTGAACAGAAGTACCCATCCGGCTTTTTTCTCCTTGCCTTTCAGCTTATTGGGTTTCTGAGAGAAGGAGGGAAGCGCAATTAACAGACCAAGTGCACAGATCAGGGTGAAGAAGATATGCTTTTTCATAATAAGTATGATTTATGATTTTTTGCAAATTAAGGAAATATATTGATTTCGGGCAATAAAAAGAACTTGCACAACTTGTCCCGACTCGTCGGGAGAGGAGATCCTGAGGACCACAGAGATCCACAGAGAAGACCCTCTGTGTAACTCTGAGTTTCTCTGTGCAGCTCTGTGTAAATTCTTAAAAATCAATGTTTAGGCTTCAAAAGATAAAAAATGTTAAAAAATGGCAATTATTTAATAATTACAAGATAAATTTCTTAAGACTAAAATATATAGTCATATATTTTGTAAAATATTTGCATGACTATAAAAATAGTCGTATATTTACAGAATATAATGCGATAAAATCATGCAACTGACAAAGGCAGAGGAACAGGTAATGCAGATCCTGTGGGATCTTGGAGAAGGACTGGTTAAGGATATCCGCGACCGATTCGAAGAACCCAGGCCTGCAAGAAACACTGTATCGACAGTGGTGAGAGTGCTGGAGAAGAAAGGTTTCATTGGGCACAAAGCCTTCAGCAATGTCCATCTCTATCATCCTATTGTTTCGAAGAAGGAATACTCAAAAAGCCAGCTTTTCGGACTAATGGAAAGCTATTTCGACAACTCCTTCCCGGCAATGGCATCTTTTTTTGCAAAGGAGAAAGACCTCTCGATGAAAGAGCTTAATGGTCTTCTTGATGTTACAAGAAAAGAAATGAAGAAAAGTAAAAAAAGAAAATAATGGAACCATTTGCATTATTATCTGGTCAAATCAGTGATATGGCTTACAGGTTTTTCACTGATTTATTTATTGTTCCTGCGCAATGAGAGGTTTTTCAGGATCAAAAGACTCTACCTGGTATCCGGCATCCTTGCCTCATTCCTGTTCCCCCTCATATCCTTTCATTATGTAATTGAAATATCGGGACCACAGGCCAGCATGCCTGCCCAGCTAATATCTGGCAGTAACGATATTCAGGCTATTGAAGCAGTGTCCTCCGGGATAAATCTCAACTACAAGTATTTACTATTGTTCGTATACATCTCCGGCATGATCATTCTTGCAATCAGGATGACAAAACATATAAGGGCTTTATCAGGTATAATCAGAAAAAATGAATCATCCAGGCGAGGTCCCGCGAGGATAATCAGAGTCCCGGAGATAAAATCCCCCTTCTCCTTCTTTAATTTTATTTTTATAAGTCCTTCTGTCGGAGAGGGTGATGCAGAACAGATACTGAACCACGAGGAAGTGCATGTGAGGCAGAAGCATTGGTTCGACCTTCTGCTTGCCGAAATAGTCCGCATGCTTCAGTGGGCTAATCCTTTTGCATGGATATATACGAGTTTTATCAGACAGAACCATGAATATCTTGCTGATGAAGCTGCATTGCAACAGACTTCAGATCCGGCCGTATACAGGGCGGTTCTTATGAACCAGCTATTCAATGTCCCTGTAATTCCCCTTTCAAATTCTTTCTCATATTCAAGCAGTAAAAAACGATTCGACATGATGAAAAAAATCATTTATTCACCGTGGAGGAAATTCAGGATTATGTTTGTCCTTCCGGTCATTGCCCTGATATTCTATGCTTTTGCGACACCCGAATATCGTTATTCATCTCCGGAGGCTGATGGTACGGTTAAGGGGAAAGTCATTAATGAGGAAAACAAACCGATGTTTGGAGTGACAGTTACGGTTTCTGACGGATCCGCCGGTGTAATTACTGATCAGAACGGAAATTTTGCCATTGCACGCATTCCTGAGGGTGGATCCCTGGTTTTTACATATTCCGGATACAAATCACTGAAGTTAAATGCCGATCTCAGTCAGGAAATGATTGTTAAAATGACAAAGGATCCGGATGTAATTCCTCCTGAACTGAAGATAGTTCCTCCTCCGGTTACGCCGCCGGGAAAAACCCCAACGCCAGCACCTATGTATATTGTGGATGGTGTTGAAAGAGATAATTTACAATGGCTGGATCCGAATATGATAAATACAGTATCTGTTTTAAAAGGTGAAAGTGCAACAGCTGTATTTGGTGAAAAAGGAAAGAACGGTGTTGTTGTTGTGACACTGAAAAAGGAAGTTTCTCTGAATCAGGATATACCGAAAATAGATCAAAAGAATCCACATGACAACTAACAGAAAGATTGTCTTCAAAAGGGAATTTCAGAATTGTTTTTCCCTTTGTGCCGTACTTTGTGATACTTTGTGATTCAATGATTTAATCTTACCACAAAGGTACTCAAAGGCTATCACCAAGGATCACTAAGGGCATTCTGACAACCTTGTTTTTTTAATCCTCATCTTCTTCATCAACTGTCAGGAAAAACGCCGCTCTTACTGCCGGAGGACATGGCGAATCGAGTCCTTTGACGGCTTTCCAGATCACTTCGTTGAATTCTGCATCGTTGATCTTGTCCTCCGCAGTAAAGTCGAATTTCTCGCTCATCTGCTGCCAGCGGTTTTCTGCAATGTTCTTTTCGTCCAGGTCAACTGATATGGGCTTTACAAGATAAGGCTCATGTCCAGGCACATTATTCAGGCATCTCCAGAGGGGTGTGGCCGCAGCATCATACTGACTCATAGGCGGAATCCCAGGATAAGTTCGATTGTCCGTAAAAGGGAAGTTGTTGTATATGGAGTATGATCAACAAATCCTTTTTTGACATAACCTCCTGCAATAAGGGCTACGCTGCGGTGTGCATCGACATGGTCAGGACCATTCTGAGCATCATCTTCGACCATGATTACAAGACTTTCGTTCCACACGGAACTATGACTGAGATAGTCGACAAAAAGACCGATAGCAAGGTCATTATCAGCAACATGAGCAAAGGGAGTAGGTGTGCCCAGTCGCAATCCCTCGGTGTGGTCATTAATAAACCTGATGGTGTTCAGCTGTGGCAGGGCATTGATAGTCATCAGCGAATCGAAATCCCGTTTCCACTGATAGAACCGGACAGTGTCGCGGACCGTCTGATCCCAGCTTGTAAAATATTTGCAAAAATGGTTATTAAGCACGGGGATATTTGCTTTTTGATTATCGACGAATTCCCCATAACTGCGAAAGCTTATGCCTTTCCTGCTGCAGTAATCCCACAGAAATCCGTTTTTATTGTTGGCTATTTCCCTGTTTCCTTCAGCAGTATAATCCCCTCCTCTTCCTCCATAGCTGGTAGGCCAGGTCTTCTCCAGGTAATCAGTTGCATATGCTCCCATTGTCCAGTTATGTCCGTCAGCGCTTACTTCACCATTGACATAAAAATTATCGAGCAGAACGAATTCGCGTGCAATGGCATGATGGTTAGGAGTGATCTTTTCTCCGAAGAGTACAAGTCCGGGATCTCCGTTTCCTTCAGGTATGTCGCCAAGAACCTGGTCGTAGGTGCGGTTCTCCTTGATTATATAAAATATATACCTGATGGGAGAACGGTTACCGACTTTCCGGGGAACCGGATTGCCTTCAGGTATTGCAGATACAAGCTCATTCTTTTTTGTATACGGCACATTGCTGAATACTGCCTGTGAGTAGATTGCAAGCAGTTCCGGACCGGGAACCGGCAGAATGTTCAGGGTGCCCCTGAAGAGCCCGGCTATATACTGAACTTTGATTTTATGCTCCTTGCCTCCCTGCTGATAAGTGACAACCTGTCCTCTGCGTGTCGGGTCCGGGCCATAGGGATTTGCCATCGAAGAGAGGCCCTTGCCATTGGAAATGAGTATTTTGTCATTAACGATCCTGACACAAGTGGGATACCAGCCTGTCGGTATGAAGCCCTTGCTCTTGCTCTTCCCCGGAACAGAGACATCGAAAAGGGCAATGCAGTTATTATCTGCGTTGGCTATAAACAATATCTTTTCATCCTTGCTCAGTGCAACGCTGTTTGTGGTCGAACCAGGAGGGGCATCAGGATAAAGCGATGAATTCAGTATTTCAATAACTATATTTTTTCGCGTGTCGATTACAGAGACATTATTATCATTGGCATTGGCCACAAACAAATATTGCCCGTCTTTGGTCAGGCATAAGTCATTGGGATTATCTCCGACACGAATGGATCCGGTGATTTTAAGAGTCTGGGTATCGAATATTACAACATGATCGCAGCCCCAGCAGGAAATAAACAATGTCTTGTCATCCGGAGACAAAAGGCAGGTGTACGCTTCTCCGTCGAGGGCCTGTTTTGAAATAACCTTCTTTGATGCAGCATCAATTACATACAGGGAGTTGTTTTCCCTGGTAACTGCATAAAGCCTTTCTCCTTTTTTATCGATCGTAATTCCTGCCACACTTATTCTTTCGGGCCATGGTTTTCCCAGACTGATCGTATCGTCAGGAAACAGATGTTTGTTTGCGATCGCATATTTTATAATAATGTTGTCATTTCCGCCGGAAGCGTAGAGAAATTTTTCATCAGGCGAAAAGACGAGTCCCAGCCACGATTTTCCTATATCTATTGAATCGGCGATGACTTCACCCTCAAGATCAATCAGCCGGATTGACTGATCGCTTTGTCCGTTGTTCGTTACAGCTGCCAGCTTTCCTGAAGATGAAACCGCAATGTTCAGAGGGAGGTCTCCCAGGGGAAGCATTTTCCCGACAGGAGTAAGGGACCACCCGTTTGGAAGGGATACCCTGTTTGCCTCTATATTACTGATTGTCTTCTCCTGTTTCGGAACAGGAGAGCAGGTCAGCATCATAACGCTGACAGCTGCAAAACCGAATATTCCGGATCTGAGTTTCATAATAATAAAATGAAAAGGTTGAAAAAGTAAAGACCGGCGACTTTATAAAGATTGAGTCTTCCGTAAAGATACTGATTGAATCTTAATCCAGGCATTTATTGATAAGAGGTGTTCTGAAATTTATTTCGCTTTGTCTTCAGAACGGACAGGACATCTCTTTTGATACATACTTTTACTTCTCCGGAAAATTCAACAGGTTCTCCGTCGATATGGAATTTTGTTTCAGCTGTTTTAATTGAGAACGGTTTATCGGTTTTGATGTACCTGACATATTTTGATTTATTGAGTGTTCCCCTGAAAAGCCTGTAAACTATCAGCGGGGCCTTGATCTTCGGAAACGGTTTGAGAAGAACAATATCGATTATCCCGTCATTAGGCTTTGCTTCAGGGGCGATATATGCGTTATTGCCAAACTGTCGGGTATTTGCAATGGTCAGTGTGAAAAGGTCATCCGTAATTGTCTCTCCCTCAAGGTGAATTTCAACATGAACCGGCTTCAGCTTTATGAAGTTCCTGAATGTGACGTATATATAGGACCATAAACCCCTTGTGCCCAGCTTTTCAAAGGAGTGGGCCACGAAGCTGTCCAATCCAATGCCTGCGACATTCAGACAGAGGAGATCATTCATATGTATAATATCGATAGAAAGGCTTTCCGCCTTTTTTATGTCTTTGAGAAGGGATGGAATATTTGGCCGGAATCCGAATTCCCTGGCAAATCCGTTCCCCGATCCCATGGGCAGAACTCCGAGGATCTTATTTGTTCCGACAAGCTGTGCTGCCACGCTTCTCACGGTGCCATCACCTCCGGCTGCAACGAAAATATCATAATCCTCAAATGATTTTTTTATCTGTGACCCGGATTCATCGATGCTCAGCGATTTGAAATATGAAAGCTCATTCTTCCTGCGCTGAAGTTCGGCGGATACAATGAACCGGACAGGCTGCACACCTGCAGTTGGATTAAGTATAAAAAGAGATCTTTTTACCTGACAGGCATCCATATTTCCACAAATTACCCTTACCCAGGGAAAATCAAAGGTGATAAAATTATCCGAGGAAACAAAAGGAAGTGAACCTAAAGTGCCTAGAGTTTAAAGTACTTAGAGTTAAAAAAATGTAAAAACTTTAGGCACTCTAAATACTCTAGGCACTCTAAACTTTCATAATTTAGTCTCCGGTTTCAAGGTAAGGACTAATATGTTCGCCATGTCAGAATCAAAGTTTTATCATTTTTCACCTGCAGGCCATTTTTATGGGCTAAAATCGGTTGAGGAGGCAATTTCAGCTAACCGTGAAGGCGGATTTATCTGGCTGAATTTCTTTAATCCGTCAATTCAGGAGCTTCATTCCCTGGTTGATACGATAAATGTTCATCCCCTGTCGGTTGAAGACTGTCTCGATAGCAGCCAGGTGCCCAAGATCGAGCATTTCCCTGACAACACCTTTATTATTTTCAATGCGTTCAGCTATAAGGAGAAACAATTGATCGTCGATGAAATAGATCTTTTCATTGGAAAGAATTTCCTGATAACAGTCAGCGGCATCAATTCAGAAGACAGAAAACCGCTCAACGGCATTATCAGGATAATTGAGAATGACCCCAATCTTGCAATGGCAGGTCCGGCATTTTTAATGCATGTAGTGCTCGACTATGTTGTCGATGAGAAGCTGCAAGCCTTTGAAGCACTCGAAGATAAGATCGAGGAAGCTGAAGATGACGTGCTGAACAATCCGGCCCTGTTCGATCCTAAAGAGCTCATGAGGCTTAAGAAAGATCTGGTTAACCTGCGAAAAAGCCTCTTTCATGAAAGGGAGATACTTGTGAAAATATGCAGGATGGATTGTCCCTTTGTGACCGACAAGGCGATTTTCCATTTCCGCGACATTTACGACCACCTGGCAAAATTTTTCGAGCTGACGGAGACCAACCGTGAAATTGTAACAAGTCTTATGGAACTGTACACTTCCCTGCTGAACAACCAGATGACCAAAACGTCGAACCAGACAAACAGCTCAGTAAGACGGCTCAGCCTTATTGCCACCATATTCATGCCGCTGACACTTCTGGCAAGTATTGGAGGAATGTCGGAATGGTCAATGATGACTGGTTCCGGGAACTGGAAAATTGCGTATCCTCTTTTTCTCCTTGCGATGGCAGTAATCGGAATTGGCACATATTTTTTAATCAGATGGCTGGAGAAAAGAAGCAAAAAAGGACTTGAGGAATAATCAGTTCCTGTTCTTGCTGAACCTTTCCGTTACCGCCATTATTTCAGCTTCATTTATTTTTGAGGTCTTTTTAAGAACCCCGACAAAAGCTGCAACCTCTTCAGGAGCGGCAGGACAACCCATGTTGGTGCCTGGTTTGTCAAGGCCGACTCCCTCGGGCCGTATAAAGGCATCTGCAAGAAGAACCCTTTTCTTATCGAAGATCATGAAAAAAGGGATCCCCGATTTTCCTCCTGAGTATTTATTGTACATTTCAGCAGCCCCTGGATTTTCCAGGTTTTTCTTGTCCTTTGATTCAAGAACTGTAAGGTGTACGAATACATAGCTCCTGTTGAAATAATCGCTGCATGAAGGATCGTTTATCGATGCATCCAGCTTTTTGCACCAGCCGCACCAGGAGGCGTGGAATATCACGAACACATTTTTCTTTTCCTTCTTTGCCTGTTTGTACGCTTTCTTCATAATTACATCGGCAGATTCAGGCTGTGGCTGGGAAAATACCATTCCGCACATTAGCATAAAAGCCGTGACGAGTAATAATCTGTTTTTCATTTTCAGATTGATTAAAGTTTTTATCCTGTGAAATTACGACTTATCCGTTACCGGTTCCTGATCTTTCAGAATGAACATATTCAGATGTCTGTCTCCGAAGGCCTTTAATTGCATAAGCAAACAGGAAACCCGAAAAGATATCAATGCTGTAATGGCAGTGAGAAAGAATGAGAGCAAAAATTATTCCTGCCATACAAAACCACATTATGTATCTATAGATTTTATCATTGACCAGCAGAAGAAGCAAGAATGTATTGCCTACGTGCCCCGATGGATAAACCCCAAACTCATATGCGCAAAAACCATTGAACAGAGGATCTGAACCGTTGAAACCGGGTGGATTTCCCAAAGGAGTCAAAACAACAAAAATTCCTCTGATAATGTAAAAGATTCCGCTAAGAAGCAAAAAATAGGGGATCCTTCCATATTCTTTTCTTTGAATGACATAAATCATAACAACAAAGAAGACCACGATGACCAGCAAGTCATATATTATGGAAACATCAATAACAGGAACCTTATCAAGTATTAAATCAGACATTTCCGGATATATTGCTCCCTTGTTAAAGTTATTGTAGAGATATATCTGGGAGAGAATGTTAATGAAGAGTCCGGCTGCGAGCGTAGCCAGGGCTATATAAAAGTATTTATTCTTTAAAACTTGACTCAGGGAATTTATTAAATCAGAAAACGAGAAGTCGGGCTTGGCTATTTGATTAACAGATTTTTCCATTTTTCCCCTTTGAAATTTTCAATAATGTCTTTTATAGACAGAAAATGCTGCGCGAATATAATTTTTTTTGATTAAGTCTCGTCATATTGAGTCTCCGGTGTCGACATATTGTTATAGATATCCAGTATCGCCTGCCTGTCTTCCTCATAGGCATAGAGCGTACCCCATGAAGTTTGAGTCTGCCACATGCCGTCATAGGCGGAATCGTGGAACGACTTGAGCATGTGCTGGATATTTGCCTGATCAAGCAGTCCGGAAAGAAGTATGGCTTCAGCCTCGGTCCTCAGTGTTAATATTTTAACAGTCATTTTCATAGCCGGGAAATATGAATTAAAGGTAGCCCAAAAGATCTTCAAACTCCTTTTCAAAATTAGGAGTAAAAATATTCTTTCCCAACTTATCTTTTATTTCATTCAAAGGCCAGAATCTTCCTTCATCGATTTCATCAGGGTTAACATCCGGTGTCTCATCGGAAGTTCCTGTGAATGAGTATACAAGCTCTCTTTCACGGACTGACTTCCAGATATATCTTTTCGTGAAATGAAATCTGAACTCCTTCAGCCCAAGCTCTTCCTGCACTTCTCTCTTAAGGGCTTCCACAGCAGTCTCGCCCGGACTTACGTGTCCGCCAACGGAAGTATCCCATTTGCCCGGAAGAAGGTCTTTTGTCATTGCACGCTTCTGCAGATACAGGTCTCCTTTTTCATTGAAAAGATGAAAATGAACCACAGGATGCAGCAGCATGCTCTTTCCGTCATGACATACACTTCTGGGTGCCAATGAGATCTCATTGCCCTCATCATCTACTACAGGAAAAATTTCAATGTCGTTAACCATATGTTTTATTTGTCAGCCTTACCTGTTATTATAAATGGACATTTCAAGGAATTTCCGTCTTCATCAACCACGGTTAATATATGATTCCCTGTTTCTGCCATTATTTCAATCTGGTGAATATACCTGGTAGTTCCCACATAAGTCTCGTCGAGATGCCAGAAAATCTTTTTTGCCGGATTACGGTGCGCGACTTCTGAGATGATCCTGGTAAGCAGGCCTGTCTGATCGCGCGGGATAAAGATCCTGACTCCGGGAACCGGATAAATAAACTCCATGACCGGGATGCCTTTTTCAGGAATACAACCTTTTGCCATCGGGGGAACAACCTTGTAGCCGGGATGCTTCTGCCTGTAAAAGTATTCCATCGCCGGAGGCAGAACAAACCAGGGTACATTTCTTATCCCGGCGGGAGAAACACAATCTGCCGTAACCTGCCGGGTGCCTGTTTTGTCGAGATGGATTATTTTATGATACGGACACATGTCGCTTCTCAGGCCGCTGACACATGCAGGAACCTCTTCTGTTTCCTGGCAGTCCGGTCCTGCCCTGTAGCCGCTCAGGGAGCAGACTCTTATCATTGTCATTTCTTCCATTGGTTCTTTAAACCAGCCGGTCGGCTCCAATATATTCACAAGATCGAAAAGTATGGGAGCTGCGGCTGAAATACCTGTCAGCCCCGGCCTTCCTTCACCATCGGCATTGCCTGCCCAGACGCCGATTACATATTCCGGAGTGGTGCCGATCGCCCAGGCATCGCGGAAGCCGAAGCTTGTCCCGGTTTTCCAGGCAAAATCCCTGGATGATGAAAAATATTGCCATCCTGCCTCTCCCTCCGGCCTGTTGACCTTCAGAAGAGCATCGTATGTCAGCCATATCGAAGAGGCATTCAGAACAGGAGCAGGATCTTCCTTCTTTTCCTCTTCTCTCTCATTTTTCAGGACAAGCAGCAGAGGATGATAATCCCCTGCAAAATATTTCTTTTTATGGAGGTAATTATTCAAAACCCTTGACAAAGAGGCATATACTCCGGTGAGCTCCCACAGTGAAGCTTCCCCGCCGCCAAGGATGAGGGAGAGTCCATAATGATCGGAATTCTTATCGAAACTTGTAAATCCGGTTTTTTGAAGCAGTCCCAGAAATCTGTCAGGTGAATATTTCTGAAGCATTTTAACTGCAGGAATATTAAGTGATTGCGACAATGCCCGGGATGCCGGAACTCCTCCGCTATAGCTGAAATCGAAGTTCTTTGGAGAGAATCCCGGGAAGCGTGTTGGTATGTCTGCCACAAGCGTATTTGGCAGAATATCGCCTGAATATTGCATGCCTGCATACAGAAGGGGCTTCAGGATACTTCCGGTGCTTCGCAGGGCTCTGATGATATCTACATCTCCGCCATGTTCTGCTGCATTCCCGAATGCACCGTTTCCCACGTATGCCAGAACTTCCCCGGTTTCGACCCTGACGATGAGGCAGGCACTGTTATTGATGAAATTCCCCGACAACAGCTTCTGATGGGCGTTTATTATCTCCGTGGCACGTTCCTGCAGGTCCGGATCGATGGTGGTTCTGACCTTCTTTCCCTTTTCGCTGCTGAAAAAGAAATCCGTAAGGTGGGGAGCAAGAACCGGCAAGGGTCTGGCTTCACCGGGCAGAGGTTCGTCGATAGCAAGGACAAGAGTCAGCGAATCTAAGAATTCTCTTTCATACAGCTTCTGCAGAAGATCATCACGGCGTGATTTAAGTATCTCCTGGTTCTTTCCGGGAAAGACAAGCGCCGGCGAATTGGGAAGGACCGCCAGTGCCGCGGCTTCGGCCCATGTGATGCCTTCAGACGATTTTCCCGTATATCTCCAGGATGCGGCTTCCAGCCCGACTGTATTTCCTCCGAAAGGAGCATTGGCAGAATACATCTTCAGTATTTCCTTCTTGGATCTGAACAGTTCCAGCTTGAGCGCTGAAAGCATCTCCACGATCTTTTCCGGGTATGTCCTCGGTCTGTTGCCGCGCGCAATCCTTGCGACCTGCATTGTGATCGTGCTTCCTCCGCTGATTATTTCACCTGCTCTTATATTGACTCCGATGGCCCTGATAATCGAAACAGGATTAATACCGGGATGCCAGTAGAAATATTTATCCTCGAATGTGAGCAGAGCCTTTTCAAACTTATAGGGAATAGTATCATTACCCGGAAATCTCCATTGTCCGTCATCAGCAATGCGCGCGCCAAGAAGTCTTCCATCCCTGGCCTCGACGACGGTCGATTCTGCAGCAGTGAACCGGGGCAAAGGAGAAAGCAAAACCGGAGCAATAATTACTCCGGCAGCTATAAGTGATATTTTAAGTTTTCTGTTCAAATTACTTTCCGGTAACCCTGACGGATCCTCCCGGTATTCTTGCATAACAGTTTTCGATATACATGGCTTCGCACCATATCGACGGCTGCATGAACTCACCCCTGTAGGCTGCATTCAGGATCAGAACAAAAGTTTTTGTCTCACCATTGGCAAGGCTGAAAAAAGTGTTTACACGGTCATCCCTGAAATCACGGTAGTCAAAAGAACTCTCCTTTATTCCGTAATTGGCTTCGAACAACCTGGTATTCTGTATCTCCCAGCCCGAAGGAACCATTTGGGTGAGCGCAATGTTAGTAAGTCCTGTCATCGAAGTGTTCGAGACTTTCACCACCATCATGAAATCAGTTCCCTGAACAAGCTCCTTTTGATCAATGGCTTTATTATCGAGATTCACATAATCCACTTTCATGCTGAGCCCGTTCTCAGCTTTTGTGACATCAGACTTCAGGGGAATGCCTTTTCTGACCAGGTTTACATAGGCAGGATTTGAAGAAGTATTCTCCACCGAGATCTTGTTGTTTCCACTCTTCATTTCAAGCACCTTTTTCCACACCAGCTTTCCACCGATCGTCTGTTTCGTATTCTCCCCGTTGAAATCTATCTTTACTTCCACCGGATTGTTTTTATCGACAGTAAGGATGTCTATCCATTTCATGTAGGCGAAGAGCCCCCATGCTATCGACTGTGTACTGTACCAGGTATCCTTGTTAAGGCTTTCGCATACTTCCTTGAAAAGAGGCAATGCCTGATCCAGATTCTTTGTCAGTGTAAGAGTGTAGAGTATGATCGATTTATCGCGCAGCTGGCTTCCGTAATGATAATAGTAATATTTAGGCTCTGTAACAGTGTTCCTTACATCAAGCAGTTCTCCGGCAGCTTCGGGTCTGCCTGTCGTTGCGAATGAAGCGGCCAGAAGCCATCTGGCCAGGGCAGGCATCCCTGAAGCCTCCCGCAACCTGTTCATTGCACCTTTATCAGGCTGGCCGGCAAGTGCCAGGGAGAAGAGCCGGTAAGCCTGTTCCGTTGCATAGTATTCATATCTCTGATCAAAGCGCCAGTCCTGAGCCAGTTTTTTCTGGTAGCTTATCCACTTCTGCCTGAAGCCTGAAGGAATATTGTAACCTGATCTTTCTGCTTCGAGCATGAAATGTCCGGCGTAGGATGTGACCCAGTTTTCAGCCTGGTAGCTGCCTGGCCACAAGGAAATTCCTCCGTTGGGAAGCTGCCTTGAAACCAGCTCGCGGATGGCTTCCTTGATATTCCTGGAAGCCAGGTCTGCAACAACCGGATCTTCCGAGAGATCCTTGAGCCATAGCTGGGGGAAGGCAGCAGAGGTTATCTGTTCGGAGCATCCGTATGGATAATTCAGGAGATAATCGAGTCTTTTTTCCAGATTGACGGAAGGAAGAGCCGAAACTTCAAGGAGAGCCGAATTGGAGCCTTCAATTCCGAACGGAGCAAAGGATGTCTCCCATTTTTCACCCTGTTTCAGGATCCTGAGCTCGGCCCTCGATTCCGAAGGATTGGGGCTTCTTATTTCTATTTCCAGTTCATAAACGGCCGTTTCCCCGCCACCCGAAGCTGTCACTTTTATTTTGCCTACACCTGTTTTTTCAGCTGAGGTGAATGTGAATTCACTATCGTATTCTCCAATGCCGGAAGGAGTGATATTTTTTGCAGACTCTTCAAATTTGATAAGTTCATTGCCTTCCGCCTTAAGTGTTACGGATTTTATCCCCTCCTTCTGAACGAAAGTAGTGACAGGAAGGGCGGCTTTTTCACCGGGACTGATGATCCTGGGGGCTGTAACCAGAACCATAAGCGGATCTTTGACGATCACGGATTTGTCTAGCCGCACCGAAGGATCTGTCGTTTCCGGCAATGACCATTGTCCTTACCGATCCGGTGTACTGAGGCAATGTTACAGTATGGGTGTTTGTTTTTCCCTGATCAAGGGTGAATGGACCGAGGAATTTCACGACAGGAACAAACCGCTGTGCCTTGTTTGCCGTTTTATCCATCAGGGCTTCGTCGCCGCCAACTGCCATTATTTTGTCGAGTGTTCCGCCGAAAGCGCCAAGAACATCGTCGTAAAGATCCCATGTCATAACTCCAAGTGCTTCACGGGCATAGAAATAGCTCCATGGATCAGGCGTTTTGAAACCGGTAATGTCGAGCAATCCCTCATCGACAACAGCCACGGTATAAGTCATTGCCTGGCGGTTTGCTTCACTAACCTTAATCTCAAAAGGTTTTTGCGACCTTATCTCATCGGCAATTGCAAGCTGAGGCGAAAGTCGTGTGCCGGGGTCCTCCACCATTATCGGAACAACACCGTAAAGTCTCACCGGCATGTCGTTAACGCTCTGGCTGTGGGGTTGGATGACAGAAACATAAGCGTAAACGTTGGGTGCCATCTGAGGTGTCGCCTTAAGGCGTACTTCGGTATTTCCCTTTACGGCAGGAACACGGATCTCATCCAGAACGCCTGTGGAATTTTCAATTGTGACTATCGCCCTGGCATTTTCCATTGAAGGGAAGGAAAGTCTTATTTCCTCACCGGGAGCATATTTCTCCTTGTCGGTGCTGATGGCCAGAAGAGTTGCTCCTTCGGTATTGCCTTTCATCCCGTATTCCCATGGCCAGTCGATAAGCAATATCTTTCCTGTGGAATGTCCTTCAGAAGAGGTCGCCCTGACCAGGTAACGGCCCCATTCTCTTTTGTTTATATTCACGGTAAAGGTGCCAGTTCCATCTACCCCCGTGACAACTGTTTTTGTCAATACCGGTCTGTGGCCCTGGGATGAAATGTACCAGGCAAGGTTTTCCCTTTCCGATTCCCACCACCAACTGTATGACAGTTTGTATACAGATATATCGACCTCGTCCTTTACAGGTTTTCCCTTTTCATCGACAGTGACGAGCCTGACTTCATTGTCGGCATCCGTAAAGAGCATCCTGCTCTTCCCCTTGAGTCCGGGGAAATTGATCCCGACAAAAACCGGGTATGGCGCATATTTGCAGATAGTCTGGGTGATGCTTTCATCACCGCCTGTCTCCTGCACTTTAGTTGTAAAGACGGCAGTCAGCATTCCAGGGGCTTTAAGCTCTTCTCCCGGGTCGAACCTGACAATTGCATTTCCTTTTTCGTCAACAGTGCTGTTAAACGTGTTTACCGTTTCGGAATAAAATTCACTGATCGGATCATCGAAAATATACTGTCCGTAATTTTCAAATTGTGTCCGGGAGTGTTTAAGGATATAATCGACCGTCGCCTTGAGGTTTTTTGCCTCCATGCCGTTGAGCCACTTTACATTGAGTGTTCCAGTTGCACCTCTTGCCCGGCCTCCGAGAAGCTCTTCAGGGAATTTCAAATTGATCTTAAGCCGGTTTGGCTTCACTGTTTCGATCCTGACACGCTTGTTATAGGTTGCTCCTCCAATCCTGAAAACAGCTTCGTAATTTCCTGTTATGGCATCAGATGCCGTTTTGGTTGTAAAGACAAGGAGATTCTTCCCTTCAGGTTTCCGGATCTGATTATCGACACGCTGTCCCTGCGGGTTGATAAGCTCGAACTGAACAGGATGTTCTGCAGGCAGATCGCTCTTCATATCCTTGATGAAAAGTGAAAGAAAGATCGAATCTCCGGGACGCCATACATCCCTTTCTCCATAAATAAAAGCCTTGATCCCGGCTTCAGGCTTATTGCCTGCAACATCAAATGAGCTCAGAGACAAAGAATTGCCGTCATTAAGCTTAAGGTAGTTGCGGTCCTTGTCTTTTCTGGCAATTATCAGAAAAGGCTTTCTTGCGCACGATATAGTGACATCACCGTCCTGATTCGTATTTCCTGAAGCGATAACCTGCATCTGATAATCATAAACATCGATGACGGTCTCGGTTATAGGAAGTGCCGTAAGCAGATCGTTCACCATCACACGAAGGTTGTTATCGACTCCCATTTTTGCGATCAGCCCCAGATTAGAGGCCAGCACATTCCTTGAAACGCTTCTGTCGGGACGGTAATATGCTCCCTTGCAAGGATCATCGCGATCGTCCCAGTCGTAATCCATTTCATAATATGCCTCGTTTTCGCTGTCTTCGTAATAAACATCAGGGTCATCCCATCTTTCACTGCTTGCCTCCTCTGCCTGCTGAAGCAGCTCCTCATACCTGAGGTCTTCCCCGGTAATAGGACAATCGACCATGGCATATGACCTCCGCATGCTCAGCTTCACCTTGTACAATACCCCTGGTTCGACATCGATATAATCGTTAAGGTTTATGGTGAATAGTTTCCATGTCCCTGTCCCGCTGGCTGACGAAGGGAGAAGATCGACCCTGCCCCGGAATACCGGCCGGCCGAACCTCTTGATGTTGTAGCCCGAGTTCATATTGAACTCCTGCAGGAAGTAGGGCAGGTTGTTCTCATATATCTTTATAATAGTGAGGTCGACAGCCTTAAGGCTTGCAGCGGTGAAAGGAAACACAAGGTTCTGGGAGGTGGGAAGAATAACACCTTTTCCCACAAGCTGTATTGCCGGATTTATGGATTTCAGATCAAGGTTTTTCGCATATGCCGATGAAAGGGTCTTTCCCTTTGCATTCCTGACTGCCTGCTCGACAGTCAGAGTTACAGTCTGTTTAAACGCCGTGGCTGGAACAATTGTGACTGTGTTGTTGCTGATTGCAGTGGTAGCTCCTCCTGAAGGTATAAGATAGATCAGCCCGTTAAGATCCTGCGCAGGATCAAGAGGATCAGAAAAAAGGATCTCCACCTTCTGGCTCTCTCCCAGTTGAGTCCTGACATCAATTACAATAAATTCACCGGCAGGAGGGATGTTTATTTTCGCAGATCCATTCTGATTTATGCCTGTTGATCTGCCGTCCCATTCGAGAGTAAGCTCCTGTGCCTTCTCAGTCCGGGCAATCCCTTCGACACTGAATTTATGGATAAGGTTATCAGAATGATCCCATTTTATCCCAAGCTTCTTTTTATCAAGCTTTGCTGTGAGGTAACTTTCAACCTCGGCCGGCTCTATGAAGTCGGAAGCAGTAAGGTCACCGTTAAGAATATAGGTGTTCTCTTCGCCAGGGATACATCCGAGAGTTCCTGTGTTGATGCTGAAATCTTTTTTCAGTGTCTGAAGCCGCAGTGGAAAAACCTTCAGCCGTTCCTGCACCTCACCGAGTTTGGACAGGTTCAGTTCTCCGGTATAAGTCTTTCCTGATTCGAGAAGCTTTGCAGGTGTGAAAACGAGAGTGTTGTCGTCGGTCCATTCGGTCTTGCCCTTAATAGCAGGGTCGAAGCTGAAAATACCGGCAGTAGCCTGCTTGTTTGCTTTGGCTGCGAATTCCGGTGTGAAACGAATCTCGATCACTGCATTGACTGATACTATTCCGGAAGTGTACCCTGAAATGTATTCGCTGAATCCCTTATCGATGGGCAGAACGATCTGTGAGGTCACCGGTTTTTCCGGAAGCAACGGAAGTTTACGTCCTGTTTTGTCTTTTTGTCCGCAGGAAGCTGCAATAAGAAGATCGCAATTAGCAAAAGCAGTTTGATAGATTTCAGTTGTTGACTTAATTTTTCAATCTAAAGTTACAAAATATGCTAAATCATGTACTCACCCCCTTCTTTTCCCCCTCTCTGCTGAAGCAAAGAGGGGGAATTAACTCAATTAAAACAAGTTTAAAAGCCCCCTTCCTTGCTTCAGCAGGGAAGGGGGTTTGGGGGATGAGTACGTTGGAAATATTAATTTCACGGAGTTGCCATTTCCGTCCGGAGCTTCTCAACATAGTCCCTTATTTTGTTGAGCGTTTCGACGGTAACGGTCATTTTGGATGCGCCTGAGGAAAGAAGGACCTGCCTCACAGTATCGATCTCGAGGTCGCCTTTCTCAAAATAGATATCGAAAGAATCGAAGTAGTTCTTCAGATACTTAAGCTTCTTCGTATAGTAAACAACAACAGGATCATCATAATAATTCTTCATGAAGCTCAGCAGTGAAGTAAGCGTGTATTTCTGCTCAGCAATTTTCTGTACTACCTGCGGGTCCGGATTTACAGGGTTATATACCAGATGTGTCGCCAGATATATTGCCTCGACCCAGCCGCCCATAACCATCAATCCTGCAGTGCTTTCCCTTCCGCTTGCCCTGAGATACTCATCGATGTCGGAATAAGATTTCTGCATCAGTATGGAGACGGTGTCAGGATCAGAAATATCGGTCCGGATTCTCTTCATCGGATCTGAAATAAGATGATCGGGAATTCCCAGCTTGTCAGTCATCTCCTTTATCGTGACCATATAATCGATCACTCCCTGGCCGATTCCAAAAATCTTCAGGTAGCCAAAATCGACTCCGTAAATACCTGTGTTGATTGCTGCTTTAGAATTGCTGAGGTACAGGTCTTTGTTCGAAACCGGATTGAGGACTGAAATATTGTATGGCACCCCGAGTCTGTCGAAGATCACACATATTTCAACAGGAGTAAGCAGTCCATAATGGGTCTCCATTTTTGCAGCAGGATTGTTACTGCTTGATACATCCGCCTTATATGTCGAAAATCCTGTTGGAGTTGATTCTTTTTCAGGTGCCTTTGGTTTACAGGCATTGATTGTAAACAGTATTATGATCAAAAGAACCGAAACAAGGTTTTTCATAGACAACGGATTGACTGATCAAATTTAGGAAAAAATAAGAACTTACACAGAGGAAATCAGGAGGACCACAGGGATCACAGAGTTTTTTCCCTGTGTCACTCTGTGAAAGTTCCTCATAATATTATTCTTTTCCCAAGCTTCTCCGATATGGCTCTTAATGCTGCTTTAAGGTTCTGGTCCCTGTTCTGGAGTTCGTGAATTCTTTCCTTGTCTCCGGATTTTACCGCCTCCTCGAGCTGGCTCATTATTCCCTTCAGCCTCATCTTGATCTTGTCGCCCTTGAATTTGAGAAGCGCATCAGGCACCATATCCCTGAGCTTCATATCCTCTGTTTCGACATAAGTCTGCTTGTTGGCAAAGATCTTGCTGAGGGTATGCGGTTCGGAAAGGAGATCTGCCGCAAGCCGTGAAATGACCGGATCGGAATGCTTCACGAAATGCATATCTTCGATGAACGTACCCTGTTCAGAGGCAAACCTGAACTCCTCAAAAATACTTGCCATTATCTGATCATCAAAAGCGAGGTCATCGGAAACTATGTCGCTTACAATATAATCCGACACGGTTACGACCTCCTCTCTTCCGTCCTCAACGCTAATATGTCTCTCAAACTCCGTGCTTCCGAATTTAAGGAGAAGCCTTATTACCTCTTTTTCAGAGACAAATGTCGTGGCTTCACGCCTGACAGGCTTCGTTATTACAGGCGGCGGTACGGGCAAGTCTTCCGGGGCGGGATATCTGTTCCTGTCCTGGAATGATCTCTGCTGACGCATCTTGTTGACCTCATGGTAAAGAATAGACTCCTGGATTTCCAGATGCGTACTGCACTCCTTTATATATACTGTGCGGTTGATTGTTTCCGGGATAACCGCTATAGACCTTACAATATCGCGGATAAGATTTGCCTTTTTTACAGGATCGCTGGCGGCTTCTTCAAGAAGAAGCTGTGTCTTGAAGCGGATGAAATCAGTCTCATGCTCCCTCAGATATTTCAGGAACTCCTCGTTGCTTACTTTCTTCGAATATGAATCAGGATCTTCTCCGTCAGGAAGCAGGACGATCTTCACGTTCATTCCTTCCTCGAGCACGATGTCGATGCCTCTTATAGAGGCCTTTATCCCGGCAGCATCGCCATCATACAGTATCGTTATGTTTGGGGTGAAGCGCTTTACCAGCCGGACCTGCTCCTGTGTGAGTGATGTTCCCGATGAAGCTACGACATTCTCGATATTTACTTCATGAAGCGACATCACGTCGGTGTATCCTTCAACAAGATAGACCTTATCCTCCTGCATTATCGTCTTTCTTGCCTGGAAGATGCCGTAAAGTATACGGCTCTTGTGGTATATCTCCGACTCGGGCGAGTTAAGGTATTTTGCTGTTTTTGCATCGGTTTTCAGAACTCTTCCCCCGAAACCGAGAACCTGTCCCGAGAGCGAATGGATGGGGAACATCACCCTGCCGCTGAACCTGTCGAAAACATGATCCTCATGCTCTATGGATAGCCCGGTCTTGACGAGGAAATCTTTCCTGTAGCCGTCATCGAGCGCCTTTCTTGTGAAAGCATCCCGTTTTTCAAAGCTGTAGCCTACCTCGAATTTCTTAAGGGTATTCTGTCTGAAGCCTCTCTCCCTGAAATAAGAGAGATCCGACAGTATATACCCTCATCGTCTGTGAAAAGGTTTTCTGTGAATTGCCGTGCAGCATATGCTGATAATACCAGCAGGCTCTCGCGTTCATTTTGCTTCTCGATCTCTTCAGGAGTAAGCTCCTTCTCGACAACCTCGACATGGTATTTCCTGGCCAGATACTTAAGCGCCTCGGGATATGTCTGATGCTCATGCTCCATGATGAAGTTGACGGCATTGCCCACCTTTCCGCAACCGAAGCATTTGAAGATCTCCTTTGAGGGAGAAACGGTGAATGATGGTGTCTTCTCGTTATGGAAAGGACATAGTCCCAGGTAGTTGGCTCCCCGTCTTCTTCAGCGGTACAAACTCCTGGATGACATCCACGATCTGCGCGGCATCGAGGATCCTTTCTATGGTCGGGCGGTCGATCATAGTTCAAAGATATATAAAAGGGCGCAACGGCACAAAGGTACAATGGTGCAACGGGGATTCCATATCATAGTTAGTGACATGGGGAAAGATTGCTTCGTCGCTTCGCTTCTCGCAATGACCTCAATGCCAATTTAGTATTCTGTCATTGCGAGGAAGCACGCGCAGCGTGATGACGAAGCAATCCCATCAGCTTAAACCAAATGAAAAAATCACTTACTTTGTAACTTAAGAATCCGTATGAAGCGACTCAGTTTAACTTTTTAGATCTGATTCTGTATTGTGTCATCCTGTCGGCTCAATCTTCCGAATCACTGAAGTACATTTCACTTGAGCCATATGATTTTCATCTGGCTTATCTCCGTGCCGATTCTGCAATGATGGTCGACGTCAGGGAGCATTTCGAATTCAGGGGGAAGAAAATCAGGGATGCAATAAACATTCCTTCGTCCAACAATCTCGAATATGCCGCTGACACTATTGATAAGAATTATTCTCTCTTTTTTTACTGCACCACCGATTACCGCTCCAGGCGCGTGGCTGAATATTTCCACGATCAGGGCTTCACAAAGGTCTACAACCTTGAAGGCGGCATTGTTGCCTGGAAGAAGGATGGATTCCCTGTCACTAAAAAGAAATCAAGGCGGAAAAATTAGTTACTTTGACTTAAAATAAATTGGAATATGTTTTCAGGAATAATTGAAGAGGCTGCCCCTGTTGTGCAGGATCGAAAAAGAGAAAGACAACCTCCACATAACTATGAAATGCTCATTCACGAAAGAGCTTAAGATCGATCAGAGCATTTCTCATAACGGCGTTTGTCTTACAGTCGTGAAGAAGAAGGGGAATGAATATACAGTTACTGCCATAAGGGAGACACTTGAAAAATCGAACCTCGGTTTACTGAAGGTTGGGGATAAAGTGAATCTCGAGCGAAGCGCAAAGCTAGATGGTCGACTCGACGGACACATGGTGCAGGGACATGTGGATCAGACTGCAGTTTGCACTGGGGTTAAGGAGGCTGGAGGAAGCTGGTATTATACATTTGAATATGAACCTCTTCAGGATGATTACCTGACTGTCGAAAAGGGATCAGTTTCTGTCAATGGAGTCAGCCTTACCGTGGTGAATTCAAAACAGAAATCATTTCAGGTGGCGATAATCCCCTTCACATACGAAGTCACCAACTTCCATCAGATCAGGAAGGGAACAGTTGTCAATATTGAGTTTGATATTCTCGGGAAATATATTGCAAAGATTTTGAAACAGCAACTGGGGAAATAGACCCACCGACTCGCCCTGCGGCACCCCCGTGAAGGGGGTTTCATAATGCACCTACTAGTCCAGATAAGTGGATGTAGTTTAGCAGACCCCCTCTTAGGGGGCAGGACTCGCGTTAGCGTGAGCCGGGGGCGGGTTCATTGATTGTCCAGATCAGCTTCTTCCCAAATCCCAACCTATTATCAGTATACTTAATAAGAGTCAGACTGACAATCCAGAGATGGGTTTCCATCAGCATGGCAACGGGGAAGCGTTTAAGGTAGGCGGTTTTAGCCTTTTCAGCCATTTCACCTGACGGTTCAGAAACGGTTCCCTGGAATTGAATACCCCTGATTTTGCCTATGATTTTTGTTTCGAGTGCCACAGTACCTGCAATCTTCTGGTTTTTCAGAAACTCCTGTCCGTGACGGGTTTTCGGATCAGTGGTGAAGACCAGTGAATTTTCCTCTTCAAATAAACATAAAAGCAGCTGGCGCACCATGGTTCATTATCGACAGAAGTGGCAATGGTCAGCACATGGTGCCTTCTGAAAAACTTTACGATCCTTTCATCAATCATTTTCCATCCATCGGTAAGTGTCGGCGTCGAAGCCGGCAAGGGAGATAATTCTTTCAACGACAGTCATCACAAGATCGTCGATGGTTTTTGGCTTGCTGTAGAAAGAGGGACTGGCCGGACAGATTATTGCTCCTGCAAGGGTAAGCGTTTCCATATTCCTGATATGGATCAGGTTGTAAGGCGTCTCCCTTGGAACCAGGATCAACTTTCTTCTTTCCTTCAGAATCACATCAGCAGCCCGGGAGATAAGATCGTCCGAAGTTCCGTTAGCAATACGGCCCAGCGCACCCATCGATGCCGGGCATATTATCATTGTGTCATAATCTGATGAGCCCGATGCGAATGGCACAAAAAAATCATTATTTTTATATTCCTTCGCAGGCGCTTTGGCAATAAATTGTTGGCCGGTTTCATATTTCCAGATCTCCCTGGCATTATCGGAAAGGACAACTGCAATTTCAGATGGAGGAGTCTTTAGGCTGGTCAGTTTTTCCAGAAGTCTCAATGCATATATTGAACCCTGGCACCGGTAATGGCGACGATTATTTTTCCGGATACCTTCCTCATCAGGACAAATTGTTTTGCAAAGGTACTAATTAATGGGGCCGAAGCAATCTCTCCGTCAGAATCGCCACTCCCTCCGACGCTCCAGCCTTTATTACTTCCACCTTCCTGGAGCCAGGCACATACACCTCATTCGGATCTATCAGAAATACCGGTGCCTCCCGCGGAGCATATTCGATCAGTCCTGCTGCAGGATAAACATTCAATGATGAGCCTATTACAACTAAAATATCTGCATTCGACGTGATCCTGACTGCTTCATCCATATTCGGAACCGCCTCGCCGAACCAGACGATATGCGGTCTCAGCTGGCTTCCCCTTTCACACAGATCGCCCGGATTTATATCCTTATATCCGATATCATAAATCAGCTCAGGATGCGCAGTGCTTCTTGCCTTGGTCAGCTCGCCATGGAGATGCAGGATTTTCGTGCTTCCTGCCCTTTCATGAAGGTTATCGATGTTCTGGGTAATCACATGGACATCAAAATGCTTTTCCAGGGCTGCCACTCCAAAATGTCCGGCATTGGGCTGACAGCCCTCCAGTTGTTTCCGCCGTTCATTATAGAACCTGAGCACCAGATTCCTGTCCTTTGCCCAGCCCATTGGCGATGCCACCTCCATAACATCATACTCTTCCCATAATCCTCCAGCCTCCCTGAAAGTGCGGATCCCGCTCTCCGCACTCATTCCGGCACCAGTTAGAATGACAATTCTTTTCATATAATCTAATAATAGGTAAAAATATCGATTTTTAATAAACCCTTTTCAACCTTTTTAGACCTTCTTAAACCCCCCTAAACTTTCCTCAACTTTTACTATCTTTGCGAGTTCAATTTATAAAGCAATCATTATCAATGAAAAAGCGGTTTCCGGAATATAAAAACCTTGACCTCTCGCAGGTGAACAAGGATATTCTGAAAATATGGGATGAGAATGACACTTTCCATAAAAGTGTGCGTGAAGCTGACGGCAAGGGTGAATTTATATTTTATGAAGGACCGCCGTCTGCAAACGGAATACCCGGGATCCACCATGTTATGGCCCGTACGATAAAGGATGCAATCTGCAGATACAAGACTCAATGCGGATACGAAGTGAAGAGAAAAGCAGGATGGGACACTCATGGACTTCCTATCGAACTTGGAGTCGAAAAATCACTTGGAATAACGAAAGAAGATATCGGAACGAAAATATCCATCATCGATTTCAATAAGGCATGCAAAAAGGATGTGATGCGGTATACAGACCAGTGGGAGGATCTTACCCGCAAGATGGGCTACTGGGTCAACATGGATCATCCGTATATAACCTATGACAACCGCTATATCGAAACCCTCTGGTGGCTGCTGAAACAGCTTTATTCAAAAGGCGTGCTTTACAAGGATTATACGATCCAGCCTTATTCTCCTGCTGCCGGAAGCGGACTCAGCTCCCATGAACTTAACCTTCCGGGCTGCTACCGCGATGTCAAGGATACAACCTGCATTGCCCTCTTCAAGCTTATCCATGATGCAAAATCCGATTTTCTTTTCAAGCATATTGATACTGAGGCTGTCCATATAATGGCATGGACCACAACACCATGGACGCTTCCTTCAAACACCGCACTGGCTGTCGGGAAGGAGATCCATTATCTGAAGGTACGGAGCTTCAATCCATATTCCGGAGAACCTATCACTGTGATACTTGCAAAAGATCTTCTCCATGCAATGTTCCCCGAAGCAAACGTAGGACTTCATTTTTCCGAATACAAACCCGGTGATAAAAAGATCCCTTTTAAAGTTCTTGATGAGTTTTCAGGAAACAAGCTTGAAGGTATTAATTATGAACAGCTTATAGACTGGGTGAAACCCGATTCAGGAGCATTCAGGGTTCTTACCGGCGATTTCGTAACAACCGAAGATGGTACAGGAATCGTCCATATCGCGCCTACTTTCGGTGCCGACGACTACAAGATTGCAAAGGAATATGGTGTCCCTCCAATGATCCTGAAGAGAAAAGACGGCTCCATGGGTCCGATGGTCGACAAAAGAGGTTACATGGTTCCGATAACCGATCTCGATGATCAGTTCGTTAAGGAGAGAGTCAATATGAATACATATTAATCTCTATGCCGGCCGCCCGGTGAAGAATGAATATGATTCACAGCCCTTGCTCCCGATGCCGACACTCTCGATGTTGATATTGCGGTGATGCTCAAGCAGTCAGGAAAGGTATTCAGGATCGAAAAGCAGGTTCACAGCTATCCGCACTGCTGGCGTACCGACAAGCCTGTTCTTTACTATCCGCTTGATGCATGGTTCATCCGCACTACAGCATTCCGGGAAAGGTTGATCGAGCTCAATAATACAATCAACTGGAAACCTCAGTCAACAGGAACAGGCCGATTCGGCAAATGGCTCGAGAACCTTGTCGACTGGAACCTGTCCCGTTCACGCTTCTGGGGAACTCCGCTTCCTATCTGGGTGACGGAGGACAGGAAAGAGGAGATCTGCATCGGCTCGGCATCTGAACTTAAGGCAGAAATTGAAAAATCTATCAAAGCCGGATTCATGAAGAAGAATCCGCTCGAGAAATTCACTGAAGGCGATAACTCACAGGAGAACTATGAGAAGTTCGACCTTCACCGTCCTTTTGTTGATGAAATAATTCTTGTAAGTCCTTCAGGCAAAAAGATGTTCCGCGAACCCGACCTTATCGATGTATGGTTCGATTCCGGTGCCATGCCTTATGCCCAGGCACACTATCCATTTGAGAACAAGGAGAATTTCAGCGACATGTTCCCGGCCGACTATATTGCCGAGGGCGTTGACCAGACCAGAGGATGGTTCTTCACTCTGCATGCAATAGCGACAATGATCTCCGATTCAGTCGCATTTAAGAATATTATTTCCAATGGACTTGTGCTTGACAAGAACGGCAATAAAATGTCGAAGCGTCTCGGCAATGCCGTTGATCCTTTCAGCACCATTGAGGAATTCGGCTCCGATCCGCTGCGCTGGTACATGATCACCAACTCGCAGCCCTGGGACAACCTTAAATTTGATGCATCCGGTATTGATGAGGTGAAACGTAAGTTCTTCGGAACGCTTTATAATACTTATTCATTTTTTGCACTTTATGCCAACGTCGACAATTTCAGGTTTACCGAGAGAGATATCCTGGTAAATATGAGACCGGAGATCGACCGATGGATAATCTCTCTTCTCAATTCGCTTGTGAAAGAGGTTGGGAGAGTGCTATGAGAATTATGACCTCACGCGTGCCGGCCGGGCCATCCAGGATTTTGTAACTGAGAACCTGAGCAACTGGTATGTAAGACTGAACAGGAAGCGCTACTGGGGAGGCGACTATGACCAGGACAAGATCGCAGCTTACCAGACACTTTTCCAGTGTCTCGAAACTGTCAGCAGGCTTGCCGCTCCGATAGCCCCATTTTATATGGATCAGCTTTTCCGCGACCTGAATATGACCACCGGAAGACACTCTGACGAATCTGTCCATCTGGCAGTCTTCCCTGAATATGACAAAGACCTGATAGACAAGGATCTCGAGGAGCGGATGGATATCGCCCAGAAGATCTCATCGATGATCCTCGGGCTGAGAAGAAAAGTCAGCATCAAGGTGCGACAGCCGCTGGCAAAGATCATGATACCGCTTCCCGATAAAAAATTCAAAGCCAAGTTTGAAGCAGTCAAGGATCTGGTTCTTGCAGAAGTCAATGTGAAGGAAGTTGAATATATCGATGATACATCATCTGTATTGGTAAAAAAGATAAAACCCAACTTCAAAACGCTTGGTCCGCGCTATGGAAAGCTGATGAAGGAGCTTGGAAATGCTATCTCCGGGCTTTCGCAGAAAGATATTGCATCATTTGAAGCTACTGGAAAGTATTCGATGATGCTGAACGGTCAGCAGGTGGATCTCACAATGGAGGATGTGGAGATCATCTCCGAGGATATTCCCGGCTGGCAGGTTGCCAACGATGGCAGGCTCACAGTGGCACTTGACATTACTGTCACGGATGAGCTGAAGTATGAAGGCATTGCCAGGGAGTTTGTGAACCGCATTCAGAATATCCGGAAGGAGAATGGATATGATGTCACTGACAAAATAACGGTTCAGATTGAAGATCATGAGTTTGTCAGGGAAGCTGTAAAGAGGCATGCTGCCTATATAGGCTCGCAGACTTTGGCTACACAAGTCTCCCTTTCAGGAAATCCTGGTGACAAAGCCAAAGATGTTGAGATAGATGAGGTAATTGTAAAAGTTTTGGTTTCCAGAAATTAATAACTAAAAAGATGAAACGCATTCTCGTTACCGGCGGTGCCGGATTCGTTGGTTCCCACCTCTGCGAAAAGCTCCTTGCAGAAGGCAACGAAGTCATATCCCTCGACAACTACTTTACCGGCTCGAAGCAAAACATAAAGCATCTTCTTGATAATCATAATTTTGAAGCCATACGGCATGACATTACCATGCCTATATATCTTGAGGTTGACGAGATTTACAACCTGGCATGTCCCGCATCGCCGGTACACTATCAGTTCAATGGAATAAAGACAATCAAGACCTCAGTCATGGGTGCAATAAACACCCTTGGACTGGCAAAGAGAACCAAAGCAAAAGTACTTCAGGCATCGACAAGCGAAATATACGGTGATCCTTCAGTTCATCCGCAACCTGAAGATTACTGGGGAAATGTGAACACTTTAGGACCAAGGGCATGCTATGATGAAGGGAAAAGATGTGCAGAGACGCTCTTCATGAATTATCATGTTCAGAATAAAGTGCGGATCAAGATAGCAAGGATCTTTAACACCTATGGCCCCCGAATGAATTCGAATGACGGACGTGTGGTTTCCAATTTCATTGTTCAGGCATTGAAAGGAGAGGATATCACAATTTTCGGCGACGGGACACATACGCGGAGTTTTCAATACATTGACGATCTCATCAGCGGCCTTATCAAGCTCATGGCAACTCCCGAAAGTTTCACCGGACCAGTCAACATTGGTAATCCAATCGAAGTCTCGGTTGGCGATCTGGCAAAGAAGATCATAAAAATGACAGGTTCAAAATCGAAGCTAATTTATCTCCCGCTGCCTGAGGATGATCCAAAACAGAGAAGACCGGATATTGCATTGGCGAAAAAGGTATTGGACTGGGAGCCGGTTGTGGATCTGGAGGAGGGATTGACCAAAACGATTTCCTATTTTAAATCGGTGGTTATTTGATAAGGATTGCTTCGTCACCGCCAGCCGGCGTGATCCTCGCAATGACCTCATTAAATAAATACCGCTTCATCCCTGAGAAGCATCGCCTATACATATAATTAAAACGCCCCATTTGATACGCCTTATATTGCCCTGCACGCCGGTTAGCCGTCTATTTCTGCTTCATCTTCGCATCAATGCACAATGTGGCATGAGGAACAGCCCTAAGCCTTTCCTTGGAGATGAGTTTACCTGTCTCACGGCAGATGCCATAAGTTTTGTTCTCGATCCTGACAAGTGCAGCCTGGAGGTGCTGAATGAACTTAAGCTGACGCTGGGCCAGTCTGCCGGCCTCCTCTTTAGATAAAGTAGTAGCTCCCTCTTCCAGAACCTTGAAGGTAGGAGAGGTATCCATGGTGTCGTTACTCTCTTCGTGAGTTATGCTGGATTTGAGTATTTCATAATCTTTTTTGGCCTTATCCAGCTTCGCCAGGATGATCTGCCTGAACTCCTCAAGCTCATCATCCGAATATCTTGTCTTTTCAGCCATAGCATAACGTATTAATTATCGGGCAAAGGTAGGGATTTTTAATTAATATTAAAACTATCTGTGTCAGGAGTCTTTATGTTGAAAATAAATCGTGCAATCATGCAATCATGCTTCCGCTACGCGGAACTGCGTCACTTCGTTCCTTGAATCGTGCGATCTCATTAGTTTTTAGATTTTGTGCAGAAAGGTTACTGGAATGGTGACAATGATATTCTGGTCCAGTTTATCAATGCGGACCACTACCTTTTTCTTGCCGCCGATCGAGATCAGTTCACCCTGTCAGGCCGATCAGGGAACCGCTCGATACCCTCACATTATCACCTTTGGCCAGGGCTTCGCCGGTCACTTCGATCTCGGCATTGCTGTTGACAAGAAGCCGGAGGTTATCTATCTGATTCTGAGGTATTGATACAGGTTGTCCTTCAAATGAAACAAATTTTACAACTCCTGTGGTTTTGTAAACTTTGGGAAACTCTTTCGGGACCACTTTTACAAAAACATATGAAGAAAGCAACGGTTTCTCCACAAGCTTTTTCCTGTCGCTCCACTGGCGGTATGTCTTCTGAATTGGCAGAAAGCTGTCGACGCCTGCCTCAAGAAGACGCGTATGTACTTGTTTTTCCGCCCTGGGATTAGTATAAATTGCGTACCACTTGGGTACGAC